>CABJAP010000012.1 GCA_902363595.1 Clostridia bacterium | reverse complement strand
AAGTATTAGTTTTTAAGGACTGTATTGAAATCCATTTAATCATAGACGCAAACAATCCCGGAAGCAAATGCCTCCAGGATTGTGGATACGATGGTGGAGATGGCGAGAATCGAACTCGCGTCCGAAAGCACTTCCGCGGGAGTTTCTCCGAGCGCAGCTTTTGATTTAAAAGTTCGCTTCCATGCGCGCCCAAAAGCAGGCTCGCATATCGGCTATCCTGTTGTTCCCCTATGCTACCAGGAGCTCACATAGAGTTTTCCTGTATGTTTGACGTCAGATTCCGGGCCTACAGGTGAACTCGGGCTGACGTTCGCGCAGAACTACGCTGCTAATGCGAAATTGTTGTTTGTTTTTTTAGCGTTTATATTTAACGTGCCCCTTTTAACGCAGACTGGGCAAACTGCGGCTCGCTTCTCCGGCTTCACTACCCCCGTCGAAACCAAAGACATCCCCAAATTGCAGCGGAGTAAAATTCCTCCGCTTTTTATTATTTCTATTATACCACAATCTGTTCGATTTAAACTAGTCTTCTTTCACTTCTGCTATTTTTTCTTCCAGTTCTGTGATCAGGTCCATCTGTGCCTTAATATCCTCGCACATGGCCCCCACTGCCCCGTCTACCGCAACGCCTTCCATATACTGATCAAAGTAATACTTTCCAATTTTCTTTTCCGTTGCGGAAATCTCTGATTTGGCTGAATTGATCTTTGTTTTCAGCTTGCCGATCTCGACCAGATCACCGGCTTTATCTGCGGCTTTGCTCGCCGTATTCTTGGCAGCTTTTCCTGCTTTGTTAAAAAAATCCTGCATCTTCAGCACCTCACTTTACTTTCTCATAGCCTGCTGCATTCTTCTGTCAGCATCCCTTTTGGCAATGGTATTTCGCTTATCATAATCCTTTTTGCCCCGGGCAACAGCAATTTCCAGCTTTGCCCGCCCCTTTTCATTAATATACATCCTAAGGGGTACCAATGTCAAACCTTTTAGCGTCGTGTACCCGATGAGCTTGCGGATTTCCTGCTTATGTAACAGCAGCTTGCGCGGACGCAGAGGCTCCACATTAAAGCGATTCCCGTGCTCGTAGGGACTGATATGCATGCCATAGATGATCATTTCCCCATCCTCAATTTTGGCATAGCTCTCTTTAATATTTACTTTTCCCTGGCGGATCGACTTGATCTCCGTGCCCGTGAGCACGATGCCCGCCTCATAAGTTTCTTCTATAAAATAATCGTGTCTGGCCTTCTTATTATTGGCCACTACTTTCTTTTCACTCATAATCCTCATCCATTTTATTTAAAACAAACTTTTCCAATCAATTCGCTGATCTTTAACTGACCAACGGCCTGATCCCGGCTGTCCAGCACAGCGCTCCTGTTATCACTGAGCACGAATACATTTCCCTTGTCGATGGTAACCTTTTCCATCGTCTCCATATACACCGGATCCGATGCATATCGGTCGAAAAGCTCCCCATTGATATACAAGGCTCCGTCCTCGATTTCAACCTGATCCCCCTCTGTGGCCACCACCCGCCTAATCAAGGTGCTGCCTTCCCCATCTTCACTGTATACACTGCATGGAAAAGCCACCACATCTCCCTGCCGGGGCTGGTCATAGAAATAAGCCAATTTATTGATGATTACATGCTCACCTTTTGTTACGGCAGGTTCCATGGAATTTCCCTGGACAGAGCGTACGGAAAAGGCGCATGTGAGGGCAAGTGCCGCAAGAATTCCCAAAAGCCCTGCTGAAAGAAAGACAATCCATTTTTTATATCCGGTTTTCATTACACATCGTTTTCCTTTATCTTAAAGCGTGAGAGGGTTTCTGCCTGAAACTGCCGGCGGAAACAATCTCCTATGTAGGAATTATGTATGAAAACAGTTTATGTCTAGTAGAGTCCTCCAATTTCATTGAAGGGATACAGTCTGAGGAATGCTTTGCCCATGACTCTGCTTTCATCGACGCAGCCTACTTCTTCGGAGCGGCTGTCAACGCTGACCCGTCTGTTATCACCCATAACGAACAGCTGGCCTTCGGGGACCGTAAAGTTATCCAGTTCACCCATCGTCTCGCCCTCCAGTGTATAATCCTCATGAAGTTCTGTTCCATTGAGGATCACCTTTCCATCGCCAATGGTTATAGTATCTCCCGGCAGGCCGATGATTCGCTTGATCAGCAGCTTTTTATCGCCCTTTTCATTTTCCAGATCCGATCGAAATACAATGATATCTCCCCGTTTTTCATCTCCAAACCGGTAAGCCTGTTTATTAACCAGCAAATAGTTGTTTTCATACAGCGTCGGCTGCATGGAGCTTTCTTTTACAATCGTTGGTTTGATGATCAGCGTAATTGCAATAACGATTACCAGCGCAATTAAAATGTCTCTTATTAAGCCTTTCATAAATGCTAACTCCCTTTAGTTAAGTCCTCCTATTTCATGAAACGGATAGAGCCTCAGGAATACCTTTCCGACGACTTTCTCCTCATTTACACATCCAACTTCCGAAAAACGACTGTCCAAACTGACATCCCGATTATCCCCCAGAACAAATAGAGCATTATCGGGAACCAGATAGTCGCTCAGTTCTCCCTGGGTCTGGTCTTGCTGCGTGTATTTCTCCTGCAGCTGGGTTCCATTGACAGCAACGCTGCCATCTTTAATCGTAATCGAGTCTCCCGGAAGGCCAATGATCCGCTTGACTAACAACTTCTTTTTCCCCTTTTCATCCAGCAGGTCGGATTTAAAAACGATAATATCGCCCCGCTGCTCGTCTCCAAAGGTATAGGCCTGTCTGCTGACTAAGAGAAAATTGTGATCCTGCATGGTCGGTTCCATGGAACTGCCGCTGACAATTGTCGGTTTGACAAACACCAATACGGCTATTACAATAACGGCCGCCAGTACCAAATCTTTTATCCATTCCCGCATCAATCAATGCCTCCAAAGGTGGAGAAGGGCCAGATTGAAACCTTTACATTTCCCTTTATATCTCTCATATTGACCGTACCCAGCTTCTTATTTCTGCTGTCCATATCTGCCTGGCTGCGATTGTCGGAAAGAAGAAATACATCATCCTCACTGACCGTGACTTTCAGGCTGCCGTCGGCACCGGCGATTCCGCTGTCAGTCACATATGCTTTACCGTTTCTATAAACGTTTCCATCTTTAATTTCAACCGTATCTCCGGGCAAACCTACTACTCTGCTTATAATATTATCTTCATAGACTTCTGGTGCCAGGGTTTTATCTAATATAACGACCTGCCCCAGATCAGGCTGCCCACGCTTGGCGGAATATGACGTCTTGGTAATGATTAAAACTTGCCCGTCCTTGATTGTCGGTTCCATAGCAGTTCCTTCATTGATTTCAGGGGCGACGAACATGGTCAGGACGAAAGCTAAAACGCCGGCAACGATATACGGCCGGTATTTGCGCCTCCACGAAACCTGATCCTGATACTGACTGTTCTGTGACATCGAAACTCTCCTCAACTCTATCTTAATCAAATATTTCCTTTTTTATTCTTTCGAAAGCCGGCGGCAGCTGCGCCTGCACTTCCTTGCCCTGCATATATTCCAGCGGCGGCTCGACTTTTCTGAACGCAAGCGTCTGCGCATGCAGAAGCTGGGTATTCAGTCCGAATCGTTTTCTGACTTTATCATTGACTCTTCGGTCGCCATATTTCATGTCTCCGATGATCGGGAAGCCGGCCTGCTCTAAATGGGCCCGAATTTGATGCGTTCTTCCGGTAATCAGTTCCACCTCTACCAGTGTAAAACCGCCTTTTGTCCGAATCGGCCGGGCGACAGTCTGCATCAGTTTGCCCCGCTGGTCATCCTTTGGCAGCACTTTTACCAGGTTGTTGGTTTCATCCTTTTCCATTCGATCCGCCAGCACTAGAGGGCTGTCCATGTTTCCGGCCACAATGGTCAAATACTGTTTGCTGATTTGGCCCCGCTCCCGGATCATTTTATTCAAAACCTGAAGGGAGTCGCTGTTCTTGCCGAACAGCACCAGCCCTGTCGTATTCCGGTCCAGACGATTCACCGGCGATGGGACGAAGGTCCGTTCCCGGCCCGGATTGTATTCACCCTTTTGCTGCAGATATCCGCACACCTGGTTTGCCAGCGTGTTTTTCTTCTCTGAAGCATCGCCGTGGGTCAAAAGCCCAAAGGGTTTTTCCACAATGATTAGATTTTCGTCTTCATAGGCAATGCCAAACTGCCTTTTGGCCTGGTTAGTCTTTTTCGGCTTTAAGTATTGGTCGATCTGCTCCTGGCTCATGTACAGGCTCAGTTCATCGCCTTCTTCCAGCATGGTATCGATTTTGGCTCGTTTTCCATTGACCTTCAAATCCTTACGGATCAGCTTGTAGATGTGGCTCAAAGGAGCATTTTTCAGATATTTTTTTAAAAAGCGATCCAGCCGCTGGCTGCTTTCGTTTTTTGTTATTGTTATTTTCACCATGGGATTTATTATACAACAAACGGCTGCTAAAATATATATAAATATCCAATATGTGAAGAAAATTTCATAATTTTGCGTTTGAGAAATAGGTCGAAATATGGTAATCTAGGAAGGAGGTATTTTGTGAAGGAGATTGTCCTATGAATCGAATAAAAGACTTTTTTTATGATAAAAATGATATTGTTGTTGCTTTGATCATATTGGCTGCCGCAGCCTTTATTATATATGTACGGATTGGAAACATCATGGCTTATCCGCAGACATTGGTGGATGCAGCCTCTCAGCCCAGCTCCGCAGCGGAGGCATCATCCGAATCATCGGCGACTGAAACAACTGTTCCGGCCACAACTGCGCCAACAGATGCAACGACTGTGCCGACCGAAGCCACAACTGCTCCGGAGGCTACTGCTCCAACAGAAGCCACAACTGTGCCTTCTGCGGCGCTGACAAAGTCTATTACGGTTGCTGGCATTGCAGCGCCGGGGGTTGGTTCCTGACAGGCGGCTAAACAAAAACACCCTTGATTTTTCGTGTAAAACCAGTGTATACGATTAACAAGCATAGAACCCGCTTGTAATAGGTCCTCGTCGCCTTTCGAGGTGTAAGTTCCGTCAAGGGGTTCTATTTTTATGTCTGTATTTTTATAAAACGCTCAATCGGGGCAATGATATCCCGATATTGATTTTCCGCTAAACTTCTGATACATTATTAAAAAAGCCTCCGGCGGACAAGTATGAGTTGTCTGGCATTGCTTGAGATAACGCTTGATATCGGGGACTTTTTTTATTGACTTAGTCATCACTTATTAAAATTCTCTTGCATTCTGAACTGCTATGAAATTCTTTTAGAAATGTTGATCGAATGCTGCGGCTGCTTTTCTGTTTTGATTTTTTTGTAAATTCCGTGCATACTATTAACAGTAATAGAACCCTCTTCCTAATAGGTCCATATCTCTTTTTTGAGGATAGGTTCCGTGAAGGGGTTCTATTTTGTTGGTTTTCTGTAGAGAAAAAGGTTTATGCCTGATCAGGCCGCCCCCATCTGAGCCAGTTAAGTAGTTCAAACGGGGCAGGCGCCAATTTCCAGAAAACTTCTGCAAAATTTCACGTTTTTTACGCAGAGTTTTAGGTTTGCGGCTCCTCTTCCTTGAAAAAATGAGGACCTGACTGCTGACAAGCTAGTTGATGAGGGGCCGATCGTTGAAAAATGCGTAAATTTCAAAATAATTTTCAAGTTTTTTCCGGACATTAACTACAAAAAGGACCCGCATTGGAAGGTAACGAGGTAGGATTTTGTCCTGCAATCGGGGTGTCCCCCGCGTTAGTATCCAGCGGCTCCTTTTTGATAATGTTAAAATTTTCAATTCACGATCAGAAACAGATTCGGCAGCGCTTATTTAAAAGACAGCCGACTCAACGTTTACGACTCCAGCACCTCGATAATCTTTTGTAATCGGGCTTTTTGCTGCCCGTTCATCGTAGCAGCCAGAGCCTTCAGTGTCTGCATCTGTTTGGCATACGTCTTTTTATCCCTTTTAATCACCATTTTGATTTTTTTGATCTCCCGCAGAATCTCATCATCGCTCTTTCCCATATATTCCTTAGCCTTAGCTTCTGCGGACTCCTCCGGCAGCCCCAGCTGCCTTGCCAGATCCATAAGAACTTTATTGTCCATGTTACCCTCCGTTTTTACAAATTTCTACTACCACATATATATGCGCGGATCCTGCACAAAGACATCATAATTCACATAATATATTAAAGTTTATAGAATATGGAGGTTACATAGATGAATCCTTTAGCTTTATTATTACTGGCCGCGGCGGCAGGAGGCGGCCGTATACCTGGTATGTCCGGCATGTCCGGCGGCGGTGCTCCCATCAAACTGGATCATGTTCTTGACCAGCTGCATGGGGCGGTGAATACGCTGGAAAAAGTCAACCAGCTGAGCCGTATGGGCAGCAGTCTGTCCGGATCAGCTTCTCTTCCAGCACCGGCCTCGGCCCACATTCCCCTTCCCGCTGAATCCATAGAAGAACAGGAGCCTGGCCCGCAGCCCGCTGCACCGTCCCTGCCCAATATCGATCTGCAGAGTGCAATGCAAACGCTGGGTCCGATTCTATCCATGCTGGGCAATGGCCAAAATTCCAAATAGCTCAATAAAACAGTAGGTTTTTTCCTCCATTCGGTGTATAATAATGATACTATCATTATGAAATTAGGAGGATCGATATGGCGTTAGTAACCACAAAAGAAATGTTCGCGAAGGCATTAAAAAACGATTATGCAGTTGGTGCTTTCAATGTAAATAATATGGAAATCATCCAGGGAATCGTAGAAGCCGCAAAGGAAGAAAAGACTTCTCTGATCCTGCAGGTTTCCGCAGGCGCACGCAAATACGCCAAGCCTGTATATCTGGTGAAGCTGGTTGAAGCTGCGATTTTAGACACGGATTTGGATATTGCTCTGCATCTGGATCATGGAGAAGATTTTGACATTTGCAAAAAATGCGTTGACGATGGATTCACATCGGTTATGATCGACGGTTCCAAACATCCCTTTGAAGAGAATATTCGGCTGACAAAAGAGGTCGTTGAATATGCCCATAGCAAAGGCGTGGTCGTAGAAGCCGAGCTGGGAAAACTGGCCGGAATTGAAGATAACATCAACGTTGATGCACGTTCCGCAACCTTTACGGTTCCCGAAGAAGCCGCTGAGTTCGTAGAAAAGACGGGGGTCGATTCGTTGGCCGTTGCCATCGGCACCAGCCACGGAGCATACAAATTCAAAGGCGAGCCATATCTGGATTTTGAAAGACTGAAAAAAATCCATTCTCTGATCCCAGATACACCGCTGGTTCTCCACGGAGCATCCACCGTTCTGCCGGAGTTCGTTAAAAAATGCAATGACTACGGCGGCGACATTCCGGGAGCACAGGGCGTTCCTGAAGATATGATTAAAGAGGCGGCAAAGCATGGTGTGTGCAAAGTCAACATTGACACAGATCTTAGACTTGCTATGACTGCTGAAATTCGCAAGCATCTGGCCGAGCATCCGGCTGATTTTGACCCGAGAAAGTATCTTGGCCCTGCCAGAGACGCAATCAAAGGCATGGTACAGCACAAGATCAAAAACGTACTCAACGCATCCAATATTAAATAATCCACACATTAAAAAAGGGCCGGTGCACAAGCTAGAGAATCAAACTAGCTGGGCGCGGCCCCTTTTTCGTTTCTACAACCGGTTAAACTCCTCAATCAAATGATTTTTCATCTCCCACAGTTCCTTGGAAAGATCCACGTAATAGGGCTGCGGGTTTTCAAAGCGGAGCGTTTCGTCCCAGAGGGCTGCTGCCTGCTGGCTGCAATACGCTTTAATTTCCTCGATGGACGGGCTCTCGTAGACGCACTCGCCCTTGTCAAACACCTGCACCCGCAGATTTTTGGCATAAAAATTGTTCAGCTTTTTCCGCTTCCAGATGGCCTGGGGATCGAAGATCACATAGTCTTCCCCTCCCGGAGCCGGCTCGCCGTCCAGGGTAATCACATCTGCGATGGTCTTGTCCGTTTCTTTGTCAAAGAGGCGATAAACGGTCTTAAATCCCGGATTTGTAATCTTTTCCACGTTTTCGCTGATCTTGATCTTGGGGATCATCACTCCGTCCTTTTCCAGAGCCGACAGCTTATAGACGCCGCCGAAAACCGGTTCGGACTTGGAGGTAATCAGCCTTTCACCGACGCCGAAAGAATCGATGCAGGCTCCTTCCACAATGACATCCTGAATGATATATTCATCGAGAGAATTGGAAACTACAATCTTGCAGTCCTGGTGCCCCGCTTCATCCAGCATCTTCCTCGCCCGTTTGGTCAGATACGCCACATCGCCGCTGTCGATGCGGATCCCCTTATTCTCAGGCTTCATCTCGTCGAAAACCCGAATTGCCGCCGGTACGCCAGATTTTAGCACATTGTAAGTATCCACAAGCAAGGTGCAGTTATCCGGGTAAATTTCCGCATATTTACGGAACGCCTCGTACTCGCTGGGATACATCTGCACCCAGCTGTGAGCCATGGTCCCCAGAGCCGCTACTCCATAGTCCCGGTCTGCGATTGCGCAGGCCGTTCCAGCACATCCGCCGATATAAGCGGCCCGCGCTCCATAAATCGCCGCAGAAGCACCGTGTGCCCGCCTGGTCCCGAATTCCATGACCGGCCTGCCGCCTGCTGCTCGCACAATACGGTTAGCCTTTGTGGCAATCAGACTCTGGTGGTTGATCAGCAAAAGGATCATCGTTTCCACGAACTGGGACTGAATGACCGGCCCCCGCACTGTGATCAGCGGTTCCCCTGGAAAGATGGGCGTTCCCTCCGGAATCGCCCACACATCGCATACAAAGCGAAACTCTTTCAAATACTTTAAAAAACGATCGCTGAAAATATGCTTTTCTTCCAAAAAGGCAATATCTTCATCAGTAAAATGCAAATTATTCAAATAGTCTATGACCTGCTCCAACCCGGCCATGATGGCATAACCGCCTCCATCGGGTATTTGTCTGAAAAACATATCGAAATAGGCGATATCATCTGCCATATCCGACTCAAAATAACCGTTAGCCATGGTTATTTCGTAAAAGTCGGTGAGCATAGTCAGGTTCAGTTTCTCAATCATCAGGATAATTCCTCCATTTTTCCTTTCTCTTTGATTACGACACAAGCTGCTGCGATGACGATAATTCCGCCCGCGATCTGCAATCCTGAGATGGATTCACTTAAAAGGATCCATCCAAAGAAGGTGCTGGTGATGGGCAGGAAGTTGGAAAACAGTGCCGTGGAAGTAGGTCCCAGCACATGGAGCGACCTGACCGTAATCATAAAACCCAGCCCGGCGTTTACCAGGCCGAGATATATTATACCACCGATTATGGTCGGTGTAAAAGCCTCAAATGGCGGCATCGTATGAATCGCATAGGGCAGGACCAAAAGCGTCGTACAGATCAGCTGGGTGCAAGTGAGCGTTACGCTGCTGTAGCGGTCATGGAGAGATGCGGTCAGGAAGTTATACGCATTCCATGAAAACACTGCGCCGAAGGCCAGCAGATAGCCGATGATCCTCCCCTGAAACAGGAGCTCAAAATCCACGCCGATGATCAGCACCACACCAAAGATGCACACAGCAATTCCAATAACCATTGCTTTTGTTACCTTGCGTTTGAACAAAACCTTTTCAATGATAATCGAAAGCGCCGGCACAAAGGCCAGTACAATGGACACCAGCGAAACAGGGATGTAATCCATAGCCGTATATTCGCAATAAAAATAAATGATCTCTCCGCAAATGGAACATAAAATGAAGAGCGGGATATCCTTTTTTCGTATCACACTTTTTCGCTCCGTCTTTAATTTGATCGAAAGTACCAGGAGCAGCCCAATGGAGTACTTCAAAAACAACAAGGTGAGCGGTTCCAAAATCTGCAGCGCATGCTTTGCCACTACATAATCGAATCCCCAGGCGACAACTAAAAACGTCATCAGCATATAGGTCAGACTGCGTTCCTTTTTCTCCCGCTTCAAGCCTTCTTCGGCATAGTCCGTCGTTTTTTTATCTTCTGCTTTATCTTGTGTACACAAATTTTCACCTACTTTAATACAGTTACCGTTACAATGGCGTTCGATACTTATTTTACATCGAAAAGTTGCAAATTGTAAACCCCTGTATTGCAATTCCTTAATTGCCCTTTGTTTCCAAAGGATGCAGGCGGTGCAGACGAGAAACAGCGGCCGCAAATGCGGCCGCCGCTTCCCCTGAAAATGTTATAAGGTAAAGATTGAACTTGGCTGCTATTTTAACGTAACCTGCCATTCATACGGATAGCCGGTTGCCTTGAGGATTTCAAGATAGCGCTGAGGATCCAGCTGTTCAGCAAAGATCACGCCACGCTCTGCGCCCTCTGCGATCTGTTTTGCTCCGCATACGGCCGGAAGCGCCACATTGACCAGCGTAGTGCCGAACAAATCATAGATCGGCTGGCATGGGGTCGTCATCTGCGGACAGTTAATCAGGCTGGTCACTGGTTTTCCATCCTTCTCGCCCTGCACTTCCGCCTGCATGGACATGAATACATGCTTGTCGGTGTAGTCAAATTTTGCCGGATCTTCTGTCAGGAAGGCATTGCCGGCCTTGGGCAGAACCGCCGCGCACACATCGATGGGCTTGATCTTAGTCCCTTTCACATCGATCTCTTCATTGGAAGCCAGGCCCAGGCTCACCAGAGCCGCAGGATGATAGCAAACATAATATTTAAAGTCGCAATATTTCAGGCCCTTGCCAATGGTCAGAGGCAGAGAATAAGGTTCCTCGTGGGAATGATGGGATACCAGCTTCTTTCCCACCGGCTCTTCAAAAGGCCATTCCTCGATACCCGCGTAGGGTTCCACATATCCGTATTTTCCCTGATCGAAACAGATGGCGTTGTCGGCGCAGTCTTTGAGAGCCTGAATCGGCGCCCATCCCGGATTCCAGGGAACGATAATGTCATCGTATTCACCGCCGCCGGTCTTAGCTTTTCCAAGGCGTATCTTAATGCTGTCAACCCGATCCATGTTGTCGGTCTGCTCACGAATCAGCACATTGATAAATCCCGGCGCCATACCGCATCCCAGGAGCGCGGTCAGCCCGGCCGCTTCAAAGTCCTTGCATAAAGTCAGCTCTTCTCTGGTTTTTCCCTCTGCGATTTCCTCCCAGAACGGAGTATCAAAGGCTGAATTCACATAATGAGCCTTTGCCGTGAGGGCGCCTTTCATGACATAGGCTGCCATCCAAGGCATTACGAAATCCATTACCACATCCACGCCATCGGCCAGTTTGGCTACTTCACTGGATTTGGTGGCATCCACTGCCGCGATTTTAATCTTGGGACTGCCGATTTTGTCCGCTACTTTCTGAGCCACGGACAGGTCCAGATCCGCAAGACGAATCTCTTCCACTGTATCATCTCTGGATAAAATTGATGCGCAAGGGCCTCCCTGGCCGCCTGCTCCTACAATTAAAACTTTCATAGCCCTTCTCCTTTCTCTTACATCGGTTTATCTGCCCTGGTCAACCAGCTCTTTCTTCATCGCTTCATCCCAGTTATCGCTTCCCAGCAATTCTTTTTTGGTTACTCTCACATACATTTCCCGTTTAGCCGCTTCTTCAAAGAACGGTACCGGAGGAATGCACAGTTCCGGTGCCAGAGCGCCTTTTGCTGTGATGACGCCTTTTCTCAAGAGTTCGGTAGCCCATGCTGCCGCGCCGCCGATATATACCTGAGCGCCCATCAGCTCCGGCCACTCTTTTACCGGTCTGCAGATCATATCCAGCTCATACTGAACTTTCTTGCCGTCCTTTGTTCCAACAGCAACCGTCTTGATCACATCGCAGTCATTGATTTCAGCATTGGGATCGTCCGGCTGGAGTTCCATGAGTTTTTTCAGAATCTTAACCGGTTTGATGTCGTGGCCTTCAAAGTTGACGGTTTCCTGCTTGCTGAATCCCAGTCCGTGGAGGAACTTGAGGGTATTGAGAACTTCGTCGCTGAAGCCCAGCTTATATCTGCAGTTTTTCAGTCCCTTATCCTTGAAGGATTCGGGAATAGTTCCCTGTTCGGAGTGCATCAGATAATAGGCGTACTGCTCGCCGATGGGTTTTGGATACTGAACCATAACGCCGCCGCTTCTCGGTTCTACTTCCACATATTCGCCGTCGATATACTGGATCGGCTTCATGTGGAATTCATCCATGATGGTCTCGATGGAATATGTAACTTCGAAGGTTTTTTCGCTCTTGCCCCAATCGTCGCATCCGCAGAAGAAGTCGATGGTTTCCACCGTATCCAGCTGATCCGCCGCCCAGGCCGCGCATACGTTGGTCACGCCGGGAGTTCCGCCGATGCCGATGATTGCCAGAAGGCCGGCATCCTTGAATTGCTGATCATATTTCACCTGTTTCACCGTTTCCACATAAAGGCCGCCGATGTCGATATAGTCTCTCTTCGCTTCCAGGCAAGCCTCCATGATCGCGCAGTTATAATAGTAATTGACGATATTGATACATACATCATGAGCCTTAATCAGTTCCACTAAGGCAGGTTTATCATTTACGTCGCAGAACACCGGATCGACCCTGTGGCCATATTTGGAATTGCACAAATCGGCAACTTTTTTTGCCTGCTCCAGATCAAAGTCTCCCAGGGTGATCTTTTCAATATTTTTGTTCCACGCCAGATCCAGCGTTGTAGCGATACCCTGCAGTCCTGCTCCTAATACGAGTGCTTTCATTTTTAAATCCTCCTTCATCTTCATAAAAACTTATTTACAATGCGAATCCGCATATGATAAATCCAATCAATGCCAATATGGCGGAAAGAAGCGCATATGGGAATTGGGTAAATGCGTGTTCCAGGTTTTCGATGCCGCAGGTCTGGGAAGTCAGAACCGTAGCATCCGAGTAGAAGCACGCATGGCTTCCGAAGGTTCCTCCAGAAACGATGGCGCCGAATACGACCAGCGGATTGGCGCCTCCCGCCAAAGCCAGCGGAATAAGAATGGGAACCGTGAGAGCCGGGATTCCCCAGTTGCTGCCTGTAACGAAGGACAAGCCTGCCACTACGATAAAGGTAATCGCCGGGAACAGCGCCCCGTTCATGTACGGCAGTACTGCGTTGATTACAAAGTCCGGCAGTCCGATTCCATCCATGGACAGCTTGACAGTCAGTGCTCCGATGGTGATGAACATCATCGGCACCATGGATGCGAATCCGGAGGCGAATGCTTCGCAGAATTCTCCGAATGGAACGGCCTTCGTCGGCAGGTACATCACTGCCATAACCACTAAGGCCGAAGCCAGCCCGATCAAAAGGTCATCCGTATAAAGGGTCACGGCAATTACCACTGCCAGCGGGATGATGAAGAAAAGGATATGCCCTTTTTCATCCTCATCCGTAATCCCTTTTTCCTCCATCAGCTTATCGAATTCGGTGATTCCCTGATTGTATTTGTCGCTCTGCTCCGAATAAACTCTTCCCGTTTCCTGAACCCGTTTATATGCCTTCTTCATGCCGAAAAGCTTGGGAACCACGCCCAAGATGACAAGCGGTACCACGATCACGGCCATCCAGCCGTATAAAATAAACGGGATCGATGAAATGTAAATATCCATTCCGCTGCCATATGAGGCCATTCCCGCCTCGTCTCCCACTACGCCGGCGTAGAACACGGCCCATGTGGAGAGTGGAATCAGAACGCAGACCGGAGCTCCTGTCGAATCGATTACATATGCCAGCATCTCTCTGGGAGTCTTTTGTCTGTCACAGGTCTCCCGAAGGGATGTGGATACGGTCAGGATATTTAAGTAATCATCCATAAAAACAATAATTCCCAGGATCCACCCGATGATTAACGTCTTTTTTTCTGTGTTGGCGAACTTTCTTACAAATCTCCCAAAACCAAAGGAGCCCTTGGACCTCTGCAGAAGGAAGGTATATCCTCCCAAAAGCCCGAAAACGAGGACCATCCATATGTTTTCAGCAGCTGTTGTGGAAAAGCCGTCCAGCGTCGCACCTAAAACGCCCCATTTGTCTGTCATGAAAAAGCCGATGACCGCACCGATCAAAAGTGCTTCAAAGGTTCTTTTCGTCACTAGCGCAAAGACGATAATGACAATGGGAGGAATCAAGGTTAATATTCCAAAATTATCCATTGCTTTTTCCTCACACCTTTCTTGTTTCTTCAAACAATAACGTCCGTTCATTCTTGCGATATACAGGCCCGTTTAGGTATATCGCAAGAACTGATGTGCACACCCCTATATAGAGCAAGAACAATGCCAAAGCCCTCAAATAGCTGCAATCGTTGAAATACAGCCGTTTTCGCAATTTTCTAAAAAACCGGTCAACTTCTGAAAGTTGTCTTTTAACAACCGTTTTTTGCTGTGATTTTTGTACTAATTTGCTTCAATTCTGCCAAATGATGTAAATGGAACGGTTACAGTGACTCTTTTTTCTAAAAAACGTTGCCTTTCCGCAACTAAAATCGTTGTATTCATGCAACCAATTCCTAAAAAAACAGATCCAAATTGAAAAATTGGATCTGTTTTTAAAAATTTATTTTTGGGCAATCTTATATTTTTTTAATTTTCGGCTGATGGTCGATTTATTGACTCGCAATTTTCTCGCCACTTCTGCGGCTGTGGCGTACTTCTCAAGATAGCTCAGCAGCAGCTCCCGTTCGTATTCGCCCATCAGTTCTTCCAGGGAAAGTTTTTCCTCAATCATACAGCTGCTCCTGGACCGATCGCTGGCAAAGAGCAGATTTTTCACTTGCCTGGAAGTAATCTGCTCACCGTCAAAGCTGACGATCAGCCGTTCGATCATGTTTCTCAGCTCACGAATATTACCGTGCCAGGGAGCATGCATCAGTTCTGCCATTGCTTCCACAGAAACCTGTTTTTTCGTATGGTATTCCTCACAGAACAGATTGACAAAATGCTCGGTAAGTGCGCAAATATCCTCTTTCCTCTCTCTCAAGGGCGGCACGTCGATGGGAACCACGTTGAGCCGGTAGTACAGATCTTCCCGGAAGGTTCCCTCCTCCACCGCCTGTTTCAAATTAACATTGGTCGCCGCGATGATCCGCACATTAACACTGATGGTCTGCTTGCCTCCCAGCCTGCGGATCTCCTTTTCCTGCAGAACCCGCAGCAGCTTGGCCTGCAGACGCATGGGGATCTCTGCAATTTCATCCAAAAACAGAGTCCCCTCCTGAGCCATCTCAAAGATTCCGATTTTGCCCTTTGTGTCCGCGCCTGTAAAAGCGCCCTTCTCATAGCCGAACAGCTCTGATTCCAGGAGGTTTTCAGGAATGGCCGCGCAGTTGATCTTAATAAACGGTTTTTCCGTGCGGTTGCTTTTGTTAAAGATGTAATCTGCGATCACCTCTTTGCCCACACCGGACTCGCCGCAGATGAGAACCGTGGCATCCAGCTGGGCGACCCGTTCTACGGCATGGATGATTTCTTTCATCTTTGGACTTTCAGCGATAATATCCGGGCTTTTTCCGTTGCTCTTTGCCCGTAGATATTCCAGCTCTTTTTTTTGTTTTTCCGAAAGCTCCTTGCTCTCCGCCAGCAAGCTTTCCAGGACTCTGGTCTCTGTAATATCCCGCTCTGTGCATACCACCAGCCGAATCTGACCGTCCTTGTAATAGGGCACGGCTGTCAGATAGATGCTGCTCCCGTCGCCCAAGCTCTGTATCATGCGATACTCATCCTTGGTTTCCAGGGCTTTAAGTACAGAAGACTCATCCACATATCCCTGTTCCAACAGTTCCTGCATGTTCTTTCCGAGAATTTCATCCAGCTCCAATCCGCCCGTGCGTTCCGATTCTTTGTTGACCATCAGCACATTTCCCTGACCGTCCGTGATGAACACGCCCACCTTGATCGTATTCATAATATTGAGGATCTCATCGTAATATTTGGTCAGTAGTTCTTCTTCATTTAGTCTGTCCATACCCGCCTCCTGTCTAAAATCGAATTATCCGCCGTATACCGTTTCTCCGCCTACCACTGTCATCAAAACTTTCATATTGAACATTTTTTCCCTGTCCAGGGCACAATCGAAAGGATTTCCCGCAAGCACCGTCAGGTCGGCCAGCATGCCGGGATAGAGGATTCCTGTCTCCGTTTCCCTTCCGGCCGCGTAAGCGGATCCTGCCGTATAGGCTTTCAGGCTCTGATGAACACTCAGCCTTTCATCCGGTGAAAATCCGTCTTTTGGCTCACCCTCGTCAGTCAGCCTGGTCACCGCCCGATAGATACCCCGCAGCGGATTCAGCTCCGTTACCGGGTAGTCGGTTCCGAAAGCCAGCACCGCGCCCTGCTCCGCCAGTGAGCGGAAGGGCCAGGAATATCGCATTCGCTTCTCTCCGATCATCCGGTGGAAGGGATGGTGGTCAAAATCATATTTGGGCAGATGGTCCGGCTGTACGGATGGGATCACATTAAGCTGTCCGAACCGTCCGATATCGTCCGGCGAAATGGATTCAATGTGCTCGATACAGTGTCGCAGGTCCTTGTCCTTACACGTTTCCTTTGCATAGGCAAAGGCATCCAGCCCCAGTCTGACCGCTGCGTCGCCGCAGGCATGGAGCCTGACTTTAATGTTATTGGCCGCCATCAGCGCCACGCGCGTCTTCAGCACCTCCGGCTCAATCATCGGCTTGCTGCGAAAATCAGGCATATCGGTATAAGGCTCCAGCATAAAGCCTGTGTGGCCCATGGGGGTTCCGTCGAGGAAGTCCTTGACGCCGATAAACCGGAGCAGATCGGACGTGTATTCGGCGCGTGCTTCCAGAATGTCGCTGAGATTTTCCATGAGCGAGATGCAAAAATTAATCCGTACCTTGAGCCGCCCCTGGTCCTTGAGCAGCTTGTAAGCCCGGTCCCCCCGGATCCCATATAAGGGCAAGTCCCCAACGGATGTTATTCCATATGTATTCGCTTTCTCCGCAAAAGATTCCGCATAATCGGCCATTTCTTCCACGCTCATTTTCCCAAGGATGCCTTTGAGCATGGGAATCACAGCCGCTTCATGGACATAGCCGGTGGGCCGGCCGCTCTCATCGCGGAAAAAACTTCCGTTTTCCGGATCCGGCGTCTCTTTGGTGATGTTGAATCTTCGCAGAGCCTCGCTGTTGGCCCAGGCTCCGTGGCATTCCTTATTCAGCAAGAATACCGGCGTGTCTTTAAAATATTGGTCCAAGCTTTCTCTGGAGGGAAGCTTGCTTCCCGGCCAGCGGAAATTATCCCAGGCGCCGCCTAAAATCCAAGTTTTGGACCTGCGGTCCTTATTCTTCTCCCAGAGCATCTTTGCCGCTTCTTCTTCCGATCCGGCATAGCGCAGAATTCCGTCCCGCTCCATGAGGGCGCCGGACAGCAGGTGAACGTGGAAATCATGAAAACCCGGCATGACAAAAGCATCGTCCATGGCGAGGATCCTTGTCTGAGGATCCAAAAGCGGCTCCGCGTCCGCCGCAGGTCCCGCAAACAGGATCTTACCATCCTCCCATATGACATAGCCGTCTGTCAATTCTGCTGTCAGGCCCGTATAAATCCGCTTGCTCCGCAGTGCTGTTCTACTCATTGTCATCCTCCTCCACTTTGAATACGCCGTTTCTTACTTCCCGGATATAGAGGAATGCGGTCACCGGGCCGTAAAGGACCGTTGACAACCCCAGGAAAATGGGCAGAATTTGATCCGATCCGGCCGCTACCAGCGCTCCCAGTACCACAGACGATATCAGCGCGATGGCCGCCCAGATATACGCCAGCCTCGTTTTTCTTTCTTCACTCAGTTCTTTTTTCATGGTTTAACCGCCTTTCCTTATGCAATGGCTTTCTTTTCTTCACCTTTATAGGTGATCTTGGCGACGACGACATAAACGATCATGCTGAACAGGATGCAGGCCAGATTGGTCGGAATACCCCATGGGATTCCCAGCGCGAATTGCCATACCGCATAAGCAATGATGGTCAGCACCAGGCTCCAGAATCCTGCGGCAGCTGTCTTTTTGCGATAGAAAAGTCCGAACATCAAAGGAACGATGAAGGCCGCTACCTGGAATCCTCCGCAATAGTAGTA
The DNA here is from genome assembly GCA_902363595.1 of Clostridia bacterium. Lineage (GTDB taxonomy): Bacteria > Bacillota > Clostridia > Peptostreptococcales > Anaerovoracaceae > Hominibacterium > Hominibacterium faecale. Next base: position 136,030 of record CABJAP010000012.1, on the reverse strand, counting down.
AGCTTTGGAAATGCCGTCCTGCCAGAAGTAGGTGGCAACGATCATAAAGATACCGATACACCAGATGACGACCCGGGTTCCAAAGACTTCGGCTTTGTCGCTGAGGGAAGGTTTGAAAAAGCCTTTGACAATATCGTGGATAACCACCGCTCCCGCAATGAGATAATCGGCGCTTACCGTAGACATAACCGCAGAGAGCAATGCGGCCACAAAGAGCCCCCTCAGCCCGATGGGCAAGGTGGTGAAAACAACGCCCCAGAAAGCTTCCGACGGCGCTTGTGCCGCTGCTTCCGGGAATGTAATCAGTGCCGCCATGCCGGCGATTACCATTACGGTGCTGAAGAATAATCCGAAGATCATGATGCAAGTATAGGAAACTTTAATGTCTCCGCCTGATTTGGAGGAGCCGAACCTCTGATAGGACTGGGAATTGGCGTACATGGCCAGGGCGCTGATCACCCATCCCAAAATGGCCATAAAATCGTTGCCGCCGGTTATGGTCATAAATTCCGGATTGACCGCCTCTACCTGATCGAACAGACTGCCGAATCCTTGAAAATGAGCGTAAATGCCAAAGCAAAGAACGCCCGCGGCAACCGACATGACAACAAACTGCATCATATCGGTAACAGCCAGGCCCCACAGCCCGGACAAAGAGGTGTAAAAAATAATGATTACGCCCAGGATCACAAAAGCGACCCACATGTTCATCCCCGTAACATAGGAAATTACCTGCCCGCCTGCGGTGAGTAAAGCCGCTTCATAAAGAAACGGAGGCAGCATTCCCAGCGCCATTACCAGTTTTGTCCGTTTGTCGTACATGTAAGCCATCAAATCCGGCATTGTGATGACCCAATCGGGGATTTTATTCCGGACAAGAGGGCCGATCCATACGGCCAGCGGCAGTCTGAGGATAGCGGTGGGGATTACATAAATAAAGATAATACAGATTCCCATTGTCGTGCCGCATTCGGCCAGGCCGACTATGGTCCAGGAATCATACCAGCTGGCAGCGCCCACACCTACCAGCACCGGAATCGTCAGCCTCCTGGATGCGACAAAGAAGCTTTTCATATTCTTGCTGGCTCTCTTGCGCATGACCAGTCCCACTAAAATAATAACTGCGAAATATGCGACGATAATCATCCAGTCCAGTGTCGACCAGATCTCTGCAAAATTAATCATAAAACTTCCGCCTTTCTTTTCACACAAATAACGAAAACTGCTTTCTGTCAGTTCCTCAGCGGTCCTTTTAAAAATTGTTGTCTACCCGATATTTCAGGCCCAGAACGTGTTCGCTCTCCACAGCGAACTCATCCAGGTACGCATACCTGAAATTGGTGTTTTTTCCTTTGTACAGCACTTCGATCTCCACTGCGGGGCGGAAAAAAGGCTGTTCCTTCTTTAGGTACAGCTGCGCCTCCGTGCCGTAAAACTTTTTCATGACTCGAAATTGGAGGTAATCTTCCGCCTTTGCTTTCACTTCGCAAAGGGAGTGGCTGCTCTTGAGCATTTTCCGCTGTTCTTGATTCAGCCTGCCTTTTTTCAGCGGCAGCGCACCGCTCTCAAACAGATCGTACTGGAATGGGTGCATTTCGTTCAGATCGAACACCAAGCCAACGGTGCCCGTTTTCATCAGTCCTTTTTGTTTGAACATAATTTTTCGTTCTACGGAAAAATCATATTCCAAATAGCAATAGGGCACCCAGACGTCGGACATGCTTTTCACTTCGAATTTCACCATGGGTCTGCCGAAAAAGCTTCCCCTCAGCAGCTTTAATTTGCTTTCAACCGCCTCGTTCCTGCTATGTACAATCTGGGTAAAAAATTGTACGTCTCCCGCTGTTTGCAAGCAGTCCGCAGGTTCCGCCCGGGCTGCTTTCCCGAGCCTTTTTACAATAGTCTTTTCTTGCAGCATCTCGATCACTCCTTTCTGCATCACATGGAAACAACTTATAGCTTCTATATAGTGCAAATCTCATACCAAGGGCAAAAAAAGAAAACCCGTTGAAATTTCAACGGGTTTAGCAACCTCTTGTTTTTTCTAATTTTTTCCTTTGTTTTACTTTTGAAACAGTTTCTAATTTTTGGAAATTATAATTGTACGCGGTTTATCCCCAGGGGGCGCATTTTCAAACTATTTAGAATGTTTTGAATCTCGCTTTCCAGCCGGTTGCATCGCCGCATCCTGAAGTTGTCAAAAAGCAACCACCTGCGCACATTAGAGCATTTTTTTTAAAAACTGTCCGGTATAGGACTGCGCCGCCTGGGCCACTTCTTCAGGGGTACCCTCAGCTACAATTTCTCCGCCGCGAAAGCCGCCGTCCGGCCCCAGGTCGATGATGTGGTCGGCTCTCTTGATGACGTCCAGGTTGTGTTCGATTACAACCACCGTATTGCCTGCGTCTACCAAGGTATCCAGCACTTGCAGCAGCTTATCCACGTCGGCAAAATGAAGTCCTGTGGTCGGCTCATCCAAAATATACAAGGTCTTTCCCGTGCTCCGCTTGGAGAGCTCGGATGCCAGCTTGATCCGCTGGGCTTCTCCTCCGGAAAGCTGGGTGGAAGGCTGTCCCAGTTTAATATACCCTAGTCCCACCTGCTCCAACGTTTCCAGCTGTCTTGCGATGGCGGGAATGTGCTGGAAAAATTCAAGCGCTTCTGTCACATTCATGTCCAGCACATCAAAGATGCTCTTTCCTTTATATTTCACTTCCAGAGTTTCACGATTATATCTTCTTCCTTTGCAGACTTCGCAGGGCACATATACATCAGGCAGGAAATGCATTTCAATCTTGATGATGCCGTCTCCGCTGCACGCCTCGCATCTGCCGCCCTTGACGTTAAAGCTGAAGCGTCCCTTTTCGTATCCCCTCAGCTTGGCTTCCGGCAGCTGGGCGAACAGATCCCGGATGGGCGTAAATACCCCTGTGTAGGTAGCCGGGTTTGACCGGGGCGTTCTGCCGATGGGCGACTGGTTGATATCGATTACTTTATCGATGTTTTCGATTCCGATGATCTTTTTATGAGCGCCGGCTTTGGCTTTCAGTCCGTTGGTTTCCCCAGCCACGCCCTTGTACAGGATTTCGTTGACCAGACTGCTCTTTCCCGAACCAGAAACTCCGGTAACGCAGACCAGCTTGCCCAGCGGGATGTTGACGTTGATCTTTTTCAGATTGTTTTCTGCCGCACCTTTGATTTGGATCTTGAGACCGTTTCCCTGACGGCGATTTTTCGGCACTTCGATCTTCTTTTCCCCGCTCAGGTATTGGCCGGTGATGGATCGCTTGTTCTTTTTAATATCCTCCACGGTTCCTTCCGCCACCAGCTCGCCGCCGTGGATACCGGCGCCGGGTCCGATGTCTACAATATGGTCGGCCGCATACATGGTATCTTCATCGTGTTCGACCACGATCAGGGTGTTGCCGATATCGGTCAAATGCCTCAGGGTAGCCAAAAGCTTTTCGTTGTCCTTTTGATGGAGGCCGATGCTGGGCTCGTCCAAAATATAGAGGACGCCCACCAGACTGGAACCGATTTGGGTCGCCAGCCGTATACGCTGCGATTCACCCCCGGAAAGAGTTGCCGAAGCTCTGGAGAGGGTTAGGTAGTCCAGGCCCACGTCGATGAGGAAGTTGAGCCGCGCTTTAATTTCCTTGAGCACTTGATTGGCGATCATCAGCTCTTTTTCAGAAAGGTGCAGGCTTTCCACAAACTGATAGGCGTCGCGGATGGACATCTCACAGAACTCCATGATGTTTTTTCCGCCTACGGTAACGGCCAGCACTTCCGGCCGCAGACGTCTGCCGCCGCAGGTATCGCATGGGGTGATGGTCATGTATTTGCTCATCTTTTCTTTGATGAATTCCGAATTGGTCTCCCGGTATCTCCGTTCCAGGTTATTGATCACGCCTTCGAATGGATGATCCCGATAGGATTTGGTGCCGTTGCTGCGGCTGGTATAATAATATTTCAGGTGCCGTTTTCCGGTCCCGTATAAAAGCTCTTGTTTGAATTTTTTCGGCAGCTTGTTATACGGCGTATTGATATCCACTTTGTGATACTCGGCCAGAGCTTCGATCATCTGCCGGTAGAATCCGGAAAATTCCATGGAAGCGAAGATGGTGGACAGACAGCCGTCGGGGATGCTCTTGTCCTGCTGGGTGATGATCAGATCCGGGTCGATTCTCTGGATGAATCCCAGCCCCTTGCAGTCCGGGCAGGCGCCGAAGGGGTTGTTAAAGGAGAACATCCGCGGCTCCAGCTCAGCGATGCTGACTCCGTGTTCCGGGCAGGCCAGGCTGGTGCTGAAGATTCGGTCGTATTCCGCTTCGTCCTGTTTGATATGGGCCACGATCAGTCCATCCCCATGGGAAATTGCCAGCTCGCAGGCTTCTGACAAGCGGCTTTCCGCGCCTTCTTTGACGATGATCCGGTCGATGACGATCTCGATAATATGCTTCAGATTCTTTTCCAGTTTAATCTCTTCTTCATTAATCTGCCGGATCTCGCCGTCGACTCTGACTCTGGTGAATCCTTCTTTGCGGATTCGCTCCAGAATCTTTTCGTGTTCGCCTTTTCTCTGGCGTACCACCGGTGCCAGCATGGTAATCCTGGTCTTTTCCCCCAGTTCCATGAGCGAATCCACGATCTGATCCACTGACTGGCTGGAAATCTCCTTGCCGCAGACCGGACAGTGGGGCACGCCGATACGGGCGTACATCAGCCGCAGATAGTCGTAAATCTCTGTTACTGTGCCCACGGTGGAGCGGGGATTTTTGCTGGTGGTCTTTTGGTCTATGGAAATAGCCGGTGAAAGGCCTTCGATATATTCCACATTGGGTTTTTCCATCTGTCCCAGAAACTGTCTGGCGTAGGAAGACAGGCTCTCCACATAGCGCCGCTGTCCTTCCGCATAGATGGTGTCAAAAGCCAGCGACGACTTTCCGGAACCGGAAAGCCCCGTCAGCACCACCATCTGGTCTCTGGGGATGGTAACGTCAATGTTTTTTAAGTTGTTTTCATTTGCTCCTTTGATGTGAATGTCTTTTGTCATCTCTTATCCTCATGTTAAAGTTTTACTTTATATTCGAAAATCTGGTCTCGCAGCATGGCCGCCCGTTCGAACTGGAGGTCAACAGCAGCCTGTTTCATTTCCTTTTCCAATTGTTTGATATATGCGGCCAGCTCTTTCTTGGTCAGCTCCAGAGGACTCTTTCCCTTATACTGGGATTCTTCCTCAGCAGCAATGGTGGCTTCGATCACGTCTCTTACCGATTTTTTGATGGTCTGGGGCGTGATGCCGTGTTCTTTGTTATAGGCGTCCTGTATCTTGCGTCTGCGCTCTGTTTCCTCAATGGAGACCTTCATCGCCGGACTGATGGTATCGGCGTACATGATGACCCGGCCTTCCGAGTGTCTGGCGGCGCGGCCGATGGTCTGAATCAGCGAGGTTTCCGTCCTCAGGAATCCCTGCTTGTCCGCATCCAGGATGGCGACCAGGGACACCTCTGGGATATCCAGCCCTTCCCGCAGAAGGTTAATTCCCACCAGAACGTCAAACACGTTCATACGCAGGTCGCGGATGATCTCCATTCTCTCTAATGTATCTACCTCAGAATGAAGATATCTAACACGTATTCCGGCGTTTTTTAAATAATCGGTCAGGCTTTCAGACATTTTTTTTGTCAATGTGGTTACCAGGACTTTCTCGCCCTTTTCCACGGTTTTATTGATTTCTCCAATGAGGTGGTCGATCTGCCCTTCGCTCTTCTGGACCTGAATCAACGGATCCAAAAGGCCGGTGGGGCGGATGATCTGTTCGGCTGTGACGCCGCCGCTCTGTTCTTTTTCATAGGAGCCCGGCGTAGCGCTGACATAGATGCACTGGTGGGCCAGGTTCCGAAATTCCTCGAACTGAAGGGGCCGGTTGTCCAGCGCGGAAGGCAGACGGAAACCGTATTCCACCAGCGAGCTTTTCCGGGATCGGTCTCCGGCGTACATGGCCCTCAGCTGGGGGAGCATGACGTGGGATTCGTCGATCATGATGAGGAAATCGTCGGGGAAGTAGTCGATCAGTGTATAAGGCCGGTTACCGGCGGGCAGTCCGTTGAGATGGCGGGAATAATTCTCGATCCCTTTGCAGGTGCCGATTTCCCGAAGCATTTCAATGTCGTAGCGGGTCCTTTGTTCAATTCTCTGCGCTTCGATCAGTTTGCCCCGGTCTTTGAACCACTGGATCCGCTCTTCCAGTTCTTCGCCGATGGTCAGAGCGGCGTTTTCGATGTTTTCTTTGGTCGTTACATAGTGGGAAGCCGGGTAAACGGCAATGTGATTGCGCAATCCGATGATTTCGCCGGTCACGGGATTGATCTCTTTAATGGTTTCCACTTCGTCGCCGAAGAGTTCTACCCGGACTGCGTTTTCCGCTCCTGCCGGATAGATGTCGATCACATCGCCCCGCACCCGGAACGTGCCTCTGGTGAAGGCCATATCGTTGCGGGTATATTGGATGTCCACCAATCGGCGCAGAATATCCTGGCGATTTTTTTCCATGCCCGGCCGCAGCGACAGCATTTGATTTTCGTAGTCAAATGGGCTGCCCAGTCCATAGATGCAGGATACGCTGGCGACGATGATTACGTCGCTCCGCTCCGCCAGAGCCGCTGTGGCCGAGTGGCGCAGTTTTTCAATCTCTTCGTTGATATCGGAATCCTTTTCAATATAGGTATCCGTGGAAGGCACGTAAGCTTCCGGCTGGTAGTAGTCGTAATAGGAGACAAAGTATTCCACCGCGTTGTCGGGAAAAAACTCTTTGAATTCGCCGTGAAGCTGGGCTGCCAGGGTTTTGTTGTGGGAAATCACCAGGGTAGGCTTTTGCACCTTTTCGATAATATTGGCCATGGTGAAGGTTTTTCCAGAGCCGGTAACGCCCATCAATGTTTGGTGTTCTCTGCCTTCCTCCACTCCGCGGGCCAGCGTTTGGATGGCCTGCGGCTGGTCTCCCATAGGTTTGTATTCTGAAGCTATTTTAAAAAGACGCTCTTCTCGCATCTGTTCCACCCCCGTATTATCTTGAACGCGGACCTGGGTCCGCTGTTATTTCACTCGCTTTTGCCTTGCGGCAGCATCGATTCCATGTAGGTATTCTAGCATAGAATATTTAAAAAGTACAGAACAAAAAGGAACATTTGTTCTGTACTGATTAATCTTTCTCCATCAACTCCTCTATCGCAATCTCGATCCTATCATCTCTTTCTTTTATGCTATGAAACCTTGTGCTGCCTGGAATCTGGCGGCCGCAGAGCAGATGTGCGTATCAGCCGGCCAGTTCGCCTGCGATGGAGTAAATACTGGTATAAAAACCTGCAGCCTGCGCCAGGCTGTAATTTGGATACAAAGAATAAAAATTTTCGGATTTTTGTAACCCGGATCACCAGCACGGCCCAAACTGCTCTAACCCGCTGCATGAAGCGAATCCACGCTGAGCAAAATGTAAATTTATCCCATTTCTATTCGAAATCGGCCTTTTTCAAGCCAAAGTCCATAGAAAATCACGTGAAATTTCGCTTCAGGCCAGTTCATCTCAGTTGTTACTCGCAACTAACCACACATAAATTATTCGTTCGGAGCTATTTGCAGCAAATAGATACCATCTTCCGACCCGCCGAGCTGCGAAAGCATCAAAATTGCCTGTTTTTCTATGGACCTTGCATCCAAAACAGGCTATTTCGAATAGGAATCGGCAAAAAAAGTATTTTTCCCGAGCAAAACCGAGCCCAGGCAAGACCACCCCGGGGCGCCTTAGGCGCGCCCCTCTTCCATGCTTGCCTCCTCGTCACTTACAAGGTATACTATAGCTAGACAGCAAACCAATTCTGCCGTCGAAATCATTTCTTTTCGTATACAGAATCCCTGCTGTCAGCACGTTGTTCATGTCTCTAAGTGTATTGTGTAAAAAGGAGGAAATTATGAAAACGAAGATCACAGCATTGATCACCGGGCTCATGCTCTTCGCAGCGGTGATCCCATCAGCGGCAATGGCTGCTGAATCTCCTGGGAAGTATGTGGAAATGATTCCCACAAAAATCTATCAGGGGAAGGAACATGTTCCTAAAATATCGGGCACGATTTCAGACAGCGACCCGATTCTCTTTGATGGCTATCGCGGCAAAATTTATCAAGTCCCCTTTACCGAAAGCGGATTAATTGATGTGAAGATTGTGAATGTCCGAGGGACAGGATCGCTCAATGTAGCATATGGCAAAAAAGAAAATCTCAGTGACAAATGGGAAGAACAATTAAAAATTGAAAACGGTCTCCGCCATAACCTGCAGCTCAGTTCTGCAAAAGCCGGAGAACAGCTTTATATCGCCATTTGCAGCAAGGCCCCTTCTTTCCAGGTTTCTTTTGATCTGGAAGCGAGGCTCTATCCTGCCGCCGACCGAACAATTCGTTTGAATACGACTGAATACCTGGGGATAACCCCCATTGCTAAATCGCAAACGTACCGGTTCACTGCAAAAGAAACCGGCTATATCAAGGTAAACTACTATACTGGTGAAGAAGACGCAACGTTCGCCCTCTTGGACAACAATAAAAAGCAGATTTCAAAAAATATTGCCAGGTCTTATGATGGCGGCCTGCCATTGTATTTTGGGGTAAAAAAAGGAACGACCTATTATCTCCGCCTCAAAAATGTTCAGGATCAATCCGGCACAGGGCCCTACCGGCTCTATCTTCGTAATACCAAAATTAAGGAAAAAAGCGGCGCCACCAAGAAAAAAAGCGTCTCCATTAAACGAAACAAAAAAATCAAAGGCTATGTCCTGTCTGGCAAAAAAGGCCACGATTGGTACAAGGTCAAAGTCAAAAAATCCGGTAAAGTGAAATTTTATTTAAAAAATTATATGTCTGGCCAATGTTATATCGATCTATATAACAAAAAGGGAAAGAAAGTGAAAAGCCTGCGTCAAAAGACGGTAGACGCAGATGGTTATATTGAAAGCAAAACAAAGTACGGGCGTCTATCAAAAGGAGCTTATTATATAAAGATCTATACCAAAGACAAACGTGAATCCGGCGCCTATACCCTTAAATGGAAATAAGTCTAAAAAGGATGGAACACGAAGAACGACTTCTGTTTCCATCCTTTTTTCCTCATCTATAACCCGTCAGCATCGCCGTCAGCCAGGAACACATACCCATCATCCCCGACAGCAAACAACTTTTCAAACTCATGGTCCACGAACTTGGGATTTTCCTCTGCCGGTTCTTTTGCGGCGAACTTTACACAAGTGCCGCAGGATGAGCTCAGCGCCCTGGGAACCGGCTGCAGTTTTCCTTTAATGCCCTCTTTTTTCAAAAATCGCTCGTACTGCAGCGCGTCAAAATGGGTATGAAAGGTCACGATATATTCCATATGCACCCCGCCTACTTCTTTAAAGTCAGCTGATAGTCGCCTTCGATTTCTTCAACTATCACCTGATGATTCTGTTTTGCCGCAAATCGCTTTACGTTTTCCAAAGCGGTCCGATTGTCCACAAGAACCACCACTTCATCGTGCTCCTGCGCGATCGCCTTCTTTGTCTTGATTACCGGCTCAGGGCAAGCGCAGCCCCTGGCGTCAACATGAATTACCATCCTAAACCTCCTCAATTAAGCCTTCGAAACTTTCTTTAAATTAAATACCGCGATCAATGCCACCACGACCAGCGATAGGATCACAGCTGCCGGACCGTAGGGCGACGGGCCCTCCGCAGACGATGCCAGTCCAAAGTTATGGCAGATGGCAGCGCCGACCAGAAATCCGAAGATCGTTACCACGGAATCGGTATTTCCTTCGCCGGACAAAATCACCTGCCGCAGCGGGCATCCGCCGAGAAGAACCGAACCGAATCCAACCACCACCATGCCCATAAAATTCCAAAGTCCGTCGCTGTGGGCAATGGGCTGGGCTTCAAACCCGACATGGAACGTTCCTGTAATCAGATTCCCGATTATTGCAATCACAATTACACAGATAAAGCCGATCAGCATGGTGGTATCTTTAAAGAGAATGGTATCGCGAATTCCCGCAACCGTGCAAAATCTCGACTTCTGAGCCAAAGCGCCGACGATGAGTCCTGCGATCAGGGAAAGAATGATGGGCGCGTGCATGGAGCCGGGGCCCTCGGTGCTGAAGAACAAGAATGCGGGAGCCGCGCACAGCAAAACCAGCAGTCCGACATTGATCGCCGGGTAGACCGCGCCTTCGCACTTGCTCAGTTTATATGCCCGATTCAGGGAGAAACCCTTGTTCAAACAGAAGATTCCGATCACGATTCCAACAACAAATCCCACCAGACCGATAATGGCGTTCAAATCGCCGCCGCCGATTCTGAGCATCATTCTCAGCGGACACCCTAAAAACACCAGAGCGCCGATCATCACGCAGATTGCCAGCACGAAGCGGATGGCCGGGGATGAGCCTCCTCTCGGCGAAAACTCCTTTCCAATCAAAGACATAATCAAAGCGCCGAATACCAGTCCGATGATTTCCGGCCGGATGTACTGCACCACTTCTGCCCTGTGAAGCCCCACGCTTCCGGCCGTATCCCTCAAAAAGCAGGCAATGCAAAATCCCATATTGCCCGGATTTCCAAAGGAGACCAGCACCACTGCGATCAGTCCTACAAGTCCTCCTGTGATTCCAATTAAAGCTGTTTTTTTCATTTCTACGATTTATCCTCCTATCAATAATTGCTTACAGTTAAAGGATAGCAGTTTTACCATAATTCGTAAAAATGAATCTGTTTATTGGTGGCGGGCCTTGGATAGAAATTTTCGATTGCCGGCAAGCCGCTGGTAAACCTGAAAAAGCTGCCCAGGATCAGCGGCAGCTTTTTTCATTTCACAACAATGCTGTAATCGTGAAGCTCCTCAGCCCAGCCGATGATTTCAGCCGCGCCTTCCAGCTCGCTCACCAGCCTCAGCCCCTCTGTCTCTGGCAAGGAAATGAGCAGACCGCCGGCAGTCTGGGGATCGTACAAAATATCTTCGATTGCCAGAGGAACCCCTTCTTTCACCAGTACCACATCATCTAAATATTCCCGGTTTCGGTATGCACCCGCAGGGATGATTCCTGTCTCGGCCATCTCTTCTGCTTCCGGCAGCAATGGCAGCTTTGTATGATCCAAAGTGATCGTCATCCCGCTTCCATATGCCATCTCAAAGGCATGTCCCAAAAGGCCGAAGCCGGTTACATCTGTGCAGCTGTGAACGCCGTATGGTTTCATCCGCTCAGCGGCAGCTTTGTTCAGCTGGGTCATGGAGGCCACCAATGCCCGATACCCATCTTCCTCCAGCAGCCCGGCCTTAGCGGCCGTCGTTAAAATACCGGTGCCGAGCGCCTTGGTTAAAATCACCACATCCCCGGCCCTGACCTGATTGTTCATCAGAATTTCCGAAGGATGAGCGAATCCAGTTACAGAAAGTCCGTATTTGGGCTCGCTGTCCTGGATCGTATGACCTCCGGTGATCAGCGCGCCGGCTTCCTGTACCTTTTCATAGCCGCCCTGGAGTATGGCCTGGACCACATCCTTGGGCAGATCTTCCGGAAAACAAAAGATATTGAGCGCCAGTTTGGGTTCCCCTCCCATGGCGTATACATCGCTCAATGAATTTACAGCTGCGATTTGCCCGTATTCATAAGGGTCATCCACAACAGGCGGAAAAATATCCACGGTCTGGATTAAAGCCGTGTTTTCATCCATCTTATAAACCGACGCATCGTCGCTCGTATCAAATCCAACCAGCAGATTGGGATCGCTGAATCTGGGCAGATGGCATAAAACTTCTGAAAGGACACCCGGTCCTATCTTGGCGGCTCAACCAGCGTGAGCGGACATGTCGGTCAATTTGACATCGTCGTTCTTCATTGTGATCCCTCCTTTCATAATCAAACGTTTTAGCTGACATCTTCAATCAGACGGGCGGTCCGCATACCACCTTCGTCCTTTGCGCTCAAACGATATAACGCGTGAGGTACTTCCAGGCCCCTGGCCGATTGAACCAGCGCCTCTTCATCCACATCCGAAAATCGAATAGCAAAGCCGCAGCTTTTAGATATCTCCCTGGGAGTGGGAATAATCATGGTTTTAAAATTTTTTTGCATGGTTCTCTCAGTTTCAATGGTATCCGTTGTACAGGAAAAGACCATGGCAAAGAAAGAATCCTCTAAGTTAGCCCTGCTCATGCGAAACACCTTCCAATCATTAACGATATCCCCTTGCGGGCAAATTATGAAATAACGATTGTATTATCAGCTTCATGCATAATTTCAACGTTCGAATACATGTTGGTCACCGTTCCCACTTCTAACGCATCGTTTAATTGATAAAAATCAAGGCATGCTCCGCAGGAAAGGATTTCAACGCCGTCTGCTTCCAGCTGTTTAATCAAATCCAGCACCGGTGAATTCTTGGTCGTCAGATAGACGCCTTTGTTAAGAAACATGATCGTCTCGGGCTTCACATCGGCTTCTGTCAAAGAATAGATGTAGCTCTTCATCAAGTTATGGCCCAGCTCTTCGTCGCCGGCTCCAATAACGTCCGCAGCGATCATGATCGCGATTTTCTTGGTTTCACTCATTCTTATTACCTCTTTTTATCGGGATTAAGTTCTTTTTCCATTATAAGCTTGTCAAACCACTCATTTCAATCGCCCGCATGAGATATAGACTTTTTCTATTCATATCTTCAAAAGCATTCATTTTTACTATCGTTTATACCCATTGATCTTTTCTATGCCGGTCAAAGAATCCATCCGGTTTTGCGATTTCCATTCTGCCCCAATCTTTGCTATGATAAGCGCAAGACAGAAAAAGAATTACTGATCGATACAATGCCAAAAAAACCGACCTCTTAGTCACGGGTCGGTTTTTTATTTTATTTTTGTTCACTGGACCTTTGCTAACCCACTTCGTTCAATCTGCAGCGTATTCCGCGGTACTGGAATTAGATTGCTGAGCCGCCCGCAAGTGTTGGGAAAACTTGTGAAAATCCTTAAAATTTACGCAAAGTTGTAGGTTTGCGGGGCCTCAGTTTTAGGAAAATGGAACAATCCTGCTTCAAGTCTAATTTAAGAAGGCTTTGTCGTTGAAAAAAGCGTAAATTTTACATGATTTTTTTCTTTTTTACGCAAGGGACCTCGTTCTCGTAAAAATGAACATTCCCCCCCCCCCGCTGTACCGGCCTATTGTTCGTATTTCTTCGACAATCCGTAGAGCACTGCCGTCGCTGCGATATAAAGGGCCGTCATCGCCCGGATTGCCGTGATGATAAAAGTATAGGCATTTTCAGGTCCGTATGCTTCCATATAATATTCCGGCCCCCAGGAACCTTCATAAAAAGGGATAAAGAAGCTGCCAATGAGGCCCAGCACAGAAAACACCCCGAACAGCTTGGTTATCCGCTTTAAATCTCCGCAGCACATCTTGGTCTTTTCATTGATCTTTTCTTCGCTGTAACCCAAAGTGGCCAGTCCGCCGCTTCGTCTCTTAAAGTAAACGTAAAGGATAGGAATAACAGCCACACCGATAATTCCTCCCAGGAAATAGTCGGCTCCATTGATCATGAGGGCGATGAAAGCAACAACAAATACAGGACTTACGAAGAGCGCCACCCCTTTTGTTCCGAAAGGAAGCTTGAAGGGTCTTGCCAAATCGGGAGCCTTCTTTCTCAGCATAATGCCCGCAATGCAGACCAGCACATAGTCGACCATAAATAACGTTACCGACATGGTGACCACGGTGGAAAAGTCCATGGAACATCCGATAATGGAAATAACCGCGATGGTCAAAATGGCAATATAGGGGACGCCTCTCTTTTTATCTACTTTTGTCAAAATTTTGGGTGCTAGCTTATCTTCCGCTATGGCGTAAAAGTTTCTCGATAAGGAAATCATACAGGAATTGTAGCAGGACAAACATCCGAATATTGCGACGAGCATCATAAAAGAGCCAAAAATCGGACTTGCCAGCGCCGCTACCGTTCCATAGTTCAGGCTGTCAGGACCCCAGTCCTGCCAGTTTCCGATGGCTGATACGCCTGTCATGGTGGGAAGGAGATAAGTAACGGTAATGAGCGGCAGTCCGATCATCAGTGCCTTGGGAACAACGGTCGGATCCTTGCAGTCTCCTGCCAGGGTAGAAACGGATGTATAGCCGGAATACATCCACATCCCTATGGCAAGGGCGCCGGAAATTCCCCAGAACAGGCCTTCCTCTTCATTATAAAAAGGAACGATGGGGTTGGTGTCCCAATTGACAAATCCCACGGCCGTTACAGCCGCAAAAGCGATCAAGATCGTCAGAGAAAGAACCGTGCTTACCCAGCCAACTTCCCTGATTCCCCGGAGGTTGATGGCCGTAAAGAATAATACAATTGCCACTTTTACCATATAGGCCGCGCCCTCGCTCATGGGAATCAGCGTGCTCAGATATCCGACGCTGAGAATAATATAAGAAGCGTTTTCCACATACTGGGCGATGACCCGGCACCATCCTGCGGTAAAGGCCCAGAATTCTCCCAAACCTGCCTGGACCCATTTATAAAACCCGCCGGTAAAGGGCATTGCCGAACCCAGCTCTACTGAGATGAACGCCTGGGGCGTTGCCCAAAAAAGCGCGATCAAAACCAGCAGCAGCAAGGTCATTCCCGGGCCTGCCACCGGTATCATCTCTTCGATGCCAAAGGCGCCTCCGCTGCAGAATGCGTACATCATAAAGACCATGGTGAACAGTTTTACATCCTGCCGTTTGATTTTACTATTATCGATCACGATTCCCTTCTTCTTTTCGTTCATGTTCACACCTCCTGATTGGATTCCACTGGAAATACCGTTTGTTCCGTTATATCGGTCTCAAGCGCTTTAAGGGCCGTCCTGACAATCCGTTCTCGGATCTTGAATTCTTCTTCCCGGCTGGCGTTGGGATTGCCTGCGGGATGAGGGATGGAAACGCCTGGAACGACCCGGTTGGCGCCCACAGTAATGGAAATAGGGGTGACGGTGCAAATATGCACGATGGGAATTCCTGCCGCGTCAATATGTTTTGCGATCGTTGCTCCGCAACGAGTACAGGTTCCTCAGGTGGAAGTCAGCAGCACACCGTCAACGCCGCCCGCTTTCAGCTCTTCAGCGATTTTGTCGCCGAAGTCGGCCGCCCGGTCAACCTCTGTGCCGTTTCCCACTGTAACATAGGTGTAATCGTAGAGCTTGCCGAACACGCCTTCTTGTTCAAGCTTAACCAGCGCATCCACCGGCAGGATCCGGTTTCCGTCAGCATTGCCGTATACAGGATCGTACCCGCCGTGTACCACCTGGCCTTTTGTGATCCCTTTTCCTCCGTAATCCTCTTCCAGAGAATACATCTTATACTTGGTACAGTTGCAGGCTTCCAGCCGGTCGGGATTGCCTTTGGGCGTCAGGCCGCCGCTGGTCATAACTGCAATGGTAGCCTGCTTCATATCCTGGATGGCCGGACTGGGCGCAAACTTCTCGAACACCGGCATCTCCCGTTCCGTGATGAACGATTTGCCCCCCATTTTGGCCATCAGCATATCAACTGCCCTTTGGGCCGCGTTCTTTTCCATAAATACGTTTCTGCGCAAGCCCCTTTCAAAATAGCCCTCTTCATCGGGCGCGGCAGGCAGCTCTCCACGGATCAGTTTTTTTGTCAGGCCGCAGATGCTTTCCAGGGCCTCTTTCATCCTCCGGGCGTTGTCGGCTGTGGAGAGAATATAGCCGTATCTCCGATACATTTCGACTCCCGGATTGCCCTTGTACATTCCACTCACTGCCGGGATACCCATCTCGTATGCGATCTTGCAGACGGCCCCGCAGGCGACCCCATATCGGCCCGCGTTGAAAGCCGGACCTGCTACCAGCAGATCAGCATCATACGTTTTCAGGATCTCCTCGATCTGGCGGCTTACCGTCTCCATGTTTTCGTTAAAATAATTATCTCCGCAGATCACGGTCGCTGCAATCCGGCCATCTTCTCCCAGCATGGCTTGCAGCTGTTTTCCTGGGCCAACGGGTTCTGTCCTTACCTCCAACGGATAATAAGCCTCCGCTTCGCCTCCGATTTGCCCATAAAATTGATTGATATAATGTACAACCTTCATCTTCTCACCGCCTTTCTATCAATAAGCCACGCCTTTCACATGGGAGCCGATCAGACTTCCATGGAGGCCGGTTATAACGTACAAGGGGATGCGGATCCTTCCGTCATCTGCGATACAGTTCTCTGGAGCCCCTGACAGCAGTTGAATCTGTTCTTCATATCCGATCACCTTTTCTGCCGGTTCCAGGGTCAGTACTTCATCGTCATTGCCCACGTCGATGACCGCATCGGCCTCTGGGGTTGTATCGGCAAGGGGATCCTCCAGGGCAATGATAAGAACGGTTTTAATACCATGCTTTTCACAGGCTCTACATGTCATCATCAGATCGGCTTCCGGGTTTCCGCCCCCTTCTTCGGGAATGATCACTCCCTCAACGCCGATGGTTCTGGCCAGATTGACAGCCCCGCTGCAGCACCGCTCCTTTTCCTTTAACTCCGGCCTTACCGGAACGACGATCACACCGGCAAAATCCAAATCAACGCCGTGCCTTGCGTACAGCTCCTTTACCAGGGCGTTGTTCTGGTGGCGGTAGGTGGTTTGTTTGTCAGCGGCCACCACACACGTGCCGTTGACAATGGCGCCGTCGAGCAATTCATTGGGATGAAGCAGGGTCGGATGGAGTTTTTTCGCATCGACCCCATAAACATAATTGTCATGGAGCAGCCCCTGGGCAATGGTCATGTACATGATCGCCACTTTGGGCAGTTCTTTGGAAACCGGCGGAAGTTGGTAGACCTCCCGTTTATCTGCAATTCCTTGAAGTCCTGCCTTTGCCAGGTAGTGGGCTGCTTTGAGTCCGGCGACCCGGATCGCGGCTTCATGGTCCGAAGGTTCGATGCCGTCTTGCGGGTCTGCTTTGACAACCACATTGTTCAGCGCGGAAAACGCACAATGCCGGGCTACGGGCCCCCACATATCGATGATGCCTTCCTGAAAACCAACGATTTTCCCGGTAGTCACCACGCTGCATCCCCGCAAAACGATGGTTTTCCCGTCGCCGGCGCCCTCGTAATCCCCCAGGAACCCGGGAAAGCTGCCCCCTTTTCCATCATCCTTGATCCTCGGTTCGATCACATCCTTTACCGGAATAATGCGTACCGATTCACCCGGCCTTGCCAAGTCGATGTCGATGTTCTGCAAGCGAGGGTCCTGCAGATACTTGATCAATTCTTCTTTATTAATATGAAGAACATGATCTTTCACCGATGTTTTGCGATCAAACCGGATATCTTTGATTTCAATCACTTCCAACTCTAATTTCATGCTGTTCATTACAGTTCCTCCTTCCATACCATTAAGAATCGCAATAACCGTGCCATCTTCATAACGTTGAAATTACATGCTTTCAGGTAAAAAGGCACAAAAAAACAATGCAGATTTGATCGATTTCAATCAAATCTGCACTAATCTCTCTAGTCGCCTAATCCGTATTTTCGCAGCTTTCTGTTTAAAGTGGCGATGGATATGCCCAGCGCATCGGCCAGTTCCGCCCGCCGCTTATATCGCATCAGATATTTGGAAATCACCTCTTTTTCGATGCGTTCCACATGTTTTTCCAGCGAGGATTCTGTCAGCTCCTGTTCCTCCGGGGAATTCTCTGCAAAGAATAAAAACTGCAGCTCATCCTCCTTGATAATTTTATTTTTGCTGATGAGCATCAGCCTTTCCACCACATTGGCCAGCTCTCTCACATTGCCCGGCCATCTGTAATTCTGCAGCGCTTCCAGCGCTTCCCTGGAAAACATTTTGTCCGTACCATGCTTGTCATTGAATTTGGAAGCGTATAGATACACCAGCGAAACAATGTCGCTCTTTCGCTGGCGCAGCGGCGGTATTTCAATGGGAAACACGTTTAATCGATAATACAGGTCTTCCCGGAACCGCCCTTCCTTGACTTCTCTCAATAAATCCCGATTGGTGGCCGCGATGATCTGCACATCCACCGGGACGGCTCTGACCCCGCCGACTCTGGTTACGGCACCTTCCTGTATACAGCGCAGCAGTTTGGTTTGAAAAGGGATGGATGTTTCTCCGATTTCATCTAAGAACAAAACACCGCCGTCAGCCAGTTCAAACACGCCTTTCTTTCCCTCTTCCCTCGCTCCGGTAAAAGCCCCCTTTTCATATCCGAACAGCTCCGATTCCAGCAGGTTCTCCGGGATGGCCCCGCAGTTCACATCGACGAAAGGTTTGCCCATCCGTTTGCCGTTGCGGTAGATCAACTTGGCGATCACTTCTTTTCCGGTTCCCGTTTCACCCTGGAGCAAAACTCTGGAATCGTACTCGGCCGCCGTCAGCGCCAGCTCGATCACATCGTGCATCTGGGTGCTTTCTGCAATAATGCCCACATCCCTGGTTGCATTCTTTCGCAAATACATCAGTTCCTGCTCGTATTGCAAATTTTTTGCTCTGCTTTCTTTCAATTCCTGGCGCAAAGCATCCAGCTCGTAAACTTCCCGTTCACAGCACACGACCATTTTTACCTGGCCGTCCTCAAGATGGGGGATGGCGGTGGTCAGGATGTCGGTTTCTTCGTGCTGGACCATACTGACTGGCTTTTTTTCTTTGATGACCCGCAGGGCCAGAGAATCTTCATAAATCCCCTCTTCAATCAGCTGGCGCATATTTTTTCCAATAATCTGTTCTCTGCTCTGGCATCCCAGCGCGCTTTTGTTCAGCTCAACCACCGTACCCGTTCCGTCGGTTATAAAGATGCCGTCATCGATGCATTCGATTACGGCACTTATACACGTTTTCGTTTCATCCGAAAATTTATTGAAATCCATAAAAAGCTCCTTTATAAAGAAGTATCAACTTATTGGTTTCTTGAATTTATCATAGTCTTAAGTATTAGAAAAATCAATATATTTTTGAAGTTCCTAGCAGATTCATCTATGGATCTCCACTTGTATTTTACCGAAACAGCTCATGGGGCATTTTTGCATTTGTTGCACAATTGCACCAAAAATTCATGGCAATTTTCAAACTATTTTATATATCACTATTAATTATTTTACTATTGAAAAAATCAATAATATTAAAATCGTTGAAATCATGGGCTTTTCATTGTTTTATTTCAGAATTTTCTGGAACTGGCACGCAATATGCATATCTTTATTGTGGAGAAGAAGCATGTCGACAGTTCTCTCAATACGCAACGAAAAATGGAGGTGAACGATGAAAGCAATTCGATGTAAGAAGATTTATACGTCCCTTTCGGATGTGTTGGTTGACGGTTATTTGCTGATTGACGGCAATCGAATCAGCGCCCTTATTCCGGCAAAGGATTGGGATGAGGCCATGGCGGATGAAATTCTGGATTATTCCGATGGATTTTTGATGCCTGCCTTCAACGATTATCATGTTCATATGGCTATGGCTGCTATGATGGAATACTTTGGCACCATTCGCCGCACAGCCGCGGAAGAAGATGCGGCGCGCTATTTATATGAACGGAACAAAGACAAGGATCCGGACCAATGGATTCTGGGCGGCGCCTGGGATCATTTCGTCTGGCCGGGACAAAAGCTTCCTACGAAGGAAACTCTGGACCGCTATTTTCCAAAAACGCCCGTGTTTTCTTTGAATAAGGAATGCCACGGCGCATGGCTCAACAGCGAGGCGTTAAGAAGGCTTCATATTGATAAGAACACGCCCGATCCGCCCAATGGGGAATATGTGAAAGACGAAAATGGTGAGCTGACCGGATATGTTCATGAGCTTGCCGTTGCTCCTTTATTAAAGATCATCTTTGATCAAATTTCTGACGAAAAGATCGCGGATTTTACCAGGTCCTTTGCAAAAATGGCCAACAGTCTGGGAATCACTTCAGTAGGCGATCTGCCTCTCCACGGCATTATCCGAGAAGGAGCTTACCGCATCCTTCAGCAGTCGGGGGATTTGCCCGTCCGCATCAACTTTTCCGCAGCCATGATGGAATCCAACGAAAAAATCAAGGCACTGGAACAGGAATTCACCGGACCGCTGGTTACCTTCAACGGAGTGAAGGAGTTCCTGGACGGTACTCCTATGGGCTACACCGGTTTTCTGGCAGCGCCTTATGAGGATAAACCGGGGTTTGTCAGCAAGCCGCTGGTTCCCAGAGATCAGTTCATCGCAAGAGTCACGGAGCTGGACGAGATGAATGTCAAATGCCGGGTTCATTGCTGCGGCGACGGAGCGGTCCATCTTGCCCTGGATGCCTTTGAAGAGGCCGGCAAAGCCAACGGTTTTCGGGATATGCGCCATGCCATCGAGCATATTGAAATGATCGTTCCGGAGGATATTCCCAGGTTCAAGGAACTGGGAGTGGTCGCGTCCGTTCAGCCTGAACACTCCCCCCGCACCCACTACAGCACCCATCCCTTCCACCATTTGATCGGTGAGGAACGGATGAAGTATATGTGGGCATTTAAATCCATTTTGGATACCGGTGCCCATATGGCATTTGGAACTGATTATCCGGTTGTGGATTTTACCCCATTTAGAGGCTTATTCCGCTGCGTGAACCGGCTTACCAATCAGCTGGAACCCCAAGGCGGCTACAACCCCTGGGAAAAGTTATCCCTTCATGAAGCTCTCAGAAACTACACCCTGGGATCCGCATACGCATGCGGTAAAGAGAATGAGCTGGGTACCCTTGAACCGGGTAAACTGGCCGACGTGGTTGTTCTGGGCAAAGATCCGTTCCAAATCATTTCTGACCGGGATCAAATGTTTGCCATGCCGGTGATGATGACCATGATGGACGGCAATATCGTATATGAAGCATAATTATTATAAGGAGAATTTCTATGAGTGGAAACAAAGTATCATTGGGAGGAATTTTAACGGTCGCCGGCACTTATATCGCCTTTGCCATCGGCTCAGGATTTGCTACGGGACAAGAGGTTCTGCAATATTTCACATCATACGGCGTCAGCGCGTTCGCAGCTCTGATCGCATATTTTATCATCGGTTCATGGATGGACACCGAATTCATTACAACCGGATACAGAGAACAGTTTGAAACAAAAGACGGTGTTTATAAGTACTACTGCGGCAAATATATCGGTACCTTTTACGACTATTTTACAAACCTGTTTGTCTATATGTCGTTCATCGTCATGTGTTCCGGCGCCGGCGCTACCCTGAATCAGCACTATGGGCTTCCGACCTGGGTCGGCGTTGTCATACTGGCCGTTGCCGGAGGTTTGACCGTTACCCTTGGACTCAATCGAATCGCAGATATCATCGGCAAAATCGGACCGGCCTTGATCGTAATCACCATCTTAATCTGTATTCCCAATATCTTTATGGGCGATCTGTCCATTAAAGAAGGTATGGCCCTTACGGCGGATTTGGATCTGGTCAAACCGGCCGATTCCTGGTACATGTCCGTATTCAATTATTTGGGCTTCGGCATCCTGTGGATGGTAGCATTTCTGCCGGCTTACGGCAAGACGCTGAAAAGCTTCAAGCAGGCCGCTTACGGCCAGATTTTAGGCGTGGCCTTGTTCACAGTAACGGCTCTCATCGTGGTGCTGGCCATGTTTGCCAATATGGAATCCATGGAAGGTTCCCAGATTCCAATCCTCACGCTGGCCGCCAACCTGAGTCCCGCGCTGGGCGCTGTCTTCGCAATCATTATCATGTTCGGTATCTATTCATCGGCCGTGCCCCTTCTCTACAGTCCGGCAACCAGATTCGTAGACGAAAAGACGACCAAAGGCAAGCTTGTCATTGTCGTTCTGGCTCTGCTGGGCGCTGCGGTGGCGCTGCTGCTGCCGTTCAATAAATTGCTCAATATCATCTATGTCATCAACGGTTATGTGGGAATCATTTTCATTCTCCTGGTGGCCGTCAAGGTTGTTCTTCGGATCGCTAAGAAGAACTCCAAGAAAACAGCAGCTTAGATACTCTTTTGACATATACCTTCTTAAAGGAGGAACGGGCTATCAAAAATGCGATAGCCCGTCCTCTTTTTTTGTACTGTTTTCTTGTTGCAGTGCCTTCCCTGCCCCTATTTAAATCCATCTTCCACAAAGGATTTAAACAGATTAACTGTAGGTGTACCTGTTATTTTCTTATTATAGGTAAGATAAAACTTTCTTTTTACCCCCAGATTGTCAATCTCTATGACATGGAAGAAGTCTTTGTCTTCTTTTTCCACCGCGCATTTAGAAATGATCGCTGCCCCCATTCCGCTTTTCACGAATCGTTTCAGCATGGCATTGTTATTCACCGTCACCACCACATTGAGCTCGTCCAGTTGTATCCCATCGCGCACCAAGATGGCCTCCAATAATTTTCTTGTGCCTGAGCCCTGTTCTCTGAAAATCAGCGGATAGTCTGCGATCTCAGACACCTTAATCGGCTCTTTGATCAGCCCCTCGTATTGTTTGTCTTTTGGGGCGATGACCACCAGTTCGTCTTCAAATAGTGGGATATAGGCCAGACCGTAGCTGCCTTTTACTCCTGTAAAACCGATTTCGGCCTTGTTTTCCAGCATGTTCTCCAGAACCTGTTTGCTGTCGTACTGTTCAATTTGAAATTTAACGTTGGGATAGAGATCGCTGAAGGATTTGATCAGTTTGGGCAAGATGTATTCTGCAGGAAAATTAGACGCATGAATTCGGATTAATCCGTTAATATTTTTTTGAAAACCTTTTATGGAGTAAGTGGCGGTCTCTCTCAGATTGATCATGTTGATGGCATAATCGTAAAACAACTGGCCTTCTGGTGTGGGCCTGGCTTCCCGATGGGTCCGGTCGATCAGCTTGACTCCCATTTCTTTCTCCAGAGCGTTGACGTGCGCGCTTATGGTCGGCTGCTTCACATTGCTAATATAGGCGGCTTTTGAAAAGCTCTTTTGCTTTACGACATTGACGTAAGCTTCGATTTGTCTGAAATCCATGTTTCTCCCCTTTTCCCTTAAAATGGCGGTTTGTGTTTTCATGCTACCACGATTTACCAATTAATTCAATATTGGATTTTCAAAGAATTTTGTATACATAGCAAGATCCGGCGGACCGCGTGTCCATGGATGCGGCCGGCCTGTTTTTCCATTCCCGGCATCATTCCCCCATCGTTGCCATACGGCAACGACGTTGCCGTATGGCAACGAAAACAGGACCGTCACAGCGGCCCATCCTATCTAACCATTGAAATTTCAACAGCTTATTTTTATAAAATGTTGGCACCATATATGCGTATATTATAAGCAGTACACAACGAACCGATAAATGATTAATAAGGAGGACACGATTATGGCAAAAGTAGAAGCTGAAAAAAGGGCTTTATTAAGTGAAGTAAAGAAGGGCAGAGATGTAACGGAATTAAAATTCAGAATGTCGATCAACGGCGAGGATATGCATTATCCGGGAGAAATGATCTCAGGATGCAAATTGATGGAAAAGTGCATTGACTGTGTTACCGAGCTGAGCAATATCCGGGATGACGGGGACGGCGGCCTATTCGTCCACACGGAAGCAAACATTTTAAAGCCGGTTCACATGCTGGACGCCGTAGAAGTGATTGTATGGCTTGTCAAGCACGGCAGCAGATCCAGAATATATGGGTATGAAATGTACAAAACCTCTGAATACGACCAGAAAACCGATCGTTCAGAAGTATTCGACGAACCTGTTTTAGTGGTGAAGGGAGATACAACCTTTGTAGTAGACGAGGCATAGATAGATTTGTTCCCAATGCCAATTGTTCAGACGGCTATCACCCTGCCTCTGAATACCATCGCCCAAGCCCCAGCGCGGGGCTTGGGTTTTTGTGATAATAAACGGGGCTGCCCACTGAGCTGGCATGCTTTTTGGTTTACCGTAACTTCATTTCCTGAGGACCAGCCCAAGCCTTCATCTCAATCTCTCAAACGCCTCCATATCCACATCTTCTCCTGCCTCCCTGGCCTTGAGCGCGGCCAAAACCTGATCATAAACCGCTCTCGTAACCGGATATTTCACAATCATCAAAATGGATATTCCCATGAAAACAGCCGGCAGGACCGTAAAGGAAAGATGGGTACAGAGCAATGCCGTATCCGCTTGTACCCCCACTTCTCCGTCAAAGCCCGCGGCGCTGAGCATAATGCCCAAAAGCTGCACACCGACGGCGTTTGCCAGAGACTCGGAAAGGGACTGCAGCGAAATCACTAGCCCGGTCCGCTTCTTATTGTAAATCAGTTCGTCCACTTCGGAAACATCATAGATCATCGAGGGAATCAGCTGCCAGTAACAAATATTTCCGATGGAATACAGAAAGGAATACAAGAAAATACCCGCCATGGAATGAATGCCCATAACCCCATATAGCAGCATCATCACGGTACTGATACTCATTCCGTAAAGAAACAGAGATCGTTTATCCCATCGATTGCTTAGTTTTATGATCAGCGGCAAAAAGACCAGGGGCGAGAAGGTAAGGAATGCAAGGACCGCAGTAATTTGTCCCGGTGAGAATTTCATGTTATAGGTTAGGAAATACATTCTGTCCGCGGAGAAAATGGCGTAAGCGATCAGATAAAAGACACTGGCGCCTAGGATGCACAAAACCGTTTTGCTTTTCATGATTTCCCAATAGCTGCCGAGCATGTCTTTGAAAGCCCGAACCAGGGACTTCATACTGGTTCTGGCTTTGTGCGCCGCTTCTTTCCCTGCTGTTTGATAATTCCGCTCAAATTGATCTTTGATGCCGACAGCGGCGATAAAAATGGATACTCCTGCGCACACGCCGCAGAAAACAGCCGTGATCTGCCAGCTGGCGCCTAAAGAGAAGCCTTGGCTGCCAAGCCAGTCCACGATCAGGTTGGGCAGGATCATGCCAATGGTCACTCCCGCCATGTTGAAGAAATAGACGTATCCCCGCAGCACGGTTCTTTCATTATAGTCCTGAGTCAGCTCAGCGCCCCAGGCCAAATAAGGCACAAAGAAAACAGAAAAAAACGTCCAAAAAATAACCATCATGGCCCCATAGTACAAAATCTTAACGGTCATGCCCATATTAAAATTGGCAAAAAAGAGGCAGGTTATGATTGTCAGCGGGAAGGCCGCGGCCAGAAGAAAGGGTTTCCTTTTCCCATATTTTGTCGCAGTGTTATCGGAAACATAGCCGATGACCGCCCCGGCGATCGTCTCGCATATGGAGCCCAGCGCCACAATGGTTCCCCCGACCGCCGGATCGACGCCCGCCACGGTCGTCAGAAAAAACAGGGCAAAGGTCCCCATAAAGTTATATAATGCCGAGTCTCCGATTCCGGCGATTCCATATAAGATCTTTGTACTGGTTTTTAATTTATCCATAAGCCTTCCGTTACTCAACGTTCATATTCTTTCAGCTTTTTTGATATGGTGGATTTATTGACCTGAAGAGCCCTGGCCGCAGCGCTGATACTGCCGCATTCATCCACGGTTTTCATGATGATCTCCCGCTCATATTCCTTCAGCAGGGCGCCCAGAGATTGATTTCTTGCCCCAGGTCCCATATTGTCGCCGGCGCCGGCATTGTCGTTCAAACACATGCTCACTTGGAATCTGGTGATCTGATCGCCGGAACCGCTGACAGCCATTCGCTCGATGACATTTCTCAGCTCGCGGACGTTTCCCGGCCAATAATAGGCCTCCAATTCCTTGATGGCATCATCGCAGATCACCTTGTTCATCTTATACTGCTCATTAAACATCTTGATAAAATAATTGGCCATGGGAGCGATATCCTCGATCCGCTGCCTCAGCGGCGGAATATGGATCGGCACCACGAACAGCCGGTAATACAAATCGCTTCGGAAAGCGCCCCTCTCCATTTCCTTTTTCAAATTTTTATTGGTAGCGGCGATAAAACGGATATCCACCGGAATGACCTTTTCGCCGCCGATCTTCCGCACTTCCCGCTCCTGAATGACCCGCAGCAGCTTGGACTGCATCTGCAGCGGCAAGTCGCCGATTTCATCCAAAAACAAGGTCCCGCCGTTGGCCAATTCAAAGAGGCCGATCTTACCGTTCACATTGGCGCCAGTAAATGTCCCCTTTTCATATCCGAAGAATTCCGACTCGATTAAGGATTCGGGAATCGCCGCGCAGTTAACCTTGATAAAAGGCGCGTCGGCCCTGGCGCTGTTTTTCTGAATCAAATTGGCCATCACTTCTTTACCGGTCCCCGACTCCCCGGTGATAATCACAGTTGCGTCGGTTTTTCCCGTTTTCGCGGCCATGTCTTTAATGCGGATCATGTTAACGTTATAGGTGACCAGTTCCTCGCTGCCATTGTTTTCCGTGTTGTTCTGGCCCAAAAACTTTAAAAGCTCATCTCGGTATTTCCTGGTAATATTCTTCTGATTTTCCAGCAGCCCCTTCAGGCGCATCACCTCTGTGATATCCAGTTCAACGCATACGATCAAATCCAGCTCATCTCCGTCAAAGAGCGGAACGCTGGTAGCCATCGAATGATTGCCTTCCCCCTCTTCCTGCACGATGCTCTCTTCATGGCCGCTCTCGATCGCTTTCAATACGGAGGATTCATATAAAATATATCCTGACTCCAGTAATTCGGTCGTATATCGTCCCAAAATTTCTTCACGGCCCAATCCTCCCGTGCTGATTGAAGAATTATTAACCATAATCACCCTTCCTTCGGCATCGGTAATCCAAATGCCGACCGTCATACAATTAATAAAATCCATCAGCCAATCATAGTTTTCTTTTAGAAACTGAATATATTTCATCTTCATACCTCTTCCGCAAAGACTATTTGTCAGACCATTATATCATATTAAGCAGAGCATTTATTGTTATAATAAATACTCTGCTTGCAGTATATTGCATTCGTTTATATGCACCAATTAATGCTCTTCGGGAACGCTGACGATTTCTTCATCCACGTAGTTTTGAATCTCTTGCTCGCTGTATCCCAGGGAGGTCAAAATATCATAGGTGCTTTCGCCCAGTTTGGGAGACGATTTTTTTACGAAGCAAGGCGTCTTGCTGAACTTGATCGGATGGCCAAAGGCTTTGTATTTGCCGATGTTGGCATCGTCGATTTCAATGACCATCTCCCTGGCCAGCGTCTGGGGATGCTCCATCGTCCTCAGGGGAACCAGAATCGGCGCCGCAGGAATCTTGTATTTTGCCAGCTGATCCAGTACCCATCCCTGTTTTTGATTGTTCATAAAATCAACCATGATTTGGGTAAAAGCGTCAAAATGTTCACATCTCAGATCATTGGTACAGAACCGCTCATCATCGATCAATTCCGCCATTCCCATTGCTTCGCAAAAATCCGGCCACATGGATTCCTCCGTGATGCCCACCGCCACAGAGCCGTCCTCGCATTTGTAAACATCGTAAGGCACGATCTCCCGCGGCTTGGCATTGCCCGACCGGCTGATTTCCTCTCCTGTCAGGCTGTAGGCCAAAACCGCATCCTCTATGGTGGCAAACATGGTATCGAACATGGCCACGTCGATTCTTCTGCCCTTGCCGGTTCGCTTTTTATCGTAACAAGCCAGCGCGATTCCCAGCAGCATGGTCAGGCCGGTATAGCTATCTCCCACCGAAGTTCCGGAACGCATCGGCTCTCCATCGGGATATCCGGTCATTTCCATAAATCCGCACATGCACTCGATCACATTGTCATATGCGGTATTCTTGCGCAAAGGCCCCGTCTGCCCAAAACCGGTGATGGACGCGAATATGATCTCCGGGTTGATTTCCTTTGCCACTTCATATCCGATCCCCAATTTGTCCATGGTGCCGTACTTGAAGTTTTCCAGGACCACGTCTACCTGGGCAAACAATTTTTTGATGATTTCCTTGCCCTCCGGCTCTCCCAAATCCACGGCCAGACACTCCTTATTCCGATTGTAAAGGGCAAAATACCCGCTCTCTCCGTCTTCCGTATAAGGGGTCCAGTACCTGGATTGTTCTCCGTCCACCGCCCGCTCCACTTTAATGACCCGCGCTCCGTTATCGGCTAAATTCAACGCGCAGTAGGGTCCGCTGTACGCCTGTGTAAAATCCAGCACCGTTATTCCGTCAAAAGGTCTCATGATCTGTCCCCTCCTTTGCACATGATGACACCATCTATTTCCATGGTTTCAATTTCGCTGTCCGTATATCCTGCCTGCTGAAGGAATGACTTGGTGTCCTCTCCCAGTAAAGGCGCTGAACCGATATCCGTATCATCGATTCCCGAAAGCTTGATGGGAACTCCCGGCATCTTGACCGCCCCCAGAGTTTTGTCCTCAACCTGGAGCACCATATTTCTGATTTGCAGCTGGTCGTTTTCAAATGCTTCGGGAACGGTGAAGCCCGGCCCGCTGGGGATGTTATACGGCCTGAGCATGTCTTCGATTTCCCACTTTGTCATGGTTTCAAACTTGCTTGCGATCCTCTCTCTCAGTCCGTTTTTGCCGTAGTAATGTTCCCCGCGCAGTTCGTTGGTGGAAAATCTGGGGTCATCCTTTATATCATCAAATCCCATGGCGTCGCAGAATTTTTTCCACTGGGAATTGGTTGATACGGCGGTGGATAAAATCCCGTCCTTGACTTCGAAGGTATCGTAAGGCGCGATGGCTCTCGATCCGTTTCCTTCCCGGTGCTCCGTAACCCCGTCCATGTAAGCTTCCGCGACACAGTCCTCCAGGGCGGTGAACATGCAGTCGGAGGAAGCCACATCGATTTGCTGTCCCTCACCCATCTCCATCCTCGCCATGAGCGCCGCCACGATGGAGAAGGCAAAGAATACGCCGCCGAACTGGTCGGCTATGCGCGAACCGTGGGCAGTCGGGTCTCCGTCGGGTGAACCGGTGGTCTCCATCAGTCCGCAGATGGCTTCCGACGCCAGATCGCATCCGGCCGTATTGCTCAGCGGCCCTGTTTTTCCGAATCCGGTGTGGGACGCATAGATGATATTGGGATTTACGTTACATGCGTCCTGGTAGCCGATCCCGCACGCCTCCATTTCGCCTGCGGGAAATCCGTCGCAGACCACATCGGCTTTTTCAATCAGCCGCAGGATCATTTCCTGCCCCTGTGGCGAGCGGCGGTCGATGCAGATGCTCTTTTTTCCCCGGTTCATATATGCGTGGTAGGCGCTTCCCTTTTCGTTCTTTGGGAAACTGCTCCGCAGCACATCTCCTCCTTTTTTATGATCTTCGATCTTGATTACTTCGGCTCCAAAATCGGCCAGAAGCATGGTCCCATAACTGCCCGTGTGGCCCTGAGTAAAATCAATGATTCTGATTCCATCTAATATTTTCGTCATATGTATTGCTCCTTTCTAGCGCTGCTGCAGCTTTTCCGCCAGGCAGTCGATCATTTCGCCCGCATCCAGCGCAGCTATGTAATCAGAAGCCATGAATACTTCCGCGTCTTTGTCATTGTTGATACTGATGATGATGTCCGCGTCCTTGATGCCGCAAAGATGGTGGGCCGCTCCGGATATGCCAAACCCGATATAGACCTTCGGCCTTACGGTTTTACCGCTGGTTCCGATCATTTGGTATTCATCCGGTCCCCAGCCCATATCGACCACAGGCCTTGTGCAGCCTGCCCCGCCTCCCGTCCTTTGCGCCAGGTCCTCTAGCTTTTTCCAGTTTTCAGCAGAACCGATACCGAATCCGCCGCAGAAGATGAGCCTGGCTTTTTCAATGGAGCTTTGCTGGTTGTGAATTTCTTTTATATCTGTAATGCGTACAGAACAGCGGTCCTCAGGAACGCACGTGCAAAGGATATCCCGGTACGCAGCCGTATCCTTTTCCGTATAGGGAAATACGCCCGGTTTTACCGTTGCAATGGCAGGACGGCTGCCCGGTATGAAAATCTCCCCTATGACCTTGCCGCCGAAAGCCGGTACCATATATGCGATCCGGCCCTGCCCATTGATGACGATATCCGCACAGTGAGCCGCTACGCCAGTGTTCAGCCGGATACCCAGAGAAGGCGCCGCTTCCTCGCCCAAAGGCGTGGCTGGGATGACAAGCAGATCGGGCTTTTCTTCCTTTATAACCGGTTCTATGGACAAAACCGCCTGCTGCGGGTTCTCGCAGGGGCAGCAGAGTCTTATGAATTCCACCGTTTCCCCCAAAAGCAGCTTTTGCAGGTGGGCCATGTTCTGCCAGAAGGCCGGATGTGGCTGATCCGCTGGACCCTGATCGTATACCATTACTTTTTTAATATCGCTTTTTTTCATTCCAACACACCCGCCTTTTTCATGATTTTTACAATCTCTTCGGCTGCTTTATCTGCTTCGCTTCCCAAGCTGACAGCGGCCCTCCTCAGATCGGGAGTAATCAGCTCGCCCGGCTGAGTGGGCGAGCCTGTCAAACCAATCTTTTTTTCATCTAAGCAAAGATCGTCATTGTTCCATATGGTCAGCGGCTTTTTCTTCGCTTTAATAATGCCCATGGCATTGATCAGCCTCGGCCGGTTGATCTCCGAACTGACTGCGATCACACACGGTCCGTCAATCTGAAAAACGGCTTCGCCCTGATCGATTTTTTTCCATGCCCGCAGGTTCTTTGCGGTTTCATCTTGCAGCTCCAGTTTGCTGACCTTACATAAATGGGGCAGATTGAGCCACTCCGCGGTTTGCGCCGGAACATGGGCGGTAGCCCCGTCAGCGCTTTCGTTGCCTGCCAGCACCAGATCAAAGGCAAAGTCTTTTTCCGGGTCCATTTCCAGGGAAATCTTTTTGATCGCTTGTGCCAGCACATAGGATGTGGCATATGTATCCGCGCCTCCAAAGGCTTTGTCCGATACCAGATAGGCGCAGTCGGCGCCCATTGCCAGAGCTTCCATTAATTTGTCCTTGCTGAATTGGGGCGCCATGGTGAGAACCGCCACCTTGCCACCTAGAGAGTCCCGCAGAGTGATGGCTTCCTCCAGGGCATGTTTGTCCGATGGATTGATGACCGTGGGGATCCCTTCTCTCACAAGCCGTTTGGTTTTTTCGTCAAGTTTTAATTGCCCGTACTTTTCCGGATCTGGCACCGGTTTTATGCAAACTAAAATATTCATGTGATTCTCCTAGAATTTCTTTAAGGTGTCTCCCGCAATGATGATTTTCTGAATTTCACTTGTTCCGCCTGAGGAAATGCAGGCCATGGCGTCTCTCAAATATCTTCCTGCTGCATATTCGTTGACAACGCCGTATCCGCCCATGAGCTCGATGGTTCTTCTGGCTGCCTCCGCTGCTTTATCGGTGGCAAAATATTTGGCCATGCCAAATTCAATGGTTGCCGGTTTTCCTTCATCCTTTACCGCCGCCGCTCTGTAGAGCATCAATCTGGCAGCTTCGTAGGCCACTCTGTTTTCGGCAACATGGAACTGGATTGCCTGCAGCTTGGCGATGGGCTTGCCGTAAACGATCCGCTCATTGGCAAATTTTACACCGTCTTCCAGACAAGCTCTTAATAAACCAACTGCAATGGCTGTCATGCTGGCTCTTCCCACTTCTCCGATTTCTTTCATGGCAATGGGCGTTCCCTTGCCCACATCTCCAATGAGGTTTCCTTCCGGCACTTTCACGTTGTTCATAATCAGCTCGCCGGTCACCGACCCCCGGAGGCCCAATTTGTTTTCATGTCTGCCCGGCGCAAAGCCTTCCGTGCCCTTATCAATGGCAATGGCAGAAAAGGTGGCCCGGCCTCTGTCATCTTCCCCGGTCTTACAGGTAATGACGGTTGTATCGGCAATGTGAGAGTTGGTTATGAAGCATTTTCTTCCGTTTACCACCCACTGGCCATCCGCCAGCTGGGCCGTGGTTTTCTGCCCGGCCACGTCCGATCCGCCTCCCGGCTCCGTTACCGCAAGCCCGCAGATCTTTGTGCCTGCGCACATCTCCGGAAGATAAGCTTGTTTCTGATCCTCCGTGCCAAAGTCGAGGATTGCCGCCATTCCCAGCTGATGGGTAAAGACCATCATCGCCAGGCCCGCTGAGTATCTGGCGATCTCTTCCAGAGCCATTACCCGCTCAGTGTGGCCCAGGCCGACTCCGCCGTAGGCTTCGGGAACGAAGACCCCCAGGATCCCCATTTCACCCATCTTGGGCATCAGTTCCACTGGTGTGTAATCTTCTTCATCCCACTTGGCCGCATTGGGTGCCACTTCTTCCTTAACAAATTCTACAAATGCCGTTCTTAACAGGTTTTGTTCTTCTGTAAATTCAAATTTCATGTTACTCCTCCTTTATTCGTCAACAAGTTAGCTGCTTATCTTTGCATCCTTATCCAGCTTTTGGGGGTTGCTCCTGGGATCGATCTTGGCAGCTACGATTTCCAGCACGACCGTCGCAGCCAGATACAGGATGGATAACCACTTCATGGTCGTGTAAATCCAGTGGATAATCTCCTCGCCTGTGCTTCCCATAAACTTCAAGTAGCCATAAGTGTCCAGGTAGTAGGACTCCCAGTCAACCTCGTAAAAGCCGAACCACCACATGGATCCGATCAGGCCGATAACTCCGAAGATTGCCAGGATGATTGCGATTCTATGCAGGTCGCCTACTGCCAGCTTGGTCCTTGGGTTTATCGGATATTTTACCGGATCGATCTTATAAAGCCCTCCATACATCCGTTTCCAGATCACATATAAGATGGGGGACGACATTAATCCGACCATTCCTCCCAGGAAGTAATCCGCACCGTTTAAGAACAGCGCCGCTACTGCGATGAGGATTCCCGGAGCCACTAAAATCTTTACAAAGGTGTCTCCGCCCGGAATGCGGAAGGGTCTTGGCATATCCGGCTCTGTCCGTCTCAGTCTTGCTGTTGAGATGAATACCAGCACATAGTCGACCATCAATAAGGTTACGTCGATGGTTACCAGCACGGAAAAGTCAAAATTGCACAGACAAAAGGCAACGACGGATAAGGAAAGAACGCCAATGTACGGGATCCGTCTATTCTTGCTCAGCTTCATTAAAGCTTTTGGAGCCAGGTTATCAACGGCCATTCCAAAGAATCCTCTTGATACGGAAATGATCTGGGTGTTGAAAATCGCAAGGTTTGAGAAAACTGCAGCGATTACGAAAACCGGAAGCCCCCAAGATCCTGCCAGCGCGAGAACGTGGCCGAAGGAAATTCCGCCTTCAAAGGTCCAATCCTGCCAGTGTCCCACAGAAGCAAGCCCTGCGATGGTAGGCAGTATATAGGATAATGCGATAATCGGCATTACGATCATCAGCCCTCTTGGAATAACGCTCTTGTCTTTACATTCTGTGGACAGTGTTGACATGGAAGTGTAACCGGAATACATCCACATGCCGGTGGCAAGGCAGGCGCCGATGGAACCTACCAGCGAATAGTCGTCACTGTTGTAAAGCGGCTCAACAGGGTTATAGTTCCAGTTGCAGAACCCGATTACCGTCACAGCGGCGAAAACGATGAATATGATTACTGAAAAAATCGTGCTGATCATACCCACTTCTTTGATACCCAATAGATTGATTACGGTAAATACGGCAATAAGTGCTGTCATTAAGATAAACTTGCCTGTATCGGTCATGCTGGGGATCAGCATTTGGGTATAGGATCCGGCAAGCACGATGTAGAGGGTATTATCCACATAGCAGGATAAGGTTCTGCACCAGCAGCCCTGGAATCCCCAGAATTCTCCCAGACCTCTCTGGATCCATTTGTAAAATCCGCCGACATCGGTAATGGCCGAACCAAGCTCCGCCGAACAAAGAGCCTGCGGCGCTGCCCATATAAACGGCAGTACACATAATACGATAATCGTAATTCCCGGGCCTGCGTCCGGTATCATTTCTTCGATACCAAAAGCACCGGCGGCTACCAAACAGTACATCATCATAACAGCTGCGCGCAGGGTTACGGGATGTTCTTTTAGCCCGCCTGTTTGTTGATTACTCATAATTACTACTCCTTTCGTTTAAGAAACTGTACTATATCCACCATTCCATTCCGGCGCCGCAAGGTTGAATACAGTGGAAGATTTGACTGACTATATATAGTCGCAAGTCTCATACCACATGGCCAGATAAGCGTTTCTTTTTTGCAACCCCCTATTTTCAAGCGCCCTCACCGTCGCAACATTCAGTATTTTTTCAATTTTCCGATTTAATCGTTGCCATATGGCAACGCAGGGTTGCCGCAGGGCAACGATTCGTTGTCTAAAAGCAACTGAAAAAAGGGGCTGATCGCATTGATCAGCCCCTTTTTTCGCAAAGTTATGGGGTTGCGGGGGCGGAAGGAGAAGGCCCCGTAAAAGGATTTCGCCAGATCGGAAAATTTTGCTGAAGCTTTTCGCTTTTTACGCAAAGTTGTGGGTTTGCGGGGCTGGATCACATCAACTTGCGGCCCGCGCGGCCTCATTGCGAATTTGAAGGTGCTTGGCTGTTGGAAACTGCGTAAATAATTTAAATTTCGTTTATTTTTTTCCGAAAATCTGTGGCGCCTGAAATGCGAAAAAAGAAGGGGTTTACCGGACGCGCTCCAGAAAGGAGGGTCTCTATCGAAAAATGCAGAATTTATAAGAATTCAGACACTTTAAAGGCCGTCTGCACGGAAGTGCCAGACGGCCTTTAGGAGAACTATCAAAATTTAAATTTCAATCTATTTTACCGGAAATACGGTCTGCTCCGTTATTTCCGTTTCCAGCGCTCTCAGCGCGGTTTCCATCATCTTCTTCCGATAAGCTTTCTCTTCTTCCGGAGGCAGATCCGGCCTTCCCACCGGATGGGGGATAGATACGCCGGGAACGACCCGGTTTGCTCCCACTGAGATGGAAATGGGTGTTACTGTACATACGTGCACAATGGGGATTCCCGCAGCGTCAATATGCTTTACGATCGTTGCGCCGCAACGAGTACAGGTCCCTCAGGTGGAGGTTAAGATCGCGCCCTGAATCTCTTCACGCTTTAATTCCTCGGCGATGGCATCGCCGAATTGGGCTGCCTGGTCCGTGCCCATGCCGTTGCCCACAGTCACATACGTGAAATCACACAGTTCGCCGATCCGGCCTTCCTTCTCCAGCTCCGCCAGCATATCCACTGGCAGGATTCGGTTTCCGTCCTCATCCCCATAAACGGGGTCATATCCGCCGTGGACCACCTTACCTTTGGTAGCGCCTTTGCCGCCGTAGCTCTCTTCATAGCTGTATCGTTTGAATTTCGTACAGTTGCACGCTTCCAGATGATCCGGATTGCCAAGAGGCACCATGCCCCCGGAAGTCATGACGATGATTTTCGCCTTGCTCATATCCTTGATGGCTGGGCTTGGTACCACCTTTTCAAAGATGGGCATGGGCAGCTCGGTTTGATATTCTTCGCCTTTGATCTTCTTGAGCAGCATGTCCAGACAGCGCTCAGCTCCCGTCTTTTCTTCAAAGTAGTTCTTGCGGATTCCTCTCTGCACATAGCCTTCCTCTTCCGGCCCTTTGATTTCCGCACCGGAGTCGATCTTCTTTACAAAATCGCGGATGGCCGCCAGAGCATCCTTCATGTTTCTGGCAGAATTGCCTGTGGGCAGGATATAAGCATATTTCCGAAACAGCTCCATCCCCGGATTCTCCTCATACATACCGGATACGGCGTTGAGTCCCAGCTCTTCGCAGGCGATTTTGCAGACTTCGCCGCAGGCCATTCCATATCTTCCGGCGTTAAAGGCCGGGCCCGCGATCAGCAAATCCGCCTCTTCTTCCTTTAATATTTTAACGATATCATCCTTCAGCGCCTGAGCGTTTTCCACAAAATAATTATCGCCGCAGACGATTGTGGCTGTAATCCGGATGTCCTCACCCAGCAGATTCTGGAGCGCCAGACCGGGACCAAAAGGCCCTTTTCTCACTTCCAGAGGATGATGAGCCATATCCTCTCCCCCGATCTGCCCGAAGAATTGATTGATATAATGTACAACTCTCATGTTAACACCTCCTCTTAATATACGTAGGAACTCATTTTCAAGGTTCCCTGACCGATGACGGAACCCATGATGATCGACAGGGAAACCCGGATACTGCCGTCTTCCCGGATGCTCTCTTCTGCTCCGCCCGACATATATTTGACTTGATTCTGGTCTCCGATGATCCGCTCCATGGGAGGCAGGACCACGAATTCGTTGCAGTCGCCCACATTGATCACCGCATCCGCTTCCGGGGCAGTATCGGCAACCGGCTCTTCCACGCCGTCCGGCCCCAGCATCATCACGGTTTTAATGTCATTTTTTTCACAGCCGCGGCAGATCATCATCAAATCCGCTTCCGGATTGCCGCCGCCCTCCTCTGGAATAGCCACCCCGTCAACGCCGAGCAGCCTGGCCATTCTCACTGCCGATGAGCAGCATCTTCTCTTATCCGCAAGTCCCGGATAGGTGGGTACCGCAATGAGACCCCGAAAGTCGATTTCTTTGCCATGGCGTTTGTAAAACTCCTGGACAAGAGAATTATTCTGATGGTCGTATGTGGTATATTTATCGCCGGCGACCACGCAGCATCCGTTTACGATCGCACCGTCAAAAACTTCATTGGGATGAAGCAAGGTGGGGTGAAGTTTTTTTGCGTCCACGCCGTACACATAATTGTCGTGGAGCAGCCCCTGGGCCATGATCATGTACATGATCGCCACCTTGGGCAGCTCCTCTTTCACCGGACCCAGCTGGTAAGTCTCCTGATAATCCGCTTCCTCTCCCAAAGCGGATTTGGCCAGGTAGTGGGCTGCTTTCAGTCCTGCTATCCTTACCGCGGCTTCGTGTTCAGCCGGCTTGATTCCTTCTATGGTATCGATCACAAGGACGACGTTGTTCAGCTTTGAGTAGCGGGTATATTCGGCCCCCGGGCCGGACATATCGATGATCCCCTCCTGGAATCCGACAATAGTACCGGTGCTCACAACTGAGCAGCCCCGCAGCACCTTGGTCGTGCCCTCGCCGCAGTCTCCAAAATCGCCGATGATTCCCGGAAAAGACGTTTCACTCTCTTCCTTGATTCTCGGCTCGATCACATCCTTTACAGGAATGATTCTCGCCGAATCTCCCGGCTTTGCCAGCTGGATATCGATTTTGGCGAACACCGGATCAGCCAGATATTCAATCAGCCCCTTTTTATCGATCACAAGGGTGCCGTCTGTGATATGGTTTTTCTCCCCAAAACAGATGTCCTTGATTTGGATGATATCAAGATTTAATTTCATTCCGCTCATATTGATTACGCTCCTTTCTCATTCTTGTTTATTTCTTCCGTCTGCTTTTGATCTACCTTCTTCGACAAATAGGCCAAAATGCAGGTTACCGCGATATAGACGACTGTGAGCACTCTTACGGCAGCGATAATAAAGGCAAAGGCGTTTTCCGGTCCGTAGGTTTCCATATAGTATTCCGGGCCCCAGGAGCCTTCATAAAACGGCAGAAAGAAGCTCGCGATAGCTCCCAGAATCCCCAGCACGCCGTAGAGAACCGCGATTCGTTTTAAATCTCCGAAACACAGTTTTGTCCGCGGATTCACTTCCTCGCTGTCCGCCCCGAAGGAAGCCAGGCCTCCGCTCTTTCTCTTAAAGTACACATATAGCAGCGGGATAATGGCCGCAGCCGCCATGCCTGACACAAAGTAGTCGGCACCGTTAATCATCAGTGCGATGAAAGCTACGATAAACACAGGCATCAGCATGAGGGTCACACCCTTTATTCCGAAGGGCAGTTTGAAAGGCCTTTCCATTTCAGGGGCCTTTTTTCTCAGAGCGATACCGGACAGGCAGACTAGCACATAATCGACGATAAACAGCGTTACCGACATGGTGATCACGGTAGAAAAATCCAGGGTACAGCCGATGATGGATACGATGGCGATGGTAACGATGGTCACATAGGGAATCCCCTTGTTCTTGCTAACCTTGGTCAGAATTTTCGGCGCCAGCCGGTCCTCGGCAATAGCGTAGAAATTTCTTGAAAGAGAAATCATGCAGGTATTGTAGTTGGAGAGACATCCCACGATGGCGACAACCACCATGAGGGCTCCGAATACGGGTCCTGCCATTGCGGCAACGGTGGAATAATTGATGCCGCCCGATCCCCAATCCTGCCAGTTTCCAGTGGCAGAAACGCCAGCCAGAGTCGGCAGCAGGTAAGTCAGCGTAATCAGCGGCAGGCCGATCAGCAGGGCTTTTGGCACAACCGTTCTGTCTTTACAGTCGCCTGCCAGGGTGGAAACCGAGGTATAGCCCGAATACATCCACATTCCGATGGCAAGGGCTCCCGAAATACCCCAGAACAAGCCTTCTTCTTCGTTGTAGAAGGGCTGTATCGGGTTGGAATCCCAGTTGACAAATCCCACAGCAGCTACAAAGGCAAAGGCGATAATGATGACCATGGACAGCAAGGTGCTTACCCAGCCCACCTCCTTGATGCCTCTCAGGTTGATGGCCGTAAAGAATAAGATGATTGCAACTTTGATGATAAAGGCCGTTCCTTCCGACATGGGGATCAGAGTAGTTAAATACCCCACTCCCAGGATGATATACGATGAATTCTCCACATACTGGGCGATTACTCTGCACCATCCGGCGACAAAGGCCCAGAATTCGCCCAGACCGGCCTGGGTCCATTTGTAGAAACCCCCGGTATAGGGCATGGCCGATCCCAGTTCCACGGAAATCATTGCCTGGGGAGTCGCCCAAAAGAGCGCGATTAAAATCAGCAGCAGTACCGTCATTCCCGGGCCTGCCACCGGAATCATTTCTTCGATTCCAAAGCATCCGCCGCAGCAGAAGCTGTACATGATGAATACCATAGTATAAAGCTTTACATCTTGAGCCTTGACCTTACTATTATTGAGAACCAGGTCAGGTCCTTTGTTTTTGTCCATTACACTCCTCCTATTATCATTTTTATCAATATAATATAATTGTACAATTGTTTCTATATATAGCAAGTATAATGCCAACCCTGTAATCCTTTCAATTTCAACGTTTTCAGAAAATACAAAAAACAAACCTGCTCTCAAATGAGCAGGAAAACTCAAAGGAGAGCAGGTTTGCTGTGAACAAACAAGGTTTATCTTAATCCATATTTACTGATTTTTCTGTTTAACGTGGCTCGGGATACCCCCAAAGCCTGTTCCAGTTCCGGCGGATTGGCGCATTTTTCCATGTAGTTTTTTATTAAATTCTTTTCTGTAATGGCGACGGCTTCTTCCAGAGTGATGCCCTCATACTGGAAGTTATCGATGGTTCCGTCATCAAAGAGCATAGTCGTCACATCCTCCTCCTTGATTACATCGTTTTGACTGATGAGCATCAGCCTCTCCACCACGTTTTCCAGCTCGCGGATATTTCCCGGCCAGGAATAATTCTGCAGGATTTTCATGGCCTTGGGTGAAAAACATTTTTCCTTGCCGTACTGCTGATTCAGCTTGTCGGTAAAGAATTGCACCAGGGACATGATTTCTTCTTTACGCTCTTTCAACGCCGGTATTTTAATGGGAAACACACTGAGCCGGTAGTAGAGGTCGGCACGGAATTCCCCTTGCTCCACCTTTTGCAGTAAATCCTTATTGGTAGCGGCGATAATCTGTACGTTGACCTTGATCGATTTGCTCCCGCCCACACGCATGATTTCGTTTTCCTGTATGGCTCTGAGCAGCTTCACTTGAAAGCCCAGGGAAACTTCTCCGATTTCATCAAGAAAGAGCACTCCTTCATTAGCCAGCTCGAAGAACCCTTTTTTGCCGGTATCACTGGCCCCGGTAAAAGCCCCTTTTTCATATCCGAAGAGCTCCGATTCCAACAGGGTTTCTGGAATCGCTCCGCAGTTGACGGCGATGAAGGGTTTTCCTTTTCGCTTGCCGCTGCTGTAGATCAGCTTGGCAATTACCTCTTTGCCGGTTCCTGTATCGCCCTGGATTAACACCCTGGAGTCAAAGTTGGCCGCCGTGATTGCCAAATCCACCACTTTTCGCATCTGGGGTGATTCAGCGATAATGCCCACGTTTTTCGTCATCTCAGCCCGGATATACAAAAGCTCCTGTTCGTACTTGCTGTTCTTCTCCAGACTTTCCTCAAGCTCCCGCTCAATGGCCTCTAAGGTGTGTATCTCCCGTTCGCAGCAAACCACCATCTTCACCTTGCCGTTTTCCATATAGGGCATGGCGGTGGTTAAGAGATCCGTTTCCTCATATTGAAACATGCTGACCGGCTTTTTCTCCTCGATCACCCTCAGCGCGGCCGAATCCCGGTAAATGCCGGCCTGGATCAGTTCCCGCATGTTTCTGCCGATGATGTTTTCCCGTTTCTGGCATCCCAGGCTGTTGATATTCAAGTCGATCACAGTGCCTTCGCCGTCGGTAATAAATACGCCGTCATCGATACATTCGATAATTGCTCTTGCATATTGCTTTTCTTTCTCCGTAAGCTTATTAAAATCCATCCTGCACCTCCAATCAGGATCCGTCCTTTGCTGCCGGAATCGGGCTCCAGTAAATTTAGGGGACCGGCCTAAAAATTTACGCAAAGTTGTGGGTTTGCGGGGCCTCATATCGGTTTAAAACAAGAAATCTGCCTTTAAACTGAATTTGAGAGCTTGGAATCGTTGGAAAATGCGTAAATTTTTAAGAGTTTCTTGTTTTTTTGCCCAAATATCCCAGACTGTCCAATCCCCAAGTCAGCGGCTGCTCAAAATCCGATTGAGCGCTCCCGCGGCCAGCCGGATATCGAGCATGGTATTGAAATAGCCGAAGGAAAACCGGACCGTCCCCTGGGGAAAGGTCCCCAGCGTCTTATGTGCATGGGGCGCGCAGTGGAGCCCGCATCTGGTCATGATCCCGAATTCATTTTCCAAGGTAAAAGCGGCCTCTGCATTGTCCAAATTGACAAAATCCAGAGATACAACCGCGCACCGGCCGCCGCCGGAAGGAAGGCCCGCCAGCCTGACTCCCTTCATATTGCTCACCTCTTCAAGAAAGGCATCCGTAATCCGCTGTTTCTTTTCTATGATGGCGGCCAGCCCTTCCTTTTCTATAAAATCCACCGCATGCTTGAGGCCGATGATGCCAGGGATATTCAGCGTTCCCGGCTGGAATTTGTCCGGCAGCAGTTCCGGCATTTCCTCTTTGTCGGAAGCACTTCCCGTACCGCCGGAAAAAAGCGGTTTCATCGCTCCGGCCATCCTTTTGGAAAGGAGCACGATGCCGATTCCCTGAGGCCCAAGGAGGGCTTTATGTCCCGGCGCTATGAGGGCGTCGGCGCAGCATTCTTCCATATCGATGAAGGCACTCCCCGCAGTCTGAGAAGCGTCCACGCAGAAGAAAATTTCCGTTTCTTTGCAAATGCTGCCGATTTCCTTGATGGGAATCAGCGT
Organism: Clostridia bacterium; assembly: GCA_902363595.1. Taxonomy (GTDB): domain Bacteria; phylum Bacillota; class Clostridia; order Peptostreptococcales; family Anaerovoracaceae; genus Hominibacterium; species Hominibacterium faecale. The sequence goes on along the minus strand of CABJAP010000012.1, from coordinate 94,576 downwards.
GCCGCACACATTGGACCCGTGGATGGCCAGCACCAGCTTTGTTTCCGGCCGGATCAGCTTTCTGATTTCTTCCACATTCAGCCGGCCCTGCGCATCGCACTGAGCCTCGCTCCATAAAACACCCTCCTTCTCCAGCTGGGTCAGCGGTCTGACCACCGCGTTATGCTCCATGGAGGTGGTAATGACATGATCTCCTTTTTTTAGCAAACCTTTGAGCACCATATTGAGGCCGATGGTCGCCCCCGGAGTAAAAATCACGTTTTTCGGATCCGTGCAATGAAAGAGTCTGCATAAGGCTTCTCTTGCTTCGATGATTTCCCCTTCCAGGCTGTAAGCTTTCCTGTATCCTCCCCTGCTGATGTTATATCCGTTAAAATCGATATGCTTTCCTATGGCCTCCCCAAGACCTGGAGCTTTGGGAAAGGACGTGCTCCCATTGTCACAATAAATCTGCTTCATGTTCTATCTCCTTGCAAAATAGCCCGGCCTAATAGTCGAACTTATATCCGTATTTCTCAAGCACAAAAAATTTGAAGGTCTCGGCTGTGGGCGACATGGTGATTTTATCGTTATATACCAAATAGAACTCCCTCTCTTCGTCATAATCTTCCATATCGAATACCAGATACCCTCTGTCCGCCCTCTGACGGTCCGCCGCCACTTCTGAAATGATGGATACGCCCATGCCGCCTCTCACCGCCTGTTTGATTGCTTCCATGCTGTTCATGCTGGCGGCCACATTCATGGAAGTGTGGGGGATGCCTTTGGCGTCCAGTTCCTTTTCAAAGGTTTCCCTTGTGGCAGAACCCCGTTCTCTCAGCAAAAACGGCTCTCCAATAAAGTCCTTCAACTGGAGCCGCTCTCCTTCGCGTTCTTTAAAGTGGGGAACTTGAGGGGTGATGAGGACGGCCTTGTCTTTCATCAAAAGCTTGTAGGTCAGCCCGTCGTTTTCTTTGTGTCCGGTAAATCCGATTTCACCCTTATGGGCTTTAATGTTATCGGCGACCAGGGAGCTGTCCGACTGTTCCAGATAAAATTTCGCCTTACCGTATTCCTTTTTAAAATCCGCGATGAGCCCGGGCACGATGTATTCTCCCGGAATGCTGGAGCTTTGTATGCCAATCGTCCCGTTGATGTTGAGGGAAAAGTTCTGCAGGGAGTAAATGGCCTGCTCCCTGGTATTGAGCATGGTCAAGGCGTAATTGTAAAAGAGCTTTCCTTCCGCTGTGGGCAGGGCTTCCTTTTTGGTCCTGTCGATGAGCTGCAGCTGCAATTCCTTTTCCAGCGCATTGACATGGGCGCTGATGGTGGGCTGGGTTAAAAAGGTCGCTTCCGCTGCCTTGGAAAAGCCTTTATATTTTATCACATTGACGAAGGCTTCAATCTGTTTGAAATCCATATCAGTCCTCCTGTCTGTAAAGCACTCTGCAATCGCCGGTCATTTTGGTGATCTTGTTTTCATCGGCGTATTCCAGAATCATGACAGCGTACTTTCTCGATGTTCCGATCAGATCCCTGTATTGGGCCAGGGTGATCTTTCCCTGGCGGTCGATGGTATTGATCAAAACGTCTATTGCCGATTTTAAAGCGGCTGCGTCCATATAGTATTGATAGTTCAGCCTGCCCAGTACTCCGCGGTTGTGCATGGAGCCCAGGATTTGGCCCGCCAGCCTGGGGTCCTTTTCCCCTGCGGCCACCTCCTGGGTCAGCGGCGGTTCCAGACCCGCTTTTTCATAGATCGCTCCAAAACGATCCGCCATCTTCTTTTGCTCCTCTGTGTATGTCACCTGAAAATCCCTGAGGGACATGGTTCCGGCTTCTTCTTTCACGGCTTGTCCCTGCAAAAGATCGTTGATCAGAAGCTCCAGTTTTTTCTGGTCCTCTGTGCGCAGGAGTCTGCCCAGCTTTCCGCGGAACTCCTCTTTGGGCATGCCGCTGCTTACGGGATTTTCCCTGTGATAGTTTTCCAAAAGTGCCTTTGCTTTGGATTGAACATCGCTTAAATACGTTTTATGTAAAAGAAGGTTTTCACTGATTTTCTTGATGGTCTTTTCTTCAAGCAGAGCATCAACCAGTTCTTCCGCCTCCTCCTTTGTCTTTCCCAACTTTCGGATCACTTCCGCCAGATCTCCCAGCCGGAAGCTTTCTTCCAGGAAAATCTGGGCCAAGACATCCTGGTCCTTTCCCTCATCTTGAATCTTAAGGCTGGCAATTGCTTCCTCGCTAAAGCGTTTTTTCTTTTTGGCGGCAGCGTCCAGGATTTTACCGCCGCCGATGGTTTCCAGTGGTGAATAAAACCGGAGGATGAACCGGTCGCCCCGCTTGACGGCGATCTCTTCTTCAAATCTCAGCTGGGCGTAACAGGACTCTCCCTCACCTATCGCCTCCTGATCCAAAAGAACGGCCTTGCACAGGGCTTCCGCCGATCCATAATAGAAGTGGAGTCTGCTGCCTGATTTGAGGATGCGTTTTGTTCGGTCGAACATATCGATCCGCACGTCGATCATTCGTGTGTTCTCAAGAAGCCCCGGGTAAGCGGCCACATCGCCCCGGTTGAGCTCCTCTTTTTTGATTCCTGCCAGGTTGATGGCAGTACGCTGGCCGGCTCTGGCTTCCGTCACTGTATTTCCGTGTACCTGAATATTCCTTACTTTTGCCTTTTTCTGGGACGGATAGAGCATCACCTCATCGCCGGTTCCCACCGAGCCTTCCATCAGGGTTCCGGTAATGACCGTGCCGAAGCCGTCGATGGTGAACACCCGGTCGATGGGCAGCCGGAGCAGCCTTCGGTCTTCCCGCCTGCTCCCGCACTGGGCCGCCATTTCCAGGATCTGTTTTTTCAGTTCTTCGATGCCCTGGCCTGTATAGGAAGAAACCTCCATAATCGGCGCGCCTTCCAGGAACGTGCCTGCCACATTGTCCTTGATATCTTCTTTTACCACTTCTCGCCACTCTTCATCCGCCAGATCCGCCTTGGTCATTACCACGATGCCTTTTTTGATCTTGAGCATTTTGAGAATCTCAAAGTGTTCTTTTGTCTGGGGCATAAAGCCTTCATCCGCGGCTACGATCAGGAGCACGATGTCGATGCCGCCGATCCCGGCAAGCATATGCTTTACAAACTTTTCGTGGCCCGGCACGTCGATGATACCAATATCCAGATCCATGTCGTTGGGCAGATCGGCAAACCCCAGCTCAATGGTGATGCCCCGCTGCTTTTCTTCCTTCAGCCGGTCGGTGTCAATCTGGGTCAAGGCTTTGATAAGGCAGGTTTTGCCGTGGTCGATATGGCCAGCTGTTCCGATTATCACATTCTTCATGATCTCGACCTCCTAATGGCAGTTTCGATTGCCGCCATCGCCTCTGCGATGATCGGCAGCTCCTCATCGGCCACTGTGCGCATGTCAAAGTAAACTGCGTCGCGGATGATCCTGGCGATAATAGGGATGTTGTTTTTTCTCAGGAGCCGTTCTATTTTCTCCGCCGGTATCTCGGTCTCTAGTTTCACCGCGATCCCTTTCAGTTCGGTGGTGGGAGCACTGCCGCCTCCCACCTGTTCCGCCGCTTCCACCACCCGGCATTTGAAGAACATGGAATCGTCCAAAAGGGCTTTCAGCTGCTCGCCCCGGCTTCTCATGGACTGGATATCCTCGCTCAGCATTCGCAGCGCGGGTATTTCCTTGAGGGCTTTTTCCTGGTCAAGGTAAGTCCTGCAAGTAGATTCGAGAGCGGCCAACGTCATCTTATCGATTCGGACTACCCTTGCCAGGGGGTGGGTTTTCATCTGGTTGATGAGGCTTTTCTTTCCTGCGATGATCCCGGCCTGGGGGCCTCCCATCAGCTTGTCGCCGCTGAAGAGGATCACGTCGATACCGGTCTTGAGGCTTTCTCCCACTGTGGGTTCTTTAATGCCGTAGCTGCTCAGGTCTACCAAAAGGCCGCTGCCCATATCATAGATGACCGGAAGGCCGCTTTCCTTTCCCAGAGCCGTCAGCTCCGCAAGATCGGCTTCCGCTGTAAAGCCGACGATGCGGTAATTGCTGGTATGAACCTTCATGATGGCTGCGGTCTCTTCCGTTATGGCATGTTTGTAATCGGCAATCTTAGTCTTGTTTGTCGTTCCCACTTCTACCAGCTTTGCTCCGCTTCTTGCCATGATATCGGGAATGCGAAACGAGCCGCCGATTTCCACAAGCTCGCCTCTGGACACGATGACTTCTTTGTCTTCAGCCATGGCTGAAAGGCACAGCATCGTCGCTGCTGCATTATTGTTGACCACCATCGCAGCCTCAGCTCCTGTTATTTTGCAGATGAGGCTTTCCACATGGGAATGGCGGGAGCCCCTTGCTCCCTTTTTCACATTATATTCTAAGGTCGAATAACCCTTTGCGATCTTCATCACGTTGGCGCACGCAGAAGGGGATAATCCCGCCCTTCCCAAATTGGTATGAAGAACCACGCCTGTTGCGTTGACTACGTTTATCAGGCTGGGGCGCTTCTTCTGGCTGATCCGTTCAGTGATGGCCTGGAAAAATGCTTCTTCATCAAAGGCCGGAGCTGATCCGCTGCCATTTAAAATCTTTGCTCGTTCTTCTGCGATCACCTCTCTTACCGACTCCACGATCAAGTCTCTCGATGTATCCTCAAAAAACGCAAATAGGCGCTGATCTTGCAGCGTCTGATCTACTTTGGGAAGCTTTGATAAAAGCTTTTGCTTATGTTCCATCTTTATCCTCCTGTCTGCAAGTTTATGGCGGGAGTATGTGGGAATCGAACCCACCTGAGAGGCTCCTAACCCCTCAAACCGGTTTTGAAGACCGGAAGGCACACCAGCACCCATCTACCCCCATATCTTGTCTGAATATGGATGTTTGTGGTAATGTTTTGAAGAATAAGGGCAGGTACCAAGAAAGTTCGCATTATAAGGAGGCGCATGCCGTACCTGCCCGACTCTTTTCTATCTATTAAATGTATTGTTTTTCTGTCAGTATTTCTTCTGCTCTGTCTTTATTGGCTTCGCTGATGCGGATGATCGGTCCTGTGCAGCCCATTCCGCTTTCCGCGTAGATGTTCTCCCGCCAAAGGGCCATAACCGCATCCTCCAGATCCATGACTTCGATTCCTGGTATCTGAGCGGTGACGATCTCCTTGGGCGGCGCTTCCACTAGATCTTCCTCTGCAGCCGCGGCCTTGGGCTGTGAAAATTCCTTTAAAATGTGGTCCAGTCCGGCCTTCTTGGCTTTCTTGAATTCTTCCTCGGCGATCTTGTTCATGCCGTTTTTCAGAAGGTTTGCCGCATATTCCATTGCTCCTGCGATCAGCGGCGCTCCCGATGCCCTGGAAATAATCATAATGGTCTTGTCGAATCCTTCGCCGACTCCCGGTCCGTAGCCCCATCCCAGGGATTCGTATCCGCCGCCGGTGGTATAAGAAGAAAAGATTTTTACCATCAGGTTTCCGGTGAGGGAGTCCATGACCATGACATCCGCCGTTCCCTGAAGAAGGTCGTTTCCCCGCATCACGATGCCGCCGTCCGCTCTGCTTGACTGGGCAAAGGTTATGGGGTATCCGCCTTCTGAAAGCTTGAGCAGCGCCTTTTCGCACTGGCGTGCACCATCGATGTTAGCGATTCCCACCGCCGGATTCTCAACGCCGTCGGCCTTGGCCGCAATAATCCCGTACACGGCATTTTTAATCATGGCGCATACCCGATCCGTGTCCGCCGTACCTGTGGTCGTGGCAAGGTACATGGTTTTTCCCATTGCCGGAGTCACCACCTTGCCCACCGTTGATACGCCGATGGGGAACGGATAGTGCATGGTTACCGCACCGTCAATCTCTCCCGTTTCCAGCAGTTCCTCCATTTTGTCATGGGCATCTTCACCCTGGATCAGCACAGCCTTCAGGCCTTTTGCTTCCGCCAGCCTTATGGCCTGCAGAAGATTGTCGTCTCCATGCTCGCTGCCGTCGGCGGCGATTCCGATGGTGTATTTTTTGCTGAAGTCTCCCGATTGGAGGCCGTCTGCTATATCCATAAAGGACTTTGCGATCATTTGTTTTATGTTCTGTTCTGACATCGTCTTCTCCTTTCCGCTTATTTGCTGAGGAGATTTCCGGCAAATTCACGCATTGCTTCTCCGATCAGTTCCTTGATTCTTCCTTCATCGATACCGGCTGTCTCTTCTGCGCCTTTTCCGTCGTTGGCTTCGATAACAAAACTGATGCCGTCGAAGAGATTGGTCATTCTTCCGAGGAAGAGGCTTCCTTTACCGATGATCATGGCCCTTTTAATCTTGCCCGCCATCATGTCTTCTCTGGCGAATCCAAGGTAAGGCACGCCGGAAGGAATATGGCCCTGAGTAGGCGCCCATCCTGTAAGTCCGTGTTCTTTAACGAAATCAGCGATACCGGCCCGCTCGATATCTCCCCGCTTTACGCCCAGCGCCGCGATCATCTTATAGTTTGCTTCTGGAACGTCTCCTGCTCCTGCCGGCTTGGTGATATCCGGGTTTTGCATTTCAGGGGAGAATTTGTCGACGTCGGTTATTTTCAGGCCCGCCCGATCCAGAGGCTCGGTCACCAGAGAACCGATGACAGCCTGAGGCGATGAGCCTGTGCCTACGGTGTGTTTGCCCACGATGTCGGTACGGATCTGAGGGCTGACTCCGTCGTCGGCTGTGATGAGTACGGAAAATCCCGCGATGGCATCCTCCAGAATAGGCATGTCTTTTTTAACATGATCTTTGCCGTTCATGCCCAGCTTGGCGGTACATCCGCCGGCTGTGACAGCGACGGCCTTGAAGGTTCCCGCCTTAACCAGCGACGCCGCATTGAGCAGAGCGTGGGCAGGTCCGGCGCAAAAGCCTCTGGCATCGGATCCGGTGGCGTTGACAAGGCCCGCTACTTCCGCCGCAGCCTTTGCGAAGTTTCCGCCGCCTCTCTGGTTCATATCGCCGCAGGCTTCCTCACAGCAGTCGATCACATATTCGATTTCCGACGGATCGACGCCGGATGCTTTTATAAGGTGAAGCAGCGACAGTACGCTGGATGCTTTTGTCACCAGGTTTTCCAGCATGACATGGGCCGATAGATTGACATCGATGTCGTGGGCCCGCTTAACTGCTCCAACCAGCTTTCCGCCATGATACAGCGGTTCTGCGTGTTCTTCTTCAACAAGCTTTGCTATTTCTTCTTCTGTTTCTTTGTTTTTATCTAAAATCGCTGCCCGCTCAGCTCCGATAAGCGTATGGGCCGCTAGTTTTTTTCCAACCTCTGCTGCAAAAGATGTTTCCAATTTTACCAGGTCAAATACGTCGCAGATCTGAATCAGTCCGATGAATTCATCCTGGGGCATGATCTCTCCATATTTACCTTCTCTTTTGCCTTCTACTTTTTTGTCGTACCATGGGAATGGTTCCGCCGACAAATCTTCCGGCGTCTTGTTTCCTATGTACACCTGGTTTGGCAGGTAGTCTGCCGCAGCTTCATAGCTTCTCAGGTGGTTTGGAAGTTCCTTCAAATACTCCGATTCGGGATTTACCGCTTTCTCGGTTGTCTGTGTCGTACCGTTATATAAAACCATGTCAGGTGTGATTGCCAGTGTGTAACTGCTGCCCTTTAGTACTGCGTATCCGCCCATTTAATTTTTCCTCCATCATTTATTTCGAACAAAGCCCGCTTCCCTGAGAAGCCGCCTTTGTCAATGCTTGGGAAATATCGCTGATGATATTTCCTGTATAATAGAGAAGCCGCCTTTCGCCTCTGACAGAAGGCGGCTCCCGCATGTCTTCGTATTTCCCACCCCGCGGCAACGCCGGATAGATGGTAAAAATACTATAACTTGCAAGCTGTGTCGCAGCAAGATTCAGTATTTTTTACCCTGCGGCGAAGCCGTATTCAATGGTAAAAATACTACAGCTGATCTCTGATCGCAGTCATTTCGCTTACGATATCATCGACATCCAGCACCATTTCCATCATGCTGATCTGTTCATCATAGACAGCTTCATCGACTTCTGCCTTAACTTCAGGTTCACAGATGTGATATACGGAGAGTCCCAACGAGACTCCTGCTAAAGGACCTGCATAGGTCGGATCTCCGAGAGTTACGGTTTCTGCTGCAAGGCCAGCTGCTTCTCCTTCAGCGGCCCCTAACAGAACAACTAAATCCTCCTTACCATATTGGTCGTAGAATTCTTTTACTCTCTTCTGATTCTCCAGGTCCATAGCACCTGCGGCCGTTCAAACGAAGCATTCTGTTGATGAGAATACGACTTCTGCTCCAGCGCTCTTGGCGCATTCTTCGATTGCAGGGCCCGGAATACCGTCACGGTCTCCGATGATGACTACTTTCTTGTCTTTTAACAATGCCATTATGTTGTCCTCCTTTCTTTGCTTTTTTGCAGCAGTGCTTTGAAGGCACTGCCATAGTCACTATATATACATAAATTTATATATATCAAAATTGAACGATGTAAGTTTGTCCCTTGATTAAACGTATTTCTTAATCATCTCTTCCACTGCTTCCGGTGTGGCGTCATCTTTCACCAGCTCTTCTACTTTTTCGCCGTCTTTGTAGATGGCGATGACCGGAAGACCCATGATCTTCTGGCTGATGGCCAGTCTTCTCGCCGATGTGGTGTTCAGCTTGCAGAACTTGATCTTGTCGCCGTAGGTTTCGGCAAAGCCTTCGATATGAGGCATGAGGGCCTGGCATGGCACGCATCCGTCTCCGAAAAAGTCTACTAATACGACGCCTTCTGCCTGTAAAACTTCCGGTTCAAATGTTTTTTTGTCACAAATAATCATTTCATTCTCCTTTTCTATCTTTGGGGTTTTGGTTGATCAATCAATTGGAATTATTCATTCTCTTCAATATACTTGCCTGCCTGTACAGCTGCGATGGCTCCGTCCGCCGCTGCTGTTACCACCTGCCGCAGGCTCTTGACCCGGATGTCTCCGGCCGCGAATACGCCGTCTACGCTTGTCTTCATGTCAGGGTCGGTAACAATGTATCCCTTTTCCATCTCTACCTTGCCCTGGAAAACTTCGCTTTCAGGCTTAAAGCCGATGAATACGAAAACGCCGAAGGTTCCATCCTCTTCATCTGCGGTCACTTCCGTAAGCTCTTTGGTTTTTACATTTTCCACCACCATGGATTCCAGCAGCCCGTCGCCCTTGAGTTCTTTCACTACGCTGTCCCACATGAACTCGATCTTCTTGTTGGCAAAGGCCTTTTCCTGTATGGATTTTGCCGCTCTGAGGGCGTCTCTTCTATGAATGATGGTGACCTTTCTTGCGAACTTGGTCAGGTAAAGGGCTTCTTCCACCGCCGAATCGCCTCCGCCCACTACGAATACTTCAAAGTCTTCGAAGAAAGCCGCATCGCAGGTCGCGCAGTAGGATACGCCTTTTCCTGTAAATTCCTTTTCGCCCGGACAACCGATGGGTACCGGGGATGCTCCAGCCGCGATGATTACGGTCTTTGCACGGTATGTATCTTTCTTTCCTGTAAGGATTTTTTCCTTGCCTTCCAGCTCCATATCCACGATGGTGTCGAGGACTTTTTCTGCCCCGAAGTGGTCCGCCTGCCGGCTCATCCGATCGATGAGGGTAGGTCCGGATTCTTCTTCCAGTCCTCCGGGATAGTTTTCGATCTCCGCTGTCTGCACGATCTGGCCGCCGTCCTTATCCTTTTCAATGATCAATGTGGATAATCTGGCTCTTCCTGCATACAGACCTGCCGCTAAACCGGCAGGGCCGCTGCCGATTATGATTACATCATACAATTTGCTCATTTGGGTTCGTCCTTTCTTTTTTTAAAGTTTTAAAGCTGTCTTTGTCAGCGAGTAGTCCAAGATCCGGAAATCCTCATTTAACCGCTCGCTGTTATTTATGTACTTGTCGATTCGTTTTCCGTTGAGCACCGAATAGTCGGCGATCCGTTCCCAATCCTCCAAAGCCGCGTCTTTTCCTTTTTCCAGGATAATGGTCAAATAGGGAAAGGGTCTGGCCCGTCTGCCTCCCATGGGGTCTGCGGCTAAAAAGTGATTGCCCTTTGAAAAGCGTTCCTCGCACTTTGACAAGACCGCTTGAACGCTGCCGTCGATAAACTGTAATTCGTGGCTTGTTTTTTCTTCCACCAACTGCTTTGTCAGCGGATTGTTGGTCAATACAACGTAATTCATGGCTTTTGCCTCCACCTGTTTTTTTCGATACCAGCTGCCGTATCTTTGTATTTGCTGATTACAATTTATATTAATGCAAATATAGTGCCACTTTTCAAATCCGCCAAAACAAGCCAATCTATAAGGATGTCAAATCCATCGCTGCGCAATTATGATCGCAGCTGCTCAAAATTGAGAGTCTGCTTCATTTTGCATGATTCCCTGCATGGAACTGTTTGACACTATTATTAAAAGCAAGTCCCATGCCACTTTTTTAATTCTCGCCATTCATATTATCAATCAGCTGATTTTCAATGATTCTTATTCAAAATGCATGATGTACTACATTTTACCGTCCGTATATTCTCCCATATTCCCAACTATACCTGGCTGAACAGCAATAATCTTTTCGTAGAATACATTTTTGCATTCTACGAAAAGATTTTATGTGAACTTTCAATTTTGTCAAAAACAGCATTTATTTTTCAAGAAATGAATGCGTCTGTTAATGCACAATCGCAACAGGTGCATTTTTGCACCGTTCGCAAATAATACTCCTGTGTTATTCAAATACAGTCTGTCCTTTAATCTCTGTCGTTAAAGCTTTTAATGATTTTTCTAAAATACGCCTTCTGATATTTTTTTCTTCTTCCAGCGAAAGACCCGGATTTCCCAGTGGATGGGGTATGGCAACAGCCGGAACGATTCGGTTGGCCCCCACAGTCAATGAGATCGGTACTACTGTGCAAATATGCACAACCGGAAGCCCTGCTCTTTCAATTTCTTTTACCATCGTTGCGCCGCAACGTGTACAGGTCCCTCAGGTGGAAGTGAGGATGACAGCGTCCACTCCTGCGCTAAGCAGCCGCTTACCGATTTCCGCTGCATACTTCTTAGCATTGGCTACGGAAGTCCCATTGCCAACTGTCGTATAGAACTTATCATGTAAGCTTCCAATCTTGCCTTTTCTCTCAAATTCCCGAAGAACGTCTACCGGCAGTACTCTGTCCGCATCTTCATTGGCATACACAGGATCATATCCGCCATGGGCAGTTTCAAAGGTCTTTTCCGTTAAATCCAAGAAACTGCTGATATCATATTCTCCAAACTTGGAAGCGCTGGAAGATTCAATATGATCCGGATTGCCTTTTGGTACAATGCCGCCGGAAGTAACCAGAGCGACTTTTGCTTTACCCATATCCTTGATTGCCGGATTGGGAGTAACTCTATCAAAATCAGGCATCGGAAATTCAGTCGTAAATTCTTCTCCTGCCATTTTTTTGAGCAGCATTTCCACAGCCCGTTGTGAGCCTCTCTTTTCTTCGAAAAAATTTACCCGAATCCCGTTTGGTATATAGCCTTCTTGTTCGGCAAAGCCAATTTTTTCACCTTTCGCCACCTTCAGCCCAAAAGGTGCCATTACTTTTACAGCATCTCTCATCCCTGCGGCGCTGTTCTTTGTAGAAATGATATATACATCTTTCTTGAACATGTCTGCCCCGGGGTTCTCTTTGTACATACCCGTCACAGCCGGAATATTAAGTTCATTTTTCACTGCGGCTGCAACCGTACCGCAGGCTACTCCGTATCTTCCCGCATTAAATGCCGGGCCACAGATCACTAGATCCGGTTTTTTACTTGCAATCATTTGTAATACTATTTTTTTCGCTTCTTCCATATTTTCATTAAAATATGTATCGCCACAGATTACAGTGGCAATGATATCTGCTTCCCCGCCAAAGGCTGCATGAAAGGCCATTCCCGGACCTACGACGCCGTCCCGGAGTTCCGGCCTGTAGTCTGCTTTTTCTTCGCCGCCTATATTGGCAAAGAACTGATTGATATAATGAACAACTTTTATTTTTTCCATTCTCTGCTCCTATCTTGCGCTTAGTTTGTTAAAACCAAGTTCATTGGTTGCTCCAGTTATTGCTTGAAGTTCTACGGTAATCCTTCCATCTTCCTTCAGACTTCCATCAAATCCGCCTGCAACGATATTTGCTGTATCTTGATAACCGATCACTTTTTTCATTGGTCCGAGCACAATGACTTCATTGGCATTTCCGCCTGTAATAACTGCATCTGCTTTGGCGTCCGCATCCGCCAGAGACTGTGAAGCTCCGTCACGCCCCGCATACTCATCTGTGATGATAACCGTATTGATCCCTTGATCCTCTATTTTCTTACAGTTCATGATCAGATCGGTATCTGGGTTTCCGAAACCTTCCTGGGAAATAATAACCCCATCCAAATCCAACAATCTTGCTAATTTTGCTGTCCAGTCTGACGACCGTTCCTTGTCTGCCAGATACACATTCTCATTTGTAATAATTACGCAGACAAAATTCAGCTTTTTCCCGTGTTCTTTAAACAGGTCCAAGATAACTGGATTGTTCAAATGATGATAGGTCGTATTTTTGTCACATGCAGAAACGCAGTTTCCACTTATGATTGCACCATCCATCAGTTCCGTGGGGTGGATGATCGTTGTCAATGATTTTTTCATGTCCACACCGTATACATATGTATCATGCATCAAACCCTGACTCTGAAGCATCAGCACATATGCCACCCTCGGCAGATGAGGAAATTTTTCCAATCCTTCTTTTACACCATAAGTTTCAAAAGTCTCCACTTCTCGGCATTTTATATCTCTGGCCAATTCTCCCAGGTATTTAGCTGCTTTCAGCCCGGCAAACCGCACGGCTTTTTCGTGATCATGCTGCTTGGTTCCTTTTACAGGCTCACACACTACCACCAGATTATTCAACTTTGAAAATGGCGTATATTCTGCTCCCGTTCCAGACATATCAATGATGCCTTCCTGAAAACCCACGATTTTTCCTGTCGTGACAACGGCCATTCCCGTAAGTACATTGGTCTGTCCAGATCCCACAACATTGACTTTGGAAAGCACTCCTGGGAATACGTCCCCGCTTCCGGATACCTTGACTCGTGCCTCGATCACATCTTTTACCGGCATGATTCGAATGCTGTCTCCAGGCTTTGCAATTTCCAGATCAATAGATTCTAGGGTCTCATCCTCTTTAAGATAGTCGATCAACTCTTCTTTATTGACATAGAGTACATCTCCTACAATCTTTGATTGGTCATCAAAGCGGATATCATTGATAGGCACATATCCTAATTCCAATTTCATATTATTCCTCCTCATTTTATTGCACTGTCAAGCAGTGCCAGGTCTACTCTTCGAAAGTCCTCTAAAACAGTTCGTGTATAATTTGTAACGTTACAGCTATGATAAAGTTTATCATGCATACTGATAGCCTCCTCAATCAATGTTAATGACCGATAATCCAGACCATCCTGCTGCTCTGATAACACAACTGATTTAAAGGGTGTTTCTGTGGGTTTTATGCTGCCAGACAAAGGGTGCGTCAGCAACCGATGTCCTTTATGTACATAGTCCCTGACTAGGCAGAGAAGTTCTCTATGCGTCACCTGAAAAAATTTTAAATTATATCCTTCTTCATATGCAGCTGATACCATTATGTTGTTTGTAACAATTATCATGGCTACCCCCCTTTTTTACTCATCCAATGACATCTCTGGCGGAAGCTCTTTGAAAAACCTGGTCTTTATGGTCAGGCAGATCAATCCCGCGCCCAGCCAGCAAAATCCTAATACCTGATCTTTTCGATATCGAAATACGGCTACTGTTTAAACGCTAATATATAGAGCAAGTATCGTGCCAATCCAAAGATACTGATTTTCCAATATATTCACACACATACAAAGATCCTGTGTCAAAATATGATACATATAGCCTTAGAGACTCGTTAAAATAAAGCCGTTTTCATGCTGTATTATATTTTGACGGTGACAAAATATAATACAATTGTTCGATATGGTTCTTTTTCATCTTGTGATACAAATTGCTTTTGGTTACTTCAAACGCCTGCGCGGCCTTGGATTTGTTCCCGCCATAAAGCTCCAGCGCCCGTTTGATCGCCTGCATTCCCGCCTTATCCCGAACGGCCTCCAGCGACTCATTTCCCCAGATTCCATGATAATCGGTATTCATTTATCTGAGGATGTTCGGGACTTACACCCGTTAGAATGCGCCCATGGCGCGCAGACAATAAGAGACCGTGTTAACACGGTCTTAGGCAATTTTGTTTGATTTTCTCCTCCATGCTGGGCTTTGCTGGAAATGGCGGTCATTTTTAGTAGGAACGCCCTCTGGCAGAAACCGGCCATACGGCTTCTACAATTCCGCTTCTCACTGCGAACAGATAGTCGTGCAAGTTGACGGTTGTACAGCAATGGCTGGGAATCACCAGCATCGTATCCCCAATCTTGCAGTCTTGTAATTTATCCGTTCGATCCACCAAACAATGCTCCTCGTTGAGATCCATGCCTGTCTGAGGATCATCGGCCAAAAGGGGCTGACCTTGGTCGTTGGTGATGGACTTTTCTCCGGCAGTCAAAACGATTCTGTCACCGTACATGCTGCAAATTTTCGTTACGATGTAAAGACTTTGCTGCAAGGGCAATCCAATCACCTCCGGATCGTACGCGCTTTCCATGAAAACATAAGAACCTGCCTGAACCTCCGTCATGCCGTCGGCAATTTGGGTGGCGTACTTGACCGTGCTGGTGCTGACTCCGGATAGAATCTCCACCGGAACTCCCGAATCCTGCAGATAGCCTTTTACTTCCGCCGCAAACCCGGTCGTCTCCTTTACAAATGTCCTCTTTGCCTCTTCTGTGCGGCAGTCATCGGGGAACCGCCCTTCGTAGGACTGCATGCCTTTAAAGATCAAATTTGGTTTTTTGCTCACATATCGGGCCAGCTCCAGGGTTTCTTCCGCTGTCCGGGTTCCGCACCGGTCCTGAACAATATCCAGTTCAACTAAGACTGGTATTTTTGCTTCTGCTGCGCCGGCAAAGTAATCCAGCGCGTCAATATTTTCCTTGTCATCCACGCACACCGACACATCGCAGTATCGGTTCAAACCGGCCAGCACCTTAATTTTGGCCGGGGAAACGATTTGGTTGGCAATGAGAATATTTTTAATGCCGGACATGGCCATCACTTCCGCTTCACCGATCTTGGCGCAGGTAATGCCTGCGGCCCCGGCGGAAATCTGCATATTGGCGATGGCCGGGCATTTGTGGGTCTTAATGTGGGGGCGCAAAACGCATGACGTATGGCCGCTCACGTATTCCTGCATAATCTTGATGTTCTCGTCCAATTTGTCCAGATCCACAATCAGACAGGGATCCGGTAATTCGCTGTAATGCTTGCCTACATAGCTTTCACTGATTAACATGGTTTACTCTCCTTCCTTTCCCGCCAGTTTTTCTTCTTTACCGTTCCGTTTGATGGTAACAGTAAAGAAATTGTAGATCAGGCCGGCCAATATGACGAACCCAAAATACCCGGTAAAAGGGTACAGGAAGTTGACAAGTCCCACAAATCCGCCATAGCTGCACAGGTAAGCCACAATGGTAATGATAAGCAACATCACCGGTTTGCTCATTTTTAAGTTGATCTTCATTTCCTTTAGCCGATTCAGCTGGACATCCAGTGCGAACAGGCTGGCTGCCGCTGTCGTATAAACGGCCAGGAACAAAGCGATCGCATACACCGCTCCTGCGATTGGCGATAACTTGCTCGCCATAACGGCCGTGGGCATATCCACATCTTTTACCAGATCGTAGTTTTCCATGATGGCCTTGCAGCAGATAATCGCCATCACGCATACGGTGGCGCCTGCGATCAGGGATCCCCAAAAGATCGTCCGGTCGCTCTTTGCCAGAGGCCCAAGCGGCGCTACTACCGCAATCCCGCAGAGCATGTTATACGATAAATAGAGCAAAGAAGATAAAAACCAGTTCTGCAGAAGGCCGTTGGTCGATACCGGGTTGAAATCCGCCGAAGGATCCACCGGATTAAACAGCAGGTATATACAAATAATTACCGATGAAATGACCAGAACCGGCACTGCGATACTGAGGCTGTTGACAAACCCCCGGGTGCCGAACATGACCGACAGCAGGGTAATCACAGCCATAAAAATGGAACCCACGATGGTGGGAATTCCAAACTGCATCTCCAGGATGGAAGCGCCGGCCGCGTACATAATCGGCAGGCATCCGAACAAGCCCAGAAAAATGATAACTGCATTTGAAAACCACCGGAAGTACTTGTTGTTTTTCGGCGCGAAGACCGCGTCGTAATAGGGCGAATCCATTCGCCTGGCAGTGAGCGCCCCCATGATTCCCAGCATGAAATACCCGAAACCAACTATAACGATTCCCACCAGCCCCTTTGTGCCAAAATTGCCGAAAAAGGACATCAGCTCCTGGCCGGAAGCAAACCCTGCTCCCACCTGCATCCCGATAAAGGGCGCCGCGATGCCCAGTACACCAACCTTGACCGCTGTTTTCGCATTCGTTTTCGTGTTCATCAAATCCCTCCTCTCAACGTCTGCTTGATTTGTTTTCATCATATAACAGCGGCATATGGGGCACAATTGTATGAAATTTCAAAATTTATCGTCAATTTCTTGTAGTCTGCTACAAATGCTTTGAAAAGATTGATCAAAGATTGTCCTCCAGCAGGAACTCCCGAATACAGTTTTTGATTTTACAGAGCCGGACGATCATGTAAAGTTCGATATAACTGTTTTCTGATTCCTCCATGGCGAACAGTTTTTTTATACGGTCAATCCGATAGCGGATCGTATTTTCATGTTGAAACATTTTCTGACTGGTCAGCTTGATGCTTCCGTTGCTTTCCACAAATTGAATTAAGGTTTCCAACATGCAGGAATGGTGCTTGTCATCATACTTCCTCAGCAAGTCCAGCTTTTCTGTATAAGCCTGCACCACGCAGGGGTTATTCTCCATGGGAATTAAGAAGCGGTCGGCGCCGATTGCATCAAACGTGCGTATGGTTTCACGATCGATCCTGCAGCTTATTCCTGCGAAAACACTTTCTTTCATGGCTTCGCCGATCCTCTGGGCGTGATGATGAACTCTGCTGATCCCCAGCTGAAAGGTTCCCGGCGCTGCCAGTTCTTTCACCAGATTGTCCCGAGCCGGCGCAGTTGTTTGCACACCTTCCTTTCCTAGTCCGTATGTATAGACAAGCAGAATTCCCGTTCCAGCCTTTACCATGGAATAATCGGCCGCTGCAGATGGATTTCTTTCAACGGCCCGGAGTATTGTTTCTTCCATATTCCAGGCGTCACTGGTCTGGTCCTGACTTTCGGTCGCGCAGCAGCAATAGATGCTCCGGATATTATCGTAAAGGTGCATTCCATTCTGCTCAATAAACTCGTTGATCAGCTCTTTGTTTTGTTCGTCTCCCAGCAGCTGGCGGGCCAGCTTGGCGGCCATCTGCCGATTGGCGTCTTGGGCAATTTTTTTCTGCACAAAATAAATGATGTCTTCGGTGTACCCTTTTTTAAATAAAAAAATCGGCACTCCGAAGGCATCGGCATATCTTTTAATATTCTGTGGAATTTCATCATAATAGATGCTTCTGACCGCAATGGCCGATACGCGCATGCGGAAAAGGGTTTTCAGGCATTCTTCTGAAACTTCCTTGTCTTCTTTGGCTTTTCTCAAAGTGGTGATGACAAAGTCGCCTTTCTTAAAAGTCCTTCTAATTTCTTCCGGAGTTTCCCAATCAAAGATGGCGTTGCCCGTGACGATATTGTTCAGCCCCCGATCGCCTGCAACGAGTTGGAAATCCTCAAACAATGCATCCTTTAATATCCGTTTTACCGTAATCATCCGTTCTTTTTCATATCATCTTCAATGACCATGAAACTCCTTTCCATGATAAATAATTTCATCATGTCCGAATAAGACGATTATAGCATAAGTATTTATTTTTTCAAACTGTATCGATTAAATTATTTATATTATAAATAGTTCTTCACCTTGCCTCACGTTACTGCGACAAGCCCTACAGAAAGCCCCCGCAGCCCCTGTGGGCAACGGTATTGTATAAAAACTTTATCATGGTAACTGCGTCGAATACGGGCAAGTTGACGGCTGCCTGCACCGAGTCGATATACGGTGACATATCCGTGCATTCCAGCAGAACCGCTCCCATATCAGGATGCTCCTGCTGCATTGTGAGCGCAAGATTCACCAGTTCTTCCCTGATCTTGGCCGAATCCAGGTTGCCTACATTTTTATCGATTTTGTAGAATTCCGCTTCATTCTGCGCCCCCACTATGATACAGCGGTCGAAATCCTCCTTTGACACGCCGCAGGATTGAAAGAGACTATAAGTCAGATGAGGCGCGTCTGCGCATAACACGCCAATTTTCTGATGATCCTTCAGTCCTGACCGGATCCAGGGGACCTGGATCACGCCCGATAAGTAAACAGGAACATCCACCGCATTGGCCACCTGTTTTTGAAAATGTCCGAAATATCCGCAGTCTGCGCAGATGACCCTGCATCCGTCCCGCTCCAGCTTTCTGGCCGCTTCAACCAGATGGTCTGCAATCGCCTCTTCCCCGCCGTGAACCATGGTTTGATTGGTTCCTGTCAATTCCATATATTTTACGGGGAAATCAAAGGTATAGGCGTTGCTCACGTGGCCGGGAGGGCATGGGAGCCAGGCCGGCACCACGATGATCCCCACCAGCTCGCCGGTGCAGGTACCGCCTTTGTTGGACCAATAATGCATATCTTCCCCGGGTTTTATGTAATTGTAGTGTCTAAAGATACCGTTTCCTGTCGCTTTCATTTAAAGTTTCTCCTTTCAGATCTGGGTACATGGTTTGGCACAGTGTGTTTAATATCGGGAAAATTTTATTGAAATATTTTATTTTTTACGCAAACTTATGGGTTTGTGGGGCCTGATATTGAGAAAAAACAGGGCTGCTGCATGAAAAGCGATTTGCTTCGTGCAGCAGCCTTAATCGTTGTCAGGTGATTATTTTGTGCCAGTCTCGCAGTAGGTCTTCATTTGTTCCTTTGTCAAGTCGGTCAGCCCCAAGTCTTCCAAGGTCACTCCCTTTTCCCACCAATCGATTTCGTGGAAAACAGAATAAAGATTGACAATGGAATCGATCGTCGGCGTGGGGACTCCCACCGCCTTTCCAATACAGGACCATGGGACAAGGCCGCAGGGAGCATCTTCAGTCAGATATCTGCTGAAAATGTCGTTGGGGCCCCCGATCGGCGTAAGTCCGATGTCTCCATGGGCGGCTCTGTACAAATCCTGCCATTCATATTCTTCTCCCCGCTCTTCAATATGTCTGATATTGGGGAAACAGTGGAATGGATTGATGTCATATCCCAAAGCTTTGGCGATAGCTTTTCTCTCCTGGTCCAGCCGCATATCGATCTTAGTCGCAGAAGGAGTGAACCCGTGCTCATACAAATAAAAGTCGTTGTTCTTATATTCGATAGGGCCTGCGTTGAGAATGCAGGGGCCGCTGTGCAGCGCGGGATTTATCAAAGCCAGACCGCATTCCATCACATCGTGGAAGGTGCCGCAAATGTCGAACATGTCGTTAAGTTCAGGCATTAATTCAGCTTCAGCTGTAGTCGGCAGAAAGCCCAGTTCGATTTTATCCAGTTCCAGAATATTTACTTTGCCCGGTTCGACCAGCCTGGCATCGTACATCAGGTTGTTGGCGTCTACCAGCACAGGGCATGGGTCGCTGCCAATGATTTTTTTAATCTTAAGTGAAGCAAATGCTCCCGGAATGGAGACGATTACCTGATCAGAAGTAACCTTTCCTTTTAATAACTTGGCATAATCGGCATGGGCAAAGGCTGGTGTCAGGATTACGATGTACTTGACGTCTTTAATGGCTTCTTCGATATCATCGGTCACCATATTCATTTCAAAGATTCCCTCGATGACACCAATGGATGAAACCGTCTTTGTTTCAAACACCTTTGTCATGTTTTTTTTGAACCTGGGCATTTCATAAAGATTGACCAGGTAGCCTCTGTTTGTCAGATCCGCGGCCAGAGCGTGAGCTCCGTTTCCACCGCCTAATACCGCTACAACTTCTTTGTTCATAGTTTAGCCTCCTAACTATTTTTCCGCCGTTTTCTTCTCTTCCTCATCGTGGGCCGGAAGGGGTTCTCCCGATTTCATTCCCCGAATCAATTTAATATCTCTCCAAATGATAAAGGCGAATTCAATAAATCCAACGTATCCGATCAATGGGTAGATATAGTTAATCAAACGTTCAAATGGCAGCTGTCCTCCGAAAAAGCCCAGTACTGCGATGATCAGGCAGATAACAGCAAATTTTACGGTCTTTTCCTTTGCCAGACGGGAGGATACGGACCACATGAGAGGAACGGCCGTGGTAAAGATGGCAAGAACGAGAATAATTGCGTAGACGACGCCGAATATAGGTGAAAGCTCCTGTGCCATGGTTAAGGCTGGTATGGACATTTCTCCTACAATATCGATCTGGGAACCTTCGGCCAGTACTAAGAATAAAGTGCCCACTGTGAATAAGACATTTCCTAAAACGGTTCCTGTGATGACTTCTGTCTTGTTCTGCGCCTTGGAGCCCATGGCTGACATGAAGGGCAGGCACATTACAATGTTCCACAATGCATACAGTACCCCTGACATGAACCAGCTGCTGGAAGCGAGCAGGACGTCGTGGGTATTTATGTAATTTTCCCAATTTGCAAGATCAATGCCTTTTGTAGCTAAAACGCCGATTGCCATGATCATGGTGACGATGATGATGGCCGGCCCGATGAAACCGATGGTGTCAATAACTCTTGCCAGTCCCAGCAATACCACTGCTGTTACAACAACGGCGAAGACCAGGCATCCCACCCAGTTGGGGGTTCCAAAAAGCTGATTAAGTGTTGAGCCGAATCCGGCGATCATAATTACCAGGGTGAGGAACATGAAAATTGGGATAAACCAGGATAAAAATGCTCCCACATATTTTCCGCATAAGTTCTTATAAGAGTTCAAACCTTGTTCATCCTTTGATTCATTGCCAAGGTTCATGATTGCTGCCGCTGTCCAGGCTCCGAGTAAACAGTTTACCACCATAACTCCGATACCTTTTGCCAGTCCATAATTTGTAAAATACTGCATAATTTCTTGTCCTGTGGCAAACCCCGCTCCGATGAGGAATGCACAGAATGCACCGGCAAGCTTAATTACCATGCTGATGCGAACTTCGCTTTTTCCGATTTTTAGCATAGCCTTTTCCTTTCTTTACTATCTCTCACATATAAAATAACGATTACATTAGTAACAACCGCAATTCATATGCCAACGGAGCAAAATAGAAGATATTTTCAGAAAATTGCCTTTCATCCCTGAAATTTAAGGGTTTTTACTGGTTCGGACTTTTGGGCATTTTTCACCAAACGCCTTGGATTTTCCTTATTCTTCTTTGCAGTTTTACAATAGTTGCAAGAATGCACCGCTTCCTTCAAGCAGGTGTTTGGAGATATAGTGGATAAGCCAAGGGCCCCTCGCTGGCCCAGTCTGCTTTGCGTCAAGCAGACGAGCTGCCGGGTTATAAAAATCTGATTCTTTTCATTTTTTGTATCAAAATTATAGCTTGGAGAGGGTTGCTGCTGCGGATTTTCGAGTGAAAGAGGCGTTTTTTTGAGTTTTCACAGGTTTTGAGAAAATTGGCCTTTATAGGCGTTGAAAGCAGATACAAAAATTCAAAATTGCCGGTTTTTATACCAGATACCAGGATTTACTCCATCGCAGGCGAGCTGGCCGGCTGATCCCCTATCGGAGTTTGCTGCAATAGCAAACTCCGTAGTCGTTAATGGAATAAAGCTTTTCTCCGGTCCTGAGGATTGTCTGCGCCATTTCATCCAAGCTGACCAAGGTGTCCAGCCCGGCCATGGCGCTGTTAGCGCAGACAGCTGCCGTGGGAACGGCCGTCATATTGCGAATAAAGCACGGCACCTGCACATATCCGTCGATGGGATCACAGAGAAGCCCCAGCAAGCTCTGTGCACCTAAGACAGCAGCTCTCTCAATGGTCCTGACATCATCGGTCATGAGAGATGCCAGCGCCCCGGCAGCCATGGACACGGCGATACCGATTTCCGCCTGGCAGCCCAGATCGCCGGAATAATGGGTAGGGTAATAAAAGGTACCGATCAAACCGGCTGTCAGCAGCGCTTTTCGTTCATCCGCCTCAGACAGTCCCAACGCCATTGCCGAATTTCGGATGGCGGGAACGATAATGCCGGAAGAACCGCCCGTAGGCATGCACACAATCGTTCCATGGGCATTGCTGTATTCCATGATCGCCAGAGCTTCTGGCGCAGCCGCCGATGCCATTCCCAGGGGGATTGCTCTGCCGCTGGTGTAAAAATCAGCTGCTTTTAAAGCCTTTGGCGTAGTAACGCCTTCAAAGCCCGCGACTCGATAGCCCTTTTCAATCGCATCGATGGTCAAGTCATATACCTTTTGGCAAAGGTTCCATACGGCTTCACCCGGCAATCCGCATATGGAAGTTTCGTAATCGATGGCCGCCTGCCAAAGACTGATTCCCTTTTTCTCAACATAGGCCAGCATACCCGCCGCCGACTCAAACGGCGGCCGGGAATTTTCCACAGGAAGGATTTCATAGACCGGATTTGTAATGCTGTACCAATTCACACGAGGGTCCTGTTCCACTTCATCGATCAAAGACTGATCGAAGGGTCGGGTGGATGGGCGGCAGGTTATGCCTTGATCGTTTGTTTCAACAATCAGGTAATAACGCTTGCCGTCAATGGCAACAGCCGCGCCGTTAATTCTATCTATAAAGATTTCGCCGCCGCCCAAGGAGGCCGCAGAAATGCACAATCTGCGCCGGGAATTTTCAATGGTTATGATACTGAGTTCTGTTGGAATTGAGGAAACGGAATCATTGAACTCCACTTCAACCGTCATCCCCTCCTTTTGGGCGTCATCGTAGGCCCGGTTAAATTGATAGCTGTGCAAATCCTTTCCTAAGATGCCGCCGATGAATGCCTTGTCGCTATGCATCCCATAAAAAGTCTGGCTGTAACCGCCCTTTTCCGCCATTTCAATTTTCATGCGCACGGGCGTTCCGCCCAGCAGCTGACGAAGAAGCTTTCCAATACGAAACGGCCCGCAAGTATTGGAACTTGATGGGCCGGGGGTAACGGGAGACAAGACGTCATTAAAAATGCTCGGATATGCTTTCATCGCCTGATACCTAACCTTTTCAGTTTTCTCGTTAGCGTAGATTTATCGATGCCCAGTGTCTTGGCCAGCTCCGCAGTCGTTTTGCATGTACCCATTCTTGCCTCAATGATCCGCTTTTCATATGCGTTCATTTCTTCTTTTAAGGTCATTTTCAGAGAGGATTGAAACTGCTCCTCAATCTGCAAATTGGAAAAAAGATCGGTTAAATCTCCTTTTTCAATCTGTTCCTTCTGGTTAACAATCGATAAACGTTCAATCATGTTCTCCAGCTCGCGGACATTTCCGGGCCATTTATATTTTTCCAGCTCCTTCCATGCCTCATCGCTCAGGTATTTGTTCTGTTTATAGCGCTGGTTGCATCGTTCCAGAAAATACTCCCCCAGCGCCCGGATATCCTCTTTGCGGCTTCGCAGAGGAGCAACCGTGATCGGTACGATATTCAGCCGGCAATACAAATCTTCCCTGAAGGTTCCAGCTTCCACTGCCTGCAGCAGATCCGTATTGGTGGCTACGATGATCCTGGCCTTCACCGGCAGGTAATCCGTTCCGCCGATTCGCATCACTTCCTTCTCCTGCACCACCCTTAAAAATTTCACCTGCAGGGACATGGGCAGAGAATTGATTTCATCCAAAAAGACCGTTCCCTCGCCGGCCGTTTCAAACAAACCAGCTTTTCCCGTATCCAGGGCTCCTGTAAAAGAACCGGCTTCGTATCCGAACAATTCGGATTCCAGCAGTTTTTCAGGAATGGCCGCGCAGTTGATATCGACAAAAGCCTTGTCCTTTCGGTCG
The DNA here is from genome assembly GCA_902363595.1 of Clostridia bacterium. Lineage (GTDB taxonomy): Bacteria > Bacillota > Clostridia > Peptostreptococcales > Anaerovoracaceae > Hominibacterium > Hominibacterium faecale. Next base: position 70,441 of record CABJAP010000012.1, on the reverse strand, counting down.
CTGTTCATATGAAGCAGCTTGGCGACAAAGCCTTTTCCGGTCCCGGTTTCCCCCTGGACAAGAACCGTCGTATCCGTAGGCGCCACGGCTTCGATCAGCTCAATGGTTTTGCGCATGGTGCTGCTTTTGAAAATAAAGTCCGAGTCTTTATAGTTCAACTCATTTTCCGATTTGCCTTTGTACGCTTGATGATATTTGAAAATTTCCACAGGTTGGTTTTTGCTGAAGTCCTTCAGCTCATCCAAGCTTGCTGCAACGGCGATCGCGTTCTTTTCTTGATTATAAACAACGAATTTTTTATCCATCTCATCGATGAGAGAAATAAATTCTTTCCTGTCAATCTTCTCCATTCTTTTCACCTGATTCGCCCATAAAATACAATATGTGCCCTATAACGGAGCACATATTTCTCAATCGCATATCAACCTCATCAGCAAGCAATCGCTTCGCATAAGTTTTGGCGGGAGTATGTGGGAATCGAACCCACCCAAGAAGCTGCTAACTCCTCAAACTGGTTTTGAAGACCAGAGGGCACACCAGCACCCATCTACCCCCATAAATCGCTTCCATATTAACATAAAAAATAGTTTTTTTCTATATTTTGCGACAAAATTATTGAAAATGTGTTCCTGGTTAAAACATACGGAGAGGCTCTCGCCCCTCCGTATGTCCTTAAATGCTACATGTCTTTTCCGAAAATCGTTTGTTCGGTCACTGGGACAGCTGTCGTTTTGATCGCCTTTTCGCAAAGCTGAACTCTGGCTTCCAGTTCTTCTTCTTTGGAAAGGTTTGGATAACCAGCAGGATGCGGAATCGCTACAGCAGCATAGATCCGGTTTGCTCCTACTGAATATGAAATTGGACAAATCGTGCAAAGATGTACGATCGGGATACCCGCATCGTCGATCTGCTTAACTAACGTTGCACCGCAACGTGTGTCAGTTCCTCAGGTGGAGGTGAGCAGCGCTGCCTGAACACCGGCATCCTTCAGATGCTGAGCCATTTCTTTGCCATATCTTGTGGCTTTAGCTACGTCCATGCAGTTGCCCACTGTAACCAGCATTTTGTCGTATAATTCACCGATAACGCCTCTTTTTTCCAACTCTTTAAAAGCGTCATAGGGCAGAATTCTAGTTCCCCAGTCATTGCCGTATACCGGGTCATATCCGCCGTGAGCGACTTCGCCCTTAAAGTTTTCTGCGCTGCCGCCGAAATCTTCAATGGAGTACGCGCACCATTTGGATGCGGATAAAGCTTCCAGGTGATCCGGGTTGCCGACAGGGACCATGCCGCCCGATGTGAGGATGGCAACTTTGGCCTTGGAAAGATCCGCAACAGGGGCGCTGGGAACGATGTGATCGAATTTGGGCATTTCAACCTCTGTAGTGTAGGGCTGTCCCAAAGCTTTGGCTACTGCCATATCGACGGCTCTTTCGGCTCCGCTCTTATCTCTCCAGCATGGTCTTCTGATGCCTCTTGGGAAATATCCCTCTTCATCGGGAAGGCCGATTTCTTTTCCTTCGGCAATTTTGTTGGCAAAGGCCGAAATCTTTGTCAAGGCGTCCTTCATATCCTTGGCTTTTGTTCCGGTTGGGAAGATATATCCGTATTTTTTGTAGAGTTCTAAACCTGGATTTTCTTCGTTGAGGGCGGAAATAGCGATGATCTCTTTTTCAAAAGCGATCTTGCATACGCCGCCGCATGCCATACCGTAACGGCCGGCGTTGAATCCCGGACCTGCGAACACGATGTCGATTTCTTTTTCGTCTAAAATTTTAGCCAGCTCTTCTTCAACCTTTTCCGTATTTTCTACAAAATAGTTGTCTCCGCAGACGACTGTGTTAACGATTTCAATATCCTTTAACATGTTCTGCAGAACGTTTCCCGGTCCAACTGTACCTTCTCTTAATTCGAGAGGGGCGTAAGCGGAATCTTCACCGCCAAGCTGGCCGAAAAACTGATTGATGTAATGTAACGCTCTCATTTTCAATTTTCCTCCTTCTTTAGTACGGCTCTGTGCAGTAATATCCGTTTGCGGAATTGCTTGCTGATCCCATAATTACCAGAATACCGACTTTGATCTTTCCGTCGCCGACTTCACAGTCATCGGGTGAGCCGGAAAGCAGATGCAGCTGTTCTCTGTAGCCGATGTTCTTTTCCATTTCAGGCAGCTCGATGATGCAGTTGTCGTTGCCGGTTGTAATGACAGCCGTGGCTTTTGGAGAAGTGTTTGCCATCGGCTCTGAAGTTCCGTCAGGACCAGGATTGTCGTGGAGCACGATAACGCTGGCCATATCCCGTTCTTCCGCTCTTTCGCAGATGAGCATCAGGTCAGCTTCCGGATTTCCGCCGCCTTCCTGGCTGATAATGATGCTGTCCGCCAGGCATGTCTGAGCCAGATTTACCGTTACCATAGCGTTTCTTTCTTTTTCAGCCAAAATGGTACTGATTGGGGATGCGATCAAGCCGCAGAAATCCAAATCAACGCCGTGCCTCTTGTACAGCTCTTCGATGATGGCGTGATTCTGAATGTCATAGGTCGTATTTTTGTCGCTTGCCGTTACGCAGTTGCCGGAAACGATGGCGCCGTCAAAGACTTCGTTGGGATGCAGCAGCTGTGCGTTGAGCTGAATGGCGTTGAGACCGTAAACATAGTTATCATGCAGCAGGCCCTGGGCCATGATTAGAAACGCATATGCCACCTTTGGCAGTTTTTTCGCCGGGTCCACCGGATCTCTTCTGTAAGTCTTTACCTCGTCTGCTTCCACATCCAGGCCCGCCTTTGCTAAGTACAGGGACGCTTTCAGTCCCAGCATACGGATCTCGGTTTCGTGTTCCGCCGGTGTAATGCCGTCGATCGGATCAGCCACAACAACCACATTGATCAGTTCTGAAAATCTGCAGTATTTTGTTGCCGGACCCGACATATCGATGATTCCTTCCTGGAAACCGATAATCTTGCCGCATGTAGTTACACAGCAGCCTCTCAATACTTTTGTTGTTCCCTCCCCGCAGGATGTATAGCCGTCTAATACGCCGGGGAAAGCCCTTTCGGTTTCCACCTTCACTCTTGGCTCTATTACATCTTTCACAGGAATTATTCTTGTTGATTCACCTGGTTTTGCAATGTCAACATCGATGTTTATCAATCTGTCTGTCTTTATCGTATCGATAAGCTCATCCTTGTTAACCGTTAACACCCCGTTTTCGATGAACGTTTTTTCACCGAAAACGACATCTTTGATATGGATGTATTCCAGGTTTAAGCTCATGTCCTTCATTGGATTCCAACCTCCTATATTATTGTTTGCCTATAATATAAGCATTTCGCATGCCAACTGCGCTCTTATTGACAGAAAAAATATTAACCAGCCCTGACGCCATCTATTTTCAATGGTTTCGTCGGATACTTTATTTTTTCCATTCTTTTTCCCAGAGCGGCAATAGGCAGAAATTCTTTCTCGATTGTTGCCGCTTTACAACCAATGCAAAAATGCACCACTTTTCTTTTTATATTGATTATATCTATAACGTTATATTATAATTATATAAATTATCAATGTATATAACTAACGTTTATCCACGAAAACGAGGAGAATACTATGAACACGTTCAACGAAGAAGAATTTCAGGGGTTGTTAAATTGCATACAGGACGGCGTCTTTATAACGGATGGGATCGGAACCGTAGTCGCATGCAACGATGCTTCTTTAAGTTTTTGCTATTCTAAAAGAGAGGACCTCATTGGAAAAAATATGCGGGATTTGGTCGAAGAAGGGTTCTTTGACGATTCCGTTGCTTTAAAAGTCATCGAGCGGAACTCTACGGTAACCGAAATGCAGAAAAGTTTGACGGACAAGCTGGATCTGCTGGTAACTGGCACGCCATTCTATAAAGACGGGAAAATCTCTTATGTTGTAATCACGGAAAGAGACGTTACGGAATTGGGCAAACTGGAACGCAAGCTGAATCAATTGAAGGAAATAACGGAGAAAGATCTATATTACCAGGCGAGTATGCCCAACATTAAGTCCGAGCTGGTGTTTGAAAGCCCTGTTATGCTGGATTTAATCAGTATGGTCGCGCGAATTTCCGCCAGCGATGCCACGGTCCTCATTCAAGGTGAATCCGGTACAGGCAAAAGCTTGATCGCAAAATTCATTTATCAGAACAGCTTGCGAAAGGATAAACCCTTTGTAGAACTGAACTGCGGCGCAATTCCTGAAAATCTCCTGGAATCGGAACTCTTTGGATATGAAAAGGGCGCTTTTACCGGCGCCAACAATAAAGGCAAGATCGGCTTGTTTGAAATCGCCAACGGCGGCACTATTTTCTTGGATGAAATCAGCACCATACCGCCCCACCTTCAAGTAAAAATCCTTCGCGTATTGCAGGAAAAGGAAATTATGCGGGTTGGCGGCACCAAGTATATTCCCATTGATATCCGCATCATATCTGCTACCAATTCCAACTTGGAGGATCTGGTAAAGAGCGGTGAATTTCGAAAGGATTTGTTTTACAGGCTGAACGTATGCTCCTTTACTATGCCCTCATTAAAAGATCGCAAAGAGGACATTGCCCCTTTGTGCGAATTTTTTCTGGAGAAATTCAACGCAAAATACAGATGCAACAAAATTTTATCTTCCTCAGCGAAAAAAATACTCCACTGCTATAATTGGCCGGGAAACATCCGGGAATTGGAAAACATCATGGAGCGGATCGTGATCATTAATAATGCCGATATTATATCCGGAGAAAGCATTTCCACCCTTTTCCCAATGTCCAATCTGGAGTCGGCCAATCATAATAATCCGACGGTTATTGATCTGAAGTCGGAAATGGACAATTTTGAAAAAAACATTATTTTATCAAAAATGAAGTATTGCAAAACCATTACCGATCTGGCCGTCAGCTTATCCATCGATAAATCAACAGCCACGAGAAAGCTTCAGAAGCATAAAATTAAATTGTAAGGCCGCCGGCGGGGAATCGCAATTATTTGCAATTCTTCCTCCTTTCTATGAGGGAGTGGAGCACCACCGCCGCTCCGGCCGCTGTCAACAGAATTCCAAAGATGCGGAATGGCAGATTCAGCGTAATAAGGACTTTTTGGTTGTCATGGGGATGTTTGGAATGAGGAATAATATTTACGTTTTATCTTCCAATTACTCCTTTTACATGATATAATATTATTCTTATACGTGACTAATTTGCACATAGGAAAGGAGTTATTCGAATTGTTAGAAAGAATGAAAAAGAAACGTGAAGCTAGGCTTTCTGCTAGCAATGATCCTTCCAATTTTATTCATAAAATGGCCCGGGAACTCGAGGAAAAAGACTCGATTGACAGCGAGCTTTTCATCAAGCACAACGTAAAGCGCGGACTGCGTAATTCCAACGGTACTGGTGTAGTCGTAGGCCTTACCAGAATCGGAGAAGTCCTGGGATATTCCGTCAATGAAAATAAAGAAAAGGTCCCAATGGAAGGAAAGCTCTATTACAGAGGCTACAGTATCGAAGAGTTGGTGCAAAGCTGCATCGAGGAAGGCCGTTTTGGTTTTGAAGAAGTTACATATTTGCTTATATTCGGACAGCTTCCTACTCAGAAACAATTAAATGATTTCAACGCCCTTTTAGGCGAAAAACGAGAGCTTCCCGTGGGATTTGCCAGGGATATGATTTTAACCGCACCTTCCAGGAGCATCATGAACAAGCTGGCCCGGAGCGTGCTGGCGCTATATTGCTACGATGACAACCCGGACGACACTTCCATTGAAAACGTTCTGCGCCAGTCCATAGACCTGATCGGATACTTCCCCACGTTGATTGCTTATGCCTATCAGGCCAAGTCATCAACCTTTGATAATAAGAGCCTGCATCTTCACTATCCAATTCCGGAGCTGAGCACAGCGGAAAATATTCTTCGCATGATCCGTCCTACGGGACAGTACACCGATTTGGAAGCAAAGCTTTTGGATATCGCGATGATTCTCCATGCGGAGCACGGCGGCGGAAACAATTCTTCTTTTACGACCCATTTGATTTCCTCCTCCGGCACAGACACCTATGCCACCATTTCCGCGGCAGTCAGCTCTCTCAAAGGGCCGAGGCACGGCGGCGCCAATATTGCCGTAATCAATATGATCAATGACCTGAAACGCAATGTGAAAGATATTACCAACCACAAACAGGTGGAAGATTATCTGGTCAAGATTCTGAAAAAGCAGGCCAACGATAAGAGCGGCCTTGTATACGGTGTGGGCCATGCGATCTACACGCTTTCCGATCCCAGAGCCAAAGTTCTGAAAGGTATGGCCAAACAGCTGGCTGTAAGTAAGGACTTGGTGGACGATTTTATGCTCTGCGATTTTATTGAGAAAAAAGTACCGGAACTGTATGCGGAAATAAACGGGGTTGAAAAACCGATGCCGGCCAATGTGGATTTGTATTCCGGGTTCGTTTACAGCGCCCTGGATATCCCCACCGATATCGCGACCCCGCTCTTTGCCACCGCCAGGCTTTCCGGCTGGTGCGCCCACAGACTGGAAGAACTCATCGCCGGCAAAAAGCTGATGCGCCCGGCATACAACTGCGTGCAGGAGCACCTGACTTACAAGCCGATCAAAGACAGAAAATAACGGATTTAAATTTGAAAAGTGTCAGGCTTCGCCTCATAAGGATAACGATCCTGAGAGAAAGCGGCCATTGAAAAGGCGGCTACTATCTCAATCCCTGCGCAAACCATCCACTATTGACAGTTTTCGGCCTCTGATACGGCCGCAGCAACGGCATAGATTTTCGGTTCCTTCTCGTTTCAACGCTTTGCGAAATTTGTATGAAAAAGGGACTGTTCGCATTGGACAGCCCCTTCTCTCATCCATATCATTTTTCTATCTTCACGTTGACCCGATCGGTGGCTAAAGCTCCGGCATCCTTGATATCTTCCCGCTTAACGGTAACCGCTCCGTCCGCCAGCTTTTTATACAGCTGATCATAGTCATCGCTGCTGAACTTGTTCATTGTAGATGGGTTCATCGCCAGACCGACTCCCTGTGTTTTGGCATCTAAGACAATCACCTGGCCTCCGGCAAATTCATTATCTTCGTAATACTCCCACAGAATATCGCTGATCGCCGGGCGAATATTTTTTACAGCAGAAAAAATAACCGTCTTTGAATCCTTGCTCTGATCCAAATCCACACCGATCACCCGGCCATGCTTTTCTTCTGCAGCCTTCATAATGGAGCGCCCGGCAGCGCCCGCGCCGGCAAAGATCACCTCAGTACCCTTCTCATACCAAGCGGCCGCCTGGCTTTGTACTGCCTCATCCTCGTTAAAAGTACCAGTATAACCATAGCAGACTTGAATTCCTGCAAGGCTGCTTTCCTTTGCCGCATCATCCGCACCCTGGATAAAACCATACCCAAATCGCTGAACCGGAGGCTCTTCCTTCCCTCCTAGAAATCCCAATTTCTTATATCCCTCTTTTACTGCGGCATATCCGGCCAGATACCCGGCCTGCTCCTCTGCAAAGGTAATGGCTGTCGTATTTTTGCGGACCTCCGCATCATTTCCTTCCCCATCCTGAGGACGGCCGTCGATCAGTGCAAAGGAAACCTGCGGATATTCGGATTGAGCCTGATCGATGGTATTGCCAAAGGCCGAACCCGCGGCAATAATGATCTTTGCGCCTCCATCCACCGCATCCTTCACAGCCCGCAGATAGCCGTCTGTCGTATCCTCAGTAGTCAAATATGCTTTATAGGAAACTGGCTTTTCTTCCACAAAATCTTCAATTCCGTCCCATACGGCCTGATTGAAGGCTCCATCCTGAATGCTGTTTGTATCGGTCACCATAGCGATCTCGTAGGTCACCGGCTTTTCTTCCGCCTTCTTGCCGCAGCCCGCAAGTCCGGCAACCATCAAAGCCGCTATCAAAACAGCCCATACTTTTTTTGTTTTCATCCAAATCCCCCTATTTATAGATCTCTTCCCTCCGATGTTTCAGCAGAGGCAGCTGCTGCCGGATGGCTTCTACATAATCCAAATCAATATCGCCATACACGATCGTCTCTTTTTCATCCGCCTTGGCCAAGAACTCACCCCACGGCGTGGCAATGCAGGAGCTGCCGTAAGCTTGATAAACGCCTTCCATGTCTCTGGCCGGGGATGCTGCAGCAAAATACACCTGATTATCCAGCGCTCTGGCCCGCATGGTCAAATCCCAGTGGGCCGGTCCTGTGGTCAGGTTAAAGGCGGCGGGAAGCACGATCAATTTTGCCCCCATAAGCGCCATTTTCCTGGATAATTCCGGAAATCGCACATCGTAGCAGATGGCTACACCGATCTTGCAGTATTCCGTATCGATGACCGTACACTGATCGCCTGGGCTCAAGGTATCGGATTCCATAAAACGAATGCCATCCTTGACATCAATATCGAACAAGTGTACCTTCCTGTGCTTTCCGATCAAATTGCCCTGCCGGTCAAAGCTGAAGGATGTATTATATACTTTATTGTCATCCAATTCGGAAATAGAACCTCCGATCAGATAAAGATCGTTTTCTTTTGCCAAGTGGGAAAGAAAGTTTACCGACGGGCCGTCTTCCGGTTCTGCGTAATCCCGGAAATAATCGTTAGAATAGGGACAGTTCCACATTTCCGGCAGCACCGCCACCTGAGCGCCTTTCTCAGCCGCCTCAGCCACCATAGCTCTGGCCTTCTCTTTGCTTTCCTCTTTATCCATAGAGCCCATCATCTGACATAATGCGATTTTAAACATTTTCTGCCTCCTGACTTTTCAGAACTTCTATAAAACTTCTTGTTATCCTGCCTGTAAGCCCCCATATGACCCTGTTCTCAAACTCGTAGATGGGTACTTCCGTATCGCCTTTCCGCCAATGATAGCCTTTGGAAAATTTAATCTTTTCATAAGGAAAATCATCCCCTACCACCGGTTCTACCTTCATTTTGTAAACAATCGGCTCATGCTCCAGAAAATAGCGGAGCGGGACCAGAAAGATTTCCTTGACTTCTTCCGGGTTCAGCGCCGGTTCAGACAGACTTTCTTCCTTTATAGTACCTAAAAAAGAGAACATTGTAAAGTTGCTGTAGGTATAAAGTGTATCCAGCTGGCCGATCACCTGAATATCATCCCCGCAAACACCCAGCTCTTCCACCGTCTCCCTTACTGCGCAGGTTTGGAAGGATTCGCCCGCCTCCACCTGTCCTCCGGGAAAACAAACCTCTCCCGGCTGCCGCTTCATATGTTCGGCTCTCACCTCGTATAAAAGACAAAGCTCCCCGTCCTTTTGGACCAGGGGCACCAGCACGGAAAAAAAATTATGCTTTCCGATGGCCCGGGGAGTTCGATTGTTCATAATATCTTCAATTTTTTCAAGGGTGATGGTCTTCATTTAACTGCGCCTCTTTTCGCTTTCCTCTTATATTCAGATAGGATGCCGCCAAGATTAAAGCAATTCCTATGTATGTGTTCCAGAGAATGGATTCTCCCAAAACGATCACGGCCATGACCGGTGCAATGGCGGGTTTGAGGAAAAATGCAATGGAACCGGTCGTTGCATCTGACAGCTTGATTGCCATGAAATAGCAGTAATAGCCCAGGCCTGTGACAAAGATGCTGATATAGGCCACCACCAGCCAGTTATCCACAATTCCTGAAGTAATGGGCCGGCCCATAAAGAGCATAACCACCAGCAAAACCAGGGAACCCAAAATAAAGCTGATGCTGGTCTGAGCCATAATGCCCATTTTCTGCACGCTGATCTTGCCGGCCACGGTGTAAAGTCCGAAAAAGAGAGCAGCAAGCAGCATGAGGATTACGCCCAAAACCGTATTTCCCTCCTGCATGTGCCAAGGCTTCACCATGAATATGATGCCCAAAAGCCCGATCAAAAGTACAATTACATTATTTTTTGTAAGTTTTTCTTCTGTCATAAAGTGAGCAAAGATCATGGTGAAAAGAGGGTTGATGGAAATCAGAACCGATGCGGTGGACGCATTGGAATGCATGACGCCCATCTGGAAGAAGAGCATGCTCAATGGAATGCCAAGAACGCCCACATATAAAAGATAGGCAAAATCTTTCAATTCCAGCTTTACATGATTCCGCTTTATTTCCGCGATGGCGAAGGGCAGCAGCAAAAGGCCGCCGATCATGAAGCGGAGAAAGGTCAGCTGAAACGAATCCATTTCGCTGCCGGCCAGCTTGAGGGCCACTTCCATGGTCCCGAACAAAAACGCGGTTAAAACAACAAAAAAATAAACCTTCTTCATTTTTTTCTCCAAACTCTTTATGTCATTGAAAACGGCGGTGATAAAACACCGCCGTTTTTTGCTATGTACAGGTTAAACCTTCCGCTCTCCCAGCCTGGCTGGGATCTGCGGCATCAAGATTGCCCGCGGGCTGAACTAGTTCAAAATCTCACAGTCTGTAAAGTCAACTCCGATCATTTCTTCTTTTTCGGCGCTCAGGCTGGCTACGAACTCAATATCGTAGTTCTTGGAAATCTTTTTAATTCTGTCAATAAACTCGGGGAGATCGCCCAATGTGACGTCCGCATGCTTTAAAATACTGTCGATGAACATGGTCTCGATATCGTGATCGGAACTGATAATTCCGTAAATAAATCCGATGTATTCATCGCTGTTGGTAATGTATTCAAAATCTTCCATGCAGATCACCCGAATTCTGTGACTGAGATCATAGGTTAATCTGTGATTTTTATTTATAAAAATGACACTGCCGTTACTTTCTTCAACTTTGTCATTTGCTAAGTCGATCATCTGTTTTGTTTTGCCGCTTCCCTTATGTCCAATTAATAATTTCACCATAGCAAAGCCCTCCCTTTTCTGTACTTCGTGATTGTTTATGTTGAAATATATTATACACTACCCGGCCATTTGGGGCAACAGCAATTCTTAATTTATTTCTGCTGCAGGCTGCTGCTGTTAAGCTTTTCCGTATCCGCAGTTGGGGTAAGTACATTCCTTACAGTTGAGGCAAAGTCCCCCGTGACCCAGCTTTTTAATATCTCTTCTGGTGATCACTTCTCCCGCCAGCAGCCTGGGAACGATCAGGTCGAAGACACTGGTACGGCTGTACATCACGCATCCGGGGAGTCCCACTACTGGGATATCATCGATATAAGAGAGCATGAACATGGCCCCCGGCAGAACCGGAGCCCCATAGGTAACGATATAACCGCCGGCTTTCTTGATGCCGGAAGGAGTCCGGTCGTCCGGATCAACCGACATGCCGCCTGTAACTCCGATCATATCCACGCCCATGTCGATGAGCTGGCGGATGCAGTCCGCGATCATTTCCTCGTCATCATCGGCGAAAAGCTGTTTGACCACCGTGCTCCCCAGGTCGCCGAATTTTTTTACCAGCACAGGTCCGAACGCATCTTTGATTTTGCCGCTATAGACTTCGCTGCCTGTTGTAACGACGCCGATTTTCAGATTGCGCAGCGGCTCGATCTGAATCAGCGTTCCCCGTTCCAGAACACCTTCCGCCTGTTTGACCACCGCTTCATCGACAAAGAGAGGGATGACTCTGGTACCCGCCAGCTTCTGCCCAGGTTCTACGACGATGTTTTCGTGGATGCTGGCGAACATGATCTCATCCTGATCGATGAGGTCGATCAAAAGCTCGCTGTCCACTTTCAGCAGACCGCGCTCTTTAGCGATCAGTTCAATTTTTCCTTCGCTGGGCTCTGTCAGCCGGATTCCCGGACCTGCAGCTTTTTTCGCAATCCGCAGGGCAGCTTCATTTTCATGAACATCCGTATCGTCTTTTTCCACCACATAAAGATGCTTTTTGCCCATGGACAGGAGCACGTCGATGTCTTCTTCTTTAATTACATGTCCTTTTTTAAATTTGGGTCCCTTGTACTCGCCCGGTATGATCTGGGTAAGATCGTGGGCAAGGACGGTTCCGACCGCCTTTTCTACTTCAATTTCCTTCATTTTGTGTAAACCTCTTCTTTAATAATAATTTGCAGAATTCCGAGCCTTGCCGGGCCCGGACATAAATAACATTTTTTCAATTACACAGCGCCAAAGATCGGATCAGCAGCACTTTTCCGGCTCTTTTTCATCGCCGGCCTGCCGCATAAGACGCCCTTCCTTCATGAAAATCCGATGGTCGGCGAACAGCTCGCTCTCCCGGGGATCGTGGGTGATGAGGATCGTAGGGATTCCCAAATTTTCCTTAAAGGCCGCGAACTCTTCGTAAACCACTTCCTTGGTTTTCACATCGAGAGCGGAAAAGGGCTCGTCCAGGAGCAGCAGTCTAGGCTGGGTGACGATGGCCCTGGCCAGGGCCACCCGCTGTTTCTCCCCGCCGGAAATATTGGCCGGATAACGCTTTTTCAAATGGGTGATCTGGAAGGTTTCCATGATATAATCGGCATAATCGAGTAATTCTTTCCGTTTGCTTTTATCCCGATATTCTTTCTTGTTTTTAATGCCGTAAATCACGTTTTTTTCCACGGTCATATTGGGAAAAAGGGCGTAATTCTGGAACAAGTAGCCGATTTTCCGATCTTTCACCGGCACATTGACCTTGTCGTCGAAAACCAAAGTATCCTCAATCAACACCTTGCCCTCATCGGGTTCTTTGAGGCCGGAAATGCAATTGAGCACCGTGGTCTTTCCCGCCCCCGATTCACCCTGGATCACCAGAACTCCCCGGTCAAAGGAATATTCCACATCCACGGAAAAACGGTCCAACTTTTTTTTCACTTTAAAATATGTACACATATCACACCTTGTAATTCTTCTTTTTCAGCCAGGCATTGAGGCCGAATATCATGAGAAAACTGAACACGGTCATAACCATCACCAGGGTATTGGCCTGATCCTCTTTTCCCGTTGCCACCGCATAATAGATGGCCGTGGGGATAGTCTGGGTCTTGCCCTCGATATTTCCCGCCAGCATCAGCGTCGCCCCGAATTCGCCCAGCGCCCGGGCAAAAGTAAGGATGATCCCGCTGACCACTCCCGGCCTTGCAAGGGGAAAGACTACTGTCCAAAAGATCTTCCACTCGCTGCTTCCCAGAGTGCTGGCCGCAAGCTCATACGTTTCATCGACGCTTTGGAAAGCCGCTTTCACATTTTGATACATCAAAGGCAGCGCCACCACGCAGGCAGCGATAACGCAGGCAATCCAGGTAAAGACTACCTGGATCCCAAAGGTATCCAGCAGAAAGGCGCCCAGAGGGCCCCTTTTGCCGAACAGTTTTAATAACAAGTAACCGACAATGGAGGGCGGCAGGATCATGGGCAGGATTATCAAGGTTTCCCAGACGCTTTTGAGCGGTACCTGCTTCTTCGTCAGAATATAGGCGAAGAATACCCCCAATATGAAGGCAAATATGGTTGCGATCGAAGCAACTTTTAAGGATAATAAAATCGGACTCAGCATGCTGGTTATTTTACCGTAAATCCGTATTTTTCAAATACGCCTTTCGCATAATCTCCCTGAATAAACGTATAGAACTTATTTGCGGCCTCCTTCTGAGGAGCGTCTTTTAGAAGGGCCGCCGGATAAACGATAGGATCGTGGAGGTTGTCGTCCACTTCTGCTACAATCTTGCCTTTCTCTTCCTTGAGCATCTTGGCGTCGGTCATATAAACAAATCCGCAGTCCGCATCGCCGGTCTCCACGTAATTTAGAACCGCCCTTACATCCTTGGCTTTTACGATCTTGCTTTTTACTTTATCAGCAATTTTCAGGTTATCAAATACCTGTGTCGCATATTTTCCTGCAGGAACCGTTTCCGGCTCACCGATGGCGATCTGCTTTACAGCGTCGGTAGTCAGAGCGTCCATTGACACTTTATCCGCCGCTTCACTGGTGGCAATCAGTGTTAAAGCATTGCCCAGCAAATCCTTGCGGGAATCCTTGTCAATCAAATCTTCTTTTTCCAAATCATCCATGTTGGCCTTGGATGCGGAAATAAACAGGTCGCAATCCGCTCCGCCTTTGATCTGCTGGACCAAATCTCCCGATCCCGCATAGCTGGTTAGGATCTTGTCGCTGCAATCCTTGTTGTATTCTTTGATAATCTCATCCAGCGCGTCGGTCAGGCTGGCTGCTGCCAATACGGTGACATCCACGCCTTCATCCTTCTTTGCCGAATCGTCACTTGAGCTGCCGCAGCCTGCGAATACGCATGCGGTCAGCAGCAGCAGCGCCAACAGCAAACTAATCTTTCTAGCTTTCATAATGTGTCTTCCTCCTGTGTGTATAAGTGCTTTGTTCATTCACATGGCGTTAGAATACCACACTTTGGAAAACAAGTCTGTTGGCCGAACAACATTTCCTCAATTTTTTTCCAATTCCCCCAGGCGCAGCTGTCCGCAGGCGGCATCGATGTCCGCCCCCAGTTCCCGCCTTACCGTGGCCGGAATTCCATGCTCCTCCAGGTAAGCGGCGATTTGCAGGGCATGATTGCGGTTGCTGCCAGCCATACCGGTTTCTGTCACTTGGTTAAGGGGAATCAAGTTGACGTGGCAGAGCATGCCTCGAAGCCTTTTGATCAAGAGATCGATCTGCTCTTTTGTATCGTTTTTGTCTTTTACCAGGGCATATTCAAAGGTGATCCGTCTGCCGGCAGCTTGGGTGTAATCTCTGCAAGCTTCCAGCAAGGTTTCTACCGGGTAGCGCCTGCAGATGGGCATCATCCCTTCTCTTGTCTGATTGTCGGCGCTGTGGAGGGAAACAGCCAGATTCACCTGCTTCATATCTTCGGCAAACTCCCGGATCCGGGGCACGATTCCGCAGGTGGATACGGTGATATTCCGCAGGCTGATATTCAGCCCTTCCTTTTGGTGGACGTTCTCGATAAACGCCTTCAGGTTGTTATAGTTATCAAAGGGCTCTCCCGTTCCCATGACGACAATGCGGCTGATGGTTTCACCGGTATCCTTCTGGATGGTCAGAATCTGATCGGCAATTTCGCCCGGAGTCAAATTCCTTCTCAGCCCGTCCATCCCAGACGCGCAAAAACGGCAGCCCATTCTGCACCCAGCCTGAGAGGATACGCAGATGGAGTTGCCGTATTTATACTTCATGAACACGCTTTCGATGGTATTTCCGTCCTCAAGTCCCAGCAGATATTTGCGGGTTCCGTCTTTGCGGGAGTTCTGCACCCGCAGAATCTGCAAGGTACCCAAATATGCGTGTTCCGCCAGCTTCTGCCGCAGGTCCTTGGAAAGATCGGTCATGTCTTCAAAGCTGCTGGCGCCTCGGTATATCCAGGAAAACACCTGCTTGGCCCGGAACGCTTTTTCTCCCTGGTCAAGAAAAAAATCTTTCATTTGTTCCAGCGTCAGGTCCTTTAAATTGGTTTTCAATTTTTGTTCTATCATAAATCTCCTCAATATAATCCTTTATTCCTGCTCAGCCGCTTCCGTTCATTTACTGTCTGCTTTTGAACCTCGCCGCGCCAGCGGGGATGGTAAATATCCAAGTATGCCTCGATGTTAATCCAGTCGTTCTGCGGATTTTCCGAAGCGATTCCCGGATAAAACCGTTCAATATATTCTTTCACCAGAATCTGGGAAAGGTGCTTTAGTCTGCCGCATGACTCCGGGCAGACGGTTTCGCCGTAGCCTTCTAAGATGGTGATAATCATCGGTATGTCATAGCCGAATTTGATGGCGATGTATTCCAGGTCTCTTCCCAGCGCCACGTAATGGTCAAAGATTGCCAGATGATCTTTTGGGGGAAGCTTTGCCGCTTCTCTGAGCTTTGCGATCGGTGCGCTCATGGCTGGTCCTCCTTCCGCTGCCGGTTCTCTGCCAGGCAGTTAAATCGTTCTGCGGCTGTTTGCCGGCATTTCAGACTTTATTATACTACGAATCGGCCGCATGGTATAGGAAGTTTTTTCAGGAGTCTTAAAGGAGCAGCGACCATACCCACTCGGATAAAAGCGGCTGAATGGTGAAATTGATCAAAAATACCAGAGAGCACAGGATCATCACTTCTCTGCCTTCTTTTTTGTCCGCCCTCGCTTTTCCTCCGATACGCTTTCCGGCAATTATTTTTACAATCAGAAACCCGATGAGGGCGCCGGCCGTGTTGGCGATCAGGTCATCCAGGTCGGTTGCCCGGAAGTTGAACAGCTGCATGAATTCGATAAAAAAGGAAAGGCCTCCTCCCAGCAAAAGGATGTTTGTTACCCGGCCCAGCTTGTCCCAGATCAAAGGCGCCAGTATTCCCACCGGCATGAATAAGATAATATTGAGGAAAAACTGGACCGGGCTGGCCAGCATTCCGTCGAAGGGGATCAGGTTGACCGTTGGATCCAGGTTTATCCGCCAGATAGAAGGAATCCCTGTAAGGGCAAAGATTTCCGCCAGGCCGCAGCCAAAAAGCACCACCAGCCATCGGTGGCCGCAGCCGGCATCTTTGCGGCATGCCCGCTGCCAGCACCAGATGACTGGTACTACAAAACTTACGTTGATAAGACTGTCGATCAATAGACTGGTTATGGTAGACATAGTTTGCTCCTTTTCTCGTTTGTAAACAAATATCGTTATCATTAGCATAACAGAAAAACTTTGTAAGAAAAGGTAGAAATTATTAAGGTTGTTTTAGGAAATCTTAATTTTTTTGGTGGATGCGGGAGGGATCTGGTGTTGTGAGGCATGTGGGCTGCAATAAATTTTTAATGTTTTAAAATTTAGTGTAAAATTCCAATGTTTTCAAGGGTCAAATTGTGTCAAAATCCCTGAAAATTTATATGTCTCGAAATTTTGCGCCCTGAGGCCCACAAAATTTACACTAATTTTAAATAAAATATCCCGTTTTCGTTATGGTAAACCAAAAAGTACAAGTAATTGCAGTTTTTGCGATACATTTACGGACCCGCCAGTGCCGCAAAGCAGCACCGGCGGGTCCGATATCATCTTGCCGCTGAGACAACTATTTCCGTTCTACCCCGATCCCTGTCTTATGTCCATTGAGATCATATTCCTGCAAACCGCTGCCCGCTTCCATCTCCACGGCCAGCGTTTCATTCATAATATAGTCCTTGTAGCTTTTCACAGCCGCCGCAACAGCTTCATCCGCATCGATGGTAATTTTAATATTGTCCATCATCTCGAAATCGTGCTGCTTTCTCAGCTGCTGGACTTTGGAAACCAGCTCTCTTGCCAGACCTTCATCGATCAGCTCTTTGGTCAGAGTCGTGTCGAGAATGGTAAATACGTTGTTTTCCATGGCCACCGCAAAGCCTTCCTTGGCGCTGATCTTGGTGTCCACCATATCAGCCGTTATTTCCGTTGCTTCGCCGTTCAGATCCAGGGTAATCTTGTCCTTTGCTTCCAGCTCTCCAACTACGGCCGCCGCATCGGCTTTTGCCAATGCACCGCCGAAGGCCTTGATGTTTTTGCCCAGCATCGGACCTGCAACCTTGAAATTGGGCTTGAGGCTGTAGTTCATAAATTTGTCCAGTTCTTTTTCAAAGACCACTCGCTTCACATTCAGCTCTTCCATGATCAGCGGCGTCAAATCGCCGATCAGCGATTCATATTTGCCGTCTACCAGAATTTCGCCCAGCGGCTGGCGGACCTTGATTCTTTCCTTTTCGCGGGTTCCGCGGCCCAGGCCGACCAGGTCGCGTACCAGGTCCATACGCTCTTCAACCTTGGCATCCATCAAGGACTCATCCGCCTTGGGGAAGTAAGCGATATGCACCGATTCCTCGCCGGTCAGGTTCACATAGATTTCATCGGCAATAAAGGGCGCGAAAGGCGCGATCAGCTTGGATACACCCACCAGCACTTCGTAAGTGGTCGCGTAAACGGATTTTTTATCATCGTTCAGCTCTTCTCCCCAGAACCGTCTTCTGGCTCTGCGGATATACCAGTTGGACAAATCTTCAATGACAAACTCCTGGATCTTGCGCACGGATTTCATGTGATCGTAATGATCCATTTCAAAGGTCACTTCCTTTACCAGCTTGTTATATTTGGAAATGATCCACCGATCCAGTTCAGGACGTTTGTCATAATCCACAGAAAGCTGGGCCGGATCGATTCCATCCTGGTTGGAGTAAAGGACGAAGAAATTGTAAACATTCTTCAAAGTGCCGAAGAATTTGCTGACGATTTCCACCAGCCCGTCTTCATCAAATCTGGTTGGCGACCAGGCCGGCGAAACATGGAGCAGGTACCATCTGGTGGCGTCGGCGCCGTACTTATCGAAAAGCTGGAACGGATCCACCGTGTTGCCTTTGGATTTGCTCATCTTTTTGCCGTTTTTATCAAGGATCAGGTCATTTACCAGCACATTCTTGTAAGGCGCTTTTCCTTTAATAAAGGTGGAAATCGCCATCAGAGAATAGAACCAGCCTCTGGTCTGGTCGATCCCTTCGCAGATAAAGTCTGCCGGGAATAATTCTTCATCAAACTTTTCTTTATTTTCGAACGGGTAGTGCTGCTGGGCAAAAGGCATGGAGCCGCTGTCAAACCAGCAGTCCATAACTTCCGGAATCCTGGTCATCGGTTTGCCGCAAACCGGGCAGGTCAGGTGCACATCGTCCACATACGGTCTGTGGAGCTCGATGCTCTCATCGACATCCTCCTGGGCCTTTTCTACCAGCTCCGCCCTGCTGCCGATGCACTCCAGATGGCCGCATTCACAGCGCCAGATGGGGATCGGCGTACCCCAGTAACGGTTTCTGGAAATGGCCCAGTCCTTCACCTCTTCCAGCCAGTTGCCGAAACGTTTTTCACCGACAAAGTCCGGGAACCAGTTGACCGTATCGTTGTTGGCGACCAGCTGATCCTTCAGCTTGCTCATTTCAATGTACCAGCTGGGCTTGGCATAGTAGACCAGCGGCGTTCCGCATCTCCAGCAGTGGGGATAGTTATGCTCAATTTTTTCTTTGCAGAAAATCTTGTTTTCGCCTGCCAGCCATTTGATAATATCAATATCCAGACCGTCTTCCATAACAAACCGGCCCGCCCATGGCGTTTCTGTATATTTCCCCTCTTCATCCACCGGATTGACAACCGGCAGATCATAGCGGCGGCCGGTCTGATAGTCATCTTCACCAAAGGCCGGTGCCGTATGGACGATGCCCGTACCATCTTCAATGGTAACGTAGTCCGCGCAGGTTACGAAAAAGGCTTTTTTGTCCGGCTTGACAAAAGGCATCAGCTGCTCGTACTCGATATATTCCAGAGCCTTGCCCTTCATTTCTTCCAGGACTTCATAGTTTTCCCCGCCCAGAACTTTGTCTGCCAGAACCTTGGCAACATAGAAAATTTTGCCTTCTTCGTCGCCGGCGGTCATCTTTGCCTTGATATAATCCACGTCCGGACCTACGGTCAGTGAAACGTTGGACGCCAGTGTCCAGGGGGTTGTAGTCCAGGCCAGGAAATATTCATCCGCGTCTTTGCGCTTGAATTTTGCTGTGATGGTGTTTACTTTTACTTCTTTATAGCCCTGGGCAACCTCGTGGGAAGCCAGTCCTGTTCCGCACCGCGGGCAGTATGGCAGGATTTTATGGCCTTCGTAGATCAGCCCTTCTTTAAAGAATTCCTTGAGGATCCACCATCCGCTCTCGATGAAATCGTTATCCAGGGTGATGTAGGGGTTGTCCAAATCGATGAGATACCCCATCCGTTTGGTCATCTCCCGCCACATGCTTTCATAGGTGAATACGGACTCACGGCACTTTTCATTGAATTCCTTGATGCCGTATTTTTCAATGTCCTGCTTGCCGCTCATCTCCAGCTGTTTTTCCACCTCGATTTCAACGGGAAGGCCGTGGGTGTCCCAGCCGGCTTTCCGCCTTACCTCAAAGCCCTGCATGGTCTTGTAGCGGCATACCGAGTCCTTCAGCGTTCTGGCGATAACGTGGTGTATTCCAGGTCTGCCGTTGGCTGTCGGCGGTCCCTCGTAAAAGATGAAGGACGGCTGTCCTTCTCTTGTGGTTACACATTTGTGGAGAAGATCTTCTTTTTCCCACTGGTCCGCCTGCTCCATCTGCAGTTTTGCAATGGGTTTTTCCGATAAGTTTTTAAACATATCTCTTTTCCTTTCTATCTCTATTTTTAAGTTTTGTAAAGCACAAAAGCTCAGTATCGCGCGGGGTAAATGGTGCAAACGGCGCGGGTACCTTATTCAATGCCTCCCGCAAAGCCAAGTACGAAAAAATCCCTGACTCTCCAAAGCAGAGAATCAGGGACGATAAAATACCGCGGTACCACCCTGGTTGCAGCTGCAAGCTGCCCCTTCATTTTGTAATCAAGGCTCCGAAGTGATCTTCACGATCCGCTTCACCGATGTTTTCTCACCATCAAACATCTCTCTGTAAGGGTTTTACACGGGGCTACTGTCTTCATCCTCGCCTCTTGTTATTGACTTCATATACGTTGATATTTTATATGCTCCCGCCTCTAAAGTCAAGGGATAAATCCCGCGAACTCACTCAGTAAACCGATCAAAATTGATTTTTTCCAAACACGCTTTTAGATCCTGTATCGCCACCTCTGGTTCTTCGAGGGATAAATGGTTCAGCTCCGCCATATATGCATCCCAGATCCGCACCTCTTCATCGCTCAGATTGCCGTATTGTTTCAAAAGTTTCGCATAGGCAGCGGCGTTTCCGTTCTCTGCAAAAGCCTCTTTCATCAGCTGGGGCTCCTCTTTGTCTGCCGTATCGATGGCAGCGCTGACTTTTTCCTCCAGTGCTTCGCGCCCGCTCAGTTTTGTCTCCTCCTTAATTTTTTTATCGTATATGCGATTGATTCCATCCAGCTGTCGGTTATATTGGTCCAAATCTTCCTGGGCAAAATCCCTGGCCGCATGCACAGTTACAAAATAGCGGCCCGCCTTTCCAAAAGCAGAAACACGCATTTCATCCACAGTGCCGATGAATGTAATTCCTGAATTGGTTTCAATCTGAACCGTTTTTTTCTGCTGTTCTTTGGGGCCGGTGTTGGACTCAAACCCCATCCAGGGAAAACTCCCTTCGGGAGTGAGGTCGATCGACAAAATCGTGTTTCCCTGCGCCTGATTCTGGTCTGCGATTTCCATTTCCAAGTGCAGATTGCCATCGTCAAACGAATAGCCCCCACTGGACTGGCTGATGGTACTTTTCAAGGCATCGGCCAGCTGCCGATTCAGAATTCCACTCAGGCCCCTGATTGCCAATTGGTTCTCCATGTCTTCATAGGAAGAAATCGCTTGTCCCTCTGTTGCATATTTAAGTCCATATTCCTGGCAGATTTCTTTGACCTTCTGCGGCATGTCATAGACGGCATCCGCGCTGCGATCTGCTGTTTTAGCCAGTTCTTCTTCGGTCAGGCTGTCTAAATACCGGTTGTACTCCCGGGCCGCCCGATACTCTTTTGAATCCATGGCCGCATTAACCGGCGTGGCCGAGCCATCTTCGTTTTTGATTTCCGGGAACAAAATTCCCGACGCATAGGCGACGGTTCCAATGGTCAGGATCGCCGCCATCACCGCCGCCAGGCTGATGAGCAGCCGCCTTCTTTTCCCCCCGGCTCTGCCGCATCCCTTTCCATAGCGCCACTTTGGCACGTCCGTCTTTGCCGCCAGTCCTTCCAGCTCCAGCAGCTTGGCCGTAAGCTGATCGGCCAGATTTACATCTCCCTCCTCGATTGCCTGATCCAGCTGATTTTTAATCATTTCATCCTTGTATTTTTTCATCAACACACACCTCCGCTCCCCATATCCATTTCCCTGATAATCCTTCGCACCTCTTTTCTCAACCTGACATACCGCATCTTCAGCGCCGTCTCTTTTATGCCTTTTTCCTGGGCGATCTGGCGCATGGACTTCTTATCCAGATAGTAAGACTGATAGAGTTCCCGCTGTTCCTGACTCAGCCGCTCCATCACTTGAGGGACAAATTTCCTTTCATCAATGTTCCGATCTTCTTCGGCGAGGATGGCCTCAAGCAAATCAGGATCACCTGACACTGGCTCTTCTTTCAATTCCATCGCTCTGTGTTTGGCATCATCCCGCAGAGCTTCGTAAGTCTTTAGTTTTGCTGTCCGATAGAGAAATGCCGGCGGATTTTCATGCCTGAGAAATCGGCTTCCTTTTTTATAGGCGATCAAAAACACTTCCTGGGTCAGATCCTCCGCCAGAACCGGATTCTTCGTCATTCCATGGATGTAGTTATAGATCCGTCCATAATTTTCTTGATATCGATCTTCGAAGCTTTTCAAGTGGAACTCACCTCCTTACCCATATATGCGAATTTTTCTGTCAGGTAACATCGCTTTTTAAGCAGCGAAGTTCAGATGGCATAAGGCTTACGAAAAAAGCATAAATAAATACAAGTTTTTACGCAGATTTCAACGCTTGCGCCCTCTCAAAATCAACCAGAAGCAGCAAAACCTGCTTCATCTCAATACCAGGTCCCGCAAACCCACAAGATTGCGTAAAAAAAGAAACCTTTCAATGAAATTTTCCCGATTTGCGTCAATACTTCAGCACCGCAAAAGCAGATCATTCGCCGCTCAGCGCTTCGCGGAGTTTACACAAAAAGAGGCTGATCGCATCTATCACTCTTTTTGATGCAATCAGCCCCAAATCTTTTCAAATTTACAGCCGTCCCAGCTTCACAGGCCCAGATCAAGGACCGGCACCTTTGTTTCTCCGTCCGTCTCCCGCCCATCCCCAGCAACCGGCAGATTGAGCCGGAAAATATACTGATCGGGCTTCATAGTATCGCTGGGTTCCAAAAGGCACTGCAGAATCAGCTTGCCCACAGGCTGAAGATGGTTTTCACGGACCCAGGAACGCAGTCTGTCGTAGATCCGTTCCAGCTCCTCATATCCGCCTACGCAAAGGGCCGAAGCCGCCAATACGCCGTTAAAACGCCTGATCGCTTTTGAGCAGCAGTTTTCTTTGTATTGAACCGGCATGCAGAGCAGAAAACCGCCGTATCCCCGAATAAAGCTGCGGACATCGTTGGTCTGCGGAGTCAGAATCAAAGCCCCTGTCTGTAAAAGTCCCAGGCGGTCCCGCAAGTTCTGGATCTTGAGACAGCATTGGGTAAAGAAGGCAAGGTCGTGAAAGGGCTCTTCCATGTTCATGCAAAGGACATCGGCAGCAGGCAGCTGCCGCAGCTCCGGCGGATGACTGTGATAAAAGCATTCGCTGCCTGCCGCCTGATACTGGCGCAGAATGTACTCTCCCTTGGACAAATAGTCATCAATGTCGCTGACCGCCTGCAGCTGCAATTCAATTTTCCGCTTGGCCTCACTGACCTTTTCCCGAAAACCGGAAAGATCTTTTTTGACCAGGATCATCCGCATTTCTTCCAGAGAAAACCCAAGCATCTTCATATTTTTAATCAGCTGAACCTGGAGCATCTGCTCTTCATCGTAATACCGGTATCCGGTAGCATCATTTCGATATGCGGGTTTGAGGAGCCCCACCTGATCGTAATGGCGCAGTGTCGGGATACTCAGCCCGGTAAGCTTTGATAATTTTCCAATCGAATACATTTGTTCCCAGCCTTTTTCCTTTATCATATCCTATAATTCAATATTTTTAAAGGCTTCCGGTACCTCTTTGTAGCCTTTTGACTTGATAAATCCGATGACCACTCCGATGATCAGCCAGCCGAAGCCTACGATATAGCTGATATAGTCAAAGCCGGTAAAGACATAGATCAAGATGGCCATACCTATGAAGGGGCAGACCAAATTTTTGATAAATCCTGCTCCGCCCCTGATCTTCTCTCTGATGAAAAAGTAGAAGAAGGTGGCGAAATTGAGCATGATAAAGGATCCCAGCGCTCCGAAATTAACCAGCCTGACCAGGGTGTCGATGGGAACCGCGATGGCAATCACCAGCGAAAAGATGGACAGCAGATAAATGCCCACATACGGTGTACGGAACTTGGGATGCACCTTGGCGAAGATATGAGGAATTACCCGGTCTCTGCCCATGGTATAAAGGAGCCTTGCCGCTGATGACTGGGCTACCATGGTATTGGCAATACCGGCAGCAACGATGGTCACTCCGACCATCACAATCCGAAACCATTCTCCCAGGGCCAGGGCGGCCGCATCGTAAAAGCCCGCTGCGATATCCGTATTCTGCCAATCGGGA
Source organism: Clostridia bacterium (assembly GCA_902363595.1). Taxonomy (GTDB): domain Bacteria; phylum Bacillota; class Clostridia; order Peptostreptococcales; family Anaerovoracaceae; genus Hominibacterium; species Hominibacterium faecale. The sequence continues at coordinate 46,302 of CABJAP010000012.1, read as the reverse complement.
AGAATGAGACAAGCCACATAAGTCTCAACAATAAACAGGAGCCCGATGCTGATGAGGGCGATCATAATCGCTTTTCCGATATCTCTGGCTGGTTCCAACGCCTCTTCCGCAAGGGTGCTGATGCCGTCAAAGCCCAGGAAGGACAGCGCGGCTATGGTGCAGGCCGAAGCGATGAAATTGAGGTTGATCTTGCCCGGCTGGTAAATAGGCTCAATGGAGAAACCACCTGTGCCTCCGCCGCCGGCGATAAAGCTGATGCCGCCGATGAGGAAGATAACCACCACCACCAGTTCAATGAAAAAGAGGATGATATCCGCTTTCGCCGTATAATCGATCCCTCTCACATTAATCAGGGTATTGACGACGATAAAGGCGATAATCCAAGCGATCGCCGGAATTCCGGGAAACGTTTCCACACAAATGTTGGAGACCAGCGCATACAAAAGGGCTGGCACGAAGATGTAATCCAAGAGGATCATCCATCCTGCCACAAAACCCACATGATGGTTAATTCCCCGCTGAACATAGGCATACACCGATCCGCCTACGGGAAATCGCCGGCTCATCTGCATATAACTGAGAGCCGTAAAGACCATGGCGATGACGCCTACCAGATAGACAAAGGGCGTCATTCCGCCGCTGGCCTGTTCAATTTCTCCGAACACCGCCATCGGCGCGATGAGCACCATCATGATCATTCCATAAAAGACCAGGTCCTTCAGCTTGAGCGTACGTTTGAGCTGAACCTGTCCATCTGCTGACGAGGCCTGAGGGGCCGCATTGTTGTTCATTTAACTTGTCTCCTTTCTACTTGATCAATTCCTTGCCTGGGATTTTGGGAACGCCGGCTCTCAAAATCATGTCAATGGGACACGGCAGCGTAAACTGGTTGATCTCAATATCGCCCTGCAGGGACAGATACAGGAACACGTCCGTCTGATCCCAGCCATAGGCATCCACCATCAGCCGCTGCAATTCCCGGCATGACTGATTGAGGGCGGTCTCATAATCCGGCGCAGCCACATTGACATACCATTTATCCTTTGTCTCCGTCATCGGCCAATGAAGTTCAAAGTCCTTAATCAGCGAAATCTTCACCCTAACGTCGGCGGCGATTTCAATCCCATTTCCGCAGAGCTCGCAGTCGCCCTGGGAAGCATGTACGTCTCCCATGCCCAAGAGCGCTCCCGGAACCTGGACCGGCAAATAAATTCTGGATCCCCGCTTAATCATTTTACTGTCCATGTTGCCGCCGTGATCCCCCGGCAAAAAGCAGAGAGGCTCCCCTTCCTCTGGCGCTACGCCGATGACGCCCAGCATGGGATCCACTTCCCACTTTATATCGTTGAAATGGGCGATACGGTTTTTCACTGGAATGATCTTTGTCCGGGGAACGGACTGTTCCATAAGAGGTCCGCCGATATTGCAGCACACCCCCTGGTCTGCCACATCGATATCCAGGATATCCACCACCAGAACATCTCCCTTTTCAGCGCCATCCACATACACCAGCCCGGTTGCCAGGTCGGCGTCTCCGCCGGTTATGTCCTCCGGGTAGTCCGCTTCGGTCTTGATATTGCCCGAATAACAGTCCAGTGTTTTGAACAGCAGCGTTTCACCTGGTTTCACCGTACAGCATGGTTGATGGTTTTTCGAAAAAGTACTGACAACTGCTTCGATCGTTTTCATGATTTCTCCTCGCTTTGTTTATAAATTTCCCTTGATTTACCCCGTCTGTATGCTCTTATGCTAACCCTAAAGTCTACTTTAGAGTCAAGGATGATCTTTTCCATGCAAACAAAAAAGAGAGCATCCTGTCGTTTTTTGACAATGCTCTCTCGAAAAACCAATGGTCATCTGCGGGGCGGATGATCGCGAAAACCTTTCCCTACTTTCAAATAAATCAAACACAGAACAATGGACAGACAACTGGCCAGCGGCGGGACAAATCCCATTTCATATAAGGTAATTCCCGGCAGCCTGCTGAGGAAATAGGAGACCGGAACCCGGACGCCGAAGGTGGCCAGAAGGCTGTGTATCAGCGAAAACAGCGAGTAGCCGCAGCCGCTGAAGAAGGAATTGGCGCAGAAAATGAAGGCCACCAGCATGCAGTCGATGGTATAATTTTGCAGATACAGGCCCGCCGTGTAAATCACCTCAGGGTCTTTGCTGAAAATGGCGGTCAGAGTCTCCGGATAAAACTGGCAGAACACCCATATGGCAAGGCCGAAGAGGAAGGACATTCCCACGCCCACCCATAGACTCTTTTTGGCCCGGTCCATGCGCCTTGCTCCCACATTCTGCGCGGTCATAACCGCCACAGCCGACGCAAAAGAGGTCGGCACCAGCATGGCAAAGACGATGATCTTCTCATCGATACCCACTGCCGCCGATGCCACCAGCCCCATGGTATTGATGATGGCCGTGATAATGAGAAACGACACATTGACCAGCGCGTCCTGGACTGCGATGGGACTGCCAATTTTCAAAATACGGAAGGCCTGGCCCCCTTTAAAGCCGATGTAGCCCATACGGAAAGGCACCGGCAAACCTTTTTTCATCATATAGAGAATCCCCGCCAAAAAGCTGATTCCCTGGGCCGTAACCGTAGCAATGGCCGCGCCTGCCGCCCCCATATGAAAGACAGCGATCAGCAGCAGGTCAAGACCAATATTGATTACGCAGGCCAGGGCAATAAAATACAGGGGCGATTTGGAATCGCCGAATCCCCGAAACACACCGCTGACACCGTTGTAGCCCACGATAAAAGGCACTCCCAGCGAACAGATGGTAATATATTCTATGGTATATTCAAAGGCCTCCGGCGGAGTCTGCATGATCTCTGTGATGGGAGTTACAAAGACCAGCATAACACCAGTCAAAACCACTGCGATCACCAGAAACAGAGCCGCCAGATTGCCCACAGCCATGGCTGCATTCTTATCCCTTCTGGCTCCTACGAACTGGCCGATGACCACCGTTCCTCCCGTGCTGATCCCCAGAACGATTCCGGTGATCGTCTGCATGACCTGTCCTCCGATGGCCACCGCGGAAACGCCGGCTGAATCAGCGAACTGGCCCACCACCAAAAGGTCCACGGCCCCGTACAGAGCCTGCAGAATGCTGGCCAGCAAAAACGGCGCGGCAAATTTAAGCAGAGTGGGAACAATCGGCCCCCTTACCAGCGCTCTCTCATCTTTCATACACCCTCCAAATCAAAACGCTATTTCTCCCACTTTTCAATCAGCTGGGGAATCACTTCATAGACATCGCCCACGATCCCGTAGTCAGCGGCTTTGAAAATCGGCGCCTTTGGATTGCGGTTGATGGCAACGATCACCGATGATTCTTTCATCCCCGCCAAATGCTGGTTCATTCCTGAGATACCGCAGGCAAAATAGAGATCCGGCTTTACCGTGCGCCCGGTGAGCCCCACCTGGACATCCTCATCGATCCAGCCCATGGATACGGCCCCGCGGGAAGCGCCCACACTGCCGCCTACTGCGTCTGCCAGCTGCTTCACCAACCCCAGCTCTTCGGTCCGTTTAAAGCCCCTTCCGCCGGAACAGATGATCTCGTCCTTCTTCACGTCTTTTAAAGCCTCAATCAATTCTTCTACCGTATCAAAGAGAACGACCGGCTGCTTTTGCGCCTTATCCTGCTTCTTTTCCTTTTTGAAGATCTGTCCGGAAATGACCAGCTTCATCACTTCCGAAGTCCCTTCATAGATCTCTGTAATCTTGGCATCTCTCATATAGCGCTCAATGGGCAGGTCCTTGATGTATCCATAGCCGCCGTGGAACTGAACGGCCTTGATGGTCACTTCCATAGCCGTGGTCGAACAGGCCAGCTTGGCCTTAGCCGCGGTCACCGTCATATCAGGCAGACCCTTTTCCCGCACATCGGCAGCCCGGTAAAGGAGCAGGCGGGCGCCGTCGATCTTGGTCTCCAGTTCAGCCATTTCAAAGGCCATGGCCTGAAACCCGCTCAATTTTTTGCCGAACTGTTCTCTGTGCTTCATATATTCTACGGTTCTGTCAAAGGCTCCCTGAGCGATTCCCAGGGCCTGGGCCGCGATGCCCAGACGTCCCACGTCCAGAGAAGTCATGGCTACCTTAAAGCCTTTTCCCAGCTCTCCCAGGAGGTTTTCTTTGGGAACAATGCAGTTGTCGAACACCAGCTCCGATGCGATGGAACCGCGGATCCCCATCTTGTCTTCCGTCTTGCCTTTATAGAAGCCCGGCATCCCTTTTTCCACGATAAAGGCGCTGATTCCCTTGGTTCCTTTAGATTGGTCGGTCATAGCCATAACCACATAGACATCGGCGATACCGCCGCCGGAGATGAACACCTTGGATCCATTGAGCAGATAGTGATCGCCCTTATCCTCGGCAATGGTCTGCTGCATGGCCGCGTCGGTTCCCGCATTGGGCTCGGTCAATCCAAAGGCGCCGATCTTTTCCCCGCTCAATAGAGATGGCAGATATTTTTTCTTTTGCTCTTCACTTCCGTATGTAAAGATGGGCCAGCAGCAGAGCGCGTTGTGGGTCTGCACGATGACGCCGTGGGACGGACAGATTTTGGAGATCTCTTCCACTGCCATTACATAAGTCACGTAGTCCAGCCCGGCTCCGCCGTATTCCTTGGGAAAGGGCATGCCCAGCATTCCCATCCTGCCCAGTTTTTTCACGGTTTCAAGCGGGTACTCGGCATCCCGGTCCATCTTGTCCTGAATGGGCACGATTTCCCGTTCGCCAAACGCCCTCAACGTTTCTTTCAACTCCAGCTGCTCTTGTGAATAACCAAAATCCATGTTGTCCTCCTCGTTACATAAAAAAAATTGCTGTTGATCCGAAGATCCGATGCTGTAAGCAAATACCTGTTGTTTACAATCCGATCACATCTTCCATTGTATAAAGTCCGACGCCGTGCCCGGCCATATAGACCGCCGCATCGCACGCACCCCTGGCATAGCACTCCCAATTATATGCGTGATGGGAAATTTCCATCATCTCACCCATGCAGCCAAAGAATACTTTGTGGCTGGAAGGTGTATCTCCGGCACGAACGGAATGAAAGGCGATTGAATCCATCGGTTTTCCCGACCTTTCTGCCATTTCCTCCGCCAGCTCCAAGGCCGTGCCGCTGGGGGCATCCAGCTTATCCTGGCTGTGAAGGTCTAAAATTTCAATTTTCGCTTTGTCTCCCAGCGCATTGGCGGCAATTCCCAGCAGCTTACGCATCACATTGACGACAAAAGATGTATTGGCCGCTTTCATCATGGGAATTTCTTTCCCGGCCGCCAGCAATTCTTCCTCCTGCTGAGGCGTAAAGCCGGTGGTGCCGCATAAAAACCCTTTTTTATATTTTTTGCAGATTTCCAGAACCTCCATGGAAAGTTCCACTCTGGAAAAATCCACAACCAAATCGCATTGATCGATGATCTTTGTAAGATCGTCGTAAACAAGCGCTCCGATTTCTCTTCCCAGCCCGGCTGCCAGTCCGATGTCCTTGCCGATATAGTCTCTTCCCGCTGGTCCCAGGCCGCCTACGATCCGTATATCGTCCCGCTCACAGGCCGCCTTGACGATCAGTCCGTCCATATGTCCCCGCGGAGCCGTAATGATGATATTTACCATTTAAAGACCTCTCTCCTTTCGATATCTTTTAAGCTGCTTTTCGTCCTCAATCTCCAGATCCTTTTCACCTGCCAGCGATTCCAAGTGATGGGTGAACTCGTGAAACAAGGTTTCTCTCAGCTTGGACTTAAAAGCTTCACCTTCCAAATAGCCAAAAAGCTTTGCGAAAGAACCGTAATAAACCTTAATCAACCGTCCCATACTGCCGCCGCTTTGATATTCCCCTAAAATGTACAAATCATCACAGACTGCATGGGGACTCATTTTGGCCTGAGGCAATAGCAGAATTCCTCCGTTGAGCTCCTTGTAAATGCCCGACGGCAGCTCTTCTGCGACTTCATCCAGCATGACTTGTGCTTCATCAATTGTTACCATAGCAATACTCCTTTCTATACAGTATATCTTTTTTTCAGCCTTCAATCAATGGAACAATTCCAAAGGTTTACGAATTAATTAAAGCGTTCATGTACAAACTATAAGCGTAAACGGATATCGTTGGCACCGATCCGTGCCCCATTTTAAATTAATAAAATTTTTAGAAAATTTAGCGGTAATTCTGAAAAAAACGTGGTAAAATAGAATCAAAGAAACGTTTCATTTAAATGGGGAAGTTGCAGACTTTATCCGAAAATCAAAGGAGGGCTGAATATGCCACTTATTATTTTAGGAGTATTGGTCTTCGGCGGCTTGCTGGCTCTGTTCGAAACCATCAGAAACAAGAAACATCACACTGCTTCTTCCAAGGGAAAAGCAGACGAAGTTGCCCCAGTCATTTATCTTCCAACCGATTTGGAGTTGGAAAAGAGAAAAAGACACATTATTTAAGAGAAACGTTGGCGTAGGAAGAGGCAAACAATGGGATTTACCTCTTTTTACTTCAATGAAAATAGCCCGAGTTTTGTAAGGAATGGATATTAGGAAGGGAGGTCAGGTATGCCGCTTATTCTTTTAGGGCTGCTGGTTGTAGCCGGCCTGTTGGCCTATATGTATTTTACCGGTCATTCGGAAGGTTTTGTCAGAAAAAAAACGAACGATAAAAACCCTGACCAGAAGGACAAAGAGGCCACCGTCATCTACCTGCCCAATGATTTGGAAAAAGAGAAGAAGAGGAGAAAAGTCAAAACAGGCAAGTAGTCTAAAAAAATAAACCCGTTGGGATGCGCTTTATGGCCTCCCAGCGGGTTTTCTTTGTCAGGCGACCTCTGTGTTAAATAATGCCTTTATCTAACAGAAAATCAATCATGTTGATATGCAGGATACCCTGATCATCATACCAACGTTTGCCTATATCTTTTCTTACTACGATCTTTGGAAAAAAGTCACCCACAAGGGCAAAGGGACGAATCTCGCTTTCAGCCTTTTCCTCGGTCGTTATCGCATATGCTGACTGGATATACGCCCGCTTGCTTCCGGAATTAACGACAAAATTGATCTCTCTTGGCGTACGGACCGAGTTTCCGTTCTGATTGGTTGTTCTTGCGTACACCACTCCCACGTCCACAGAAAACTGGCGGTTTATCAGTTCGTTATAAAGAATGTTTTCCATGATGTGGGTCATTTCCTGCTGACGAAAGTCAATGCGGGCATTGCGCAGACCCAGGTCTTCGCTGTAGTATTTATTGGGAGAATCAAAATACGACTTGCCCTTTACATCATAACGCTTGCTTTCAGAAAATAAGAAAGCATCCTCTAAATGGTCGATATAGGCGCGAATCGTATTTGCGGAAACATCGAAATTTCGCTTTGATTTGAGCGTATTGGCAATCCGTGCCGGGTTGGTCAATGAACCGATGGAGGAGCATAGCAGGTCCAAAATCTGCTCCAGAACATCCTGCCGTTCTATTTTTTTGCGTTCTACGATATCTTTGATATATACTTCCGTAAAAAGCGATTTGAGATAGTTCATCTTTGCCGCATCGCTTGGCCGTGAGAGGATCAGAGGCAAACCTCCATAAAAGGCGTATTCATCAAACGCTTCATTCTTGTCACCGCCGACAGCGGAATAGTATTCAGCAAAGCACAGAGGATGTACACGAATCTCATCACTTCTTCCTCTGAACTCGGTCAAGATATCTGAAGAAAGCATTTTGGAATTGCTTCCCGTTACATATACGTCCAGATTGGGTAGGCTGCGCAGGTCGTTTAATGCGTCGTAAAACGTAATCTTTTGTCCTTCCGGATTATATGGGTTAGAAACTTTATCGTATAGGCTCTTTTATTCATTATACTCGCAAAGAAAACGGCAATCAAGCCATATCTGCTGCAAAAATCGCTATTCCGCAGCCACTTCCAAAAATTCCAGTATTTCCGCCAGCCGCTTTTTGCTCTTGGGTGTAAATCTTACAAAGGGTTTGACTCCGCCATGTATAAAGAGGTTCATGCCGTATTTTGCCGAGAGAGCGGACAGGGATTTGGCGCTGAGGCCGTTTTCCTGGGCAAAGTTAAAGATCACTTTACTGCCCTCTTCGTGAATCCTGGTGATGCACAGCTTTTCCGCCATGGAACGGATTCTGGATATGGTAATCAGATTCATGGTATCCCGCGGAATTTCGCCAAAGCGGTCGATCAGTTCATCGATGATTTCTTCCTCGTCGGCGGCAGAGGCTGCAGTGGCGATCTTCTTGTACATCTGCAGTTTCAGCACTTCATCAGAGATATACCGATCCGGAATCAGAGCCGTTACATTCAATTCAATCGACGCTTCTTCCCGATCCGGGTTGACCACTTCTCCGCCCAGCGCCCGCACCGCATCGTCCACCAGCTTGCAGTACAGCTCATAACCGATGTTCATCATGTGGCCGTGCTGTTCGGTTCCCAGGAGATTTCCCGCGCCTCGAATCTCCAAATCCCGCATGGCCACTTTGAAGCCGGCGCCGAACTCTGTAAATTCTTTGATCGCCCTCAGACGCTTTTCCGCCACTTCCGAAAGGCTCTTATCCTTTTGAAACATCAGGTAGGCATATGCCATGCGGTTGGAGCGGCCCACCCTTCCCCGGAGCTGATAAAGCTGGGAGAGGCCGAAACGATCCGCATCCAGGATGAGCATGGTATTCACGTTGGGAATGTCAATGCCCGATTCAATGATCGTCGTTGCCACCAGCACGTTGGTCTCGCCCTGAACAAATCCCATGATCACATCTTCCAGGTGATGCTCGTTCATTTGCCCGTGTCCCACGGCTACCTGTGCCTGGGGCACCAATTCCTCAATATGGGCGGCCAGCTTGTTGATGCCCTTGACCCGGTTAAAGACGATATAGACCTGTCCGCCCCGGTCCAGTTCTTTTTCAACAGCGTCCCGGATCAGCATGTCGTCCTGCTCCAAAACGTAGGTTTGAACCGGATACCGCTCTTCCGGCGGTTCTTCAATGACGCTCATATCCTTGATGCCTACCAGCGACATGTGAAGAGTTCTGGGGATAGGGGTCGCTGATAAGGTCAGCACATCCACATTCTTTCGCAGCTGCTTGATCACTTCTTTATGCTGCACGCCGAACCGCTGCTCCTCATCGATGACCAGCAGGCCCAGGTCCTTGAATTTCACATCCTTGGACAGGATGCGGTGGGTCCCGATTACCACATCGACGCTGCCCTTTTCCAATCCGTCGATGACGGCTTTCTGCTGAGCCTCGCTGCGAAAACGGGAGAGCATCTCCACTTTAAAGGGAAATTTTTCAAAGCGTTCCTTGAGGGTGTAATAATGCTGGTTGGCAAGAATGGTTGTCGGCACCAGGACCGCCGCCTGCTTGCCGTCGGCAGCGCACTTGAACATGGCCCTGGCCGCCACCTCGGTCTTTCCGAACCCCACATCGCCGCACAGGAGCCGGTCCATCGCCGTATCCTGTTCCATGTCCTTTTTGATTTCCTCAATACAGCGGAGCTGATCGTCCGTTTCCGTGTAAGGAAAACTGTCCTCAAATTCTTTTTGCCAAACCGTATCAGGAGAAAAGGCGTGGCCCTTTTCCAGCTGCCTTGCGGCTGATACTTCCAAAAGCTCTTTGGCCATATTGGCGATGGCTGCCTTGGCCTTAGCTTTGGTGGTTTTCCACTCGCTGCCGGAAAGCTTGTTGAGCTTGGGACTGGCGGTGTCGGCGCCCACATATTTCTGGATGATATCCATCTGTTCCACCGGCACATAAAGGATATCCTGGCCGCTGTATTTGATCTTGAGATAATCTTTTTTTACATTCTGAACCGACAGCTGTTCGATGCCCATAAATTTACCGATACCATGGTTTTCATGGACCACGTAATCGCCCTTCTGCATATCGGCAAAGGACTTGATGGGCTGGCTCATGCTGCCGGCTGTTTTTTTCTTACGTTTTTTCTTTTTGGGCGTTCCGAAAATGTCCCCGTCCCAGATATAGCAGAATTTTTCTTCCGGAAAATCGATGCCTCCGGTGAGACTTCCCTGCTTTACCCAAACCCTCTGCAAAAGTCCGGCCCTGGAGAGAAATTCTTCCATGTTGGCCGCCCGCTCCTCGTTGGCGCAGACGATGGTCACTTTATAGCTGTTTTTCAAATAGGAACGGATTTCCGATTCCAGCAAATCCATCTTTCCGTTGAATACCAGCGTCGGCTTGGTTACAACGTTGCGAATTTCCGCCAGAGCATCCACCCCTTTGATGGTCTTTTGAAAGGGTGTGAACAAATAGGCCCTGTCCAAATCATAGAGGCGGAGATAATCGTTTTTATTGGAGAAATGTTTCATGTCCGCCGGAACTGCCTGCCCCCGTTCCAGCAGGGTCTGAAAATCATCGGCCGTTTCCCGGTCCCGGGCTTCCAGGTTTTCGTAGCACCTGGCCGGATCGTCGATCATGACGACCGGCTGCCTCATGTAGTCCCAGATGTACTCGGTCTCGTCGTAAAAGTAATAGAGATAGTTTTCCAGTTGCTGCAAATTCATGCAGTTTTCCGCGAAGTCGATCAGCTGATCCCGTCTCAGCTTGAGGTTTTCACCCCGTGCCAGTTCCTCTTCACTTGCATGCTCCCCTGTATATTTGCGAATCTGTCCCGCATAGGCCTGCTTGATTCTCACAGCCGCTTTTTCAAAAATCGTCCTGTCCTTGAGCAGCTGCTCCGCCGGATAGACTTCAACGAATTTTAAGCTTTCAATGGACCTTTGCGTGTCCAGGTCAAAGCTTCTGATAGAATCGATCTCCGTATCAAAGAGTTCCACCCGGTACGGAGCCTCCCCGTCGGCTGTGAAAATATCGATGATCGAGCCCCTGATGCTGAACTCTCCCTTGGCTTCCACCAGAGGCACCCGCTCATAGCCCATGCGGACCAGTTTTTCCTTCACCAGCTCCAGGTCGATCTCCTCGCCCAAAGTCAGCTTGATTGCGCTGTCGTCAAAGGTTTGATGGGGCGGCAGCTTGCGTATGGCCCCGGTAGCCGGCGCTACGACCAGGCAGTCCTCTCCCGTTCTCAAGGCTTTGAGGATCTTCAGCCTCTGGAGCATTTGATCGTGGTTTTTCGCTTCGTAGCGGATGAACCCTTCTTCTTCCGGCGGCAAAACATAGATATTTTTGTCAACAAAAAAAGAAAGGTCTGTAGCCAGGCGCTTCGCTCTTATATATGAGGATACCACCACCAGGCACTGGCCCTTTGCTTCTTCCTTTAAAATCTTCCCAATAACAGGAGCTACCCGGCTTTCGGCAGCTCCTGTTATATTAATCATTCCCTTTTTTATCATCGTTTTCTCCTGCGGCCTTTTGTCTTATATTGTATTCATTCATAGCCTTATCTATGCCCTTTTCAACAATACATTCCGCCGCCAGTACTGCTCGTCTCACCGCTTCCGCAAGCGGCTCTTTTTCTTCTTTGGAAAACCCGCCGATTACAAAGTCCCGCAAATCGCCTTTGCGGTTGTTTCCGATTCCAATGCGAATCCTGGGGAACTGATCCGATTTCAGGTCGTAGATAATGGAACGCATGCCGTTATGCGTTCCGGCGCTCCCTTTTTTACGGATGCGGACGGTTCCCGACGGAATATCGATATCATCGTAGATCACCACCAGGCGGTCGATCTCCTCTTTGTAGTATTCCATCACTTCCCGGACGGACTGGCCGGAAAGGTTCATGTAAGTCTGCGGTTTGACCAATAAAACCTTTTGGCCGGAGATACGTCCTTCTCCGACCAAAGCTTTATGTTTTATTTTGTTGATTTTAATGTCGTTTCGTTCTGCCAGGAGATCCAGGGCGATGAATCCGATGTTGTGTCTCGTATTCTCATAGCGCTTTCCCGGATTTCCAAGGCCTGCAATGATGTACATGGATCTGCTGCTCCTTTGTCTTAGTCGAAGAGCCGGCTGATGGAGTCGTTGGTGAATACCCTCGTCATCGCCTCTGCAAAGAGCGGCGCGACCGACAGCATCTTCATTTTGCTGATTCTTCTTTCCTCTGGAATGGGAACGGTATTGAGGAGTACCAATTCCTCGATGGCGGAGGATTCCAGTCTCTCCTTTGCCGGACCGGAAAGAATCGGGTGGGTAGCGCAGGCGACCACGCTCTTGGCGCCCAGATCTTTGAGGGCGTTGGCAGCGTTGGTGATGGTGCCGGCGGTATCGATCATGTCGTCTACCAGAATACAGTTCTTGCCTTCAATATCTCCGATAATATTCATGATTTCACTCTTGTTGGGTTCCGGACGCCGTTTATCGACGATGGCGATGGGAGCATTGAGGGGCTCTGCCATACTTCTGGCTCTGGTTACACTGCCGTGGTCCGGAGATACGATTACAATATCATCCATTGCTTTTTCTTTAAAATACTTGATGAGGATCGGAAGACCCACCAGATGGTCCACTGGGATGTCAAAATATCCCTGAATCTGCGCCGCATGAAGGTCCATGGTCAAAACACGGTCTGCGCCGGCTGCCATGAGAAGGTTAGCTACCAGCTTTGCCGTGATCGGATCTCTGGCCTTTGCTTTGCGGTCTTGTCTGGCATAGCCGTAATAAGGGATAACCGCATTGATTCTTCCTGCGGAAGCCCGCTTCATGGCATCGATCATGATCAGGATCTCCATCAGGTTGTTGTTGACCGGATCGCAAGTAGACTGGACGATGTAAGTATCGATGCCTCTAACTGTCTCCCACAGGTTTACGGAAATCTCACCGTCGCTGAATTTGGTTACAGTAGCTTTTCCAAGGGGTTTGCCCATAATCGATGCAATTTCTTCCGCCAGTTCCAAGTGTGAATTTCCTGCAAATACTTTGTAATCTGAAAACGCTCCATTCTTCATCTGTACTTTTTACCTCTTCTTTCTCCTACTAATCGTTTGGCAATATGTTTTCTATTTTTTCTTCTTATTCAGTATTCCTCTTTTTTCGACCCAGCCTTCCAATGTTCTGGGTTTGGGCCTGGCTACGTAAAGTGCGCCGCCGGGCACATCATGGGTAACCGTGCTTCCTGCCGCTACATAGGCGCCTTCTTCAATCGTCACCGGCGAAACCAGATTGCTGTTGCAGCCAATGAAAGCTCCGTCTTTTACCGTGGAGCGGTATTTCTGACTGCCGTCATAATTGACAAATACCACGCCGCAGCCCAGATTTACGTTCTTTCCCACATCCGAATCGCCCACATAAGTAAGATGGGAGGCTTTTGCTCCGTCCCCCATGGATGAATTTTTAATTTCTACGAAATCGCCGACTTTACAGTTGCTGCCGATATCGCTTCCCGGTCTCAGATAAGCAAAAGGACCGACCTTTGTCTCATTGCCCACCTTGCTCTCCATGATCACGGAACTTTGAATCACCGTTCCCTTTCCGATTTCCGAGTCCACGATTCGGGTATTCTGGCCGATGGTACAATCCTCACCGATTTTAACATTTCCCTCCAGCACAACGCAAGGGTAAATGGTGGTTCCAGTTCCGATTTCTACTGTTTCGTCGATATAGGCCGCCTTAAGGTCAACGAAGTTGACACCGTTCTCCATATGCCTGAGATTGATTTCAAGGCGTTTTTTCTCCATTGCTTCATATTCTTGTAAATTCATAAATCCCCCTAAACGCTTTAGAATTTCTGATCCTTTTCCAAAATCAGTTCGCCCACCTTATAAATGTCACCGGCTCCCATGGTGATGACCAGATCGCCGGGTTCGGCGTTATTATAAACAAAGTTGGCGATTTCTTCAAAGTCTTCGAAGAAATAGGCATCTTTTTCCGGGTAAGCTTCTTTGATCTTGCCCACCAATCCTTTTGAACTGATCTTGTAAATGTTCTTTTCTCGTGCGGCATAGATTTCCGCCAGTACGACTTTATCGGCCGCTTCAAAGGATTGGGCGAATTCGTCGAAGAGGGCCATAGTTCTGGTATAGGTGTGGGGCTGAAAGAGACACCACATATGATTGTGCCGCATATTTTTCACCGCAGAAAGCGTGGCTTTGATCTCGGTGGGATGGTGCGCGTAATCATCGATGATCTTGATGCCATGGCTGGTGATTCCCAGAACATCGAACCGCCGCTGAGTTCCGGTGAAGTTTTCCAGGGTGGCGGCGATCTGATCCGCCTTTACGCCCAAAATGTGGCAGCATGCAAAAGCGGCCAGCGCATTTAAAATATTGTGTTCTCCCGGAATGGACAACTGGATGCGGCAGAGCACTTTACCGCCGTGATTGACATTGAAATCCGGCATACCGTCAGCGTTGAAAGTAATATCGCTGACATAGTAATCGCAGCTTTCGTTAAAGCCGAAGGTCAGCACATTGGGCATATCCTTGACAACGCTTTTTACAAACGGGTTGGCATCATATGCGATGATGGTTCCGTTCTCCGGCACCAGAGATGCGAATTTTTCAAAGGAATTGGCAATGTGCTCAATATCTTTAAAGTAATCCAAGTGATCGGAGTCGATGTTGAGAATGATTTCGATCTTGGGCCGCAGGGATAGAAAACTGTCCATATATTCGCAGGCTTCCGTTACGAAATGCTCACTGGCGCCGACCTGGACGTTGCCGCCGATTTCCGGCAGGTTGCCGCCTACCAGGATCGTCGGATCCTCATCGGCATTTTTTAGAATTAAAGAAACCATAGAGGTTGTCGTAGTTTTCCCGTGAGTTCCTGAAATAGCGATGCTGTTTTCATACTCACTCATGAGAAGTCCCAGGATTTCCGCCCTGGATGCGGTAGGAATGCCCAGTTCCCTGGCTTTTGCCAGCTCAGGATTCTCTGCTCCTACTGCGGCGGAGTAGACGACCAGGTCCGCTCCTTCTACGTTCTTTTCTCTATGGCCTAAAAATATATTGGCTCCATCTTTCATGAGCCTTTCGGTAATGTCACTTTCCCGCATATCCGATCCAGTGACTTTGTACCCTCTGGATATTAAAATTTCAGCAATGGCGGAAAGGCCAATGCCCCCAATCCCAATGCAATGTATCTGCCTACAGTCAGATAATCTCACCATTGTCTTTTCCTCCCTAGTCATGATAAGCTGATTGTTTGATACAGGCCTCAGCGAGTATCTTTCCCAAGATCCACCCGCTACGCAGCATTGTATCAAAATGGTGAATATAGTATACCATAATTGTACAAAAAAATGCGTTATAATTGACAAAAAAATAAAAAACGAATATTATCTAATATATACGCCATATACGTTCGAATTTCAGGAGGAAAGCCTAATGAAAAGAAGCCAGAGAGTAGGCGCGCTGATGGAGATTATTTCCAATTCGCCTAACAAAATTTTCTCTCTTAATGAGTTCTGTGATTTGTTCTCCGCCGCCAAGTCCAGCATCAGCGAGGACATCGCAGCCGCACGGGAAATTGCAGAGTTCACTGGGCTTGGCCTGGTGGAAACGATCTCGGGAGCCGCGGGTGGAGTCCGTTATGTTCCTTTTATTTCAAAAGAAAAAGGACTGCAATTTCAAGAAAAGCTCTGCCGGAAGCTGGGAGAAGAAAACCGGGTGCTTGGCGGCGGTTTTTTATATACATCGGATATCATGTTCGATCCGGTGATGGTCAAAGAAATGGCTCAGATTTTCGCCCGTAAATTCAGAAACTGCGGAGCCGACTACATTGTGACTATCGAGACGAAAGGTATCCCTCTTGCTCTGAAAACAGCTGAATTTCTTAACCTCCCTTCTGTCGTTGTCCGGCGGGAAGCAAAAATTTCCGAAGGTGCCACCATGAGCATCAATTACCTCTCCGGTTCTTCGGAGCGCATGCAGAAAATGTCCATATCCAAGCGGGCAGCTCTCAGCGGATGCCGGGCATTGATCATCGACGATTTTATGCGGGGCGGCGGCAGCGTAAAAGGAATCAGTGATATTTTATCTGAATTTGAAACCCAGGTAGTGGGGATCGGCGTCGCCATTGCCAACATCGCGCCGGAAAAGAAAAAGATTGCTGATTACATCCCCCTGGTCTACCTGGGACATGTGGATGAAGAGCATAAAACCGTAGAAGTTTTTCCAAATAGTCAGATTTTTTAAATAGTTCCTTGTAAACGTATTCCATTTCATGTATAATATTACTAAGTGTATTTATGTGCACAGCGTTTGTCAGAATGAGTTTGAGCATGAAAGGGTGGTAACAAAGAATGAATATTACTGATGTAAGAGTAAGAAAAGTCAATGACGAAGGAAAAATGAAAGCGGTCGTATCGATTACCTTTGATGATGAATTTGTGGTGCATGATATCAAAATCATCGAAGGACAGAACGGATTGTTCATCGCGATGCCCAGCAGAAAGATGGGAGAAGGAGACTTCCGCGATATTGCCCACCCTCTGGTCTCTGAAACAAGGAATAAGATTAAGGAAGCGATTTTTGCGGAGTATGAACGCGTTTTAGCGGAAAAGCACGCAATGGAAGAAAGTTCCAGAGAAGAATAGCGCAATTCTGAATTATACATACGTTTTATTGGATTATTAAAGCGTTCAATATGTAATCGCTGCGGGGCTGATAGCGCCGCATAAGAGCGAACAAACGATTTATTAAATGAAAACGGGGGCTGCCCTGTGAAAAGCGTTTCGCAGCGCAGCCCGGCATCTATGATTGCACTAATTTTGCAGCTTTTATTATGGTTAGTGCAATTTTTCAATGCACACCCTCACGCGGCAGCCTCGTTTTCCTTGAAGGATTATCGGAACCTCTCCATAACTGCCTTATTGGTAGTCAAATCCGGCTTGGCGTTCTCCGGCAGCAGACTTTGATAAGGTTTGCCGCACAAACGCTCTTTTAATTCTGCCTTTGCCTCCTGCAAAATCTCCGGTTTTGTAAGCAGATCATACCCCGCGAGAGCCAATATTTTCCCTGCGGTTTCCAAAACCCGTTTTCCCACCGAACTTCCGGCGAATTTACAGGATGTCCAGCTGTGCCATCCGGCATCCTCAGATGGAGCCAACGCTACATTTAAAAAGGCGATCGGCGCGAACCAACTGTATTCGGAAGAATCGGTGACCGGCTGACTGCTGAGTACCGTATGCTCAATCTTGCCGCTGTACCCAGTCTCCTTTGCATTCATTGCCTTTTGAATTTTCTTCGCATCCTCTTGATCTTCGGACGAATAGGCAGGCGCACCAACATAACGCAGATTTTCTTCTATCAGCTGCCCCAAACATAAATTAGGGATCATATCGTGGGTCGCGGTAATCACTTCTTCTTTTACTGTGGTTCCTGTGGCCTGGGCGCACCCTTTTGCGCAGGCATCCAGCCTGGACAGAACATCTGCCGCCATTTCTGCGTTTTTCATTCGTCCTACGCACCAGATAACCGTACTCGCGGGCACCACGTTGGGGAAGCTGTTTCCCACATCGGGAAAGGCGTAATTAAGGGTTGTCGGTGAATCCTTGCTCCCCGGCTCGATATGCTCCCGCAGCATTTCCACCGCATGTCCCATCAGCATGGCGCCGTCGAGAGAGCTGCGCCCATTCCAAGGGGCGTTGCCGTGGGCGCTGACCCCTGAAAAATGGTATTTTACATTAAAGTAGGCGTTTGTATCGCAGGCGGCAGCCCTGTTTCGATGGCTGGGATGCCAATCGAGAAAGGCATCCACCCCTTCAAAAAGGCCCCCACGCGCCATAAAAGGCTTGCCGATGCACAGTTCCTCCGCCGGGGTTCCAAAGACCTTAATCGTTCCCGCAAGGCCCTGCTCAATCATACAGCGCTGCAAAGCGATAGCTGCCAGCACTCCGCCGACCGCCATCAGATTATGTCCGCAGCCATGGCCCGGCGCCATGTCAATAACCGGATCGCGGACAACGGAATCCTTATTCTGCGATAAGGCCGGCAGAGCATCATATTCGGAGCTGAAAGCCAGCACCGGTTTACCGCTCCCGTATTCAGCCGCAAAAGCAGTAGGCAGCCCGGCTACGCCTCTGTTTACTAAGAATCCGTATTTTTCCAGTAGATCGGCAACTTTTTGACTGGCCTCATATTCCTGCATAGATAATTCCGGATGCTCCCACAAATAATCGGAAATGGCAAATACTTCATCCTTGTTTTCATCAATCCAATCACATATTGTTTTTTTTGTTTCCATAAGATTTCCTCTAATTCAGATAAATTTGTGAAATTGTTTATCCCGCTTATATATAGAGCAAGTCTCGTGCCAAGCAAAAAACAGAAAAAGCAACCCAAAAAAGGGTCACTTTTCTTTGTTTTTTTGCTCTGTGCTTTCAAATTGTCTGAAAACACAACCTTTTTTCCAGCAACCCGCAGATGGGTCGCCAATCCAATTTTGGGTTATTTATGAGGCTCCTGATTTTGGTATTTTAAAAATTTTCTGCTGGCCCCCGACTGACTGATGCCTAAGGCTTTGGCGGCCTTATAGGTACTGGGGTATTCTTGGAAGGTCATATGGATCAGCTGAGCTTCCACTTGTTCCAGTGCCTGCCGCAGCGGTATAATCCGGTTTACCTGCACATCCGCCTGAGGCCCGTCGGTCATAATCTTAATATGATTGGGCAGCGTTTCTTCATCAATGACGCCGGTACGATTAGTGACCACAAGACGCTCGATTAGATTTTCCAGCTCCCGGATATTGCCCGGCCAGCGATATTCATTGAGCATTTCCAGGGCCTCATCGACGATTTCCACCTGGCTCCCGTAGCGGTTGTTGAACAGCTGTAGAAACGATTTCACCAGTTCATCGATATCTTCCTTTCGCTGGCGCAGAGCCGGCATATGCAAAGGAACTACATGGATGCGATAATATAAGTCGCTGCGGAACAGCCCTTCTTCCACCAGCTTTTCTAAGTTTTTATTGGTTGCCGTAATAATCCTCACATTCACAGGCTTTTCTGCCGTTCCGCCGATTCTTGTAATTATGCGGTTTTGAATGGCATGGAGCAATTTGACCTGTAAGTTCAGCGGCATGTCACCGATTTCATCCAGGAAAAGACTTCCGCCGTCCGCCATTTCAAAAAGGCCGGGCTTCCCTCCTTTTTTCGCTCCCGTAAAAGCTCCCGACTCGTAGCCGAAGAGTTCGGATTCGATCAGGTTTTCCGGAATTGCAGCGCAATTGAGCTCAATGAATTTTCCTTTCGCCCTTTGACTGTTGTCATGAATATATTTTGCCAGCATACTTTTGCCGGTTCCCGTCTCTCCTGTTATTAAAATGCTGGAATCCGCCTTTGCTACCTGCCGAGCCGATTCGTAGAGCTTTGCCACTTCTGCGTTCTTGGTAACTATGGATTTTTCATCATAATCCGGCTGCTTGTTTCTGCCGCGATAATACTTATCCAGCAGTTCCAACTCATCAGTAAACCTGGCGTTGCTGACGCACATAACCGCCTGCCCGTCCGCATCTTTGATAGGGGTAGCCGTTACAATGGCATCCCCGCCCGGACCGGCCTGCACCATTGTGATCGGCCTTCCTTCACGCAGAGCGATGCGGACGGCGGAAGGCCGGTAAAATCCCAGCTCCTCCATCTCCGTCACACTTTTTCCAAGGATAAAATCTTTAGAAGTTTTGGAACGCCTCTCAAAGGTCTTATTGACAAAGATGATGTTTCCGTCCCGGTCCGTAACGTGGAAGCTGTCCAGGCAATTATCCATGGCCAGAAAATAGGTATCCCTTTCCTGCTTGATCTTTTCGCACGTCCGGTAAATGTCTTCCGGCTGCGCGTCTTTTTCCATTTCCAGCAGCTGCGCCAGCTTGTCAAGCAGCTGGCGGCAGTCCATGTTCTGATCACTCATACGCGTTTCCTCCTGCTATCCTTTTATTATATATCAGATGCCGGCATTTTCAAAACCGCTAACCAGACCTTGACAAATCTTTATTATAGCCGGGAGTCATGCAGTCTGAAGGCAATGAACCTGAGTACGGCGGCGCAGATGACTGCGATGCAAGCCACAACCCAAAAGCTGGCGTAGCTGCCTGTCATGTCGTAAACTCTGGCAGCAACCATACCGCCGAAGGCCCCGCCGATACTTGTGGCCATGTTCATAACACCTACCAAAGTCCCGTAATCCTTGTCTCCGAAGAGACCGTTTACCATCAGCGGCGGAATCACTGTAATGGTCGGTCCGCCCAGGCCGTAGCAAGCGATTACCAGGAATACCAGCACGCCTGCGGCGTTGGGCATGATGAACAGCGAAGCAAAGGTAGCGGCAAAGATGATGGTGGTCAGCACTGAGCTTGTCCGAATGCCGAATCGGTCAGTAACGGCCCCCATAACCGGCTTTCCGATAATGAGAGAACCCAGCAGCAGTCCATGGAGCGATGCGGCTTTGGCTTCACCGATACCGCATCCCACAAAGTAGGCTACCGAGTTTGCCAAGATGGCGCTGGATGCCAGGACCACCAGAATGGTCGATAAGACAGCAAAATAAAATTCCGGCGTGCGCATGGCCTCAGAAAGTGTTTTACCTTGCTTTTCTATAGCTGCGGCGGCAGCTTCGCTTTCATCCTCTCCCATTCTGACAAATCCCTTAGACTGGGGATTATCGTTGGCAAAAGCCAGTACAATCACCATTAAAACCAGGAATACAATCCCCAGAGCAATATATCCAGTTCTCCATCCGTAAGCGGAGATAACCCCATTGAGAATAGGCGAGAGAATCATACCTCCCAATCCGCTTCCTAAAAAGGCGATGCCTGTGGCCGTTCCTCTGACTTTTCCTCCGAACCATTTGTTAATGAGAATGGATACCGGCATGGGCGCTGTTCCCGCAAAGCCTACGCCTAAGATGAGAGCGAATAGATAAAAGGCCGTCAGAGAATCCGCTCTTGAAAAACCCAAATATCCGATGAATCCCAGCAGGCAGCAGACGGCAACCCAAATTTTCAATCTGCCCTTTCCCATCAGTTTGCCCAGCAGAGGCGAACAAATTACACAAGCCAGGGAAAGAATCGTCAGGTAGGTCATCCACTGTCCCCGTTCAAAATTCAAATCTTCCGTAACCGGCAGCACGAACACGCTTGTTAACGAAACAAAACCAACGTAGGCAAAGGTCATCAGAAAAAGTCCGACGATCACAATGATCCATCCGTAGAAGAATCTCCCATTTTGCTTAAACTGAATGTCTTTCATAATTTCCTCCTTCAACATCCAAGAATGAATTGCGAATGGGATAAATCAATTTCACGCTATTATTTTATGCAATTTTGGTGCCAAAAATAAAAACAGGGCTGCCGCATGTAGCAAATCGCTTTTATGCAGCAGCCCTGTTTTGAGTCAATACGGCTGGATGGTAGAGCGTTTATGGATGGCAGTTTCCGCAGGGCTTCAGCCCTTGATCGATGAGTACGCTTCTCCTTCCTTTGAAAGGTTCCTTATTTTTATCCGCCATTTTCTTGACGCTTGCGCAAGTGGGTTTATGGAAAATGTCCGAGTTTCGATTCACAATATATTCCTGTGTGCTTTCTTGCGAGGCAGCAGTCGTTTCTGCCTTTGTCCCGGTCTGGTCCTTCATATGGCTCTCCCCGGTCTGATAGTCGATGGCAATATCCGGCTGTACGTTGTAGGCAAATACGTTGAATTTCACACCTTCCCCCTGATCTTCCACCGATAAAGCTTCCATCAGCACGCCGTCCGCCAGCAGGTTATCGCCGTCATAGACGGGAGTAACCCGGTACAGTACATGGTTATTGGTTTCTTTCACATATTCCGCCACTTCGTTCTCAAAGGGCAGCATCCCTTCCACATTGAGATAGCGGGTGCCTGTAATCAGGTTCTTTTCATTGGCGTTTTCCGCTGTCAGCTGGTAGCCGATCAGGTGGCAGCGATTGTATAAATACTTTCCATCCACGTTTTGGTATTTGGCAGTATGCCAGCCTGCGGGCTTGATCATTCCGATGGAACCTCGCTTCTCGGTGGGCATCACTTCTTTTCCCACGCAGGCATAGGCCTCGCCGCACCGGCCGAGATCGTCCAGGTCGCTGTAGGTTTCAAAGGCCGTTGTCGTCAAATCGGCCTGGTCAAAATACGGTTCGTTTCCGTTGATCTCGATGTATGGCTGCTGGGAATATTCCGGAATATCCTCTGGCGATATAGCCGCAGCCCCTGTCCCTTGCCGGCCGTCATCTGTGCATCCGGCTGCAATCAGGCAAATTGCCAGCGCTAGTATAATGAGTGTCCAGCGCCGTAAGTTCTTGTGATTTGGCTGATAGCAGTCTTTGAAATAAAATGTCTTGTTCATGCTATACTCCTCTTTCATATTCTTTATCTTTTAATACGTTTGTTGTCCTTATGGGTTGAAGCAGGGATACGGCTGTGCGTAGCTTGGCGGCAGAAACAACAACCGAAAGCAGCCAGGCGTACACAGACGTCTGCAAAAAAATCTCTAAGAAAATCCATTTTTCGCAGCTGTGCACCGCAATGCGCTTTTTCAAATTAAAAAGACTTCAACGTTATAAACATTGAAGTCTCACTCTTGGAGGCGACACCCAGATTTGAACTGGGGAATAAAGGTTTTGCAGACCTCTGCCTTACCACTTGGCTATGTCGCCGCATCCGGCAAAGCGATTGCTCTGCCGCATCTATTGGCTAGGGTAGCAGGATTCGAACCTGCGCATGATGGAATCAGAATCCATTGCCTTACCGCTTGGCGATACCCCATCGCTGTTATTAAATTGGGGTGGATAGTGGGATTCGAACCCACGCATAATGGAGCCACAACCCATTGTCTTAACCACTTGACGATACCCACCACATATCGCATATATATTATATATGCGGCAAGCCACTTATGCAATACTGAATTTCTAAAAATTGGCGATCCGGAACGGGCTCGAACCGTCGACCTCCAGCGTGACAGGCTGGCATTCTAACCAACTGAACTACCGGACCGCAATTTGGTGGGCGTTATAGGGCTCGAACCTATGACCCCCTGCTTGTAAGGCAGGTGCTCTCCCAGCTGAGCTAAACGCCCGAAAGTGGTAGCGGCGAGAGGAGTCGAACCTCCGACCTTCCGGGTATGAACCGGACGCTCTAGCCAACTAAGCTACACCGCCACATCAGTACTTTCGAAGTAACTGCAAGAGTTATATTACCATTTCATGGTCCATCTGTCAACATATTTTTTTAGATAAAATCAGATAAAATGATTTATTCTTTTGCAGCCGTGTATTTGCTCAGCGTAATCCTGCTTATCTTCATAATTAATACTATCATTCCCCATGGGCCAATTCTTATTCTGGGGAATTGCCCCACACTTCGCAGCAAGCTCTGTTGATGCGAAATCAGGCAGGCTAAAATGTAAAATAGTCCCATTTATATTCGAAATGGGGATTTTTGCATAC
Source organism: Clostridia bacterium (assembly GCA_902363595.1). Taxonomy (GTDB): domain Bacteria; phylum Bacillota; class Clostridia; order Peptostreptococcales; family Anaerovoracaceae; genus Hominibacterium; species Hominibacterium faecale. The sequence goes on along the minus strand of CABJAP010000012.1, from coordinate 22,979 downwards.
AATGTCCATTTCGAATAGAAATCCACAAAAAAACTTAAAATCAAGATATGCGGAGGGCCGGCGCCGCACTCCACGCCCCTTCCCTTCCATGTTTATAATGCGAAAAGAGATTGCTTGTGCTATAATAAGTCCATGAAAAATCTAATACGCAGCACCACGCAGTTGGCGATGCATTTCGTATCCCTCTACCTGCAGGACGGCGGGACAGCTGTCGATGCTACCTGCGGTAATGGAAACGATACCATTGCTCTGCTCCGATCCGGTGCAAAGGAAATTTACGCGTTCGATATTCAAAAAACAGCAATCGAACGGACAAAAGACGCCCTTATAAAAGAAGGCTTGTATTCTGACCAGGTTCATCTGATACAGGACAGCCACGAACATATGGGCGCATATATAAAGGGAAACGTTCAGGCAGTTGTCTTTAACCTGGGATATTTGCCTGCTGCTTTGAGGGAGATCGCTACTTGCGGGGAAACGACCGTAAAGGCCGTAAAAGCAGCGCTCCGGCTTCTTGCTGTGGACGGACTGATCTGTATTACCATGTACAGCGGCCATCCCGGCGGGGAAGAAGAAAAGCAGCAGGTCCTGAAGCTGGCCCGTAATCTGGATCAGCGAACATATCACGTCGCATATATCAATATGCTCAACCAGCGAAACCATCCGCCTGAAATTTTATTGATATCATTGAAAAGAGGTGTTGAAATTGAAAAAGACTAAAATTGTATGCACATTGGGGCCTGCCAGTTCCAGCGAAGAGGTTTTGGAAAAAATGCTCGCAGCCGGTATGAATGTGGCACGTCTCAATTTCTCCCATGGGGATCATCAGGGGCATAGCGAAATGATCCGCAGATTCCGAAAGGTAAGAGACCGCCTTGGCATCCCGGCCGCCGTTTTGCTGGATACCAAAGGGCCGGAAATTCGTCTCGGCGACTTTGCTGAAAACAGCGTCGTTTTAAAGGATGGACAAACCTTTACCCTCACCGCGGCCGATATAAAGGGAAATCAAGAACAGAGTTCCATTACTTATAAAGACCTTCCCCGGCAAGTCAGCCCCGGAACCGCGATTTTGATCGACGACGGCAGAGTGGCGCTCAAGGTGCAGCATACAGAAGGCGATCAGGTCGTGTGCCGGGTAACAAACGGTGGAAAAATCAGCAATCGCAAAGGCGTCAATGTGCCAAAGACACATCTGGATTTGGAATACCTGAGCGAAGCGGACAAACAGGATTTGCTTTTCGGCATTGAACACGATGTGGACTATATAGCCGCATCATTTGTGCGTACCCAGCAGGATGTGATCGACCTGCGGAATTTCCTCAAGGAAAACGGCGGCGAGAAGATCAAAATCATCTCCAAGATCGAAAATATGGAAGGGATCGATAACTTTAAGCAGATCCTGGCCCACTCCGACGGCATCATGGTCGCCAGAGGGGATATGGGCGTGGAAGTGAATTTTGCCAAGCTTCCCGGTATCCAGAAAAAGTTTATAAAAGAATGCTGCCAGGCTGGAAAAATCGTCATCACCGCCACGCAAATGCTGGAATCCATGGTCGCAAGCCCTACGCCTACAAGAGCAGAAATCACAGACGTAGCCAATGCGGTCTTTGATGGAACTTCGGCAGTCATGCTTTCAGGGGAAAGCGCCATGGGCAAGTACCCAGTTGAAACCGTAAAGGTCATGTCTAAAATCGTCAAACAGGCGGAAAGAGACGCCTTCGATGTCAATCTGTACAAAATCATGGATTATGAAATGGATGCTAAGGACAAATCCAACGCCATCGGTCATGCGGCCTGCACAACCGCCCATGACTTAAAAGCCAAGGCCATCATCGCCATTACCCGGTCCGGCTACACGGCGGAAAAGATGTCCAAGTTCCGGCCGATACAGCCCATCGTAGCTGCCACGCCGAGAGAAAAGACGTATCACCAGCTGGCCCTGTCCTGGGGCGTATATCCGGTTCTGACCCAATACGAGGATCAATGGGACATGCTGCTGGATCAAGCGGAAGGCGGCGCAAAAAAAATGAAGGTTGTCAAGGAAGGCGATACCATCGTCATCAGCGCCGGTCTGCCACTGCAGAGTACCGGAAGAACCAATCTCATCCGCGTAGAAACAGTAAGATAAGATTAAATCAGTTTTCAACAAGCTGCTACAGCTAAAAAAGGCGGCCCAGCGAGGAGGAACGATTTCCTCCCTGGAGCCGCCTCTTTTTGCGTCATAATCCTGCTTTATCCGCCTGAACAACGCAGGCACTTTGGTTTATTATTTTTTCCCGACAGGGCTTACGGGCATTAATTCCATATACCCTCTGCTGCCGATTGGTTCCAGCTGTATGCGGGGATTTTCGTCATCCCATTCATATCCGCGGGTGCTTGGGTCAAACTTTTGAATCGCCTGTTGCACATCTTCGATGGCCTGACAATAATCTTCTTCCAAAAAGGGTTCGCCCTGGAAGAGCAGATAATCCGCTTCCGGCAGACTGATCAGCTCAAAGCCGTCAGGAACCGACTCCTGATAGCCGGCGGACACTTCTACTCCCTGGACATATTTAGACGTTTCTGGGTTTCGATATTTATCCGGCAGCCACATGCAGACCGGCTCGCCGCTGATGGAGCGTATGCTGGTCAACAGCCCCCATACATCGCATCCCACTTCTTCACAATACTGAAAATAATCCTCCGCCTCTTTTCCCCGTTTGATGATTACCTTTCTTTCGGGTTTTTTCACGGCTTGAATGAATACATTTTTTACTTCTCCCATGTTCCTGCCTTCCTTTCCTGCTTGCTTGTAGATGACTCCATACGGCGTGAACAAGTACAGCGGCACCGGATTTTTGGCATACTCACCCGGGTTGCATCCAAACTCCCGATAAAAGGCCCTCTGATATCCATCAGCGCTTTGAAACCCCAAATCAAATGCCACGTCGATCACCCGGAAATTTCCGTCCCGAAGTCTTAAAGCCGACTTGGATAGCCTGAGCCGCCTGATATAGTCCGCTGGCGTGTAGTTTGTATAGGCTTTAAATAATCGATAGGCATACCATGGGGAAAAGAACGATACCTTTGCCAGATCAGCCAGCGTAATGGTTTCTTCAATATGGGTTTCAATATAATCCTGCATACACTGCACGGCTTTCAGCTGCTCTTCCATCTTTCTGCCTCCTGTCCTTTGTTCGTTCATATGATATCACATGAATCTCGAAAGTCTCTCGACTTTTTTTGTTATCTGCGGACAATTAGAAAAAGAACCGCCCCATGACCCTTGTCTCTCAAACTCATCTTATTTCTAACTGATATAAAGAATGGGTACATCTCCAAGAATCCGTTTTATTTCAGTCCTTAAATAAGATTCAGCTTTATCTCGTTCCTCTATCCGATAGCAATAACGTCCTCGTCCGCGGCCAGTCATCATTTCCTTATCGTACAAATCCGGCAGCCCGGGAAATGCCTCACCGTTGATCGCTCGATGGACGTAAGAATAGGTCATCAGGATAATTTCCAAAAACAGCTGACTTCGTGCTTTCTCAGTCAAACCTTCTTTCAATTCTTCGAAAAGCTCTGTATACAGTTCCTTCCAATTCTCGCATAAAATAACCGGGGCAATCAAAATTCCGCATGGGTATCCTGCTTGACACATGTTGTTCACTGCCGTAATTCGCTGCTTCAAATCGGAGGTCCCCAATTCAACTCGCTTAATCAGTGGCTGCGGATTAACGCTCATTCGAAAAATGACTTTCCCTTCATGGGGCAAATCCAGCAAAGAATCAACCATATGAAATTTAGTTGGAAACGTAAGGCGGCCGGAGCCCTCTTTTGCAAACCTTGGAATGGTATATAGCAGATTTTCCGTAATGGTGTTTTCCAGCACCAGGTCGCTATTGCTGCCAATTTCGAAGGTCAGCTCCCGCCCAGCCGTTTTGCTCCGTTTAATGAGCCGGTCCAGCATCTGTTCACGGTTGACAAAGAGACGGAGATATGCGCATTTGTTATAGTTGCAAACCAAATAGCAGTACAGGCACATGGCGGTACAGCCCGAGGATGTATAAGGCACCAGATAATCCGATACCTTATGATTTTCTGTGTATTTATGAGTTTTCCGGGTTCCGACGATCAAATTCCGCTTCATCCTGGCGAACTCAGCATTTGGCTTCTCCCGCATCTCTTGAATTGCATTGTGATTTTCAATCGCTATCCAGGGCAGACTGCCATAGTTCTCTTTCAGCTGTTTGCCCAAAGGGTAGTTCAAGCTGTCCGGTTCATAATAAACTGCGTCAAATTTCATATATTTACCTTTCCTAATCAAAGTGAAAATAACTATGATTAGTTTGCGCAGTTAATGGAAAAATACAAGGCGCAGCTGTTATCTCTATTTCAGGCAAAAGTCCCCATCCTGGTATGTGATGTTGCCGTCCATGATGGTCATACAAACTTTTATTTTGTGGATATCATAAGGGTTTACATCAAACAGATTTTGGTCCAGCACAACCAGATCCGCATATTTTCCGGCTTTAATAGTCCCTATTTTTTTATCCATCCTGACCTGGAAAGCCGCCGTTTCTGTAAATCCCTTAATCAGCTCGCTTATTGGCAACCGTTCCTCTTCTGGCTGCAAAACGGGAGAATCCGGCTGTCCGCACAGCTGTCTGGTAGCGCCGGTCTCTATGGAATTGAGCGGCTGCGGCCCATATTCGTCGCCGGGGAAATCACTGCCCAGGCTCATCCTGGCACCGGCCTTAACGATGCTATATAAAGGGAAGGTTTCATCTGCCCTCTTGCCCAGCAGTTCTACAGCATTCAAATCGCCGTAATGCCACACCCCTGTGGTATTGGCGATTACCTTCAGCCTGGCAAAGAGGGGGATATCGCTTTTTAAGACGCACTGGGTATGGGCGTTTGTAATAATCGTATCTTCATACCCCGCATCCCGCACAGCTTTCGCAGCCATCAAATTCTCATGCACCGTATGATCGCCGATTCCGTGCAGATGAATGTCATAACCCAAGGATGCAGCCTCGACACACAAGCTGTGCAGCGTTTCACCGTATAAAAGCGGCGGACTGGTTTTTTCCATGCCGGAAAAGGGCTCTGTCATGCTGGCGCTGCGTGCCTCAACAATACCGTCATTGATCACCTTCCATGTGTTGAAGCGCACATAATCAGTATTATATTTGCATCGCATATGATACAGATAATCCTGCCATCCCTCCAGCTCCGCCAGCTCGTTAATGTGGTTGCTGCCAAAGATTCTCTGAGGCAGGAGTCCCTTTTGGATAAACTTGTCCAGCAGCTGTTCGGCCCGCTCCTTTATATAAGGGATAAATCCGCAATCCACAATGGTCGTGATTCCGTAACTGCTGAAATCCCGCAAAATTTTCAGTAAGGTCTGCTCCGCCTTTTCCATCACAAAAGGGTCAACCGCTTTGATCACATTGGTAATGGGTGCGCTCTCAATCAAATGACCGCTGGGATTCCCTTCATCGTCCCGTTTATAAAACTGCGCGTCCGGGATCGGATCGGGCGTACTCCGGTCCACGCCCGCCCTTTCCAAAGCTTTTGAATTGACCCAGGCCTCATGGCCCGATGCTCCCACCAGGATAACCGGTTTATCTGCGCAAATCCGGTCCAGCATCCCCTTGTTCGGTCCCGCATCACCAAAGACGTGCTCCCCGTAACCGATGCCAAAATAGCTGTCATTTTCGGGATTTTCTTTTATATAAGTTTTTACCGTTCGCAGAATTTCATCCTTGCCCATGTCAAAGGATAGGACCATCTGCGACATCTGAAATGCGGAGGTAAACGGATGGGCGTGGGCATCGATAAACCCTGGCAGCAGCATCCGTCCTTTAAGATCGATCAGCTCCGCGCCTTCTTTGCAGTACCGTTCCTCATCAAACCCATCTCCCACTTCCACGATAAAATTATCTTCAATTATAACATAGTCCGCATAAAGCTTCTTTTCTCCTGTATAAATCGTTCCGTTGTAAAATACTTTTCTCATTACCGCACCTTCTTTCTACTCCGCCAGCAGCTCCGCCACTTCCATTAAGGTATCGTCCTCCCCCACATTTCCCGGAAAGATGATATAAGGCACATCTTGATATGCTCCCGAAGATTGGCTCTTCCAGACAGGGATACCCGGCTTAATCTGACCCAGCACTTCTGCCCGCCTGATCTGCAGCGCCTTAGTGGCGATATCGCTGGAAGTAATGCCGCCTTTGGCGATGATAAACCTGGGAATGATACGAATGCTGGTGACAATGGATGAAACCGCATCCGATATTTTCACAGAGCGGACCAGAACAGCTTCCCTGGTATCCCCTTCCACATGCAAAGGCCGCCGTCTGGTAAAGATCACAGCTGTTTTGCCCTCCCTTATGGCCTGTTCGGCCGCTTGTATAACACGGTCCTGTTCTGCTGCAAGGGCTGCTTCGTCCAAAACACAGTCGGAATCGAATTGGAGAAAAACAGCGTTTTTCAGCCCCCTTAGTTCATTGAGCTGCCTGGTTGTTTTCTCTGCGTATGAACCGACGATAATGAGCCCTCCAGATGCTGACCTGCCGTCAAGCAGCTGTTGTCTGTCCAGCAGCGGAGCATCGCTGATTCCGCCAAGAACTTTCACAATGGATGCCGCCGACCGGATCAGAAAGCGTTTTCCTTTGTCCATTGCCCGGTAAAAGGCCGCGCAAAACACCTTTAAATCCTGATACGTTTCCCCATTGACAATCACTTTATTGAAATCCTTTACATCCAGAAGCAGCTTTTCAATTTTATCCAGTTCACCGCTGCGGAGCATCTCCAAAGAAACGGAGCTTATCGTTTCGGCTGGGAATGCTCCGCCCGTCTTTTCTGCAATGTAGTCTTTTAAATTTGAGGAGCAGTAGCCGAAGGTTTTGTCCTTTGCAAATTCCGTATCCCCTGCGGGAATCAAAGCTTCCCCTTCTTTCACATAGTGAACATCCCCAATGGTCAATCTTCCTCCTTCCTGGAAAAAGGGGCATAAGATCTCCCCGTCAACGGGAAATGCCTGCTCAAGTACAGATCGCAGGGTGCTTGTTTCCAAAGGATAATGCCCCCGGAGGGTGGAATCGCTCCTGCTTATGATCAGAAAGTCCTTGTTTTTTTCCTGGGAAACCGCTAAAATCGTTTCGGCGATTTCTTCGTGCAGCGCCCTGGTTTCCGATTCTGTCATGGATCTGGAATTGGTCAAAATATAAAACAGCTTATTTTCTTCGTCAAAACCTGCTTCAATGCTGCTTTTGCTCCAATCGGTATAAACCGAAACTCCATGAACGGTCTGGGTCCCCGTAGGATCGTCGTCCAGCACGATCAGCTTTTTTTCATTTTGCTCAATTTCATTCTTCAAGATGCGCTCTATCGCGGAATCGTCCTGAATCCTTTGTCTTTCAAATGCTGATTTTTCCATCTTATTCCCCCTCGCAGCTGACTTCCACTCCTGCCAGCCTTTCAAAATATTGAACGATCCCGCAATGGTCGTCCTCCATGTTTCCGCTGACATCCAGCGCCTGCATCACCTGGAAAAGCTGTGCGGTGAAGGGCAGCGGCACCTTTTGATCCTTTGCTGTTTCCAGGACGTTTTTAATATCCTTATGATTGACGGCAATCTTTCCTCCAGGGGTAAAATCCCGTTTCAGGATCATGGGCAGTTTGGCATCCAGCACTTCACTTCCGGCCAATCCTCCCCGGATCGCCTGGTATACCTTTTCCGGATCCGCGCCAGCTTTTTTCACAAAAACGAAGGCTTCGGAAACTGCGGCAATGGACAGATTGACGATAATTTGATTGGCCAGTTTGGCGATGCTCCCGCTGCCCGGTCCTCCGATGCGCACGGAGCTGCTGCCCATGATTTCAAAATACGGCTTCAGCGTCTGGCAGTTTTGTTCATCGCCTCCGGCCATAAAGGACAACGTGCCGTCAACCGCCTTCGGCTCGCCGCCGCTGACGGGAGCATCCACAAAGGCGACGCCCATTTTTTCCAGCCTCTTATGGCAGTCGCGGGATTGGTCCGGTGTGACCGAACTCATGTCGCAGATGATCCGTGGTTTCTTTGGGGAGAAAGTAAGTCCTCCCTCTCCAAAGATAACCTCCTTTACAATGTCCCCATTGGGTAAAATCATGAAAACCAAGTCGCATTCTCTGCCGATTTCCGATACTGTGCCAACAGGCAGCCCTTGCTGCTTTATGCTCTCAAGCACACCATCGTCAACATCGTTTACCAGGATATCCTCGCCGGCATGATAAAGATTTAACGCCATCGGCCTACCCATGATTCCCAATCCAATAAAACCAATTTTTTTCATATGTATCCTTTCTTTCGACAATCCATTGTTGCCTGTTTTATATAGGCGCTACCGGTCAATTTTTTTCCCAGCGCGAAGAAGGATGATCGCTGCTGCATATAAGATGATCGTCGCTGCTGTGAGCACCCACATGAAGGTGTCGAACATTTGATTCATTCCGTAAGTTTCATCATAATAGCTTTCTCCGCCAGCCTCGTACCACGGAAGGAAGAACCGTCCCGCCAGTCCAACGGTGGCCAGCATCAAGCACAAATTTCCGATCCGTCTCAGATCTCCTTGTCCCAGTTTTGTCCTTGGATTGAGCGGATAATGGTCAGGGTCAATCACGGCCAGACCGCCGTATCTTCTCTTCCAGAACACATATACCACCGGCCCGCTGACAAGTCCTATGACGCCGCCGATAAAGTAATCGGCGCCATTGACAAATAAAGCGCACACGGCCAGGATGATGGGAACAATGCAGATAACCGTAAAGACACCGTCGCTGACAGGAAGCTTGAAGGTCCGTTCCTCATCGGGGATTGTTTTTCTCAGCCGGATAGCAGCAATGTAAATGACGATATACGAGGTCATGAAGAAAAATACATCGATGACTACAATCGCCGTGAAGTCAAACTGGCACATAATGATATCCACTGCGCCCATGATTAAGATTGGAACATACGGTACGCCTCTTTTCTTAGAAACCTTCACCAGGATTGGAGGCGCCAGCCTGTCATGGGACAGGGTGAAAAAGCCTCTTGAACTGGTGGCAATATAAGCGTTGCATAAAGCTGCCATTGCCCCTGCCGAGATAAATAGGAAAACAATACCGGTCCAGGAACCCAGATAATTGGTCAATACGGTATGGTAGCCGACTGGTGCTGAAGGATCGGTGCTCCAGTTCTCCCACTGGCCGATGGATGCCAGGCCTCCGGTAATGGGCAGCACATAGGTTGCGACGATCAGCGGTATGGCGATTACCAGCGCCTTGGGAATTACCTGGGGCTGTTTGATCTCCCCTGCAACGGTGGACAGACTTTCGTAACCCGAATACATCCACATGCCAATGATGATCCCGGACGCCGCGGCTTCCAAGAGGCCCATGCCCTCGGGCACGAAAGGATCGAAGGGGTTGTTGTTCCAATGTACAAACCCCAGGATGGCAATCAGCCCAAAAGCGGTCAGAACTAACAGGATGAAAAACCGGGTAACAACGCTGACATCACCAATTCCGCGAATGTTGAGGCCGATCAGAAGGATGACCAGCGCAACCCGCAAAATATAGGTCTCAGTCTGATTGAGTTCAAGTGCCATTCCAATATATCCGCTGGCAAGAACGATTGATTCGGCGTTGCCTATATAGCAGGAACAGGTCCGCCACCAGTTGGACTGAAAGCCCCAGAATTCGCCCAGACCTTCCTGTACCCACTTATAATAGCCGCCTTCCACCGGCCGGGCGCCTCCCAGCTCCGCGGAAACAAAGCCCATGGGCAGTCCCCAGATAAACGGGATCACCAGCAGCAGGACAATGGTCATTCCCGGCCCGCAGGCCGGAACCATTTCTTCCACGCCGTACGCACCGGCGGCCACCAGCGAAAAGACCATCGTAATAGCGGCCAAAAGGCCCACGTGATATTGTTTGATCTCCCCGCCTGTTTCGAATTTTTTCATTGTTTTCCTCCATTCATTCCGCCAGAGGAGAATCCGGGTCCACAATCTGCAGCTCCCACGGTGTCGTTCCCAGAATTCTGGCTTCCTTTTCCGTAAAAACAAGCGTATCCACAATACCGAATCCGGTTTCAAAGTTCACCACCATCCCCGGTTCGAACCTGGCGCCATTGGAATCAATATATGGATCGTAAACAAAGTTGCCTACCCAATCGGGCGGAAAGGAGATGCCCAGCTCATAGCCGCCGAGCCAGTATTGTTCATCCCAAGCGCCTTCCTCTTTAATAAATCGCGTGATCTCGTCGTAAAAATCATCGATGGACAAATTGGGCTTGATGATCTTTGCCACTTGTTTCATAATTTTTCCTGCCATCGTATAAGATTCCGCGATTTCGTTGGGCGGTTCTCCCAGGGAGTAGGCCCGCACCTGATCAGCATGGTATCGGTTATAGACACCGCACAGATCCACTGCTACCGGATTATTGCGAATCAGTTTTTTTCTTCCCGCAGGCGAATGAACCCACCAGTATTTTCCCGTTCCAAATCGGCACATATCCACCAGCGACATGCTCTCGCCGCCCGCTCTCATCATGGCCGAGGTATACTCAGCCACCAGCTCCAGCTCGGTCATTCCTTCATGGAGATTATCCCGGATGGCTTTATGCCCAATATCGGCAATGTGGGCCGCTTTTTCGATGCAGTTGATCTCCAGAGGTGACTTGATCGTTCGAATGTCGAGAACAATGTCCGTTCCATCAACGATTTTTGCGCCTTTTGCTTCCAGCTTTGCCTGAAAGATTTCGCTCACGGTTCTCGGAGGGCGGTAGCTCCCCATTTCCAGGGCCACCACGCCTTTAAGCCAGCCTTCGTTATAAAGGTCTTTGACCACCAGGTCCATGAAATCTTCGCCTGGGCCCGGACACTCCCGCGCTTCTCCCATCATCACGTCCTGGGGGATATCGTTCTTGATTCTCGGATCCGTACAGCAGGTGCTTCCATAAACCGCGCCCTCTTCATCCACACAGTCAAAGATCATGAACTTATCCGAATTGACGTGGATGGCGGCTCCTGTAATCTTTGTATCGTTCCACACAGGAGAGGAATTGGCTCTGTACCAGATCAACTTGAGGCCGCTGACGTAGTAAACGTTTTCGGGGAGAGTCAGATAAAGGGTATCGATGCCTTTTTCCTCCATTTTCTTTCTTATTTTATTCAATCGGTTTTTATATTCATACAGCGGGAAAGGCAGCTCCATATCCTCGCTGATCAGACTCAAGTCTTTCATCGGCTCAATCAGTTTCCTCATTCTCCTTACCTCCTAATCGGTTATCATCAGTTCACGGGTTGTATTTCCCAGAATTTCAACTTCGTCTTCTGTGAAAAGAATCGTATCCATCCCGCCCATGCCAGTCTTAAAGGTAACGGCCATACCGGGCTCAAAACATTCGTCTTGATGCTCCCTATTGGGACCGTGGACAAATTGGCCGCACCAGTCGGGCGCAAACCCAATGCCGATTTCATAGCCGCCCATCCGCTTTTGGGACTCTTCCAGGCCCAGCTCTTTGCAGGTCTTCATCAGTTTTTCGTAGAATTCTCTCACTGGCATATTAGGTTTTAATATGCGTATCACTTCCTCCATGACCAGTCCATTGGCTCTGTGATAGAGATCGGCAAAGTCCGGATCCGGTTTTCCGATATAGCAGCACCGTCCCATCGGAGCATGGTAACGGTTATAAACGCCTGCCAGATCGATCCGGACCGGCTCGCCGGGCATAATGAGCTTTCTGCCGGCGGGAGCATGGCCGCACCACAGCTTTCCCCTTCCGCTTTGAACCAGATCGGCGACAGCTCCGCTTTCGCCCCCTGCTTTCATCATCGCGCAGGTATAGATGCCCGCCAGCTCCAGTTCTGTCATGCCGGCGCAAAGCTGTGCAGCCGCAGCTTCATGGCCGATATCGGCGATGGCGCTGGCCTTTCTGATATAGTTGAGTTCCATAGGTGATTTTTTTCTGCGGATCTTTACTAACAAGTCCGTCCCATCTACAACCCGGCATCCATGCTCTTCCAGCTTGGCCTTCATCCTGTCGCCGACAGTTCTGGGTGTTCTTGGGCATCTCATCTCCAAAGCGGCACTGCCTGTAATCCAGCCCTCTGCTTTCAGGTTGTCTGCGACAAAATCATAAAGATCGAATCCGTTTTCTGCGGATTGTGACTGCGTTTCATCCATGATCCGAATATCGGATGCGCAGGTTGAACCGGATACCAGCCCATATTCGTCCTTTGTTTCAAACAGGATAAAATAGTCATGATCCACATGGACTGCGATTCCGGCCGCTTTTTCTTCGTCCCGCGCCGACGGCGACCCATTCCTGTACCAGGCCAGGTTCAGGCCGCTGATATAATACATGCTTTCGGGAGAAGTCAGATAGAGCAAATCGATCTCCCGGGCAGCCATTTCTCTGCGGATTTTTCTGAGCCTTACCTGATATTCCGCCAGAGGAAAAGGCAGCCGGGCATTTTCGTAGACCACATCCATTTCCGGCAGTACTTTGACTTTTTGATTCGACATGTTCAACTCCTTTCATTTTCATACATTAACTGAATATTGGTATTGCGAAGGTTTTTTGCATAGTGTACAATGAATCCGGAAAAGAGGAATTCATCATGCAAAACACAAAACCTTTACAACAAACGGCTTATGACTATATCCAGGCTTTAATCTTGGACGATCAGTTTCAATACGATCAGATTTATTCGGAAACCAAATTATCCAAAGAAATCGGAATCTCGCGCACGCCCGTGCGGGATGCGCTCCTTCGTCTGGCGCAGGAAAAGTATATCGATATCATCCCCAGCAAGGGGTTCTGCCTTCATCAGCTGACGCCTCAGGATATCATCGAAACCTTTCAGGTGCGTTCCGCCATCGAGGGCTACTGTACTTACCAAATCACCCAGAATTACAGCAGCGATAAGGCCCGTCTCCTTTTCGACAAACTGGGCGGCTATCTGCAGCTGCAAAAGGAGATCGCGGAAAACTCCGGGGATATCAATCAGTTCGTCGATTATGACAATCAGTTTCATATTGAAACGGTCGCCTATGCGGGCAATTCAGCCTTTGATCAATTATTCGCAAGCTTTATCTACCAAATCAAGCGGCTGGCAATCCTTTCGCTGAAACACGAAGGCCGGATGGAAGCCACCATCAAAGAGCATGAAGCTATGCTGAACGCTATGAAATCCGGCGATCTGGCGAATATTTATGACATTACCATGCTCCATATGGAAAATCCAAAAATACTCAACCTGGAAGATGTTCTGTAATTTTGATTAACCAGCATACCGGTATACCGGTATTATACTTCAACTGATTTCGACAGGCAAGCCCCAATGACAAAAAATTCTGTATATTTTTTTGTTGTGCAAAAAACATACAGAATTTTTGTTTGCTCTCATATGAAAGGAACTGCTGCTGCCGGTCTGATCCCTTTTTACCTTCTCCGAAAGGCAGCCCAATACCAAACCCCATTATAGATGACTGTGATCACGCACAATCCATTAAGCACCGCGGCCGCAGGCGTGCTTTCAAGGGGGATTTGCGCTCTGGGCAGCAGATTCAAAAGCGAACGTACAAAACCGCTGGAAGCCAGTAAAATCCCAAAAGCCCCAACCGTATAAATTCCGACCACAAAGGCCAGCACATATTTCATGCTCTTTACATGCAGTCCGTATATCGGCAGCGGAATGAAGTACATCAGGCTGATCACCAAAAGGGCATTGTACATTTCCGGACTGGCAAACTGGTTGGCATGCCCCACTTGGGCATACGGCGTCAGGGTGGCCGTCACTGTGATAGCCATGAATAATAATGCGGAAAAAATTGTCATCACTACAAACCTTTTTTGTTCCATATCAGCTTTTACCTCCTTTTCCTCTACTGTACACGATGAAAGCGTCCGCTATTTATTTGCTGTCATAAATTGCAGGGCAATCTGTCATTTTTGAACGGCTTCGGACATTGAAAAAATAGTTTTCAGCGATTATAATGGTCAGGGAAGGCAGGTGGAGAATATGGTGCGAGTCGCTTTTGTTGATGACAGCAAGGCCGTCATTGCCCAGCTGGAAGAATATATGGCCGCAATCCCGCTTTCTTATGTGGATTGCAGTTTTTTCTATTCCGGCCAGGAATTATTAACCTATATGGAAAAGACAAAGGAACCGTTTCACATCTATTTTCTAGATATATCCATGCCTGGCATTGATGGCATCCGTACGGCGGAGACTATTCGAAGCCAGGACAGGCACTGCGTCATTATTTTTCTCACAGATTACAAGGAATTTGTGTATCAGGTGTTTGAGGTGCTGCCATTCCGCTTTCTTAGAAAGCCTCTGGATCAGCCCGCTTTTGCGGATATTTTCATGCAGGCCCTGGAACATTTGCAGACGTTTAGCAGCCTTTTTTTCTTCAAAATCGGCAGGGAACGCTTTCAGATCCCTTACGGAGAGATTCTTTATTTTGAAGCACAAGGGCGCAGGGTCCGTTTAAAAATGGAGGAAAAGGAGTTTTTGTTTTACATGAAGATCCGGGAGATTGGCCGCCAAGTAGACAATACCCTCTTTGTCCAGTGTCATGTGTCTTATCTGGTCAATATGGAACAGATCCACTCCATCAGCGACCGACTGGTCATCTTAAAAAATGGTGAGCAGATTCCCATCAGCAAGAAATACCGGCAAGAGGTCCGGTCAAAGCATTTGGATTTTGTGAAATGGCGGTGCGGAAAGTGATTATATCCATGTTTGAATATCTTCTCGACCTGCTGCTATGCTTGCTGGATGTGCTTTTAATTTTCGAGCTTATGAACCGGTCTTACGGGAAAATACCCGCCCGGCGGAGCCTGCTTTATGGTATTATGATCGGGCTGACCTTCCTTTGCGTTTCCTGGTATCACTACACCGGCGAATACGTCAATCCCTTTTTTGACCTGGCGGTCTATTTATGCCTGCTGGGTTTTTATCCCTCCAGCTTCAAGAAAAAGCTTTTATTCAGCATTGCTTTAATCACTTTTACGCTTTTGCTGAGCGGTTATTACAGCGGTCCCCTGCGTGAAGCCGCATTGTATCATTTACCCCTTCAGCTGATCTTTTTGTTGATTAATTTGATCGTTTTTGTCCTTTTCAGCGAATTTACCAAGTTCTATTCCAGGTCCTGGGAAAACGCATTGCTGCAGCAACAAGTGGCCTATCAGAAGCGCCGCTATAAGGATTTAGAGGCAGCAAACAAGGAAGTCCGGGAACTGCGCCATGAAATGAAAAACCATTTGAAAACGGCTGCCTATCTCTACAAGCAAGGTTCCCAATCAGAGCTGGCCGATTATCTGCAGGAAACGCTGGATCGCCTGACAGACATCGATCAAGTGATTACCACCGGCCATCTGGAAATCGATGCCCTGCTCAATATCAAGCTACGGGAATTGGAAGAAACAGGCGCTTCATGCAGCGCGGACATCCTGATTCCTTCCGATTTGGCGCTTCCTTTTACCGATATGGTGGTAATTCTAGGCAATCTTTTTGACAATGCCGGAGAAGCTTGTGAAACTCTGCCAGCCGCACAGCGGCATGTCTCTTTTACCATGCGTTATACGGAAGGCTGTTTATGGATCAATATGAAAAATCCTTATGATGTTTTTTCTACTGTCACCAAGAAGCAGGACCGGCTGTCTCATGGACTGGGCCTGAAAAACATTGAAAAAACGGTACAAAAATACAATGGGACCCTGGCCTATTCGGCGCAGGATCACATTTTTTCCGTAGATCTGATTTTATATATCGGGGAGCCCCGCGGGATGGCATGATGGCCGCTTTTTATTTTATCGGTTTTTCGTGCTCCCGTTTCCAGGCTTTAATCTGGTCCAGCCTGGTTTTATATTTGGCTTCCAGCCCTTGCTGGGTCGGCTGGTAATATTGCCTGCCTAAGAGGGAGTCCGGCAGGCATTGCATATTGGTCAGCTTTTCCTCTGTATCATGGGCATATTGATACCCTTCCCCATATTTCAAATCCTTCATCAGCCGGGTTGGGGCATTGCGGATCACAAGGGGCACCGGTTCGCTGAGCTGGGTCAGCGCATCCTTTTTGGCCTGTTCGTATGCCATGTAGAGGGCGTTGGACTTTGGCGCCAGCGACAAATAAACGACTGCCTGGGTTAGATGAACGCTGCACTCCGGCATGCCGATAAAATGACATGCCTGATATGCGGCCACTGCGATTTCCAAAGCTCGGGGATCTGCCAGTCCCACATCCTCGCTGGCAAAGCGGGTAACGCGGCGCGCCACATACAAGGGATCTTCCCCGGCTTCCAGCATCCGGGCCAGCCAGTAAACAGCCGCGTCCGGGTCGGAGTTGCGCATGGATTTGTGCAGGGCTGAAATGATATTGTAATGCTCTTCGCCGGTTTTATCGTAGAGCAGAGACTTCTTGGAGATGCACTGTTCCAGCGTTTCTTCGGTGACGACTACGGAATCTCCGTCCATCTCTCCGTTAAGCACAACCATTTCCAGCGTGGAGAGAGCCGTCCTGGCATCACCGTTTGCGAAGTTTGCGATCACCTCCAGCATGTGATCGGCCATTGTGATCTTTTGGCCGCCGAATCCCAGGGGATTTTTCAGGGCCCGATCCAATAAATCTTTTAATTCTTCGATTTTCAGCGCCTGCAATACGAACACTTTACATCGTGAAAGCAGAGCGCCGTTGACCTCAAAAGAAGGATTCTCTGTAGTTGCGCCGATTAATACGATACTTCCCTTCTCCACAAAAGGAAGGAACGCGTCCTGCTGGGCTTTGTTGAAACGGTGGATCTCATCGACAAAGACAATGGTCTTTTCTCCGAAACGCCTGTTTTCTTCCGCCTGCTGCATCACGCCCCGAATCTCTTTAATGCCGCTGGTCACTGCGGAAAAGTCGATAAAAGAAGCCTTTGTTCGATTGGCAATAATCCGGGCCAGAGTGGTTTTTCCCACGCCCGGCGGCCCCCAAAAAATCATGGAGGAGATTTGGTCACTTTCGATCAGCCGGTAGAGTACCTTTCCCTTTCCCAGCAAGTGGCTTTGTCCCACAAATTCGTCCAGGGACCGGGGCCGCAGCCTTGCTGCCAGCGGCTGGGCCTGATTATTTTCAAAGAGTGTGAGCTGTTCCATCTTCTCCCCTTTCTTTCCATCTACGCCTGTTTTCTCTATTTTATCACAAAAGACAGACTGCGAACAGTTGTTTGGGGAGGTAATTTAGCGGTTATCTTTTCCGGCAGATTCGAAAGCTTTCGTATACGCCAGCAGTTCTTCCAAGTATTTTGGATCAGTCCAATCGCAGCCTTTTCCGTCCCATTCAAACAGTTCCTTCATCCAGGGTTCAAAATCCTTGGGCTCTTTTTTGCTCAGTGATTTCTTTAGCATTCGGCACAGCATCCGGTCTATCACAGTCATTTTCTCTTCATCGAAGGCGCCTCGTCCATAAAAAATCGGTATTTCCCTGTGAAGTGTCTCTGTATTCCGAAGCTTCAGCTCCTCCAGCATCTTTTGATCAAAAGGGCTTGCGCCTGCTGCAAAGAGAATGAGTTCTTTGTCGGCCAAAGCGGTCAGATGCTTCTTCAGATCCTTGACGATTGAAATTCCCCCTGCATAAATCCCTCCCGCAAGGATAACCAGATCGTATTTTGTGATCGCCTCCCACTGAAACTCTCCAACTTGGTAAGCATCGCAGGAGAGCGCTTCTTGGATCCAGCCGGCATATTTTTTGGCTGCCCCGTATTTTGATTTGTATAAAACGACTGTCTGTTTCATAATGACCCCTTTTCTGCAAGCTCCAGCTTTTTTTCCAGATGGTCGATGCCGCCATACAGTCTCATCAATAGCTGGAATAGCTGCTTAATCTCTTCTTCACTGTAGTCTTCAAACAAGTATTTCAGCTGAGTTTGATAGGATGCGAAGATGTTGTCAAAATAGTCCTTCATCTTATCTGTAGGTTCGATGGTCGATGCACGGACATCGGCGCTGCTTTGCCGGATGGCTACAAAGCCTTTTTTCTCTAAAGCCTGAGCAAGCTTTTTGACATTTTGCCTGGAACATCCCAGCAGCTCTCCCAATTTGGTGAAGGTCAGCTGTTCTTCGGATTGGCGGATCATGGTCAGCAGCATGAACTGCTTTAAGGTAATCTCCGGTATATGGTGGTCAAACAGGGTTTGCAGCCTGTTTCCGGCGATGAACAGCGTGCTGAAGATGGCTTTGATCTGATTTTCGCTTGAATGTGAAAATTTTTGTATTAAATCGTTCAGTTCCATTGTATCTCCTCATATAGGTAACTTGTTTCCTATATTATAGCAACTAGTTACCTATATGTCAATCGTGATAGCCGCTGCTGAGGCAAAATGATCGCTGGAGCGTTGAAACTTTTGCGCCAGCGATCATTTTTTGGGGCCTATTCAGCGGCCGATATATAAGCCTTGATAAACTCGATCCGGTCTTTTACTTTCGGCTTGAAGAAGGAGGTTATGGCTGCCACCATCTTCTTTTTCGTATGGATGAAGATGACATTTCCGCCATCGCCCATGGCCGCATAGCCATCCTCATCGACCCACCATAAATATCCGTATGGCAGCCCCTGTTCTTCCCATCTGCTATGCTCCTTTGTACTCGTTTCAATCCATTTCGGCGACACAATCTGTTTTCCCTGCCACGTTCCGCCGTTCAAACAGAGCTGGCCAATCTTAGCCATTTCCATCGGAGAAAGGGTGAGTCCCCATCCTGCCGTATTGACGCCCTTCGGGTCAGCCACCCAACCGTTTACACACTTAGCCCGATTAAAGGCCAGCTGCTCTTCTTTGCTGTCAAACACCACATTGGGCGGCGCGGCAATTCCCAGCGGTGTAAATAAGTTTTCCGCCGCAAAATCCAACACGGATTGACCTGTCGCTTTTACCAATATCCCGGTCATAATGTCCGGTCCAATGAGGGGCGCGTATCGGAACTGACCGATCTGCCCCTTGCCTCCCAATAAGTCGAGGGCTGCCTTTACCCAATCGTCGCTGGAAAAAAAGTTCGTGTAGGGCGCGGACCGATACTTGTAGGGCGCCGTCATCGTCAATAGATGCTCGAGGGTAATATGCTGTATGGTGGTTTCTCTTCTTTTTACCGTGTAGTCGGGAAAGAATTCCAGAACTTTCTGCTGAACATTTCGGATATATCCTTTATCAATGGCAATTCCAATGAGGATGGAAACGATGCTTTTGGTTACGGAATAGACATGGATCCGGCTGGAATCTGTGCATCCATGAAAATACTGCTCATACAGCAGCTTTCCATCTTTTCGAACGACGATACCTGCCATATTATCGTAATCTCTGCGGATGACCGCTTCCAGTTCTTTTGCTTCTTTCATAGGTTACTATCCTTTCCTGCCTTCGAAAGTTTCAACGGCTTTTTTTCACTGGGCAAAAAATTTCTGTAATAAGATCCTCTTCACGGGAAACTTGCGAAGGGTCCGTTACATAGACTTCGTAGAGCGGGCCGGCATTTTCATAGCCTTCTTTTTCCGCCCACTCCAGCTGCTTTGCATAAACCGATGGCAGGCCGGAGTATGGGCCTGCCAAAACGGTCTTTAAGCATAGTCCCGGGCAAAAATCCCTCGTACCGGTGGCATATTCTTTCACTGGTACGGCAAATTCCGTGTCAAGACCGATGGGAGTAAACTCCGGGCTGTGGAAAAGCACCATTGGCGGAGCGGCCATTGTCAGTTGATCTGCTGCGATGCGCCTGAACAATTTGCTGAAGCACTGACCATACGCTTCGGCAAACTCGTCTTCGCCAACCGTTTTTCGGATCCACAGCAAATTCATTTTAGAGACTTCCACAAGCTCCACATCGATGCCTTCCAGATACGACATCATGGACTTGCCTTCCTCCAAATTGGTCAGGTCTCTGTCCATTTGCTCCAGGTTGTTTTGGAATTCCTGTACTTGTCTTTCCAGCTGCCGTTTCTTTTTTCGCAGCGCTTCATAGAGGATTTCTTCTTGGGAAGGTCCCGCATGAAGAATCTCCTTGATTTCTTCCAGGGAAAACTGGTAGGCTTTCAGACGGTCGATGAAGAGCATGGTTTTAAGCTGCTCGATCGAATAATAGCGGTAGCCGCTTTCCGGGTTGATTTGATCAGGCAGAATAAGCCCGATTTCCGCATAATAACGCAGGGTCTTTGCTGATACCTTGCAGATTTTTGAGAATTCGCCGATTGATAGCATAGGTCCCCTCCTTTTCACTCTTAGTATAGACTTTACCGCAGGGGAAAAGTCAACCGGGTTCTTTTCTGGAAAAGTCCGATTATCCATTGCGTAAATTCATCAACTCTTTTTCTTTCACAGTTATTAAGGTTTCCAAGTCCCCTTCCATACATAATCTTTCTCTGGCGCTTTGTGATTGAGGAATACTTCTCAGGGTCTTTTCATCAATGGGAAGCTCCAATATTGAATGTTTATACTTTGCAATCGAAATGTCTTTATCAAATACCATTCTTTGAACGGGATTCCATTGAATGATGTCCTTTAGTCCCTGGTCTCTTGTTATGAAATAATTCAAAACCGTGGCCTGCTTCTCCATGCTGTTGATCCTCATCTCTTCCGGTAAATTGGATATATGGAATAAATCCCATGCCATTCCCGCAATTTTATCGGTCAAATTTTTAGCAGCCGGCTGCATTTTTGAAAAAAAGCGTCGAATTCCTTCATGATTACTATCCAAAAGATATAGCCCGCATAAATAAAGGGCATTCTCCAGGTAAACGCCCAGCTGCTCATTTACGAAACGAATCATTGTTTCCATTTTCTTTTTGTAAGGCTTTTTAACTCCATGTTTTAATATCATCGTTTCTAATAACAAACAGTAAATTGACTTTGTCCGTTTTTCCTTATCTCGTTCGTGCTCTCTTAATCGTATCATTTCATTCCATGTATCATCCGCCTGCTGATAATCTTCGATATCTATGTCCAGTGCGAGATTTTTAAAATCTTGTTCTCCCAACGGATCAATGGTCAGTCTGCTGAAGGCGTAGAAATATAATAATGCTTGATATACTTTTTCTGTTGACTTCATTCCTTTTTTGTTCAAGCTGTCTTCAATGGAATAAGGCAAGCATGTCAATGCATAATGGTTGCTTTTTATATACCAAAGCAATTTACAAAAATCATCGTCTTGTCTGCCGTCTTTCAGTGCTTTCGGCAAATAAGACATAATGTTCGAATCAAAATCAATACAAAATCCGATTTTCACCGGAGCTTGTTTTGCTCTGTTTGTTGCTGCCGCCTCCCAAAATTGTTTATTAAGGATGACCGCATTGCGATAATTGCCGATTCCCATAATGTAATAATTCCCAATGGCTTTATCGATACAGTGTTGTGAAATATTCGTATCTTTTTTACCATCGAACAAAACAATATTACAGTCGCTTAAGCAATGATAGTATTTTTGGTATACAGCTATTGGATTGGGCTCTGTTAATATTGCGTACAGAGCCGGTTCTTTTTCTTTGAGAACTCCAATCATTTTTCCCTCCTTTTCCATTCAAGCTTCTCCACAACGCTCACAATCCGGTGTGAGACTGGGCACATTCATAGGGATATCCAGTTCTTTAACGATAAAAAGCATGAACTCCTATGTCAGATATTCGTTCATGCTTTTTGCTGCTTCAATTGCGGCTGTAACAGCGCTATGCCATTTTTCACTGTTTTGTATTTATGTGGTTATCCTAAAAATTCACTGATCCTTTCCGCGGCTCGTTCTGCACTGGAAAGTATGGCCGGATGAACACCTCTTGGAAAGATTTCAACTTGGGCGCCCGTCTCTTGGGCCATGGCTTGGTATTCTTTCTGGAAATCCGCTCTGGACATTTGATCCTCCGCACTCCCCATAAGCAAAAGAGGCACCCGCAGCTCCCTCAAAGGTTTGACAAACAGCGGCAGCTTTTCCCTGGCGCATTTGAGCAGGGCCTGGGTGTCCAGATCGACCACCTTTTCCCAGTCCTCACCTTGGCACCATTGATAAAAGCCGGCGGCCAGTTCATCTTCCCTGGCGCTTTTTCGTTCCTGGATCAGGTTTTGAGAAAAATCATCCGCCAGCATGCGGCCGTCGAAGCTGTCGGCAACGACTTTTCCAACCAGATCCGGACGTTCCAGTGCAGCATTGATTGCCACCCATGCGCCGCCGCTGGTCCCCACAAGATGGACCTTTTTTCGCCCCAGATGTTCCAATAGTGAAACGGTCTGCCTCGCCTCTTCGATCCACAATTCTGCCGGAAATTTTTCCAGGCGGTCGGATTTTCCATGGCCCAGAAAATCAATGAGGATCACGTGAAACGTTTCCTCGTACAAGGGCAGCAGCGGTTCAAACATTTTGGAGGATGCGGTGTTTCCGTGAAGAAACAGCACCGGACTTCCGCTGCCGGACTCTGTATAATAAATTCTTTGAGATTGATAATTAAAATAGGACATTTTTGCCTCCTAATCTTTCGCTGTTATAACTTTCCGATTAGCAAGGCATGTTAACATCAACGCCTTGCTGTTAATGCTTTGTTATCCGAATTCCCATGTTGAAGGGCCTCCTTTCTTTTATCTGCTTATAGTATAACAGAATTGCGGTCTGAGAAATAGTGGCTGTTGCTTCGAATGCGCGATGCGTTAGATGGTTGGACCGGGAAAATTTTATTGGAAGGTATCGTTTTTTTCAAAAAGTTGTGGGTTTGCGGGGCCTGATATTGAAAAGAAGCAGACTTTGCTGCTTCTGGCTGATTTTGAGAGGCGCATGCGCTTTCGGGCGCATTCTCGCAAACAAGGCTGGTGCATTGATCCCAATCAATGCACCAGCCGAGGCCACTGAAAAAGTCGAAACCAAGCCCCCACCAATCATTTCGCGCATAGCGGATTAAAAAATCAGTCCACCATGCTATGCAAAAGTCCTCTCGCAACCCCATGAAACCATTTA
>CABJAP010000011.1 GCA_902363595.1 Clostridia bacterium | reverse complement strand
AACGTGGCCGGCCAAGACTTTGGCGGGAACCTGGCTGACTATAAAAACAAAGTGAATAGCATCGATCATGCTGGCGGCTGCAAGATCGTCCCGGTGTGGAACGGTGGCGGCACAGTGAAGGTGATTTTGCTAGATCATCTGCATGATGTGCCATCTGCTGCGATCATCAATGAGGTGCAGACCATCCTCGATCCGATCTCAAACACCGGAGAGGGAAAAGGCATCGCCCCGATCGGTCACCGGGTCACGGTAGTGGGCGCGGAGCCGGTCACCATGAATATTACGGCAACCGTGACCTACGCGGAGGGTTATACGTATGACTTGGCCAAAGAGTCCATCACGGCGGCTCTGAATACCTATTTTGAGGAATTGCGGATTGCCTGGGGCGATGATGCTGCTGACATTGGCACGATCGTGCGAATCAGCCAGATCGAGAACCGGCTACTGAACCTGACAGAAATCTTAGATATTGAAGACACGACGATCAATGGATCACCGAAAAACATTGCGCTCAGAGGCAGTCAAGTACCAGTAAGGGGGACGTTTAATGGAGCATAAGGAGTTAATCGAATATTATCCGGAGCATTTGAAAAGCTATCGGGAGCTTCGGGCAATCACAGCAGTCGAACAAGTCGAACTGGATTCCATCCTTGCGCAAATCAGGCAGGGGCTTGAGAATCAGTTTATCGAAACGGCTGATGAGGATGCGATCGCCCGCTACGAACAAATTTATAGCGTAGAGCCAATTCCGGGCGCAACCCTGGAGGAACGGCGCTTTAACCTGCTTGCGCGTCTGACGGAAAGCACGCCGTATACAGAGCGAACGCTGGCCGACATGCTCGCGGCTTTATGTGGAACGGACGGATATCAGGTAATGCTGGATGTAAACGCTTATACGATTGCGGTGGGCGTGGAACTGACTGCCAAGAATAACAAGCTTGCGGTTGAGCGGCTGCTGGAAAAGATTTTGCCCTGCAATTTGGTTTGCAGCGTCGGCCTGATCTATAACCAGTACAAAACGCTGGCACGATTCACACATGCGCAGCTATCCGCGTACACACATGGACAATTAAGGGAGGAGGTACTGCCGAATGGCTAAAACAACAACACCCAATATGGGCTTTGTCTTACCGGATAAAGATGAATTTTACGATGTAGATGTGACGAATGGGAATTTTAAAACAGTAGACACGGAACTGAAAAAACTCGACGACAAAAAGGTGGACAAGGTCACCGGAAAGGGCCTATCAACGAACGATCTCACGAATGATCTGAAAACAAAGTATGACGCCGCCCACAGTCATCTATCAAACACCAGCAACCCGCATCAGACGACTGCTGCCCAGGTGGGAGCGATTGCCACATCGCAGAAAGGCGCCGCGGGTGGTGTGGCGGAGCTGGATGCGAACGGGAAAGTCTTGTCGGCGCAGCTGCCAAGCTACGTGGATGATGTACTTGAATACGCAAGTAAAGCAAATTTTCCATCAAGCGGTGAAACCGGAAAAATCTATGTGGCAACAAATACAAACCTAACCTACAGATGGACCGGGTCCGCATATGTGGAGATCAGTCCGTCTCTTGCCCTGGGAGAAACCTCGTCGACTGCATACAGAGGAGATAAGGGTAAGCAGAATGCGGCGAATATTGCTACTCTTAACGCTTTTGTTGAGATCGAAGCCGCCCATAAAGAAAAATGGAAAAAATTACTTGGTGATAGGGCACTAAATATTAGCAACTTACTTTTAGAAGTAACCCACCCCGTTGGGAGCATTCTTCAAACGACTAAAAGTGAAAGTGAATTTGACCCCAATACGATGATTGGAGGCACATGGAGGCTGCTGCCAGGAGTAATGCTTTTTGGTGCCGCCTCGGGCTATACACTAACAAACAATTTAAAGGATGGAGGAAGTACGGATGCAGCAGTTATTTCTCATAGACATTCTTTAGCAGGGCAGTCAGCAGCAGCAAATTCAGCCGGCGCCCATGTCCACTTTAGCGGCTGGGAACGTCAATGGTACGGCAAAGGCAACTATTGGGCAAATTATCAGTCAAGTGATGGAAGTGCGTTTAATACCGGCTCAGCCGGCGCGCATACCCATAGCCTGAGCGGTTATTCCGACTACACAGGTACCGACGCTGCCGGAAAAAACATGCCACCATACAAGGTGGTCAATATTTGGGAGCGGACAGCGTAAACAAATTAATGAGAGACCTTCGGGTCTATTTTTATAGGCCGAAAGGCCGGAAAGGAATTATATGGCTATCAAAAAATACAGTAAGAAAAAACATGGCAGTAAAAAGCTGGCCGAAAACTTTAAGGTCAGTGAGTTTGGCTGCCCAGGGACGGACAAGATTCTGATTGACGAGCGGTTACCAAAGTACCTGCAGAAACTGCGGGATTACTTTGAAAATAAGGCTAAAAATCCAAAAACCGTGTCTATAACAATCACGTCCGGGTACCGCAGCCCGGCGTATAACCGAAAGGTCGGTGGCAGCAGCAACAGCAGACATTTGGAAGGGAGGGCCGTAGATGTGAACGTCTGGATGGACGGAAAAAGAGTTGCATCAAAATATATCATGTGTGCAGCGCAGGATTTGGGGTTCATCGGTATTGGATATATCAGCCCGACGGCAGCCCATTTGGACTTTAAGAAAGGCGCTAAATACCGTTACGACGAAACAAAACGAAAGAACGGGTATTTTGTGCAGTTTAGCGACTGTTATGCGTATTTCGGTGTAAAGAAGAAATCGAGCAGTAGTACTAAAAAAGGCAAAGCCATGTATGTCTCAGCGAAGGCCGGCCTGAATGTCCGAAGCAAAGCGTCTATCAAGGGGAAGAAGGTCGGGGCGCTGCGGAATGGTACGAAAGTAACTGTTGTGGAGACAAAAGGCAGTTGGTGCCGGATCGGAACGGATAAATGGGTTGCAAAAAAGTATTTAAGCAGTAAGAAGTAGGTGATGGTATGGGAGACATAACATTTAGCCTCACACAGCTTCTTTGGATTTTGACTTTTATCGCAGCTGTTGGATTGGCGATTACCTATTTAAAAAAAGGATTGTCACCATTTACAAATTTAAAACAAAAGGTTATGAAACATGCTGAATACTTGGATAATGATAACCGCCGGATTGATGACTTGGAAAAGGCAACCAGGGAAGCTTTTGAGGACAATAAGATTTTGTGTAAATCCATGCTTTGTCTTATGGAGCATGCGATCACAAATAACAGTATTGATAAACTTAAAGACATGAAAAAAGAGTTACAAGAACACTTAATAAATAGATAGAGGAAGGATAGGTATATATCAATGAAAATAAACTGGAAAGTAAGATTTAAAAGTAAAGCGTTTTGGGTAGCCGTGATCCCGGCAGTGATTCTTCTCATCCAAGTGATAGCAGCCGTTTTTGGTTGCTCATTCAATCTTGAGGGGATACAGGCAAAACTGTTGGATGTAGTCAATGCAGTGTTTGTTCTACTGTCAGTGCTAGGCATTGTTGTTGACAATACCACAGCAGGACTGTCGGACAGCGAGCAGGCCCTTACATACAAGGAGCCAAGACGAGACTACATCGATGAAACAGAACTTGAAAGTGACCTGGCCGGCGAGAATGAAGAAGTAACGATTGAAGAGGGAATTGAAACAACCGAATAGCCCATACCTATGCCCCGGGGGAGTGATCCTGTCCGGGGCTTTTTTAATGCGTAAAATGCCCATATTATTGCATTTGGGTTGACTACAGCGATATACCATATATAATAATGATAACTTTCCTTCTTTATGAGATCGGGGAGAAGAGATTACAAAGGCCGCAAGGGGTTAAACCTTGCGGCTAATTTTTTTATAATGAATTAAAAAATGAAAATAGCAAACACTATCCAAAAACGATAAGGATGGTGAAAAAATGCCAGCACTAAAAAGCGCGATCAGCGTCGGATTGATCCACATACCTGTAAGTTTACAGAAAACGACAAAGGATATTTCGGTGAGCTTTAATCAGTTATGCAAAGAGTCCCACGAACGAATAAAATACAAAAAATACTGCCCAAGCTGCAATAAAGAGGTATCAGGGGATGACATCATAAAAGGCTACGAATATGACAAGGGGAAGTACGTCACATTTACCGGTGAAGAGCTTGAAAAAATAAAGACTAAAAAGGATAAAACAATTCATATTTTACACTTTGCGAAAATGTCTGAGATCGATTCAATCTATTTTGAAAAAAATTATTATGTCGTAGCTGAAGCGGGAGGTGAGAAGCCATTTGAATTGTTCAGGCAGGCTCTATTAAGTAAAAAGGAAGTGGCAGTAGCTAAAACGGTGATTGGAACGTCTGAAAATTTGCTTATACTATATCCAACTAAAGAGGGGTTGATAGCTAAAATCCTGTATTATCAAGAAGAAATACAGGCTATGCCAGCAAGGCCCGCTGTAACGGTCGATAAAGCAGAGTTAGAAATGGCTAAGACGCTTATTGCCAGCATGACACAACCTTTCGAGCCAGCAGCATATCACGACGAATACCAGGCGCGGTTACGTGCGGCAATCGAGACAAAAATCACTGGAAAAGAGATAGTTTCAACGGATACCTCCGCAGGCAGCAACGTAATAGACTTTATGGAAGCGCTAAAAAAGACGGTAGAGCAAGTTGAAAAAGGTGCCTCTTAAATGGATTTGTTTTCTGAAAAAAATATCAGTCCGATGCTGATCGGTGCAACAGGAAAAGCGTTTGAGGACTCAAATTATATATATGAGATAAAATTTGATGGTGAACGAGCAATTGCGTATTTAGATGAAACTAGAACTGAATTAAGAAATAAACGCAACAAGCGGATGCTGCCGGTATTTCCTGAGCTTGCTAATCTGCATAAGCAAGTTAACACAAAATGTATATTGGATGGTGAATATATATCGTTGATCAATGGCAAACCAAATTTCTCTGAGGTACAGCGCCGGTCTTTAATGTCAAATGATTTCAAAATCAAGCTGGCCGCAGAAGCACACCCGGTCAGTTTTGTTGCTTTTGATATACTTTATTTCAACGGCCGGGACCTGACCGGCCTTCCACTTATGGAGCGAAAAGAGCTTTTACAGAAAACAGTCATAGAAAGCAACAAAATTGCAATATCTACGGTTTTTGAATCAGGTGGAATTGATCTTTATAAATTAACAGAACAACAAGGCTTAGAAGGTGTCGTTGCAAAGAAAAAAGATAGCCTCTATATTCAAGGAAAGAGGACAAAAAACTGGATTAAAATCAAAAATATGCAGGATGATGATTTTGTCATCTTAGGATGGATACAAAAGTCGAACCATATGACCAGCATTATTCTTGGCAAGTATAACCAAGAGGGGGTGATGGTCTATAAAGGCCACGTGACTCTCGGCGTTGGTGGAGCCAATTTTGCCCGTATAAAAGAGATTCCAACAACCCCTTCACCATTTGACCCAATACCAAAAGGAAATGAATCCGCAAACTGGATACAGCAAGAATTAGTCTGTACAGTAGAGTTTATGGAGCGAACCGCAAACGGCGGGATGCGACAGCCGGTGTTTAAAGGATTGAGACCGGATAAACAGCCCGAAGAGGTAGTAGAGTGAAAATCGTATCTAAACAAATAGGTGTTATGGCCATATTTGCCCCGGGAGAGACGCCTAGGCCATACAAATTTTCGTACAATGGTAAAGAGATTAAAGTTGATAATATTTTAGATATAACAAAAACAAAAATAGCCGGTGTGGATGCAATTGTGTATGATTGCCAAAGCACTGTTAATAAAAAAACAATCCGGTATGAGCTACGCTACACCATCCAGACATGTAAGTGGGTTTTATATAAAATATAGATTGACGTAAAATTTGACGTAAAAAACGGATTTAAGCTAGTTTATACTGTTATAGGTAAATAGCTGTAAATCCGCTGAAAACGTTGATAATTGTACATTGTAGCCTATGTTAGTTTAACATAGTTATAGACTAAATCCGGGTTCGATCCCCCTATTCTCCACCATTTGAACGTTGAAATTTCAACGTTCTTTTTTGATTGTATAGCGATTCCTGAATTTCATGGGGCATAGGTTTGCGTAAAAAACTTCAAATAAATTCAAGTTTTTACGCAATTTTCAACGATTGCACCCTCTCAAAACCAGCCAAAAGCCGAAAATCCTGCCACTTCTCAATATCAGACCCCGCAAACCCACAACTTTGTGAAAAAAACCAAACCATTTAAAAAAAATTTCCCGGCCCGGTCCAGCCCGACTCAACACCAACACACCACAAAGGCAAAACCCTTAGGGGCCTTCCCTTCTCGCTTCAACACTCGGCGAAATGTGCACAAAAAAAGGACATATCACATTCATCACGCATTTATGTGATATGCCCCATTCTTGGTTATCCCCAAACAAATGTACCATCTAAACGCTCCGGCCCAATCCCAGCCGCCGCAATCCTGCTACTTTGTCGTGCCTGGTTCGTATGCGATTAAGACAATATTTTGATTGGTTTCATTACGCAGCTTTTTCTGAAACTCGTTGATTTCCGCCACCTTTTCCGCGGACAGATCCGCTACCCTAAAATCTCTATCCATGAATACCACCTCCAACAGTAGTGTGTGGAGGATAGAAAAATTTATACGATATTCTCCATTGGGTGCGGCGCTGCCGCAGGGGAATAAAATACAGAATCTTGCTGCGACGTGACTTGCAAGGTATACGATCCTTACCACATTGCCAACCTTCGTCCTCGGCGCGCTTCCCGACTTCGCTGCGCTGCTTTTTTGCCATCAGAGCATGCAGAACAGCGACAGCTGCGCCACATTCTTTCGACTTGTGAGCTGAAACTTCTCCCGAGCCATTTATCCCAGGCACGACGCCCAGCTGGGATTCCGCCAACAGTAATATGCAAAAAACGCAGATCAATAAAGCCTTCCCAACAAAGCAAATGCGCATTGACAAGCGCATCCCTATGTGCTATTGTACTATATAAATAATACAATAGCACATGCAACAAATTAAACGGAATGTCACGATTCATAGAGGGAGGAAAGAACTATGAGGATTCGCCTTAAATACATCTTCATTCTCATAGCAGCAGTAATTGCCACCGCAGGCGCAGGGATAGCCTTTCTGGCAAAGAGCTATTCCGAAGAGGTTCAGCTGGTGCGGTCGCTGAAGCCGGTTGAGCTGGCGGGCATGGATTCCCTGATTCAGCTGGTTCCCATGGACGGGGCGGAAAATCGTTTTGTTGCCGAAGGCGAAGAGGATGGCCGGCTCTTCTACGCGCTGACGGACCGGGATGGCAGCTGCCTGGCAGAAGCCGGCCAGTACGATTATATTGATTTCCAGGGAGACAATGACCGCTATTTATTTCAACAAGGTGAATATTTCGGCTATTTGAACCAGGACGGCCAGCCTGTGATCCCGGCCCGCTATAAAGAAGGCAGCCCCTTTGTCGAAGGCTGGGCTGTGGTATGGGATGAAACGCAGGACTGCATCATTGACACAAAAGGAAAGCCCTGCTATCGGGCAAAACCCAATCAGAGGCTTACCATGCTTCAGGACGGATATTTTCTAATGGAGAACGGCTATCAGCTATGGGTCGGCAGCGTAACGAACAGGGAAACGCTGTTCTATTCGAAAAAAGGAATGAGCTTTGACAGTTACAGCGAAGGCTTCTTTTGGTTCTCCCAGGATCGGGATGACGGTGAGATACGGCTCTTGTGCTATAACGCAGACTTTCAACAAGTATTCAGCGACAAAACCATCCAAAGGACCAGCGGCTTTTCTGATGGACGATGCTTTATAGAAACGGGCGAGGGGGAAAAACAGTGTATCGGTGAAAAGGGAAATACGGTATTCCAGCTAAAAAGAGACTGGCTGACAGGCACGTCCCAGTTTTCCCAGGGACTTGCCTGGATCAATGACGGAAAAAATAACAACTGGTTTTGCGTCAACACCAGGGGCGACCGAGTTTTCAGTCTTTCCGGAACATACAGCGATTGCGGAGCGTTCCAAGACGGTTATGCCCTGGTGATTGATGATGACTATGACAACCTGAAAAAAGGCCTGGCTGACAATCGGGGAAAGCTCGCTTTGCCTGTCTGCTTTGAGTCTGTGTCCTGGACAAAAGGAAGGACTGCGGTCGTAGGATATGAAGGAAAGCTGTATTTTGCAGACTTTTAGAGGGGAGGCGAACATAATGCAGAAAATGTTTGACATGAATCTGCGGCTTATAAAACGGCAGATGATTATGATGATTCCGGCCATCCTTTTGCTGGCAGCAGGCGCGAAAATGATCTATCAAACGACCTATTATTCCGATATCAGCGATTGGGAAAAAAGCGCTGCAGCAGCAGTTACAGCCGTCGCAGCCGCGGCCATTTTGTTTCTGATCTTGTACGAAGCCCATCTGCTCTTTCATCGAACTGTATTCGGCCATGACTCTAACCTTTACATGGCACTGCCTGTTCGCACAAAAAATTTGATTGCCTCAAAGATACTGGCTGTGTGGGTTCAAACAGCAGCCGTGCAGCTTTGCACATTTCTGATGTTTCTGTATCCCTGGGAAAGCCAATATATACCTAGACTGATCAAATCCTGGATGCTGGACGGCATGCCGATTTGGCAGGCGGGCGTCAGCGGGCTTTTGCTGACAGCGCTCATCTTTGCTGTGCCGGGTATGGTACTGAGCCTGCTGTTTTTTGTCTATGCCTTACGCCATATGGCGCTGGGTTCCCAAAAGGGTCCGATTGCTACAGCAGGGATTTTTGCAGGGTCTGCAGCCTTGATCGCATTGCTGGGACGGCTGGCTTACAAAATGTTTGTGCGTATAGGCGGCAGCTATGAGATTACCCGCGGGCTGATTTTGGGATTAGTGATATGCCTTGCTTTGACTTCAGCAGCTTTGTACTTGAGTAAAAATATCCTTGAACACAAGCTGAACATTTGATCTGGGATCAGGAAATGATATAATAGCAAGATGAAGACCGGCCGAAAAGCCGGCGATAAAAAGGGGGAGTTATGAAACTGATCCATTTATCCGATCTTCATCTTGGCAAACGGGTCAACGGATTTTCCATGATCGAAGATCAGCAATATATCTTAAAGCGAATATTAGAAATCATTAAAGAGGAAGACGCCGATGGAGTACTCATCGCAGGGGATGTTTACGACAAGACAGTCCCCTCGGCAGAAGCCGTCCAGCTCTTTGACGACTTTTTGGTGCGGCTTTCCGAGGAGAAACGCAGCGTGCTGATCATCAGCGGCAATCACGATTCTCCCGAACGTCTGTCTTTCGGCGCCCAGCTCATGACTGCAAGCGGCGTATACCTTTCGCCGGTTTATGACGGCGCAGTCAAGCCCATAACCTTTGAGGACGCGTTTGGCAGCGTCCATGTGTTTCTCCTGCCCTTTCTCAAACCAGCTCACGCCAGGGCCGTTTTTCCGGATAAAGAAATCAACTCTTACACCGATGCGGTGAGCGCGGCGATCCAGCAAATGGATATCGACCCGCAGGAACGTAATATTTTAGTGACCCACCAATTCGTTACAGGCTCCCAGAGCTGCGATTCGGAAGAGCTTTCGGCAGGGGGCACCGATCATATTGAAGCAGGTGTATTCCGGCCTTTCGATTATGTCGCCCTGGGACATCTCCACAGCCCGCAGAATATTCCCATCCCCCCGCAAGAAGGGAAGAGCAAACGTCAAACAAAAGCCAGATACTGCGGAACACCGCTGAAATATTCCTTTTCAGAAGTCAAGCATCAGAAATCGGTTACCGTCATAGAACTGAAAGAAAAGGGCAATCTCCTGCTGCGAACGGTTCCGCTGATTCCCAGAAGACAGATGCGGGAAATTCGGGGAAGCTATATGGAAGTTACCGCAAGAGAGCAGTACCAATTTGCGGACCAAAGCGACTATGTGCATATAACCCTGACCGACGAAGAGGATATCTTCGATGCCATTGGAAAGCTGCGGTCCATCTATCCCAATCTGATGAAATTGGACTATGACAACAGCCGCGTGCGCGCCCAAGGCCTTGAAACAGCAGCGGCAGCGGAGACAAAACCGCCGGCCCGGCTGTTCGCGGATTTTTTTCAGATGCAGAACGGGCAGGAACTGTCCCCCAGTCAGGAAAGCCTGGTGGAAAAGCTGGTGAAAGCCATTTGGGAGGATGAGAAATGAGACCGATCAAACTGACAATGAGCGCTTTTGGCCCATATGCGGCAGAGACGGTGATCGAGATGGACAAGCTGGGGGCGTGCGGCCTCTATCTGATCACGGGAGATACAGGCGCCGGAAAGACGACCATTTTTGATGCCATTACCTACGCTCTCTTTGGCGAGGCCAGCGGCATGGTGCGGGAAACCGGCATGTTTCGCAGCAAATACGCCGATCCGGCCGCGCCCACCTTTGTGGAGCTAGTGTTTTGCTACCATGAAAGCCTTTACACGGTGCGCCGCAATCCGGAATATATGCGCCCGGCGAAAAAAGGTCATGGAACTGTCCTCCAAAAAGCGGAGGCCCAGCTCCATTATCCAAACGGGAGAATCGTAACAAAGATCAGAGAAGTCAACGAGGCCGTTAAAGAGATCCTGGGAATTGATTGCGCCCAGTTCACCCAGATCGCGATGATCGCCCAGGGGGATTTTCTCAAATTGCTGCTGGCATCCACAGACGACCGGAAAAAAATTTTCCGGCAAATCTTCCGCACCCAGAATTATGAGATTCTGCAGAACAAACTCAAATCAGAGACACTGACAAGGGAAAAACAATACAAAGCCATGAAGGCCGGCCTGGAACTGTATGTGGACGAAATACAATGCAGGGAGGGATCACCGGAGTGGGAACAGCTGCAGCTGGCCAAGGAAGGAAAACTTTCTTCGCAAGAATTGGTACCGGTGATTCAAAGGATCATCGATGATGACCAGCAGCAGTATCAAAGAAAAACGGAAGAATTGGAAAAGACCGAACGTCAGCTTCGGGCTGTGCACCTGAATCTTGACCGGATCAGGACACAGCAGAAAGCCGCCGCTGATTTGGAAGGCGCCCAAACGGAGCTTGGAAAAGAACGTATGAATCAAGAGCAAAAGAAGGCGGCGCTGGACCAGGAATCGGCAAAAGCAGGCCAGCGGGAACAGCTCTCTGAGCAGACCGCCAATATGAAAGCACACCTGCCCGCGTACGATGAACTGGAAAATGTGCGGCAGCAGCTGTCATTATGCCGGAAAAGGGCTGAAAAGAAGCGGACGGAAAAAGAAGAGAGGGCCGCATTCATTGAATCTCTTTCCGCAAAGCTTGAACAGCAGCGAAAAGACTTGGAATTCCTAAAAGAGATTGACGTTGAGCAGACAAAGACGCAGCAGGCCATAGAAGAAAATCGCCGGATGGGCCAGCAGCTAAAAGGACTGGAAGAGATAAGAAAGCAATACCAGATCACCCAGACCAAATGGGAGGAAGCCAGCGCAGAGTACCAGAAAGCTGCTGCCTGCGCCCAGCAGGCACAACAGGAATACGCCGAGAAATACCAGGCATTTCTCGATGAACAGGCCGGTGTTTTGGCACAGAGTCTGGATCCGGGTCAGCCTTGTCCGGTCTGCGGCTCGACGGACCATCCTCAGCCCGCCAGCATCACCCAGGGCGCGCCCAGCGAGGAAGAAGTAGAGCTTGCCCGTTCCAAAAAGGAACAGGCCCAGGACGATATGGCGCAAGCCAGCGCTGCTGCCGGCGAAATTAAAGGCAGGGCGGAGGCCCAAAGGGCCGATCTAAAACGGCAGGCAGAGGTTTTCATAAAAGACGGCCCCCTGGAATCCCTTTCCCATTGGATCGATCGAAAGAGGGCAGAGCTGAAAGCACAGCAAAAAGAGCTGAAAGAAAAACAAGCCTGTCTTGAAAAGCAGGCGGAGCAAAAGGCCGACTTGGAACAGAACATACCTCAGGGACAGAAAAAGGTGGAGCAAGAGAAAGACCTTTTGAACCAAGACGAGCAGGAACTGGCAAGGTCTGAAAGCCAGGAAAAAAACCTTCGGGAGCAGGAAAGCGGCCTGGCTCAAAAACTGGAGTTTTCCAGCAAAGAGGAAGCAAAAAAATATCTGAAGGAACTGGAGAAAACCCAATCCTCCCTCGATAAGGCTCTGCGTCAAGCGGAAACGCAGCTCCAGAAAAGCAGGGAACGAATTGCAGACCTTGAGGCAACGGCCCGTACCCTTAAAGAACAGCTGCAAGGAATGCAAGCCGCAGATCCTGATGTTGAAATTGAAAAAAAGAAAGCCTGGGAAGCGGAAAAGACCGACCTTTCTCAAACCTTGCAGACCATTCGCTCAAGACTGGATCGAAATCGGGACTGCCTGCTGCAGATTGAGAACAGAGCCAGGGAAATGGAAGCGGCCGAAGAAGAGTGGTCCTGGATGAAAGCCCTATCGGATACGGCAGGCGGAACCATCAGCGGCAAAGAAAAGATCATGCTGGAAACCTATGTGCAGATGACCTATTTCGACCGGATCATCGATCGGGCAAACACCCGCTTTATGATTATGTCCGGCGGGCAGTACGAGCTGAAACGCCGGCTGGAAGCAGAGAACCGCCTCAGTCAGAGCGGGCTGGAATTGGATGTGATCGACCATTACAACGGCAGTGAGCGAAGCGTCAAGACCCTTTCGGGAGGAGAATCCTTCAAAGCCTCCCTCTCCTTAGCGCTAGGACTCTCTGATGAGATTCAGTCTTCCGCCGGCGGAGTCAAGCTGGATACCATGTTTGTGGATGAGGGCTTCGGATCCCTGGATGAAGAATCCTTGCAGCAGGCCATCAGGGCGCTGTCCGATCTCACGGAGGGAAACCGGCTGGTGGGAATCATCTCCCATGTGGCCGAGCTGAAAGAAAAGATCGACCGTCAGATCATCGTTAAAAAGGATCAATTCGGCGGCAGCAGCATCACCATCATGGCCTGAAGAAAACTTATGGATCGCTTGGCGCTTGACCGCTGCAGAGCTGATTGATCTTGACCTTATGATAAACGGCCATACAAAGAAACAGCGTCAAAGTGTCGGACAGGGGCTGGGAAAACATCAAACCCTGCAAGCCGAGGAACCTGTTAAGTCCTAAAGACGCTGCCGGAAACAAAATCCCCAGCCTGCAGATTGTGAGCAGAAGGGCTTGCTTCCAAAGGCCGACTCCTTGAAAAATGGCATTATACATCTGAAAGAGACACATGCCGAAGGCGCAGAACATCCAGCACCGCATAAAGACACCAGTCAGCGCCGCAGTCGCCGGCTCGTCGATGAAGATACGAGACAGAGAAGCTGCCGAAGCTTCAATGGCAGCAAAAAAGAAAATGGTGAAAATCAGCAGGGTCCGCAGCGCAAACCGATTGGTCTGCCGGACGCGGGTCAGCCTGCCCTGGGAATAATTATAACCGATCAAAGGCAAAATCCCCTGTGCCATTCCCTGACTGATGTGGATGGTTGCGGTGGTGATCTTCTGGGTGATCCCGTAGGCTGCCACCACCTGATCGGAATAAGCTGCGGTCAGTCCGGACATCAAGGCATTGTCCAGGTTGACAAGGCAGGTGTTGAGCCCGGTAGGCAGGCCCACCGAGACGATGCCTGCAAGAATTCCCTGACGGACGGTAAAGTCCTTTGGACTCAGCGAAAGAACCGTATGGCGGCGAATGCGGAAAAATACGCCCAAAAAAAACACCATGGAAGCAGTGTTGGCCGCCATAGTGGCGATTCCTGCTCCGCCCACTCCCCAATGAAAGTAAAAGATAAACAAGGGATCCAGCGCGATATTCAAAAGACCGCCCAGGGTCATGCCAATGCTGGCAGCTTTGGTTCTGCCTTCAGCGCGCAGCAAATGCCCCAGCAATAGGGAAAGCTCCGTAGGAAGTCCGCCGAATAAGACCACCCAGATCAGATAACTGCGGGTAAATGCGTATGTATCCGCCGTTGCTCCCAGGAGGGTAAGAACTTCTTTCATAAATAAAATCAGTACCAGGATCATCAAGCCTGCGGAGATAGCGGCGCTCCAGAAGGCGCAGGCAGATGCTTTCCTCGCCCGTTCAGAGTTTCCTGCGCCCAGACTGCGCGAAATGACACTGGCCGCTCCGATGCCGAATATATTGGCCAGCGCCGTAAGCATATTAAAGATGGGGAATGAAATGGTCAGAGCAGCGACCTGCTGCGGATCTCCCAATCTACCTACAAAAAAAGAATCCGCCAGACTATAGACGATTACGATGACTTGGCTTAAAACAGTGGGAACTGCCAGCGTCAGAAAGGCCCTTCGAATTGGCATTCTTTCAAAAAGTTCCCGGTTGATATTCTCGTTATTGGACAATGGATCATCTCCTTTACGGATTAGTATATGAAACTCCGCTGCAATTTGAGACGGTCCCAGACAGAGGTGGAATCGATAGTAAACGCTTTTTTTGTGGACAATACGCAGTAAGGTACGTATAATGAGCATATAGGATTCGGTGAACAAAATGAGAAAAATGAAAATACAGCAGAAATGGATGATTGCAATGGTTCTTGTCACCTTTGTCGGGGTAGGGATTTTTTCCTTTTACATCATTAAAAATTTGCAGGGAAACGCCAGAATTGTCAATTATTCGGGCATTGTGCGGGGCGCTACTCAGAAACTAGTGAAAGAAGAAATGTACGGGAAAGAGAATGACGATTTGATTGAGAGGTTGGACGGGATTCTGTATGATCTTCAGAACGGAGACGGTGAAAATCAACTGGAAAAAATGTCGGATGAACAGTTCAGCTTACTGCTGGAGCAAGTACAGCGTTCATGGGAAGAATTGAAGAAGGAAATTCTGCACGTCCGGGAAGGCGGCGGGCTGGAATCTCTCTTTCTCCAAAGCGAGGACTATTTCAATCTGGCGGACAAGCTGGTTTCCGCTGCGGAAATATATTCGGAAAAGCAGGCAAGACATGCCAGATTCTGGCTGATGAGCCTATACTTCATTTTGATTGTTCTTGTTGCTGTGACAGCAATTTATGGAATCCGACAGAAAAAAATGCGGGAAGAGCTGCTGCAGGCAGAAGCCGCCAGCAAGGAAAAAGGCAGCTTTTTGGCCAGAATGTCCCACGAAATTCGTACGCCGCTCAATGGGATTATCGGCATGACCAAAATTGGTATTGAAAGCCTGCCGGATGTGGAAAAGAGCGGACAGTGTCTGGCCAAAATCGATAAGGCTTCCAAATTTCTTTTAGATTTGATCAACGATATTCTGGACATGTCAAGAATTGAAAGCGGCAAGACCGTTCTCCTTAACCGGGCATTTCATCTTTCCGAAATGCTGGATGACCTGCGGGAACTTTTTGCAGATCAAGCCAAAGAAAAGCAGCTTGACTTTCTCATTTGTCAAGACAATCTGGACCAAGGGGCGGATCTGGTAATGGCTGATGAGCTTCGTACCCGGCAGATTCTGATTAATCTGCTGTCCAATGCAATGAAATTCACTCCCCAAAAAGGCAAGGTGCGCCTGGATGCAGAAAGCCTGAACCAAGGCGATGGGGAGCCTCTCATACGCTTTACAGTTGCAGATACAGGAATCGGTATGCCGGAAGAATTTATGAGCAAGATGTTTGAGCCTTTTGAACAGCAGAATTCTTCATCCCTGATTTATCAGGGAACTGGTTTGGGCCTTGCCATCAGCTTCCGGCTTGTCGAATTGATGGAAGGCACGATTTCAGTGACGAGCAAAATAAACGAAGGCACGGTGTTTACCATTGATCTTCCTCTAAAACAGGCTGGAGAAGAGGATACAAAAGAAAACAGTGCAAATGTGTCCAATCAGGCTGAAATGGGCTTGTTAAAGGGCGCGCATATTCTATTTGCCGAGGACAATGAACTTAATGCCGAAATTATCGAATATCTTCTGCAAAACGCAGGCGTACATACTTCCCATGCATGGGACGGCGAACAGGCGGCAGCAATGTTTCTGGAACAAGAACCGGGAAACTTTGACCTGATTCTGATGGATGTTCAAATGCCCAAGATGAACGGATTAGAAGCAGCAGAAAAAATCCGTAAAAGCGGGCACGGCAATGGGGCGGAGATTCCGATCATTGCTCTGACAGCAAATGCGTTCAGCGAGGATGCAAAGGAAGCGATGGAGAGAGGAATGAATGGGTATCTTGCAAAACCTATCGATAACCAGGAGCTGTACCAAGCGCTTGCAGCGCAAATAAAGAAGCACGACGGAAAATAAGGGTGCGGGAGATGAGCAAAGGGTTTCAGACGCAGCACTAGCCTTTTTTCAGCCACTGAGCAGTCATCGCCAGAACAAAGGCATCTTTCAGGATCCGCGGATCGCGGCCGGTCTTGCGGAGGATTTTATTGATTTTGTATTGGACGGTATTTTTATGCACAAAGAGTTCTTTGGCAATGGCATTGACGGAGCCGTTGCAGCGAATATAGACGTCCATAAAATCAGAGAACTCTTCTTTTTCCTGGGCTGACAGCGAGGAAAGGGTTTGGCGGCAAAGCAGCTCTTTGTATTCCGGATCCACATCGTTTAAGATAAGCTCGGAAATACAATCTTCGTAAAAGAAGCATCCTTGCTGGTTATGTTTCAAATTCATCAGTTTTTTTGCCTGGCGATAGGAACGGCGAACACCGGTATAATCCTCCTGGGTTCCTCCCACTGCGCACAAAAATGGATCGATGCCGGAATAGCGCGCGGCTTTTTTTACAAAAGATAAGACTTGATCCGCAGAAGAAACCGCGCAGATTAGTATACCCACATCGCTGTTCTGTGCATGAAGGACGTTTTTTTCCTTCAAATCTTCCGCATCTGCAAGTATAGCTGCCGGACGGACCAGACACACCGCATAAGGTGCTTCGGCGGGAAGACCGTATTCGGCCATCGATTCCTTGAAGCCAGGGGCAAACTCAAGCGGCTGCAGATTGATCCATTCGTTGACAAAGAAAAGGCGGGCCTGCTCCTGCTGATTTTTTTTGTGGTAAGAAAAAAGGTCCATCAACAGGATCTCGGTCATTTTTTTTAAAACCTTGCCGTATTTCATCACTTCTGATACCTTGCCGGTGATACCAATTACGCCGATGATTGTTTCGTTTAGAAAAATAGGAAGATTGATTCCTTTGCGGCAGCCCTGATACTGTCCGTCTTCATAAACGGCCAGCTCATCCAGGCCCTGGCGGATGATACGGAAAGCGCCTTCATGAAACATGCCTATCCGGTCAGGATTGGTGCTGGCCAGAATCGCCCCCTTTTCATCCATAATATTGATGTCGTAATCCAAAATCATACTGATCTCACGGATGATCCGCGCTGCTGTGTCCTTTCCCAGCCTCATAACTTCTCCTCCTGTAAATTCAGATTGTTAAAGGCATTATATAATGAAACCGGGCTGGGAACAAGCTGACGCCGCTTTTTTATCATGCATGTCATAACACGTTTTTTAGAAGGCAGGGGCATAACGGTTATTGCCCCGCCGCCAGATGGCAGCATAGGAGGCAGGCTGACTGATGAAAAAATGTTGTAACTTTTTGCGCTTGTGGCGTATTAATCAATGAAACGTTTCAAATAAAAACAAGGAGTGTGTATTGTTATGGTTGAAAAAAAAGAGTTAGGGCTTCAAAGAATGGATCCCGGAGAGGCAGAAGATCAAAAGTTTCTTCTGCTGGCGAAAAAAATACGAAGACGCCGGATGATAGCCGCATCCATCTTAGTCTTTGTTACAGCGTTTCTGACTGTGTGTATTGTAAATTATAAAGCGGCGGGCAGAAGTGTATCGCCGCCGATTGTGATCAGCCGCGACGGAGTGGATAATGGACAGACCAGCACCATGATCTACTATTCTTTGGGATTCAAACAGGTGGCATACGAATCTAAATATGGAAAGAATTACAGCCAGCGGCTCTGGCTTTGGGAAAACGTTGAAGAAAATCCGGAGGTTCTGACAGGACAGCAATATCAGCAGCTAACAGACCAGCTCACAAAGCGCAATGGGCAGAAACCCGCGTATTCCGATTATTTTCAATGCTTTCAGACCTTTGATGCATCTATCTTGGATGTGGAAAAAGACAAAGATCAGTATACGATTTACATGAAAGGTGCAGTTTATTCTTTTTTGGAATATAAGGGCCAAGTATACGAAAATGTTGATGGGGACCCCCAGTCCGCATATAATGGGGGTGAACAGCAGCCGATGATCGTATCGGCGGTTTGGGACGGCAAGAATCTGCAAGTGGAGCAGGTAAAAGAATACAAGTTGGGGGATGCTGGAAGCGCTGCGATCTATGAACATTTCCCAAAACCAGTTGCAATCCGTCTGAATGCTTCGATTGAAGGGCAGAGCGATGAAGGTCAGAGCGCTGTTGAGCGGAGTAGAATGAAAGCTGCCGC
This sequence comes from Clostridia bacterium, assembly GCA_902363595.1. GTDB lineage: Bacteria > Bacillota > Clostridia > Peptostreptococcales > Anaerovoracaceae > Hominibacterium > Hominibacterium faecale. The sequence goes on along the minus strand of CABJAP010000011.1, from coordinate 148,777 downwards.
CTATTTTGGCAAGCAGGTGGCAGATGGTACCTACCTATTTCTCAACGATGAAACTTCGGAGGCAGAGTTGTATCGTATTGTGCCGGACAAATGGAAGAAGGGCAGCCAAGCCGGCCCTTGGGAAAACGATGAGCTGGTTGAAAAAAAGCCGCTTGCAGAACTAAAGGAGCAAAGATGAAAGGGTTTGACCAGATTTACACAACGTATTATTCGGCGCTCTACGGATTTTTATTGAGACTGACTGGCAGCGATCCTCTTCTTGCGGAAGAATTGACGCAGGAAACCTTTTATCAAGCATTTATTTCCATTCACCGATATAACGGCAAGTGCAAATTTTTTACCTGGCTCTGCCAGATCGCCAAGAACAGCTACTTTAAGTACTTGAAAAAACACAAAGAGGTATCGGTTGATTTTTCCCGATTGGGAGAAGAGCTGGTTTATGATCGCGCTGCCAATACAGAACAACTTTGTGAAGCCAGGCTTATGAAGGAAGAGCTGCGGAGCGCCGTGGAGGGACTGAAGAAGCAGCAGAAAGACGTTATTATCCTGAGGATTTATTTTGAGCTTTCTTTTAAAGAGATTTCAAGAACTCTTGGAATAACGGAGGGCTCAGCAAAAGTAACTTATCATCGCGGCAAAGCGGCTTTGCAAAAAAAACTGACAAAAGGTTAATCATATGCTTGACTCTAACACTATGAAAGACCGTATCCTATAAATGAGCTCACAAAAACGCATATGCGAGGTAAAGGAAATGTTAAAAATAGGAGATTTTTCAAAACTATCAAGAATCAGCATCCGCATGCTGCGCCATTACGACGAAATGGGACTGTTAAAACCAAAATGGATTGATCCGGCTACCGGTTACCGTTACTACGGCGAAGAGCAGCTGCCGCTGGCTGGCCGCATTGGTGCCTTAAAATCAATGGGATTCAGCCTGACGATGGTGCTGGAATTGCTGAAAAAATACGATGATGTTCAGGCCCTTAGAGAATATCTGGTATTAAAGCGGGTGGAACTGCAGGAAAACCTGGATGCCATGAATCAGCGCCTGCGGATCCTTGATAATGCCATCGTGCGATTAGGAAAGGACGGCGAAACGATGAAATATAATGTAACTTTAAAGACAATGCCAAAGCGATATGTTGCCAGCTTACGAAAGGTGATACCGGCTTACGATCAGGAGAGCATCCTCTGGCAGCAAATGTACGAAGAAACAAAAGGCATGAATGTGCAGACGGCAGAACCCAGCTGCAGCCTGGCTCTCTTTTATGATGAAGGCTACAAAGAACAGGACGTGGATGTGGAAATCCAAATAACGGTAAAGGGACGTTACGCCGATACCGATCATGTCAAGTTCAAAACCGCCCCTGAGTGCCGGATTGCTTCTGCAACCTACAAAGGCAGCTACACCAAGCTGACGGAAGTCAACGCGGCTGTAGCCAACTGGGTGAAGGACAACGGCTATGCCTTCGATGGGACTTCGTTCTGTATCTACCATGTTAGCCCGGCAGAAACGCAAAATCCGGAGGAACTGGTGACCGAAGTCTGCTTCCCCATAAAAAAACAATAACCCAATTTGATCCGCATTCAGCGGCAGTGATCTGCGTAAAGGTATCAGCCATCCTTTGCGCAGATCTTTTTTTGCGCGGCAATCTTAAAAATTCTATTGACAATCCATAATAATGTGATATTATTTTGATATCAAATAAATATTGAACTGTTAATGAAGAAATGGAGAAAAAAATGAAAAAGAATGCGGTGAATATGAATAATGAAATTGAAGAAAAAATATTAAAGCCGTTTAACGGCATGGCAATGCTGGTTATTTTGATTCTGGTCCTGCTGGCCTCCATCGCAGTTATGATCTTTGGAATTGCCCAGGAGCTGGTGGTACCAATTGTTGCTGCAGTGATCGTATTCTGTCTGGTGTGCATACTCTTTGCCGGACTGAAAGTCATCAATCCCAATGAGGCGCTGGTCCTTACTTTATTCGGTGAATACTATGGGACGATTAAAAGCCATGGATTCTTCTTTGTAAATCCCTTTGCTACGGGCCGCAATCCGGTGGCGGAAAAACAAGGAGCGCCGGAAGGCCTGCTGGAAGAATTCAATGACAGCAACAAAAAGGGTTCCAAATCAAAGAAGGCTTCCATGAACAAGAAGGTTTCCACAAAGGTACTCACCTTTAACAACGGCACCCAGAAAGTAAACGATGCTATGGGTAATCCGATCATCATCGGGGCCATTGTCGTATGGAAGGTGCAGAATCCAACCAAGGCTGTTTTCAATGTGGATGATTATTTCCAGTATCTGTCCACCCAGTGCGACTCTACGATTCGAAACATTGCCAGATTGTATCCTTATGACAATATGGAGGATACGGACACAGATGAAAAGACTCTGCGGGGCAGCAGCCAGGAGATTGCCGATACGATGAAAGAAAAACTGCAGCTGCGGGTAAGCGATGCGGGCCTGGAGATTATTGAAGTGAGAATTACGCATCTGTCCTATGCGGAAGAAATTGCCGCCGCTATGCTGCAGAGGCAACAGGCATCGGCCATCATCGCAGCCAGACAAAAGATCGTTACCGGGGCAGTAGGCATGGTAAAATCAGCGCTGGATCAGCTGGGAGAGGAAGATATCGTTCTGCTTGATGAAGAACGAAAAGCCTCCATGGTCAGCAATCTGCTGGTGGTGCTCTGCGGAAATAAAGAGGCGCAGCCCATTGTCAACAGCGGAACCATCTATTAATCGAGGCCTGGGCAAATGAAAGAAGAACTGGACTTAAAAGAACAGCAGCTGCAAAAAAAGCTGGAAAAGCTGGCGGCGCTGGAAAAGGAAATCAAAGAGCGAGAGAAAAAACTCAAAGAGTCCGAGAAAAAGAAAAAGCAAATTCTGCTGAGGATCGCACCGTCCCTGTGGGATGAAATTGCAAGATGGGCGGAAGAGGATTTTCGCTCCATCAACGGCCAGATTGAATATCTTCTGGCAGAGTGTGTAAAGAAACGTAAAAAATAAACGAATAAAGAGCGGATCGCGGCATGGGGGAGAAAAAGGCCGGGGAATCTGCTCTTTTCATGTTTATTTTTTGAGAAGAAATGATATACTGAGGATATCTGCATACTAAGAACGAGGGAATTTTTTATTTTAGATTGATAAGGAGAGACGAATAGAATGTATAAGGAAAACGCATGGGAAAAATATACGGACCAGCAGTTAAAAGCGGTTATGGAATTTAATGAAGGCTATAAGGATTTTCTGACCAAAGGAAAAACGGAGCGGGCCTGCATAAAGGAAGCAACCGCCCTGGCGGAGAAGAGAGGATTTGCCGATTTAAAGGATGTCATCGGCCAGCAGCGGCAGCTGAAGCCGGGCGATAAGGTCTACGCATTGAACAGAGGCAAAAACATCGCGCTCTTTGTGATCGGGGAAAAGCCCATTGAAGAGGGCCTTCGCATCCTGGGAGCTCACGTGGATTCTCCGCGTCTGGACCTAAAGCAGAATCCTCTATATGAAAGCGAAGGCTTTGCGCTTTTGGATACCCACTATTACGGGGGTATTAAAAAATACCAGTGGGTTACCATTCCCCTTTCGCTCCACGGAGTCGTGGTAAAAAAAGACGGCACAAAGATTGAACTGGTCATCGGTGAAGATGAAACGGATCCGGTTTTCGGTGTCAGTGATTTATTGATTCACCTTTCTCAGGAACAGCTAAAAAGTACGGCGGACAAAGTGATCGAGGGAGAGAATCTGGATGTGACCATCGGCAACATTCCGCTAAAAGGAGAAGAAGAGAATAAAGTAAAGGCAAATATTCTCCGCATTCTGAAGGAAAACTACGATATCGAAGAGGAGGACTTCCTCAGCGCCGAAATTGAGGTAGTACCAAGCGGAAAAGCCAGAGACTGCGGTCTGGATCGCAGCATGGTCATGGGTTATGGCCACGACGACCGGGTGTGTGCATATACCTCACTGGCGGCAATCCTGGAAGTGGAATCCTGCCAATATACCAACTGCTGCTTCCTGGTGGATAAGGAAGAGATCGGAAGCATGGGCGCCACAGGAGCCCAGTCGGTCTTTATGGAAAATACCATAGCCGAACTGCTGGCTTGTATGGGCGACCAGTCCCAGGTGAAAATTCGCAGGGCATTCAGCAATACCAAGATGCTTTCCAGCGATGTGAGCGCGGGAGTGGATCCGCTGTATGTAAATGTGAGTGAAAAGAAAAACGCCGCTTATCTGGGGCAGGGGGTCGTTTTCAATAAATACACCGGGGCCAAGGGCAAGAGCGGCTGCAACGATGCCAATCCCGAATATATCGCCCAGCTGAGAGGAATTCTCGATGAAGCAAACATCAACTATCAGACTGCCGAATTGGGAAAAGTGGACCAGGGCGGCGGCGGCACTATCGCCTATATCATGGGCAACTACAATATGGATGTTATTGACGCCGGCGTTGCAGTGATGAATATGCATGCACCTTGGGAAGTGGTCTCCAAAGCAGATGTGTACGAAGCCTACCAGACATATAAGGCATTCCTGGCAAACGCATAAGCACGCGTCTGAAATCAGCAGTTTTAAGAGAGGAGAACGTTTATGCAGCTGGGAATTACCATCCCCATGGAGCGATTTTTTAAGATGAAAAAGCCGCCTTACGGCAAGAAGGCCGACGATCTGTTCTGCTGGGAATTGCATGTGATCATGCTGCAGGGACGGCCTTCGCTGATCGGGGTCAACTGCGGAACCCGGTTTTCCTTTGTGCTTTGCGGGATCGGTCCGCAGGATCGGGATCGGCTGGAACTGCTGGCGGAGCGGGAAATCTGTGATAGCTTTCTCGAAGCGGGACTGACCGAAGGGGAGATTGAAGCCTACCTGGATATGGCCGGAGCAATGGAGGTTACCAAAACCCATGGGCGCAGCCAGGTGGCTTATTTGAACAAAGCAGTGGAACTGGTATTGTGGAACGATATCGCCGTTGATGGGGCCAGCGCGCGCCAGCCAATTCTCAATGATATTCTCAATCGTACGCCGACGAAATGTACCGGCGATTCGGAGCTGGAGAGGCCTGTGGACCGGCTGCTGGAAAAGTTGGAGAACTTATAGCCATATTTTGTTATGGCGCAAATTTCTTTTTATTCGCATACACTAAATAGAATAAAAAGGAGGAATATGCTATGGCAATTAAAATATTTGTCGATCAGGGGCACAACCCGCAGAATCCCAATGCCGGAGCTGAGGCCAATGGAGTAAGAGAGCAGGATATCACGTATGATATCGGCGTTCGTCTGGCAGCTCTTCTGGGAAATGATCCCAATTTCGAAGTCCGCCTCTCAAGAAATTCTCCGCAAGAGCAGCTGGGAACCAGTAATGCCACCAGTCTGCAGGCCAGAGTTTACGAGGCAAATACTTGGGGCGCGGATTTTTTCATCAGTTTGCACTGTAACTCCAGCAGCAATACGTCTGCCAGCGGCAGTGAGGCATATGTATACAGTGAAGGAACCCAGGCTTACACTATGGGACAGCGGATTTTGGAAGGCCTCCACGACATGACCGGACTGGCCAATCGAGGTGTCTTTATCAGACCAAGTCTCTATGTGCTGCGGGCCACATCTATGCCGTCAGTTTTAGTGGAAATGGGTTATATCACCAATTTGGGAGATTTGTATCTATTGACTAACGATCCGGAAAGCTTTGCCCGCGGAATTTATCGAGGCATTCGTCTTTATTACGGATTCGTTCAATAAAAGATCGTATAACAGCACATGTTTCATGTTCGCACCTTTTTTGCCGATTATGTAAAAAAGGTGCGAACTTTATTTAAGCCCCGTCCAGCCGAGTATCACTGTTTTCATGGGGCAGCCCTTAAATAAAATCCAATAAAAAACCGGTAAGAACTCTTACCGGAAAAAATATAAGGATATATTTGTTTGAATCAATGATCTACAGAGTGCCTTTGTGAATGCACTCGTCAATCATTTCCGCACAAGCCATAACTTCTTCCTTAAATGCACGTATGCCTCTAGCGAAAACATTTTTCTTCGTAGCATTACTCATGATATCCCTCTTTTCTGTTGCTACTAATTCTTATGAGCTCATTATAGTGCTTAATTTGCTGGATGTCAAGGGGCAAAAATGATTAGTTTGCTTAAAAGCTTGTCAATTTTATAGAATTATTTTGAAAAAACGCCGGTGATATCAAATCCGGCGCTTTGACTTGCTGTGAGGTCAGCCGATATGGTAGAATGGCAATGTATTTGATAAACAAAGGACGAAAGAGAGGTGACATATGTCGAAGTTTATAATAGAAGAAGGCTTTTGGGAGCTGTTCCCGCAAGCTGAAATTGCAGTCATCCTCGTTAAGGGGATTGATAATACGGAAGACTCGGCAGAGCCGGTAAGATCGGACATCTTGCAGTTGCTGGAAAACGCCAATAAAAACGCCAATCAATTTATCCTCAAAGAACCCATCAGTGAGAACGAAGTGATCGCTGTCTGGAGAGAGGCTTTTAAAAAATTCAAAACCAAAAAAAGCGCCAGATGCTCCATTGAGGCTCTCTTAAAGCGGATACAAAAAGGAAAAGAGGTTGGGTGTATTAATCCGCTGGTCGATCTTTATAATTCTGTTTCTTTAAATTATGGACTACCTTGCGGCGGAGAGGATATCAATACGTTCGCAGGCGATCTGCGTCTGACAATTGCGGAAGGAGGAGAGTCATTTCTGGCCTTGGGCGACGAACAATATGATGATGCGCTTGCGGGGGAGGTTGTATATAAGGACGATGAGGGAGCTGTCTGCCGCTGCTGGAACTGGCGGGACGGACAGCGCACTATGCTGACGGAGGATACAACGGATGCCTTTCTTATCATTGAATCCGTGGATCCGGCAAGAAGCGGGGACTTAGCGGCAGCAGCTCGGGACTTGGCCGAACTATCCTGCAGATTTCTAGGCGGTTCGAGCAGGATTGAGCATTTGAACATCGATCATAAAGAAATAAGTCTATAGCATTTGAACAAAGAAAGAGAGAAATAGATGGATAGAGACCGAAATCAGTCTTTCTATCGTAAATATATACTCCTGGCTTTTGTGTTGTGTCTGTGTTTTTTAGCTACTAGCTTAATCTTTCTCTTTTATATGATGCAGCAAAACAACAAAGAAAATGTGGAATATATAAAGGCTGACGCAGATCAGAAAAAAATGACGATCGTCAAGCAAGTACAGGGTGATATTCAGACTTTAGAGGGAATATCCGTTTGCATTCGAGGTGTAGCCGTCAACAACTCGAATGAGATGTCCAACATTATGCAAGAAATCAACAACGGCAACTCCTTTATTCGTATGGGTGTTGCGGACACTGACGGAGTTGTGCAGTTATTTGATATCGGCGGTAAACTCAATGAGCCGATTAATCTGGGCGAAGAACTATTTTTTCAAAAGGCGCTTGCCGGCGAAAGCAGTATTTCAGCCACGACTGAAGACCCTTTTTCAGAAGGGGAATACATTAATTATTATGCAGTTCCAATTAAGGATAAAAACAAACAGGTTTTCAAAATTTTGTGTGCGGTCAATCCTGCCGATACCCTTGCAAATATTATCAATAGTCCTATTTTCAAGGGGCAGGTTGCTCCAATATTATGAATCAGGATGGCCAATTCGTAATACGTGCCAGAGGATCTTCCGCAGAGAAGATGGATGCCCGCTCTTTAGATGATATGAAATTCCTAACAAAAGAACAGAAACAAAAACTGATGAATGCGTTGAAAAAGGGAGAGGAGACTAGCTTAACGTATAAAGAGAACGGCCAAGAGCAGATTTCCATCGCTGAACCGATTGGAATCAATGGCTGGTCAATTACAGGTGCCGTTCCAAAGGCGGTGATTAAACAGAGATACAGTCAGACCGCCATAGGTGTGTCTGCGATTATTTTTACAGCTCTTTGTATTTTCTTGCTGCTGCTCTATCAACAGCAGAAAATCATGCACCGCAATGAAAAATCGTTGAGAAACTTGGCTTATGTGGATCAGCTGACTGGCTGCAGCAATTTTTCCAAGTTCCTTTTGGATGCAGGGGACTTTGTGCAAAGAACAGAACAATATGCTGTCTGGTATTGTGATTTGAAAAACTTCAAGTATTTTAACGATATTTTTGGCTATAAAGCTGGTGATAGCGTCTTGCAGGCACTGGCACAGCAATTCAAAAAATACGAGAACCGGGAATTTCTGTTTTGCCGTGTATCGGCAGATAATTTTACCGGTATACGAACTTATGACAATAGAACTGAGCTGGAACAATGGTTTGATGAACTAGCGGGATTGAGACACGTTGACGGGTCAGATGTTTTGGAAAAAGATTTTATCCACCTGTCTATGGGGTTTTACTGCCCGCGGACTGGGGATGAAAAGCGATCGATCAATGATATGGTAAATCGGGCAAATATGGCTCAAAACTCGGTAAAACAGCTGCCAGGCAACCAGTGTGCCTTTTTTACCGACCAAATTCGATTACAGGCCCTAAAGGAGACGGAGATCGAGTCCGATGGCAAGATCGGTATCAATGCCGGTCAGTTCATAGCGCATTTTCAACCAAAAGTGAATATCCAAAAAGGGAATCGTATTGTTGGTGCCGAAGCGCTGGCACGTTGGAAGCATCCTGAGAAAGGAATGATACCACCTGATGAATTTATTCCCGTCTTTGAGAAAACCGGATTGATTGCGGAGCTGGACCGATCTATATTTTGTGAAGCATGCCGCTGGCTGCACAGCTACTTGGCAGAAGGAAACCAGCCGATCAGCATTGCGGTTAATGTTTCAAGGCTGGGTCTTTTGGAGCCGGACTTCATTGAATATTACACAAAGGTCAAGGAACAATATCAAATACCGGACAATGTTTTACAACTGGAATTCACAGAGAGCCTTGCACTTGGTGATGACGATATGTTTAACCATATCGTCCGTATACTGCAGAGTAAAGGGTTTACTTGTTCGCTGGATGATTTCGGATCAGGTTATTCTTCGCTCAATGTACTTAAAAATTTACCAGTGAGTGTTTTAAAGCTGGATATGCTGTTTTTTCGCAAGAGTGTAGATATCAAGAGAGAGAGGATTGTCGTATCCAATATCATCAATATGGCGAGGGAACTTAAGATTAAAACCATTGCCGAAGGGGTGGAAAATACAGAAACGGTTGACTTTCTAAGAGCAGCAGGCTGTGATGTGATCCAGGGATATATTTTTTCAAAACCATTGTCACAGGAGGAATTTGGCTGCTTAATACGAGAAATGGGAGACAGAGCCATGCCCCTGTGTGGCGAACGAGAGGATACAAATGAAAAATAGAATCGTTGGGATAGCACTCTGTATCTTGCTGCTGACCGCAGGAACTTCTTTTGTGTGGGCGGCGGAATCAGAAAGAGACGATGTGCAGGGCGGGAAGAAAGAAATTTCGATTATTTTCTCCCACGATATGCATTCTCATATGGATGCTGAAAAAATTGTAAAAAACGGAGTCGCTGAGATGAGAGGCGGCTTTGCAAAACTCCAAACCCTGGCTGAAAAAATTCGAAAAGAATATCCAAACAGTTTTATGCTGGATGGGGGTGATTTTGCCATGGGTACGCCGTATCAGACCATTTATTCTACCCAGGCGTCAGAGCTGCGGATGATGGGCGCGCTGCAATATGATGCAACGACCTTTGGCAACCACGAATTTGATTATCGGGCGGGTGGACTGGCGAATATGCTGCAGGCAGCAGTCAAGTCGGGAGAACGGCTGCCTCTGATCCTGTCTGCCAACATAGATTGGGAAAGATCGCTTGCGGATGAAGACAAAAAGGCGGCGGCATCCCAGTTAAAATCTGCATGCGATGCATATGACGTCAAACCCTATTCGCTGATTGAGAAAGGCGGCATTAGGATTGCGGTCTTCGGGCTTTTAGGGAAGGAAGCGGACGAATTCGCACCTGAAAGCGGTCTCTATTTTAAAGAGCCGGTTGAGACGGCAAAGACAATCGTAAACGAGATAAAGCAGGGTGAAAAGGCGGATGCCATCGTGTGTCTCTCCCACAGCGGAACCAATGAGAATCCGGATAAATCGGAGGACGAAATTCTCGCAAGGGAAGTACCGGATATCGATGTGATTATCAGCGGTCATAGTCATACAGAGTTGGCGGAGCCGATTGTGGTCGGCGATACGATATTGGCTTCCTGCGGAAGCTATACGTATAATTTGGGCCACTTAGTATTGGAAAAAGGCAGCGACGGTACTGCCCATCTAAAAAATTATGAACTGCTTCCCCTGGATGGCCGTGTTAGAGAGGACCAATCGATTGTAACCCGACTTGCCGGATTTGAGAAACTTGTGGATCAAGAGTATTTTTCTCAGTTTGGATTTCACATGAACGATGTCTTGACAAAAACCGATCAAGCCTTTACAGATATTGAACAATTTGCAATGGATCAGGGGGAAGACACGCTGGGAAATTTGATTGCCGATTCTTATCTTTATGCGGTATCTCAAGCTGAAGGAGTTCAGGCCCGGCCCGTGGATGTAGCGGTGGTTCCGGCCGGTGTAGTGCGGGCCTCTTTTGGTGAAGGGCCGATTACAGCAGCTGATGCCTTCAATGTACTCTCTTTGGGGTACGGAAAGGATAAAATAACCGGATATCCTCTGGTGAGCGCCTATCTGACAGGGAAGGAGCTGAAAGCGGCTGCTGAGGTAGATGTTTCGGTGTCTAATATTATGCAGGTGGCGCGGCTATATATGAGCGGGCTGGCATACAATTATAACCCCAATCGGCTCTTTCTCAATCGAGCTACGGATGTTCGCAGGGATTTGGGAAACGGAACCTATAAAGAGCTAGAGAATGATGAACTTTATCGAGTTGTTGCTGATTTATATTCCTGCCAGATGCTTGGATCAGTCAAAGAGAAGTCTTTCGGTCTCTTGTCCATTGAGCCTAAGGATGAAGAGGGACAACCAATTAAAAATTTCGAAGATCATATTATTTATCATGGCGACCATGAATTGAAAGCATGGTATGCACTGGCTTCTTACTTGAAATCCTTTGATGATGGGACTGTGCCGGACCGTTACCACAAGCTCCAGGGCCGTAAAGTTGAGATGAATAGTCTCAGTCCGGTAGAGCTGCTAAAGCAGCCAGGGAAGGTTTTGTTCATGGCTGCGGGAGCGCTTCTTTTGCTGACAGCGGTCATTGTTATGGTTGTCCGTCTGCTTCTGCGCAGAAAAAGGCGACACGCCATTGGTTCTGCGGGTGAATAGATATTTACAAAAAAGTATATTGATCTATTTCTATTCGAAATCCAGCAATTTGCTGGCAATGTCCATATAAATTCGGTCTTTTAACGTGAAATTTGATTTAAACTCAAGTGCTTTCGTATAAGCTAGCGCAAACTTCTAAGTATAAAATTTGAATAAGCCGCAAATTGGTCCTATCCAATCTGCCAGAAACAAAAAATATCCCATTTTTATATGGACAAGCACTCTATTTGTGCCTGTTTCGAATAGAAATGGGAAAAATTTTTGTTTATTGATGGAAATAGCTTTTCGGATATTTGCTAAGGATTAACAGAACATAAATTTTATTTCAAGTCCACCCGATTGAGCGTTCCGCCTTGCAGAAAACTGTTCAAATTGTCCGCTAATGTCCGGCAGATGATGCTACGCATCTCTTCCGGGGCCCAGGCCATATGAGGCGTAATGATGCAGTTGGAAAGCTTCAGTAAAGGGTTTGCTGCTGCAGGCGGTTCCTGTGACAGCACATCTACGGCAGCTGCACTGAGACGACCTGCGCGGAGGGCATCTGCAAGGGCAGTTTCATCGATCAATCCGCCTCTGGCTGTATTAATCAGAATCGCACCCGGTTTCATTTGTCCGATAAAATTCGCATCCACAAATCCTGCGTTTTCTTTTGTCAGCGGACAATGAAGGGAAACGAAATCGCATTTCATTGCTGCCTCTTTATCGCGGCTGTACACATGAACGCTCATCCCCAGAGCTTTGGCGATCTCCGCCACTTTTTTCCCAATCTGACCATAGCCGACGATCCCCAGGGATTTGCCGGACAGCAGCATCACCGGCGCTTTCCAATAACAGAAGTACTTACAGTTTGTCCATTCTCCGCTTTTTACTGAATCATTGTGAAGGCCCACATTGTTGCATAACTCAAGGATTAAAGCGATGGTATGCTGTGCCACTGCTTCCGTTGAATAGGCAGGAATATTAGTGACAGCAATGCCCAATTCTCTTGCAGCATCCACATCAATGTTATTATAACCGGTGGCAGTTGAACCAATATAGCGTAAATTGGGGCATTGCTGCATAAACTCTTTTGTAACAGGGCATTTACTGGTCATAAGAATTTCTGCGTCGCCGATGCGTTCCAGCGCTTCTTCAGGCCGGGTGGCATCGTAAACTGTCAGATCGCCGATTGCTTCGAGCGCATCCCAAGAAAGATCGCCCGGATTGATTGTATGTCCGTCAAAAATAACAATTTTCAAGATTATTATCCCTCCTCATGAATTTTACAATGGCTATTTTACACCATGAGGATTGGAAAGTCCAGGAACATTGTGGTATAATGAACGCACCATTTAGAAGCGGCGTTGCCGCAAGGAAGCGTTCATTGAAATGTGCTGCGACGTAGCTTGCACATTATAATGGCAGCACCATTTGATGCGGCGTTGCCGCAAGGAAGTATTTAGTAGGAGGAAGTATGTTTAAGTATGCATTCATTGAAAACGTTCCGGGGAGCAGCCCGGAAACTTATTCGTTCGTCTATGAGAATGACGAGAGCTATAGTCTGGTAACCGGAACAAGTTCCTTTGAGATGACCGAAGAACTGGCGAAAAAGCTGGATCAGGAAGGATATGATTTGATCGATTTGTGCGGCGACTTCGATGATGAAGCGGTTGCAAAGCTTTCCAAGTCCTTCACCGGAGAAATGGGCATCACCCATGCGGATTATCTGCCCGATGAATTGGTTAAAATAGAAGCGCTGGATTCTCTGAAAGAGTATGGCATTGTCATCGTAATGGATGGAGTTGAAGTAACTCAGAAATTCAGTCTTAAAAGCGAAGAGTGCAATACCTATGTCCGTTTTACGAAGGATCTGGACGCAGCTAAAGCGGCGGCAAAGGAACTTGTTTCTCTGGGCGTGGATTTCATAGAGCTGTGCAGCTATTTTGACAAGGAAAAGACGCAGGCAGTGATTGGAGCTATCGAAGGGAAGGTTCCTGTAGGATCGTGCGGTGATTTGGCATAAATGGGATTCATTGAAGTAGCCCTGATCGGGGTAGGGCTTGCCATGGATGCGGTTGCGGTGTCCATGACGAATGGGATGATTTACAAAAATTTAAAGTCTGTGGATTACATAGGAATGCTGGCTTTTTTCGCTGGCTTTCAGATGCTGATGCCGGTGGTAGGCTACTATGCGGGGAGCCTTTTTGCCGGGATTATGAGCGCATGGTCCGGACTTGTAATCCTGCTGATTTTGGGGATTATCGGCGGTAAAATGATCAAGGAAGGCGTTGCGCACCTAAAAGAACATCAGATGCCCAAAAACCGGGTTTTGACCTTAGGGATCTTACTTTTTCAAGCTATTGCGACCAGTATTGACGCGTTGGCCGTAGGGCTGGGGTTCAGCTTTCTGGGCGTTCCCATCGGAGCCGCGGCAGCGGAAATCGGGATCATAACGGCAATCATGGTGATGATTTCCATATATGTAGGCCGTAAATTCGGTGATCTTTTAGGCAGCAAAGCCGAAATTTTAGGTGGAACAATATTAGTAATCATTGGGATAAAGGCAATACTATAACTGAGAGGTAGTAATATGGGCATAATTGTAGCAGCTTCAAAAAATCACCATAAAATTAAAGAAATTGAGGCTATAACAAAAGAATTCGGCATGGAGATCGTTGCTAGAGATAAGGCAGGCGTTGCTGATATAGAAGTGGAAGAAGACGGAACCACCTTTGAAGAGAATTCCTATAAAAAGGCGTATGAGATCATGAAACTCTGCAATGAGATTACAATTGCCGATGACTCCGGACTGGAAGTGGACTGTCTGGATGGTGCGCCGGGGGTCTATTCTGCTCGCTTTGCAGGAATAGACGGCGACGATCAGGCCAATAACGATAAGCTGAAGGATTTGATCAAAGATGTGCCTTATGAAAAAAGAACCGGCAGATTTGTTTCAGTAATTACCATGGTGTACCCAGACGGTGATACCATCGTCGCACGGGGAGAAGTTGAGGGCCATCTGGTGCTGGAGGAAAGAGGACCTAATGGGTTTGGATATGATCCTCTTTTTGTGCCGCTGGGCTATGACATTACCTTTGGAGAATTTGAGCCTGACGCAAAAAATCAAATCAGCCATAGAGCGAATGCGCTGAAAGATTTGAGAAGGCAGCTGGAAGCAAGGGCGGCAAAATAATTGAGAAAGAGACGAGTGTAGCATGAGACAACGGTTATTGCAAATGACATTTTTAGGGATTAAGCAATTCAGAGATCCATATTATCAGGGATTTGCCGCGCAAATCTCGTTCTACCTGCTGCTTTCCATTGTGCCCATGTTTTTGCTGCTGACCCAAATCCTGGGGTACTTTCATTTGCCTTTGAACAATCAGTATGTAGTCGAATGGATCAGTAAATACACTGGAGAACAGCTTTCCGGAATGCTGCTCAATTTGATTCAATTCTCTTCGGCGGGCGCAGGCAACATTGTATTTTTGTGTGTCGCTTTGTGGGCGGCGTCCCGGGCGCAGTTCGCGATTATGCGGATTACGAATTATACGTTCACAGAAGGCAAGAATACGGGGAAAGGATACTGGAGAGAACGGCTGCGGGCTGTCAGAACTATGATCGTAACGTTGTTTACGATTGCATTTGCGCTGCTCATTCTGGGCTACGGTGATCTGCTTTTGCGGACCGTGGTGAAGCTCTTCGATCTGGATGCGGATAAGTATATCAATAGCATTTGGATGTACCTCAGATGGCTGCTTGGTCTGGCCCTGTATTTTTTGATGGTCAGCTACAATTATTATATACTGCCTACCAATAGGGTGCCTTTTAGAAAAATTTTGCCGGGGAGTGTGTTTGCCTCTGTGGGCATGCTGCTTGTGACCCTGGTCTATGCAAAATACACCAGCAGCGTTGCCAATTACGACATTATCTATGGAGCACTGTCATCCATTGTCGCAGTTCTGTTTTGGTTTTATTTCCTGGCCTGGGTCCTTTGCCTGGGAATTTTAGTTAACAAGGTGTGGGATGATACTACCAGCTTCAGCAAGAGAAAGCCGGTGGAACATCCATCCATGAGGAGGAATGAAAAATGAGAAAATGTTTAAGATGCGGAAAAGAAATGATCGAAGGTTATTCCATCCGTGAAGACTCGGAAGCCGCGGAAATCCAGCTGGTGGAGAGCGAAGAATTGCTGGCGAAACGAATCCGACCTAAAGTGGCGGTATGTCCTGGGTGCGGTGAAGTTTCCGTGTACATAGAAAATATTGAAAAGCTGCAAAAATAAAGCAGGCCTCTTGTAAAAGGGCGGGATGGGTGGACAGATATCAAAAGATTAACTTTTTGGTTTTTTGTATCTGTTCTTCCCATTTGAAGACCCTGCTCGGGCCTGATTTCGAGATTTTGTGATGAAGCTTGATAAAAACTGAAAAATAAGGGGTGTAAAGCTGCATTTTGGGATACGAAAAGCGGCTTTTTTCTTTTTTGAATCGAGCTTGGCCCTGATGGGTGGAAGGAGTTGGCAGGATGCCGGCCGCAGCCTGGAAGCAGTTGGAGATAGGCTGTGGGGATTTTTCGGGAAAAAACTGAAACAGAATTTTACTTTTTACGCAAGTTCCAAGGGCCAAGCACTCTCAAATTCGCAATGAGGCCGTACAGGCCGAAAGCTGCCGGGATCCGGCCCCGCAATCCTACAACTTTGCGAAAAGAATGCAGATTTTTACAGAAATTTACCGGAATGCGGAAGTCTGCCGCAGCTCGAAGGCAGGAGGCCGACTTTTCACTATTTTATCGCTGTCAACTGCTAATGCCTCATCCAGCGATGATTTTAGCCGCTTTTCGGGCCGTTTTTATCGATGGATAGGGGAGAATTACCCCTACTGCCAAGTTTTTTTACCGGCAGCGATAAAAAATTATCGCAATCCGGGAGAAAACCCCCTAGGCAGCGATGATTTCCCGAAAACCAGCTCAAGCGGCCCCTGGGGCCGCCCTCCTTTAACATCGCCCCACCTTTGAAAGCATTGAAAAATTGCACTAATTTTGAAAAAGCTGCAAAATTAGTGCAATCTCCGGTGCCAGGCGACTGCTCGAGAAGCAGGTCGCTTATATAAAACTTATTTGATAACTCTTATTGAAATGATCGCTTCATCATCCAGCTTGGATTTCAGATCCGCTTCTGCCACATCTCCGGAGAGCTCAAGAAGCGTATAGGCGTAATCCCCTTTGCTTTTATTGATCATATTTTCTACATTCAGCCCCATATCTGCAAAGATACCGGTAATCTGACCTAAAATAGAAGGAACATTCTTGTGTATGACGCAGACCCGTGTCGACCCGGGGACGATTGGTCCTAGATTGCAGGCCGGGAAGTTGACCGAGTTGGTGATGTTGCCGTTCTCAATATAATCCATGATCTGATCCACCGCCATAGATGCGCAGTTGTCTTCCGCCTCAGCAGAGGAAGCTCCCAAATGGGGAAGTACGATGACATTATCAAAGGTAATCACTCGATCATCCGTAAAATCAGTAACATATTTCTTTACTTTTCCGGCAGCCAGCGCCTTTTCAAGATCATCATCATTGATGAGCGTGTCTCTGGAATAATTGAGGAAGACCACGCCGTCTTTCATTTTATTGAAAGCGTCTTCATTGATCATCCCCTTTGTATCAGCGACAGCCGGAACATGAATGGTTATGTAATCACAGTGGGGATATAAATCCTTCAGATCATCGACGATCTTTGCCGTATTGGACAGGCCGTGGGCAGCCTTGACCGTCAGATACGGATCATAGCCGATGACATCCATACCCAATTTTTCCGCCGCATTGGCAACCAGAACGCCGATTGCGCCCAGGCCGATGACACCCAAGGTTTTGCCTTTAATCTCCGTACCAGCGAATTGCCCTTTGCCCTTTTCGACAGCTTTACCCACGCCTTCCGTACCGGCCAGAGTCTTTGCCCATGCCAGAGCGTCGGGGATGTTTCTTGCGGCCAGGACCATTCCTGCCAGAACCAGTTCCTTTACTGCGTTGGCGTTGGCTCCCGGTGTGTTGAAGACAACGATGCCTTCTTGTGCACAGCGGTCCAGAGGAATATTGTTGACGCCGGCTCCCGCACGGGCGATGGCCAGCAGGCTGTCTCCGAATTCCATATCGTGCATGGCCTGGCTTCTGACCAGAATGCCGTTTGCTTCATCTGTATTGTCAATTACCGTATAATCATCGGTAAGGCGGGAAAGTCCTACCGGTGAAATTTTGTTCAGGGTCGCGATTTTGTACATGGTTTCACCTCTCTATAAAATTGAATTATCCTAAATTATAGCACTTTACCATGAGGCAGTAAAGTGATATAATAGGAAATCATGAATTTGTTGAATTGACTCAAGTAGCTTATGGAGGTGACGAATTTGAGCAATAATAGAGCATATAATTTCTCGGCAGGCCCGTCGATGCTGCCGCTTTCCGTGATCGAAAAGGTAGCCGCAGATCTGCCCAATTATAAAGGGTGCGGAGAATCCGTAATGGAGATGAGCCATCGTTCCAAGGAGTTCAAAGCAATCCTGGCGGATGCGGAACAGGACCTGCGGGATATTATGAACATTCCGGACAATTATAAAGTTATGTTCCTTCAGGGCGGAGGTACGCTGCAGTTTGCCATGGTGCCCCTTAACCTGCTGAGAAAATCAGGAAAAGCCGATTACATCATCACCGGCTCCTGGGCTAAGAAAGCCGCTAAGGAAGCGAAAAAATTCGGAGATATCAAGATTGTAGCATCTTCCGAAGAATCCACATTCTCCTACATTCCGGAAGTGAAGAGAGAAGACTTTAGAGATGATGCGGATTATGTACATATCACCTATAATAATACCATTTACGGGACCCATTACCCATACATCCCGGATACAGGCGACATCCCACTGGTAGCGGACATGTCCTCCTGCATCCTTTCTGAAGAGATCGATGTTTCCAAATTCGGCCTCATCTATGCGGGCGCGCAGAAGAACGTAGCGCCGTCAGGCGTTACCATCGTCATCATGAGAGAAGATCTGATCGGCTTTGCCAAGGATACGGTTCCCACTTATCTGGATTACAAAGTCCATGCAGAGAACGATTCCGCATACAATACACCCAACTGCTTCGGCATCTATGTGGCCGGAGAAGTGTTCAAACACATCAAGGAAATCGGCGGAGTCGCGGCCATGCACAAGCTGGATGAAGAAAAGGCTGCCAAGCTGTACAAATATATCGACGAAAGTGAACTGTATACTTGTCCGGTAAGGGAAAAGGATCGCTCACTGATGAATGTGGTGTTCGTCACAGGCGACGAAGCATTGGACAAGAAATTCGTAGCAGAAGGAAAAGCCTGCGGCCTGCACAACCTGAACGGACACCGGTCCATCGGCGGAATGAGAGCCAGCATTTACAATGCTATGCCGCCGGAAGGAGTGGATACGCTCATTGAATTCATGAAGAAGTTCGAAGCCGAAAACAAGTAAACGTAAACCGGGCTTCCCCTCACAAGAAGGGAAGCCTTTGACATTTTAGGAGGAAAAGCATGAAATATTTGATCTTGGTTCCCGATGGAGCAGGAGATGAAAAGGTCGATCAGCTGGGCGGGAAAACCCCGCTGGAAGCTGCCGATCTGAATATGACCAACCAGCTGGCCGCAAAAGGAATGGTGGGTATGGTAAAGACTATCCCCCCTGGAGTGGCGCCTGGTTCGGATGCGGCCAATCTTTCCGTAATGGGATATGATCCGGCTGTTTATCTGACAGGAAGGTCGCCTCTGGAGGCAGCCAGCATCGGCATCAACATGTCCGATACCGATGTTGCCTTTCGTACCAACATCGTCACATTGACAGGGGAAGGCGACTACGAAGACCTGATTATTACCGATCACAGTTCGGGAGACATTACCACGGAAGAAGCGGATCAGCTGATCCAGGCAGTCAACGAAAAGTTTGCCGATGAGAATATCCGCTTTTATACCGGAGTCAGCTACCGCCACTGCATGATCGTTCATAACGGCTCTACCGATTACGAGCTGACGCCGCCTCACGACGTGCTGACCCAGAAGGCGGGCGACCATCTGCCAAAGGGCGAGGGCAGCGATTTTATCACTAAAATGATGAAGGAAAGCTATGAGCTCCTGAAAGACCATCCGGTGAACAAAGACCGGATCGCCCGCGGGCTCAATCCGGCCAATTCCCTGTGGATCTGGGGCCAGGGCAGAAAACCGAGTCTGTCCTCCTTCTACGATAAATACGGCATTACAGGAACCGCCATTTCCGCCGTCGACCTGATTAAAGGTATCGCCATCTGCGCGGGGCTGAATTCGGTGGACGTGGAAGGCGCAACCGGCACCCTTCACACCAACTTTGAAGGAAAAGCAGCCGCGGCTATCCGGGAATATAAGGATGGAAAGGATTTCGTATACATGCACTTGGAAGGGCCGGACGAATGCTCCCACCAGGGCGATCTTGAAGGAAAAATTCAGTGCCTGGAATCCATCGACCGCAAGGTTCTCACGCCCATCGTGGAATATTTCCGCCAGGCTGGCGAAGATTTCCGGGTTCTCATCGTTCCTGACCATAGAACGCCCCTGGCGATCCGCACCCACTCGGCGGATCCGGTTCCATATGTGATTTATGACAGCAGAAAAGAACAGCCTGAGGATAGAGAACGTCAATTCAACGAAAAATCCGGCGCAAAAGGACAGTACATGGACAGCGGTTTTGCTCTGGCGGATTTCTTCTTTGAAAAATAGGAGAAGGTATGAAGTTCAAGCAGAAACTATTTATTGTTATTACAATCATTGCAATTGCCTGTACCCAAGCGGTGCCGGCATTTGCTGCGTCTGCGGATAATTTGAATCTGGACGCGCAGGCAGCTATTGTCATGGACGCATCCACTGGAAAAATTCTTTATGAAAAAGACGCCTACTCCAAGCGGGAACCGGCCAGTACCACCAAGATCGCCACCTGCCTTTTGGCGTTGGAAAAGCTGGATTTGAACCAGGTGATTACGGTAAAGCATGATGCTACCAAAATGGGCAACATTATGGATGTGAAAAAAGGCGAGGAGTTGACGGCGGAGCAGCTGCTGTACGCGCTGATGGTCTATTCGGCCAATGACGCGGCAGTGGTACTGGCGGAAGAAATGGGCGGAACTGTAGAAAATTTCGCCAAAATGATGGATGCCAAGGCAAAGGAATGCGGCGCCAAAAGCAGCCACTTTCTCAATCCCAACGGCCTTAACTGGCAGGGACAGGAAGCCCACCTGACCACTGCTTACGATTTGGCGGTGATGACCCGGGAGGGCTTAAAGGATAAAACCTTCCGCAAGTTGGTAAGCACAACGGAGTACACGATCCCGGCCACCAACAAATCCAAAGCCCGCAAGCTGGAGAGCACCAACGAATGTCTTTGGTATAACAAAGAGGTTGAAGTGGAAAAAGGCACTGGAACGGATAAAAAGGAAACGATCAAGTTCACCCCTTATTATCCGGGAACCATCGGCGTCAAAACCGGACTGACCAGTACGGCGGGCGGCTGCTTTGTAGGAGCGGTTGACCGCAATGGCACGGAGCTGATTTCCGTGGTCCTTCATTCCGGACCCCAGATGCGCTTTTACGATACCATAAAGCTCTGGGATTATACCTTGGATAAATTCTACGATACCCATCAAATTGTGGAAAAGGCGGAGAAGGTCGGCAAGGTTCGGGTAAAACGAGGCGCCCATAGAAACGTGCCCGCCGTAGCGCAGGGCCCGGCATCGGTAACAGTGGAAAAGGGTGAGGACATCAAGAATGTACATACGGAGTTTGAAAAGCGAAAGCTTCAGGCTCCTGTAAAAAAAGGCGATCAAGTGGGCATTATCAAAGTATACGACGGCGACCGTCTCATGAGTCAGGTTGACGCCGTGGCAGGAAAGACCATTGAAGAAGGCGGCCCATTGTCACGTATTGGAATCCCCGATTGGCTGGCTGTTTTGATTTATATCGCAGCGGGTATTATCATTTTGATGATCATCATCCTGGCCGCGCTCAACCGGCGTCCGGGCAGCAAGCGCAGCAGACGAAAAGCGGCTAAAGCAAAAAGACAGAAAAGAAGAGAGCAAGAGCGAAGAAACGATGTTTGATATTCAGGAAAATCTTAAAAAACTCCCGGATTCACCGGGAGTTTATCTGCATAAAGATAAACTGGGGCAAGTCATTTACGTGGGGAAGGCGATTTCTCTCAAAAACAGAGTGCGCCAATATTTCCAGTCCTCCAGACACATGGACCCCAAAGTCAGGGCCATGGTTTCCCAGATCGAAGAGTTCGAGTACATTACTACGGGAAGCGAAATGGAGGCTCTGATTTTAGAGTGCAACCTGATCAAAAAGCATATGCCCAAATACAATGTGCTCCTGCGGGATGATAAGACCTACCCCTATATAAAAGTAACCATGGAGGAGGATTATCCTCGTGTCATTAAAACCCGGCTGGTGAAAAAGGACGGCAGCAAATATTTCGGCCCCTACAGCGACGCCGGGGCGGTCAACCAGATCGTCGATCTTCTCAATCAGGTCTACTCCTTGAAAAAATGTTCGGCCCGCGTATTCCCCAAAGGATTCCGCCCATGCCTCAACTACCATATCGACCAGTGCGACGGCATCTGTCAGGGCACGGTTTCGCCTGAGAAATACCGGGAAAAGGTCAATCACGCAGTGGATTTTTTGAGAGGCCGGACAAAAGGCATGCTCACTTATCTGGAAGAACAGATGGCGGAAGCTTCCCAAGCCTTGGATTTCGAACGGGCGGCCGAGTACCGTGACTACATCATGGCGGCAAAGACCCTTTCTGAGAAACAAAGGGTCGTGCTCCAGGATACAAAAGATGTGGATTTGATTTTGGTGGCAAGGGGCGCCAAACAGCGGCACGTGGTTTTGTTTTTTGTGCGCGACGGCAAGCTGAGCGGCCGGGAGACTTATGATCTCCAATCCATGGAAGAAGACTCGTCTGAGGATATCATATCCGCCTTCATCAAGCAGCACTACAGCCAGAGCCTCAGTCTGCCCAAGGAGATCATCCTGGAAAAGGAGCCGGAAGAAAAGGGGTTGCTGGAAGAATACCTTTCCGGACTGGCAGGCCATCAGGTCCATTTATTGGCGCCGAAAAAAGGCGAAAAGCGGGCGGTCCTGGAGCTGGCCAAAAAAGATGTGGTGGAAATGGTCAAAACCATTGACCAGCGGGCGGAAGTCCGAAAGGAAAGGGCCGTGAGCCTGGGCAAAGAAATTTTCGACATTCTCATTCAAATGGGTTACGAAGAAGGAACGTACAATGGCCGCGAATACCGGGTCGAAGCATATGACATTTCCAATACCAACGGGGTAGATACGGTGGGAGCCATGGTCGTCTTTGAGGGTCTGAAAGCGGATAAGAAATCGTACCGCAGATTCAAGGTCAGATCCATCGAAGGTCCCAATGATTACGGCAGCATGCAGGAGGTCCTGTTCCGCAGGTTCCGCCGCGCGCTGGAAGGGGATGAAGGCTTTTCCGTCTTTCCCGATCTCATTCTCATTGACGGAGGAAAAGGCCATGTCAATGCGGCGCTGGAAATGATCCGCGGTCTGGAGCTGGACCTGGCAGTTGCAGGCATGGCAAAGGACGATCATCACAGGACCCGGTCCTTAGTGTTCTTCAAGGAAGGCCGAATGGAAGAGATTCTTCTCAAGGATCATCCGCTGCTGTATAAATATATGGGTACGGTACAGGAAGAGGTACACCGATTTGCCATCGAATACCACAGAGGCCTGCGAAATAAGCGGATGCTGACATCAGTTCTCGATGAGATTGAAGGCATCGGCCCGGCAAAGCGAAATGCCCTGCTGGATCACTTCGGCAGCGTGGATCGAATCAAGAGCGCTACCCAGGAACAGTTGCAGGAAGTAAAAGGAATTACAGAAAAACTGGCAATCAAAATTCAAGAATATTTTCATTGCTAAAACCCCGGCATGATGGTATAGTAATGATATTAGTACAAATTTAGAAAATTTTTGGAGGAAACAAATATGTCAGATGCAGATTTCATCACATTGGAATATGATGATGGTACAGAATTGGAATGCGAGATCCTGGGCGTTTTCGAAGCAGAGGGTAAGGAATATATCGCCCTGATTCCTCAGGATGATTCCGATGACGTGTATATCTATGGATATAAGGAAACCGGTGAAGACGAGTTCGAGCTGATCGATATTGAAAATGACGCTGAATTCGAAAAGGCAGTTGCAGTATTCGACGAGCTGATGACGGAAGAAGAGTAGGACATACGCACAGAATACGGCGAACTGGGGGACGGTTTTTAATCGGTCCCCATATTTATGCAAGAAGGAGAAACAAGAATGCAATCAACGAGATCTCGGGGGCTGATGGTAGGATTGGCCGCCCTGGCGGTACTGCTGGGGATATGGATGTTTGCGGGAAATCATGTGTACGCGGAAACGGAGCCGGCGGATCAGCCATCCCAGGCCGCAGCGCAGGCTCAGGCAGAGGACTATCCAAAATGGGAAAACGGTTGTTACTATCAAAGGGAAAATACCCCTGCGACGGGGATCATGCAGGATGATTCCAGTGGAAAGGTTTATTTCTTTGATGCCAGTGGCAAACCTCAGCCCAATGTTTATGGAACCTATGCAAGTAAGCTGTATCGTTTCGGCGCTGACGGAGTGGGAGCCCTCTATACCGGCACCTACAACAGCGCATACTATGTGAGCGGTGCCTTAGCCAACGGTACCTACAACAACCTGCTGTACGTTAATGGCAAGCCTTTTTCCGGAACAAAGAACAACAAGCTTTACAAAGCCGGGAAAGTTTACTCCGGAGTCAGCGGCAGCTACTATTATAAAAACGGAGTCAAACAGAAATATAAGAATTCCGTGAGGAAAATGAACAACGGCAAAATCTACTATTTCCAGAAAAACGGGAAAGTCTATAAAGGCACGGCCTGGAAACGGGTAAACGGAAAGCGCTACTATTTCAAAAAAGGCACTGCCCTTACCGGCTGGAACTATGTTGGAAAATATAAATACTATTTTGACAGCAAAGGAAAGCTCTGTCAGGATTTGATTGCCAAGTTCGGAAACAAGTGGAAGAAAAAAGACATTCTTATCAAGGTGAACCGTAAAAAGAATTGTGTGACTCTTTACGCGAAAGACGGTAAGCGGGGTTTTACGATTCCGGTGAAGGCCATGGCCTGTTCCGTGGGTAAATCCAAGACGCCTACTGTCAAGGGAACCTATTACCTCACCAAGAACAGAACGTACCGCTGGGCAAAGCTGGGCGGACCGACGATGGGCGGTTATTGCTACGGCCAGTACTGT
Organism: Clostridia bacterium; assembly: GCA_902363595.1. Lineage (GTDB taxonomy): Bacteria > Bacillota > Clostridia > Peptostreptococcales > Anaerovoracaceae > Hominibacterium > Hominibacterium faecale. The sequence goes on along the minus strand of CABJAP010000011.1, from coordinate 124,163 downwards.
TCCAGAATTACAGGAGGCTACCTGTTCCATTCTGTCAATTACAATCAGAAGAATAATCGCACCCTGACATCTTCTGCTTACAATAATCTGGGTAAAGCCGCTTCTCACGGATGCATCCGTCTGCAGACAGCCAACGCTAAGATTATCTACGATATTGCCAGGTATCAGAAAACCAAGGTGACCATTTACGACGGAAAGTCAGCAGGACCATTCGATAAGCCGAAAGTTAAAAAAATTAAGGCCGGCCAGAAATACGACCCGACCGACCCCAACATCAAAAAGAAGAAAAAATAGTTGGGCTTAAATATGAACGGAACCCCAAAAGGGGCTGCTGTATGAAGCAAATCGCTTTTCATGCAGCAGCCTTGTTTTTTGGAATGATTTAACCTCGTCCAACACTTTACAAAAGGAACAAAACAGCATAAAATATAAGAATTGAGTAGAAGTAAAAGCCATTCTGGAGGGAATGAAATGAAAAACTATGACATCATCATTGTTGGCGCAGGCGCCAGCGGTGTATTTTTATCTTACGAGCTGACAAAGAGAGACAACAAGGCAAAAGTACTTATGATTGACAAGGGGGCGCCCCTGGAAAAACGCCAGTGCCCGATTAAGAAAGGCGCCAAGTCGTGTCTCAAATGTACCCCATGCCACATCATGAACGGCTATGGAGGCGCAGGCACCCTTTCCGACGGAAAATACAATATCACCACCCAGTTCGGCGGCGACCTGCATAATTACGTGGGAACGCAGGAAGCCCTGGAACTGATGGAATATGTGGACGATGTGCTGTGTAGCATGGGCGGAGCGGATGCCAAGCTCTATTCCACTGCCAGCTCTGAGCTGAAGACAACGGCCCTGCGAAACAATCTTCATCTGCTGCAAGCCAAAGTGCGCCATCTGGGGACAGACCGCAATGTGAAAATTCTGGGCCGGGTCTTCGACTATTGCAGCAGTAAAGTCGATACCATGTTCTATACAACCATACAGGATGTGGTGAAAAAGGATGACGGAACTTTTGAAATTACCACCGATGGAGGAGAAGTCATGTCCTGCAAGGATTTGGTACTGGCCACCGGCCGTTCCGGATCAAAATGGATTTCCAGCATCTGCGATAAGATGGGCATCGGACAAAAACGCAACCGGGTGGATATCGGCGTGCGGGTTGAACTGCCGGCGGAAGTTTTTAAACATATCACCGACGATGTATACGAAAGCAAAATCGTATATAAAACGGACAAGTATAACGACCTGGTCAGAACCTTCTGCATGAACCCCTACGGAGAGGTAGTTGCGGAGAATACCAACGGCATCGTCACCGTAAACGGGCACAGCTATGCGGATCCGGCCTTAAGGACAGAAAACACCAACTTTGCCCTGCTGGTTTCCAACAAGTTTACGGAACCCTTCAAAGACAGCAACGAGTACGGCGAATCCATCGCCAGACTGTCCAACATGCTGGGAGGAGGCGTATTGCTGCAGCGTTTCGGGGATTTGATCAAAGGGCGCAGGAGCAGCACGCGCAGAATGGAAAAATGCTTTACAAGGCCCACGCTCCAGGCTACACCGGGAGATTTGAGCCTGGTCATTCCAAAGCGCCAGCTGGACAATATCATTGAGATGATTTATGCCCTTGATAAGATCGCTCCCGGAACTGCCAACGAGGATACCTTGCTCTATGGGGTGGAAGTGAAATTCTATAACTCCAAGGTGGAAGTAGACGAAAATCTGGAGACTAAGGTAAGAGGCATGTATGCCCTTGGGGACGGCTCCGGCGTGACCCATTCCCTGTCCCAGGCATCCGCAAGCGGCGTTCATGTGGGCAGACTCCTGGCGGAAAAGTACAAATAATCCAGGCGGGCTCTTCAACTGGGGAGCAAGGAAAAAAAACGATTAAGGATTTGAATGATGAAGGAAAATAACATCAATACGAAGAAAACCTCTTATCTCATTAAGAGGTTTCTTCCATATTTTAAAAAATACAAATGGGTACTGATTCTGGACCTCTTCTGCGCGACGCTGACGACAATCTGCGATCTGGTTCTGCCGATGATCGTCCGCTATCTGACGGATATGGGCATGAACGATGTGGAAAGTCTTACAGTGCGTTTGATTCTGACGGTGGGGGCCATTTATCTGGGCCTGCGTGTCATCGATTTAATCGCCAATTACTACATGGCCAACATCGGCCATGTGATGGGAGCCAAAATCGAGACGGACATGCGCAGGGACCTGTTCGATCATCTCCAGGAATTGTCCTATTCTTTCTACAGCAATACAAAAGTGGGACAGCTGATGGCCAGGATTACCAGCGATCTTTTTGACGTGACCGAGTTCGCCCACCACTGCCCGGAAGAATATTATATTGCGGCTCTAAAAATCGTAGTTTCTTTCTGCATTCTGTGTTCCGTGAATGTATGGCTTACTTTGATCATCTTTGCAATTATCCCGGTGATGATCTTTTTTGCCATGAAATTCAATAATAAGATGCGGACCGCGTTCAAGAAATCCAGAAATCAGCTGGGCGAAATTAACGCACAGGTGGAAGACAGCCTGCTGGGCGTGCGGGTTGTAAAATCCTTTGCCAATGAGGACATTGAAGGGGAAAAATTCAAAGAAGGAAACGAGGGCTTTCTCAATGTGAAAAAGGAAGCTTACCGCTACATGGCCGGCTTTCAGAGCACCACCAGGCTCTTTGACGGAATCATGTATATCACCGTCGTTGTGGCCGGTTCCTTATTTATGATGAAGGGCATTATTACGCCTCCGGATCTGATGGCTTATCTCCTGTATGTGGTGATGCTGCTGGCCTCAGTGCGCAGAATCGTTGAATTTACGGAACAGTTCCAGCGGGGTATGACCGGGATCGAGCGATTCATTGAAGTTATGGATGAAGAAGTGGAAATTCAGGATTCTCCGGATGCGAAAAATTTGCAGGCGGTGAAAGGAGAAATCACTTTTGACCATGCCAGCTTCCATTATGCAGACAGCGATGAGAACGTTCTCACCCAGATCGATCTGACCATCAAAGCCGGAGAAAACGTGGCTTTGGTAGGCCCTTCGGGCGCAGGCAAAACCACCTTATGCAGTCTGATTCCTCGTTTTTATGATGTGACAGAAGGGCGGATTTTGATCGATGGCATAGACATTCGCAGTGTGACAACCCATTCCCTTCGATCCAAGATCGGAATGGTACAGCAGGAAGTTTATTTGTTCTCGGGAACGGTTTATGATAATATTGAATATGGAAAGCCGGGAGCTTCCAAGGAAGAAATCGTCCAGGCCGCCAAGCTGGCAGGCGCTCATGAATTTATTTCCCAGCTGACAGAAGGTTATGAAACCTTTGTCGGCGAACGTGGCGTCAAGCTTTCAGGCGGACAGAAGCAGAGGATCAGCATTGCGCGGGTATTCCTAAAAAATCCGCCAATTCTAATTTTGGATGAAGCCACTTCAGCTCTGGATAACGAAAGTGAACGGATTATTCAGCAATCCCTGGAAAAGCTGGCAAAGGGCAGAACAACCCTGACCATCGCTCATCGATTAACGACGATCCGCAATGCCTCGACGATTTTGGTGCTGACGGAAGACGGCATTCAGGAGCAGGGCAGCCATGATGAGCTGATGAGCAAGGGAAGGCTGTACAGCAGGCTCTATAATATGTATACGACCAACGAAGAAACGGTAGGCAACTAAATGAAGCAGCGAATTTATAGCGTAATTGGACTATGGTTTTTGATTACCATATGTGTGATAATCGCACGGACGACAGGAATTGATCCGCCTGTGATCAATATGATCGGCGCATACGTTTCGTCTATTCTGATAGCTGCCGTACTTTACAAAGCTCCCCAGCATTTCTTTGTTTTGGCATTGTGTTTCGACCTGCTGGCTGCAGCTTTTGGCTCAGTCTTGGACTTTTATCGCAGCATTGACGGGTATGATCGGGTTGTTCACTATCTCAGCGGCCTACTGGCTGCAGAAGGCGGCCGTCTGATCATGCAATACATCTTAAAGCGTTACCACGAAAAGCGTTTGCTGCTGGTTCAAATCTTGTTTGCGTTGTTCTTTTCCTGCGCATGTGCGGCAATTTGGGAGATTTACGAGTTTTCGGCAGACCAGTTGATCCATACAAATATGCAGGGAAACAATCTTAACACCATGGGTGATATTGTTTCCGGCGCCTTGGGAGCACTTACTTACACAGCCGGCTTTTTTGTCTGGCTAATAAGGGATAAAAAAAGGAAACCTGACCCCGGGGACAGCCGCTGATTTTGGCCGAAAAAGGGGATGTTTTTTGAAACGGAAGAGAAAAAAGGAGGATGACAAATGACTGAAAGAGTTGCAAAGGCAGTAGAAAATCATAAGAGTGGTTACAATTGTGCGCAGGCGGTGGCATGTGCTTATTGTGATCTGATGGGTGTGGATGAAGGGGAGGCCTTTAAGATGACAGAGGCCTTTGGCTTTGGAATGGGAACCATGGGAACCTGCGGGGCCGTCAGTGCTATGGCCGCCCTCACAGGAATGAAACTGAGCGATGGAAACCTGAGCAAGCCTGCTACAAAGAAGCAGTGCTATAAGATGATGAAAGAAATGACTAAGAAATTTGAAGAAAAGAATAAGACGGTGATCTGCGCTGAGTTAAAGGGGATAAATGGAGGCAATGTGCTGCGCAGCTGCGACGGCTGTATTGAGGACGCGGCAAAAATAATTGAAGAGGTTTTGTTGAAATAAAAAAGTTTTCTTCGAAATCGTGATTCGCCCTTTGTACCCACGTTAACAATTGTAGTATAGGAACGGCCCGATCGGAACGTGCAGTTGATCTGCAGGTTTCGGCGGGGTCGTTTTTCTTTGCGTAGTTTCGATCACTGCGCTGTCCGTTTTGCCATCAATGCCTCGCATTTCCGTTAAACAGCAAGCTTTATTAATCCTAATTAGCTAAAAAGGACAATTATTTTGTTTTTATTTTTTATGGATCCAAGATTGTGGCTTTAGTAAATGGGAACTACAAATGTGAATGAATATGCATATTTTACTTAAAACATACAGAGGTTTCATGTGGGACATGCATGGCTGTAACCTTTGGATTTAAAGGATTTGTTCTGATAAAAAAACATGATCAATGTGTGAAAAAATAGTGGAAAAGCTGTGAAAATCAGGTATAATGATAACTAAATATGAATTGAACCAACAGTATTCAAAAAGGAGAGCAATATGAAAAAAGGAATGAGCAAATTGCTGTCGGCGCTTTTGATCGCCACATTGGTATTTACTTCAGCCGGCGTAGCGTTCGCAGATACGGGCGGCAGCGAGGGATTAGTAAAAGCGCAAGCATCAAAAACAAGCACCAAAGAGATCTCAAAGCAGATCAGTAAAACAGAGATTGTAGAACCGAAGACTATTAAATCGCTGAAGAAAGCGGCAGCAACGCCGAAAACGACAGTGGGATATATTAATGTAACTAACCTTGTTACAGGTGAGGAATCAATCGAAGAAGCTGTTGTACCTGCGAAACAGTATAGTAATTCTAAGTATGGATTCAGCCAGGCATATACGGCTCCGGCTAAGGGGACCCTTCAAATTCTCGGCGGCGCAGAAGAAAGCAGTGTATCATATGGTTTGTTTTATGATCCGGATATGACAAACCCTGTTGATAGTACTGGCTATGCGTCAGCTAAGGCGGTAACTGACAGGACTTTTAAAGTGCCAAGCGCCGGAACCTATTATATAGGCATCTATGCTTCCAGCAATGTCAGTGCATTTGGAATAGCGGCAGTTTATGCCAACGGAGCGGACAGAACAATCACTGCAGGAAAGAGAATCACTGTAGGGCAGAAAGATGCCCAGACAAACTATTTTAAATTTAAGGCAACACAGACCGGATATCTACAGGTAGTAAGTTCTGATTATGGTAAGGTGACGCTGTGCAAGAGCAATAAGAAAGCACTGTCCAATGCCACATCGACCTACTATGCACCTACATACGGAGTTAAGAAAGGCACCACATATTACATTAAGCTTGCTTCCGACTACAATTATGACGGCTATTACCAATTCCAAGTAACCAACAAAAAAATCACCGAAAAATCCGGCAAAAAGAAGTCCAAGGCCGTGACCATCAAAAAGAAAAAGACCAAAAAGGGCACGATTATTGCTGGAAGCAGCCAGGCTGATTGGTATAAATTTAAGCTGGGCGGAAAGAAAAAAGTAACTCTGACGATGAAGGGCGCTACCAACAATAAGCTGAAGGTTGTTGTCTACAATAAGAAGGGAAAGAAAGTAAGCAGCGCATACAACTACAACTATTACAACAATAAACTGACACTGAAGTCTTATGGAAAGCTGCCTAAGGGTACATACTACATTAAAGTGTACAGAGGAACCAAAACGTCATCAGGATGGTACTCTCTGTCCTGGAAATAAGCACTTTCCACTGACTGATTGAAAGCGTTTCAACCAGAACAATAAAACACAACAGGGGCTGTTGCATGAAAAAAAGCGATTCAGTTGCTTCATGTGACAGCCTGTCGCCCAGGATTGCACTAATTTTGCAGCTTTGACCAAAATTAGTGCAATTTTTCAACGTTTCCAGAGGGTGGATTTTGCCAAAACTGCCATCGGTTCCGATTTATACTATTTCCGTCTTCTGCAGCCTACAAAATTTACACTAATTTCGATCAAAATGTATCGTTTTGATTATGGTAAACCACATCAGGGCGTCGGCCGCCCACCCTTTTCGCGCCGATGATCCCCAAAACCCCTCAAAAAAATACCGGCCAGCTGCCGCCTCTGCGCAGCGGCCCCAGTTGTTTCGGCAAAACCCATCGGGAGCACGCCCAAAAACTCATCAGAAAGAACGGAAATTGAGCGAATTTTGTTTGACAAATCTGACAACTACATGCTATACTAAGCTTGTATTGAATGGAGAACGGTTATAAGCAATGTGGTTTTTAAAAGTTCCTGCCTGGGATACTTTTAAACCGCATTTTTTTATACTTGGATCTATGAAGTATAATTAAGAAACAGGAGGTACCGGAGAATGTATACAGGTACAGTAAAATGGTTTAATGATGACAAGGGATTTGGATTTATCACAAATGATGATGGCGGCGAAGACCTCTTCGTGCATTTCTCAGCCATTATCGCTGACGGATTCAAGACACTCAAGGAAGGCCAGAAGGTTACTTTTGACATTGAAGATGACGTTAAGCGCGGCAAGACAAGAGCTGCCAATGTTCGCTTAGCATAACATAGCATGTAAGACAAAGTGATCGAACCGAAGCTGTCTCTCAAAAGCAGAGACAGCTTTTTTCTTTGCCAATTGCACTGGGCTCCGTAAAATGATACAATAAACTATCAGGCGTTTTGTAATTATACGGGAAACCGGGAAAGGGGTTTTATCCATTTGAATAGTAGAAAATATAAAGATACATTTTATCAATTCAGATACATAAACGATCTAAAAGATATGCTAAATACAAGCGCAGAGATCTTTGCCGAGGAGAAAGCCTATCTTGTGAAAGATGTACCTGGAGGGGAATATCGCCCCATCTTTTATTCTCAGGTAAAAAAGGATGTGGATGCCTTGGGAACTAGGCTGATTGATCTGGGACTTAAAGGGGCCAAGATAGCTGTTATTGGTGAAAACAGCTATAAATGGGTGGTTTCATATTTGGGTACGGTCAACGGAACCGGAGTAGTCGTTCCCTTAGATCGGGAACTTCCGCCGAAGGAAATCATCCATCTGTTGGAGCGGGCGGGAGTCAGCGCCATTATCTATTCAAAAAAGCTGGAGGACACGGTAGAAATCGCACTTTCCCAGGTAGAAGGCGTACAATACCGGATCTGCATGTCCACCGAGGAGCATGAGGACAGCATTCTTTCCTTCGACCGCTTAATCGAAGAAGGGCAGGCATTGATCGACCAGGGGGACAAACGTTTTATCGATGCTCCCATCGACCGGGAAGCCATGTGTTCACTGCTGTTTACTTCCGGAACTACCGGCCTTGCCAAAGGCGTCATGCTTTCCCATAAAAATATTTCCGCCAATGTTTATAACATGTCGAAATATGTAAAGATTGAAAGCCCGGGAATGGGATTATCGGTCCTGCCCATGCACCATTCCTATGAGATGACGTGCCATATCTTTACTGGGATGTATCAAGGCATGTGTATTGCTATCTGCGAAGGGCTTAAGCATATACAAAAAAATATGAAAGAATCAGAGGCCACCGTAATGCTGGGGGTACCGCTGATTTTTGAGACTATGCACAAAAAGATTTGGAAACAGGCAGAAGGTTCGGGCAAGGCCGAAACCATGAGAAATATGGTCCGTTTGTCACGGAAGACAAAATTATATAACAACCAAAAACTGATCCGCAAAATTTTTGGCCAACTTCATCAAAGCACAGGCAATCATATGAGCCTGTTCATTGCCGGAGGGGCGGCCATCAATCCAGAAGTAATCCGCGACTATGAGGCTATGGGAATTCCAATGATTCAAGGTTATGGAATGACGGAAAACGCGCCCATTATTGCAGTAAACCGGGACCGTTACAGCAAAGCCGATTCTGTAGGAAAACCAATGCCGGGAACAGAAGTAAAAATTATCGACCCAGATCGAGACGGCATAGGCGAAATTATATGCAGAGGACCTTCGGTTATGATCGGGTATTATAATGACCCGGAGGCGACCGAGCAGGTTCTCCGGGACGGATGGCTCTATACAGGAGATTACGGCCGCTTTGACGAAGAGGGATTCCTTTATGTCTGCGGCAGGAAGAAAAATGTAATCGTCACCAAAAATGGAAAGAACATTTTCCCGGAAGAAGTGGAATACTATTTGTTGAAAAACAAATATATAGAAGAAGTTATGGTCTATGGAACAATTGACAAGCGAACCGGCGACACGATCGTACGCGCGGATATTTATCCGGATTACGCAGCAATCAACGAGGAGTTGGGAGAAATGAGTGAAGAAGGCCTGAAAGACTTTATGAAGGCAGTTATCGATGAAACCAACGAAGAAATGCCTCTCTACAAACGGGTGAAACGATTCCGGATCAGAGACGAAGAATTTGAAAAAACCACCACTCGCAAGATCAAACGCCATAGTCAGCTGCAAAATGACGATCCACAGGAGGATTAATAGATGCTCAGTAAAGAAGAATACCGCGCTTTAAAAGGTGCCGACCTGCAAGCGGCTGAGGAAATCGTAGCTCAGATTAAAGCCAGCACCAGCCCAGCAGTAAAATACAAAGAAAGCCGCCCAATCATGGATATCAAGCACATGATTGAAACCAGCGCCCAGCTGTATGGTGATCATACTGCTTTTTATCAAAAGATGGAAAAGGGCGGTCCGTATAAGACTGTTTCCTATACGGAAATGCTGGATATGGTTAATGGCTTGGGGACGGTGCTGATTGATACAGGCCTGAAGGGAAAACGAATTGGCGTAATCGGCGACAATTGCTGTCAATGGGCGATTTCTTATCTGGCTGCTTTGTGCGGTACCGGTATTGTCGTGCCCCTGGACAAAGAGCTCAATCCCCTGGAGCTGAAACAACTGATCATTCAGGCAGAGGTAAGCTGCGTTATTTTTTCAGGGCGCTTTCAGAAAACTTTTGAAGATATGAAAAACAGCGGCGGCACGGTACTCAAGAGTCTGATCAACATGGATGCTGATCAGGATCAAGGCCAGGTGCAGGCGTGGAGACCTTTAGTCAAGGAAGGGATCAGGCTGATCGCAGAAGGCGACCGGCGATTCTTGGATGCCCAGATCAACAAGGATGAATTAAGTGTTATTCTCTTTACATCGGGAACTACCGGCGTATCCAAAGGCGTTATGCTTTCCCACTGGAACCTGGCGTCCAACCTGATGGTTTCTCCGACGGTTTTAAAGGTAAACGATTGGGATATCTTTTTTTCCGTTTTACCGATCCATCACACCTACGAATGCACCTGCGGATTTTTGATGCCCATTTACAAGGGCGCGGCCATCGCTTACTGTGAAGGACTGAAATATATTACCAAAAATCTTGCTGAAGTAAAGCCGACCATGTTCTTGGGTGTGCCGCTGATTTTCGAAAGCATGTACAAAAAAATTTGGAAAAATGTCCGCAAGCAGGGTAAGGAAAAGATGTTGAAAAAGGTTTTGAAGCTCAACCGTAAAACCAAAAAAATTGGTTTGGATCTGGGGAATCTTTTCCTGAAAGAGATCCGTGCTGTATTCGGCGGAAGAATGCGGATCATGATCTGCGGCGGTGCTGCCATTAACCCCGAAATCCTGGAGGGGATCCAGGACTTCGGCATTCAGGCGCTGCAGGGTTACGGCCTTACGGAATGCGCGCCTCTGGGCGCCCTCAACCCCGATACTGCGCCCAAAGCCACATCCATCGGCGTTCCTTTTCCCGGATGCTCCATGCGGATCGATTCGCCCAATGAAGAGGGAATCGGTGAGCTGTGCATCAAAGGACCCAACATCATGCTCGGTTATTACAATATGCCGGAGGCAACGGCTTCAGTGATCAGAGACGGCTGGTTCCATACCGGAGATCTGGGCTATATCGATGAGGACGGCTATGCTTACATCACAGGCCGTAAAAAGAATGTGATTATTACCAAAAACGGCAAAAACGTTTATCCGGAAGAGCTGGAATACTATTTGAGCAATGTTCCCTTCATTGAAGAATCCTTTGTTTTTGGGCAGGACAGTGATGACGGGGAAGACACGACGATTGTTGCTTCCGTCAAATTGGATGAAGAGGAACTGAAGGAAAAGCTGGGAAAGGATTACTCGCTGGAGGAGGCTCAGAAACTGCTCTGGCAGGAAGTTGACAAGATTAATGAGATGACGCCATTTTTCAAGAAAATTAAGAAGATCATCATTCGTAAAGAGGATTTTGCGAAAAATACGGCCAAAAAGATTGTCCGCTATGCAGATTCGAACAGAGAGGAAAGGTGAAAATGAACAAAAACAAATACCCGAAATTAGTTGTAGACCTGAAGAAACTGAGACATAATATTGACCATGTTCTCATTAAATGCCAAGACCAGGGAATTGAAGTGGCAGGCGTCATCAAAGGCTGTACAGGCCTTCCTGAATGCGCTAACCAGTTTGCACTGGCCGGCTGCCGCTACATTGCTACCTCGAGGCTGGAGCAGATTGAAGAAGCAAGAAATTTCGGAGTCCAGTCGGATTTTATGATGATACGGATCCCCATGCTCAGCGAGGCGGCCGATGTGGTTCGTCTGGCAGAGGTCAGCCTGAACAGTGAAATGAAGGTGCTGGAAGCGCTGAACCATCAGGCCGGGTTGCAGGACCGGCGTCATAAGGTTATCCTGATGGTAGACCTAGGCGATTTGCGGGAAGGCTACTGGGATAAAGAAGAGCTGCTGCAGGCGGCGCTTCGGGTCGAAAACGAGCTCTACAATCTGGAGCTGGCCGGAATTGGAACCAATTTGGGCTGTTATGGAGCGATTGCGGCCACGCCGGAAAAACTCAACGAGCTGGTTGAGTGCGTAGAAATGATTGAAGAGAAGATCGGAAGGGAACTGGAATTTGTTTCCGGAGGATCGACTACTTCTTATCCAAGGGTTCTGGAAGGGAATATGCCGCGCAGAATCAATCAGCTGCGCATCGGCGAAGCCATTATTCTGGCAAAGGATCTGCAGGACCTCTGGGGCTTTGACATGAGCGATATGCACCAGGATGTGTTCACCTTGCAGGCGGAAGTGATCGAAGTTAAAGAAAAGCCCAGCTATCCGGTGGGGCAGATCGAGTTCGATGCCTTTGGGAACCATCCAGCCTTTGAAGACCAGGGTGTACATAAACGGGCGATCATTGGCCTGGGCAAAGTGGATTTTGCGTTTGCCGATATGCTGCTGCCACGCGATGAAGAAATTAAAATATTGGGAGCATCCAGCGATCATACCATTCTCGACGTGCAGAACTGCAAACACGACTATAAAGTGGGAGACGTGGTCGAATTTGATCTCTGTTATGCCACCATTGTCTATGCTACCAATTCACAGAATGTGGACGTAGTGTATATATAGACCCATTGACTGAGGAGGTGTGCGCATGTGTGTGTATTACGATTTGCGGGGACTAAGACTGATTGTAATTGGATCGATTGTGACAATGGTGTTATCAGTCGTCGAATCGCTCATTTCTGCGGTCGACGAATCCGCTGCCTTTTTGGTTCTGCCTCTGGAACTGGTCGGATGGGTGATAACCATTGTGGGTGTTTTTAAGTGCAGCCGCATCAATGAGCGGTTTCGCAAGGCGAAAACGTTTACTTTGATTACGATCCTGCTTTCTGCAGCAGCGTTGGCAGCACTGTTCCTTTTCTTGGTGAATGCTTACTGGCCCGATGAAAATGAGAGCCTGGGAGATGCTTCTTTTGTTGTCGGCTTGATCAGCCTGGCAGCAATGGTTCTCTTCTTTTTGGCGATATTGATCATTAGCTTCATATGCGTTTATCAATTGCTTTATGGCTGCCGTGACATCGCCCTTATGGAGGGGGAGCAGTATCTGGCGCAGAAGTGCCGCAGCATCTGGACCATGTATATTTGGGCCTCTATAGGCGGTCTGCTGTTTTTCGTGATTGCTTTAGGCAGTATTGCAGCTTTGGAGACAGTAGCAATGGTTTTCTTCATAATAGGGATGATCTGCGGTATCGTGGTGCTGGTGGCTGAGATTCGCTTGCTTATGTGTTTCTGGCGGTTCTGGAAAACCTATCATGGAAAACCGGTAGGGGGAAAAAACATTCCCCTGCCCGAACAACCTGTCATATAGTAAAGTGCTAAGGGTGCAAATTAATTTGCACCCTGGTTTTTTTTGTGCTATACTATTCTAACTATCGGGATACGGAGAATATCGAATTAAAAGGGACCAGGAGGTGGAGACATGAAAGCAAAGGACTACCGGAAAATCCTTCATGATCTGACCGCGATCGTAGATGAAGGCGTCCATGTGGTGGACGCAAAAGGCAAGAGCATCATATATAATGAGGCTATGGCAAGTTTGGAAAAGACCAATCGGGAAGACGTTTTGGGCAAGCCGTTCCAAGAAGCGTTCTCCCATATTCCGCCCGAAGAAAGCTCCCTTTATCGGGCTTTGAATGAAAATAAGGCAACTATCAATCAGCATCAAACCTATCGCAATAAATACGGAAAAGAAATCACGGCGGTCAACTCAACCATTCCGGTGGAAGTCGACGGGCAGGTGATCGCAGCGATTGAAATCGGCAAAGATATTACTGAAATTAAAAGCATGAGCGACACCATTCTCAAGCTTCAAAAGGAAAGCATCAACCCCAAAGAACCCCAAAGGCCTAAAATCAAGCGCTACAGTTTTAAAAATTTGATCGGCGAGAACAGAGCGTTTAAAGAAGTAGTAGAACGTGCACAAAAAGCAGCCAAAACCGATGCGTCAGTTTTTATTTATGGAGAAACCGGAACCGGGAAAGAACTGTTTGCCCAGAGCATCCATTTTGCCAGTGAAAGAAGTGATAAACCGTTCCTGGCACAGAACTGCGCTGCGCTCCCGGAAAGCCTTTTGGAAGGGATTCTATTCGGTACGGAACGAGGCGGCTTTACAGGTGCTGTGGACAGGGCCGGACTATTTGAACAAGCAAGCGGCGGCACTCTGCTGCTGGATGAAATCAGTGCCATGCCTTATGAGCTGCAGAGCAAACTGCTGCGGGTGCTGCAAGAAGATTACATCCGGCGGGTAGGCGGCAAGAAAGACATTCCTATCGATGTGCGCATCATCGCCACGGTCAACGAATCTCCGGAATCCTTGATTAGAAGCGGGGCTTTGCGAAAGGATTTATACTACCGACTCAATGTGGTCAACCTTACCATTCCTCCTCTGCGGGAGCGTCTGGACGATCTGCCGATTTTAGTGGACAGCTTTTTAGAAAAACATAATAAACGGTATAGAAAAGAAGTATGGATGGTGTCCGATGGAGCATTGGAAAAGCTGCGAAACTATAGTTATCCCGGCAATATTCGGGAACTGGAAAACATGATTATGTCGGCAGTATCGCTGGCAGATCAGGAGCATGTGCTGACTGAAAAACAAGTTCAAATTCAAGAAGCGTATCGCGAAGTTTCTGCTGATACCGACTTTGATGGAGAGCAAGAAAGCTTGGATCAATATCTTGGCAGGATAGAAAGCGCCGTCATTCGAACCAGCCTTGCAAACTGCGAAGGCAATATCTCCAAGGCAGCCAAGCAGTTGGGAATAAAAAGACAGACCTTGCAGCATAAATTAAAAAAATATCAATTATAGAGAGTCTGTAGACACAAATTGGACCGGACGGGAATCAGCGTGATTTCTATCCGGTCTTTTTTATTTCCACGAAATTCATAAAATGTTAAAAGGAATCGCATACTAAGATAAGGAATAAGTAAGAAGGAACTGCTATTCATGCGCCATTCGATCAAAACAGGCATTAAAAAATGAACGAAGTGCAAAAAAATGGGCTATAAAGTGCAAAAAAACGGGCGCATGACAAGCTATAGATAAAATATTCAAAATTATATAAAAACATTCAAAGCTGAATTTTTAGTGCTTACAATGTCCTCATCAAATTATGCGGATTTGGCATGGAGATTGCTTTATATATTAGCAGAATCAAGATAAAAGTAAAAGCGTAACAGCGAAGCGATATTAAGATGAAAAGGAGAATATGGAAATGAAAAATGTAAAAGTAATTATTTGGGGTCTTGGCGCTATGGGCGGCGGTATGGCGGATCTGCTTCTCAAGAAAAAGGGCGTTGATATCGTCGGCGTTGCCGGAAGAGGCGCCAAGATCGGCAAGTCCATGTATGATTACATTCAGACAGAACGTGGTGACCGGCCAGATGTGTTAATCGGTGCTCCGGAAGATGTGATCAAAGAAGGCGCGGCGGATGTGGTTCTCTGCTGCACGGACTCTTTTGTTAAAACCGCTTTTGACCGGTTGAGATTTGTCCTCGAAAGAAAGATCAACGTGGTATCTTCTGCGGAAGAGATGGCATATCCAAAAGCCCAATCCCCGCAGGAAGCAGCAGAGCTGGATCGCATCGCCAAGGAAAACGGCGTTTCCATCGTGGGTACCGGCATCAATCCGGGATTGATCATGGACCTGCTGGTTGTGACCATGACCGGTTGCTGTGAAGAAGTGGAACATATCGTTTCCAGAAGGGTCAACAGCCTTTCACCCTTTGGTCCGGCTGTCATGGAAGAGCAGGGAATCGGCATTACCAAGGAAGAATTCGTGGATGGAGTCAAGACCGGTAAATTATCAGGCCACGTTGGTTTCCACGAATCCATTCACATGATCGCAGACGCCATCGGCTGGGATGTGGAAAAGGTTACCCAGTCCATGGACCCAATTATGACCGATGTAGACCGGAAATCTCCTTACGGATTCGCCAAGGCCGGCAACGTCGCCGGGTGCGCCATGAAAGGCCAGGGTTATGTAGACGGCGAGCTGAAGATCGAAATGGATCATCCACAGCAGATCGAGCCGGAGCAGGTGGGCGTTCAGACCGGAGACTATGTGATCATCAAGGGCACGCCCAACATCAACATGGTCAATTCGCCGGAGGTACCGGGAGGAATTGGAACCATCGCCATGTGCGTCAATATGATTCCCCATATCATTAATGCAAGACCGGGCCTTCATACCATGATCGACCTGCCAGTTCCAAGGGTCATCATGGGAGATATGAGAGACATGATCTGTGAAGAAGCAAAAATTGTAAAATAGTTGATTCATACGCATACAGAAATGACAGGACACGCTCAGCTTACAGCAGAGGGTGTCCTGCCATCTAACCGTATTTTTTAGGAGGAAACAATGGTTAAAAAAGGAGAATGGGTGCGAATCCATAAAGTTATTTTGAAAGCGGAGCAGAGGACAGGAAAGCTTCCTGAGGATACAAAGAAGGTTCCCCTGGAGATGTGGACCAAAGGCTATCTGCTGGCAGACGCCCAGATCGGAGATGAGGTTGAAATCGAATCCGTCAACGGCAGGCACGAGACCGGCACGCTGATCGAAGTGAACCCATATTATGAGCATGATTTTGGAACCTGTGTGCCTGAACTGCTCAAAATTGATAAACAAGTGAGAGAAATCGTATTTGGAGGTGAACAATAATGGCAAACTTACCTCAGGATTATGACAGCGTAATGAGCAGAAAACAGGAAGTGATGAAAGATGCCATCGGCATTGACTATTCCCAGTTTGAATCAGGATCCATGGCCTTTGACTACGAAAAAATGATGCGTGAGACCGGGTATACCCTGGAAGAAATGCAGAAAATCCAGTACAGCGTAAATGTGGGCAACACACCGATTCTGGAACTGAGAAATCTGACCGCATTGGCAAGAGCCTGCGCGCCGGAAGGAAAAGGCGCCCGCATTTTCGTCAAGGATGAAGCCGCCAATCCATCGGGAAGCTTTAAAGCCAGAAGAGCGGCCAACGCCGTTTACCACGCGAAAAAGCTGGGGTACAAAGGCGTAATCGCCGCCACATCGGGAAATTACGGAGCAGCAGTCGCCTCCCAGGCCGCCATTGCGGGATTGAAATGCATCATCGTTCAGGAATGCTACGACTCCAAGGGCGTCGGCCAGCCGGAGATCATCGAAAAGGCGAGAAAATGCGAAGCTCTGGGAGCCGAAGTGGTTCAGCTGACCGTAGGACCGGAACTCTTTTATAAGTTCATCCTTTTGCTGGAAGAAACCGGATACTTTAACGCATCCTTATATACGCCCTTTGGAATCGCAGGCGTGGAGACACTGGGCTATGAGATTTCCATGCAGTTTCGAGAAAAATACGGAAAAGATCCGGACGTGGTGGTCTGCACCAATGCCGGCGGCGGCAATCTGACCGGAACAGCCAGAGGGCTGATCAAGGCCGGTGCCAGGAATACCAAAGTGATCGGAGCATCCATCGACCTTTCCGGCCTGCATATGGCATCGGATAAAGCCTTCAATCTCAAGTCCTGTACCACCGGCCACACTGGATTCGGCGTACCTTACGCTGTGGATCCGGACCATTCCGACGTACCAAGATCCGCGGCCAGACCGCTGCGCTACATGGATCGGTACGTGACCATCACACAAGGCGACGTCTTCTATATTACCGAATGTCTGGCCACTTTAGAGGGCCTGGAAAAGGGCCCGGCAGGAAACACTTCTCTGGCGGCGGCCTTTGCCCTGGCTCAGGAAATGGACCAGGATCAGATGATTGTTGTCCAGGAGACGGAATATACGGGAGCTGGAAAGCATGTCCAGCCACAGCTATCCTTTGCAAGAGAAAACGGGATAGAAGTCCGTTTTGGCGACCCCAAGGATGAGGTGCCGGGAAAGAGCGTCATCATTCCGGAGCATCCGTCCCTGATCAAAGCCACTGACATGGACCTGGACCGCCAGAAAAAATCTTTGATTAAAGCCAACTTGAAAAAATATACCATGGATCCCACTGAAGAAGATTACCAATACCTTGCGGAAGAAACGAAAAAAGATGTGGACTGGGTGAAAAAAGCGGTAGAAGAGATAAAAGCTTCCCTTTAAACAAGATGATGGAAACCAGCATACCGGCCGGGCTGATGAAAGGCCGGGGACAGAAAGGATGATAAGGATGAGAAGAGAAGATGATTTCGCGGAACGCAGAAAGCATATCGCAGGTCTCAGCGACCAGGAGTTATACGACCGGTTCTGGCAGTTAACGGCTCAGGTGGTTGACCCCCTCCTGGAGCTGGGCAAAAAAAACACCACCCCCTCAGTAGAGCGGGCCGTTCTCCTGAGAATGGGCATTTCCTCCCTGGATACGCAGAAAATCGTAGAAGGCTGTATGGACAGAGGCCTCATGGGACATGGCGCCGGCCACGTGGTTTATAAAATGGCCAAAGAGAAAGATATTTCCATAAGAGAAGCCGGCGAGATGCTGGCCAGGGGTGAAGGCTGGGATGAAGCAGTGTCCCTGTTTACGAAGGGAGGCAAATAAAAATGACGGATTTCAAATTGGAAGCCAATGAAAAGCTGGATGTGCGTAACATCCTCAAAGACCTGGATAAATATGAACCCAGAAGAAGAGGCTGGACCTGGAGAAAGCACGTTGACAATTTAAAAATGGGTCCCTTTGAGTACCATGATTGCTCGGAGCCTTTGGAAAACGGGGTAGGCCTGCCGCCGGCAAAATATTTTGGAAACATCGATCCCCAGCCGGATGCGGTGATCACAACGGAAATCGCTTCCGGAAGATTTGAGGATGATATCCGCAGAATGCGGATGGCCGCGTGGCACGGAGCCGATCATATTATGGTTATCCGCCATATGGGGCAGTCCCATATAGACGGCTTGATGGAAGGCACGCCCCAGGGCATCGGCGGCGTTCCGATCACCAGAAAACAGGTGCGGGCTCAGAGAAAAGCCCTCGATATCATCGAAGACGAGGTGGGCCGGCCCATCAACTATCATTCCTATGTTTCCGGCGTGGCGGGCCCGGATGTGGCGGTCATGTTCGCGGAAGAAGGCATCAACGGAGCCCACCAGGACCCACAATACAATGTGCTGTACCGGGATATCAACTGCGTGCGTTCCTTCGTCGATGCTTGTGAATCAAAAAAAATCCTGGCATGGGCTGATATCCTGCAGATTGACGGGGCTCACAACGCCAACGCTACAGCCAGAGAAGCATGGAAGGTGATGCCGGAACTGATCGTCCAGCATGCCATCAACGCCCTTTTCTCAGAGAAGGTTGGCATAAAGCCTGAGAATATCAGTTTATCGACCGTCCCGCCGACGGCAACGCCTGCGCCAAGCGTATACATGGATTTGCCTTATGCAGTGGCCCTGCGGGATATTTGCGACAGATACAAAATGCGGGCCCAGCAGAATACCAAATATATCTGCTCCTCCGCAAGGGAAGCTACGGTAACTCATGTGCTGAACATGCTGATTTCCAAGCTGACAAGGGCAGATATTCAGTCCACCATCACCCCGGACGAAGGCAGAAATGTACCATGGCATATTTACAACATCGAAGCCTGCGACAATGCCAAACAGACCCTGGTGGGCCTGGACGGTTTGATGGAAATGGTCGAGCTGAAAGAGGACGGCTATCTGAGAGAAAAGGCAAGAGAAATTAAAGAACGGGCATGCCTCTTTATGGAAGAGATTGTCCAAGCCGGCGGATATTTCCAGGCAGTGCAGGAAGGCTTTTTCGTGGATTCTGCCGAGTACCCGGCGAGAAACGGCGATGGTATCGCAAGACAGATTGAAGGCGGTGTAGGCTATGGATATATCTTTGAGCGGGAAGATGATTATATGGCGCCGGTAACGGCCCATTTTGGATACAATAATGTTGAGCAGTACGGCGGCGATCCCGCCGATCCGGCGGCCCTCATCGGAGGATGTACCTTCGAGGACCGGGAGAAGATCGTCTATATCGACGAGCTGGATGAGGAAGACTGTGTGGATGTGAGATTGGAAAAGGTAAAGAAATACCTGGACGGCGAAGCCATCAAACCAGAAATGGAGTGGTGCGCCGATGGCACGATTATGCTTACCATGTGCCTTCCAACCCACATGCGGGCGGCAGAAGCGGCAGCCCTGGAAATCGGCAAAAAGCTGGGGCTGGAGGATCCGGAGGTTATCAGCAAGGAAGTCCTTCAGGATGCGGAAGGTACTAGAATTGAAATGAAGGGTAAAGTCACCTTTGACGTGGATCCCAATCATCTAGAAATTCCGCCGGAGCCTCATCACTTGAGCGACGAGGTGCTGTACAAAGAGTTCAGCGACCATCCGATGAAGGTTGTCTGCGGTACAGTAGGCGAGGACGAACATTCGGTCGGTCTGCGGGAGATCATCAACATCAAACACGGCGGCATCGAAAAGTGGGGCATCAAGGTGGAATACCTGGGAACTTCGGTTCCAGTGGAAAAGCTGGTGGATGCGGCAGTGGAACTCAATGCGGATGCGATTTTGGCCTCGACCATCATCTCCCACGATAACGTCCATTATAAAAATATGAAACGAATCAACGAGCTGGCTATTGAAAAGGGAATCCGGGATAAGGTAATCATCGCCGCAGGCGGCACACAGGTCGTCCCTGAGGAAGCGAGAAATACCGGTATTGACGAAGGTTTCGGAAGAGATTCACACGGCATCGATGTGGCAACTTTCCTTGCAGAAGAAGCCATGAGGCGGAGAGGCGAGCTTTAGGCCGCTTCATGCGGCCTCCCGAGAAGAAAGGAAGAACATGGAGTATGAAGGTTGATGTGCTGGTAGCCGAAATCGGCTCTACGACAACAGTAGTAAACGCATTTAAGGATATTGACTCAGAGGAGCCGGTTTTCTGGGCCCAGGGGCAGGCTCCCACATCGGTGCTGGACGGCGATGTTCGGATTGGACTTGAGGGCGCCATCGCCGATCTTTGCAGAAAAAAGAAGATCGATTCATTAGAATACGATGAAATGCTGGCGACTTCTTCGGCAGCGGGCGGCTTGAAAATGACGGTGCACGGATTGGTATACGACATGACCGCAAGAGCCGCCAAAGAAGCTGCCTTGGGCGCAGGAGGCATCATCCATTATGTGACTGCGGGAAAACTGCGGCGGACAGATCTTGCTAAGATTAAAGCCATCGATCCCAATTTGATCCTCATCGCCGGGGGTGTTGACTATGGGGAACGGGATACGGCCATTGAGAATGCAGAAATGATTCGCAGCCTGGGACTGAAAACGCCGGTGATTTATGCAGGAAACTGTGAAAATCAAGAAGAGATGAAGCTGATTTTTGATAAGGCTAGCGGCCAAAAGCTGTACAATGTGGAAAATGTTTATCCCAAGATCGACGACCTGAATGTGGAGCCGTGCAGAAAGGTGATTCAGGATGCCTTTGAGGAACACATCACCCGTGCTCCCGGTATGGAGCATGTACGGGACATGATAAACGGGCCGATCGTCCCTACCCCCGGGGCAGTGATGGAATGCACGAAACTTCTCTATGAATATCTGGGCGATCTTGTGGTTTTAGATGTGGGTGGAGCGACCACCGACCTTCATTCGGTTGCCGCTGAGTCCGATCAGGTGGCCCGCATTATGACTTCGCCTGAGCCTAAGGCAAAGCGGACCGTGGAAGGGGATCTGGGCGTCTATATCAACCGCATGAAGGTAATCGAATCCATGGGTGAAGAAAAATTCCGGGAAACATGCGTGAAAGCAGGGATTGATCCGGAGCAAACTCTGGAAAGCTACCGGGCGATTCCTAAGAATGAGGATGAGATCAAGCTGGTGGAAATTCTGGCAGAAGAGGCAGTGATGAAAGCAGTAGAGCGGCATGCGGGGCAGATTCGATATATCTACGGCCCTTCCGGCAGGACTAGTGTGGCCGAAGGCAAGGACTTAACCCAAGTCAAGTATATTGTCGGTACTGGAGGCGCCCTAACCAGGCTGCCTCACAAAGAAGCGATTATGAAGAAAATCGCCTTTCATGATGAGACTGGAATGCGTTTATTTCCAACACAGCACGCAGAAGTCCTGGTGGACCGAGACTATATTATGGCTTCCTTGGGAGTCCTTTCAAAAAAACATAAAGAAGGAGCAAAAAGGCTGCTTGAAAGAAGTTTGGGGATTTCGTTTCCGAAAGCCAAAGCTGGTTTTGGGGGAATGGATACTTCCTTGGCAAAAACCAGGTCCGGTGCGGCTGTTTTAGAGGAATTGGAAAGAGATCAGGCAGCGCAGGATTCCAAGCGGGAAGCATTGATCAAACACATCAAAGAATGTGAAGCAAAAGGGTATGATATGGCCGCTTACCGGGAAGGCCTGGGACTGCCGTCAAAAGAGAAAGACTAAGATAGGGGAGAGTAACCATGTATCCGAGATTAACCATCGATTTGAAGAAACTAAAAAATAATTTGGAAGGTGTGGCCAGAATTACAAAAGAGCAAGGGCGTTGCAGTCTGATGATCGTAACAAAAGGCGTTTGCGCGGACCGGGAGGTGGTAAAACTGATATGCCGGCATCCGGCCGTGGACTTTGTTGCAGATTCCCGAATTCAGAACCTTGAAACGTATGCTGGACGTGCAAGAAAAGCAGGCAAACAAACCGTGCTTTTACGGCTGCCCATGGCGTGCGAAATCGACAAAGTGATCAGATTTGCGGATATCAGCTTCAACTCTGAGCTTGAAACACTGAAGCTTCTCAATGAAGAGGCTGCCAGCCAGAGGGTCAAGCATAAAGTCGTACTGATGATCGATCTGGGCGATCTGCGGGAAGGTATTTTTTTCAAAGATGCAGATGCGGTTTACAATACGGTTTCACAAGTTCTTTCCATGGATCATCTGCAGCTCTACGGGATTGGGGTCAATCTGACCTGCTACGGCGCAATCATACCAAAGCGGGACAATTTATCCCTGCTCTGCCAATGGGCGGAGAATATTGAAAAGACCTTCAGCATTGAGCTGCAGATGATTTCCGGCGGAAACTCCAGTTCCATTTACTTGATTGAAAAGGGAGAGCTGCCTGAAAGAATCAACAATCTGCGCTTAGGGGAAGCCTTTCTCCTGGGCAACGACACGGCATACGGGACTAAGCTTTCCGGCACGACGGATGATGCCCTGCTTTTGGAGGCCCAGATCATTGAGCTGAAAGAAAAACCGTCGATTCCGATCGGGGAGTCGGGGGTCGATGCTTTTGGAAAAAAGCCTGTCTATGAGGACCGCGGCAAGATCAAGCGGGCAATTATTGCCATCGGTCAGCAGGATACCGACATCACCAGCATAAAACCCCTGGATTCTAAGGTCGATATTCTGGGAGCCAGCTCTGACCATATGATCCTGGATGTTACCAAATCAGATGAATCTTACAGTATTGGCGATGTGGTCAAATTTAAAGTGGGGTACGGCGCCATGCTGAAAGGTGCAACCAGTAATTATGTGGAAAAGGTTTATAAATAAGGGGTAATGGGCGGCAATTCTTAAAAAAGCGTTAACATTCAGGCCCTTCTCTTGTCAAAAAACGTCGAGGGCTTTAGAATGAATGTATGCCAAGAACAACAGTAGCGAGAAGGAAAACTGCGAAGAAACCCATCAGACAAAAAACAAGAACAAAGAGGGGAAAACAGGGGGAGCGGCGAAAGCGCCTGCTGGTTTTGATGTTCGTCATATTGGCTCTCATGAGCGTCGTTGTGCTCAAATCCTGCTTTATGACTATCGACATATCTAAGTTGGATTACCCATCCTTTGTGCAGCAGGATTTTATCGGGAAGGACGGTCATTCCAGAACAGGAAAATCGATGAAACGAGTCAATGACATTGTCATTCATTATGTTGCCAATCCAGGGAGCAGCGCCAAAGCCAACCGGGACTTTTTCGATTCCAGTCAGTCAAGCGTCAGCGCGCATTTTGTCGTGGGCTTGAAGGGGGAAGTGATTCAGTGTGTGCCTTTAAACGAACAGTCGTCCGCTTCCAATGACCGGAATCCGGATACCATTTCCATTGAGGTCTGTCATCCCAAGGCAAACGGAAAGTTCAACAGTAAGACATACGGCGCTTTGATCAAGCTGACCGCATGGCTTTGCGATGAGTTTGGGTTAGATGAAGAGGATGTGATCCGTCATTACGATATTACAGGCAAGGATTGTCCCAAATACTATGTGGAACATCCAGACGCGTGGGAAAAACTGAAAAAAGACGTGAAAAAGGCAATGTGATAAGCATTGCCCTTTTTCATAACGTAGGAAATATCGATGCCATCGATATTGACGGAGTTTCAAAGAAAGTACATTGCGAAGCGTCGGCCCTTGCGGCCGACATGTGTGCATAGGGAGCTATGCTCCCGTCATGCACACTTTTTTTATTTTCCAAGGTGGGAGGCGATGAGCAGGTGCTTTTTGTCCCTGCTCAATTTTTTTATCGCCGCTTCGCGGCGCAGAGCGGTTGAACGGTCGGGCAGGTATTCGATATAGACCAGTTTCACCGGACCCCGGCCTCTTGTATATTTGGCGCCGGTTCCGCGGTTATGAGCAGCCAGCCGGCTTTCAATATCATTGGTCCAGCCGGTATAGAGGGAACCGTCCGCGCACTCCAGCATATAAACGCAATCTTGTTTCTTCATAATTAAAAATCCTTTCCATAGTATCTATCATACAAAATTATTTTCCCGTTGACAACGCATAGGTGGAAGCGATATGCTAAAAACTAAGCAAAGAAGTAGAAAGGAAAGTGCAGTGAAACTATTAACAGTAGATACAGTAAGCGAAGCACGCGAAAAACTATTAATCGCGGCACAGCAAAAAAAGAAGCAAATCGAATTTGTGGAACTGGAAGAAGCGATGGATCGGGTTTTGGCATCGGATCTGGTATCTCCTGAACCTATCCCGTCTTTCCGCAGATCTACGGTGGATGGATATGCGGTCAGGGCGGCGGATACCCAGGGAGCCGGGGAGAGCATTCCAGTTTTTTTAGAAATCATCGAGCGGATTGAAATCGGTACGCCGGCCGTGAGGATGGTTCAGCCCGGGCAATGCAGCTACGTGCCGACGGGCGGCATGATCCCGGAGGGCGCTGACGCTGTGGTTATGGTGGAATATTGTGAAGCCTTTGATACCAGGAGCATGGCTGTATACGATGCGGTTTCACCCGGGAGAAATCTGATCCGCATTGGAGAAGATATTCAAGAGGAGTCTCTGTTTTTAAAAAAGGGAACTAGGCTGCGGCCTCAGGAAATCGGGGTCCTTGCTTCGGCGGGCGTTCATACGGTGCCGGTTTACCGGCCTTGGAAGATTGCCATTATTTCCACAGGAGACGAGCTGGTGCCTGCGGATCAAAAGCCCATGCCGGGCCAGGTGCGGGATATTAACACCTACGTGCTTGATGCCATGAGCAGAAAATATGGATTTGAGGTCGTGTCCAAACAGGTGCTGCAGGATCAGCGCAATCTGCTGGAGAAAGCGGTGGACTCAGCCATGAAAACCTGCGATATGGTGGTCGTTTCCGGCGGCAGTTCCCAGGGGGAAAAGGACCATACGGCCGATGTCCTGGATCAGCTGGCAGATCCAGGGGTCTTTACCCACGGCATCGCCCTGAAGCCGGGTAAGCCGACTATCCTGGGATATGATACGCTTTCGGAGACTATTTTAATGGGCCTTCCAGGTCATCCGGCCGCGGCGATGATCGTATTTGAACTGCTGGCGGTTTGGCTGTATCTCCAATTAACCCACCAGCCGGCTCCGGCATATACGACGGCTTCGGTGGAAACCAACGTGGCCAGCGCGCCGGGCAAGGAAACCTGTCTGCTGGTCGAACTTGTGGATGGTGACGACGGATATATTGCCAGGCCCATTTTCGGAAAATCCGGGCTGATGACTACCTTATCCAGGGCATGGGGCTATACCTTGATCGGCATGAACAAAGAGGGACTGAAAGCGGGAGAAACCATACAAGTAGTACTGTTTTAGAAAGGATAAAATATGGCAAAGAGAAACCTTTATTTAGATACAAAGCCGGTGGATGAGGCGGCGGCTCTTTATTTGGCTGCGCTGCAGAGGACCGTGGATATTCAATATGAAACTATTCCCGTGTCGGAAGCCCTTAATCGGGTTACCAGGCATGCGACTTATGCCAAATACTGTTCACCCCTTTTTAACGCATCGGCAATGGACGGCATCGCTGTTATTTCACAAAAGACAAAGGATGCTGCTGAGACTGAACCTGTTGTATTAAAGGAAAAAGAAGATTATGTGGTGGTTGACACGGGCGATCCCATTCATCCGCCATATGATGCGGTGATTATGGCCGAAGATTTAGTGGAGACAGAAGAAGGGGTATTGATCATCGCATCTGCTGCTCCCTGGCAGCATATCCGACCAATTGGGGAAGATATTGTGGCAGGGGAAATGATTTTGCCCAGCAGCCATAAGATACGTCCCATTGATGTGGGTGTGCTGTTGTCTGCCGGAATTACGGAAATCGAAGTGGTTAAGAAGCCGGAGGTGGCCATCTTCCCTACAGGTACGGAAATCATCGAGCCGGAACAAACGCCGGAGGACGGCAATATTATCGAATCCAATTCTCGTATGTTTGAAAATATGGTTACGGAAGCCGGAGGCGCTGCTCATCGTTTTCCGCCGATTATGGATGATTACAAGCAGATTCGCGATCATATTGCAGAAGCGGTCGGGGAATACGACATGGTGATCGTTAACGCCGGTTCCAGCGCAGGCACGGAGGACTTTACCGTTCATGTCCTGCGGGAGCTGGGAGAGGTGCTGGTCCACGGAGTGGCCATCAAACCGGGAAAACCGGTCATCCTGGCCATAGTCAAGGGAAAGCCGGTCATCGGACTTCCGGGATACCCGGTTTCCGCATATATCGGATTTGAAAATTTTGTTGAACCGGTTTTATCCATGATGGGACAGACTCCGGCAAAGCGGCGTGACAGCGTGACAGCGTATATCTCCAAACGACTGGTCTCCAGCCTCAAGCACAAGGAATATGTCCGCGTCAAAGTGGGAAAAGTGGGAGATAAGATGGTTGCAGCGCCATTGGCCAGGGGAGCGGGAGCGGCTATGTCGCTGGTGAGGGCCGATGGTTTCTGCGTGATCGAGCAGAACAGCGAGGGCGTGGAAGCTGGCGATCCGGTCAAGGTAGAGTTGTATCGGGAAAAGGCTGAAGTGGAAAATACAGTGGTGATCATCGGCAGCCACGATCTGATTTTGGATGTTGTGGCCGATATGATGCCTGATCGGCATAAAGGGATGTTTGTTTCCAGCACCCATGTGGGCAGCATGGGCGGGTTGATGGCGCTGAAGAGAAAAGAGGCCCATTTGGCGCCGATACACCTGTTGGATGAAACATCCGGTCAGTACAACATTTCTTATATAAAAACGGTGTTCGGAGATGAGAAAATGGCTCTGATCAAGGGAGTTGGCAGGACACAGGGTATTCTTGTAAAAAAGGGAAATCCCCTGGATATCGGCGGCATCGAAGACTTAGCCGGCTGTCGATATGTCAACAGGCAGAGGGGCGCAGGTACGAGGGTATTGTTCGATTATAAGCTAAAGCAGCTGGGAATGGAGCCCGAGCAGATCAATGGATATGACCGGGAAGCTGCTACCCATATGGCTGTAGCGGCGGCGGTAGGAAGCGACGGGGCAGATGCAGGTATGGGCATTCTTTCGTCAGCAAAAGCGATGGATTTGGATTTCATACCGATTGGCCCCGAAGAATATGATTTTGCAATTCCTCAAAGCTATTTGGATTTGCCCCATATCCAGGCGTTCCTGGAGATTCTGCGAAGCGAAGATTTTCATCGCCGCCTTGATGAACTAGGCGGGTATTCCTATGAACATGCAGGGGATGTGGTGCTCATTTAGGCGGACGATTTGTAAAAAGATAGGGGAAAATAAGGCTCGAATTGGTGTAATGCTTCCCTTTGACATGCTTGTTAAAATAGTAGCAATGCACAAATTAATTATCCAAATTGTAAGAAAATAAACAAATTTGTTATTTGCCTGCAATCAGATTGCTGAGTTGAAAAAGTTGTTTGTTTTTGGTTGAAATTTTAATTGACTACGAATATAATGACCATGTCAGAAGAGATAATTTTATTATCATCATAATGATGAGGAAGAAAGGAGTGTTGAACCATGACATCAACAAGAGTCAGCAGATTTAAAAACGACAATCCGGGAAATCCTTCGAATGTTATTTCTCACATGCTTCATGAGACAGAAAAGCAGATTGAAAAGATGACCGGACAAAGAGTGAAACTGATTGCAAAAGACGTGGAAGAATAATAATTGCAATGTCTTATGATTTAGGCGTGTTTACACATAGTTTTTAAAGACAAGAGCGTGGTTGAAAGACCAAAAGATGAGCGAAAACCTGGCAGGCTGGCAAAGCTTGGCCAGGTTTTTGTTGTAAAAGGGAGGCAAATGATTCTTTACGGAAGGGATTTTTATCTCGAAAAAGATTGACAAAATTTTACAAATTGAATATAATTAAGTCACATTCTGAAAGAAAAGATTTTCGGAAAATTTTCAGGAAAGGAGAATGAAATGGATAGAGATATTCAAGAACTGAAGGATTTAATGCTTCGCACCTTGGACAGTGTACAAAGTCTGCATGTCAAAGTGGATCGGATCGAAGAACGGGTAACTGCCTTGGAAGTTCGCATGTCGGCTCTGGAAGAGCGAATGACTGCCTTGGAAGAACGTGTGAGCACCTTGGAAGAGCGAATGACTGCCTTGGAAGAACGAATGACCGCCTTGGAAGAACGTGTGACCGCCTTGGAAGAACGTGTGACCGCCTTGGAAGAACGTGTGACTGCCTTGGAAGAACGTGTGAGCACCTTGGAAGAGCATGTAACCGCTCTGGAAGAACACGTCGCGGCTTTAGACTCCGAGCTTTCCGCACTGAGAGACTCACAAGAAAAGCATTTTGAAACTTTGATTGTAGAATTCAGCGCATCCATGGATGGAATGAACTGGCTCAGAGAAAACAAAGTTGATAAATCCGCACTCAGACAAGCAGCCATATAAGTGTATGGATTTGGCTGGCAGCATGTAATCGCTTTACGCAGTTACATAGAGAGTAGGATTTAACGGATATCAAAAAATATCCTTGCTGCCTTTCGGGTGGGACCGGTAAGAGCCGGGCAGCAACCCTTTCCGATGGGAACGTACAATTTAAAAGCACCCTCTTTTAAGCAAACAGATGTGCCGGAGAAGTTTTTCAAAAGAAGAACCATTCCACCAGCGCAAGTGGTTTGCTTTTTTCATGGAATTAAAAGAGAAAATGTCGGTAAGTGACAGTGTGGGTTCATGCAGGCTGGGCTGACATGATTCGACAAAGGTAGTCATGCAGCATGAAAATGTGATATACTATATCGGAAAATAATCAAAAAAATTAACGGTTGATCAGAGAGGTCATCAACTGTCTTGAACAGGCAATTATTGAGGAGGATATCATGGACAAACAGATAAAGGAATCGCAGCCAAACGACCAGACACTTGCTGCGGCTGCATCCAGACAAGAAACCGTCACAGCTGAAATGCAGAAGGTCTGTCTGGCGATTATCAGGGAACTGAAGAAAGTAATTGTGGGAAAGGATGAAACCATCAAAAAGGTGCTGATGGTCATTTTGGCCGGCGGACATATTTTGCTGGAGGATGTGCCTGGAGTTGGTAAAACTACATTGGCCCTGGGCTTTTCCAGAGTCATGAATCTGGATTACAGACGTATGCAATTTACCCCAGATACGATGGCCAGCGATATCACCGGGTTCAGCGTATACAATAAAGAAACCGGAGCTTTGGATTACAAACCGGGGGCGGCCTTGTGCAACCTGTTTTTAGCAGATGAGATCAATCGGACTTCAGCCAAAACCCAGGCGGCGCTGCTGGAAGTTATGGAGGAGGGAGGTGTGACCGTCGATGGGGTGACGCACAAAGCGCCGGACCCATTCGTATGTATTGCCACCCAAAACCCCCTGGGAAGCGCGGGAACACAGAAACTCCCTGACTCTCAGTTGGACCGTTTTATGGCCCGGCTATCCATGGGATATCCGGATCTGAAAAGCCAAGTGGAAATCGTTAAGCAACGCCAGAGCTCCGATCCGATAAAGACCGTTCGCCCCCTCGTGAGCGTGGCTCATATCAAAGCCATGAAACGAGCTGTGCAGATGATCCATATGGACGAGGAGATCATTCAATACGCGGCGGCCCTCTGTGAGAAAACCAGGACTGCGGCGGCTGTAGAACAAGGTGTAAGTCCGAGAGCAGTATTAGCTCTGGTGCAGATGGCAAAAGCCGATGCTCTCATGGACGGGCGAACCTACACCATACCCCAGGATATCAAGGATGTGTTCGTCGATGTTTGTGGCCATAGGCTGATTTTGACAGCCAGAGCGAAGATTCGCAAAGAAACAGAAGAAAAAATTCTGCAGGATATTCTGCAAGAAATAAAACCGCCGGCGATTCTGGAAAGAAAGGCAAAATAATGCTGCGAAACAGAGTGTTTTATGGGCTGCTGCTTTTGGCAATGGCTGTGATTTACATCTTTACAAATACATATTACACACTGACCCTTTTTGGCCTCTGTGTGCTTTTGCCCCTTGTTTCACTGGCTCTCATGCTGCTATCCCACAGGGGACTGTCCATAAGTCTGCAAGCGCCCGCTGCAGCAGACAAGGAAGAGGCTGTTTTCACCTATCAATTTGAAAACGCCAGCCGGCTGCCGGTTGCCAGGCTTGGTTTTCAGGTGCAGTTGGAAAATCAGATGAGCGGATCGCAGAAGACCAGAAAGGTCAGCACCACCGTAGGCGGAAAAAAACAAGCAAGCGCAAGATTAGCTATCAAAGACAGCAAAGTAGGAACTGTAATCATTTCGACAAAAGAAATATGCATATACGACGCATTCGGCCTCTTTACTTTAAAAAAAACCGATCTACCCGATCAGGCGACGATGATTTATCCCCATATGCGGGAAGCTGCCGTTCATATGGAAAAAGCCATCGAAACGACCGGTGACGGCAGACGCTACTCAACGGACAAACCGGGTCAGGACGTGAGCGAAGTTTTTGCCCTGCGGGAATATGCCCCTGGAGATGAAGTGAGAAAAATCCACTGGAAATTGTCTTCTAAAATCGACAAGATGATGGTGCGGGATTTCAGCCTTCCTTTCAACTATTCGGTGTTTCTTCTAATGGAGCTGACTCGCGGAAAGGAAGATGCGGTGGATGCAGTAGTGGAATTATACCTGTCATTGTCAAGGGCGCTTCTGGAAGGCGGCATCAACCACAACTTGGCGTGGTATGATGCCGGCGACCGGGCTTTTCATGTGCGCGAGCTGGATGATTTTGAAGATCTGGATTTGGCAGCGGCGCAGGTTCTGGCGTCCTTTGCCGGGGAGGAAAAGGGAATCGCTTTGGACTATTATGCGGCCAGCGCCTATTCAGGGCAAAAAAACACATTGGTTTACATTACATCGGATCCGGATGTGGAGAAGGTTGCAGAAATGGAAGTGTCGCAAGCAATGCGGACGGTGTATGTTTATGAAGATGAAGCTTATAAGGAGCAGGCGCAGCAGGTGATCGAGCTGGTTCCGGTGCCGGTAAACCAGGTTGGGCAGGAAATCCCGGAGTTGATGGTATAAATGATGATTTTAACGAGAAAGAATGAATCCAGGACCGCAATGGATCTGGTACAAATAACCGATGAAAACAGCAGGCATCCGGCCAGGAGAGTTCTCTTTGAGCTGCTGCTTGCGATCGCCCTTTCGGTGGGATGCTGGTACACCTTTTTTTCCATGTTTCCCAATCCGGTGGATCCGATCATTAGCGTCCTGCTTATTGCAGGATTGCCGGTGGGGCTGTATTTTCTATGCTGGAACCCATTTCTGGGGCGGTTTTTGACCCTGTGTGTATTTGTGCTAGCAGCGGTATTTTGTGCGGCAGCATACAAGCATGTTTGGAACGGATTGCTGGTATTGACCAACAACGTCATCGAGATATTGAACGATCAAATCAAAGCAGGGTTGGTTTCCTTTGAGGCGGCCGGTGATTCAGTTGATTGGAGCACAGACGTATTTTTGACCATGATTCCAGTTATCCTGCTGACATCCATGGCCATTGTTCACAGCATCTACCATAAAGAACCTCTTTTGGGATTTATCTTTACCGCTTTTCCGGTTTTGCTGGGATTGTGCATGAAAATCCGACCGTCCATTTGGCTGTTGATTTTATTGCTTTTAAGCTGGACAGGGCTCCTGGTTCTTTCAGCTGTTGCCAGGCCGGTGAGCCGGAAAAAAAATCGGCCCATTTATATCCAAAATTCTCAAAATTCAATGCTCCCATATCTTTTCCTCGGTATTACTCTGGTTCTTCTGCTGGGGTATGTACTGCTGTTTTCAGGTGACGATTATCGGCCGCCGCAGACGGTTAACGAAGCCAGAGACGCAGTTGTGGCAGCCCAGGAGCATCTTCGCTACAGCAAACTGGGAGGCGATGAAATCGACCAGCTGAGTGAGGGCGACCTGACTCAGTCCCATCCTCTTGCCTATACGGGAAATTCGGTCCTTACTTTGACAATGGAAAACCCGCAGGCTATGTATCTAAGAGGCTTCACAGGCGGTGAATTCAAGGAGGATCAATGGGAGGAAGCTCCAGAAGGGGCCTATGGCGGCCAATATACCGGCCTAATAGAGAGCTTGATGGAAGAGGATTTTTATCCCTGGGTGCAGCAGGGGCGTCTTTATTCCATGCTGCAAAGCGCAGCTGCCCCTTCAAATGTCTATGTGAATAACCGCAACGGAAGCAGCAGGTATCTGTATCTTCCATACGAGGCGGCGCTCAGCGGCGATGCCCTCCCAGAAAAGGTCAATTACAAAAAGGATTACGGCGCCTTTACCAAAGGGCTGACCGGCCAGAGGCAATACATCTTCCAGACCTACCCGGCCATAATGAATGATTACAGTGAAAAGGGCGCGGCCCAATGGATCGGTCAATTGAAAGCAAGCTCAGGATGGGAGGACTATTCTAAGGCAGAAGCCGTGTATCGGGCTTATGTCTATGACACTTATCTTTCTGTTTCCAACAAGGATGCGGCTGCGCTGGGAGCCAGCGGAATCGAACGATGCGAGGGGAAGTCCATCGCTTATACACTGGACTATATCCGCAAAAATTTCGAGGAAGAGTTTACCTATAACCCGCAGCAGCAAAAAGCAATGAAAGGAAAAGGACAGCTGGATACTTTTATGAACGACAGCTACAGCGGAAATGACATGCACTTTGCCACAGCCGCTGCGCTCATGTTCCGCAAGGCAGGCATTCCGGCCAGGTATGCAGAAGGTTACTATCTTTCACCGGAATACATAAGCGATTACCTGGGAATGGATCATGCGGATGTGGATGTGCCCGACTTCCTGGCCCACAGCTGGGTTGAAATCTATGTGGATGAAATCGGCTGGTTCCCGGTGGAGGTAGTCCCGGGTTATTATGGTACTGCAAAACCGCAGAACCCTCAGCCGGAAGAACCGGAAAAGCTGAAAGAAGCCAAGGATGAGACATATGAGAATGTGGTTCCTGAAGACAGCCGGGAGAGGGAAGAAAAACAAGAGACGGAAAAACAGATGAACAGCTGGCCATGGTTTGTTTTGGCGGCAATCGCGCTGCTGATTCTAATCTATGAGGCCATGGGAAGGCAGCGAATTCATAAACGACTGGCATCCTTTGCTGCGATTCATACCGATGAACAGGTTTACAAGATGTACGCGTACGCGGGGCGGGTGATGGCTTTTGACGGACATCCGTTGCCAGAAAACCCATACGATCAGTTGGAAGAACTTTCGACTGCTTATGATGCTGTGACCGATATCACGCTTGCTGAGTTTTTGAGGCTGGTGAACCGGGTACGTTTTAGTGAAGGCCATCTGCTGGAAGAAGAATATGAAACTATGAATCGCTATGTCCGAAATCTGGCAAAACATGTTTATGGAGCTTCCAAGGCAGGAAAGAAATTCCTTATGAAATGGGTGCGCTTTTATATATGAGGTTTGGAAGATGGAAGAATCCTGAGAAAGACAGCTCAGGGGCGGTACAAACGGCGAATTTATGGTATAATCATTTGCAGCGGCCCTTTGCGGGCGCCTGTTAATTCTAGTAAAAATCAAGAGGATATACATGAAAGATCAATATAACAGAGATATTAATTATATGCGGGTATCCGTCACGGAGCTGTGCAATTTGAGATGCCGGTACTGCATGCCGGAGGAAGGGATTGCGAAGAAAGCCCACGAAGAGATGATGACGGCCGAAGAAACCATTATGGCAGTCTCGGCGGCGGCCCGGCTGGGAATTCGTAAAATTCGTATCACCGGCGGAGAACCCCTCGTCAAGCGGGGAATCGTAAAACTTTGCGGTGCCATTGCCGATATTCCTGGAATCGAAGAAGTCTGCATCACCACCAACGGCACCCTGCTTCCCAAATACGCCAAGGACTTGAAAGCCGCAGGGGTAGACCGTCTAAATATCAGTCTGGACACCCTCAACCCGGAAAAATACCATCATATTACCCGGCTCGGAGAATTGAGCGATGCTTTGGCGGGCTTGAAAGCCGCAGAGGATGCGGGATTTACCAATATTAAGATTAATAATGTGCTCATGGGCGGCTTTAACGATGATGAGACGGAGGATTTTGTCAATCTGACCAGGGAGCAGCCCATTGAAGTGCGCTTTATCGAGCTGATGCCCATCGGTGGAGGCATTGGATTTGACCGGGCCCAGTTTGTAAGCTGTGATACAGTTCTGGAAAAAGTTCCCCAGCTTCGTTCCCTCAATCGGGAAGAAGGCGTTGCACGTCTCTATGCCCTTCCCGGAGCGGCGGGGAGAGTCGGTTTGATCCGGCCGGTCAGCTGCGATTTTTGTGAGGGCTGCAATAAAATACGTCTGACAGCAGATGGAAAACTAAAACCCTGTCTCCACTCGGATCAGGAGATTTCTTTAAAAGGCTTGACCGAAGATCAGATGGAGGAAACGCTCCGCGGCGCAATCATGGACAAGCCGCAGAAGCGGGAAGAACTGGGCGCTGACAGCCCCAGCAAGGCCGGCAGGGATATGAACCAGATAGGAGGATAAATATGGCGGATTTTTCACATTTTAACGAAGAAGGACGGGCTAAAATGGTGGATGTGGGCGGCAAAGACACGACCATCAGAACTGCGGTTGCCGCAGGAAGAGTCCTTGTTAATAAAGAATGCTTTGACCTGATCAAAAGCGGCGGTATGAAAAAAGGCGATGTGCTGGGAACCGCTCAGATAGCCGGGATCATGGGAGCGAAAAGCACTTCTCAGATCATCCCGATGTGCCACCCGATTATGATAAATGGCGTCAACATTACCTTTTCTTTGAATGAAGAGGATTTGGCGGTTGAAATCAGGAGCGAAGTAAAATGCTCCGGCGTAACGGGCGTGGAGATGGAAGCCCTTTCAGCGGTTTCCATAGCGGCACTGACCATTTACGATATGTGCAAAGCCGTTCAAAAGGATATGGTCATCGATCAGATTCATCTGCTGAGAAAGACCGGAGGCAAGAGCGGCGATTTCAGATGGGAGGAAAGATAGATGGAATATACGGCGGCTGTAATTACCATGAGCGACAAAGGCTCGCAGGGACTGCGCAAAGACACCAGCGGCCCTGCTGTTTGTGAAATGTTAAAGGAGAACGGCTGGCAGGTGGTGTATACCAGCATCATTCCAGATGATTTTGAAACGATCAAAGAGGAATTGATTAAATGTGCGGATGAACTTTCCGTCTGCCTGGTGATGACCACCGGCGGGACCGGATTTTCCCCCAGAGATGTGACGCCGGAGGCCACCCATGCGGTGGCGGACCGTGAGGTGCGCGGCATTCCCGAAGCCATGCGGGCGGAGAGCATGAGGATTACCCCTATGGGCATGCTTTCCCGTGCAGAGGCTGGTCTGAGAGGCGGAACGCTCATGGTCAATCTGCCTGGCAGCGAAAAGGCGGCCAAAGAGTGTCTGGCAGCGGTCATTAAACCCATCAAACATGGAATCGATGTGCTGAGGGGCCAGTCTCATGACTGCGCGGAAATGCACAAAAAGGATAAGGAGGGCCATCACCATGGCTAAGGTAAAGGCTGTTTGCATCAGCGAAAAAAAGGGAGAACAAAAATATCCGGTGGACAGCGTAGAGCTCAAGATCGATCATGGAATCGCAGGCGACGCCCATGCGGGAAACTGGCACCGCCAAGTCAGCCTGCTGGCGGCCGAGAGTGTGGAAAAAGTCCAGAAAGTCCTGGATTTTCAACTGAAGAGCGGTGCTTTCGCGGAAAACATTCTTACAGAAGGCATTGAACTTTTTACATTGCCCATTGGGACCAAGCTGCAGATCGGCGGCGCGACCTGCGAAGTGACGCAGATCGGGAAAGAGTGCCATCAAGGCTGCGCCATTCGGGAGCTGGCCGGCGATTGCGTCATGCCCCGGGAAGGCATTTTTGTTAAAGTGCTACGAGAAGGAACTGTGAAAGCAGGAGACGAAATTAAAGTGATTTAGTGGAGTGCATTTCCTTTCGCAGCCGTACCCGCTGACCAAAATCCCCCATCTTCACATATCCCCGACCGATTTCCGCAGCCTGCTTGACAGGCAGATAGTTGGGCAGCAAGCCGGATAGCTCATCTGCTCCATATTGAAAGAGGACCGGGGACATGGGCGTGCTGGGGCCGAGAACAACTGCCCGCCCATGGGCAGACAACTGTAAAAGACGGGGAAGGGTCTTGTTGATAAACGCTGACCCGGTGATAAAGATAAAGTCCTGCTGCGGCAGGATAAATTCGCAGGCAGAATCGGGATAGTCATCGCCAGAGGGCTTGCGCTCCAGAACAGAAATAGAGGCAGCATTGGTCAGGAATCGTTCCAGATTGAAAAAATGACCAATGATCGCTGCCTTTTTGTTTTTTACTGCGCCGGCATAATCGAAAAAGGCGTTTTGGGTCTTTTCCATGCCAGGCACGGAAAGAGCGGCAGCCGGATGGTTGCAGTAGGCGTTGACAACCGCGGTTCCCGCGCTGGCTTTCAGGAAGTCCCAGGATTTGCACAGCTCAGCGGCAGATTGCATATCCACGCCGATTAAGCCGTCAAAAACCGGTAAAGAAAGTCCTCGCTCATTCACTGTTGCTGCAAATCCGCAGTAAGGTCCGGCGTAAACAATGGTCCAGGTTGGACCCACATGGATGTGATTGATTTTCACATCCTTTGGTATTGTCTCGATTAACTGATCATACAGCTGCCACATAACTTCAAAATCCTTTTTATCTATCGCAGATTCTATACTGTCATTTCCTGATACCCCTCAAAATCAGGGAAGTCAATGGTTAAATCGGTGTTAATGCTGACAAATTCCACGGTTGTTTTAAATTTCATAGCCACGGTTTCTTCATCCAGCTTTGCTTTCAGGGAAAAATCCACATCGATCTTTTTCGCCATATCGTTTTTGTCAGCCGTAACGGATATGTTCGCCTTGTCAAAGGTCAGCTTTCCGTCTGCATCGGTAATCCCTTCTGCCCCTGATACGTTTTTGGCCATATAGTCCATGGCTTTCGTCGGATCCATGGTAAAGTTATAGACCGTGTCCTCTCCATCCCGGCTAACCTTCAAATCTGAAATCATTTCCTCTGTAATGGATAACAATTCATCAGTATCCACCTTCATCATGGCACCCATTTCATTGGATGTATCCGTTTTCACTTTTTGTCCCATGAATTCCGTATAAAGAGCCTTATCCTTCATATACATGGTGCCGCTCATATCGGTACCGGCCATGTTCATTTTATACTTCATTTCCATCTGGATATCGTCTTTGGCCTTTTTGATCTCCTTTGCGGTCCCGCTCACGGTCATGTTATAGTCGCCGTCCCTGGAGGGAATGGCCGTTTCCATATTCACCTTAAATTCCGCATCTTTTATCTGCTCCATGTTCTTTTGCACAGTCATAAAAGAATCAAAATCGCTCTTTTCTTTGTCAGCAGTTTCTGTATCGCTGCCGCAAGCGGCAAGTGAAAAAACGATCAGCAGCGCAGATAATAAGCACAAACATTTCTTTTTCATCATGAACTCCTTTCAAATACAGGATCTTGTTGATTGATTATACCATAATCCGGCTCTTAACAAAATCCCTCAAAACAATCTCATTTTTTACAGCCATTTAACATAATTAACCCAAATCTAACGCTTTTCTTAAAATAGGTTTAACAAAAGCCGGTTAAACTAAACTTGTGAAAAAGAAAAGATGAAAGAAAAAATAAAAAGAAAGAAGGACGAAGATCATGAAAAAGAAAGTATTGACAGGTTTGCTTGCTGCAACTGTACTCATCGCATCACTGGGAATGGCAGGATGCGGAAGCGGCGGAGACGAAAAGGATGCTGCTGCCAATAAAGGAAGTGTGGTAATTGCTGGATCCACTTCCGTTCAGCCCCTTTCAGAAGCAATGGCGGAAGTTTATATGGACAGTAATCCAGATGTAACCGTTGAGGTACAAGGCGGCGGTTCAGGACAGGGCATCAAATCCATTGAAGAAAAAATCGCCGATATTGGTTCTCTTTCAAGAGAAGTAAAAGATGAAGAAAAAGCTTCTGTAGCAGAGGAAGTGGTAATCGCAAAAGACGGTGTGGCAGTGGTGGTCAACAAGGAGGTAAAAACTGATGACCTGACGCTGGAACAGATCAAGAATATCTATACAGGAAAGATTACCAACTGGAAGGATGTAGGCGGAGACGACAAACCGATTACCGTCGTATCCCGAGAAGAAGGTTCTGGAACAAGAGGCGCTTTTACCGAAATTACCGGTGTGCTTGAAAAGGATGACGCAGGAAAGGAATCCGACAAGACCACAAAGGATGCTCTGGTTCAGCCTTCGACAGGAGCTGTCAAGAAAACGGTTGCCAGCACCCCAGATTCCATCGGATACGTATCCTTAGGTGCGCTGGATGATAGTATAAAAACAATTAAAGTTGAAGGTACCGAAGCTACGGTTGATAATGTATTGTCCGGCGATTACAAAATCCAGAGACCCTTCGTATATGTTGTAAACAGCGAAATGAGCGATGCGGCCAAAGCCTTCATCGACTTTGCCAAGGGCGCGGAAGGGCAGAAAATCGTAGAGGAAAACGGATTCATCCCTGTAAACTAAAAAGGGTTTAATCATGAAGACGAGAGAAAAAGCGATTGAAAAAGTAATTCTGATTTGTGCAGCGGTCTCTACCCTGGCCGTCGCACTTATCACAATTTTTATCTTCAGTTCAGGGATTCCGGTACTAAAGAACTACGGACTGTTCAACTTTATCTTTGGCCACAGCTGGAGGCCGACAAACGGCGAATATGGTATTTTGCCGCTGATCGCAGGAACCTTGGGCGTTACGCTGGGCGCTCTCATAATTGGTATCCCAACTGGCCTGGGCTGCGCCGTGTTTCTTGCGGAAATGCTGAAAAAGCGGCCGGCAAAATGGTTTAAATCAGCCATTGAGCTGCTGGCCGGGATTCCCTCCGTTGTATACGGATTCTTTGGATTGGCGGTCATCGTACCTGCGATTCGGCAATATATTCTGCCTTTGGTGCAGAAAGTAAACCCGGAAGCGGCCAGCAGCGGGTTTAGTGTTCTCGCAGGAGCAATTATTCTAGCAATTATGATTCTTCCCACCATTGTCAGCATCTCGGAAAATTCCATATCCGCCGTACCGGCTGAGTTCCGGGAAGCTTCTCTGGCTCTGGGCGCGGACAAAAGGGAAACCATTACCAAAGTAATTCTTCCGGCGGCAAAATCAGGTATTTTTTCCTCCATTATTTTGGCTATGGGAAGAGCAATCGGCGAGACCATGGCCGTGCTCCTGATTACAGGAAACATGGCGCAGATTCCGGGAAGCCCGCTGGATCCGGCCGCTACGCTGACAGGCACAATCGCCATGGAGATGTCGTATGCCACTCCGGAGCATCAGAGCGCGCTGTTCGCCATCGGTATCATTCTCTTTGTAATTATTGTAATACTCAATTCCATCGCCCAGGCGATTATGAGAAAGTTTGGGGGTATGACGGCATGAGCAAACGGATAAAAAGTAAAGGCTATTTCGGCCTGGTAGGCCTGGTAGCTGCCATAACCCTGGGGGTTTTGATCCTCATTATTGGATTTATCCTCATAAGAGGAATCCCAAGTATATCGCTGGAGTTCCTGACGGACTCTCCTAAACGGATGGGCAAAGAGGGCGGAATTTTTCCCGTTATCATCGGGACTTTGTACGTGACTCTGGTGTCCGTCATCATCGCTACGCCCATTGGAGTGGCGGCAGCGATCTACTTTTCGGAATACGCGAAGAAGGGAAGGCTCATAAACATAATTAGATTCTTTACAGAGGTCTTGGCTGGAATACCATCAGTCATATTTGGTCTCTTCGGCTTTGCTTTCTTCGTTGTATTTTTAGGAATGGGGTGGTCGGTTATTTCCGGCGGCCTGACCTTATCCATGATGATTCTTCCCACGCTGATCCGATCAACGGAAGAATCGCTGAAAACAGTACCGGTCTCTTACCGGGAAGGCAGTCTGGCTCTGGGCGCCACTAAATGGGAAACGGTCAAAAAAATTGTGCTGCCCTGCTGTAAGTCGGGGGTTTTGACGGGTTTGATCCTGGGCATCGGCAGAGCGATCGGAGAGACTGCTGCTGTTATGCTGACAGTGGGCGGATCCTTAAAGCTTCCCGTATCGATTTTTGATTCCACAAGAACGATGGCGGTTCACTTATACACCCTGGCTTCCGAAGGGCTGTCGGATAAAAACACGTATGCCACTGCGGCGCTGCTTATCATTCTGGTACTGATCATCAATACACTTGCAGGCTATATCAGCGGCAAGCTGGCGAAGGAGTAAGAAATGACGGATAAAGAAAAAACCTTTCAAGTAAAGGATCTGGATTTATATTATGGAACCTTTCAGGCTCTGAAAAAAATTAATATTGATATATACGAAAAGGATATCACAGCATTGATTGGACCCTCCGGATGCGGCAAGTCCACCTTCCTGCGAACCTTGAACCGAATGAACGATCTGGTGGAGGGATGCAGGATCGAAGGAAGCGTCCTCTTTGACGGCGAGGATATCTACGATAAAGATTATGATCTGATTAATCTGCGAAAACGGGCGGGGATGGTGTTTCAAAAACCCAATCCTTTTCCCAAGACCATTTATGAAAACATTACCTACGGGCCCAAAATTCATGGAGAAAAAAACAAGAGCAAGCTGGACGAAATCGTCGAACGTACGCTGCGCGAGGTAGGGCTTTGGGAAGAAGTAAAGGACCGGCTGGGCAAATCGGCGATCGGCCTTTCTGGCGGCCAGCAGCAAAGGCTTTGTATCGCCAGATGCCTGTCGGTGGAACCGGAGGTGATCCTTATGGATGAACCTACCTCGGCGCTGGATCCGGTGGCTACAACTAAGATCGAGGCTTTGATTCAGGAGCTGGCATCCAAGTATTCGATTATCATCGTCACCCATAACATGCAGCAGGCGGCTAGAATCTCCAACCGGACAGCCTTCTTCCTGACGGGTGAAATTATGGAAATTGATGATACGGAAAAAATCTTTACTAACCCATCCAATTCAAAGACAGAAGAATATATAACCGGAAGATTCGGTTAAAGGAGGAATTTATGACACCGAGACCTAAAATGGACCAGGAACTAATTGCGATTAACGATAAGGTAACAGAAATGACCGAAGAAATCGAACAGGCCATTGTCGATTCGCTGAGAGCGATTAAAGAGAAAGATATGGATTTGGCCAGAACCATTATTGACAACGATGAGAAGATCGATGATATGGATGATGAGATTAACGAAATGTGCTATCTTTTCCTGGCTACCCAGCAGCCTTTGGCCGGCGATCTGCGTTACTGTATCTCCATTATGAAGATGGTAACCGATCTGGAGCGGATCGGCGATCACTGCGAGGACCTGGCCAAGTATGCGATCCGTATGGAAAATGAGGAATACTACAAAGAACTGATCGATTTGCCAAGGATGGCGGAGATGGCCGCAGGCATGGTAAAAAACGCTATTCGCGCCTTTCTGGAGCGGGATCTCAAGCTGGCCCGGAAGGTTTGGAAAGCGGATGAAGAGGTGGATGAGCTATTTCGCGACGTATACGAAGAACAGATCGGAATTGCAGCCACTGATTCCAAAAACGCCCGTCTTTCCATTATGTTTGCCTTTGTTGCCGCCCATCTGGAGCGCATTGCTGATTATGCGACAAACATCTGCGAGGAGACCGTGTTTTCCCTGGAGGGCGCATACGCTATGGAATAGAATATAGGCTGGTGTACCAGCCGCTGCAAACCCTTTACACTAATTTCGTAACGCTGAATGAAATTAGTGTATTTTGATTTTCTCAAAAAAACATTGACAAAATATGGCTGGGGGGGGGGTATACTAATTTTAGATGTATGGATCGCCGAAAACGCGGCGCTGCCATAAGGCGAAAAATACGGAAAATCTAAGGCGGCGCCAATGTGTGTATTGTGGTGAAAACGAAGTGCGGCCGGTGCCTGCCGGCCCGGCTGTGCGGAGTTGAATCGCCCCCCCCTTTCTGGCGGCACAGAAAATTTTTTTCTTGACAATACGGTCAGAAGGTCTATAATAAAAAATGAATTGAATAACAAGTCTTCGGGGTTTGGTGAAATTCCATACCGGCGGTACAGCCCGCGAGCGCCCAGCGCATGAACCGGTGAGATTCCGGTGCCGACAGTAAAGTCTGGATGAGAGAAGATGAAAGAGCTCTTTTGCTATGTAAATTTACCCTGAGAAATTTTCTCAGGGTTTTTGTTTAAGATAATCGGTGCCGCACGCACTGGTAAAAAATCTGTACGGCAAAGGATAATCGGCATCAAAGAACGTGCCGGGATTCAGCAAAAGATAGGAATGCTGATTATAAAACAAAACTCCGAATTTGATTTCGGGGTTTTCTGTGTTTTTGGGAGGGATGAAGATGACAAAAGAAGAATATATGCGTTATGCATTAAACCTGGCGGAGCAGAGCAGAGGAAGGACCTCGCCCAACCCGCTGGTGGGAGCCGTAATCGTAAAAGGCGGTCGGATCATCGGAGAAGGCTGGCATAAGAAATACGGCGGGAACCACGCAGAGATCAATGCCTTTGAAGATGCGGCCAGGGCAGGCCACGACGTTCAGGGCGCGGAAATGTACGTAACCCTGGAGCCGTGCTCCCATTACGGCAAGACGCCGCCATGCGCCAGGGCCATCATTGAAAAGAAGGTTAAAAAGGTTTATATAGGCATGGAGGATCCCAATCCGCTGGTGGCAGGACAAGGAATCAAGATGATGGAGGATGCGGGAATCCAGGTAGAATCCGGTATTCTGGAGAAGGAGTGCAGGAGCCTCAACGAAATTTTTCTCAAATATATTATGGAGAAAAGACCGTTTGTTGTAATGAAAACAGCCATGACACTGGACGGCAAGATTGCGGCGCGAACGGGAGATTCCAAATGGGTCAGCGGCGAAGAATCCCGCAGTCTGGTGCAAGAGATGCGTAATAGCCTCACAGGAATCATGGTAGGAATCGGGACGGTGCTTGCCGACGATCCCAGGCTGACCTGCCGCAAAGAAGGCGGCCGGGATCCGGTACGCATCATCGTTGACAGCCATTTGAAGATACCCCTTTCAGCCAAGGTCCTGCAAGATGATAATTACATCCTGGCGGCCACGTCAGATTGCGACCCGGAAAAAAAGAAACGATTAGGTGATCGAGTATTGCTTACCAAGAGCAGAGACGGACAGGTGGATTTGGATGATTTGATGATGCAGCTGGGAAAGCGGGGAATCGACAGCATCTTGCTGGAAGGGGGCGGCAGGCTCAATGAATCGGCATTGAAAGCCGGTATCGTGGATCGGGTTATTTTCTTTATCGCACCGAAAATAATCGGCGGAAAAGATGCGCCGACGCCGGTGGAAGGTGAAGGCCTGGCCCGCATGGATGAAGCCATATCATTGGATAACGTCCAGTTTGAAAAAATAGGCGAAGATTTGATGATTCAAGCCATACCAAAGAGGTGAGAACATGTTTACAGGAATCATAGAGGAGATCGGCTGTCTGATGGAGAGCCGGCAGGGAAGCCTGCGGATCCGGGCAAAGAAGGTCCTGGAGGACGTCCATCTGGGGGACAGCATCGCAGTCAACGGAGTCTGTCTGACCGTTACCGGATTTGATGCGGCTTCCTTTTCCGTGGACGTTATGGCGGAAACCTTGCGCCGCAGCAACCTGGGAGGGTTGTCAACTGGCAGCAGGGTCAACCTGGAACGGGCCATGGCTGCGGACGGCCGTTTTGGCGGACACATCGTCAGC
The DNA here is from genome assembly GCA_902363595.1 of Clostridia bacterium. Lineage (GTDB taxonomy): Bacteria > Bacillota > Clostridia > Peptostreptococcales > Anaerovoracaceae > Hominibacterium > Hominibacterium faecale. The sequence continues at coordinate 80,252 of CABJAP010000011.1, read as the reverse complement.
GGGCATATCGACGACACCGGAACGATAACACGCCTGGAGCAAGAAGGGAATGCCGTATGGGTTACGGTTTCGTGCAGGAAAGAGCTGCTCCGCTACATTGCGGAAAAAGGTTCAATAACCATTGACGGCATCAGCTTAACCGTAGCCAGTCTTTGGGAGCATGGGTTTCAAGTTTCCATTATTCCCCATACGGGATCGGAAACCACCCTGCTGGAGAAAAAAACAGGCGATTTGGTTAACCTGGAGACTGATCTCATAGCAAAATATATCGAAAGACTCATGCGGCCCGCCGCAGCAGAACCGGCAAAGAGCAGCATTGATCTGGAGTTTTTACAGAAAAATGGATTTTAGGAGGATAAAAAATGAGCAACTTTGGAACGATTGAGCAAGCATTAGAGGATTTGAAAAACGGCAAGATCATTGTATGTACCGATGATCCGGACAGGGAAAACGAAGGCGATTTTATCTGTGCGGCTGAGTTTGCAACGCCGGAAAACGTGAATTTTATGGCCTGCTATGGGAAAGGGCTGATCTGCATGCCCATGAGCGGACAAATGACACAAAAGCTGGGCCTGGCACAGATGGTCGACAATAACACGGATAACCATGCGACAGCTTTTACGGTTTCCATCGACCATGTGGATACCACCACCGGCATTTCCGCCCATGAACGATCTGTTACCGCCATGAAATGTGCAGCGGACCGGGTACAGCCGTGCGACTTCCGCCGTCCGGGGCATATGTTCCCATTGGAGGCCAAGTCCAAAGGTGTTCTGGAAAGGGAAGGCCATACGGAAGCAACCGTTGATCTGATGCGCCTGGCCGGCCTCAAAGAATGCGGCCTATGCTGTGAAATCATGCGGGAAGATGGAACCATGATGCGGAGGACCGAGCTCATGAAACTGGCCAGAGAGCACGGTATGACCTTTATTACCATCAAAGACTTAATCGCCTACCGAAAGCGCCATGATAAAATTATGGAACGGGTTGTAGAAGCCGATTTCCCGACCAAATACGGACAGTTTCGCATCTATGGCTATATTAACAAGCTCAACGGGGAGCATCATGTAGCTATGACCATGGGCGATGTGGAAAACGGCGATCCGGTACTGGTACGCGTTCATTCCGAATGTTTGACTGGAGATGCGCTTGGCAGCGCCAGGTGCGACTGCGGCGACCAGTACGATGCGGCGATGCGGATGATCGCCCAGGAAGGCCGGGGAATCATGGTCTACCTGCGGCAGGAAGGCCGGGGCATCGGTCTTATCAATAAGCTGAAAGCCTATGCGCTCCAGGACCAGGGAATGGACACGGTGGACGCCAACATCGCTCTGGGCTTTGACGCGGACCTGCGTGACTACACAGTGGGAGCACAGATTTTGGAAGACCTGGGTGCCACCACCCTCCGTGTTATGACCAACAACCCGGATAAAATAAGCGGCCTTGAAAGCTACGGCATCGATGTGGTGCAGCGGGTGCCCATTGAGACAAAGATCAAGCCGGAAAGTGAATTCTACATGCAGACCAAGAAAGAAAAGATGGGCCACGTGCTCCATTCATGTTAAGGAGGTAAAGGAAAGTGAAAGTTTTAGAAGGAAATTTAATCGCACAAGGACTGAAGATTGGAATTGTTGCAGGCAGGTTTAATGAGTTCATCGGCAGCAAGCTGCTGTCAGGGGCAATCGATACCCTGAAGCGCCATGGAATGGATGAAGATGCCATCAGTGTGGCCTGGGTTCCGGGGGCCTTTGAGATTCCGCTGATTGCCAAGAAAATGGCAAAGAGCGGAAAGTATGACGCCGTCATCTGTCTGGGCGCTGTCATTCGCGGAGCAACCGCCCATTTTGAATATGTAAGCGCGGAGGTGTCCAAAGGAATCGCATCCGTAGGGCTGGACAGCGAGATTCCGGTGATCTTTGGAGTACTCACTGTGGATTCCATCGAGCAGGCTATTGAACGGGCAGGAACCAAGGCCGGAAACAAAGGCAGCGAAGCCGCAGCTGCTGCCATCGAAATGGTCAATCTGATCAAAGAAATCTAATGCTACCATTTATTGAAGACTTTCTCGGCAAATCCGAGGAAGTCTTTTATTGTCAGAACCGTTCCGTCATCGAGAACGACTCGCCCGGTGTACAACCCGAATACCTGGTGCTGATCGCTGCACAGAATTCCCAGATTGGTCTTAGCTGCCCGGTCGATAATGGGATGGAAGATCATTTTAAAACGATCGTCATCGCTGGTAAAAAACCAGGGCTCCAGGTAATTGTCCACCCCGTTTAATGTGGGAATGTTAAAGGTCACACGGGACAGCTTGTGGGCTTTATGCCCATAAAAGAGCATGTTTTCCGTGGCCTCCGAATCATCGCCAAAGCCGCAGCCGATGTTAAAGCCGAAGGGTACTCCATCCAGCAGACCGGAGCTGCTTCCCCAGTACCAGGTGTTCTTATAAGTCCATACCCCGCGGCCCCAATCCAGAACGCCAAAAGATTCTTCCGGACGGAAAATATACGACTGATCACCCAGATTAACATAACCTTTCGCTGCCATGCAGTTTATTTTTTGATTGTAATAGAAGGCCAGGGGATCTTCCACAAAAGGCGTGGCAATGACCATCGAATCGCCGCCATGATCCTCCAGGGTAATTTCTCCATCCAGGGTTTTATGATCATAAAAATGATCCATATGGAATTTGAGAAAGCGCCGGTCCTTTTCTTTTCGAAAAGAAAGGAAATGGTTTTTACAGAAGCTTTCCGTATATCCGGCTTCCGATGTTTCCGGCATATGGGTGTGGCCCATGGGGAACAAACGCATAGGGCTTTTCGTATGCTGCCAGGGCTTTCGAAAATCAATAAAAGAGATACTGTCCAGTCCCATATAGGAATTGTCAGCAATGGTCAAAGCCACGGCAAACTCCCGATTGGCAATCAGATAATAATCCCATTCTTTTATGCGAAATTTATTCGCTTTTATAGCGGAACGATCATAGTCTAATAGGAGACTCCTTGCAAACCCGGCTTCAGATAATGTTCCATTGGGCCGGAGCAGATCGTGTTTTCTCGTTATTTCATGCTGCATAATCCTTCTCCCTTTTTTCATCTTAGAATAGTATAAAACATTTTTGAACAGTTGGGAAGTAGTGGTTCGTTTTTCTGTGAATGTGGTATCATAGAAATATAGATTAAACAAAGGAGAATCAACATGTTAACGATAGGATGTCATTTATCAGCAGCGAAAGGTTATGAAAATATGGGAAAAGACGCCCTTAAGATCGGGGCCAATACCTTTGCTTTTTTTACGAGAAACCCTCGGGGCGGCAAGGCAAAAGCCATCGATCCGGCAGATGCGGATAAATTGCTTTTGATCATGAAGGAGCATCAATTCGGCAAGCTGGTGGCCCATGCGCCGTATACCCTCAACCCATGTTCCAAAGACCCGAAAGTGCGGAATTTTGCGTTCATGGCTATGAGTGAAGATATGCAGCGGATGGAGTATACGCCAGGAAACTATTACAATTTTCACCCCGGCAGCCATGTGGGTCAGGGTGTGGAAACAGGGATCCGCATGATCTCAGATTTACTAAATCGGATTCTCAAACCGGAGCAGAGCACGATTGTGCTGCTGGAAACGATGGCCGGTAAAGGCAGCGAGGTGGGAGGCAGATTTGAAGAGCTGGCGGCCATCATAGAGCGGGTAGAGTTAAAGGATAAGATCGGCGTTTGTATGGACTCCTGCCATGTCAGCGACGCCGGTTATGATATCATTCATGATTTGGACGGCGTACTTGAGGAATTTGATCGGATCATTGGGCTGGAGAAGCTGCATGCCATGCACATCAACGACAGTCAGAATCCCATAGGCGCTCATAAAGACCGTCATGCAAAGATTGGAGAAGGCCATCTGGGGCTGGAGACCATTTCCAAAATCGTCAAGCATCCTCAGCTTGCGGGCCTGCCCTTTATTCTAGAAACGCCCAATGAACTGGATGGATATGCGCGGGAGATTGCGATGCTGCGGGAAGCGTGATACAATTTTTCGGAGCAGACTTTTATCATCAATAATAGAAAGGACGAACCATGTCAGATACCATATATGCAGCCCACAGAGGCTACAGCAGCACTGCGCCGGAGAATTCCATCCCAGCCTTTGAAGAGGCCGTCAAGCATGGATTCGGCGCTGTTGAGTGCGATGTTTGGCAGGCAAGGGAGGACGGCGGCGGGCCGCAGCTTATGATCATGCATGATGAAAACCTGTCCCGCATGTGCGGCGTCAATGTGCGCATCACGAAACTGACCAAAAGCGAGCTGGCCGAATACCCCATTATTCGGGGCAAGAATATCGGTAAATATGGCGGCTCCCTTCCAATCCCCACCTTTGAAGACTATTTGCAGATTTTAGAAACAACAGAAGCGATCCCGATTGTTGAAATCAAAAGCAGGGAGCCGGAGAATGAAGAAAATGCTATCTCAGAGGAAACAGCAAGGCATTTAACCAGCCTCCTTTACAACAAACTGCCGGGTCGCCTCGCAGTGCTGCAAAGCTTCAATCTTCATTCCTTGTATCGGCTGAAACCTTTTATCCGTAAAAATACCCAGCTGCTTTATTTAGTCAAAAAGCCGGCGCTGATTAAAAGTGAACGGCTCCTGGAATACAAAAAAGCGGGGATCGCAGGGATCTCCGCCAAGTATACAATTTTATCTTCAACATCTATCAGCCGTATTCATAAATGCGGCTGCAAGCTGGCTGTGTGGACCGTGGACAGCAGAGCGCTGGCACGGAAACTGGCGGCTGCAGACCATGTTGAATATGTGATTTCCAATAAAATTTACAAATAGAGAAAAAACCATGGAGGCTTTAAGGATCGCGTCTGCTGTTTATTTGAATAAATCCGTAGTCAGGTAACGTTCACCAGTATCGGGAAGGAGAACGACAATGTTCTTGTCTTTTTCACGTTTTGCCAGCTGAACCGCAGCGTAGAGGGCGGCGCCGGACGAAATGCCGACCAGGACTCCTTCTGTCTTAGCCAGCGTTCTGGCTGCTTCGAAAGCCTCTTCGTTGTCTACCGTAAGGACTTCATCGTAGAGCTGGGTATCCAGTACTTCGGGAACGAATCCGGCGCCGATCCCTTGAATCTTGTGGGGACCGGCAATACCTTTGGATAGAACCGGAGAGGCGGATGGTTCGACGGCGGCCAGCTTAATCTTTGGATTCTTCGCCTTCAAATAGCGGCCTGTGCCAGTGATGGTACCCCCGGTTCCGATTCCGGCGACAAAGATATCGACCTGTCCATCCGTATCCTGCCAAATCTCCGGACCAGTGGTCGCTTCGTGGGCTGCAGGGTTGTACTGGTTGGCAAACTGACTAGGTATAAAACTGTTTTCCGTATTGGCAGCCAGTTCTTCCGCTTTGGCGATAGCGCCTTTCATTCCCTGGGCGCCGTCCGTCAGCACAAGTTCAGCTCCGTAAGCCTTGAGCAGCTTGCGCCTTTCCATGCTCATGGTTTCCGGCATGGTGAGAATGATTTGATAACCCTTTGCCGCCGCTGCTGCAGCCAGCCCGATTCCAGTATTGCCGCTGGTAGGTTCAATGATCACGGAGCCTTCTTTCAACAGACCGGACTCTTCCGCCTGCTCGATCATATTTTTTGCGATTCGATCCTTGACGCTTCCGGCGGGATTAAAATATTCCAGCTTCGCTAAAAGGGGTGTGCTGAGACTCTGTGCCCGGCTGAATCGGGATATTTCCAAAAGCGGCGTGCCGCCAATTAAATCTGTCATTTTCTTATAAATCTTCATAATGCTTCTACTCCTTTAAATGCCTGCGAGAGGTCTTCAATAATATCGTCAATATGCTCAGTGCCGATGGACAAGCGGATGGTTGCAGGCCCGATGCCCTGCTCCTTCATTTCCTGTTCATTGAGCTGAGAATGGGTTGTGCTGGCCGGGTGGATGACCAGTGATTTAACATCGGCCACATTAGCCAACAGCGAAAAAATTTTCAAATGATCAATAAAGGCATGGGCTTCTTTTTGCCCACCCTTAATATCGAAGGTAAAGATGGAGGCTCCCCCGCCCGAAAAGTACCGCTCATAAAGATCATGATGCGGGTGATCCGCAAGGGAAGGGTGCTGGACAGCTGCAACCAATGAATGTTTGCTGAGGAATTCCACCACTTTCAACGTATTGAAAACATGGCGCTCAACTCTGAGGGAAAGGGTTTCCAAGCCCTGTAAAAACAAAAATGCGTGGAGCGGCGCCAGAGTTGCGCCCATATCCCGCAAAAGGACTGCGCGTATGCGGGTGACAAAAGCCGCCGGACCGGCCGCTTTTGTGAAGCTGACACCGTGATAGCAGGCAGTAGGCTGGGTAAGCTGCGGGAATTTACCGCTGGCTTCCCAGTCAAATTTGCCGCTGTCTACGATTACACCGCCCAGGGCTGTGCCGTGGCCGCCGATGAACTTGGTAGCCGAGTGAACGACGATATCGGCGCCCAGTTCAAAGGGCCTCAGCAAAAATGGTGTGGCAAAGGTATTGTCTACAACAAGAGGAATTCCATGATCATGGGCAACTTTAGCTACTTTTTCAATATCGATCAAGGTCGCGTTGGGATTGCCGATGGTTTCAATGAAAATAGCTTTCGTATTTTTCCGCAGCGCATTCTGAAAAGCGCCGTCCTCGTCCGGATCGACAAAGGTGGTGGAAATACCCATTTCAGGCAAGGTATGTTCTAAAAGATTATAGGTGCCGCCGTAAATGGTCTTGGCTGCGACGATGTGATCCCCTGCATGTGCAAGATTCTGGAATGTATAAGTGATGGCGGCAGCCCCGGAAGCCACTGCCAGAGCGGCACAGCCGCCTTCAAGGGCGGCGATCCTTTTTTCAAAGACATCCTGTGTGGAATTGGTCAGCCGGCCGTAGATATTGCCGGACTCAGCAAGGCTGAATCTGGCTGCGGCCTGAGCCGAATCCTTGAAAACATAGGATGTAGTCTGATAAATGGGGACTGCCCGCGAATCGGTGGCCGAATCGGCTTCCTCCTGTCCTACGTGCACCTGCAATGTCTCAAATCTGTAAGTTGTTTCTGCCATGATATGCTCCTCCTAATACCTCAAATCTTAATTCATATAATTCCTATAGAAATAGTATGAATTGATAGTAATATAAATTCCCTGCTTTGTCAACAGGGAATCTTAAACCAAATAGAAAAATTAGATGCAGAAATCGTTATTGCCTGCGGTCCTTTGATTTTCGCAGAGGTCGGCCAAGGTGACACTGTCCACATAATCGTTGATGGCGTTATAAAGGCCGGTCCAGAATGGAAGGGTTCCGCAGCTGCTGCAGCGGGGGCAGTCATTTTCTGGAGTTTCCAGGCAGACTACCGGGGCCAGAGCTCCCTCTGTCGTTCGCAGAATGTCGCCTACTGTGTAAGAATCCGGCGCTTTGGCAAGCTTATAGCCGCCTTGGGGGCCGCGAACACTTTTGATATAGCCGTTCTTATTAAATAAGGATACGATTTGCTCCAGATATTTCAGCGAGATATCCTGCCTTGCAGAAATTTCCCGCAGAGAAACATATTCATCTCCGCCGTAGATCGCCAGGTCCAGCATGAAACGCAGCGCATAGCGGCCTTTGGTTGAAATTTTCATAAGCACATTCCTTTCTTTGCGATATTTCATCCTTCGGCAGCTCACTCCGCTTGCTGGTCAGAATGTTATACTATTCTGACCAGATTAATACGGAGCTGCCGAGAGGTGCAGAATAAGTGAAACTTGCTCGACCTGGCTCGCAAGTTATAACATAACGAGCCGATGGCTGAAGGGGGGAGCCTTAAAAAATCCCATTTTCTTGTACCCCCAGCGTGCTGCCTTTCCATCGCTAGCCTGCGGATGGTCAGAACTGCGTTAGATATTAATGTCTGGACAAAATAAAGAAAATATTGCCGCAATTCAACAGTTGCTGCATAGCGAATTAGATAGCCAATCAAGTTTCCGTATAAGCCTTATCAAAGGTAATGACCACGAAATAGGTGGGATTAATTTGCTTGAGCTTTGCATCCACCAGCCGGCTTATTTCATCCTCGGACATTTTACAGGACGGTGTCAATACCGCATCAAAGATGACATTGGTATGCGTCTTGCCGGGAACGATGCGTAGATCGTGAATACTGTGGACTCCCTCAAGGGGCTTAATTGTCTGAATAATCTCTTTATAGAGCTGGCTGATCAGAGGGTTATCCAGTTCTACCGGATCCATATGAGCAGTAAACTCGATGTGAAGGCCCTCCTTGATGTATCGTTCAATGTTGTCGATCATATCGTGGCTTTCCATTAGATCGCCCTTGGCGTCCACCTCAATGTGAATGGATGCGAAGATTTTGCCGGGACCATAGTTGTGCACCACCAGATCATGGATGCCGATAACCCCTTCATGGGAAAGAACGCCTTCTTCAATGGCCCGTACCAGATCCGCATCCGGCGCTTCTCCCAGAAGCGGGCTGGAAGTCTCGCGAATCAGCTGAATCCCGGACCAAACGATGAACAAGGCAACTAAACAGCCCATATAACCATCCAGCTGTATATGAAAGATTTTTCCGATGAAAATGCTGACCAGAACAGCGGAAGTGGAGATCACGTCATTGCGGCTGTCGGCGCCTGTAGCCATGAGGGCAACGGAATTGATTTTTTTACCGATCCCCATATTAAAAAGGGCCTGCCAAATCTTAATAACAATGGCAATGACTAGAATAATTACCGTAGTATAGCTGAAGGAAAGCGGGTCAGGCTGCAGAACTTTGCGAAAGGATGAGCTCAGCAGCTGCAGACCCAGAACGATGATCAGCACTGAAATAAAAAGGCCGGTCAGATATTCGATTCGGGCATGGCCGTAGGGATGGTCTTTATCTTCAGGCGCTGCCGCCAGCTTGAAACCGATCAGTGTAATAATAGAGGAAGAAGCATCCGCCAAATTGTTGATTCCGTCCGCCACAATGGCGATGCTGCCTGCCACCAGACCGACGATGATCTTCATCGTACACAAAACCGCATTAGAGATAATGCCTACGATTCCGGCAAATTTACCGTAGCGCTCCCGGACTTTGGGATCGCCGGTATTCTTATAGTCTTTTACAAATATTTTTGCTAAAAAAGTTCCCATATCTATACTCCGTTCAAATAACAATATGACCTATTATACCATATCTTTCTACAACTATGTACAAACGGATGGCAGGAAATTATATGACCGGTTGCTATGCCCATCGACGGGAGTGAAAGGGGGAGAAATACAATTTTCAGGCAAAACAACTCGTCCGCCCGCATATGTTCCCAAAGAGAGGTGGATCTTTATGAAACAGGACTTAAATCATGGGCAGCAGTTAAGCTGCTTTAAATTAACCGGCGTTGCAGTGGGCAGTACGATTGCCAGCGGAGCCTTCAGCTTGTCGGGGGATATGGCGGCTGCCGGAGCAGGGACAGCGGCGATTCTATGCGGATGGCTTTTATGCGGCTTGGGAATGCTGGGACTGGTCGTTTGCTTTTACCACCTGAGCCGCGTCAAGCCGGGGCTGACGGGCGGTATTTACAGCTATGCCAGAGCCGGGTTTGGGGATTATGCAGGTTTCAATTCGGCCTGGGGCTATTGGATCAGCAATTTTCTGGGCAACGTGTCCTTTGCAACTTTAATGTTTGCGGCGCTGGGCCATTTTTTTCCTGTATTCGGAGCAGGAAACAATTTGGCGTCTGTCGTGGGAGCATCGGCGGTCACGTGGCTGTCAGTACTTTTGGTGCTCCGGGGAATGAAAGCGGCTGCCCTCATCAATCTGCTGGTCACCTTTGCCAAGCTCATCCCGATTTTTCTATTTATCTTGGCAGTGATTTTTCTAAAAGCCTTTGATCCGCAGATCTTTTTTTTCAACTTTATGGGAGAGGATACCGGATTGCCATTCAGCAGACAAGTGATGGCTACGACATATACAACGGCATGGGCTTTCATCGGCGTTGAAGGAGCCGTTGTTATTTCCGGACGAGCGAGGACTTCACAGGATGCGGGCAGAGCGACAGTAATATCTTATCTGTGTGTGCTGATGATTTATATCCTGATTTCTGTTCTCAGTATGGGTGTGATGACCAGAGGACAGCTGGCCCAGCTGGGCAATCCGCCGCTGGCGGACGTAATGCGGCAGGTAGTCGGGCCCTGGGGCGGTAATCTGATCAATGCCGGCGTTGTCCTTTCCTTGTTGGGAGCCACACTGGGGCATACGATTATTTCTGCGGAATGTGCCTACGAAGCTGCGTCAAAAGGTTCATTCTGCAAGTTCTTTGCTATGGAAGGAAAATCGGGAGCACCTATCGCCGCGCTGTTAATAACCGGAGCACTGGTTCAATTGTTTCTGGTGATCGTATATAAGAGTGCATCCACTTATCAAATTTTCTATACAATTTCTACGACCATGATGGTCATTCCATATCTTTTGACGGCTCTCTATTACTGGCAGCTGGCCGCTCATAGACCGGAAAGTTTAGAGCATGCGGGGATACACCCTGCAAGGGGCCGGCTTGCTGCTGTAATTGGAATTTTATATGGAGTTTGGCTGATTTATTCGGGCGGTTTGACGGCCCTGTTGGTGTCTGCACTCCTATATGCGCCGGGAACCTTGATTTATATGAAGGGGAAAGGTGAGCAGCATCTTCCTCCTTTTTACCGGATGAGGGATAAGGTTCTGCTGACTCTGATTCTATCGATCTTTACAATTTCGCTTGCACTGAGGGGACAAGGGGGTCTCGATCCATTTTAAAGGGAGCCTATTTGGCTCCCTCCTTATCTTTATTCTCTTCCAGTGCTTTTCTCAAAGCTGTAGCCAGCTGATCGGTGCAGGATGTGGATTTCATGCCGCAGCTGATTCCAGAAAGCTTTTTCGTGACTTCTTCCACCGGCATGCCTTCTACTAATGTTGAAATTGCCTTTAGATTGCCGTTGCAGCCGCCGCTGAACTTTACATTTTTGACAATATCGCCGTCCAATTCAAAGTCCAGCTTAGTGGAACAGACTCCTCGTGGGATGTAGGAATACTTCATAACAATTTGTCCTTTCTTAATTGCTTTTTACTGTTATAATATATAATATAGCAAAAAAGAACGGAAAGGGAAAGATAAAATGCGTTCAGACAAAAATAAAAGAAAAATTAAGAAAAAAAGCAGCATGAAAATGATGTTGATTGTGCTGGTTGTACTGGTAATTGGTGGGGCAACCGCCGTATTTGCTCTCTTTGGAGGGCTTTCCAGCGATTGGCCGGATATCAAATCACCAAAGACAAACCCGCTGACCGGTGAGCTGGTAATCGAACTGCCATCGAGACCGTTCATCCTTTCAACTGACAATGATTCCGGTCTGGCAAGACCACAGTCGGGGATCTCCAAGGCCGATATTGTTTATGAATTTCCAGTGGAGGGAGGTTCCAGCCGTTTGGAGCCGATTTACTACAGCAAGGTACCTGACAAAATCGGACCATCCCGCAGCGCAAGGCCGTATTTTATCGATATGGCCAGAGAGTATAAAGCGGTTTTCGTCCACCACGGATGGAGCCCGCAGGCCAAAAAATATTTAGAGTCCGGTGTGATTCCCTACATCAGCGCGTTCAGTTATAACCGTATTTTCTATCGTTCAACGGATCGCAGCGCGCCCCATAATTCTTATACCACGGGGAAAGACGTCTGGAAGACCATTAAAAAAGAAGGATGGGATCAGCAGCAGGAGCCGAGGAGCTTTCCATTTTTGGGAGACGGCCAGACCCAGCAGGGAGCATCTGCCGTCGATATTGATATTGATTATCGGGTAAATAAGAATAACTATAAGTATGATAAAAAAACTGGCCTCTATAAAAAATACGTCGGCGGAAGCGAGTATATGGACAAAGAGACCGGAAAGCAGATCACCACGAGAAACATTCTGGTGCAAAAAGTGAAATCCAAAGTTCTGGATGAAAAGGGGCGCTTGAAAATCAATATGACCGCAGGGGGAGATGCCCTGCTTTTTACCAACGGAGTTGCAGTAGAAGGCAGCTGGTCTAGAAAAGATCTCGATTCCCCTACTGTTTTTACGGATAAAGAAGGGAAGGAACTGAAGCTGAACGTGGGCGTTACCTGGATTCAGGTGGTGGATGACACGGTGAAGGTGGAATACAAATAGCGATGAACGAAAGCAAAGAAGATAAAATGCTCTTGGCTGGGGCAGAAGACAAATATCAGCAGTGCAGCCGCCAGTATATGGTGACCAGCACTGGTTTTCTGGATTTACGACAAAGAACGCTGGTGGAAGGACGCCTTCGGGAGCTGAGCAAAGCTTCAAGCGATGTGAGCTGGGCGTTTTTCGGCGGGTATGAAGATGCGGAGCGAACCATCGCCATGTTTCTGCCTGACTATGCGAGCCTTGAAGAGAACCATCCCCTAGCGGTCATCCGTGCGGAGGCTCCGTCCGGGGGAAGGAAGCTGACCCATCGGGATTATCTGGGATCGCTCACCGGATTGGGGATCAAAAGGGAGATGATCGGTGATATTCTTACCAATGAAACAGGGGCGGACATCCTTATTTTAGAAGAAATAAGGGACTTCCTGCTGTTTCATTATGAGAAAGCAGGAAGAACCAGCCTGAAGCTGGAGTCCGTCCCTCTGTCGGAGCTGCGGATACCTGAGCAGAAAACAAGTATGCAAAAAGATACGGTTGCCTCTTTGAGACTGGACAACGTGATCGCATCGGCTTTTTCCCTTTCCAGAGCAAAGGCGGCGGAAGCGATTCGCTCGGGATTGGTCTTTGTCAATAGTATGCAGGCGGAAAAGACAGATTTCCAGGTTAAAGAAGGAGATAAGCTGGTACTCCGGGGGAAGGGCAAGGCCTTCTTGCGTGAAGTCGGACAGCGAACGAGAAAGGATCGAATTTTTATTGTGACTGAACGGTATTTGTAGGCCATAGAAAATGGGCTGCCTGCTGACCAATGATTTAATTCATGTAGCTGTGCGGTGCCTGGGATTATACTAAATTTTTTATTTTAATGAATCTAGTGAATTATTGCAACGTTTTCAAGGTTCAAATTGTGTCAAAATCCTTGAACCTTTATATATCTCGAAATTTCAGGCTTGCAAGCCCACAATATTTACACCACTTTCGGCCCAAACACCCCATTTTCATTATGGTAAACCAAAAAACACAGCAGTCACACGAAGTGTGACTGCTGTGTTCGCGCTTCCGGCTTTCTTGTCCGGTTAATATTTTTCGACGACTTCCTGCAGCACTTTATTGGCAATACTGCCGGAAACCTGACTGCCGAAACCGCCGTTTTCAACCAATACGATAAAGGCATATGGATGTTCTTCATCCCTGAGGAAACCGGTAAACCAAGCGTTGGGCCGTTTATTCTTCCCAACTTCCGCTGTGCCGGATTTTGCGCAGATATTCAGGCCCGGAAAGTTCTCCGTACCATAATTATCTTCCACGTTGTTACGCATCATGTTTTGAAGGATTGATGCAGTGTTTTCTTCAATCATACGCTTAGTCCAGGACTTCCAGGGCAGGCTTGCAGGAATTCCGGTGCTGAATTTTACATTGCGAATAATTTTCGGCTGTACAGCCCGCCCGCCGCCGGCGATGGCTCCCATATAGGTCATCATCGTACAAGGGTTTACTAGATCTTCATGCTGCCCGATACCGGCCCAAGCCAGCTCAACTCCACCGCTCTGTGGAAACTCAAACTTTCCCCTTGCAGTAGAGATTCCGTTGATATCTCTGCTGATGGTCAGACCGGTCTTCTCTGTATATTCCTTCATCTTTTCTGCGCCCACCTTTTCGGCCAGCTTTCCGAAATAGCAGTTGCAGGATACGGCCAAAGCCTTTTCCAGATTAACCTTTCCGTGAGGTTCCTGGCAGGTAACTCGGTCCGAACCGCCATAAGACTGTCTGCCGGTGCAAGTGTATTCCCAGGTCGCATAATCGGATAAATTTTCGATGGAAGCCGCCGCTGTCACCAGCTTGAATATGGAGCCGGGAGTGAAGGTAGCGGAAAAGAAACGGTTCATGTAAATACCAGATTTATCATCCTCGCTTACCTTAGGCGGGTCCGTTGGATCGTAATTAGGCGAACTGACCAGACAGATGATTTCTCCGGTCTTATAGTTATAAACTCCGACTGTACCTTTTCGTCCGGCAAGCGCTTGATTGGCCGTAGTGCAGATTTCGGAATCAATAGTGAGGTTCACATTTCTGCCTTTTCCCAGCATGGAGTAAGTCCCCGTAAGAAAATTATAACCCGAAAGCTTATTGGCAAAGACTTTATTAGCGCCGGTAGCGATCATGCCGCTTTTATCGCCAGTTAAATGGACGTTCGCTTTCCGAATGGAAGAGGTATCGCTGAATTGCATCTTTCCGCCCGCATTGGTCATAAGCAGTTTGCCGTTTCGATCGTAAAGGGAGCCGGTTTTCAGCTTTCCTTTATCGTTGTAAATCTGTTTGTTGGCTGTATAAGTCGCCCAGTCGCCTCCGTCTTTCACATAGCGAAAACAAAAGACGCCGAGGCCGATTACCAGGACTCCGGCAAGGAGCAGGCACATGATCGCACGTTTTTCAATCTTTTTCATGATGCTAGGCCCCCTTCCTTTTTATCATCCAGCCGGACGGCAAAGCTGGCGTTCTGCCTGGTGTCGGCTGCCTTGAGGAAGGCCAAAAGCCCCCAGGAGACGATCATACTGGTCCCTCCGCTGGAAACGAAGGGGAAGGTTACTCCGGTAAAAGGCAGCAGGTCCAGCGCACCGAACACGTTGAGTATCGTTTGAAAAATAAACAGCGAGGTGGCGGCACAAGCGGCAATGCTGTAATAAGCGGAGCGGCCTGCGATGATGGAACGGACCGCAAAGACGCCCAGCGTTACAATACATAGAACAGCTAAAATAGCAATAATCAGACCCCACTCCTCAGCAAGCAGGGAAAAAACAAGGTCAGTATCTGAAGCCGCTGTAGTATGGAACCAGCCTTTTCCGGCACCAACGCCGGGAAGGCCGCCGCTGGCCGCCGCCGACATGGCCCTGGTCTGCTGGTATCCGGTTCCCATAGGATCGTCCCAGACATGCCCCCAAGTGGCGAATCGCTGCCTCACATGGGGCTTCAACGTCAGCACCAGCATACCAGCCAGTGCTACAGCACCGACGATGAGGATCAGCTTGGAAAAATCGCCGCTTCGCAGAAAGGCGATGACCAGGAAGGTGACAAAGAAAATGGCAGCGCCGCCAAAGTCACTCATTAAAGCCAAGCAGCCCATACAAAAGCCGGAAAAAATCATGAAGATGGTCAGGTTTCCTTTTTCATACAACTCATCTAAAGTAGCGGCTCCGGCAATAATAAAGGATATTTTAACCAATTCTGCCGGTTGAATAGACATTCCTCCGATTTCAATCCAGTTCTTTGCTCCATAATGAGTTGTTCCAAAAAGTAATGTTGCCAGCAGCAGAACAACGCCCACTCCCAGAATCAACATCCGAACTTCCTTGGACCTGTTCAAATCCCGCAAAAACCAGCACAACAGAAAGAATAAGACTACCCCTAAGATGATGCAGATCAACTGTTTCATCGTGTTGCCGGTGTGTACAGCTGTTGCAGCCAAACTGAGCGTGGACAAGAAAAAGGCAATGGTTTCCATTTCAAATGCGATCCGCCGCAGAGAGCGCATGAAAAGAAAATAAACCCACATAATCGCACATAGACCGAAGATGGATGTTGGAATGGATGGAGGGCAGTCATCTCCATATGCGACTTTAAACTGAACTACTGTCAAAACCTGAAAGACCGTCAGCGCAATCAGCGATGTCCACGGAGATACGGGCCGGCTTTTCCGCTTTCTTTTTTGAATGTTTTGCTGCTTTTCCTGCAAGCTTACAGGAATCAAAGAAAAATTAGCGCCGCCCAGAGTAAGTACATCGCCGGGACGCAAAGGCATAGTCTTTTTTACCTTCACCCCATTTATGTAAGAACCGTTTTTCGAATGCAAGTCATTGTATCGCCAAGTTCCCCGGGCATCCCGAACCAGGGTTCCGTGATTACGGGATATACTGTTCAGGTTGACTACAATATCGGCGCTGGAAGCTCGCCCGATAACGTTTTCCCAATGCTTGAGCGGGGTAGAAGAACCGTCGGGGCCTCCTATATAGGCCCATATCTCTGAAGGGTTTTTTGCCTGAAGCAAAGATTTAATTGATTTGACCAGTATAAATATAGCAAGAAGCACAAAGACCCACCTTACGGCCGCTGTGTAATATGGCCCCATGACGGTCATTATGTTCTGGAATGTATCCATGCCTTGTCCTCCTTTTTCAAACTTAAATGCAGAGAACATTATATCACAACCGGGTCTTTTTTCGGACCCCTTTAATAAACTTTTAAGAATCAACATGATGGCTGCTCATGCTGAAAAAGTTGAAAAAAAGCGAAAAAATGAATATAATATATCATTAAGTTAGATTATGTTATAAATTGTATACAATACTCGACGACCGAGGAGGAAGTGTATGACAAAGAAAACGAAAGAAAGAGGGGACAGGCGGGACGGAACCAGAGTCCGCAATGTGGATGGGGTCCATGCGATTATGCCGCATTTGATGCCCAATCGGTGTGATGCGGAAGTGTATATACAAGAGCAGATCGATGTCACCAATTTGATGCAGTATCTGCAGGAAAAAAATGGGCCAGGTGCCGAATATAAAACTACAATTTTTCATACGATCGTTATGGCGGTTGCTAAAACCATATATAAAAGACCGCTGCTGAACCGCTTTATTGCTGGCAAACGATTTTTCGATCGTAATGAGATTACAATTTCATTTGTAGTGAAGCGACAGTTTCAGGATGGAGCCGAAGAAGCGCTGATGACGCTGCGGGTTGAGGACGATATGACACTGGAAGATGTGAGCAGAAAAATCATTGGAGATTCTGCCAAGCTTAGGCAAGAGGCTGGTACAAATGATATTGACCAAGTGCTGGGCAAACTGGCTAAGCTGCCCAGATTTGTTATGAGAATCATGATGGCTGCTTTTCGGTTTTTGGATTTTCATGATAAGATGCCGGCATTTATCTGTGATGGGGACCCCAACTATTCAACGGCTATGCTGACCAACCTGGGCAGCATTGGATGCAGCTGTGTCTATCATCATTTGAACAATTATGGAACTAACTCTCTGCTCATTGCCGTAGGAACCGTGCATCAAGCACAGATCATTGGGGATGATGGAGAAGCGGAGATCCGAGATGTGGTTGATCTTGGCGTTACTTTGGATGAAAGAATTGCAGACGGCTTTTATTTTGCCAGATCCGTAAAATTGCTGGAGGAAATCCTATCCCAACCGGAAATTCTGGAAAAACCAGTAAAGGAGGAAGTGGATTATGAATGCTAAAGAACCAAAGGCTCCGTGGCTGTCGTCATACCGTAATGTGCCTGAAACACTGGATTACCCCGATCTTTCGATGATCGATCTGATAGAAAAGAATGCAGAAGAACACCAGGATGTAACTGCATACGAATTCATGGGAAAGAAAGTGACCTATCGCCAGTTTTTGTCAGAAGTCAATCAGTGCGCAAGAGCATTGTGTGCTTTGGGCATTCATGAAAACGACCGGGTTACGATTTGTATGCCCAACACTCCGCAAGCGGTCACGATGTTTTATGCGATCAACCGCATGGGAGCGCTGGCCAATATGGTCCATCCGCTGTCGGCTGAGGGAGAAATCGAGTTTTATCTCAACCACTCTCACAGCACAGCTATTCTTGTTCTGGACGCTTTTTATTCAAAGGTTGAACAGGTACGCGGCCGGACGCCGGAGTTGAAGCATGTTATTGTAGCCTCCATTGCCACCGAGCTTTCAGGTATTACAAAACTTGGATTCAAGCTGACGAAAGGAAGAAAGATCAAGAAGATCCCGAGCCGTGAGGATGTTATCACCTATACGAGCTTTATGCGGAAGGGGGAATCTTTTTCCGGAAACTTCCGGACCGTGCGCAAGGGTTCTGCTGAAGCTGCAATTTTATACAGCGGCGGCACTACGGGAAAAACAAAGGGAATCATCTTAACCAACTTGAACTTTAACGCTCTGGCTATGCAGACCGGTGCTGCGGGAGACTGTATTATAACCGGGCATAAAATGCTGGCGATCATGCCCATGTTTCACGGGTTCGGTCTGGGCGTCTGTATCCACACCATGCTGATTCACGGCTGCAGCTGCGCCTTGGTTCCCCAATTCAGCGTTGAAACATATGCTAAGCTGCTCAAATCCGTCCAGCCCAACTACATTGCCGGCGTGCCGACTCTTTTCGAGGCGCTGTTGCGCAATAAACGGATGAAAGACGTGGACTTGTCCTGCCTGGAAGGTGTCTTTTCCGGCGGCGATTCTCTATCCGTCGAGTTAAAGAAGAAGGTGGACCGCTTTCTCCGGGAGCATGATGCTCCCGTACAGATCCGGGAGGGGTACGGGACGACCGAATGCGTTACTGCCAGCTGTCTGACGCCCAAGGACTTTTACAAAGAGGGAAGTATAGGGATTCCTTTCCCCGATACTTATTATAAAATTGTCAAGGCCAGCACTAAAATGGAAATCCCCTATGGAGATGAGGGTGAAATTTGTATCAGCGGCCCCACAGTTATGAAAGAATATCTGGAAGATCCGGAAGAAACAGAATCCACGCTCCAGCGTCACGAGGACGGGAGGATTTGGCTTCATACCGGAGACCTGGGAACTATGGATGAAGAAGGCTTTGTTTATTACAAACAGCGGCTGAAACGGATGATTATTTCCTCTGGATACTCCCAAAGGTTAAGGCATTTATCGTCTTGAAGCGGGGTGTCAAGCCGACGCCGGAAGTCCAAAAGGATATTGAAGAGCATTGTGCGAAAAACATTGCCAAATACGCCATGCCCTATGAATTTGAATATCGGGATAAGCTGCCTCAGACACTGGTGGGAAAGGTAGCTTATACGGTTTTAGAAAAGGAAGAGCTCGCAAAGCTGAACAAACTGGAATCATAGGATTTTGAACAATTGGTACGGTGTTGATTGCTGAGGGGAGCCGACTCCTGCTTACAGCCGGGAGGACTGGCAAACTTCTGCTAGTGGGTGAGGTGGCACGGCTCCAGGATACTTCTGCGGAATGGGGAGGGGCCAGGCCCGGGAAAATTGTTGCTGACCGGTGAGGTGGCGTGGCGGATCTTGGAAAACTCCTGCAAAGCTTTGCTTTTTTTACGCAAAGTTGTGGGGCTGCGGGGCATCATTTTGGAAAAAAGTAGGCCTGACTCCTGAAAAGCCTATTTAAGAGGGTTTAATCGTTGAAAAAGGGGAAAAGATTAAAATTTTTTTGATTTCTTCCGGCCATTTAACGTTTCGTGCAGGGCTACTCTTCTGCACAGCAGGATAAAAGATGCGAGCCGCAGCTCGCATCTTTTATGATTTCAGACCAGCGGGGGCGAGAAACGCGAGAATCTGAGATCTGAGAGTAACTATCAAAGTCGAAGCCTTTTGGCAAGAATTGTAATACTGAGTGCCAGACGATTTGTTTTTTGCTGTCATTTTCATGCCTCTGAAAAAAGACATCGGAATATAATTGACATAAGTCAGAAACTGGGCTATAATTGACATAAGTCAGAAACCAAGGAGATTACCATGCCGAGACCTAAAAAATGCAGAAAAATCTGCGGCCTTCCTAAACGATGCAATTTTGGACCGCTGGACGGTGATGCCGCAGATGAAAACGTTATTATGACGGTTGATGAATACGAGACGATCAGACTGATCGACCATCTGGACTACAATCAGGAGAGTTGTTCCCAACAGATGGGAGTAGCGAGAACTACAGTGCAGGCTGTGTATAATTCTGCTCGGAAAAAGTTGGCGGAGGCCTTGGTTGACGGCAAACCCTTGATCATACAGGGAGGAAATTATAGAATTTGCCCGCAGGGCAGAAATCGGTGTTGCAAAAAAGGAGGCCATCAGGATGAAAGTTGCAGTTACTTACGAAAATGAACAGGTATTTCAACATTTTGGGCAGACGTCCCAGTTTAAAATCTATGAGGTAAAGGATGGAACTGTATCCTCAAGTGAAGTTGTATCTACAGGCGGAAAAGGACATGGGAGTCTGGCGGGATTTCTCAAAGACGCAGGTGTCGATACGGTTATCTGCGGTGGTATCGGTGGAGGTGCCAAAGCTGCTTTGGCCGAGTTAGACATTCAGGTGCTGCCGGGAGTATCTGGAGCCGTGGATGAACAAGTAGAACGGCTGTTAGCCGGCAATCTGGAATATGATCCAACGATCCAGTGTTCCCATCATGGAGAGGGGCATAAGTGCCACGATTAATTCTCATCATATCCAAAGGAGCCGCATTTGCGTTATCGCAGCGGCTCTTTTATTTATCGCGTAAAAGGAGCAGCGCTTTCTAAACATGTAATGTCGATAGGCGTATACCTTGCAAGCTACGCCGCAGCAAGATTCGCTGATTTTACCCGATGCGCCTACTTTTTGTCCCTGATGGGACGATTTTTAGTTTTTTTGTCAATTCCTATTCGATATGGGCAAATACTATAGCAATGTCCATATTAAGATTACAAATTTTACCTCTTTAACAACGAATTCTCAGTCACGGTAAGATTCAGTATTTTTTACCTTGCGACAATGCCGTCCCGATGGTAAAAATACCACAAGGTTTTTGGCAAGACAAAAAAATTTTCAAAAAATATCAGAAAATTCTTGCAATGTTAAAAAAGTGATGCTATAATACAAACAAGAAAAGCAAAGAAAGAGAAGGAAATCTAAGATGGAACTCTCTACTAGCTTTTGAAATAAATAAGTTGAAGTCAAAAGGCTTTAATCAAAGAAAGAGGGTGAGTCCACCAGAAATGCAAACTGAGTCAACAAAAAGATAATACCGATTGCAAAACCAAGTGACACGCCTTTCGATGCTGGCCGGGCGGCCAAAGGCAGAAAAAGGAATTTTGGTAAAGTGAAAACTTTAGGAACCGAAGTCAGAGGAAATATGAGTTGTAAGTCGCCGGAGCGGGAGCGTAGCGGTAGACAAAGATTCCGAAGTACGGAGGTGTAAAGACGGAAACTTTATGGGGAGTAAAGGTGGGAGAGGAAGTAGCGATCGGTATTATCTTACGTTTTATGAAAAATCCATACCTATGGTTTATTTTTTTGCACAAAAACAACATGTTCCGGTATACAGCAATATTTTTATGCTCTGGGCAAGGTGCCCTTTTAAAAAAGGGAAGATATCAAGTGTCATTGTAAATAGCTTATTTGCAATAAGAGCAGGCCCAGATAAAATTATTGATAATTAATAAAAAAATACTTGCAATAGAGATTTGAATATTGTATAATCAATTTTGCAAGTTTGAAAAACAGACATGCTTATAGTTGAAAAAGATTGAAATCTAAAGGATTATATGCACCATTAGCTCAGCTGGCAGAGCACCTGACTCTTAATCAGGGTGTCCAGGGTTCGAACCCCTGATGGTGTACCAAAACGTTCCTATTCGAACTACTACTTCTATAAACGCGGGTTTGCGACGATAGTATGGTTTGATTAGGAGAGACAGAAGCGACATCAGAGTCGCTTTTTTCTTTTTCTGAAACAAAAAGGATCAACTTCGTGAATACGTTGCTGATCCTCTATAACTTTCAGCCATGTTATACTTTTCATTGTATCAATTCTCAGCTACAAACTGGAAGTTGTCATTGTCTCTTCATTTTAACATTAGCAATATACACACCTGCTATTATTACAACTGCGCCTATGATCTGGGAAGTTGTGAATGCTTCTTTTAGTAACACTGCTCCTGCAGCAAGCATGATATATGTGATTTCCGCTCCTGCAAAATCCGAAGCTCTATCAACGAATACACAATATAAGGCATATGATATAACTGCTCCTAGAAGAAAAGCGTATCCAATCACTGACAAGCTGGACGACGCCCCAACTGCAAGTACAGTTATTATCACACCGGTTAGTGTTACAAAGATTCCTGTTATTTGCAGCTTTGTTGGTCTTTTCTTTAGAATTAGCGTGGATGCAACTAATGATATTACTGGAATACAAGCTAAGAAAACTCCGCTTTCTGATGCTGTGGTTTGTCTTATACCAATTGTTTCTGCTATGAAATATATCCATGGACTAAAAAGGGCAACCATAATCAACGGTCTGATATTCTTATTTCTTAAATTAATTTTAATAATGCCGCATTTTACTATTACGCTCATTATTATAAATGCTATCAGAAAACGCCAGCCCAGAAGAGCAAAAGGACTCGCCAATTCAACAGCCTGCTTTGTAAACATGTAGCTCAAGCCATACAGCGTCTCACAGCCTAATGCGCATAAGCAGCCGATTAAAGTGTTGTTATGTCTCATCATGGTAATTCAAATAAGTCACATACGTGATTTCTTTTTCCTTCTGTTCTATAAGATCATACAGCTTACATTTTTCCAGATGTAAATTGATGTATACTGTAATTCTATCATAAGCATAGTCATAATCCGTATCAATTCACGTATCAATTCTGTAATAGCTTTTCACAAATTCTTCTGTCAGCCATCTTTAAGCTATCAATACACTTCTTTGTATCTTCAGCTCTGTCTGCCGGAAAACTATATCTCCAGCGATTGTATTCCGAATTAAGAATGCAGTGTACCAGTAAAATCGAATAACCGGACAGGAAATCACTGTCCGGTTATCGTTAGGAGATTTAAAACCGATTTATTTGTCAATCAAAGACTGATATCGTATGCTATTCTTTGTCCATTCTGCCTGTGATTTCTGGAACTGTCCAGTTCTTAGGCTCGTTGTAAACCAGTTTGCTCATATATGGAGCTGCCAACATGATCATTATCGCCATCAAGGAGAATGTTAATCCTGCGACTGGTGCGCCGATAGCTGCAAACAATGGCTTAAGACCAAGAGTGAATGGTACTGTGAGCATTGCCATTACAACTGTAAGAATGAAACTTCTTGCACACATCTTATATGCTCTGCCGAAGATTACAAATCCGAGGAGAATTGCGCTGTATCCATATAACCCCAGCATGATTCCGCCTTGACCAACACCAAGGGCGATTGCTACGCTTGTACCAAGAACACATGTCAAAACTGCCATGATTGTGTCAATTCTTGATGCGCAGCAGATGCCGATGAGAATAATTATTCCAGCTACAGGTGTAAGCGGAACTGATTCAAGCCAGATTGTCTGAGCGACACCATTAAGTACAGCTTCAACAAACTGAGGGAATGTCCAAGCAGCACCATCGTTTTCAAGAAGCGCAACAGTACCTGGAACGAACAGTGGATTTGGGGACATCTTAGTCATATAATAGCCGGCACCTGCGATAAGTGCTAATGCGATTGAATATGGTGCAGCCATTGGAGATACAGAATAACCTGAAAGAATTCTTCTCATTGCTGCTGTGAGGAGTACGCTAAGCATTGAGCCAATAGCAACGATAACCAGAATCTGTGGTAATGCACTAACAGCAAGCTGATGAGTAACCATAGGAATAGCCATGCCGATAAGTGCTGAATTCAATGTATAGAGGCCTTCTCTTGCCTGTCCCATTGGGACACCAAGAACATATACTAGAATTGTCGCAACCAGAACTGACCATACACATGAGAGCCCCTGAATAGGTGATGCGATGAACGCTGCAATCAGAAGAACAACACCTGTAACAGGGTGGAAGTTGATTACCATCTGAGCAATGCCTGAAATCATAACATCCAAGAACTCAGCAACCTTGTTGCGGTCTCCAAGCTCTTTCCATTTTTTCATTATAGTATTCATTATACGATTCCTTTCAGTGCTTCGCGAACTGCAGCCTGTGCTTCCTTTATCTCCTTAGTCATCTGAGCATCTTCTTCAGCAGTGAGTGGTACCAGTGGCTTACGAACATATCCACCAACCATTCCGTTAAGTTCAGCCCACTTCTTCAGGTATGCCATTGTCATGATATCCTTGTAGAATGGAATCATGAGCCACTTATTGTAGTTAACTCTTAATGGTTCAAGAGCATCGAAAATCTTCTTGGCTGTTTCCAGGTCGCCTTCTTCAATCAGTTCGATGTACTTAGCGATTGGCCTGAAATCAGGAGTCTGATAGAGATATGGTTCAGGGTCTGCAAACAGAATTCTCTGACCCTGTTCAGTAGCGTTAACCCAGAACTTTTCTTCTGTTGGGTCTGATACCATTACGTCAGGTCTGGCTACCTTTCTCATTGAGTTGTTTACTTCATCTGATGCTGTAGTCTTAAGAATCTTAAGATGTGGATTCTTGTTCATTTCTTCAAAGATTTCAGCATTCAGAATGCTTCCCTTAAGAGTGATCCTGTTGAAAATTACTGTAGGCATATCGATTGCATCCATAAGTCTGTTGAAGTATGCAACTATTTCATCCTTTTCCTGTGCTTCTGCTGGAGTTGAAAGGCAAACATAGTCCATGCCAAGATCCTTGTAAGTCTTGCCTAATGCGATAGTTTCTTCTTCAGTGTCAAGAGTTGCAACAGCACAAACCTTAATTCTGCCTGCAGCCTGATCAATAATCATCTTTACGATTTCGATACGTTCATCAAGTGGAACTGCCCAGTTTTCGCCCATGAGACCATTACAAAAAATACCATCAATTCCTCTCTCAACGAAGGCATCAACATTCGCTCTTACACCAGCCTCATCAATAGTTCCATCTTCAAAAAATGGTGTGTGGATAGCAATCCAAATCTGTGTGTTCATGATAAAAATCCTTCCATATTCGTGTTTTGAATCAACTTATGGTTAAATTATGAACTTGCATTATGAGAGATTGTATGGGTCCGTAAACCGATTTTTTAGCAGAAACATTCTTCATTTTTGAGAAATAATAGCGAAAACATACTCCCAGAATGCTATAAAAGCTCCGCTATATAGAACTATAGTGGAGCTTTTCCTGAACTTCTCGCATTGCTTTGTTAAATTGATATTCCATCTCAACACTTTCATCAGGCGGAACAGGTTTCAAAGGCCGGCGGACATTACCGCCAATAAGACCTGCAATATCTGCGAATTTTTTAAGGTATGCCATTGTCATTATTCCATTGTAAAACGGTCTAAGGAACCAGTAATCGTACACATCCCGCAGAGGCTGAAGTGCATCAAATACTTTCTTTGCTCCTATTATGTCACCATTATCGAGCATTCTAACGTACGTCTCAATTGGCCTGAATGTTTCTGTTTGATAAAGATAAGGTTCTGGATCTGAGAACATTATGCGCTGATTGTGCTTAGTTGCATTAGTGAAAAATTCTTTCTCGTGGGGATTTGCGACCATAACACCTTGACGAGCAACCGTTTGCAATTCAATATTAATGTCAGCCGGTGCTGTCGTCTTTAATATCTGAACGTTTGTATTCTTTGAAATTTCCGTGAAAGCCTCAGGAGTCATGATGTTCCCCTCATGAGAGATAGAATTGAATAATACAAAGGGCATGTCGATAGCTTTCATCTGCTTATTGAAGTAATCTATGAGCTCCTGAGTTGGTACCTTTCGTGATGGAGTAATTAGGCATGAATAGTCAATGCCCAGCTTCTTGTATTCCAAACCCAATTCAATATTCTCGTCCATTGAGCCAATTGATGCTACGGAGCAAACCTTCATTTTACCCTCTGCAGCTTCTAGAACTGTTTTGGCTATTTCAATGCGTTCCTCGGCATTAACAGCCCATTTTTCGCCGAATAGGCCATTGCAGAATACACCTTCTATTCCGCGATTGGCAAATTCGCGGACGTTTGATGCCAGTCCTTCATGATTAACGGTACCGTCATCATAAAAAGGAGTAAATATAGCTGACCATATTGTAGTATGCATTTTGCTGCCTCCTATTTATCCCATTTGTCATCATTGATAACTCTAATCATTTCAATGCGGTTTCGAACTGACATCTTAGCATAGATATGGCTGATGTGCTTCTTGAGTGTTGATTTAGTTATATACATTGTATAACAAATCTCATCATCAGATTTATGCTCGCATAGACCTGTCAGCACTTCAAGTTCTCTCTTGGTAAATCCATATGCCTTGCCTATTCGCTGCAATTTATCGCCCTTATCTTCTTGAACTACAGTTTTCTCTTCAGCATTCATTATCTTGTTAAATTGCAGTGAAATGTGTGGCTGCAGCACTTCCATTGCACATATGTGTGCAGAAGAGAACGGTTTGAGTTCATCTCTTCGCATCAACAATATGAAGCCCTGCAATTTACCGTCGTGGTATAAAACGATAGTAAGAGTATTATTAGGATTGTGTGGAATTATACTGCTTCTGAAACTCATCTGCTGAATCTGCGAAAACTGATCAATTGATAGTCCGCAGGTAACACTTCCTTTAGGGAGCATACACATACCACGTATGAATGCGCTGCTTGAAAGGCAATATTTGTTGATTGATTCAGTATCTTCCGGCAGGAGATTGACACCTATATAATCATCAATGACAATTCCATTATGCCCAACTCGCGCTTTAGCAAATATACCGCAAGTATATGGGCATATTAAGTCAAGATGCTTCATTACATCAAATAGAAATGTTGACTTGTCGTCTTCTACGTTAATGCCGTATATAGTCTGATTAATATTGCGCCAGTCTGAATTTGTAAGCGAATATGGCATAAATTACCACCTCTTCCATAATTCTTTATTACATATTAAATCTTCCTTTTAATATTAGCAATATGCACAACTGCTATTATTACACCTGTTAGTGTTACAAAGATTCCTGCCATATCTGTAAGCATCGCAGATCCGGATTCTTTTCGGTCTTGCCGGAGCCTTCCCCCAATAAGTATAAATTGATTTGTCCGGCATCCACTCTTTTAAATCTGTGACATCTTCTATAGTCATAGGTCTAATCTTCATTTTAAAAAGTATAATATATACTTCAACCCCTTTTTAAAAATCATAGTGCTTTCGCCAGCTGAAGGAGAAGTAACAAGAGAAGATATTGTAAACTTCTTAAAACGTAATGTATGAATTGTTGTACTCTAAATAGAGATGATTTATAAGCTGGCTCTCGCATGATTCGATGTAATTATCAAAAGAGTCTACTGCATCAAGTTTGCTGGTATCTGAAACGGATGGCGATACGCTGATGAAATCCGATGCAGGCGTGAAGCTGCCGTTGTGCTCAGGTAGTTCAGATTCGTTTATGATTTGTGAAGGCAGCATCTGTGGAGTTATATATCCTTCATCGGCATTCAGTATCAGAAATTCTATCAGATGTTCAAGCTCTCGGACATTGCCAGGCCACGAATAATCAAGCATAAGTTCCATAGCTTTTTTTGAGAATACAGCATCGGTTTTGTGCTTATGATTGAATATATGTGTGAAGTGATGGATAAGAAGTTCAATATCCTCATAGCGACCTTTAAGTGCCGGCATTGTAATTGTCACTACAGCAAGACGGTAATAGAGATCTTCACGGAATACACCATCCTTAACCTGAAGAAACAGATTCTTATTTGTAGCAGCTATTATTCTGGCATCTATCTGCTTCGGCTGCACGCCACCAACAGGGAGGTAGGTTTTGTCCTGAACAAGCTGCAGAATCTTGGCTTGAAGGCTCAGGGGGATTTCGCCTATTTCATCGAGGAAAAGGATACCACCATCGGCTAGTTCCACAAGACCTGGTTTGCCGCGATCGCTGGCCCCGCTGAAGGCACCCTTCATATAGCCAAAAAGCTCTGATTCAATAAGATTTTCTGGAATTGTAGAGCAGTTTATAGTTACGAAAGGCCCGTTTTTTCTGGTGCTGTTATCATGTATCCTTTTTGCCAGACATGATTTACCTGTTCCGGAAGGATTCAGAATGAGAATGTTAATATTCTTTGGAGCCATGTTATCGGCAAGGCTGTATACCTGAGACATTGCTTTGCTTTTGAATTCAGTTATCAGATTGTTCTCAGGAACGGTAGGCTGAGGTACAGCAGCCTGCTTGATGACTGGAGAATCACTTATTTTATTATTGGATTCAAAAGCCAGTTCGTCTACACAATATGTTTGTTCTATAATAAATTCAAGTTTTTGCTTTTTATCAAAAACAGGTATAGTTTTGTTTATCAGCTGCTTCTTGGATTTGCAAATCTGCTCGTAAGTGACAGGTTTGCCGGTTGATGCAGCAAGCTGGTTAAATGACTGATCTACGAGTTGTTTCTCAACCAGAGTCTCTATGGATGTTCCCGTCAGAGAGTATTTCGATATTCCGTAATTTGCAGCAGCAGTGTCATTGCAAAACAGCACAATACCGCTGATATCAGTAAAAACTATTCCATCAGTAAGTTTGTTAAGAAGTTTATTTAATTGTAAAAAATCAAATTCGTTATTCATAGCAATATTATAAAACATTCGTAGCTTTTCGTCATCTGTTTTGTAAAATTAGGACATATGTGTTATATTAAACTCGTTGGAGGAAAACTATGATAGAGTACAGACAGATAAAGCAGATTGAAAAACAAGTTGATAAATATATAGACAAAATGAAAGGAATAAGTGATTTCCTGTTCAAAAATCCGGAACTTGGCGGAGCGGAATACATTGCCAGCAAGTACCTTATTGATATTGCAGATAAAATGGGATTCAGGACTGTGGAAAACTACTGTGGCCTTGATACTGCTTTTATGGCTGAATTCCAGAACGGGCAGGGCCCTTGGCAGTATGAAAACGAAAAGAGAAAGCCTAAGCAGGACATGATAAATGACATGGCAAAGATATTTGATGTGGCCAGTGAAGCAATCAATGTTCCGGATATAGACTCATATATCGGAATAATGCACACGTTATTTGCCTTGGAAGATAACTATGGACTGACAATTACCACCCTTGACGGGCAGGTATGTCTGAAGCAGGATATCAATCATCCGAATTATAGCCGTACTCTGGCAGAAGACCTTCGCTCATGGAGTGAAATAAAGTCTAAGCTTACCAGTGGCAGCATTCTTACTTCAGAATATGATCACTGGAGGTACAGCTTTCCTGCAGACAGAGCTGAAGATACAAAGAAGCGTATTGACAGTTTAAAGATGGTTGAGCTGAATGAGGGTAATTTAGAACGATAACACGACTACAAATCGGAATTTGAAAACATGGTGAAGTTCAAGTTCTGGACACATTTTTGTACGAAGCAATATTTATTCCGGAAGGCTTCGAACCACCTCCAAAGGACATAATCAAAGAACCCGAATTGCAGGTATATGTTGATGAATTCGGAAGCAAAACAGGTGATATTTGTTTTGTTGCAGAGCAGATGCTTCATTATGCATTGCAGGCCTGCAAAGATATCATACAAACTTGCAGACAGATTAAAAATATCACAGAGTAAAGCAAATAGATTGATAAGGAAATACGTCAAAAAATAATGAACAAGAGTGACACTTTTCCACCATGCAAGCCCCCCTAAGCAGCATCCGCCAAAATGCTTACACTTGTGCTTACACTCGAATCAGGCAACGTGTCAAACCTCTATTTTTCAATACTTTCAGATTTTGATAATTGTTCGAACCCTTGATGGTGCATCAAAATGCAAAGATACCGCAGACAGCTGGTATCTTTTTTTGTAAAAAGGCCGCGATGGGTTCGAACCCGAAAGGCGCGAGTGTAAAGCGAGATGGTCCGGCGGAACCATCGAGTAAGGCGCGGTCCAAGACGATTGAAAGCGGAGCCGCCGGACGGCAGGCCGCGAAGAGCGGGTTGAATAAACCATAAAATTCTAACGTTTTAGAACGTTCTATGATTCCCAAACAGACAATCTGAGACACTTTAATTTCCCGCATCGTTGATTTATATCCTTTGTAAACCCGTTGATAAGTCTGGTGCATCTAGATGTTTTCTTCACACCGCATCCGTTGTTCCGGACACTTTTATTCGGTGCCGACCTTCGGCCTGTCTGCCAGGGCAACTATGGTAATCGATGCTATGATTACAGCTCCGCCCAGCAACTGCATCGTGTTTAATAACGTCCCAAATAAAATCCATGTGACAATAACCGCTGTGAAAGGCAGCAGGTTCATCATAATGGCGGTTGTTGTTACTGCCAACCTTCCGACCCCATAAAGATAGAAAAGCTGACTGATTCCGATAAGAAGGACAGCCGCCGCCATAATGAGGATTAACTGGATTGGAGTGAGCTGCAGAACGTGCTCCGGATGATAGAGCAAGAAAAGCGGCAGATCGATCAATGCTCCCGCTGTAAAAAAACCGGTCGTCATTGCCAAGATGGAATACTTGTTATTTAATGGTTTGGCGACAATCGTATAACCAACCCAGCAGCAGGCAGCAATGAGCACCAGAATGATCCCCAAGAGACTGCCGCTGAAATCGCCTTCTTCTGCGCCCATAAGAATCACGGCCACACCAGCAATGGACGCCAGAACGCCAAGCAATTTTACTTTTGTAATTTTATTTTTATATACGATGGCATCTCCGATCATTCCAAAGAGAGGGACAGTTGCAAACAACAGCGACGAAAGAGAGGCTCCCGTAAGCGTAATCCCGATGGCTTCGATGATATAATAGAGCCCGGATCCAAGAGCGCCGCCAATCAGAAATCTTGGTATGTCTTCCTTTTGAAAAGGCAGCTTCTTTTCTTTGATCTTAAGTACAATCAGAAATAAAATAGCGATCAGCGCAAGTCTCAAGAACACCAGACTCACCGAGTCTATGTATGCGGAAATATATTCAATAAAGACAAAATCCAATCCGCCTGCCACCGGTAAAACCGTAGCCGCCAATACTGGCTTTATTTTTTTGTCCGTTGTTTGTAAATCCATCTTCTCTCCTCCTGAATTAAGTTTTGAATTCTATGTTCTCATGGTAAACCTTAAACTTACTTGAATGTCAATGGTTATTTTGATAGAATTTCCTTATATCAAAACGACCGTTCCTTTATTGTAACTCCGATAAGAAAAAGGTGGACAAGATGCCAGATCAAAAGGAAAATAGCAAAGCATTCCTTAAAAACATAAAAGATATCGCAAAGCTCTTCAATGTACCCAAGTCCGCGTTACGCTATTGGGAGAAGAAAGGATTAATTTCCCTGGAAAGAAATAAGGAAAACGATTACCGAGTCTATTCCAAGAAATCAATTTCTGAAATACAGGATTTGCTCATGTACCGTTCTCTCGGTCTGTCCCTCAAGGACATTTGCCGAATCAACCAAGCGTCCGTAGACGATAACATCGATATGATTGCCAAAAGGCGCAGTGTGCTGGAAAAGGAAATGGAAAAGCTGTCGAATACGATGAGCAAGCTGGATTACAGGATTGAACGATCCAATGAATATAAGGCGCTGCAAAATGCCCCATTTCAGCCATGCAAGCCCGATCCCTTCATTCTTTTGCCCTGGAGTTTTGAAAATTCCATCATGGAATTATACGTAAGCAGTATAAATACGTTTTGTATGATCAATGTCTATGAGCCTCCTTACGATCGGTGTCTGGAGGGTATCGCTCTACCCCTTGATCACGCGGATCAGATACCGGAAGGGGTAGCGCCCCTTTGGGCACTGAAAAAGCCAGAAAATCAGTACTTATCGTTTCTCTTTCGAACGGAGTACGCCTTCCCGTGGGAGCATAATCTGAAAGAGGATCTAAAAGGGCTGCATGAACTTGGTAATACGACGGGCGTTGTGATTAGCAAGTTCCTGACAGCCGGGTCCGAAAACGGCATTAAATACGATTACTATAAAGCCATGGTTGAGATTATCGGACCGGTTTCTTTATAAGTCTGATGACTTCTTCCTGGTAATGCTGCTGATGACGATCGCGGCAACAATGAGAATTCCCCCGATAACCTGAACGACTTTCAGCTGCTCGTGCAAAAACAGGCAGCCCAATATGGTTGCGGAAACAGATTCTAAGGGGAATATGACGCCTGCCTGATTGGCCGAAGCATATTTCACGCCTATGGTAAACAAAAGCTGCGTAATAAATGTTCCGCAGATGATTAAATATAAAAACTCCAACAGAATGGACGGCGTCATAACGATGCGCGGCGGCACTTCCATAATCACTGCAAAGATGACAGCGATGACAAACGTAAATAAGAACTGACAGCCTGTGATAAATTCTACAGATGTTTTTTTCGTGTAATAATCCGCCGCCACGATGGCACCTCCATAGCCGACGGCGCTGAGCAGCGATAAAAGTTCGCCGGTGCCGATTGACAGACTCCCTGTGGAAAAACCGGTTACGGACATGATACTTACGCCTAAAATTCCCACGAAAGCGCTGACAAAAACTTTACTGGGTGGCCGCTTTTTTTCGATGCACCATACCATAAATGGAACCAGCACAACATATGCAGAAGAGATAAACGCGTTAATTCCGGCGTTGATCATCTTCAATCCCATGATCTGAAGCGCAAAGGCCAGGCCGAACAAACTCCCGCAGACGGCTCCCCGTCTCCAATCCTGCCGGGTGGCCCTGGCAAACTGCTTCCGCCATATAACGAGGGCCAGAACAGACGTGAAGAACGTTCGGATAGCATTGCTCCAATTTGGTTCGATCAAGTTCAAAACATCTTTTGCAACTACATATTCGCCGCCCCACAGGAGTGCGGCAATGATTAGGCTCAAAACCCCGGCCGGGGCCCCATATTTCTGAATAAATTTTTCTAACAAACCTTTCAGCCTCTTTCCATCAATCCAATATTCTTACCTATCATGTTAGCGTATCCTGTAACTGTAATGTCAAGAAGATTTTAAAAATTTCGTAAATTACAATACAAAGATGGGACGATGACAATACGACGACATCAACTACAACCACCACATCGGATGGGGATACATTGGATAATGCCGATTCGGTCCAGACCGGTGCCGATGTCGATCTCAGCTTGTAGGGGAATGCTTATTGCCATGACGATCGGGATGACCATAATCTTCAGCAGCAAAAAAGCGCTTAAGCAAAAATAAAACGTAAAAACCAGAATGCCAGTATTACAACAAGTATGCTGGTTTTATTCTTCCTGAATACATGTCGTTAATTAAACACTCGTTTTACCCCTTTAATTCTGCTCCGGCGGCCGTTCTTAATCGGCCGGATCACTACTTTGTTAGGCCAGGATTCGATTACCTTTCCGCCGCCCAGATAAATGGCAATGTGGTTGATTGCTCCGCTGGGACCTTGGTAAAAGATCAAATCGCCCCGCTTCTTTTTCGTATAAGACACGGTCTTTAACTTTTTGTTCTTCCAGATATTTCGCGATTCAAATTCGTACCCCGGCTTGGAATGCCTTACACAACTGACCGGATAAGGATCGATGCCGGACGCGTACAGCGCCTGCATGATCAGGCCTGAACAATCCGCACCCTGGCGGGGTTTTCCCGAAGCTCCTACCACGTAGTTTGAGCCCAGATATTTCTTGGCGGTACTGATCATCGCGTCGATATGGTCCTTTTTCGTGCTGGAAGGGTCTACTATGATCGGTGAAACATAGGCTCCCAGGTTGTACCAGGAACTTTCCGAAAAACCCATCATTAACCACGTAGCTTTATTAACGACGCCGGTTGCCTTTAATTTTTTTCGCTTTTGAAAGGCTTTGACTTTCCGTTTTGTTTGAGCAGTGTAGCGAGGCCAATATTTATTCCCAATATGAAAATAACGATTGACCTTCTGGACTTTCAGCCCCATATATCCCACCTTTAAATTGTAGCCGCCGGAATGCTTTAACTTTATTTTATCCTGGATTTGAATATATTTTGAGGGATTTTGATAATACCTTTGAGTCTTTATGGTTATACTGCTGCTAGTGAAAGCCGCTGCTTGGTCGCTTTCCGGAACCACAAAACGCCATGCGGAGGAGGGAACCTTCCACCAATCATTGGGGAAAACGGCGGTGAGGGCAGCGCTGCTTGAGTCAGGCAGCTGAAAGCTTTTTTTCGTGAGCCACTGTCCGTTTTGGTATAACTGCAATTCGAGGGTTCTTCCATAAGCCGGGGTTACAGTAATATCTTGGAAAATTGTCTGCCGCGATTTTTTTGTGAATTTTTGAAAAATTCCACTAACGGAAGTATCCGCTTTGACTACGATTACATGGATAACGGGAAGTGCAGCAGATGGATTTGTATGAAATTGAGCGGGAAACGTTGGTGTGAATGTATAATTACCTGCCCGATCGGCGCTGAAGCTCGGCTTTGAGTTCCAGTCCGCATTGACGGCTACAAAATCAGAGTTATTTTCAAAGCGGACCCGGAGTTCTTTCGGCAGATTGGGAGATTTTCCGGAGCCAATTTTAATGGTTTGCCGAGATGTGTTGGATGGCAAACTATCAAGTTCTGCAATGATTTTTTGTCCGGAACTTTGGGCGTCTGATGTTGCTGCGGCTGGCTCTGCACTGCTTTGCCCAAAGACAAGGACTGAGAATGAGGAGCAAAGTACGACAACAGCTAATACCGTGCAAGTGGTTCGAAAAAATTTCAACATGATGTACCTTCCTTTTATTATATTGAATACGGGTCTATTTGCCAAAACGAATGATACCATTTTTTATTCTTCTGGTAAACTGAAGAAGCGGGAAAAGCGCTTTTGCAAGCTTCGGATATGGGCGGTTTCATATGTAAATGGATATTATTAATAGTTCTTGCGGTTGCAGTTCACCGGCACTTTACCCAGTTCCGGCTGGATCAATCGTTGAAAAAAGTGTAAATTCCGCAAAAAAATTTTGGCTTTTTCCGGCAGCCGACTTTCTTTTTTCGGTCACTTTCTTAGTGAATGACCTGCCTTCATTCCTTCCACTGCAAATCAATCAAAGCCAAAAAACACATGCGTATAAAAATTCCTCATTTTTCCGCACATACAAAATGCACGGTCGGAACAAAATAATAAACGAGGAGGGATGAGAAATGAAAAACAACCAAAACAACAACAACCAGAACAACAACAACAACAACCAGAACAACAACCAGAACAGAAGCGAAAGAAGTGAAAGGAACGAAAAAAATTCACAGAACAATCGTTTCAACAACGAAAAGAACCAGAACAACAGATCTGAGTACTAATTCTTACGGCAAAAAGAGCAGGATGTCTCTCCTAATTATTGGAGCGGGGGTACCCGCTCTTTTTGCGTATGGAATTTCCTGAAGCTTTCTGTACTGTTGTGTTTGCTATTGTTTTAACTTTGTAGTATAATATTAAAAGTTATAATCTCGGTGAAGTACGCCAAGACAAATAGAAAGGCCGGGATATCTTAAAAATAGGAGATTTTAGCATGACGACAATAGCTTTGCCGATACTTGCAGTAGTAGCTGTCGTGATCCTGCTGATTCTAGTGATCACTCTGATCCTATGGCGGAAACAATCCGCTGCGCAGCTCACGGCTCTGGAAAATATCGAAAAGCGTCTGACTACAGTGGAAAAGGCTTTAACCATCAGAATCAGGCAGGAAGCAGCGGCAGTGTCACGGCAGAACACGGCCAGCATTCAAACAGGACAAGTGCAAGAGACGGAACCGATACAAAAAGAAAACGTGAATCCGGAACCGCCGCCGGCAGAAAAACACGGCGAATATACAGCGGAGGAGGATAAGGGACCGGAGAAAAAACAACATGAACCAATAAACGCTCCGGAAGAATCCTCTCACGAGCCAGAAACGATACAGACCGCTAATATTCCGAACATAGAGGCCACAGAAAAAGCTGAGCCCGACGTTCAGCTGACAGATACTTTGGACAAGGGCAGCGAAACGCCCGCAACGTCAATTTATAATATTGGAAAAAGCGGAAAAATCTATACAAAGGAAGAACTTGAATTACTTATTAAAGAGTAACAAGCAGAGGAGGAACTTATGTATTGTAGAAATTGTGGACAAAAATTGGCAGACGGGGATAAGTTTTGCAGTTCCTGTGGAGAAAAAACAATTTTAGCAAGCGAAAACGATAAACCGGAGAATCTGGCTGCGGACGCAGAGGAGAAAACTTCGCACGCACAGGCTGAAGGGCAGCCGGAAGAAAAGGCTCCTTTGTTTGAACCATTTGACTTTAAGTCACTCGATCTTGGAATAGACCTTGGGCTGGACGACTCTGCAGGAAAATCCAAAGAATCCGGGTCCGTGACACCGCCGGTTGAGGATTTTGATTGGAATATACATACATTCCCGGGACAACGAGTGGAAAAGACAGAAGAAATTGATTTTAACTGGTCGATGAGTCCTGAAGAATTGGAGGCGGCACAGCATAGAAGCGCGCCTGCGCAGACGCACACGGCTGAAACAAAACCAGCAGGAGAAATAGTGCAGGAAACGATTAACTCGGCAGACGCCAAACCACAGCCTGCATCCGAAACTATAAAACAGCCGGATGAAGGGCAAAAACCTCAGGCAGCGTCCAGCCTGGAAGAAGAACTCTTCGGAGGGCTGGACAGCAAGGCTGACGAAGCTAGAAAACAATCCGAGCAAATCGACAAATTTTTTACTTTTAATAAAAAGAACGAAGAGTTTCAGAAACTTTTAGATCGGGAGTATGAAAAGATAAAATCCGGGAATATACTCTCTGAGGAAATGAACACAGCGGCGGCCGCATCTGAAGAAAAATTTGCTTCAAGAAAGCCGGAAGACCCAATGGAAGAACTTTTTGCTGCCGAAGGGGTCGTAAAAAGCTACGAACCGAAACCAGTAGAAACCGATGTGCTGGACCGCATTGAGGCAGCAGAAGCAGAAAAAAAAGCCAGGGAAGAAGCGGCCAGAATCATAGAAGAAGAAAAAGCCAAGGCCAGAGAAGAAGAGGCGGCCAAAGCCAAAGCAGAGGCTGAAGCTCTTGCAAAGGCGCAGGCAGCGGAAGAGGCCGCACGGCTGAGACTGGAAGAGGAAGCTAAGCGGGCTGCGGATGCAAGAGCGGCGCAGGAAGCTGCCGAACGCGAAAAAGAACGAGCAGCAGCTAGAGAAGATACAGAAGCAGCGATGAAAGCAGAAGCAGAAAAAGCCAGAATCGCGCAAGAAGAAGCAGAAGCCAAATTAGCTCAGGAAGCGGCAAGACTGCGGGCAGAGGCGGAAGCCAGAGCCAAAGCAGAAGCAGAAGCTAAGGCAAAAGCCGAGGCAGAGGCCAAAGCAGCCGCAGAAGCTAGAGCCAAAGCAGAGGCGCAAGCCAAGGCTCGGGAAGAAGCAATAGCGCGGGCAAAGGCGGAAGAAGAAGCCAAGGCTGCTGCGGCTAAAGCTGCGGAAGAAGATCCGCTCAACCATATTTCTGAAATGGTGCGGGCAAGAGAGACCTTCTTTGGTCAGCAATCCCTTGAGGATGCGCTGAAAGAAAACGAGCCGCTGCAAGAGGAACAGCCGATTCCAGAAAAGACAAAAGCCGTTGATAAAGCCGCCATTCTCGCAGGAATGGCAACTGCCTCTGAGATGGTACAGCGGGACCGGCAAGCAGCAGCAGCCGAAGCCGCGGCCAAGGTAGCGCCGCAGGAAGAGATACCAGTTGAAGATTTTGCATCTGAACCAGTGGATATGCCTGATTTTCTGGGACACTTTGAGGAAGAGCCGGCAGCATCTGTGCCAGCTGCAGATACGATTGAAGAAATTGATATTCTCGACGAACTCCAAGATCTTTCCGTCGAAGCGGAGCCGGCTCGTTCGGCAGAAGAACTGGAAGAAATCCCGGCAGAGCTTTTCTCCTTTGATGATCTGATGGGGGAAGAAGCGCAGGATCCGGCTCCGGATGAACCTGCTGCGGAAGCAAAACCAGTATCGGACGAGACTCTGATTATGTCAGAAGAATCCGTTGCCGATATTTTAAATAATCAAACAGAACCAGCTCAACAGCCGATGGATGCGACCATGGTCTTCCCGTCCGATTACAGCCCGGCGGAAGACATTAGCGAAGCCATTGAACAGACTGGAATTGCGGACCATATGGAATTTGAAGATGAAGAAGATGAGGATGAAGAAGAAAAGGGCGGAAAAGGCAGAGTGGTTCTTAAAGTCTTCCTGGTAATCCTGATCATCCTGCTGGCAATCGAAATTGCCGGCGTTGTGATTAAGCTGACTGCGCCAAACAGCGGTGCTGCCAAGTTCATCGACAGCCAGCTCAACAAGGTGATCCATCTCTTCACCGGAAACGATGCTGAATATACCTTTGCCATGGAGAAGGAAGATATTCGTGAGGAGCCGATGGAAGACAAGACGACGTTAATTCAGGCTGAAATGGGCAAAAATAAGGATGGAAACATCGCGGCTATCGAATACAACGCGGATTTAAAATTTGATCCGGACAAAAAATATGAGAATCAAGATTTGAACCTGACCCAAAAGCTGGCGGATGTTACCTGGTACAAAGACGCTGAAAACAAACAAGTGTATTACGACCAGGCTATCGTTGGAGCGATCATTGCATATGACTCGCAAAAGGTAAACCTGATCAATAATAATGACACTAGTGTTCTCAATTTAATGCAGCAAGGAACGGATCTTTATAAAGAGGTCAAACAGCTGGGCAAAAAAGGCATGAAAGAGACTTTCAAGACGCTAAAAATTGGAGAAATTAGACAAGCGGGCAGCTCCTACTTTGTCTGGGTATCCGAAAAAGTGTCTGATACGCAAAACGGAAGCAAGCAAAATTCCACAACAAAGCGAATCTATGAACTGCAGCCGGATAACGAGATCATGAAAGTGGTAGCCAGCTATGAAATTTAACCTTTATATATGTAGTATCACAAAAGGGAGGAACTGATTTGAAAAAGAAGAAACTGGGCTTAAAAGGATTAATCATCGTAATTCTTTTGCTCATCGTATTGTTCCTGAGTCTTATTGGGTTTATAACAGACTTTTTATGGTTCAGAGAACTGGGGTATGTAAGCGTATTTCTCAAAAAGCTGATTACTCAGCTGGAAATCGGAATACCTACATTTATCGTCATCACATTCTTGGCGTATGTCTACCTGAAATTCCTCAAACGAGGATATTTCAAAAAGGTGGAATCTAATGAGGAGACAAACCATAAGAGGCTGAATCTCATATCATGGGGAATGGCAATCGTCTTCGCCGTACTGGTCACCTTTGTTTCTGTGACCCAGCTGTGGTTTGAAATTCTAAAATTCGCCAATAGCACAGGATTTGATATTTCCGATCCTTTATTCAATCTGGACGTATCGTTCTATGTATTTAAGCTGGCATTCATTAAGGAGCTTAACCAGATTTTAATCGGTGTAATTATAGCCTTTGCCATATTGACGCTGCTTTATTACGCTGTGCTCCTGTCGGTTCGGACGCCTCAAATGTTTGAGGAAAAAGAAGAACCTTTTGAAGAAGAACCCTTCACCGGTCCGCATGACGGACCTAGAACCGGATTTGACAATGTAACCGACATGTTCGGCAAATTCGGGGAAGCCTTTACCGGCAAGAAAAGCGGCATGAACCGTGCTCCAAGACGGAAAAAGCAGTTCGATGACAAGAACTTTATGCACCTGATCAGCATTGCCGAAAAGCAGTTGATTATTGTGGGGATTTTGTTCTTTGTTATGGTTGCAATTAACTTTTTCCTGAAGCAGTTCGATCTGCTTTATGGACATACGGGAACGGTCTACGGCGCCGGATTCAGAGATGTCAACATTACCCTTTGGGTATACCGTATCCTTATGGTCCTTTCCGTGGTAGCAGCTATTGCTTTTGCCATTGGCATTTCCAAGAGAAAATTTAAGACAGCTGTGGTTGTACCGGTCATTATGATTGTAGTAGGGCTGGTTGGCGCAGGCGCAGGTACCTTGATCCAGAATTTGGTCGTATCGCCTGATGAAATCAACAAAGAAAGCAAATACTTGGAACGTAATATTGAATATACCAGATACGCATATGATTTGGGGGAAGTGACGGTCAAACCCTTTGCGGCCAACAATGACCTGAGCAGCGAAGACATCGCTAACAATGCGGAGACGATTTCCAACATCCGTATCAATGATTATGAACCAGCGGAAAAATTCTACAATCAAACACAAAGTATCAGACAATACTACACCTTTAATGATGTCGATGTGGACCGCTATATGGTTAACGGTGAATATACTCAGACATTCCAGTCAGCTAGAGAAATTGATGAAGAAAAGATCAGCGATACATGGCTGAACAAGCATCTGAAATACACCCATGGATACGGACTTACTCTTTCCAGAGTTGACAAGGTGACTTCCAGCGGCCAGCCGGATATGCTGATTGACAGTATCCCGCCGATTTCCGATGTACAGGAAATTCAGATCAAACGGCCGGAGATCTATTTCGGAGAAAAAACAGATAATTATATCTTAGTAAATACCAACGAAGAAGAGTTCGACTATCCGGACGGAGACAACAATAAATACGCCACATACGAAGGTGATGCCGGAATCAAACTCAATATGCTGAATAAAATGATGTTCTCAATCCGCGAGCGCAGCCTCAAGCTGCTGGTGTCCAGCAACATTGACAGCGACTCAAGGATCGTCATCAACCGCAACATCGAGGAACGAGTTCAGAAGATCATGCCATACTTGGAATACGACAGCGATCCATATATCGTGACAGCTGACGGAAACCTTTACTGGATGATCGATGCGTACACGACCAGTACCAGATATCCGTATTCCGAACCGTTCGATGAGACGAACAACACCAATTATATCCGGAACTCGGTTAAAGTTGTTATCGATGCATACAATGGAACAACCAATTACTACCTGGTTGACGATACGGATCCGATTGCCAATACCTTCAAAGAGATTTATCCCAAGCTCTTCAAGGATTTTGAAGAAATGCCGGAATCTCTCCAGGCGCATATTCGTTATCCGAATGTACTCTTTA
Source organism: Clostridia bacterium (assembly GCA_902363595.1). Classification (GTDB taxonomy): domain Bacteria; phylum Bacillota; class Clostridia; order Peptostreptococcales; family Anaerovoracaceae; genus Hominibacterium; species Hominibacterium faecale. The sequence continues at coordinate 39,419 of CABJAP010000011.1, read as the reverse complement.
ACATTCAGGCCAACGTGTACAAAAAGTACCACATGACCGATGTGAAGGTATTCTACCAGAAAGAGGATATGTGGGATGTGGCCGATGAAATTTACGGCACAAAAGAAACCGCGATGACGCCGAACTACTATATCATGAAGCTGCCGGGAGAAAAGAGCGCAGAATTCGTTAACTCGATCCCGTATACGCCGAAAGATAAGAAGAATATGACCGGTCTTCTGGTGGCACGAAATGATGGAGAAAACTACGGACAACTGGTTCTCTATCAGCTGCCGAAGAGCAAGATTATTTACGGGCCAATGCAAATCGAAGCGCAGATCGACCAGAATACGGAGATTTCTAAGGAATTCTCCCTGTGGGATTCTGCCGGATCCAACTACAGCAGAGGAAATATGTTCGTCATTCCGATCGAAGATTCCCTGCTCTATGTAGAACCGGTTTACCTGGAGGCGAAAAATTCCAGTATTCCGGAAGTCAAGCGTGTTATTGTCGCTTACGGCGACCAGATCGCATATGAAAGCACGCTGGCAGATGCGCTCAATTCCCTGTTCGGTGAAGGAAGCGCCAAGGAAAGCCCGGGCAGCGGCGATGCCGAGGCACAGGAGGGACAAAAGACCGACGATGCACTGAGCCAGGCAGAACTGGCAGCCAAGGCGCAGGAAGCGTTCACCAATGCGGAGAAAGCGCAGAAAGACGGCGACTGGGCCAAATACGGCCAGTACCTGGATGAACTGCAGAAGTATCTGAATCTGTTGGCACCGCCAGCAAAAGAAGCTGAAGAATAAAACTTCAGAATCATTTAGAATAAGTAAGGGTTTTAGGGGACATTCTTTTTGCAGATTTTGTAAAGAGGATGTCCTAGCCTGTTTGAGAACCATAAATTTGAAAGGAGTATTGTTTACATGTTTGATTTCGACTTGGATAAGATGCTGTTTACCATACCGGCGGAAAACCATTCGCCGGAGGAAATTACCAGCCTTCTTCGGGCCCATCCCGAAGTTCGCTTCGTTTCACTGGTAGGTTTGGACATCGGAGGTCATGATACAGATGAAAAGATCCCGGTAAATCTCTTTATCGAGGATATGGATAAATTTCTTAACTCCGGCGTGCAGACGGACGGATCCAGCGTAGTCCTGCCGAAGATCGCAGAATTAAATAACGCAAAAGTGGATATCATTCCAGATACAGAGGTAAACTGGTATGTGGACCATAATTTTAAACATGTGGACAGAGAAACCGGGCTCCCCATAGGAACCCTGCGTATTCCTTCCTTTCTAATCCACAACGATGTGGCGGAGGTAGGCTCGAGGGTAATTCTGCGGGATGCCATTATCAACTTTAAAAAAGAGCTCTTACAAATTATTAAGGAAAATCCTTATATCTTCGATCACCTGGACATAGACGGCGTGGATCAGATCGAAAAGCTGGAGATCACAGCGGCCACAGAGTTGGAGTTTTGGGTAAAAACCCCAGACGACGAAGCGGACCGGGAGCAGCTGTCAACGGCGCAGATTCTAAAAGAACAGTATTGGAAGAGAACCATTGGCCCGGTGCGGACGGCTTTGGAAGAAGTGATGCTGGTTCTGGATAAATACGGCGTTGAGATGGAGATGGGCCATAAAGAGGTCGGCGGGGTAAAAGCCAAAATTGGAAACTCGGGAAATTATGACCACGTAATGGAACAGCTGGAAATCGACTGGAAGTTTTCCACAGCCATTCAGGCTGCGGATAATGAAAATCATATCAAATACGTGGTGCGAGATATTTTCCGTATGCACGGGCTGGAAGTGACCTTTATGGCCAAGCCCATGGAAGGCGTGGCCGGAAGCGGAGAGCATACCCATATGGGGCTTGCCGCCAAATTGAAAGACGGCCGCAGGATAAATCTGTTTTCGGCAAAGGACATGAAAGAGGAATTCCTCAGCCCCATCGGTTTCGGCGCGCTGATGGGAATTCTCAAGAACTACGAAGTGGTAAACCCCTTTGTCAGCGCTACAAACGATGCCTTTAACCGCCTCAAGCCCGGATACGAAGCGCCTGTCTGTGTGGTTACCTCTTTGGGCCACGGCGTGGAAATGCCCTCCAGAAACCGGACCGTTCTCGTGGGACTGGTTCGGGATGTGGACAATCCGCTGGCAACACGCTTTGAACTGAGAGCGCCCAACCCCAAGAGCAACACCTATCTGATCCTGGCATCGTCTTATATGGCTATGTTAGATGGGATCAAGGCGGCTCTGGAAGGGGAAAAAACGCCTAAAGAGCTGGAAGCGTCCATCTCCAAAGAGTACGGACAGGAAGATTTTTATCTGGAAAAAGACCGGCTTTACAGAAGCGAGCTGGATGTGTTTGAAGAATATACGGAGCAGGAGCGGAATGAACTCTTCGGCCGGGTGCCGCGGACAGTGTGGGAAAACATCTGCGCCTTTGAAGACCATCCGCAAAAGCTGAAAGTATTCCAGCAGGATGATGTCATGACACCGATTACCTTGGAATCTTATAAAGAAGCGATTGTAGCACAGTGGGCGACCGAGCTTCATAACCGAATCGTGCCCAATACTATGGATCTGATCCGCCACTGTGTCAAATGTCATGATGAGGGCGACTGCGTAGACTACGATGTGGTCTACTGGGAAAAAATCAATACGATTCGCAACTTGCTGGGAAGAGATAAACTCAATGAACAGTGCCTGCTCACAAGAATCGTCCGGGCGCTGGATAAGCGGGACTTTGAAACGGCTTCCAACCTGCAGATCGAAATGCAGGAAAAGGTAAAAGAACTAACGGATTTGTACATAATATATAAGAAAAATTTATTTTAGGAGTGAGCCATGTTAGATATCAGAAGAATTAGAGAAGATTTTGAAAATGTAAAAAAAGCCGTCGAATCCAGAGGACAGGGTGATTTCGGGATCGATCAGGTGCTGGAATACGATAAAAAAAGGCGGGAAACGCTGGCAAAAGTGGAACAGATGAAGAACCAGCAAAGCACTGCTTCCAAACAAATTCCAAAGATGAAAAAGGCCGGCGAAGATCCAAGCGAGCTGATGAAGGAGCTGAAGGTTCTTTCAGAAGAAATTAAAGCGCTGGACGGGGAAGTCAGCGATGTGGAAGAAAAGCTGAGAAACGCCCTTCTCAACATTCCCAACACCCCATACAAAGACGTACAGGTGGGCGCCGATGACAGCGACAATGTGGAGCTGCGCAAGTGGGGCGAGCCGAGGAAGTTTGACTTTGAAGAAAAAGCCCACTGGGATGTGGGCCAGGATCTGGATATCCTGGATTTTGAGCGGGCAGCGAAAATCTCTGGTACCAGATTTACCGTTTACAAAGGATTGGGTGCCAGACTGGAACGTTCCGTCATCAACTTCATGCTGGATCTTCATACAAGAGAACACGGTTTCACGGAGATTCTGCCTCCCTTTATGGTCAATCGGGACGCGATGACAGGAACCGGCCAACTCCCCAAGTTTGAAGATGACATGTTCCATGTGCCGGCTAAAGACTTTTTCTTGATTCCTACAGCAGAGGTGCCGGTAACCAATCTGAGAATGAATGAAATCCTCAGCTATGACGAACTGCCGGTTTACTATACCGCATATACGCCCTGTTTCAGAAAAGAAGCGGGTTCCGCGGGCAGAGACACCAGAGGTCTGATCCGCCAACATCAGTTTAATAAAGTAGAGCTGGTAAAATTCGTTCATCCTGATGAATCCTACAAAGAGCTGGAGCTTTTAACAAATGCGGCGGAAGAAGTTCTGCAAAAGCTGAATATTCCTTATAGAGTTGTGCGGCTTTCTACGGGCGACCTGGGATTTTCTTCGGCAATGACCTACGATATTGAAGTATGGATGCCGAGCTATGGCAGATATGTAGAAATTTCATCCTGCAGCAACTTTGAAAGCTACCAGGCGAGAAGAGGAAACATCCGTTTCCGCCCTCAGGAAAAGGGCAAGCCGGAATTCGTTCATACCCTCAACGGATCGGGTTTGGCAGTAGGCAGAACGGTTGCGGCGATTCTGGAAAATTATCAGCAGGCCGACGGTTCGGTTGTGATTCCAGAGGCGCTTATATCCTATATGGGCGTAGACAAGATTACCAAATAAAGGAGCGATATTTTGAGTACAGTGATTATCGCCGCCATTTTCATCCTTTACCTGGGCGTAATGGTGGCAATCGGAATAAAACATTACAGCAAGACAGACAGCTTATCAGAGTATATTTTGGGCGGGCGTAAACTAGGCAGCTGGGTAACGGCCATGTCCGCCCAGGCATCGGATATGAGCGGATGGCTATTGATTGGCCTTCCGGGAACCGCCTATGTGATTTACACGGGGACCTCGGAAGCCATCTGGACCGCCATCGGCCTGTTCATCGGTACATATCTCAACTGGCTCTTTGTAGCCAAACGGCTGAGAAAATACACACAGGTGGCGGGAAACGCCATTACTATACCCGACTTTTTTGAAAACCGGTTCCGGGATCATAAGCATATCCTGCGGATCGTTTCCGGCGTGTTCATCGTTATCTTCTTTCTGGTCTACACGTCCTCCCAGTTCGCGGCCGGCGGCAAGCTGTTCAACACCATTTTTGGAATGGACTATACCATCGGCTTGATCGTATGCGCGGCGATCATCTTAGCATATACGGCTTTGGGCGGGTTTACTGCTGTGTGCTGGACCGACACCATTCAGGGAACCATCATGTTCTTCGCGCTGATTATTGTGCCCATCATCGCCGTAATCTCCATGGGCGGGATCGACGACGTATCCTTGCGTCTGGCCCAGCTGACACCCGAATCGCTGGGATTTTTCCCGCAGATCGACGGACGAATCAACGGATTGCTTTTAGCCTCTGCCCTGGGCTGGGGATTGGGTTACTTCGGACAGCCCCACATCTTAGTACGGTTTATGGCCATCGAAAGCCCGGATATGATTCACAAATCCAGGGTGATCGCCATGATCTGGGTTGGAATTACGCTGGCTGCAGCCATTATTATCGGCATCGTAGGCAAAGCCTTCATGCCCGGTCTGGAGGACGGAGAAACGATCTATATGTCCATGATCAATACTATGTTTAACCCGGTCATCGCAGGCATTTTATTAATTGCGATTCTGGCTGCGATCATGAGTACGGCCAGCTCTCAGCTGCTGGTATCAGCATCATCGGTTTCGCGGGATCTCTATGCCACCATCTTTAAAAAAGATACGGAAGGCCCTTCCATTGTTTGGGCCAGCAGACTGACGGTAGTCATCATTTCTGTAATCGCCATCGTCATTGCCATCGATCCGGACAGTTCCGTCTTCGGTTTGGTTTCCTGTGCGTGGGGAGGGTTCGGCTCGGCTTTCGGACCGCTGATTCTCTTTGCCCTTTTCTGGAGAAGAATGACCTTGCCGGGCGCCATCGCCGGTATGATTACAGGCGGAGTGGTGGATCTTTTGTGGTACAACCTGGAAGGCGGCATCTTTGATATTTATGAAATCATTCCTGGATTTATCGCCTCCGCGGCGGTGATCGTGATCGTCAGCCTCTGCAGCAAATTGTCGCCTGAGATCGCAGAAGAGTTTGACTCGGTAAAAACAACCAAATTTTAGTACAGCAAGGGAGAGTTGATTGAAATGGCTTTTAAATTACGAGCATATAAAGAGCCGAATTTTTCGCTGAGAAAATTCAGCGATGCGCCGGATGCGGTGCTGCGCCTTGCCCCAAAGGACATGACAGCGCCTCAGAATTTTCACGCCACCTCTATTTTTCCAGAATATTTTAAGATCGATGGAAAATGGAGGCTTGCAGAAGAATCCCGGATGGACTGTGTGGCAGTTTACGAAGAAGGAAAGATTCATGTAAGGGAGTTCCGCAACATAAAACAGGGAGACCGGATCGTTGTAGGCAGAACCGAGGAATGCGAGGAAGGTATCTACGTGCACGTCGACTGCTTTGAGCAGGAAGAAAATAAGGATACACCTTTCTCCTTTCGCCAGAGCCGCAGCCGTGAGACTGCCTTCTCCTATGACTATGAACAGTTGATTGAACTTTTGAAGCATGAAAGAAAGCATGGCTATGTAGTTTGGGTGCTGGGACCTGCCTGCGCCTTTGACTATGAGGCCAGAGAAGCCTTTTCCAAGCTGGTTGCGGAAGGTTATGTGGATGCGCTGTTGGCTGGAAACGCCTTGGCTACCCACGATCTGGAGGCAGGACTTTTGGGAACCGCCCTCGGGCAGGATATCCGAACCCAGCGGCCCCACTTCAATGGACATTATAACCATATTGATACCATTAACAAGGTGAATCTCCATGGCTCCATACCAGCCTTTCTTGAGAAAGAAAAAATAAAAGACGGCATCATATACAGCTGTGTTAAGCACGATGTTCCGTTTATCCTCAACGGTTCGCTGCGGGACGACGGGCCACTGCCGGAAGTATATGAACATACATATGTGGGGCAGGACGCGGTAAGAATCCACATCAGCAAAGCGACTACAGTGATCGGTATGGCGACGGTGCTGCATACCATTGCCGCCGGAAACATGACTCCCAATTACCGGGTAATGTCCGACGGAACCATTCGCCAAATTTATTTTTATACCATAGATACCTCGGAATTTGCTGTCAATAAACTGGCGGACCGAGGCAGCCTGGCAGCCAAAGGGATCGTGACCAATGTGCAGGATTTTGTCTGCAATCTGGCAAAAGGCCTGAAGCTGTAAGCATGTAAACAGAGGAGATGAAGAAATGATTTCAGAGAAAATGAAACCGCTGATGGAGAATAATTCCGCCATTCGCACCATGTTCGAGGAAGGGGATAAAATGCGGGCCAAGTACGGCCGCGATCAGGTTTACGATTTCAGCCTGGGAAACCCCGATGCTCCCACGCCGCCGGAAGTCAATCAGGCCATCTGCGATATTGTTAAGGAAGAACCAGACCTGATCCTCCATGGCTATATGAGCAATGCGGGATTTGAAGATGTGCGGGAAACCATTGCCCAGCACATCAATAAGACCCAGGGCACCAACTTTTCCATGAAGAATATTTTAATGACAGTAGGCGCGGCCAGCGGACTCAACGTGGCCCTGAAAACCATTTTAAATCCAGGGGAAGAAGTGGTAATCTTTACCCCGTATTTCCTGGAATACAACTGGTATGTGAACAACTTCGACGGTGCTGTGGTTCAAGCTAAAACTGAGCCGACAACCTTCCAGCCGGACCTGGCTGCTTTCGAATCGTGTATCAACGATCGGACCAGGGTGGTGCTGATCAATTCGCCCCACAACCCAACCGGCGTCGTCTACTCGGAGGAAACCATCAAGGGAATCGCTTCCATTTTGGAGAAAAAACAAAAGGAGCTCAACCGGACCATCTTTATCATTGCCGATGAGCCATATCGGGAGCTGGCCTATGATGGAATCAATGTGCCCTATGTGACCAAGTATTACGATAACACCATTGTGGCGTACTCTTACAGCAAATCATTGTCCCTGCCGGGAGAACGGATCGGTTATCTGGTTATCCCCGATGAGCTTGAGGAGAGCGAGCTGGTGTTCGATACCGCGTCCAATGCCAATCGAATCATCGGCTGTGTCAATGCTCCTTCCCTGCAGCAAAAAGTGATCGGCCGCTGTGTGGATGCCAAGGTGGATCTCAGCTATTATGATAAAAACAGAAAAGCGCTCTACGAAGGATTGAAGGAATGCGGATTTGAATGTATCCTACCCCAGGGCGCGTTTTATCTCTTTGTAAAATCTCCGGTGGAAGATGAAGCGGAATTCTGCCAGGCAGCGAAAAAGTATAATATCCTGATGGTGCCGGGCAGCGCCTTTGCCGGCCCGGGATATGTGCGGCTGGCTTACTGCGTTTCTTATGAGACGATTGTAAATTCCATGCCCGGGTTTAAAAAACTGGCGGCGGAATACGGATTATAAAGATCTGTTCTTTTTGAGGGGGTAGGTGCGTGAAAACTGATTTGTTTCAAGCGGCTCTTTATGCAGCTGTGCCATGACTGGGATTACACTAAACTTCTAAATGTTAGAAGTTTAGTGTAGAATTTCAACATTTCCAAGGGTTGAATGGTGTCAAAATCCTTGAAAATTTATATATCCCCAAATACCAGGCCCTCAAGCCCTGCCACGTGAAATTTGAAAAAAACATGAGCTGCTGCATAAAAAGTGATTTCCTTTATGCAGCAGCCCGATATAGCACAACAAATGAGCTGGGTCAACACAGCAAACTTGTATAAAAAAGGAAGGCCCGAGTAATTGACAACTGAAGAGAAAATAGGTTATAATCAGACATAGAAACGACAAATTTAATAACTCCGATTTTCGCATGACACTCTGTGCCGGCGAAAACGTTAGGGTAGTAAAAGCGATTTTGCTGCCTGCCATTGTGCAAAGGAGAGTCTTAAAAACCGCGGACAGCGGCAAGACATGCTTTGCATTTTTTGTTTGCGGAATTTATGCTAAATGTTGAAAGGAAGAGAAAAAATGAAGCGACTGAAGTTTAAGAAAGAGACGTGTATCGGTTGCCAGCTTTGTGCTCAGGTCTGCTCAGCGATGAAGGAAGGGGAATACATTCCTTCCAAGGCGAGAATTTTTATCGAGACCTGTTATGACAACGGCAATCTTAAATATCACGATAACTACTGCATCTTATGCGGGATGTGCGCAAAGGCATGTCCGGTAGACGCGATAAAAATCGGCGAATACATAGAGGTGGATATGGATCAGTGCATTGGCTGCGGAGCCTGCGCTGAAAAATGTCCGAAGAAAGTCGTGCGTATCAGAGACGAGAAGGCGTACATCTGCGATACCTGCAAGGGCGACCCGATGTGTGTAAAGACTTGTCCGCAGAACGCGCTGACATTTGAGTAGGGAGGAGGACAATCATGACAGAGAATAAAACAATGCTTGGATATCAAAACAAAGTACTGCGTATTGACCTGACGAAAAAGGGCGTGTCCTTCGAACCGCTGCGCATGGACTTTGCAAGAAAATACGTGGGATCAAAAGGACTGGCCATTCGATATATGTATGAAGAACTGGCGCCTGGAATCGATCCTCTTGGACCTGAAAATAAATTATTTTTGACAACCGGTCCCCTGACCGGAACTCCGGTTCCCTGCTCGGGAAAACTGTCAGTAGCGGCAAAATCACCGGCCACAGGAACTATGAACGACTGTTCCATCGGCGGCCATGTGGGCATCCGTCTTAAATTTGCCGGATACGATATGGTTATATTTGAAGGAAAACTGGATAAGCCGGGATATGTGCTCATTGACGACGGAAAAATTCGTTTTATGGATGCATCTGATCTGTGGGGACTGGGATCCCATGAAGCAGAAAGCATTCTTTCCAAAAAATATGGAACCGAGTACAGCATCATGTCCATCGGACCTGCCGGCGAAAATCTGAACATCATGTCCTGCATCAATTCCGACTACTACAGACAGGCTGGAAGAGGCGGAATCGGCGCCGTAATGGGATCCAAAAATATGAAAGCGATCGTCATCCGGGGAACCGGCGGCGTAAAAGTAAACGATATTGAAAACACGACGAAGCGAATCGTTGAGCTTCTTCGTGAAAACGTAGTAACCGAGGACAACGATTTTATCTATCACGATGGTACGACTGCGTTCCTGGAGGCCTGCAACGACGGCGGAATCCTTCCATGGAAGAATTTCTCCGATGCAACGGACGAAAAATGGACCGAATACAATGGCGATGTGCTGAAAAAGTACAGAGTCGGTAAGCGGGGCTGCGGAAGCTGCGGCCTGGGCTGCGGAAACTTCCTCAAGATCGGCGATGCCATCTGCGAGGGACCTGAATATGAATCCATTTCCGTTGCCGGCCCCAACGCAGGAATCCGCGACCCGGAAAAGATCGTAAAATTCAATGAAGTGGCTGACAATATGGGACTGGATACCATCAGTGCCGGAGATACGATCATCTGGGCTATGGAAATGACGGAAAAGGGCATCCACGACTTTGGCATCAAGTTCGGAGAAGCCGATAAAATGATTCACTACTTGGAACTGATTGCGAAAAATGAAGGCGTGGGCAAGGATCTGGCCCTGGGCACAAAGCGCGCATCCGAGAAATTCGGCGGCACAGAATTCGCAATGCAGGTTAAGGGACTGGAATATCCTCAGTATGAACCACGCGGTTCCTGGGCTATGTCCGTATCCTACGCAGTATCCGACAGAGGCGCCTGCCACATGCGTTCTTATGCTCCCAATTTGGAAGTATTCGAAGCAGCTGCACCGCCGTATACGGGCGAGAATAAAGGACAGCTGGTCTATGATCTGGCAGAGTTCAACGCCATTAAATTCTCCCTCTGTATCTGCGACTTCTGGGGATCGATTACATACGAAATCATGGCAGAGCTGCTGACCATGGTTACCGGAACCGAATGGACGGTGGAAGACATGTCTAAGATCGGACGCCGCGTCATCAACATCGGCCGGGCATTCAATCAGAGAGAAGGATTTGACCGCAAGAACGATACCGTTCCCAAGCGTGTCGTAACCGAGGCTCTGCAGAACGGTCCTGCAAAGGGACAGGTGATTCCGCAGGAAGTCTTTGATGATATGCTGAGCCAGTATTATGAGGTTATGGGATGGGATGAAAACGGCATGATGCCGGAAGAACTGATCGCTTCCTTGCTCTAATACAAAAAACTTCAAAAATTGGCTTTTTGCCATAGCAAAAATGATGTATAATAAAAGAGTGTTTGGATAATATCCTATACACTCTTTTTTGCAAGGAGGAACTATGGAAATCACAATCACACTCAGAGGCACGCTCCGCAAGTACTTTGGCCAGGATAAAGAGCGGAAGGTGGAGGTGCCCGATAACTGCACCTGCGACGAAGCATTGCAGGCAGTAGGTATCAATTACAAAGAGATCCCCAGTTTTGGGTTCGTGGCAGTCAATGGCATGCGCGTCATGATCTATGACCGGCTGTCGCCAGGGGATGAGCTGAAGGCATACTCGAGGATTTCGGGAGGCTGATCGGCGGGTCCGTTGTTACTGAACACACAAGGAAGGGTACTATGTTTGAAAAACACCTGGGTAAAATGAAACACAAAATGGAGGTCGCGGTCATCGGGCTGGCGATCGTAGTAATCGTGTTAGGTGTGTGTGCGTTCTTGCAGTTCACCAAGCCTTTCGCAATATCGGAAGACGGGGTGAAAGTGGAAGAGCCTTGGGTGGTGAAAGTAGGCGATAACGAAGCCTTCGTCGTCGCCAGCGAAAAAGAAGGAAAAGCTGTTATCGAGGGGATAAAAAGCAGCTATGTAACGGAGAACACGAAAAAGGAAGCTACAACCTTGTCTCCGGAAGTAACCGTAGTGGCAAAAGAATTGAAAAGAGGCGATGAATCGCCCACTGTCGTGGAAGCGGATGATGCGGTGACACAAGTGGTCGCGGCAAACAAAACCGCTGAGCCGATGATAACGGTGACCACAACAGAAGAGGTGGCAAAGACAGAAGCCATCGACTATAAGACAGAATATAAGGAAAACAGCAAGCTCTACCTTGGCGAAGAAAAGGTAGCGACAAAGGGCAAAAAAGGTAAAAAGACCATTGTCAGCCAGGTGACTAAGCAGAACGGCCAGATTGTATCTGAAGAAGTGATCGCTACGACTGTGGACCAAAAGCCGGTTGCCAAAGTTATCGAAAAAGGAACCAAAACCATGACGGCTGACAAGGCCTCTCAGGTTGTCTCTAGAGGCGGAGCAGCTATGGGAAGGGGCTCTGGTAAAGAAGTGGTTAATTATGCTCTGCAGTTTGTGGGCAATCCGTATGTATACGGCGGAACCAGTTTGACCAACGGAACCGACTGTTCCGGTTTCACTATGAGCGTGTACGCCAAATTCGGCGTTTCACTTCCTCATTCATCCAGTGCGCAACGATCCTGCGGCAAGGAAGTACCTTACAGCGAAGCAAAACCAGGCGATATTATCTGCTATGCGGGACATGTAGCCATCTATATCGGAAATGGCAAGATCGTTCATGCCAGTACGCCGAGCACCGGAATTAAGGTCAGCAGCGCAACTTATAAAAACATCATTACTGTAAGAAGAATTATCGAGTAACAAAGGCAGGGGATTATGAGAGCAGCAATTTCAAAAAATAGAGGAAAGATGCTGAAGATTGCAGCAGCAGGTTTGAGTCTAGTGCTTCTAATTCTTGCAGTCTGTATCTATCTTCAGATGACAAAACCTTACGCTATTACGGATAATGGGGCCAGAATACAGGAACCATGGGCAGTAAAAATAGGCGATCAGGAAACGTTCATTGTTGCCAGTCAAAAAGAAGGACAGGCGGTCATCGACGGCATCAAACAAAAATACAGCACCGCCAATACCAAGGAAGGGGAGACTAGCCTTTCTCCGGAGATAACCGTGGAGAAAAAGGCGCTGAAACGCAGCGACGAGAAAGTGAACGTTGTGGAGGCGCAGGACGCGGTTGAGCAAATCTATACGGCGGCTGCGTCTGGTAATCCGATGGTAGCGGTAACGACGGTGGATCAAGTTTCGCGAACAGAAACGATTGCATATCAGACGGAATACCGAATCGATGATAACCTGGATAAAGGGCAGAAGAAAATTGTAGCCCAAGGACAGGAAGGCGGCAAGCTGATTACCAGCCAGGTGGTCCGGGTCAATGGCAGTACACTGTCAGAAAAGGTGATATCGGAAAAAGTAACGCGCCAGCCTGTAGCGATGGTAGTCGCCAAAGGCAATGATTCCGTAAAAGAAGACGGAACCTTGACAGCGGCAAAAGAAAAGGAAACGGCTAAGGCCCCAGATACGGAGCAGCCTAAGCCTGCGGAAGAACCAACGACAGAACCGCAGCAGCAGCCTGAACAGAAAGCGCCCCAGCCGGCAACAGCGGCTGCGGCAAAAGAGCCAAGCAAAGCCACTCAGCCTGCGACTGAAGCGATAAAGCCGTCTGTGGACAATACCAAACCGTCCAAGCAGACAACGGAAAAACCGACCGCGAATACGGAAAAAGAGACGAGCACAGCAAAACCCGAGAAGGAGCCAACCACTCCTCCGGATAAGGAAACCAAACCCCCGGTTACGACCAATAAAGGACAGGCAGTCGTGGATTATGCCTTGCAGTTTGTCGGCAACCCGTATGTGTACGGTGGTTCCAGCCTGACAAACGGCACCGATTGTTCCGGTTTTACCATGAGTGTGTATGCCAAATTCGGCATCAAGCTTCCCCATTCCTCCAGCGCTCAGCGCTCCTGCGGAAGAGGGGTATCCTACAGCGAGGCAAAACCAGGTGATATTATCTGTTATGACGGCCACGTAGCGCTTTATATGGGAGGCGGTCAGATCGTCCACGCCAGCAATCCTTCGGACGGGATTAAAATCAGCAAGGCGACTTATAAACCAATTCTAGCCGTAAGAAGGATCATTGAATGATGACTGCTGATAGATACGAGAGAAATATCGGTACAATTTCACTGGCAGAAAACGAGAAACTGCGAAACTCTTGGGTTTTGGTAGCTGGCTGCGGCGGCTTGGGAGGCCATGTAATCGAGGGTCTGGCCAGACTGGGAGTGGGTCAAATTACAGCCGTGGACGGAGACGTTTTTTCAGCCAGCAATTTGAACAGGCAGCTTCTCTCTACAGAAAGGACACTTGGACGCTACAAAGCCCTGGAAGCTCAGGAGAGGATTAAAATGGTCAACTCAGAGGTGCAGATCCATCCTTTGTGTCATTATATTGACGAGAACAATGTGGACGGCATTATAACGGATCGTTATGATGCCGTTGTCGATGCTTTGGATAATATAAAGGCCAGACGTCTTTTGGAACAAGGATGCCGGGAGCAAAAGCTCCCGTTGGTTCACGGTGCCATCGCCGGCTGGCATGGGCAGGCCGCGGTGATCATGCCGGGGGACGACCTCTTTGATAAAATCTACCCTGCTGGTTCTAATAAAGGTGCCGAGCAGGAAACTGGAAACCCAAGCTTCACGCCTGCAATGGTAGCAGCGGTCCAAGTGGCGGAGACCGTAAAGGTGCTCCTTGGAAAACCACAGATTTTGCGCAATCGTCTGCTGACCATCGATCTGCTCAATCAGGAATATGAAGTGATTCGATTCTGATCTGAATGTGGAAGATGTTTGAATCTAAGGGGAATTATGATAGTTTTATGGTAATTTGTCTTGACAGACGGGTTGATTTCATGCGAAAATACCAATGGCTGCTGAGATGACGCAGCGGGCCGGATCATTGCCCAAAATGATCCTTACAACTGAATAGAAAATGTTCCGAGTCAATACAGCCTAACCGTCCGCAGCAAAAGGCGCATGGCACTTGACCGTTCAGGGTCCTAGAGGAAACTCTCCGGCCTCCCAGTGTGGAAAGGAATACGATGTATGTCAAAATACAGAATATAACCTTTCATTTCAATGCAATGAAAGGTTTTTTGTTCTGTTTTTTGGGTAAATTATTTTTGTTACTGAGGAGGAGAAAAAATGAGAAGTAAGAAGAGAGTGTTTGCATGCGTGCTGGCGCTGATGATGGTATTTTCCACAGCAGCTATGCTGAGTGCATGCGGCAGCGGAGACGACAAAGAAGCGGCCAAGGAACCGGCCAATCCCAAGCTGATTTTGGCAACCACCACCAGCACCAAGGACAGCGGACTTTTAGATTCGATTCTGCCTGAATTCGAGAAGGAAAGCGGCTACAAAGTTGACGTTGTATCCGTAGGATCCGGCGAAGCCATGGCAATGGGCGAAAAGGGCGAAGCAGACGTACTGCTCGTACACTCACCTGCTGCTGAAAAGGAATATGTGGAAGGCGGCCATGCGGACAAAGACGGAAGACTGGACGTTATGTACAATGACTTTGTTGTACTGGGACCAAAGGATGATCCGGCGGCTATCGAAAAGAACGCAAAAGAAGACGCAATTAAGGCTTTCACAACCATTAAGGACCAGAAAAAAAAGTTCGTATCCAGGGCAGATGACTCCGGTACCCACAAGAAAGAACTTTCTATTTGGGAAAAGGCAAAGATTGAACCGAAAGGCGACTGGTATATCGAAGCTGCGGCTGGAATGGGCGATGTAATCACCATGACCGATGAAATGGTGGGCTACACCCTTTCCGATCGAGCAACCTGGCTCAACGTGGGCAAAAATACCCAGCTGAAGATCGTCAGCGAAAAAGACCCAAGCGGCGTGCTCAACAACCAGTACGGCGTTATCTGTGTAAATCCTGAAAAGAATGAAAACATCAACGCTGAGGGTGCGAAAGCATTCCAGAACTGGATCGTTTCAGAAGCAACACAGAAGCTGATCGGTGAATACGGAGTGGAAGAATATGGACAGGCTCTGTTCGTTCCCAACGCAAAATAACGGATTTGATAAGCAAAGGACGGGAGACAATCCTGTCCTTTTTTGATATAATAGGACTGATTTGAGAAAGGATCATTTATGGATGCAATTGGACATGGAATTATCGAAGCCTTTAAACTGATCTTTGCCGGCGACGGGGAAATTTTTGAAATCGTAGGGCTATCTCTCTACGTTTCTTGCTTTTCTGTGGTGTTTTCCACTTGCGCTGGCATACCTCTGGGTATTCTCCTGGGAACGCACCAATTCAGAGGCAAAGGCGTCGTAGTCAGATTAATTTACACCTTTATGAGCCTGCCCCCTGTCATCGCGGGATTGACGGTATTTCTGATTCTGATGCGGAGAGGACCGCTGGGAAGTTTGCAGCTGAATTATACGGTGACGGCGATGATTATCGCTCAAATCTGCCTTGTGACGCCCATCATCATCGGCCTGACTTACAATTTGGTAAAGGAAAAGGCGCCTGTAGTAAACCGCCTGGGTATGACCCTGGGAGCGGAACGGCTGGACCGGATGAAACTGCTCATTTACGAGATGCGCGTGGGCATTACCACGGCTGTCGTTACCGGATTTGGCAGGGCCATCTCCGAAGTGGGAGCCGTTATGATTGTCGGCGGCAATATCAAAGGACAGACCCGGGTTATGACCACCTATATTTCAGAATTGAAAGGCATGGGAAACTATGACCGCGCCATAGCCGTGGGCATTATCCTGCTGACCCTTTCATTTTTGGTAAACGCTGTATTGTATAATTTTCAGGAACGGGAAAGCAGATAGGAGGTGCGGCTTGGAACTGAGATTTGAAGAGCTGACACGGGCATATGAAGGAAAAAAAGTGCT
Organism: Clostridia bacterium; assembly: GCA_902363595.1. Classification (GTDB taxonomy): domain Bacteria; phylum Bacillota; class Clostridia; order Peptostreptococcales; family Anaerovoracaceae; genus Hominibacterium; species Hominibacterium faecale. Next base: position 23,212 of record CABJAP010000011.1, on the reverse strand, counting down.
GGATCTGAAAGCAGGAGCCATTGTCAGCGGCAGCAGGACCGGGGTCATCGGGCCTAACGGAGCCGGAAAGAGCACGCTGCTCAACCTGATCGGAGGACTGGACCGGGCTGACGGGGGCCGGATCTATTACGATGGAAAAAACCAGATTCCAAAGAATGAAATTACTCAGGTCTTCCAGACCCCTTATTTGATTACGACCACCGTAGAAAAAAATATTGCCTACCCGCTGAAGCTGCGGGGATGGGGTGAAGATGAAATTGAGGAAAGAGTCGCCCAGCTCTGCCAGGAGCTGGATTTAACCGGCATGAGAAAGAAAAAGGCTTGGAAGCTGTCGGGGGGAGAAACCCAAAAAGTTGCTTTAGCCAGAGCGCTGTCCTTTCACCCCAGACTGCTGCTGCTGGATGAGCCAACAGCAAATATCGACCCTTCCACCACGGCAGAAATCGAAAAGATGCTGATAAAAATCAACGAGGAAGAGAAAACTACCGTTGTATTGGTCACCCACAACCTGGCTCAGGCCAAAAGGACCTGCGACCGATGTTTGTTCCTCAAAAGCGGGCAGCTGATCGAAACGGGCAGGGCGGATCAGATACTGGCAAATCCCAAGGAGGAATTGACCAGAAAATTTATAGCAGGAGAACTGCTGATTTAAGGAGCGATAGCGATGCGAGTCATTATGGTAAAAGGGTTTTCAAAAACAGGGAAAACGACCACGGTTACGCAGATCATTAAAGAACTGCGCAGGCGGGGATACAGCGTGGGAACGGTAAAGGATATTCACTATGAGAAGTTTGCCATGGATCATCCGGGGACGGATACCTATAAGCACACCCAGGCAGGGGCCCAGCGGGTAACTGCGCTGGGAGAGAAGGAGACGGACATCCTGCTGTCGCGCAGGATGGACATTGACGCTGTCCTGAAATATTATAAAGAGGATTTTATCATCCTGGAGGGCGACAGCGGCGCAGACTGCCCGGCCATTTTGACCGGAGCGACCGAGGAGGATCTGGCAAAACGCATGACCGATCAAGTGATCGCTGTATCGGGGATCATTTCCGGAAAACTGGACCATTACGGCCGGCTTCCGGTGATTAATTGTTTAGAGGAGGTAGAGAAAATGGCTGATTTAATCGAGAAAGCTACTGAAGAACAAAAACAGGAGGCAGATGTAATTCTGACTATCGACGGAGTAGAAATTCCTATGGTGCCATTTGTTAAGAATACGCTGAAAAACGTGGTTATTGGTGCGGTGAAAGCGTTGGATGGCTATGAAGAAGGAAAAGAGATTGCAATCCGGGTGAAAGGATGAGAGATATAAAAGAAATTTTGGACTGCCAGAAGGCATATTTTAAAACAGGAGCCACCAGGAGCATCGCTGCCCGCGAATCAGCACTGGAGTCACTCAAGAATAAGATTCGCAGTATGGAATACGAGATCTTGGAAGCACTGAAACAGGACCTGGGGAAGAGCGCTCCCGAAGGCTACATGAGCGAAGTGGGAATGGTTCTAGAGGAAATCTCATACATGCAAAAGCACTTGAAAGGGCTGGCAAAGGAAAAACGGGTAAAAACTCCGCTGGTACAGTTTCACTCGAAAAGCTATGTCAAGCCCTGCCCTTATGGAACCGTTCTGATCATGAGCCCCTGGAATTATCCTTTCCTCTTGACCATGGTGCCCCTTGTGGATGCCCTGGCAGCGGGAAATACGGCCATTTTAAAGCCCGGTAACGCATCTGCCCATACCAGCAGAATCATGGCCAGGCTGGTGGAAAAGACCTTTTCGCCCCAATTGGTTACAGTGGTGGAAGGCGGCCGGGAAGCTAACAGCCTGCTGTTGGAGCAAAAATTCGACTACATATTTTTCACCGGCGGCAAAACGGTGGGAAGGCTGGTTATGGAAAAGGCGGCCAGGCATTTGACGCCTGTTTCGCTGGAGCTGGGAGGAAAGAGCCCTTGTGTGGTGGACGAGACGGCAAACCTGCCGCTGGCTGCCAAGCGGATCGTCTTTGGCAAGTTTCTCAATTTGGGTCAGACCTGTGTGGCGCCGGATTATCTTCTGGTGCAGCGAAACGTGAAAGATGAGCTCCTGGCCCATATAGAAAAAGCTATCCGCATCCAATTCGGCACCGTGCCCCTCGCCAATTCGGATTATGGCAATATCATCAATGAAAAACATTTTCAGCGGCTGATCGGATTGATCCAGGGACAGACGGCCCGGATCGGCGGCAAATACGATGATTGCCGGAGGATGGAGCCCACTGTGCTGACGGATGTGACCATGGAAAGTCCGGTCATGCAGGAAGAAATTTTCGGACCGGTGCTGCCGGTTTTAGAATTCGACGATATCGAAGAGGCCATAAAGATGATCGAAAAGCATCCGACCCCACTGGCGCTCTATGTATTTACACAGAACAAGTCGGTTAAAGAAAAACTGACTGAGGAAATTGCCTTTGGGGGCGGATGCATCAATGATACGATTATTCACTTAGCTTCCACCAGCATGGGCTTTGGCGGCGTGGGAGAAAGCGGTATGGGCGCCTATCACGGAAAGACCGGATTCGACACCTTTACCCATTACAAAAGCCTGGTGGACAAAAAGACCTGGATCGATCTCCCGTTCCGCTATGCGCCTTATACCCGGTGGAAAACAAAGATCGTCCGTGCGTTTATCAAATAAGTTATTTGAGGGCCACATCCAATTCGAACCAGAAGGAAGTTCCTTCTCCCAGAGTGCTGTCAACGCCGTAATTGGCCTTGTGCAGAGAAAGAATTTCCTTTACGATGGAAAGACCCAGACCTGTTCCGGTGGTGGAACGGACCATGTTGGAGCTGGCTTTATAATACCGTTCCCAGATATGAGGCAGTTCTTCCGCCGGGATACCGACTCCGTGATCCTGCACCTGGCATAGTACGTGGCGGCCTCGTTTTTTAATAACTACATTGACGGTTTTATCTTCTCCGCAGAACTTGAGCGCGTTGTTGATCAGATTGGAGAATACCTGTTTCATCCTTTCCGGATCCGCATCCACCAGAATGTCGCCGCGGCAGTCCAAATTAATGTTATAGCCGTCTTCCTCCATCAGAAGCTTGTAGGACAGCAGAATGCCTTCCACTGCTTCCTTGATGTTAAAATGGGTTTTCTTGATGACAATAGCGCCCGACTGCATTCTCGATAAGGTCAGCATGTCGTTTACCAAAAGGTTTAGCCTGTCAGCCTCGTCGATGATGACCTGGAGGTGGGCGTTTCTTTTTTTGGGATTGTCTCCGGAAAGATCGCGGATCATTTCCGCATAAGACTTGACCATGGTCAGCGGAGTCCGCAGATCGTGGGAAACGTTGGCGATCAAATCCTTCTGGAGCATCGTCGACTTTTCCAGTTCAATGGAAGCCCGGGTCAGCGTGTCCGCCAGATTGTTCAGTTCCGTATAGTGGCCCCCTTTGAAAACGACGCCGTATTGTCCCTGAGCCAGTTTTCCGGCTGAATTGGTAATATTCCGGATCGGCGTAGTGATACGGGTGGCCAGGTAGATGGCTAGGATCAGGGCCAGGGCCAGAGATATGGCGGTGACGTAGGCCAGCTGGTTGGTCAATATTTCGATGGTGGTCGAAACCGGCCACAGCGGAGAAAACACATAGGCAATTAAATCCGGCTTGTCAGCCTCGGCTAAAAGTAATGTTCCGCAGGCCAGCATTCTTTTGGAATCTTTTCCTTTGCCGATGGGAAGCTGAACGGAAGTCTGATGTTTCAGCTCCATCTCTTCCCGCACCCGCTGCATTTCGTAGCTGTAATCCCGGGGATAATTATCGCGGAAGGAAGCAAAAAACGGCGCGCCGCCTAGTTGGGTGATATAGATGGTCATATCCACCGAATCAGCCAAATTGTTCATATTGGTATAAAAGGCGCTCAAATCATCCTTTTCATACGCCTCCTCAATGGTGGTGACCACTTTTTCTGTCTTGGCCTTTTTCATGGTCACATAGAAGGTGTTGAGAAATAAAACCTGCAGGAACCAGAGCACCAGCATGAGCAAAACGGCAAATATGATAAAGTATAAACATACTTTAAATTTTATACTGTTTACGTCGATCTTAAACTTCAAATTTATAACCTACTCCCCTGAGCGTGACGATGTAGTCACGATATTTTCCAAGATTGTTTCTGAGATTTTTGATGTGGGTGTCGATGGTGCGGTCATCGCCGAAAAAGTCGTATCCCCAAATGTCGGACAGCAGTTTGTCCCTGGACAGGGCAATGTTTCTGTTCTCCACCAGATAGAACAAAAGGTCATATTCCTTAGGCGTCAATTCAATTTTTTCCCCGTCCACGGTGACGGTTCTGGCCGCGATGTTAATGCATAGCCCCTCAAATTCCAAAACCTGGGGCTGTGTCTGAGAGCCGCCCTGACGTCTTGAAAGCACGGCATTGACCCTGGCCATCAGTTCCTTGGGGCTGAAGGGTTTGACCACGTAATCGTCGATCCCCAGCTCAAAGCCGAACAACTTATCGTACTCCTCGCTTCTGGCGGAAAGCATGATAATAGGAATATCCTTAATCTTTTTGATCTCCTTGCAGGCGGTGAATCCGTCAAGCTTGGGCATCATGATATCCATGATGATCAAATCATAATCGTTGAGCTTGCAAAGACCCACAGCAGTCATACCGTCAGCGGCCTCTGTAACCTCAAATCCGTTGAATTCCGAGTATTCTCGAATAACCTCTCGTATTTTCTGTTCATCATCCACAACTAAAATTTTTGACATAGACAGTCTCCTCCCCGATTCTGAATTCCTATTCTACACAATAGCGTCATTATGTGACTTTTGTGTGATAGGTATGTAGTTATTGTATCATAATTATTTTAAAACATCTGGAAATTTTGATTAAATTTTTAGTTGACAGTCAAAAATCCTTATGATAAAATTAACAATTTATTTACTTGACATACCTGTAAAAGGTGACTTATACTTAATATTAGGTATAGACTGGAGGTAAGTAGTATGTATACCATAGGTGATAAAATTGTATATCCAATGCATGGTGCCGGGATCATCGAGAAAATCGAAGAAAAAGAAATCCTGGGCGAACACAGAGAGTACTATGTCCTGAATGTGCCTTGCGGTGACATGAAGATCATGATACCGGTGGATACCAGTGATGAGATTGGCGTAAGATATATCATCAGTGCGGAAGAGATCCAGACGATTCTTTCCGTATTGGCCGACGTATCTTCAGAAATGCCGCATAACTGGAATCGGCGGTACCGCGAAAACATGGAAAAATTAAAGACCGGTAACGCGGTCGAGGTAGCAGAGGTTGTAAGAAACCTGACTCGTACGGACCGAAAGAAAAAGCTGTCTACGGGAGAGAAAAAGATGCTTACCAATGCAAGACAGATCCTGCTGAGCGAAATGGTTCTGGCAGGGGGCATGGATACGGCCAAGGCCGACGTTCTTATTGACGAAGCTGTATAATCTACAGGCTCCGTTAATAAGGCCTGCGGGCCGCTTGTGAACAAAGAGGCTATACCGAACATGTAACCGAATATGGGGAAAGGAGGTGAAGGGATGCTGAAAAAATTAATGCGAGTTGTTTTTTCGATCGTAGGCGCCATAGTAGGCTATGGTGTATTTTTATTGGCTAAGTTTCTAGTTGGACTGTCCGATTACGGGGAAAAAATCAACCTGTCCAGCACGCAGGAACTCTGCGTGGCTGCTTTATTCGTACTTATCTTTGGATTAATATTTTTCAGGTTGACACCTACGCTGGGAAAACAGAGCAGCAAGGTTGCAGATAACATTGAGACGGATCTGCAGAAAATTTCTACCAATGATATTGTCATGGGCACGGTAGGACTGATCGCAGGATTAATTATTGCCTACCTGATCAGCAGAATTTACGTGGGAGTTATGAACCCGATCCTGGATGTGGTTTTGAACATTATTACCTATTTTGTCTTGGGATTTTTGGGCGTTGTCATTGCCACCAGAAAGGGGCCGGACATCCGCGCAGCCTGGTTCACATCCAAAAAAGCTGGAAGCTCGGGAGGAAAGGGCAAGGGGAAGCATGATGCTACGCCCAAGATTTTTGATACCAGCGTGATTATCGACGGCAGGATCGCCGATATTATGAAGACCGGATTCATTGAAGGACCGATTGTAATTCCTGAATTTGTACTCGTTGAGCTGCGGCACATTGCCGATTCATCGGATTCATTGAAACGAAATCGCGGACGCCGCGGGTTGGACATCCTAAATAAAATTCAAGGCGATTATGGCATCGAAATTTATAATACGGCATCAGAAAAAGCTCTGGATGAAATTCCGGAAGTGGACGTAAAGCTTTTGAAGCTGGCCCAGATCATGAACGGCAAGGTAGTTACAAACGATTTTAATCTGAACAAAGTAGCTGGAATTAAGGGCGTGGATGTGCTGAATATCAATGAACTGGCAAATACTCTCAAGCCGGTGGTACTGCCGGGAGAAGAAATGACACTGTTCCTGGTAAAAGAAGGAAAAGAGAACAATCAGGCCGTCGCATATTTGGACGACGGAACGATGATTGTCGTAGAAGAAGGCAGACGCTATATCGGAAAGACGATCAAGGTGTTAGTCACCAGCGTGCTGCAGACATCAGCCGGAAGAATGATCTTTGCCAAACCCCGCGTAAAATAGTAGGAGACCGCAAATGTACAACAATAAAAAAATCGCCGCTATTATCGCAGCTGCCGGGCTGGGCAGACGTATGGGCAGCGACGTTCCTAAGCAGTACCTGAAAATTGGAGGCGAACCGATCTTGCTGAAAACGTTGCATGCCTTTTGCAGCGCTCCCTATATCGACTATATTTTTATTGTTACTAATAAGGATTACATACCGTACTGCCTGCAAATGAAAGAGGACTATAGGCTGGATAAGGTGGTGTCCGTCGTCGAGGGCGGAAAGGAACGGCAGGATTCCGTATACCAAGCACTGCAGGAGGTAAATCGCTGCCGGCCCGGCGTGGAATACGTGCTGGTCCATGATGGAGCAAGGCCTTTTGTCAGTCAGGAAACCATCGATTATGTGGTCCAGGCAGCTGCCGGCGTAGGCGCTGCCATTGCCTGTGTCCCGGTTAAGAACAGCATTCGCAGAGGTGAAGGCGAGAGCAGCTACAACGTTGAACGCAAGAACCTGTATTCAGTCCAAACGCCCCAGGGCTTCAAAAAATCCATTTTAATGGAGGCTTATGAGCAGGCATTTTCCGATGGCTACTACGGTACGGATGATGCCAGCCTGGTGGAACGGATCGGACAGCCCGTTGAGCTGGTGATGGGTCAGTATGACAATATAAAAATTACGACGAAAGAGGATATGCCTATGGAAAGCAGAATAGGAACAGGCTTTGACGTGCATCGTCTGACGGAAGGAAGGCCCTTGATCCTGGGCGGCGTTGAGATTCCCTTTGAAAAGGGGCTGCTTGGCCATTCGGATGCGGATGTGCTGATTCACGCTTTGATGGACGCCCTGTTGGGCGCTGCCGCTCTGGGAGATATCGGCAGACACTTTCCCGATAACGATCCCCAATATAAGGACATTTCCAGTATGAAACTCCTGGAAAAGGTGAAAAAGCTCATCGACGAGGAATTCTACGGGATCAGCAATGTGGACATTACCGTGATGGCGGAGCGTCCCAAGATCAAATCGTACATTGACGATATGACCGAAAAGATTGGGGAAGCGCTGGAAATCGACAAAAGCAAGATAAACATCAAAGGGACGACCACCGAAAAGCTGGGGTTTGTCGGACGGGAAGAAGGCATTGCGGCGCAGGCGGTCTGCCTGCTTTATAGATAACACAAAAAGGAGATAACGCAAGAAAATGAGACTATCGAACATGCATTTGAAAACCTTGAGAGAAGTACCCAACGAGGCCGAAATACCGAGCCATATTCTGCTGCTTCGAACCGGTATGATACGCAAACTGGTTTCCGGTGTCTACGGGTTTATGCCTCTTGGATGGAGATCCCTTCGTAAAATAGAAGAGATTATACGCCAAGAGATGGATCGGGCCGGAGGACAGGAAATCCATATGTCGGCCGTACAGCCGGCCGAACTCTGGGAAGAATCCGGCAGATGGTACGCCTATGGACCGGAGCTTTGGAGACTGAAAGACCGCAACGGCAGGGACTTTTGTCTGGGGCCGACCCATGAAGAAATCTTTACGGATATCATACGCAGCGATGTTTCTTCCTACCGTCAGCTGCCTCTGAATTTATACCAGATTCAGACCAAATACCGGGATGAAGCCCGCCCTCGTTTCGGACTGATGAGAAGCAGAGAATTCATCATGAAGGACGCCTATTCCTTTGATAAGGACCAGGCGGGACTTGATAAAAGCTATGAAGAGATGTATGAAGCTTATGAGAAAATTTTCACCCGCTGCGGCCTGACCTTCCGTCCGGTTGAAGCGGATACGGGAGCCATCGGCGGAAGCAATTCCCATGAATTCACGGCTCTCTCCGAGGTGGGCGAAAGCGAGATCGCTTACTGTGAAAAATGCCAGATGGCAGCGACCGTGGAACGAGCTGCATGTGTGGATGCGCCGGCTTTCTCGGAAACGGAGCTGCCCATGGAAGAAGTTCATACCCCGGGAACCAAGACCATTGAAGAAGTGGCCGATTTTCTAGGCATCAAACAGGAGGAGACCATCAAGGCTCTGCTCTTTGTTACCTATGATGAAGAGGGAAAAGAAAACGGTTATGTGGCAGCGTTTGTCAGAGGAGACAGAGAACTGAACATGACCAAGCTGATCAACGCACTCAAGATTCCGGAGCATTCGATTGAGTTTGCAGACGAGGAAAAAATGGGTGATGCCACGGGCTGCGTAGGCGGATTTACCGGACCGACAAAGCTTCACGATTGTACCATTGTCGTTGACAGTGAGCTGCCGGGGCTGAAGAACCTCTGCGCCGGTGCCTGCAAAGTGGATCACCATTTGAAAAACGTCAACTATGGCAGAGATTATAAAGCGGATATCATAACCGATATCAAGACCCTGAAAGCGGGCGATCCATGCCCGGTATGCGGTGCGCCGATCAAACATGCCCGCGGTATTGAGGTGGGCCAGGTTTTTAAACTGGGAACCAAGTACAGCGAGTCCATGGGCGCTACTTATAAAGACGAGAACCAGCAAGATCAGCTGATTGTAATGGGCTGCTACGGCATCGGCGTGACCAGAACCCTGGCGGCCGTTGTCGAACAGCATCACGATGAAAACGGAATTATCTGGCCCATGTCCGTCGCTCCTTATCATGTGATCATCACCGTGATGAAAGAAAACGATGAGACACAGATGGAGCTGGCGGAACACATCAGCGGCGAATTGGAAGCCGCAGGGGTGGAAGTGCTGCTGGATGATCGGAAAGAACGCCCCGGCGTCAAATTTAAAGATGCGGATCTTCTGGGTATTCCGGTTCGGATCACCGTAGGAAGAGGCGCAGCAGACGGCATGATCGAATATAAGTTGAGAAGAGATGCAGACAAGGAAGAGATTTCCGCGGAAGAAGGAGTTCAGCGGGCAATCGAAATCGTGAACAAGGAGAAATAAATGGAGTTTCTTTCTTTGATGGAGATCATCGGTACTGTAGCATTTGCTGTTTCCGGGGCCTTGGTTGCCATTGAAAAAGAGCTGGACTATTACGGAATCGCTTTTCTAGCGATTATCACATCGGTGGGCGGCGGAATCCTGCGGGATATTCTCATTAATCTGCCTCTGCCTTTGGCGTTGGCAAACCCGCTGTACGTGCTCATCAGCATCGGTACTGCGGCAGTGGTGATTCTGTTCTATAAAAAATTTGTCAGACATCAGCACATTGTTTTGTTTTTTGATGCCATCGGTCTGGCTGCCTTTACCGCCATCGGCGCTGAGGCCGCTTTGGTCCATGAAGTCTATACGCCTTTCGTGGTCATAACCTTAGCGGTGCTCACAGGAACCGGCGGCGGCATTCTGCGGGATGTTTTCGCCAAAAGGATTCCTTTTGTGTTCAGAAAAGAAGTCTATGCGGTGGCGTGCATCATCGGGGCAGCCGCCTTCATGGGGGCTTACTATTATCTGAATCAGGTTCGCCTGGCCATGTATATCTGCTTTGGCGTGACCCTTGCAGTGCGGCTGATCGCCATTAAAATGAACTGGCATTTGGCAAAAGTAAAACGGATTGAGGAAAGTGATGACGAAGAGCAAAAAGACGGCAATTAAAGAACACGCAAGTCTCTTCTGGGAATTTTTTAAGATCGGCCTTTTCACCATCGGCGGCGGAATGGCTATGCTGCCATTGATTCAGAAGGTGGCGGTAGAGGATAAAAAATGGATGGATGCTGAGGATATGATCGATTGTCTGGCGGTCAGCCAGGCCATGCCCGGTGTGATTGCCATCAACAGCGCCACCTACATCGGCAGACGCCGCAATGGGATTACAGGTTCATTGGCAGCGACCCTGGGGGTGATCATGCCCTCCTTTCTGATTATCATCGCAGTTGTGACTCTGCTGGGAACCGTGGGACAGAACAAATATGTAGACGGAGCCTTTACCGGGATCAAGGCGGCGGTATGCGGCCTGGTCATCGTATCGGCCTGCAAGCTGGGGAAACAGGTTTTAAAGGATCCCTTTACCTGGATCGCGGCGATCGCAGCCTTTGCGGCCATCGCAATATTTCGAATCACCGCTCTTTGGGCGATTATTGCCGGAGCGGCAGCCGGAATTCTCTATCTGATTATCCGTGAACACAGGAGGGCAGAAAAATGATTTATGCGTATCTGTTTTCCATGTTCTTTCGCATCGGTTTGTTCAGCTTTGGCGGCGGGCTCGCCATGCTGCCTTTGATCTTTCAGAGCGTCCAGGATTTCGGGATCATGTCGGCTCATGAATTTTCCAACTTGGTGGCCCTTTCCCAAGTAACGCCCGGTCCCATCGCCGTTAACGCGGCCACTTACGTGGGCCTTAACTACGCGGGCCTTCCGGGAGCGATGATCGCTACCCTGGGCGTGTGTCTGCCTTCCTTCGTGCTGATTCTGATTGTCATGAAGTTTATGGAAAAGTTCAAAGAAAGCAAAGGGCTGGAAGGTGCGTTCCTGGGCATTCGACCGGTAACGGTGGGGCTCATTGGTGCGGCAGCCATCTTTGTGGCCGAAACTTCACTGGTCAATGGGGAACTCTTTTCCACAAAAATATTTACAAATCCCGGATCTTATATCAATCCGATTCCCTGCGTCATTTTTGCGGTGACCTTGATTCTGGCGGGGAAGTTCAAAGTGAGTCCCATTAAAATTACGATTTTAATGGCAGTAGTAGGAGCAGTAGTATGTGGGTAGGCGGCGTAAGAGTAATTATACTGGATGATCAAAAACGAGTTCTCATGGTGCGGCAGCATCACGAAGGCAGGGACATCTGGATGGTGCCCGGCGGCGGCATTGAAGAAGGAGAGACCTCCAGCCAGGCCGGTGTGCGGGAAGTCCTGGAAGAAACCGGCCTGCAGGTGGAGATGGGAAAACTGATCTGGCATGTGGAAGAGGTTTCGGAAAAACGGGGCCAGCGCTTTGTCAATTTCTTTCTGGCCCAGTTGGTGGGAGGCAATTTAGAACTGGGATCTGACCCGGAATTCGATGAAAACTCACAGGTGCTGAGAGAAGTGCGCTTTATGTCCCGGGAAGAAATGTGCCATTTGGAGGTGCTGTATCCGGAGTACCTGAAAGATGAGCTGTGGAGATTCCTGGAAGAAGATTATTATGGCTATAATGCTTTTAAAATAAGAACTTGATAAGGCGGGCCTTGGCTGCCCGCGGACCGAGTTGATAAAGGAGAATGAATATGAAACTTGTAAAAATTGAAATGGAAAACGGCGATGTGATGAAGGGTGAACTTTATCCTGACGTGGCGCCGGAAACAGTTGCCAACTTTGAAAAGCTGGCGGGAGAAGGATTCTATGACGGACTGACCTTCCACAGGGTCATTCCCGGCTTCATGATCCAGGGCGGCTGCCCGGACGGAACAGGTATGGGCGGTCCCGGGTACACCATTAAGGGAGAATTTACAGGCAACGGCTTTACCAATGATCTGGCCCATGAGCGGGGCGTTCTGTCCATGGCCAGAGCCATGGATCCCAACTCGGCGGGCTCCCAGTTCTTTATCATGGTAGCCCCTGCGCCCCACCTGGACGGCCAGTATGCGGCTTTCGGCAAGATTACCGAAGGTATGGAAGCGGCCGACAAAATTGTCAGCGTGAAAACCGGTTTTAACGATAAGCCGGCTGAACCGCAGGTGATGAAAAAAGTTACGGTTGAGGACGCGGAATAAAAGAGATCTTTTAAGTGGAGGGCCCGGCAAGTTTATTGCCGGGCCTTTTTTAGTACCATAAAAGTGTAGTTGTTAGAGAGTAATTAACTCTGACATCTGCACCTATTTTATTTATAATAAGGGGAGTGATTGGTCTGACGCAGGCTTTTTTGGGTCAATGCATCCGTCATAGAAACCGTTAACCAACCCCTTATTATAAGCATTCGATTAAGCAGGTAGGGATTCGCTCCCGCGTAACCAACTAAACTGGATGGTAATAAGTGCGGCTGGAACAATTACGAATAACAGTTATAGGAGGTTCGAGATGATAAGCGTAGGAATTGATGTATCGAAAGGGAAAAGCACCGTCTGCGTACTTAAGCCATGCGGAGAAATCGTGTGCCGCCCTTTTGAAATGCAATATGTGGAGAAGGATTTGGAGGCCTTTCACAATCTGCTTCAAAAATTAGACGGGGAGATACGTATTGTAATGGAGGCTACAGGCATTTATCATCTGCCTGTATTGACATTCCTTCACGAAAGGAGGTATTTCTTATCTGTCATTAATCCGTTTGCAATGAAGAAATATGCGAAGGACAACAGTATCCGAGGGGCAAAGACCGACAAACTTGATTCCATAATGATTGCGAATTACGGAATTGAGAAATGGTTCAAGCTGCAAAGGTATGAAGGCGATGAAGAAACCTATGCGGAGCTTAAGCTTCTGGGGCGCAGATACCGGTACTATATGGAGCTTCATGTGAAAGCTTTGCAGGAGCTGACACACATCCTGGATTATGTGATGCCGGGTATCAAGAAGATGTTCAACAGTTGGAATGAAGCGAATGGAAAGGATAAACTCAGCGACTTTGTGGAGAGATTTTGGCACTTTGACCTGATCATATCCATGAGCCTTGAAAAATTCACAGAGGAGTATCTTGTTTGGGCAAAGGAAAAGAAATACCACCAAAGCAGATCTAAGGCTGAGGCAGTCTATGGATTAGCTTCAAGTGGCATTCCTACACTGTCTTCCAGTACCCCATCTACCAAAATGTTCGTACAGGAAGCGGTATCAGTATTGAGAACTGTGGATAGTTCTCTGTCTCTTATTTTAGCACGAATGCAGGCACTTGCGAAGTCCCTGCCTGAATATTCAACGATCAGGGAAATGGGCGGGGTTGGTGATGTCCTTGCCGTTAAACTGATTGCAGAGATTGGCGATGTGAGAAGGCTGCACAATGCAAAGGCTCTCATAGCATGGGCCGGAATTGATCCGCCACCGTATGAATCGGGGCAGTTTATTGGCTCAAAACGCAAGATAACGAAACGAGGTTCTTCAACGCTCAGGAAGATTGGATATGAGGTGATGAGAGTTCTTAAGAGTCATCCTGCTCCAAAAGATGATGCTGTATACAACTATATCATAAAAAAGGAAAGTGAAGGTAAAAGTAAGAAACATGCAAAGATTGCTGGCTTGAATAAATTTTTGCGAATTTATTATGCAAGAGTAATCGCGGTTTATCAATAGAACATAAAGCCTATGAGTTTGTACAGGCTGGAGCACAATGCCGGCCTTTTTGGCATACGCAAAAATAGATTAACGAAATAATTTAAAAAACCTGCTGAAAAGTACTTGACTTTTGTTAGCTGGTTTCTATAAAGATAACTATGTGTTGGATCCCAAGATCATTAAGTTAGTCGCTTTTAAATAAAGAATCCCTAAAAAACAGGGGGATAGACGGGATTTACGTACTGTCTCCTATTTTTTCTATGTTTTTCCTCATGACAAGCAGGCGTAAATCCCCTGTAGGATAACCATCATAGCACTCAGGTGGAACCTGTTATGGGACTGCATATTTCTCAAGTATGTTAAGAAAAAACATCGTATCAATAAATTCTAAAATGATGTTTTTATATTGTTTTAACTTTCATTTTTCCCGGAGTTGCGCGCAGGAAGGGAAAAGCAAGTGACAACTACTAAACATTGTGTTGACTAATGATCGTTAATCCATTATAATAGTGCAGCAATAGGAGTTGATCTTAGAGATATCAGTAAAGGAGAGTGGAATGAACGAAAAAGACAGACGTGTTAGAAGAACAAAGAAACTACTAAAAAGTTCTCTTGTGGAACTATTGTGTGAAAAAAGTATCCGCAATATTACTGTCCGTGAACTGACAGACAGGGCGGATATTTCACGCGGCGCTTTTTATACGCACTACAATGATGTAAATGATTTGTATGACCAGATGGAAAACGAGTTGTTCGAAGAAATGAGTTCTCTCATGGCCATCGACCCGGCGCATTCATATGTCGAAGTGTATAAATCTCTCATAGATTACGTTCATGATAACGCATCGGTCTGCAGGATATTCATAGGAAAAGATAGCGAAAGTACCTTTAGGGATAAACTCGTGGATGTCTTTGAAGAAAAAACCATGCAGACTATTCTGTATGAAAAGAATGCAAAAAAGGCAAAGACCGATTGGGAATATCTCACTAGGTTCATATGCGACGGATTTATCGCCATGCTCAGCATGTGGCTGGAATCCAATTTTGCCTATTCGAAAGAAAAAATTTTTGAACTCATTGCAAATATTGACAAAAAATGTTATTCGTTTTACGAATAGCTAAAATAAAAACAGAACGTTTAAGAAATATGACTAAAATCCCAGTTCAGTATAGTACTGAACTGGGATTTTTTGTAGTATGACGGGCATGCCGTCAGTCTGTGGTGAAAGTCCATAAGGGGCGTAGTTGCCGACGAACCCTAAAGCGACTTGCAAGGTTTACATCGTGAGATGTGGGCGAGAAGAAGCAATAGCGAAATCGTAGCCTGACGAACAGAAATCTGATACGAAGGCTTGCATAGCGGATAAGCGGGCTACAAGTCGTGAAGTCCAAAAGGCAATCGTAACCTATGCAAGTAAATCAGGCAGGTAGACGAGGAAAGACTGGTGAGCTTATCCCGTGAGATCTCATGGACGGAGAAATCCGCAGTAACAACGAACCATGAGAGGTGCCCAAGGGGGCAGACCCTCAGCATAGGCCAAAGTAGTGAAGAAGCTCCTGTAATGGGAGTCGAGCGAAGGGCTGAACAATTCAAGGTCAAATGGAATTAGGAATGTGAGTGCATAGCCTTGACGAGAGCCAAAGTAGTGAAGACGTAACAGAGCAAAATGGCTTGCAGGAGGTAGGGGAATGTGCACGAAAGCAAAGAAAGGAAAGGAGACAAGTCGTGTCACAGCTAATGGAACAGATACTTTGCCGAGACAACATGATGCTTGCGTACAAAAAGGTGAAAGCCAATAAAGGAGCAAGCGGAATCGACGGAATCGAAGTAGATGAGGTCAAGGACTATCTTAAGGAAAACTGGCGAGATATCAAAGAGCAAGTCCAAAAGAGGAAGTACAAACCGCAGCCCGTACGAGGGGTAGAAATACCAAAGGCGAGCGGAGGCGTACGAAAACTAGGGATACCAAGTGTGGTGGACAGGATCATCGAACAGGCGATCGTGCAAGTGATAACACCAATCGTGGAGCCTCACTTCAGTGAATACAGCTATGGTTTCAGACCTCAAAGGAGGGCGCAGCAAGCCGTGCTAAAACTACTGGAATACTTTGACGATGGATACACGTACATTGTAGATATTGACCTGGAGAAATTCTTTGACAACGTACCACAAGACAAGCTGATGACCTTAGTAGGTAAAATCATACAAGACCCTGACACAGAATCGCTAATAAGTAAATACCTAAAGGCAGGAGTCATGGTAAAGGGGAAGTATGAGAAAACAGAAGTAGGAACTCCGCAGGGAGGGAACCTATCTCCGATTTTAAGCAATATCATGCTGAACGAATTGGATAAGGAGCTTGAAGCAAGAGGACTCCACTTTGTCAGATACGCAGATGACTGTGCGCCACGAAGGCGTGCCCAAGTAGCGTAGCTACTTGAAGGCAGCTATGCTGTACAAATGATGGCGGAGGGCCCGCCGAAACCGCCATGCAGGCGGAGGTTTCAAACCACCCTAAGGTGCTGTGGACAAAAGCCATGGTATTGAGCGTTAGGGAAAAGGCAGTGAAAGCTGTCAGGTAAGTACAAAGAAGATGAACGAGCAAGTGAACCGCTTACGAACATGTCGAAAGCGTATAGATTCCATCAAAACCAGGGGGTAGTCGTTAACCTGGGACGAGTCTGGAGGAAACCTGTTTACCGATCAGACGGTGGGCGGCATAAAGGCGGCATGAACTTTGTATAGGCATTTGTACGGAACGTGGGAACCCACGGGCTGATGTTAAGGGAGTATATCAAGCGGAAGAACCGCAAGATAAGAGTACCGATGCAGTCATGGGGACAGATTAGGCTGTAGTAGTGAAGAAGCTCTTGTAATGAGAGTGGAGTGAAGAGCCTGAATTATCCAGCTTCTAAAGTGAGTCAACTTTGAAAGGAGGAGGAACTTATGCAAGAAGCAAAGCCATACAATATTTCAAAGAAAGCAGTGTTTGCTGCTTACGAGAAAGTGAAAGCAAACAAGGGAACCTATGGTGTGGATGGGAAATCCATTGAAATGTTCGAGAGAAATCTTAAAAACAATCTTTACAAGATATGGAACCGAATGTCATCGGGCACCTATTTCCCCAAACCTGTAAAAGCGGTTGCAATACCGAAAAAGAATGGAGGAACCAGAACCTTAGGAATTCCAACAGTAGAGGACAGAATCGCCCAAATGGTGGTCAAGCTGTACTTTGAGCCAGGTGTGGAGCCAATCTTCTATGAGGATTCTTATGGATACCGGCCCAACAAGTCGGCAATCCAAGCACTGGAAGTCACAAGGGTAAGATGTTGGAGGAGAGACTGGGTATTAGAATTTGATATCCGGGGGCTCTTTGATAACATCCGTCATGAAGACTTGATGAAAATGGTAAAGAAGCATACACAGGAAAAGTGGATTCATCTATACATCCAAAGATGGATGTTGGCTCCCTTTCAAATGGAAGATGGAACGCTGGTGGAAAGAACAGCCGGAACGCCACAAGGCGGGGTTATTAGTCCGGTACTAGCAAATCTGTGTTTGCATTATGTGTTCGATGACTACATGGAGCGGGAGTTTAAAACCATACCGTGGGCAAGATATGCTGACGATGGAATCGCACACTGCGTATCACGAAAGCAGGCCAAATATCTACAAAGGAGACTTCAGGAAAGATTTCAGAAGTTCGGGCTGGAGCTGAATCTAGAGAAGACGAGAATTGTGTACTGTAAGGATGATGACCGAAAGGGAAATCATGAGCACACATCGTTTGACTTTCTAGGCTATACCTTTCGCCCAAGACATGCAAAGAACAAGTACGGCAAGTACTTCACAAATTTCCTGCCAGCGATCAGTGAGAAAGCGAAGAAATCCATAAGGAAGAAAGTCAGGGGCTGGAAGCTACAATTGAAATCAGACAAAGACCTCTATGACATTGCGAACATGTTTAACGGCCAAATACAGGGGTGGATTAATTACTACACCCACTTCTACAAAACAGAGATTTACGAAGTATTGCAATACATCAATGGATGTCTGGTAAAGTGGGTGCGGAGGAAGTACAAAAAGCGTAAAGCGAGAAGAAAAGCAGAACATTGGCTTGGACAAATCGCAAAACGCGATAAGAGATTGTTTGCACACTGGAAACTTGGAATATTGCCATCGGCCGGATAATGGGAGCCGTATGAGCTGAGAGGTTCACGTACGGTTCTGAGAGAGACTTGGGGGGAGGCTCCCCAGGTCTACTCACTGTGTGATAGCAGTAGGAAGTAGTGTAGCTGCAAACAGGGTCATGAATACAATAACGAAGTGGATAGAAAAGAAGCCCAAGCTGAAAGTCAACATGACAAAGACGAAGGTCACGAAGCCAACCAGATTGAAATACCTAGGGTTTGGATTTGTGAAAATGGGAGACAAATGGGAAGCAAGACCCCATAAGGATTCAATAATGAGTTTTAAGAGAAAGCTCAAGCAGTTGACAAAGCGGTCATGGTCTGTGGATATGGACACGAGAATCAAGAGATTGAACTTGGTCATCCGAGGATGGATAAACTATTACAAAATCGGAAAGATGAAGAAGAATCTTATGATAATCGACGGACATCTAAGAACAAGGATGCGAATCGTCATCTGGAAACAGTGGAAGAAATCCCAAAAGAGATATTGGGGTCTTAGGAAACTTGGAGCATCCGAATGGATGGCAAAGAAGTCCGTAGGGTTCGGCGATCACTATCAAGCGGTAGCGAAGACCACAGGCCTACACCTTATCTCAAAAGAAATCCTCGCAAAGCGGGGGCTTGCCAGCTGTGTAGATTATTATTTGAATTGAACCGCCCAGTGCCGAACGGCACGCTGGGTGGTGTGAGAGGGGCTACTTGCTAGCCCCTACTCGATTCAGCACTTAATAAGCCTAAGGAGCCCACGGACAACACATACTATCGGTACAAGATTCAAAAAAATCACCTTGCGCGATTGTTCTCAAAATAGTTTGAAATTAAGCTTGACTAAATAGACAAAATGATATATAGTGAACATACAGTCAATTTACTGAAAACGGCTGCAGCAGTAAAATTTGAAAAAAGCACCAATGTGAAAGGAGATTGTTTTATGAAAGCGTATGAATATTTAGTTGATATGCTCAAAGATTACGGTACAACTTGTTTTTTCTATCAGGAAATAGCATTCGTAAAGGCTACAAATTATATGGAGGAGCTTGGAATCAGGCCGATCATGACCCATTCAGAGACAACAGCCGGTTTTATGGCTGACGGTTATGCGCGTATAAGCGGCCACCCGGGATTTTGCGCAGCACAGGCGATCGGTACATATAACTTGGCTGCGGGCGTTCACGACGCGTATCTGGGCAACAGCCCTGTAATTGCACTGACCGGTAATCAGACGCAGGATGTCCATTATCGTAATGCTTATCAGAATTCAAATCATATGCTGCCATTTGAAGGAATCACCAAATTCAATGCAGAAATGCAGGATCCGCAGCAGCTTCCGCTGCTCATGAGACAGGCATACAAAGCTGCTGTTTCCGGCCAGCCGAGACCGGTACATTTAGACCTTCTGGGATATATGGTATATGAAATGGAGATAGAGGAAATGGAAAGCGAGTATCTGGTAAATCCGGAATACGGAATATTCCCTCCTTTCCGTTACGAAGCCGAGAAAGAAACAGTAAAAAGAGCTGCAGAAGCGATTACTGAGGCTGAAAAACCATTGATTATCGTTGGACGGGGAGCGTTCATGTCAGGAGCCGGGAAAGAAATAATTGAACTTGCGGAAAAAGCAGACATCCCTGTTGTTACTACTCCTGATGGAAAAACAGTGATCGATGAGAGTCATGCGTTATGGACGGGCATCCTGGGCGGCTATGGAATGGACAGCGCCAACTTATCCGCAAAGAACGCGGACCTTATTATTAGCATAGGAACCCATTTGAATGACCAGTCCACATGCAACTTCACCTGTCCGCCAACGAACGTAAAAAATATTCAGATCGATATTGATGGGGAAGAATTGGGAAGAAACTACCCGAACTGTATCGGGCTGCTGGGTGACGCAAGACTGGTAACAGCGCAGCTTGCCGCTTCTGTGAAGGCTGCAAAAAGGCCTTCCTGGAGAAAACAGGTTGGGTTATTTTTCAAGGATACGCTTGATGCCCAGGCGGCCATGTGGGAAACGGAAAGCGGCCCAATCCATCCGGCAAGACTTTGTGCGGAACTTAGTAAGGCAATGCCCGATGATGCAATACTGGTTTCGGACACCGGATATTCTGCCCTCTGGTCATCATCCTTTATAAGAATGAAGCCGACTCAGAAATACACAAGAGCCGGAGGCACATTGGGATGGGGTCTTCCCGCGGCAATCGGCGCAAAGTGCGCAGCCCCTGAAAGACCCGTGTTCTGCTTTACAGGTGACGGCGGCGCATACTATTTCCTTACTGAAATTGAAACGGCCGTTCGAAACAACATTCAGACCATTACCATAGTCAGCAATAATGGCGGATATGCCCAGCTTAAACCGTTTGCAGAGGAGGTTAATTCTGATAATGCAAAGAGGTGCCTGGATAGGCTTTCCTTCGCACCTGTAAACTTTGCGAATTTGGCGCAGGACTTCGGCGCTTTTGGCATCCGTGTTGAAAAGGCGTCTGATATAGGACCGGCAATTCAGAAAGCCTTGGATTCCGGGAAACCTGCTATAATAGAAGTTATGACCGACAATAGCCACCCCTTCCATTACACAAGGTCCTATTAAAGCCGGGAAGTAAAGACAATGAAGTAACATGCAGCGAGCAGATCCTTGTCTCCTGCTGTTGCTCATCCCAAAGAAATGAAAAAGGAGAGTTGACATGCAAACCAGGATAAAAAAAGTAGCTTGCGTTGGGGGTGGATTAATCGGGTCATCTTGGGCAACTTTGTTTTCCAAGAATGGATATCTTGTCCAATTTTACGACATAGACAAGAACGCCATTGAAACAGCCAAGCAAAAAATAGGTGATATGTTCAAGCAGTATCACGATGCCGGCATTATGACTGAGGCAGAGATCAAAGAGGCATTTTCCCGTATATCTTTTTTTACCAGTCTCGGCGAAACCGTTAAAGATGTAGATTTTATTCAGGAAAATGTTCCTGAAAAGCTGGAGCTGAAAAGATCAATTCTTGCAGAAATTGATCGATGCAACTCCACAGCCATATATGCCAGCAGCGCTTCCGCATTAAGAATTTCAGATATTACCAGGGACTGCAAATATCCGGAACGGTGTTTAAATGGGCATCCGTTTAATCCACCACATCTCATGCCTGTCGTGGAAATTGTCAGCAACCCTCATACGAAAAAAGAAATTCTTGAAGAAGCAAAGGCGTTTTATGCGGGTATGAAGAAAGTCCCCGTTATACTAAACCAAGAAATTTATGGTTTCATCGGCAATCGCCTGCAATATGCGGTTGTGCGTGAGGCGATGAATCTGGTCGCAAAGGGTATTTGCAGTGTTGAAGATGTGGATAAAGTTGCTGTATATGGCCTTGGCATCCGTTGGGCTTTCCTGGGTCCCTGGCTCATAGGCGAGTTAAATGGAGGGCCTGGCGGCATATACGATTATTTTGACCATTATCGGCCTGCATGGAAAATGGCATTTGAAGATTTGGCTGATTTTAAGGACTTGCAAGAGGTATTCGTGGAGGAACTTGCTCAGCCTGGTGTGGCGGAGGAGATGGAGCACCGTACAGAAGAGGAAGGGCGCACCAACGAAGACCTCAAGTCTTATCGTGACCACATGCTCATTGAAATATTGAAGATGCATGATAAGATATAAACGCTCTGTGCAGTCGGGATAAGCATTCACTCAATGGATATAGGAGGAAAAAGCTTATGAGTTTTATGGAACAATTTGCAAACGTTTTAACGTACTTATTTGTAATTCTTTTCGTGATGGGCATGCTCGACCATATATTCTGGGATAAGCTGGGACTGGGTCTCCAGGTTGTAAAAGCGTTTGAATTCATGGGAATTATGACGCTGACGATGCTCGGCATGTGTGCGATGTCCGGATATGTCGCATCCTTTTGCGAAACGGTGCTGGGTCCGGCATTCAGATTGTTTGGCGCTGATCCTGCAATGGGGCCGAGCATATTTATCTGCATTGATACAGGAGGGTTCTCACTATGCCATTCAATGACCGATAATGCAGCTATCGCAGATTTTTCGGCTTGTATTCTTGGAATTACAATGT
The DNA here is from genome assembly GCA_902363595.1 of Clostridia bacterium. Lineage (GTDB taxonomy): Bacteria > Bacillota > Clostridia > Peptostreptococcales > Anaerovoracaceae > Hominibacterium > Hominibacterium faecale. The sequence continues at coordinate 1,142 of CABJAP010000011.1, read as the reverse complement.
CGGTCATCCTATGCAGCAATATTCCCATTTCCCTTGGGATCATTGACAAAAAAGACAGACCCTACATGGCGGTGGGTTCTATGGCAGGCATATGCTTGGTTCCATTTGGATCCCTTGTCGCAGGCATAATGGGAGGGCTGGGGGTGATGACCACAGTGAAAAACCTGATACCAATCTTTATTGTTGCAGCCGTTATTATTATTTGCCTGGCCAAATTCCCTAATGGCACTATGAAAGCATTTAATATTTTCGGATGGATCGTGATGACATTCATCTTTGTTGGCCTGACATTGGAGGGATTGAGAGAATTGATCGAATTCCAGCCGCTTAAGGCAATGGAAGATGTGTCATGGTTTGGCGGTTGGGTCGTACAACAAACGATGCTGCTGACAGGCGGGTTCGTTCTAATGGAGATTATCAGTAAAGTTTGCAAAAAACCGTTTTTGAAAGCCGGTTCAAAGATTGGCATAGATGACGTTTGTATTAATGGAATGATCATTTCCTGCCTCAACTGTATTGTTATGTTTGATATGGTAAAGGACATGAAAGGCGAGAAAAGCAAGATCGCAGCTTTCGCCTTCAACTCGGGTTCTGCTTACTTGGTAAGTTATCTGGTTACAATTCTGTTATTCTCCGGAACCTGGTCTGCTCCTGCATTGGTCGCAAAACTGATCATTTCCTTTGGCAGCGTTCCACTCGCGTTCTGGTTCTGGAAAATGATGAAAGACAGGATTAACCTGGGAGGAGTCCCAGACGATGCTGAAGGCGATGGCTCCGAAATTGGTGAGAAATCGGAAACTAGTGTAGTGTCCGGCTGATCATTTGGCAAATGGTTTGCCGGATTTCCCCTCACGGCGTTGTCATCACTCGCCGTAGCTACGGCTACGCCTCGTTCTTCCGCCTTGTGAGATGAAAAATCCTTCTGCGCCATTTTTCCAAACACCAACTGGACACTACACTAGTTAGTTACAGGCATAGCTGGACGCTGAAATAAATGGATGTCATTGTTTCTTATTAAATAAACAAAATAGTATGTAGCGGCGAAATCAACCCACTTCTGGCTGCCGTCCTCACGGACGGGGCTGTCAAAGTAAGTGTTCACACCAGGGTAAGTCTGGTCGAGGATACCGATGAGGTTATTC
>CABJAP010000010.1 GCA_902363595.1 Clostridia bacterium | reverse complement strand
CCCGCCAAACCATTCATAAGGCGTGGCATCGACCTGGATGAGTTGTCCAGGATGGGGTTTGCGCGTTCTACGGTGTGTCCGATGGCGGATTTTTTTCTTTTTGGAGCTATCTTTTCCGGCGTTTTTCAGTATACTGGAAAGTGCGGAATAGGAAAGGGAAATTCCGAAATCCGTGGACAGAATTTCTTTGAAATGGAGGAAGTTGGCCCTAGACAATTCCGGGCGGGAATAAATCTTAAGGACTGCTTCCTTCGTTTCGTCTGAAACAGCATGGGCGGGTTTTCTACCGGTATTTTTATGAATCAGGGATTCGGGGCCAGAAGCGAGGACTCCTTTCTTTAAACGTGAGATCTGGCGGGTAGAAAGACCTAACAGGTCCGCGGCCTGCTGCCTGGTAATGTCTTTGTGGATGTAACGGTTGATGACCGTTAGTGTTTTCAGTTGTTTTTGTGACAACGCAATGTTACCTTCTTTCATAAGTTTCAGTCTATCAAATTGGGACATTTTCTCAAGTGAATCCTATGGTGACATTATCACAAGTTAACAACACATCATGGAAATAATAGCTTGTGCGCTAAAAGCGATTATGCTATAATAATCTCGGAAAAATTACATGTCATAATTTGAGATTGCGGCAATACGGCGCATGAAGGGGCACACCACCTCGGGTGTGAATCTTCGTGCGCCTTTTTGATTGTCGAAAAGGAGGGAAATCATTGAAGGTTAACGGTGAGGAAAAAAAATTGGAACAGAACATGACACTGGAACAATTTTTAGAGGGACAAGGTTATGATCCCAAGCGGGTGGCTGTAGAACTGAACGGGAAAATCCTGCCCAAGAGCGACTTTGCGTTCAGAGAGCTTTCGGATGCCGACACCCTGGAAATTGTTCATTTTGTAGGAGGCGGCTGATTTGATTCCATCGAAAAAAGACCTTCAGGCGATCTGCGATTTGCGTTTTTCGCCGGAAGTGTATGAAAAATTGCAGGAAGCCTCTGTGGCAATCGCAGGATTGGGCGGATTGGGCTCCAACATTGCAGTTATGCTGACAAGAACGGGAATCGGCAAGCTGAAGCTGATCGACTTTGACCGGGTCGACCTGTCCAACCTCAACCGGCAGGTTTATGATATCCGCCATTTGGGACAGCTGAAAACAGAAGCCCTTTCCCAGCGGCTGAAAGAGCTGAATCCCTACATAGAACTGGAGCTATATAACGGCAGGATCACAGAAGATAAGGTGCAAAGCGTTTTCGGCGATTACCGATATATCTGCGAAGCCTTTGACGGGGCGGAAGATAAGGCGATGCTGGCCCAGCAGGTGCTCTGCGGCCTTCCGGGAGCATATCTGGTTTCAGGGTCCGGCATGGCCGGTTATGGGGATGCCGACCAGATCCATACGAGGAAGATCAACAGCCGCTTTTTTGTCTGCGGCGATGAATGCTCCGATGCAGCACAAGGCATCGGCCTGATGGCGCCCAGAGTGGCCGTGTGCGCAGGCCACCAGGCAAACAAAATAATTCAACTGATTTTAGAAGAGAGGTAGCGATATGAAAGAAGATAAACTGGTTATTGGAGGACATAGCTTTTCCTCCAGATTTATTCTCGGATCGGGAAAATATAATGTGGAGCTGATCGATGCGGCGATCCGGCAGGCGGGAGCGGAAATCATCACCTTGGCCCTCAGGCGGGCCAATTCCGCAGGGGAAGGCAACATTCTCGACCATATTCCAGAGGGGATTACCCTGCTTCCCAACACTTCCGGCGCGCGCAGCGCAGAGGAAGCAGTCCGCATCGCCCGCCTGGCCCGGGAGCTGGGATGCGGTGACTTTGTCAAAATCGAAGTTATTCACGATACAAAGTATCTGCTCCCGGACAATTACCAAACCATCAAGGCCACCGAAATATTGTCAAAGGAGGGCTTTGTCGTATTACCATACATGTATCCGGATCTGAATGCGGCAAGGGATCTGGCCAGCGCGGGAGCGGCGGCCGTCATGCCCCTGGCAGCCCCCATCGGGTCCAATAAAGGACTCAGTACCAAAGACTTTATCCAGATTCTCGTGGATGAGCTGGACCTGCCGATTATCGTAGACGCGGGCATCGGACGGCCTTCCCAGGCTTGTGAGGCTATGGAAATGGGCGTGGATGCGATCATGGCCAATACCGCAATTGCCACCGCAGGAGATATCCCGGCTATGGCCCAGGCTTTCCGAAAGGCCATTGAGGCCGGACGCGCCGCATATCTTTCCGGTTTGGGCCGGGTAGTGGAAAAAGGCGGCGAAGCATCGTCGCCGCTGACAGGATTCTTGCAGGAATAGGAGGAAGGAACATGAAACCAAAGATCGATCATATGGAGTATTGGCCGGAAATGGAAGCTCTGGAGGACTCCCGGGTCATGGAAGAAGTCTTGCAAGCCATGGAAAACTATGATTATCATCGCTATACGGCCGCCGATGTGAATCGGGCGCTGGGTAAAGAAAACCGGGGTCCGGAAGAATTCAAAGCCCTGCTGTCGCCTGCCGCCGCTCCATTTTTGGAGGAAATGGCTCAGCTGGCACAGCACGAGACGCATAAGCATTTTGGAAACAGTATCTGCCTTTTTACGCCCCTGTATATTTCCAACTACTGTGAGAATTATTGCATCTATTGCGGGTTTAACTGCCACAATCAAATCAAGCGGGCACGCCTTGATGAGGCGCAGATTGAAAAGGAGATGCAGGCCATCGCTGCCACTGGTTTGGAGGAAATTCTAATCCTCACCGGAGAAAGCCGGGCCAAATCCGATGTACCGTATATCGGCCAGGCATGCAGGATCGCCCGGAATTATTTTAAAATGGTGGGGATTGAGGTGTATCCCATGAATTCGGAAGATTATACATACCTGCACCAATGCGGCGCTGATTATGTGACGGTTTTCCAGGAAACCTACAATTCGGATAAATATGAAACTCTCCATTTGGCCGGGCATAAACGGGTTTTCCCATATCGCTTCAATGCGCAGGAACGGGCGCTGCGGGGCGGAATGCGGGGTGTGGCCTTTGCTGCGCTTTTGGGTCTGGACGACTTTCGAAAGGACGCGTTTGCAACAGGTATGCACGCTTACACCCTTCAAAGAAAGTATCCCCATGCGGAAATTTCTTTTTCCTGCCCGCGCCTCAGGCCCATCGTCAATCATGCCGATATCAACCCAAAGGATGTCCATGAAAAAGAATTGCTCCAGGTAATGTGCGCCTATCGCCTGTTCATGCCTTTTGCCGGAATGACCATCTCCACCAGAGAACGGTCCGGCTTTCGCGATCATGTCATCGGCCTTGCGGCCACGAAAATTTCCGCCGGGGTCAGCACGGGCATCGGCAGCCACACGGAGGACGATGCTCCGCGGGGGGATGATCAGTTTGAAATCGCAGATGGAAGAAATGTGGAGGACATGGTCAGGGCCATCAAAGAAAGAGGTCTGCAGCCTGTGATGAATGATTATGTCTATGTTTAAACGTATTGCCATATCAAACCGCAGCCTTTGCCCGCGGCCGCTCTGGGAGCAAGCGGCCCTGCTGGGCGGGCGGATCGATGCGCTCATCCTTCGTGAAAAGGACCTGAAAGAATGGGAATATGAAGGGTTAGCCCTCAAGGTGCAGCAGGTCTGCCAGCGACAAGGGATCTGCCTGATTTGTCATACCTTTGTACAGGCGGCAAGGAAGATCGGCTGCGATGCCATTCACCTTCCACTGGCTCTGCTCCTGGAAAACCAGGGGCTGCTTGATGATTTTGCCTTGATCGGGGCGTCGGTGCATTCCCTTGAAGAAGCGAAGGCTGCGCAGGGGGCCGGAGCCCATTATGTGACCGCCGGCAATATCTTTGAAACGGATTGTAAGCCGGGTCTCCCAGGAAAAGGTACGGATTTTCTAAGGGCGCTTTGCCGGGAAACCCAGTTGGAGGTTTACGCACTGGGAGGAATTACCGACGACAACGAAGCTGAGATCCTAAGGACGGGAGCATCAGGAGCCTGCCGAATGTCCGGGTATATGAAATGAGTTGTTTTTTCTGAGAAAACGCGTTGCGAAATCCCAATAAAAAGCATCTAATATAGTAGAAGGCCGAATTGAAAATAGTAAACTTCTGTGCAGATGTGTTATAATCTGTTGTAATAAAACAGAATCTACAGCATAGGTGCAGAAATGAATTTGAGAAGGAAAGAGCATATATTTAATCAGAAGATCGAACCGGAATATACCAGGGTTTATCACTTTATCTATTCGCGCCTGGACGGAGATCGGCAGCTGGCGGAAGACATTACCCAGGACACCATGGAAATGGCCTGGAATAAACTGGAACAACTGAAAAAGGGAGATTCTTGCCGAGCCTGGCTGATGAAAATCGCCATGAATGAGATCCGGAAATATTTTCGTGCGCAAATGACTCAGAAGCGGGGCGCTTTCCAGGAAGAAAGTTATGATCTTCATCAGTTTGAGGAGATCGACAATCCGGAGCAGGTGGAAGCTGATGTTCTGGATCAGATCCTTGCGCAGGAAGGTCTGGAGATATTGATGCAGGCCCTTGACCGGGTTCACGAGAAGTACCGGCTTCTTTTGGAGCTTCGTTTGATTCAGGATTTGAAGTTTGCCCAGATCGCCGAAATTGTCTGCGAAGATGAGGCTAAGGTACGGGTATACTACGGCCGCGGATTGAAAATACTGGGTAAAGAATATCAACTATTGACGGGGAGGGATGAATAATGGGCACTGGCAAGCGGGCATATACCCATGAAGAACGGGTTAAAATGATCCAGCAGACAGCCGAAGACTATTATCAAAAACAAGCGGGCAATCCATCTCCGTTGAACCGCAGCTTTATTGAGATGGAGAAGGAAACTGGCAAACGAAGCAGGCGCATAAAGCGATATTCCGCCATCGCCGCCGCTGTGCTGCTGGTGGTTTTACTTGGGAACACCATTTCGATGATCGCCTTTGACGACACTGTTTATGGGGATAAGGGCCTGCTCCATAGAATTTATAAGTCAGCTACGGGGCTGTCCACAGATGAGCAGGACGAAGCGCTGCTGGAAAATGAGGTGGCCGAGACGGTATCTTCCATTACGATCAATAGCATGGATGACATCGAGGGAGCGATCGATTTTGCCGAAGGGAACTTGTACGTACCCCAGTATATTCCCGATGGATTTCAGCTGGAATCCCTGATCGTTGAACAGTCCCAATTCGGAGATTTTACAGCGGAATATACGTTTAAAAACGGGGAAAAACAACTAAGCCTGATTGAGATGGCAAACAGCGATGATGACAGCACTGTCAACGCAAGCGGCGATGGAGATTTGATCAGGCTGAAAGACCGGATACTGTATGTACAGGATGAGGATTCCAACGGGGATCGGTATATCGATGTCATTACTGAGGAGTCCGTCATGCAGATGCTTGGAAAGGTTTCAAGGGAAGAAGGGATTAAGTTCGCCAAGGGGTTGAAGCGCTGTAAATAATGGTAGCTTTAATTAAAGCTTTAAAAGATGGAAAGATTTCCTCTAAAATAAAATGATCCAATAGGCCCCATGGCTTCAGACCACAGGGGCCTATTTCGATGATGTTGCAACCTGGACGCAGCGCCCCGCCATGAAACTTTTAAAAATTTTTAAAAAAGTTTTGGATAGGCCCCGAAAAACGTACATAGCATATGTTATGCTGGTATCAGAAGGAGGGAAGAAAGAGAATGGTCCGGCAGCGCAAACGCTTGTTTGGCGTCGAGATTTATCGTATAATAAAAGACAAATGAGAATTGAGGAGAAAAGAATGGAGACCTGGAAGGATTTGTTCCCGGAGGATATACAGCAAAGGTACGAGCTTTTAAACTACAACCACGCAGCAGAAATTATTTCTCAGGCGTTTCAAAAAGAATTCGATGAGATCATTGAAACCCTGCGCAAGGTAAAGATTACAAAAACGGATATTGCAAAGTCAGGAGGAAACGAATCTCCCATTCCTCCCAAATTTTCCGCTATTTTAGACCCGTTGGGGTGGCAAGAAATCCGCATCTCGGGCGACCTGGTGGTTCATTTTTACCCAAGGCGGGGCGATAAAAAGGGCCGGTTCGAAACTAGCCCTATCGAGCAAAAGACACTCAAAAACTATATTGACGGACATAATATCGACTATGTAAAAAACAGAGTCGCCATCGATGTGGAGTGGAACAGCAAAGACCAGACATATGACCGGGATTTATTTGCAATGAGGACCTATTACGAGTGCGACGTGATCAGCGCAGGCGTGATTATTACCCGGAGCGAGTCGCTGAATCAGGTTTTTGCAGAGTTGGGAAATTCCATCAAGAAAAAATATGGAGCCAGTACAACCTGGATGGGAAAGCTGACGCCGCGGCTGGATTCCAGGCGGCACGGAGGATGCCCGATTCTGGCCATTGGAATCACCGACAAATGCATCGAAGATTGGGAGGATGGTAATGACTGATAAAGAAATTTTGATAGATACAATTGACAATTTTAAGGCGTTCTGCGGAGAGGATAAATTCAAGACAATCCTTGCTGACCCGCCGTGGCAGTTCCAAAACAGGACCGGAAAGGTAGCGCCGGAGCATAAACGGCTCAACCGGTACCCTACCCTTTCCCTGGAAGCGATCAAAGCAATTCCTGTGGATGACGTTGCGGAGGAGAAAAGTCATTTATACCTGTGGGTGCCCAATGCATTGCTTCCCGAAGGTTTGGAAGTCATGAAAGCGTGGGGATTTGAATATAAGACGAATCTGGTTTGGGAAAAGGTCAGAAAAGACGGCGGCCCGGACGGCAGAGGCGTGGGTTTTTATTTCCGCAATGTGACCGAACTGCTGCTCTTTGGAATTAAAGGAAAGAGCAATCGAACCTTGCAGCCGGCCAGGAGTCAGGTTAATCTGGTTCGGGCGATGAAGCGGGAACATTCACGAAAGCCGGATGAAATCATTGATCTGATTGAAGCATGCAGCCCGGGGCCGTATCTGGAGCTGTTCGCAAGAGGCATCCGCGATGGATGGAAGCTTTGGGGCAACCAGGCCGACGACACTTATGAGCCAAACTGGGACACGTATTCCAATCACACGGTGGCTTCCGGGAAATAAAAAATAGCATACAGGGGCGGCTGCACTTTGATATGTATCATGCAGCAGCGCCAGACGTTTATATGCGGAAAAAAGTGTAAGTTTCTTTTGAAATTTACACTTTTTTTAATGCCTGAGCCATCTGAGATCGGCGGGTCGGCGGCCAGGCTTCAGCTTTTTCGTAATGAGGCCCCACAAACCCACAGCTTTGTGTAAAAACATTTAATTTTTTTGAGTTTTTTCCTCAGCACTGCGGCTCACGTTTTTTGCTTCCGGCCAGCAAAATATAAAAAATTTCTCAATTTCTATTCGAAACACCGCAATTTGAAACCAATGTCCATATAAATTCGCCCATTTCGAATAGAAATCGGCAAAATAAATGAAATATGCTCCAGCACGCGGGGCAGCCTGCCTCTGATGCCTCACCTCCCCGGCACGCGTGGCAGCCCGCCGGGGCCCATGCACATACTCGCCACCAGCCCAATCCAAATCAACTTTTCCCCAATCCTCCCTTCAAATCAGCAGCCTCCAATGCTATACTGGTAAAAGAAGACTGTATTGTGTAAATCCGGCAGCGCCAGAGCCGCCGAAAAAAGGAGGAGCCTATGAAAAAACGTATTAAGATCATGCTGGGCATCATGACCAGCATACTATTGATCACATTGCTCTGCGGATGCAGCATCTACATGAAAGAGCCGGTGGTGGTGAAAAGTCTCATTTCATCAGATGACATGGATGTGGACATTATGTATATTTCCGGTATGGTGGGTGGCAAAAGGATAAAATCCGTAGAGATTCCCGACGCACCCAAAGATATCGAAACGGTTGTCTATGATGAGGATTCCGAGATTCTGAGCGGATACTCCCTCCACACCGCACACTTGGGGGTAAACAGCGACAACCTTACGGAAGAGGGGGGACTGACAGAGCCGATCTCCTTCAACAAGCTGAACATCACCTGGGATGATGGCAGCAAGACCACAGCTGATGTGGGCAGCATTCAAATCCAAAGCGGAGCCCGGGACATGCTAGAGGCCCAGGAGGCAAACAGCAACTATAAAAAAGATAAACGGATCGACGACTCGCAAACCTTTCAGGCGCCGCGGAACATGAAAATTACCCAAATTGAAATCCCCTATCAAGAAGAAGTAGAAAAGATGGTATCCAGCTTGACAGTCAATGATGTACCGGTGTCTGAAATAGATGAACAACACCCGATTGAATTGAAAAAGGGAGGGACATTTAAGGTGCATTGCCGTTATAATGACAAATTTCAGACCTTGTACGGCCGCATTTGGATCAATATGCGGCTGATGGGGGAGGATGGTCAGGGAAAGAAACAAGAGGCTGTGTTTGTGATTTCTCCTGATACTAAGATCGAGAAAAATATACCGGAATACCTAAAACAAGCCCGGAAAGAGTGAAGAAGGAGGTTGAAATGAAAGCGCTCGTTTATAAGAAGAATCATCGGCTGGCGTTGGAAGAGCGGCCTCGCCCGAGTTTACAGCTCCCTACGGATGCCATTATACGCGTAACTCTGGCATCGATCTGTTCCAGCGATCTGCACATCAAACACGGAGCAGTACCCAAGGCGATCCCCGGCATCGTTTTGGGACATGAGATGGTGGGCATTGTCGAGGAAACGGGAGAGCAGGTTCATAACGTCAAACCGGGGGACCGGGTAACCATCAACGTGGAGACCTTCTGCGGGGAATGCTTTTACTGCAAGCAGGGGCTGGTCAATAACTGCGCAGATGAGAACGGCGGCTGGGCCCTGGGCTGCCGCATTGACGGCGGGCAGGCGGAGTATGTGCGCGTACCTTATGCGGACAACGGACTCAACCGGATTCCCCAATCAATCACGGACCGGCAGGCGCTTTTTGTGGGCGATATTCTCTCCACCGGATATTGGGCGGCGGATTTGGCAGAGATAACAAAAAATGACACCGTAGTCATTTTGGGTGCCGGCCCTACGGGTCTGTGCACAGCTATGTGCGCTTCCTTGTATGAGCCGAAACATCTGATTTTAGCAGATATCGATGAAGAGCGGACAGAGTTTGGAAGAAAACTGGGAATTTCAGCGCAGGTGGTGGATTGCAGCAGGCAGGATTTAAAAACACTGGTCATGGAAAAAACGGGCGGCAGAGGAGCGGACCGAGTAATCGAAGCCGCAGGCGGCGATGGAACCTTTGACCTGGCCTGGCAGCTGGCCCGCCCATCGGGAATTGTGTGCCTGGTCGCCATGTACGAAGAGGACCAGCGGCTGCCGCTGCCCCAGATGTATGGAAAAAATTTAACCTTCAAGACGGGAGGCGTCCATGCGGCCCATTGTGAACGGCTGCTGCAGCTCATTGAGGAGGGCAGGCTGGATACTGCAGGCTTGATCACCCATACCTTTGCCCTAGAGGAAATCCTCAGCGCTTATGACCTGTTCGAAAACAGAGAAGCGGGCGTTATGAAAATCGCAGTCGAGATTTAGAAATTGGCGGTAAGGCCAAAAGGAGAATATATGAAAAAGAAAAGGATCGTTTTTTCGGCCGTATGCCTGCTTGTGCTTGCAGCGGCAATAATGACCGGGTGCGGCCCCAAGCTGGAAGAACCGGTTTTTGTTAAGGCACTTATTTCTTCAGAAGATATGGATGTTGATACCCAGTACATCACCGATGAGACCTGGGACAAAAAGGTAAAAAACCTTGAAATTCCCGATGCGCCGCCGGACATCTCCATCGACATCTACGACCAGCAAAATGAGGAGGAAAGCGGGTATTGGCTTCATACCATCAGCTGGGGCGTAGGCACTAGCAAGCTGAACGAGGATTCCAGCATGGCGGTGCCGCTGGAGTTTGACCATTTAGAAATCACCTGGGATGACGGCAGCACCTCCACCGCTGACGTGGGGCATGTCAAAATATGCAGCTTGAAGGAAAAAGGATTTGTTACCACCAGAGAAGAACCGGATTATACACAGGATGATGAAAATTATGGGGAGATGGCCTTTGAAGCGAAAAGACCGATAGACATCACAGGAATTGAAATCCCTTATGAGAAGGAACTATTCCAAGTCATCACATCGCTGGAAATCAACGATATTCCTTACGATGAAATCGACTTCCAGGATCCCATTCATCTGGAAAAAGGTGAATCCTGTACCGTAGGCTACTCTATAGATGATAAGAAAAGGAGCAAGTACGGAACTGTCTTTGTCGAAGCCCAGCTTGTTGGAGTGGACAAACAAGGAGAAAGACAGGCGGGGACCTTTCGAATGATAGATAGAATGGGGATGGGGCTGGATATCGGAGCGTATCTGAAACGGGTTAAGGACCAGTAAGTCCAGCAGCTCAGGAGGCTTTTCATGAATACGGTTTGCCGGGATATTTTTAAAGCCATCCACGAAGGCAAGTGGATCAGCATCGAATACAAGAATAAAAATGGAGAACAGACCCGGTACTGGATCGGAATCAACGACATCAACCTCAAGGACCGGTCCCTTAGCGTGGCCGGACTCCATCTATCCAAACATACCCTGGGTGATTTTCCCAGGATTTACATTGACTCAATTCTCACCTCCGATGTGGTGGAAGGCTCCTTTCACCCGGTGAACCAGAGGCTGGTGGAGGATATTCATCTCAATCCGGCCAAATACAAAGAACTGTTTCACCATGCGGCCAACATGAAAATCCTCAATTATCTGGCCGACTGCAGCCGCCTGGACTCCACCCCTTACCGCAGCGAATACGCATTGGTAGAAGGCCTGGACGGTGAAGGGGTGCAGGAAGGAGTTTACCAGCTAAGTGACCAGCAGTACAAGGATATTATCAACCAGTTCCAGCGCAGAACCATCCGCGACAGGCAGCAGAAAAAGCCCAGAAAACGGATCCTGCAAATCTGCATGAACCTGCTAAGTGTGCCCGTCAGAAAGGGCCTTTACGTGCTGGCGTACCGCAAGATGAATTTTGACGTGATCCGCCGCAGGCTGATCGCAGAAGAGGAAGCGACCATTTGCCGGGAATTTACCATTGACGGTGAAAAGCAAAGCATCCGCCGCTTTCTTCCGGAAGAATACGGATATTTGCTGGACGATTTCGATACCAATCAGGAAGAAATCAAAGACCGGATTACCAGCGCCAATCCGCAGATCAAGGGCGTGGACGATATGCCCTATCTTCTGACCCTTTCCCGGGACCTGGCTTTGGATCTGGATCAGGAATACGGCGCAATCCTGGAAATGTACCAGGAAGCAAAACCCACCATTCCCATAAAAGCATTTTTCGGAGAACTGGTAAAACAGCCGGTGCGGACAAAACAATATCCCCTGGCGCTGCTCAACCAGCAGGTGAACCTGGATCAGCTTCTGGCCATCCATCACGGCTTAAAATATCCCCTTTCCTACATTCAGGGGCCCCCTGGAACCGGAAAAACAAGCACGATTATCAACACCATCACCACTGCTTTTTTCAACGAAAAGACGGTGCTTTTTGCATCCTATAATAATCATCCCATTGACAGCGTATTTCATACCTTGCAGAATATCCGCTATCGGAACAAACGCGTCCCCTTTCCGGCCGTGCGGCTGGGAAACCGGGAAAAGGTGGAAGAAGCCCTGGACTACATGAAGGCATTGTATCTGCAAGTGAAAGAAATCAATGTTTTTTCCAATACCCTGGAGCGGAACAAGGATGACAAAATCGAAAAGACAGAGCAGCTCTCCCAGCTGCTCAAACGATATGAGTCCATTCTCGATCTGAAGGAACGGAAAGCGTCGATTGAAAGCCTGATCCGCAGCGAACAGAGTCTGACCTTCCGGGTCGAGCTGCAGAGCCGGCAGCTTGCGGCAGTGGAGAAACAGCTGGAGCAGATCGGAGAAGTGGATGAAGCGGATGCTCTGCCGCTGCTGAATCAAAACGTTGAAGAATTTTTAAAATATCTCTATTATATATCGGCAAAATATATCAAACGGCTGGACGAACCCAAGAATGAAGAGCTGCTGTCCATTCTCTTTATGGAGGGGCGCAAGGAGGAGCAGGTCAAAGAATTTAACCGCCATCTAAGCCAGGAAGAGAACATGAAGAAATTTCTTCGCATCTTTCCTGTCGTGATTACGACATGTATTTCCGCCCACCGGCTGGGCGAGCCCAAGCCCTATTTTGATATGGTGATGATGGATGAAGCCAGCCAGTGCAATTCGGCGGTTTCTCTGGTACCCATCATCCGCGGCAGCAATTTGATGCTGGTGGGCGATCCCCAGCAGCTGAGCCCGGTGATTCTGCTGGATCCCAAGGCGAACCAGACCTTGAAGGCCAAATACCAGGTGAGCCAGGAGTACGATTATATTGAGAATTCCATTTATAAGACGTATCTGGCCTGCGACTCGGTGAGCGATGAGATTTTGCTCAGCTATCATTACCGCTGCCATCGCAAGATCATCGATTTTAACAATAAAAAATATTACAACGACAAGCTGAAGATCCGCAGCCAGGTTTGCGAACCCCAGCCGCTGGTCTATGTGGATCTTGCCGACGGATCGACAGAGGAAAAGAACACGGCTCCTGCGGAAGCGGCCCAGATCCTGAACTATATCCTTCAAAACCGGGACAAAAAAATCGGCGTCATTACCCCCTTTGTCAGCCAAAAAGAATACATCAACAGCGTGCTTTTGGATAACGGTATTCTCGATGTGCAGTGCGGCACGGTCCACGCTTTCCAGGGGGATGAAAAGGATGTCATTCTCTTTTCCCTGGCAGTGACCGATCAGACCCATGCAAAGACCTACAGCTGGCTGAAAAACAATAAGGAGCTGATCAATGTGGCCACCTCCAGGGCCAAGGAAAAGCTGGTGCTGTTGTCCAGCAGTCAGAACCTGCGCCGCCTTCACGGCACGGATGAAGAGGACGATTTGTACGAGCTGGTGGAGTATATCCGCACCAACGGCGCTTCGGAAGTTACGCCCAAAGCAGCAGCCACCAGAGCGCTGGGCATCAAACCTTACAGCACGGAAACAGAAGCCGCTTTCCTGACCACCCTCAACCACGCATTGGGCAATATCCTGGTGGCAGGCAGCAAATATACGATTCACAAAGAGGTGCCCATCTCCCATGTGTTCGATGGCAGCGAGGAACACAACGACCTTTTTTACACCGGCCGCTTTGACTTTGTCGTCTATCAGCGCGTCCGCAGCACAAAAGAAATGCCGGTGCTGGCCATTGAACTGGACGGAAAAGAGCATATTGAAGAGGAAGCGGTCCGCCTTCGGGATCAGAAAAAGGCGGAGCTTTGCCAGAGGTACGATTTTGAGCTGATCCGGGTTGAGAATTCTTATGCCAGAAGATATCATTATATGAAAGATATTTTGATTGAGTATTTTAGAAAATTGTAGCAGGAGGCAGTCCACCATGACCAAAGAGACGTATCTGAAAATGACCGAAAGCTTTCGCGGCAATCCTAAGAGGCAAAAGGCGATCATCCTTATCGATTCCATTTTGACGAAAATCGCATATATTGCCTATCCCGTTTTGCTGGCAGCGCTGTATCTGCAAAAAGATACTGGGCTTGCGAGGGCTGTTTTGGTGCCGGGTATCTCTTTTGTCGTTATCAGCGTTTTTCGATATTTGTACTGTGCGCCCAGGCCCTATGAAGTCTTCGACCTGCCTCCGGTGATCCCCAAAGACACCAGGGGAAAATCCTTTCCCAGCCGCCACGTCTTTTCCATCTTTATCATCGGAATGACCTTTTTCTGGAAAATGCCTCTTGCCGGGGTATTGATCGGCGCGGCGGGAATCTTTATGGCCGTTGTGCGGGTGCTGGGCGGTGTGCATTTCCCCAAAGATGTGATTGCCGGGGCGGCTTTGGGAATTCTGTCCGGGCTGGTGGGGTTTTATTGGATTCCCTAAGCGTGGTCTTGACGTGAAATCCGTTTGTCAGGAATCTGCGATATGATAAAGGCAGTCAGCATCAGAACGCATCCGATCATTTCCCGCGATGACATCACTTCTCCAAGGAACAGAGCGCCGCATACTGCGGAGAAAAACGCTTCCAGGCTCATGATGATGGCAGCGATGGCAGGGGGAGTATCCTTCTGTCCGACGATCTGAAGGGTAAAAGCAATGCTCACTTCTAGAATTGCCGTGTATAAAATGGGGACCGCGCAGTCGATGATATCCTGAAAAGCCACGGATTCCAGAAAAATCATGAAAACACCCGATAAAAGGCCGGAAAGCAAAAACTGTAAAAACGAAAGCTTGATTGCATCCACCTTGTCGGAATAATAGTCGATGAGCAGAATCTGGAAGGAATAACCCACCGCGCAGGCGATTACCAGTCCGTCGCCAAGCTGGATGGTAAACCCGTCCGTGATGCAGAGCAGGTAAAGTCCGAATCCGGCCAGGGCAACTCCCAGCCAAGTGAAAATTCCAACCCTTCGCCTGAGAAATAAGAGCAGGATGGGAACGATGACAATATCCAGCGAAGTGATGAATCCCGCCTTTCCGGCTGTGGTATACATGATGCCGATCTGCTGCAGGGAACCGGCAATAAAACTGGCGATCCCGCACTGCAAGCCTCCCAGCAGGAGCATGCGGTTTTTAAACGGCGTGATTTCCTTGGGCGCAGAACGCTTTTGGTTCAGCTTGCCGTAGATAAAAATCACGGGAAGCAGCGCCAGCGCTCCCAAGGTGAAGCGAAAGAATCCGAATGTGAACGGGCCCACATGATCCATTCCCATCTTTTGAAATATAAACGCTGACCCCCAGATCAGGGCCGCCAGCATCAAACATAATTCTCCTTTAAATTTTTTCATAAACCCTCCTTGCCTACTAGAATAATACATCAAAGCTGCCGCTGGCAACCGAAATTTTTCTGGGAAAGAAAAAAAAAGCATATATGTAACCTGGTCACAGAAGATTTGTTTGGATGGTGGTATAGTTAAGCCACAAAGTCAAAGGAGGTATTTAAAAATGGCTATTATAAAATTAACACAGGATAACTTTAATCAGGAAGTTGTAAATTCACAGGAACCGGTGCTGGTGGATTTTTGGGCTCCATGGTGCGGGCCATGCAAGATGATGTCGCCTATTTTGGACGCGGTGGCGGCTGACGAGCCGAAAGCCAGGATCGGGAAAGTCAACATTGACGAACAGCCTCAGCTGGCCGCTCAATTCGGGATCATGAGCATTCCCACACTGGCCCTTTTCCAGAACGGAAAGATCGTAGGTACATCCGTGGGCGTTCAGTCCAAGGGCAAAGTAAAAGCCATGCTCAAATGAAGAAAAGATAAAACGCCAGGGAGCTTTCGCAGCGATCGAAGTACCTTGGCGTTTTTTGCATGCTGCATCGGGCACCGGCGTTCATATCCTGCTTTACAACAATTGAAAGGTTCTCCTGTTGGACTGCAAAATCCCCTCCTCATTCATCAGCCGAATCTCCCGGGTCATGGCACTGCGGTCCACGCAGAGATATTCCGCCAGAGCCGACAAGGTTAACGGAATGGTAATAGAATCGCTTTCCGCCGTTCCCCGCAGGCAGGTCAGATAGGTGAGCAGCTTTTTGCGGATCGTAGGCTGATGAAGAATATTCAGATGGAGCGACAACGCCTGAGCTCGCTGCGCTGCCATTAGGAAAAGATTGTTGATCAGCTGGGAATGGTGGGCGCAAGTCTTTTCACAGGGCGTAACGATGTGGGTATAGTCGATGAACAAGACCCGGCTGTCTGTCTTAGCTTCCACAAGGTATTCAAACCCGTCCAAAGGCAGATGAAACAGCTCGCCAAAGAGAGCCTGCTCTTCGTACGTTTCCAAAAGCCCGGCATTTCCGTCCGCATCCAGAACATGGAGAACCGCCGTTCCTTTCATCACAAGACCGATCTTTTCCACACGGTCCGAATAACGCATGATCGTTTCGCCGCTTTGAAATCGTTTCAACTGGGGCCGAAAACAGCGGAGCATCTTTTTTATGGAATCCTCAGCAATCCCATCGCTGATAAAATATCGTTTCATGAAAACCTTCCTTTCTCGAAAATTAGTATCCGTTCTTAATAATATTTACCCACTTTGTTGCATATATCACAGAATAAGTTCCAAAAACAGGTTAGAATATAATAAATTCTAAAAATTCAGTAAAAACATGGAAGATATATCGTGAAAGGGGAGGTAATGATGTTATTCAAAACAACCGATCAGCATGAGGAATTTCGCGCGAAGATCAGAGAATTCGCAGAAACGGAGCTAAAGCCGATTGCCTTTATGCTGGATCAAAAAAACGAATTTCCGGATGAAATCGTAAAGAAACTGGCGGAAATGAATATGCTGGGAATTCCATATCCGAAAAAATACGGAGGAGCCGGTTTGGATATTCTGACGTATGCCATTGCGGTGGAGGAACTGGCGAGGGTTGACGGCGGTACGGGCGTTATTCTTTCGGCCCACGTTTCGCTGGGATCTTATCCCATCTATGCCTTTGGTACAGAGGAGCAGAAGAAAAAATATCTGGTTCCGCTGGCAAAAGGAGAAAAGCTGGGAGCCTTCGGCCTGACAGAGCCCAATGCTGGAAGCGATGCCGGCGGCACAGAAACCACGGCCGAGCTGGTTGGCGACCACTATATCCTCAACGGCGGAAAGATTTTTATCACCAACGCCGAAAAAGCGGATACTTACGTGATTTTCGCAGTGACCACGCCTAATATTGGCACCAGAGGAATCAGTGCCTTTATTGTGGAAAAAGGCTGGGAAGGCTTTGAATTCGGCGACCATTACGACAAGATGGGAATCCGCTCATCGGCTACCGCTGAACTGATTTTCAACGACGTCAAGGTTCCCAAAGAAAATCTGCTGGGCAAGGAAGGCCAGGGCTTCAAAATCGCCATGGCAACCCTGGACGGCGGGCGGATCGGAATCGCTTCCCAGGCGCTGGGAATCGCTCAGGGAGCATTCGAACATGCGGTAGAATACGCCAAGGAAAGGGAGCAGTTCGGCATTCCAATTGCTCACCACCAAATCAATTCCTTCAAAATCGCAGACATGGCGACCAAGCTGAGGGCCGCAAGATTTCTGATTTACAGCTCCGCAGAACTGAAGGAGCATCATGAACCTTACGGTATGGAATCCGCCATGGCCAAGCAATACGCTTCCGATATCTGCCTGGAAGTGGTCAACGATGCGGTTCAGATTTTCGGCGGAAACGGCTACTTGAAAGGCATGGAAGTGGAACGGGCATACCGGGATGCGAAAATTTGTACCATTTATGAAGGCACTAACGAAATTCAGAGAGTTGTTATCGCTTCTCATATTATCGGTAAACCGCCAAAACAGGCCGGCGGCAAGCTGAAGGCGAAGGGACCCATCACCGGAGCACGCAAGAAAAAGCTCTTCCTGGAAGGATCCAGCGAAGAAAAAGTGGCGGCTCTTGTGGAAGCCCTTAAGGCAGACGGCTATGATTTCACGGTGGGCATTGACCCCAACACGCCGATTATTGAAGCGGATCGTGTTGTCAGCGCCGGAAAGGGCATCGGAGATAAAAAGAATATGAAGCTCATCGAAGAGCTGGCCCTTCAGGCTGGTGCGGCTGTGGGTTCATCCAGACCAGTGGCTGAGACTTTGAAATATGTTCCTCTCAATCGTTATGTGGGAATGTCCGGGCAGAAATTCAACGGAAATCTGTACATAGCCTGCGGAATTTCAGGCGCCGGCCAGCATTTGAAAGGGATCAAGGGAGCAACCACCATTGTAGCCATCAATAAGAATAAAAACGCGCCCATCTTCAAAAATGCCGATTACGGTATTGTAGGAGATTTGATGGAAATTCTGCCGTTGCTGACAAAAGCGCTGGATAACGGAGAACCGAAAAAACCAGCGCCGCCAATGCAGAAGATGAGAAAAGCGACTCCAAAGAAGGAAGCGCCTCCATGGAAAACTTATGTATGCTCCGGCTGCGGATACGAATACGATCCAGCTGTGGGCGATCCGGAGGCCGATGTTTCTCCAGGTACTTTATTCGACGCTCTTCCGGAAGAATGGATTTGCCCGGACTGCGGAGAAGAAAAGGATAAATTCATAGAAGGATAAGGAGGATAACCATGTATTGCGTAAGAAAAGTAACAGAAGATTTGTATTGGGTCGGTGGGAATGACCGCCGCCTGACACTCTTTGAAAATATTCATCCCATCCCGCGGGGCGTTTCCTATAATTCCTACCTCCTGCTGGATGAAAAGACTGTGCTCTTCGATACCGTGGACTGGTCCGCGGGACGGCAGTTTTTAGAGAATATCGAGTATGTCCTTGACGGACGTCAGCTGGATTATTTGGTGATTAACCACATGGAGCCGGATCACGGAGCATCCATCGAAGAAGTGCTGATCCGCTACCCGGATGTGAAGATCATTAGTACGGAAAAAGCCTTTATGATGATGCATCAGTTCAACTTTGATGTTGACGGCCATATGGAAGAGGTGCAGGAAGGGGATACACGTTCCTTCGGTAAGCATGAAGTCACCTTTGTGGCCGCGCCCATGGTCCACTGGCCGGAAGCCATGGTAACCTTTGATCTGACAAACGGCGTCCTGTTTGCAGCGGATGCCTTCGGCTCCTTTGGTTCCCTCGACGGAAAGCTCTTCAACGATGAAGTCAACTTTGACCGGGATTGGATCGACGATGCGAGAAGGTATTATACCAATATCGTAGGCAAATACGGCCCTCATGTGCAGGCCCTGCTGAAAAAGGCGGCAACCATTGATATTAAAATGATTTGCCCCCTCCATGGCCCGGTATGGCGCAGCGATCTGGGGTATTTCCTGGATAAGTATGATAAATGGAGCAGCTATGAGCCGGAAGAACAGGGTGTGCTGATCGTATACGCATCCATGTACGGCAATACGGAAAGCGCAGTCAATGCGCTGGCAACCAAGCTGGCAGTCCGGGGCGTGACCAATGTGGCGATGTACGATGTTTCCAAAACCCATGTTTCAGAACTGATTTCAGAGACCTTCCGGCTGAGTCACATTGTTCTGGCCTCGGTCACATATAATCTGGGGATTTATCCTCCGATGCTGAATTATCTCATGGATATGAAGGCGCTGAATATGCAGAAACGCACAGTAGCACTGATTGAAAACGGGTCCTGGGCACCCAAGTCCGGCGCTCTCATGGAAGAGTTCCTCGATGAGATGAAGCAGATGACCGTGCTCAATGAAAAGGTATCCGTCCTCTCCTCTTTAAATGAAGGCAGCGCCATAGAGATGGATCAGCTGGTGGATGGACTGATCGAGTCTATGAATGATTGATCCTGATTGATCCAGCCAGGCAAATGCCGCTCTTCTGCCCGGGGCCTTGGTCCCCGGGCAAAGGATCGGTGCAGCTGCGAAAGCGGGCCTAGGATGCTGGACGACATGTTTCGGGAAAAAAATAAATGTTTCTTTCAAAATTTACCCTTTTTTCAACGATTGAGCCAGCTTATACAGGCTTGAACTGACATTTCTGAGGCTTGTCGCTCTTTTCTCCCAAATGAAGCCTCACAAACCCACATCTTTGTGTAAAAATGTCTCCGGTTTTTTAAAATTTACCGGATTTTTGCTGCTGCAAAAATGATATAATAAAACCATGGAACAAAAATTATATTTGGAAGTATTTGAAGAGCTTCCCATAGTAAAAGGATTTTTTTCAACAAAGTACGGCGCCAGTGAAGGCAGTCCCTATGACCGGCCGGATGTCTTTTGCCAGCTTGGCCTGGATCTGGCGCAGCCCATCTGGCCAGCCCAGGTACACAAGGATCATATCGTTGTCATTGAAAAGCGTGAAGATGCCCCGGTTCGCATCGCTGATACTGACGGGTTGATCACCGATGTGCCGGGCGTTTTATTGACAACTGTTCACGCAGACTGCCTGCCTGTGTATCTGTGCGATCCTGTCAAAAAGGCAATCGGTCTGGTACATGCGGGTTGGCGGGGAACAGCCGCCGGAATTGCTCCTAAAGCAGCAAGAAAAATGGGAGAACATTTTGGCAGTAAACCGGAGGATATCCTTGTTCATATCGGCCCGGGCATCAGCAGCTGCTGTTTTGAAACAGGACCCGAGGTTTTGGAAGAATTCCAGCGCCGCTGGAAGTTCGCAGGGGATTTTGCCAGACCATGCGGTGAGAAGAACTATCTGGATCTGAAAGGTATCAACCGCAGGCAGCTGGAGGATGCGGGTATTCAAAAGAAGCATATTACTGCCAGCAGCCATTGTACTTGCTGCGGGCCGGACTTGTTCTGCTCCTATCGGAGAGAAGGCGGGACTTATCGCAGAATGGGCGCGGGTCTGTGTTTGCTGTAGAACCAGGGAAAGCGTGCCTGGTTATGACGCAGATTAATTAGCTGATGGATAATGAAACATCGCCGGAAAGAGGATGCCCTCTTTCCGGCGATGTTTGTGATACCTAGACCAGTGACAGAAGAAAGTCTGCTCCCTTAGCGCCAAGAACCCGCAAAGAACAATGGCAGCACGATGTTTCGCTTGCGATATTTTTTCCAAATGACCCGCTGCAAAATATCAGTCATGAAGATGTTTTTTCTAAATACTGATACTATCTCACGCAAGTGGACCTGGCATCCGATGAGTCCAGTATCCGGAAAATTTTAAAAAGTTTTTGCGATATTTACGCAAAGTTGTGGGTTTGCGGGGTTTCATTTCGGGGCCACACCAGGAAAAGCGGGTTTGGCTTCTTAAAAATCAATTTAAGAGGGCTCAATCGTTGAAAGTGGGTAATTTTTAAAATGTTTTTTTGCTTTTTTCCGCTTCCACTTCTCTCCGTCTCCTCCTCCCGCCCCCCAGCATGCGACCTGACCACATACTAAATATCTGAATATGAGATAAAATGGCTCTTTAATGATACCATATTGAATAGATGGATATGGCTTCGCCGAGAGGTGCAATATAGGTGAAAGATGCTCGACGCGGCTCGCATCTTATACTATTCTGGTCAGATTGGTACGGCGTTGCCGCAAGGTATAGAATAAGTGAAAGATGCTCGACGCAGCTCGCATCTTATACTATAATAGTTAGCGTCAATTACAGGATGATGCAGGCAAGTCCGAGGGGAATGATTATGCGCAAACATATGGTGCTGGTGCTGGAAAACGAGAAAACAGACAGCGGCCAGATAAAAACACTTTTAGACGACCAATATATCGTCATGCAAGCTTTCAACGAACAGGAAGCGCTTCATATCGTCAGCCACGGCAAAGAAAATATCTGTGCAGCCCTAATTAGCTGCTGTTTGCTGATAACGAGGAAGAACAAAATTATGGACTCGGTGAAAAAGGCCCTTTTGTCATATGATATACCGATCATTGCCCTCTTAGACCATTATGGACAAGATACCGCCGCCAGTTCCATTAAGGCCGGCGCCGAAGAAATATTGATCAAACCCTATGAAAAGAGCCTGCTGCAGCGGCGGGTTCACAATATGGTGATACGAAATGAACTGAGGCTGGCCGGGCAGTATGATTCCCTGACCGGCGTCTATAATAAAGAAACCTTTTATGAAAAAACGGAAGCCTTGGTCCGCAGGAACCCGGAGAGAAACTATACGATTATCTGCCTTGACATCGACCGCTTTAAAATCGTCAACGATCTTTATGGAACCGAAGAAGGGGACCGGCTTCTTCAGTTTGTGGCTAACCATCTGAAAGTGGGCACCGCCGAAGCAGGCGGTGCGGTCGGGCGCATTGTGGCTGATGTTTTTGCATGCTGTTATCCGAATATTGGAGGACAGTACGCTTACATCGCAGAACTTATTACAAAATTGTTCAAAGATTATCCGCTTCAAATGGAGCTGGTAGCGGCCATTGGATTCTATCAAGTGGAGGACCGCTTCATGCCGGCCAGCAGGATGTGCGACCGCGCGCTGTTGGCTTTGAAATCTGTAAAAAATAAATATGTGAAAAACTACGCTGTCTATGACCAGAAACTGCGAGCAAATCTCATTCTGGAACAGGAAATCGTCAACGATATGGAGTCTGCCCTGGAAAACAGAGAATTCAAGGTATACATGCAGCCCAAATGCGATATGGACACAGGAAAAATCGTTGGTGCGGAAGCCCTGGTACGCTGGCAGCACCCGGAAAAAGGCCTCATCCCGCCAAGCGAATTTATACCAGCGTTTGAAAAAAATCAGTTCATTATTAAAGTGGATTACTTTATATGGGAAGAAGTCTGCAGAGAACTTCGCCGCCAGATCGCTGCAGGCAAACGACCAATTCCCATATCCGTCAATGTATCAAGGACCAATTTATATCAAAACGATCTTTATCAACAGCTGGTTTCGCTGGTAGAACGCTACCAGATCGACCCTGCCCTTTTCCAGCTGGAAATTACAGAAACGGTGTACGCCCGCAATATGGAATACTTGTCAAAAGTGGTGGACCGGCTGCAGGCATACGGCTTCACCATCCTTATGGATGACTTTGGCAGCGGGTACTCCTCGCTGAACATGCTGAAGGACATTCATATTGATGTCATAAAGCTGGACATGCGTTTTCTTACCGGAGAAACCGACGGTCATGATAAAGGCGGAGACATCATGAGTTCTGTGGTACGGATGGCCAAGTGGCTCAATCTCTATGTAATTGCAGAAGGAGTAGAGACCGAGCAGCAGGTGGAATTCCTGCTGAGTATTAATTGCCATTATGCGCAAGGGTACTATTATTACCGCCCCATGCCCATGGATGTATTTTGGAACTTAATAGAGGATCGGGAGAAGGTTGACGACCAGGGTATGCGTCATAAGATGGGCGACACCTTTCACCTTCAGGAACTGATGCAGCCGGATGCCTGGTCCGACGCGCTTTTACAGAATATCATAGGCGGAGTGGCCTTCTATGAGTATTACAACGACAATTTGGAACTGATCCGTGCCAATGAAGGGTATTACGCAGAGATTGGGTGCAGCGAAGAGGAAGTTCGCTCTTATGGTAAACACATTTCCGACATGATCTACGAAGGGGACAAAGATACCTTTCGTCAATTGGTCAAAGCGGCATGCCAGTATCAGGAGAATGGCGTCGATGGCGTGCTGCGGCGAAAACTGCAATCCGGAAAGCTGATCTGGATACAGGTAAAAGTATTCTTTTTAGCCGAGAACAGGGGCCGGAAAATTTTTTACGCTTCCATACGAAATGTGACCAAGGAAAAGGAGGCGGAGGAACAACTGCGAATTTCAGAAGAACGCCTGCGCCTGGCAATGCAAAGCACATCCAGCATACTCTTTGATTTGGATATTAAGAACAGGGCATTGGATTATGGGGAAAAAGATACCGGGCTGGTGGGACTGCCTTCCCATTTGGAAAACGTCCCCGGCTGCATGATTGAAAAAGGACTGGTGCATCCTGATTATACAAAACCATTGCTGCAGATGTACCAGGACATCTTTGACGGAAAGCCCAAATCCGGATGCGAAACCCTGTTGAGAGCCTCTGACGGCAGCTACCACTGGGAGAGGATCCGCATGACCTCTGTTTTCGATAAAGACGGATATCCGGCCCACGCAGTGGGCGTAGTCGAAAACATAGATCGGGAAAAAGAGATGGAACACATGCTGGCTCAAGGAGGAAAACATTTGCAGCACAGCGCTTTATGACCAGCATAAACCGTACATACCGGCAGCTGTGCGGTTTTCTTCTGCACCAGACTTATGCAAATGAGGTATAATGGGGATACTGTTAAAAGAAAGGCCGGTTGGAGCTGCAAGAACGCAGAAAAACTGGATGTGAAATATAAAGTACAGTGGGAGAAAAAAGAATCTATGGAAACAAAACTGGAGAAACGATACGGGCTGGTGACAGCCATCGCCATGGTCGTGGGCATTGTCATCGGCAGCGGCGTTTTTTTCAAAGCGGAGAAGATCCTCAACGCAACGGGAGGAAATCTGCCGCTGGGAATTTTGGCCTGGGTGATCGGCGGGCTGATCATGGTCACCTGCGCTTATACCTTTGCCGTTATGGCCACCAAATATGAAAAAGTCAACGGCGTAGTGGATTATGCCGAGGCAGCAGCGGGAAAGCAATACGGATACTATGTGGGATGGTTTTTGGCAATTTTGTATTATCCTAATTTAACCTGCGTTTTGGCCTGGGTTTCGGCCAGATATACCTGCGTGCTTTTGGGATGGGATATAACGGGCGGTCCGTGTATGGTGATAGCAGGACTTTATTTGATCTGCAGTTTTGGGCTCAATGCCCTATCGCCGGTGCTTTCCGGCAAGTTTCAAGTGTCCACTACGATTATCAAGCTGATCCCTTTGCTGCTGATGGCAGTTGTGGGTACCATAGTAGGCCTTAGAAGCGGAATGACAGTGCGCAATTTCACCAATGTGGTCGAAGAAACGGGAGATACGGCGACGCTGCTGTTTACTGCCGTGGTAGCTTCTGCCTTCGCCTATGAGGGATGGATCATTGCCACCAGCATCAATTCCGAGCTGAAAGACAGCAAAAAGAACCTGCCCAGAGCGCTGCTGCTGGGGACCCTGATCATTATGGGCGTCTATATTCTCTACTACATCGGACTGGCGGGAGCGGTGAGCAATGAAGTGATGATGGCCGGCGGAGAAGAGGGCGCCAAGCTGGCATTCGAGACCGTTTTCTCAGAGGCGGCAGGCACGATCATCTTTGTGATTGTCGTCATTTCCTGTCTGGGAACGCTCAATGGGCTGATGCTGGGATGCACAAGGGGAATGTATGCGCTGGCGGCCAGAAAAGAAGGCCCACGGCCGGAACTGTTCGGCTCTGTAGATAAGGCTACCAACATGCCGTCCAACTCGGCCATCTTCGGTCTTCTGCTGTGCGGATTCTGGCTGTTTTATTTCTACGGTTCCAATCTGGCCGGCCCCTGGTTCGGGCCTTTCAGCTTTGATACTTCCGAACTGCCAATTGTGACCTTATACGCCTTTTACATTCCGGTTTTCATCCTGATGATGAAAAAGGAAAAAGACTTGAATGTTTTCAAACGATTTGTCATGCCCTCCCTGGCTATTTTAGGATGTATCTTTATGATTGTTGCCGCTTGCTTCGCCCACCGGATGGCGGTGGTTTATTACCTGATCATCTTCGCAGCGGTGATGGCGATCGGCATTTTTATAGGAAAAAGCAGGAGTTAAGAAAGTTGTAAGAAACGGGTGGCCTCTTTATTAAGAAATGCCCCGTATGATAGAGCTATAAGCTGAAAGGAGTAACCATGAATATCTTAGTTTGTGATGATGATAAGGAAATCGTGAATGCCATAGAGATCTATTTGAAAAATGAGGGGTACGACGTGTTTAAGGCTTACGATGGAATGGAGGCCTTGAGCTTGGTAGAAAAAGCGGATATTCATTTGATCCTCATGGACATCATGATGCCAAAACTGGACGGTATGAGGACTACGATGAAGATTCGGGAAGAAAAAAACATTCCCATCATCATGCTCTCCGCAAAATCGGAGGATTATGATAAAATCACAGGACTCAACGTCGGCGCCGACGATTATATCACAAAGCCGTTCAATCCTCTGGAGCTAATCGCCAGGGTTAAATCACAGTTGAGACGATATGTAAATCTGGGCAGTCTGGAAAAAAAGACAGGTATCTTCAAAACAGGAGGCCTGATTATCGATGATGAACAAAAGACTGTGGAACTGGATGGAAAGAATGTGGCGGTGACGCCTATCGAATATGGGATCCTCAAGCTTTTAACCGAACATGCCGGCCGGGTATTTTCCATGGAGCAGATCTATGAGGCAGTGTGGAATGAGCCTGCCTACAATCCTGAGAACACGGTGGCCGTACATATTCGGAGAATTAGAGAAAAAATAGAGATTAATCCTAAAAATCCAAAATATTTAAAGGTGGTGTGGGGAATTGGATACAAAATTGAAAAAATCTAATAAGCCTGTTTTTATCACAGCATACATCGTGTGCGTGATCAGCTTTCTGGCTTCCATTGTTTGCATAATCGGCGCCGCAAGGCTGAACTCTTATTCAGGCTACATGGATCCGTATTTTTTAGAAAGCAACGGATTCAGCAGCTTCAGCGAATTCCTGGAACAGCAGGGCGGCAATTTGGCCTTGCAGATGGAAGCATTGGAAGAGCATATGAAGGTATGGATTATCCTGGCCATTGCCATGGGCATCATTGCCCTGCTCTCGCTGATTTACCTAGTAGTAGCAGTGGGAGAACGAAGCGGCGATGGTAAGATTCGACTCAATCAATTTGACCGGGTCTTTGCAGAAGTGCAGCTGGCTGCCATTTGCCTGATTTTTTTCGGAGGCGGGGCGATCTTTTCGCAGGTGGTTGACAGCGTATTCGGCGCGATTTATGGAATCGGATGGTATTCGGCAACGGTGTTCAACATTACGGTATATGCGATTTTAGCGACTATTCTAGGGGTGGGGGCCTCGGCCCTGGGACTGGGATTGATTCTATCTTGTGTAAAAAAGATCAAAGCCGGCGTGTTCCTGGAGCGGTCTGCGTGCGGCTGGCTAATCCGCAAGATTTATACGGAGATTTACTTGGGCGGCAGCACCATGCGCAAGGTCGTTCTGGTTGCGATTCTCATCTGCCTGCTGTCAGCGACTGTTTTTCTGGCGCCGGTGATGCTGATCGTAATTCTAGTCTTTGCCCCCAAATGGGTACACAAGTACGATGAAATTAAGAAGGGACTCAAAGAAGTCAGCAGTGGTAATCTGGACTATAAGATTCCGTCCGATGGAGACGGTGAATTGGATCAGCTGGCCGCTGGAATCAATGAGATTTCCAAGGCAACCAGTATCGCCGTGCAGAACGAGCTGAAAAACCAGAGAATGAAGACGGATTTGATTTCCAACGTTTCTCATGATTTGAAAACTCCGCTGACATCGATGGTCACTTATATTGATCTGCTCAAGACAGAAGGCTTGGATAGTGTAAACGCACCGGAATATCTGGATGTTTTGGAGCAGAAAACCGAGCGGCTGCGCCAGCTGACCGAGGACCTTTTCGAAGCAGCTAAGGCTTCCAGCGGGGCGATCCCAGTGCGCATAAGCAAAGTGGATCTGTTATCCCTGCTGAACCAGGGATTGGGAGAGCTGAATCAGCGGGTGGAAGAATCAGAGCTGGAATTTATCATCAATGCCGATCAGAGCCATTACTTCGTAAAAGCAGACGGGCAGCTCTTATGGCGAGTCATTTCCAATCTTTTGAGCAACGCCTTGAAATATTCCCAGCCGCATACAAGGGTCTATGTGGATTTTAGAAAACAGCAGTCTGAAAGAGGCGGCCTGGCGATCATGGAGATGAAGAACATCTCCAGGCAGTCTCTGAATATCGACCCTTCGGAGCTGACGGAGCGTTTCAAACGGGGCGATGAATCAAGAACCACGGAAGGCAGCGGCCTCGGCCTGGCCATTGCCAAGGACCTGATGAAATTGATGGATGGCTGGATGGAGCTTTCCATAGACGGCGACTTGTTCAAGGTGAGAGTTATGCTTCCGGCAGCGGCGGCGGATGAGCCCATCGTGATGCCGGATGACATAGAAATGGGGCCTGCGATGGAAGCGCAAGATAGGGAGCCGGAGGAGGGCGAACTTGACCTGACTGAAGAGCCTCAATCCATGGACCTGCCGGATGAACCGGAAGAAGAGACGAAAGAGCCGGAACCGGATGAGGATAAAGAAGACAACGGCAAACCCGAATAATGGAGATTGAGGGTTAAGAGGAACATAAAGTCATGCAACGATAAAGTGGCTGTCGTATTAGATCAATTCTAATGCGACAGCCACTTTCTGATAACGTAGGAAATATCGATGCCATCGATATTGACGGAGTTTCAAAGAAAGTACATTGCGAAGCGTCGGCCCCTGCGGCCGACATGTGTGCATAGGGAGCTGTGCTCCCGTCATGCACACTTTTTTTAGTAAAGGCTTTGAAGCACCTTGTATTTTTTTGCATATCCGATCGGATTATAGCTGAGCTTGGCCTTTCTCAAACCTTCCAGGCCCACATCGTCCTCCCGGTTAATCAAGCGGGCTTGCGGAAACTCATTGAGCGCAAACTGCTGATTGATCATCTGATAGAGTCCGGGGAACTGAAAATTAGCCTTTTCAACACAAATAATCGCCATTTCTTCAAGATCATTATAATTGCCCATAGAAAAGGCTTCCATCTTCCCGTCCACGTAAAGGGCGCCCATGCGGATTTCTGGCACGATGGGGCTGCTGAGGACGTCCCAAATGCCCTCTTTTTCCTTATCCAGTCCTTCCTCATCCGAGGTTTGGAGTCCATACCAATCTTCAAGAAACCCCTTGATTTCTTCCGCATCGTCACCGGTCAGGCTCCGATATTCCCATCTGCCTTCATACTGCTTTTTAAACTTATTGACTAGATTCTTCTTTTTGTGGTAGGCTCTCCCGGACAGCGTTCTCAATTTTTCCGCATCATATAAGTAGTCTTTCAAATCCTCCTGCTCGGTGATTCGATAGTACGGATTCTCGCAAAGTGCCAGAGTTTCTACAGCTTCTTCATCAGCCAGATAAATCTTCAACGGGAGATTCAACTCTTTGTTGAAATAGGTCTGGACCAAATCAAAGTAATAAGGCAGATCCTCTTCTCGACAAGACGGCATGACCGTGTAAACTTCACCGTCCAGCTCCATCTTCCACAGAACGGCTTCCCCTTCGATCAAACAATACTCCAGCCGGTTGGATCTGCTCCATAAAAATATGTCTAAAAAACTACTGTCGCAAATTTTATTCGGTCTCAACGCAAAATACGGTTCCAGCGCTTGCTGGTCGCTCATCGTCAGCTTTTGGAAATACAATTCCGGCCTTTTTTCTACGCAAGCGTCCGGTTTTTTCTTATTGTAGCACAGCTCTTTCCTGCATAAATTACAATTCATCATCTACTCCTTTTCCTCCCTTTGTCTGCTTTTATATTGATACCCCCAAAACGAAAAATCAATCGATTCCTATCATACAAAATTAGAAATTTTTACCGTTATGTATAAAAGCATCTTTCTTATTTTACACCCGACTGGTTGACAAAGCAATGTTGTTTGACATTTCTACGGGCGAATATTAGAATAAATGAAATAAAACTGCCAGGTTGGAAGGGCTGCCCCACGGGGCGGGAAGGGAAAACGGTTATGAAACACACACACAGAAAAGCAAGGATCGGACTGGTACTGTATATACTGATATGTATGATTTTTTATGCTCTGCCTCAGGGAGCCTCTGAAATCTGGGCACAGGAGTCTACGGCTCAAGCAAAGACAGGCGATATGACCGTTACAATCTACCACACCAACGATATGCACGGCGCATTGGCGGCTTCAGAATCGAGCATTGGAATCGATAAGGTGGCGGCAATCAAGGAAAACACACCCGGGTCCATCCTGGTGGACGCGGGTGATGCGACACAGGGGCTGCCTCTGGCCTCCCTGACCAAAGGCGCTGACGTGATCAAGCTGATGAACATAGCGGGATACGATGCAATGGCCCTGGGAAACCATGAGTTGGACTACGGAACGACCCAGCTTCTCCAAAATGCATCCTCTGCGGCGTTTCCAATCCTGGCGGCAAATGTATTTTACAATGGATCGCTGCTTCTCAAAGATACTCCGTCAGGAAACACCGGCTGCCACACCATAATCGAAAGAACCATTGGAACAAAGACAGTTAAAATCGGATTCTTTGGTCTGACAACAAGAGAAACCGCTGCGGCCACCAATCCTACAGGCATACAGGGCGTGACCTTTGAGGATGAAATCCAATCCGCTAAAAAAGAAATCGATGAGCTGAAAAAAGAAGGGGTGGAGAAGATCGTGGCCCTGGCCCATTTGGGAGAGCACGATACGGTGCCCTGCACCAGCAAAGCGCTGGCAACTGCTTTGACGGGGGAGTATCAGGGCAAACTGGATGTGATTATCGACGGCC
Organism: Clostridia bacterium; assembly: GCA_902363595.1. Taxonomy (GTDB): domain Bacteria; phylum Bacillota; class Clostridia; order Peptostreptococcales; family Anaerovoracaceae; genus Hominibacterium; species Hominibacterium faecale. Next base: position 164,499 of record CABJAP010000010.1, on the reverse strand, counting down.
ACAGCCACACCAAAGAGGGTGCTCCTCCTGTAAACGACGTTCTTATCCAGCAGACAGGAACGGGACTGACAGACTTGGGAAAAGTGGAGCTTCGCTTTTCCGGTGACGGAAAAAGCGATTCCGTATCTGGAGAATTGCTTTCCTATGGGGCGCTGCAGAACGTAACGCCAAAAGCAGAAGTGACGGAGGCCATCAATAAAATCAATGATTCCCAGAAGCCATTGCTGTCCCAGAAAGTCTGCGCAGTCGGAAATACCCTCTGGGGAGGGACGATCAACAATTACAAAGAAGCGAGGATCACGGAAACCAATCTGGGTGATTTGGCGGCAGACGCTTACCGCTGGGCAGGCGAAAATTTCTTAAAAACCGCATCGGGGATGGACAGCTATCGGAGCCTGCCGGTAGCAGCCGTGGAAAATGGCGGAGGAATCCGGGCGTCGCTTCCTAACGGCCAAGCAACCGCGGAGGATTTGATTACGGTTTTCCCTTTTTCAAACACGCTGATGATGAAAGAAATAACCCCCAAGCTTTTATATGAAATGTTGGAGCGTTCCGTATCCAATGTTACCGGCCAGGACAAAAAGAGCGGGAAATTATACGGGACACCGGACGGCGGTTTTCTGCAAATAAGCGGATTCTCCTTCTCCTACGATCCGGCTGCGGCCAAGGGTTCCAAAGTGCAGAAAGTAACCCTGGAAATGGGAGGTAGGAATGTGAGCTTGGATAGAAATGACAGTTCGACAAAAATGATATTGGTATCCAATGATTTCCTCATGTCAGGCGGAAACGATTTCTCGATGCTTAAAAATTGTGATATGGTCGGTGAGATTGGCGGGGAACTGGAAACACTGCGGGCATATATCGAGCAGCTTACAGAGAATGGAAAGAAAGCTTTGAACACGAGAACTGCTGCGGGGCGTATTCAAATCGCCGGAGAATATCGGGCAGCGGCCTATACGGCCGCCTTTTCCGTAAAAAATAAAGACCAATCGCCGGCCGCGGGCAAGGTGGTATCCGTGTATATGGACGGTCAGCCCCAGCCGGTAAATGTAAAGACGGATAATAATGGGATCGCCCGGATCAAAGTCGCCGATGGACCTCATGGTATTGCTTTGTCGCGGGATCAAAAGCAGATTTACGTCAATAATTATACCGGGGCCGGTCTGGAGGGCGATGCGGAGAGGTCCATACCGGCGATTACATACCAGGAGCCCCAAATAACGCTGCAAAAGGAAGAGACAGCCGCTTCAGCAGCAAAAGAGACACAGACTCTGGCCCAAGCAAAAACCGAAACACCGGCTACAGGCGATGACAGCTTTTCCATTTGGAGCCTGGTTTTAATTCTTCTCACATCCGGCGGGACGGCGCTTTATGTGCGGCCGTTTTGCCGCAGACGTTAAAAAGCATTTCATGTGTTGACAGAATAGAATGTTCATGTTACTGTGGGGCAGTGAGAATGATTTTAGAGGATGCCAAGTTACTTTGTTACTAGGTAAAGAAGGAGGGATTTTTATTGAGATCATTGAAAATTGCTTATTCGCCGGCCATCCGGCAGTACTTTTCAACCAAGCGGAATCTGGTGGAAGTCCAGGATACGGATTACACGGATATTGCCGCGGCGGTGGTGTCAAATAAAGACAGGGATATCATCCGGGAGATCTACGAGACTCGGTTTGAAGTTCCGGTCTTTGTTTTTTCCGAGGACGAAGAATACGTCAACCAAGATATGAGAGAAATGATTTATCGGTGGGTATATGTGGGAAATCTCAACCGGGATATCATCGACAACGAGATTGAAACTGCGGCAGAGCAGTATGAGTGGCGCGTATTGCCGCCGTTTTTCGAAACCCTCAGCAATTATATCGACCTGAAAAATCAGCAATTCAACTGTCCGGGTCATCAAAGCGGCCAATATTTCAGAAAACATCCGGCAGGCCGTTATTTGTACGACTTTTACGGCGAGATGATTTTCAGATCCGATATCTGCAATGCGGATGTGGCCCTGGGCGATCTGCTGATCCATGAAGGACCAGCGGAAGATGCTTTGAAAAATGCAGCCAAGGTTTTCAATTCGGACAATACCTTTTTTGTCATGAACGGTACCAGCACCTCCAACATTATTGTGGCTACCGCCCTGGTGGCGCCGGGCGACCTGGTACTTTTCGACCGCAATAACCACAAATCCAACTACGACGCCGCGCTGGTTCAGGCAGGCGGGCTGCCGCTCTATTTGGAAACTTCCAGAAATCCCTTCGGGTTCATCGGCGGAATCGATGACCACTGCTTTGAGGAAGACTATCTAAGGCAGCGGATCGCCGCCATCGATCCAAAGCGGGCAAAAGAAAAACGGCCGTTCCGCCTGGCCATAATCCAGCTGGGAACTTATGACGGCACGATTTATAACGCGCGCCAGGTGGTTGATCGCATCGGTCATTTATGCGACTATATTTTGTTCGACTCGGCCTGGGTGGGATACGAACAATTTATCCCCATGATGCGGGACTGCTCGCCGCTGCTTTTGGAACTGGGGCCGGACGACCCGGGAATTTTCGTTACCCAGTCAGTTCATAAGCAGCAGGCCGGATTTTCCCAGTCCTCCTACATACATAAAAAAGACTCCCATATTAAAGGGCAGAAGCGTTATCTGGGCTATAAACGGTTCAATAATTCCTACCGTTCCCATTCCAGCACCAGCCCCTTCTACCCAATCTTCGCGGCGCTGGATGTAAACGCCAGAATGCAGGATCGGGAATCGGGCAAGCGGCTTTGGGCCGACTGCGTGAAAATGGGCATCGAGGCCCGCAAGGCCATCCTGCGGAGCTGTACCATGCTAAAACCCTTCATTCCGCCGACGATCAACGGCAGACCGTGGGAAGAATACAGCACGGAGGAGATTGCCAATAATATTGAATTTTTCCGCTTCATTCCGGGGGACAAATGGCACTCTTTTGAAGGGTATGGAAAAGATCAATATTTCCTCGATCCCAACAAACTGATGCTGACCACGCCGGGCATCGACGCCCAGACCGGAGAATATGAAGAGTTTGGAATTCCGGCTACCATTCTCGCCAGCTTCCTGCGAGACAACCGGATTATTCCTGAGAAGAATGACTTTAACTCCATTCTCTTTTTGATGACCCCGGCTGAGAGCAAAGAAAAGCTGGATTCACTGGTGGCTCAGCTGATGCGCTTTGAGCAGCTGGTGCGGCAGAATGCTCCGGTGAGCCAGGTAATCCCCTATCTGTACTGGGATAATGAAGAGCGGTACAGAGGCGTGGGGATCCGGGATCTCTGTCAGGAGATGCATGACTTTTACAAAGACAACAACGCCAAGGAGTATCAGCGGGAGCTGTTCCGAGAAGAAACCTTCCCGGAAGTGGCGATGACTCCGTACGAAGCCGGTGTGGCGCTGATTCGCAATCAGGCGAAGATGGTCGAAATCTCAGGCATTGAGGGCGAGGTGGCGCTGGAAGGCGCGCTGCCTTATCCGCCGGGCATCTTCTGCGTTGCGCCGGGAGAACGGTGGAGCAGCGCGGCAGTTCAATATTTCAGCATTCTCGAAGAGGGCATCAATCGTTTCCCCGGGTTCGCGCCGGAAATTCATGGCGTCTATCTGATGAAACGAGACGGCAGGACGAAAGCCCATGCGTACGTGCTGGATGAAGCATAGCGGCTGAACCAGTCTGAACAACGGTTTGGCAATCCCTTTATTTTGCGGATTGCTGAGCCGTTTTTTTCTTTCAAAAAAACGATCCGGACAGTGCGGAAAATGAGAGGAATGTTTTGTGATTTGGTGGTAAACTAACTAAGCAGCGAAAGGAGAAATGTTGTGGAGTGGAATGAAAGATTGGAAAACATCATTGAGTATGTGGAAGCGCACTTGCAGCGCGAGGAAGGACCGATCAGCGCTGACGCGATCGCAGAACTGGCGGGCTGTTCTTACGATTTTTTCCAGAAAGTGTTTTCTTATATGAACGGAATAAGCTTTGCCGAGTACGTACGGTTCCGCAAATTGACGCTGGCCGGATATGATCTGAAAAGCACGGATCTGAAAGTGATCGAAGTCAGCTACAAATATGGATATGAGTCACCCACTTCCTTTACAAGAGCGTTCCAACAGTTTCACGGCATTTCGCCCAAAGCCGCCCGCAGCCGCCGGGAGGAGCTTCGTGTTTATCCCAGAATGGGGATTTCCGCAAAACCCCAATATGCCTGGAGAATCGAACAGAAAGAAAGCGTCCGTCTTATTGGGAAAAGCATAATCCTATCCGTAAAAGATGGGAATAGGGCGGCTCAAATCCCTTGCTTCTGGAATGAGTGCCAGCAAAACGGCGTTTTTTCTCAAATGGTTGCAATGGATTCGGCAGACCCGCCCGGACTCTACGGTCTCTTTTTAAGCCCCGGCGGCACCGATGACCAGATGGAATATGCGATCATGGTCAGCACCGCACAGGATAAGCCGGAGGGTTTTATAGAGGAAACTCTGCCGGAGATGACCTGGGCTGTCTTTGATTGCAGGGGGCCGTCAGTTCAAGCCATCCAGACCGGGTGGAAGTTTTTAAAAGAAGAGTGGTTGAATCAATATCCTTTTGCCCATGCAAGCTGTCCCGAGGTGGAATGGTACAGCCGGGGAAATGCCTATGGGGAGGATTATTTAAGCCAAATCTGGATACCGATTATATTGGAGGAATGAAAATGGTACATTTAGTATACTGCGACAATGCAGGCAAACGCGGAGAAAAGGTCCTAGATAAAATTTTGGACGGAACAAAGACGATGGTCGTACGCGGCGCGGCCGGGCGGAAAATTCCCCACAGCAGGGTTTTTGCCGGCGAGGAGCTCTACTTTATGGAAAAAGGGACTGCTAAAATTACGGCCAAGGCTGTGGTGAAGGATGTGGAAAATTTTGTGAAGCTGTCCGATGAAGAGATTGATGAGGTTTTAGAGAAGAACCAGCAGAAGCTGAACCTGTCTGAAAAGCAGAAAAAACGGTGGCATAAAAAATGCCTTTGCCTTGTGGAATTCCAAGAAGTGGAGCAGATCGAGCCTCTGGATTTTGAGCATCAGGGGAATATGGACGATTGGCTGATCCTGGAGAAAATTGAAGATGTGGCTGCCGGGACAAGCGTTCCTTACAACTATGAGAAATCCAGATTCTAGCCTGCGGGCTGGGCTGGAAAAATAGCGCAGCCATCTATTCAGCAGTCAGCCGGTTGGGCGCCCGTTTCTCTTACGGACGCCGGCCGGCTTTTTTTCATAACGCAGGAAATATCGTCATGCACACGTTTTTTACTTAATTTCATCCAGCCAGATGGCCGCGTCCGCATCGCTTGGCATCCGCCAGTCCCCTCTAGGAGACAAGCTGACCGATCCCACTTTGGGGCCGTCAGGCACGCAGCTTCTTTTGAACTGCTGGGCAAAGAACCTGCGGTAGAAGGTGGTCATCCATTTCTTGATAAATGCCTCGTCGTATTCGCCGGCAAAGGCGTTTTTTGCTGTAAAGAGAAGCTTTTCCGGTTCCATTCCATAACGGATCGTATAATAGATAAAGAAATCATGGAGGATATAAGGCCCCACGCTTTCCTCGGTCTTTTGGGCGATATCTCCGTTGGGATCAGGCGGCAGCAGCTCAGGAGAAATGGGCGTATCCAGAATGTCTCGCAGGGTTTCCTTCAGCAGAGCGTTGTCAGAGCTGAAATCCGGATCTTCGCTGGGCCCGCTCAGCTTGTTTTCCATGACCCATTTGACGACAAAACGGACCAGCGTCTTGGGAACACTGGCGTTGACCCCGTACATGGACATGTGATCGCCGTTGTAGGTGCACCATCCCAGCGCCATTTCCGAAAGGTCGCCGGTGCCTACCACCAGCCCGCCTTCCTGATTGGCCGTATCCATGAGGATCTGCGTCCGCTCTCTGGCCTGGGAATTCTCATACGTCACATCGTGAACCTGGGGATCGTGGCCAATATCGGCGAAATGCTGGTTTACAGAATCCTTAATGGAAATTTCCCGAACCTGCGCGCCGAGTAGCTTCATGATGGTCATGGCATTGTGATACGTTTTTCCGGTTGTGCCAAAGCCCGGCATGGTGACGGCCACAATATCGTCGGCCGGACGTCCGATCAGCTTGTGGGTATAGGCACAAACCAGCAGAGCCAGCGTCGAATCCAATCCGCCGGAAATACCCACCACGGATTTTCTCGAATGGGAATGCTCAATGCGCTTGGCCAGGCCCGCTGCCTGCAGGTTGAAAATTTCCCCGCAGCGCTGGTTGACCATCTGGGTGTCGTCGGGCACAAAGGGATTCCGGTCATAGCGGCGGTAGAGGGTATCCTGGGAAGTGATCAAGGCAACCGGTGAAAGTCCGATCTGCTGATACTTCTCCGGCTCCCCGAAAGCAGAAGCACAGCGGCTCATATTACTGTCCTGGGCCCGCTCAAAACGGATTCTCTGAAAATCAATTTCGCTGTAAATGATTTGGCTTTGCCGCTGGAGGCGGTCGCTTTCTTTCAAGACAATGCCGTTTTCCGCAATCAGGCTGTGGCCGCTGAATACCACATCGGTGGTAGATTCGCTGACACCGGCCGATGTGTAGACGTAACCGCAATTGCACTTGGCGCTTTCCACTGTAACCAGGTTTCTCCGGTAATCCGCTTTGCCCACCGTGTCGTTGCTGGCGGAAGTGTTGAAGAGGATATGTGCACCGGCCATGGCCATCTGGGAGCCGGGGGATATGGGAAGCCACAAGTCCTCGCAGATTTCCACGCCCACGCAAAGCTCAGCCGCATCATCGCAGAAAAGCAGGTTTCCAAAGGGAATGTCCTCGCCAAAGAGGCGGATTGCTTTCTGCCTGCGGGCCAGATCGATTCCGCTGGCAAACCACCGGGCCTCATAAAACTCCTTGGAATTGGGCAAAAACATTTTGGGTACGATTCCTTTGATTTTTCCGCCCTGGATGAGAACGGCGCAATTATAGAGACTGTTTTCAATCCGCAGATAGCAGCCGAGAATCACCGTCGTCCTCAGTTTTTTGGTGGCGAGGACAATTTCTGAGAGGCATTCAAGCTGGCTTTGATACAAATGCTCCTGATAAAACAGGTCTCCGCAGGTGTACCCGGTGATGGCAAGCTCCGGAAAGACGAGAAACCCTGCCCGTTCCTTTTCCGCCGCTTGGATGAGAGTGAGAATCTGCTGCGTATTGTATTTTGTGTTGGCGACTTTCAGGGACGGTACCGCGGCACCGACCCGAACTAAACCTAAATGTTTCATCGGTATTTTTCTCCTTAACTGGTATGCATCGTAATATCCCATCTATTATATACCATTTCTGAAAAATTAAAAAGGTGCTGCTTTGAGCAGAATCTTTTGCTTTTCCAATTGGCTGTTACTAAACGATAAAATCCCGTAAGCACAGCTGCTCCGGGATTTATCATGGATTTCGTTAAGTTTTTGCATTAAAAGATTCGGATGGCAAATCTTATTTCTTGCCTTTTACAGCTGGTTCTGTTTCCTGCTGCGCGGATACTGCCTCGTCTTCTGCTTCCATTGTTCTTGGAAGGACTGGTGTGCCGCCCAAATTGTAATAAACATACATGCTTTTAATGCCGTAGAAATCAATTACAAGAATATTTCCTGTGGACATTTCCTGAAGAATGATATAATTAATTCCTACGCCAATCAGGTAGCCTTCCCTCGTTTCTATGGAATTAGACCCCATCAGCTGCTCAACGCGCACGTAACGGCCGATCTGCGTCCGGTAGAAACCATTGGCATACTGTACCGCATTATAATCCAGAACTTCCCGGTATCCTTCCGGAAGGAGCGGATTGGCGGGAACCGTAAAGGTGGGCGCATTGGGGATCAGCTCCGGTGTCATGCTGGAGCCAGGTGCAGCGGGTATCTGATTGACCGGATCCGCTCCAGAGTCCACTGGAGTATTTGGTGTTACAATAGGAGTCATATCCTGCGGCGGAAGCAGATTTCCCGGTTGAGTGCTATTGCTTGGGCCTGTTTCCGGCATCTGGTTATAAGGAGATGATCCCGGGTTTACAATTTGGTTTTTCTTAATTTTCTCAATTCGTATTAATGGAGTTTCACAACATGCCATAAAATCATACCTCTCTTTTTAAGTATTCGCATAGTTCGAAGTTGGAATATAAAAACAATGATCGCCAACGCGATTATGGATCACGCCTACATTGGTGGGAAAATAAGGCGGACAGGTATCACTATAAGGGTTAAAAAAGAATAAAGAATGGTCAACGCCCTGGAGCCTGCCGCCTGCCATCGCCCAATCCACAATATCGTAATGGATATCGGTAGGTGTCATATTATATACATTCTGCGGGTTGTAACGGCCTCCGACGGATTCTCTCATACAGACAAACTGGCCCTGCTGAGTGATAATGTTGCGTACGTCGCCGCCTTGACTGACCCGGGCAAACTCACCGTAATCAATGGTGGCTCGATTCATGATAACCGTAGCAACTGCTCTCATTCCATCGTCTCCTTCTCCACCCGCCTCGCATTGGATGAGCCGTGCAAACAGCTCACGAGTGTCTAGTGCCATAAAATTCACCTCTGCTTTTCATACTACAGTCAGTATATGCATAGACACGAAATCTGGTGCATACTTACAAAACGGCAGGCAGGATCAGGGGAATGTACCGAAAGGGAAAATCCTATTCTATGGCTTTTATTGAATTGCTGGATTCGATGGCCGCGCAGAGCCAGCGTTTTAGAAATGGGTTTTTGATAACTTTGCGAAAAAGGGCCGCCATTCCAAGGTAACTTGTAGTATAATAGATAAATAGATTTTAGAGAGGAAACATAGTGAATAAATGAAAGAAGTTTACATTGCAAATATAAAGACCGCGCAGGAAGTTACGGATTTTTTTATGGTGAAATCCATCGCCATGAAGATTGGAGCCAATAAAAAACAATACCTGGATGTAATGCTGGCGGATAAGACCGGTGAAATATCGGGAAAGAAATGGGATGTAGCCGACGAGGAGCTGCCGTCTTTGGCCCAGATCAAGGAAGGTGACATTGTCAAGATCAGGGCCAACGTGACCGAATGGAACGGGCTCAAACAATTCCGGGTACTGCGGATTCGCAGGCGGGCGGAAAATGATCCGCTTGAATTCAGCGATTTCATCAAGGCTGCCCCGGAAAGACCGGAAGATATGTATGAATATATATTAGGCAAGGCGGAGGCCTTTTCCGATCAGGACCTGAAAAAGCTATGCGTCAAAGTCCTGCAAGAAAATAGAGAAAAACTTATGTACTACCCGGCTGCCCAGAAAAACCACCATGCGGAGATGGCCGGACTGCTCTACCACGTGAAAAGAATGCTCATGAACGGGGAGCGGATGTGCCAGGTGTACACCAACCTGAACGCAGATCTGGTCATGGCCGGGGTGATCCTCCACGACATGGAAAAGCTCAATGAAATCGAATCCAACGAACTGGGGATTTCATCCGGGTACTCCTTTGAAGGCCAGATGCTGGGGCATTTGATCCAGGGAATTAAGGTTCTGGATCGACTGACGGAGGAACTGGACTTTCCAAAAGAAAAGGCGATCATGTTGGAACACATGATCCTTTCCCATCATTATGAACCGGAATTTGGAAGTCCCAAAAAACCCCTTTTCCCGGAAGCAGAGATCCTCCACTATTTGGATATGATTGACGCCAGAATGTTTGACATGCAGGATGCCCTGGACAAAACAGAGCCAGGCGAATTCAGCGACCGAGTATGGACGCTGGATAACCGCAGACTGTACAAGGTAAAAGACTGATCGGAAGGAGTGTTTCGGGGAGTGAAGAAAATCAAATGATGGAAGAAAAACAAGGCAGCGTCGCAGAGATTATTTTTCATAACCAAGAAAACGGATATACGATTGCGGTCTTTGAAACAGAAGAGGAACAGTTTACTGCAGTAGGCAGCCTGCCATCCTGCCATAAGGGCAGCAGCTATATACTAAGGGGCCAGTGGAAAATACACCCCACTTACGGCGAACAGTTCGCTGTAAGCGGTTTTGAAGAGGTCATGCCCTCTACGGAGGACGGGATCCAAGAATTTCTGGCATCCGGAGTCCTCAAAGGCATTGGAAAAAAGACGGCTGCGGCCATCGTTGCCAAATTTGGAAGCGAGACCTTTGAAATTATTGAAAAACAGCCGCAAAAGCTGACGGAGATCGACGGCATCGGCGACAAAAAAGCAGAGGCTGTGGCCGAGGCGTTTCGCAGCCACAGGGAATTCGCCAGGATCACCTTATATTTGCAGCAGTTCGGAATCAATGCAGACTATGCGATGAAGCTGTACCGCGTTTATGGATCCGATACGATCACGGCTGTTGAAGAAAACCCCTACCGGCTGGCAGAGGATATCTTCGGCATCGGCTTTAAAAAAGCCGATAAGATTGCTGAAAAAATGGGAATCGCCAGGGACGACGAACATCGGATCAAGAGCGGTGTCAAATTTACCCTCTGGTATTTTGCAGGAGAGGGGAATACATTTTTGCCGCAAACGGTTCTCTGCGAAAAAGCGGGCGGACTTTTGGAGGTAGAAAGCGATAAAATTAACGACTGCCTGGTTGAGATGGCTTTTCAAGGCGATGTGCATATTGAAAATCTAGAAAACCGCAATGTGGTCTTTCTAATGCCCTATTATCTGGCAGAACAGAATGTATGTAAATGTTTGGCCGCGATCAACTCGGCCGGGCTGAAAGCCATCGGCTCCGACCTGGACAGTTTGATTGCTGTCACAGAGACGGAAAGCGGAATCGCCCTTTCCGAAAACCAAAAATACGCAGTGAAAACATCGCTGAACCAGGGGATATCGGTGATCACCGGCGGACCTGGAACAGGAAAGACGACGATCATCAATTCCATCATCAAGATTCTCCAGCACAGCGGCCTTAAGACGGCCATTGCTGCGCCTACCGGAAGAGCAGCCAAGCGGATCACCGAGACTTCCGGCTATGAGGCCAGCACCATACACCGGCTGCTGGAATATTATTATTCCGAAGGGGAAGACACCATGCGCTTTGGAAAGACCGCAGAGGACCCTCTTGACTACGATGCTGTGATTATCGATGAAGCATCCATGATTGATCTCATGCTGATGAACGGACTTGTCAGCGCTATCAAGCCGGCAACGAGACTGATTCTGGTGGGGGACGCGGATCAGCTGCCGTCTGTGGGGGCTGGAAATGTTCTGCGTGATATCATCAACAGCGAGTATATTTACTGCGTCAAGCTTACAGAAATTTTTCGTCAGGCGAAGGAAAGCCTAATCGTGGTCAACGCCCATAAAATCAACCGGGGAGAATATCCGGACTGTAACGAAAAGGGGAAAGACTTTTTCATGATGCGTCAAAAGTCGGAAAAGGACATGCTCAATTTGATCAAAGACCTTTGCATTCGCAGGCTTCCTGCCTATTACACACAGATCATGCCTGTGAGGGATATACAGATATTAACGCCGGTGAGAAAAGGCCTTCTGGGCAGCATCAACCTCAACCGGGAGCTGCAGGACGTTTTCAATCCGCCCTGTCCGGAGCTGGAGGAGCGTAAAGCAGGCGACCGGATTTTTCGGGAGCATGATAAAGTCATGCAAATTAAGAACAACTACCAGCTTAAATGGCGGAACCAAGAAGATTTCACAGAGGGCGAAGGGGTTTTCAACGGCGATGTGGGATTCATCAACAGTATTGACCGGGAATTCAATGAAGTGGTGGTGGTCTTTGACGAATGCAAATATGTTACCTATGACTTCAGCCAATTGGATGAGCTGGAACTGGCCTACGCGGTTACAGTTCACAAGAGCCAGGGCAGCGAATTTCCCATTGTCATCATGCCTATGTCCTGGTTCCCGCCGGTTCTGGCCACGAGAAATCTGCTCTACACAGGCGTTACCAGGGGAAAGCACGCCGTGGTACTGGTAGGATCGGAAAACAAGATGCATGCCATGGTGGACAACAATCGGATCACCCAGCGGTATTCAGGACTTTCGGTGCGGCTGAAAGCGCTGCTGAGCTTTTAAGATAAAAGGGGGATTTATGGGGATTATTGAAACAGGATTGGAACTTTTGTATCCGTCCAATATTTATTGCATTTCTTGCGGCAGCATCATCGACAAGACCCGGCCGTACGCCCTTTGCGACGAGTGCATAGAGAAATTTCACTGGCTGGGAAAAAAGACCTGCAGAAAATGCGGAAAAATACTTGAGGAAAGCTATCGCCGCGATTTATGCTGGGACTGCAGGACGTACGGCCACGATTTTGACCGGGGATACACCTGCGTCCAGTACGGCCTCTATGAACGTGGTGTGCTGCTGGATTATAAGTACAAGGGGAAATCCTATATCGGCCGCAAGCTGGGCGATGTACTCTACGACCGAATGCGCCTGGAAGAAGAAGACTTCGACCTGATCGCGCCTGTGCCCATGTATGGGAAAAAACAGGCCCAGAGGGGTTTCAACCAGGCAGCGGTAATGGCTTCCCGTCTGGCCTGGCGCATGGGGACGCCCTGCGTGCCCAATCTGCTGATTCGCCGTCGCCGGACATTGCCCATGAAGGGTTTGGGCGCATTTGAGCGGCAGCAGAATCTGGAAGGAGCCTTTGCTGCAGCGCCGGGGAATCATTATAAGCTGGAAGACCGCAGGATTTTACTGGTGGATGATATTTATACTACAGGGAGTACGATGGATGCATGTAGCAGGGTGCTGCGCGAGGCGGGCGCAAAGGAAATTCATGTGCTTTCCTTCGCCTGCGGGGCAAACAAAGCGCCTAAACAATAAAAAATACAAGGCGCAGTTTGCGCCGGTTGCTCAGGCCTGTGGTTGAAAGGCCATGCCAGCTACGGGCAAAAGGTCCCACGTAAGCTGATCCGCAAGGCGGCAGTGATCATGGCGTAGCTTAGAAGTAAGTCCTCTGACAAAGTCAGGTAAAGGCAAGTGTGGGGGCAAAGACCAGGTCAGCTGAGCAGCCGGCACAGACTGCGCTCTTTTTCTTACATTCTCATGCAAATTCATTGAATAAATTTGTATTTATTGCTATAATATGTTTACACTAATAAGCGGATGCGGCATCAGCTGTATCGCGGCAAGGAGGTTAAGGGTATGAAGATAGTTATCAACAGTAAGAACTATAATGCCAGTGAAAAGTTAAAAGAGACTATTGAAAAGAAGTTCGCAAAACTGGACAAATACTTTTCAAACGAAATTACTGCAAATGTTATGACCCTGAGGGAGAAAGGAAAGTATAAAGTTGAGGCTACCATAAATACAAAGGGAACCATCTTCCGGGCAGAAGTCCTGGCAGAGGATCCTTACGAAGGCGTTGATCGCGTCGTAGAAAAATTATCTCGCCAGATGTCCAAATTCAAGACAAAGCTGCAGAGAAAATATAAAGATCACAAGGACCTTGCGTTCGCTGAGCTTCCGGAAACTGAAGAAGAACAGGAAGAAATTCAGGTTGTCAGAAAGAAGAGATTCGATCTGGTGCCGATGACTGTCGATGAAGCCGTCGTGCAGATGGAACTTTTGGAACACAATTTCTTTGTTTTTCTCAACATGGAGACGGACAGCGTAGGCGTCGTTTACAAGAGAAACGATAACGATTATGGACTTTTAGAAACCGCATACTAGACCTTGTGGGCTTTACCACCCGAAAAAATTTAAGCGCCGGACCAAATCCGGCGCTTTGTTTTTGTAATAGGGAGAAAACTTAGGCTGATCTATTGAAAAAAGGAATGAAGTTCTGTACAATATATGAGATAAAGCATAAGGGGATAGCAAATGCAGGATTTTTTCAGAAACGTTGTATCAGGTGTTGGTATTACCGATATCATCGATATCCTGATCGTTGCGTTTATCATTTATAAAATTTTAGGATTCATACGGGAAACAAGAGCAGAGCAGTTGGTAAAAGGTCTGCTTATTTTAGTTATTGCGACTTTTTTATCTGACCAGCTCAATTTCTATACCCTCAACTGGATTCTCAAAGGAACGATGACCCTGGGACTTGTTGCTCTGGTCATCGTATTCCAGCCGGAGCTGAGGAGGGGATTGGAATACCTAGGGCGGACAAAGCTGGTACGCCCCGGAGGATTTGGACAGTTGGATAAGGATCGGGCAAAGCATGTCACCACTGAATTCATCCGTGCCATCGAGTCATTTTCTAAAGAACGAGTGGGCGCATTAATTGTCCTGGAACGAGAGACCGCCCTTACCGATATAGCGGAATCGGGAACCGTAATCGATGCGGAGATATCCGCTGAACTTTTAGGAAACATATTTTATGAAGGATCACCTCTTCACGATGGAGCGGTGATTATACGGGGCGACCGAATTTTTGCCGCCGGCTGCGTTCTTCCTCTGTCGCAGAACAAGACGATCGGCAAGGAGCTGGGCACTCGCCATAGGGCGGGAATCGGAATCACCGAACATTCGGACGCGGTGACATTGATCGTATCCGAGGAAACCGGAATCATTTCTATGGCTGTCAACGGAAAGCTCTCCCGGTTCCTGGACACCAAAACTGTGGAAAAGACCTTATTGAATCTGTATCTCAATAACGGAGACATCGGCGATAAAAAGAACTTCTTCCCGGATTTCTTTAAAAAGATAAGGAGGAAGAACAATGCTGAAAAATAATACCATCTTAAAAATTCTTTCTCTATTAATTGCGATTTTTCTGTGGTTTTATGTCATGGGCGAGATTAACCCAACAACTTCCCAAACCTTTGAAAACATTCCAGTGGAGCTTCTCAATGTGGACACTTTGGATCAAAGGGATCTGGCGATCCAGGGCGGAGCCAATTTTTCCGTGGATGTGGTCGTGGAGGGAAAACGAGCCGACTTGAACAGCTTGGATAAGGAGAAGATTAAAGCCACCGCAGATGTGTTCGGATATGAAGAGGGCGAAAATTATGTGCCGGTTTCCGTGCAGCTGCCGGATAACGTTTCCCTGGGACAGATCAAAACCCCTAAGATTAAGGTAATCTTGGAGGAATTAGTTTCCGTATACAAACAGATCAGTGTTAAGTTTACCGGCAAGACTCCATCAGGCACGGAGCCGGGAAATGTGAGTGTCAGCCCAACGGAAATCGAAGTCAAAGGCGCCAAATCCGTTGTAAATTCAGTAAAGGCTGTGCAGGCAGAGGTAAAAGCTTCTGAGATTACCGACGACGAGCAGAACTTCAGCGCAGTGCCGGTAGCGGTGGATGGGAATCATGAACCGGTTTATGACGTGTCCTTATCTGCCGAATCGGTGGAAGTGCAGGCGACCTTGTTTTATACAAAGACGGTGCCGCTGAAAGTGGAAATTAAGGGAGCGGTTCCCAGTTCCTATGAGATGACCGATCTTTCCGTACCTGACGAGATTTCAATCCGCGGTCCAAAGAGCGCTGTGGAGGACATCACCAGCGTTACCGCCGATCCGGTGAATATCAGCAAGGTCAAGGCCAGCACCACCTTGAAAATCCATCCTAATCTGCCTCAGGGCGTAGAATTGGCGGATGAATCAAAGGGCATTGGTGTGAAAATCAAGATCAAGGGACTGTCCACAAAGACAATTACGCTGTCAACGAAAAACAGCGAGATCAAAAACGTGGAAGATGGTTTGAACGCATATATTAATACGGCCGAGGTCAAAGCTACCGTTACCGGAAGCGAAGAGATGCTGAAAGACCTGGAGGCTTCGGATTTTAAACTGGAGGTAGACCTGAAGGGGCTCAAGGCAGGCAACCATACGGTGGCCGTTAAGGTAACTTCTGATAAAGAATTTAATAGTTTGAAAATAAACCCGGAGAAAGTAGAAATTACGATCAACGGGCAGAACTAAAAGCGTGTGTTCGATGAAAGAGATCAAGATAAGGAGATTATAAGATGGGAAGACTTTTTGGAACCGACGGAGTGAGGGGCGTAGCCAATGCGGAGCTGACGCCGGAACTGGCTTTCAAGCTGGGTAAGGCCGGAGCCCACGTGCTCAGCAAGAAAAAAGGGAAGCCGGTTGTCCTGATCGGAAAGGATACCAGAATTTCCGGCGATATGCTGGAGGATGCGCTCAGTGCGGGAATTCTCGCGGTGGGTGGCAACGTGATCAAAGTCGGCGTGCTGCCGACCCCGGCCGTAGCATATCTTGTCAAACATTACCGGGCCGATGTGGGCGTGGTTATCTCTGCGTCCCACAACCCCTTTGAGTACAATGGAATTAAATTTTTCAACAGCGAAGGCTTTAAGCTGGACGATGAAATTGAGGATGAGATCGAGGATATCATCCTCCGAGATATTGATGTCAACAGCCATATCACCGGCGATAAGCTGGGAAGATGCCTGGAAGCGGATGATGACGCGGCGGCGATTTACGCCCGTTATCTGACCGGCACCATTGATCGCCGGCTGGATGGATTGAAATTGGTACTGGACTGTGCCAACGGAGCGTCCTACAAAGTGGCGGAGATGGTGTACGGGGATTTGGGCGCTGATGTGACGGTGATCGGCAATGAGCCGGACGGTCTCAACATCAATGCCGGATGCGGATCCACCCATCCGGAAAAGCTGCAGAAGGAAGTTATAAAACAAGGAGCTTTCATGGGCCTGGCTTATGACGGTGATGCGGACCGTCTCATTGCCATTGACGAAAAGGGCCGGGTCATCGACGGAGATAAGGTGATCTGCATCTGCACCAAGATGCTGAAAGACGCAGGCCAGCTGAAGGATAACAAGGTCACGGCAACGGTCATGAGCAACATCGGTTTTCACAAGTATATTGAATCCCTCGGATGCAAGGTGGATGTAACCGGCGTTGGCGACCGGTACGTGCTGGAAAGCATGATTCAAACCGGATGCGTGATTGGCGGTGAACAGTCGGGACATATTATTTTCCTCGATCACTCCACCACAGGAGACGGAATTCTGTCGTCCCTGCAGCTGGTAAAGGCTGTACTGGCTTCGGGCAAGAAGGCGTCCCAGCTGTCGGATG
The DNA here is from genome assembly GCA_902363595.1 of Clostridia bacterium. Lineage (GTDB taxonomy): Bacteria > Bacillota > Clostridia > Peptostreptococcales > Anaerovoracaceae > Hominibacterium > Hominibacterium faecale. Next base: position 147,507 of record CABJAP010000010.1, on the reverse strand, counting down.
AAATCGAAATCTATCCCCAGGTGCTCAAAAACGCCAAGGTAAAAAACGAAAATAAATCAAAATATAAGAGCGATCCTGAGATTTGCGAAGCCATTAAAAAGGTTGAAGCAGAGATGGAAGGCAGCGGCAGGGTGCTGATCCGTCCTTCGGGAACAGAGCCGCTGGTTCGCGTAATGCTGGAGGGGCAGGATGTGGATCATATCACGGAACTGGCCCACGATCTGGCGAAGCTATTGACAAAGAGGTTTGGTTAGGAGGTAACAGGTATGTGCGGTATTGTAGGATATGTAGGCACTGAGAATAATGCCAAGGAAGTAATCATTGAAGGGCTCAAACGCCTGGAATACAGAGGATATGACTCGGCGGGAATCGCCCTTTGCAGAGATGGGAAGGTGGAAACCCGCAAACATGTGGGGGAAATCGCCAATTTGGAAAAGATCATCGGAGACCCCGACTATGACAGTTCAGTTGGAATCGGCCATACAAGATGGGCTACCCACGGCGCTCCGTCGGATGTGAACGCCCATCCCCACAGCAACAGCGACAACACGATAACCGTTGTACATAACGGCATCATTGAAAATTTTGTAGAGCTGCGGGAATGGCTCATCGATGAATACGGCGTCAAATTCAAGTCCGATACGGATACGGAAGTGATCGCCCATCTTATCGGCATTTATTATGACGGCGATCTGCATCAAGCGGTGAACCGAGCGGTGGAACAGATGAGAGGCGCTTACGCCATCGGCGTGATCGCTGCCGCGGAACCCGACAAGATCGTCGCGGTTAGAAAAGATGCGCCCATGGTAGCGGGTATCGGCGAAGGCTGCAATTTTATTGCTTCCGATATTCCGGCTCTGCTCAAGTACGTGAGAAAAATTTATTTGATTGAGAACAACGAAACCATCGTTTTAACAAAAGACGAGATTAAAATCTACGACGAAAACCAGAAGGTTGTAAAGCGGGATGTCTTTCATGTCACCTGGGATGCGGACGCAGCTGAAAAGGACGGCTACGAGCATTTCATGATGAAGGAAATCCATGAGCAGCCCAAAGGCTTGTATGAGACGCTGACCAGAAGGCTCAACGAAGACGATACCATCAATCTGGACGGCATCTCCATGACTAAGGAAGATATTGAAAACTTCAACAAGGTTTATATCGTGGCCTGCGGAACGGCTTACCACGCCGGTCTGGTGGGAAAAGCGGCCATTGAAAAGATGGCCCGCATACCGGTGGAAGTGGACATTGCCTCTGAATTCCGCTATCGCGATCCTTTTGTGGATGATAAGACTTTGTTCATTGCCATCAGCCAGTCCGGTGAAACGCTGGATACGCTGGCAGCCCTTCGGGAAGCAAAACGGAAGGGTGCCAGAATCCTATCCGTGGTTAACGTGGTGGGAAGCTCCGTTGCCAGAGAATCGGACGATGTCTTTTATACCTGGGCCGGGCCCGAAATCGCGGTGGCATCCACCAAGGCTTATACGACCCAGCTGATGTGTATGTATTTGCTGGCCCTGTACATGGGCCACACCAAAGGCGTGATCGACAAGGACTATTATGCCCGCTTCATTGAAGAGCTGAAGCAGATCCCGGATAAGCTTGAGGACCTGCTGAAAAAGGAAAAAGAAATTGAAGCCGTTGCCAAGAAGTATTGCAGAAAAGAGCAGGTCTTTTTCATCGGCAGAGGCGTGGATTCGGGCGTGTCCTATGAAGGCTCGCTGAAGCTGAAGGAAATCTCCTATATTAACTCCTTTGCCATTGCGGCAGGAGAGCTGAAGCATGGAACCATCGCTCTGATCGAAGAAGATACTTTGGTATTCGCTCTGGCTACCCAGGATTTCCTCTTTGAGAAGATGCTTTCCAATATTCAGGAAATCAAGGCAAGAGGGGCCAATGTGGTAGGCGTTGCCAAGGAAGGAAACAGGGAGATTGAGAAACAATCCACGGAAGTGATCTATATTCCCGATTGTATGGATGAAGTTACTCCTCTGTTGTCAGTGGTTCCGCTCCAGTTGTTTGCCTACTTTGTGGCCAAATTTAGAGGCTGCAACATCGATAAGCCGAAGAATCTGGCGAAATCTGTAACAGTGGAGTAATCGTATGGAAAACAATCAGATAAGAGATATCACCCTGGCTCCATCGGGTCATCAGAAAATCGAGTGGGTGAGAAACAATATGCCGCTGCTGTCCGGGCTGGAGGAAGAATTTCGTAAAACAAAGCCCTTTGACGGCGTAAAAATTAGCTTGTCGGTCCACTTGGAAGCCAAGACCGCTTATTTATGTCTGGTACTTGCCGCCGGCGGCGCCCAGATGTCCATAACCGGCAGCAATTCGCTGTCCACCCAGGATGATGTGGCCGCGGCTCTGGTGGATTCAGGCCTGAAGGTCTACGCATATCACGGAGCCACGGACCAGGAATACGGGCGGCATATCGAAATGTGCCTGGAGCAGAAACCCAATATTATCATCGATGACGGCGGGGATCTGGTGGGGCTGCTCCACAACAAGCGGCCGGATCTGGCAAAAGAGGTCTGGGGAGGCTGCGAAGAAACGACGACCGGCGTCATTCGTCTGCAGGCCATGGAAAGAGAAGGTATTCTCAAGTTCCCCATGGTTGCTGTCAACGACGCCCAGTGCAAGCACCTTTTTGACAACCGCTACGGCACAGGCCAGTCTGTATGGGACAGCATTATGCGCAATACCAACCTGATTGTTGCCAGCAAAACGGTGGTCGTCGTAGGCTATGGCTGGTGCAGCAGGGGAATCGCCATGCGGGCTTCGGCGCTGGGGGCAAAGGTGATTATCACCGAGATCGATCCGGTCAAAGCCATTGAAGCCAGAATGGATGGATTCGATGTGATGAAGATGGATCAGGCAGCTCCGCTGGGGGATCTTTTTGTGACCGCCACCGGATGCAAGCATACGATCACGGTGGACCATATGAGGAAGATGAAGGATCGGGCGATCCTGGCCAACGCCGGACACTTTAACGTGGAGATCGACATGGAGGGCCTGGAGAAAGCCGCTTTTGACAAAGAGGAAACCCGCAAAAACATTATGGGCTACCGACTTAACAGCGGGAAGTGGATTAATGTCATAGCAGAGGGAAAGCTGGTCAACATCGCCGCCGCGGACGGGCATCCGGCGGAAATCATGGATCTGAGCTTTGCGGTGCAGGCGCTTTCCGCCATGTACATCAAAGAAAACCATTCCAATCTGGAAAAGAAAGTGATCGATGTATCGGCAGAAATCGACGATAAAATTGCCAGAAGAAAGTTAGAATGCTGGGGGATTGAAATCGATGCCCTGACTCCTCAGCAGGAGCAGTATCTCAACAGCTGGCAGGTTTGACAAACAATTGAAAAAGGCAGCGGACTGGTGGCGGTACGCTGCCTTTTTTGTGTGGTGCGCTTGGTGGGCGCAGCTGTTTCTTAGTGGAAGAGCAGTTGAGGGAAAATATAAGGAAAAATTTTTGAAATTTACGCAATTTCCAACGGCTGTAGCCTTGTGAATCGACCTTGTAGCCGAAAACCCTGCCTGTTCACCAAATCAGGCCCCGTAAACCCACAACTTTGCGAAAAAAATGCATAGTTTCACAGAAGTTTTCCGGGGGCTACGGCTGCGCCGGTTAGAAGAATGATTAAGTCGAATCGGCTTTTCGGCGCTGCTTACCACTTATCAGAACGGAAAGCCTTGCCCTTTATATCCTTAATGTTCAATTTAAGTACAGCTGTTTTTCCCAGGGCTCCCTTGATAAACTTCATGCCGCCTTCGTGGAAGTCCGGGGAGAAGCGATCGATGAACGTTTCCATGACCATGCGTCTTTCGCTGTCGTCTTCAACAAATTCCATGTCGCCGCAGGCCACGATGCTCTCGTAGCGGGTGGTGAATAATTCCGGTGCAACTTCAGAACGCACAATTACGGAAAAGCAGACTTTTTTATCAGCGTTGAGCGCATCGATTTTATACCCGTACTTGGCGCTGTGCATATAGATGGCATCCTTTGTATACACAAAATTCATTGGTATGCAGTATGGGTAGCCGTCATCGCCGTTTACCGCCAGAGTTCCTTCTTTACAGCTCAGCAGCATTTCCTTTACCGTCTCATCCGCGATCTGTCTTTCTTTCTTGTACATTTCTCTACTCATGGTTTCTATCCTTTCTATTACAGTGATCTCGATACCGAATGTCATGCATTTATTATAAAACAAATTGCACTAGGAGAAAGGGCCAATTATAATAAACTTATAGGTTACAATTTTGGAGGTAATCATGATTATTCTGGACAGAGCAAGTAAAATACCTTTGTACACGCAAATTTATCAGCATATTCGGGAAGAAATCATTTCCGGAGAATTGGAAGAAGGCCACCGGCTTTCAGCCATCAGAACCCAGGCGGAAAATCTCGGGGTGAGCCGCAACACAGTGGAGCTGGCATATCTCCAGCTCTGCTCAGAAGGTTATCTGGAAAACAAAAGGGGGAGCGGTTATTACGTCAAGCACGTGGACGCTTCCCTGATCGATAAAGAAGCCGTGACAAAGAGAATGCAGGAATACCATAGAGCGAGGAGCGCCGGGCGCAGCTATCGCTATGACATGAGATACGGCAACTGCCACATGGACGAGTTTCCTTTGGGAAAATGGAGAAAAGCGATGGACCAGGCTCTGTGCGAGTGCGGAAACAAGCTGGCCGCTTATGGGGATTCCTGCGGTGACCTGGAACTGAGAACTTATTTGGCCGACTATTTGGAACGGGCCCGGGGCGTAACCTGCGGTCCCCAGCAGATCATCATCGGCGGCGGAACCCAGCAGCTGCTCAGCATACTGGTTCAGCTGGTGAAGCCAAAAAGGTGCGCCATTGAGGAACCGGGATATGATGGCGTGCGAGCGGTCCTGGAAAACCACCAGGTAGAGCCTGTTCCAGTTCAGGTGGGAAGGAACGGCATTAACTTGGAACTGCTAAAAGAAGAAAGGATTGACGCGGTATACGTGACGCCGTCTCATCAATTTCCCCTGGGCGCAGTGATGCCTATACAGACCAGAATGGAGCTGATCCAAATGGCCCAGAAAGGCGGATTTTATATAATTGAAGACGATTACGACAGCATTTTCCGCTATAGTGCCAGATCCATCCCCTCCATGCAAGGTCTGGACCCTTGCGGCAAGGTGATCTATCTGGGCAGCACATCAAAGGCCATGGCCCCTTCCCTGCGCCTGGCTTACATGGTACTGCCTGCGGAGCTGAAAAACCGATATGATATGTGGTTTTCCCAATACCACAACACCGTTTCCGCCACCGTGCAGGACGCCCTTCGGATTTTCATGGCCGAAGGCAGCTGGGAGCGGCATGTACGAAAAATATGCCTCGCCAATAAGCGAAAACACGATATCCTGGTGTCAGAGCTAGAAAAGGGCCTGGGGCCAGATTTTCGCCTGCTGGGAAAAGGCGCGGGCCTCCATCTGATTGTCGAGTCACGGCGGCTCACTGGTGAGGAAATGATGGTGCGCATTGAGCGGCAGGGCGTCAAAGTCTATTCGATGGACAAATATTTTGTCCTGGGCTGCAAGCGGGACCTGATTATGGCCGGGTTCGGCGGCATCAGACAGGAGGACATCCGGGACGCAGCAGAGCGGATCCTCCGGGCCTTGAAAAATTGACCCCAGAAAATACATAAAAATTGACACTTTTAAACAGGCCAAAGATGAGATAAAGTGGTAGAAGCAAAAGTCCCGAAAGAGAGGTGAGTCAATTGGCGGGAAGACCGAAGATAAAAATTACGATGGTGGATAAAAAAGAAAAGGGCCCATGTCATTACGGGCATGGGATCGGAGATTCCTTTGACTTTGATCAGGACCGGGATAAAATGTGCCCAATGATGCTCCACACGGCGTTTCCGTATATCGACATTTTACGATACGGCGGGACCGTTCCCGGCGAGGAAAACGAGGACGAATGCCTGTTTTGCTGCCCGGATGCAAGAGTTATCAACGTTTTTAAAATAGAAAGAATCAAGGAATAGAGGGCGATGCGGCCCGGAGAGGAGCGATTATGAGCGCGAAATTTGGAATGGATATAAAAGAAAAGATATTGGAGGCTGTGAAAGCAGCTATGAAGGAGTTTCAGGAAAGAGAGGATATTAAGACCAAATTCGGGGAACCTCTCGTAGGCTATGCGGATACGAGAAATCCCATTTTCGATATGTACTTTTCAAGAAACATCTGCGACCATCCAAAGAAGATTTACCGGCCCGGGAACACGGCTGTCGTTCATTTTGTCCCCTATGCGCCGGAAATCACCGAAAGCAACCGTGGAGGGAAGGAGCCTTCCCAAGCGTGGCTGACTGCTTTCAACGATTCCATGTGGCTGTCCATGCGTTTGAACGGGGTTATCCGTGAAGTACTGGATGGAGTGGGCAGACTGTCCTCATGCACCAATACGCCTACGGATTGGGACGAAGATCTATGCAGAGAAGAGTGGTCTCACAAGCTGGTGGCTTATGCCGCCGGAATGGGAGAATTCGGGCCTGCCGGGTCATTCCAAACGAAAAACGGGTTTGCCGGCCGATTTGGTTCGATTATAACGGACGGGTGCTACGCGGAAGAATTCGAAGTTCTGGATTCGGATCAGCTGGAGGCGACCTATCAGGAAATTCAGCGCCAATATTGCTACCAGGAAGCACAAGGCGTATCCTGCAGCCAGGAGATGATTCAGGCCTGCACGGCCGGGGCAATCACTGAAAAGGGGATTGATCGGAAACTCTGCCAGGCTCACTGCAAGACCATCGATGAATACATCCCTTCACCGGAGGTCTGCGGAAAATGTTTCTTTTATTAAACTGATAAAAATGCCGGCATGCAGTCTGCTTGAGGCTGTGGGCCGGCTTTTTAGTTGCCTTGTTCTGGTAAAAACTCCCTTAATCTTGTTAAAAAGCTGCCAATATGGTATACTATTTTCCCCATCAAGTACGGCGTTGCCGCAAGGAAGAAAATAGTGAATCTTGCTGCGACATGGCTTGCAAGGTATAGTTACATGTTGCAATTAGTATGTGTAACTAATGGAAAACATACAAAACATCCTGTAGATAAAAGCACAATGGCGAGCAAAAAGCAGAGTCATAGGTTTCATGCAGAGTTTTGGAGGAGAGAGAAATGAAGAGAACCACGGCAGTAAAAAGAACCCTGGCATTGGTAATGGTCCTGATTTTATCCTTATCGATGAATTCCGCTGTATTCGCAGAAACGGCAGCCAAGCCTGCAGCGAAAGTGGCGGATGGGCCGATTGAGGTATGGAAAGGGTATGCCACAGGAACCAGCTATAATGAAGCAGACAAGCTGGGAACTTATGATTCTTTGAAAGAGGCGCTGGCTGAGGCCAAAGATAATAGTGAAAGTACAAAACTTGTCTATGTGCGTGAAAATTATACGCTTACAGAAGATGTAACGATTCCGGAAAATGTAAAATTGGCCGTGTATGGAAGAGATAATGGACAGGGCTATAAAGGTGCGACGCTGACCGTTCCCAATGGTAAAATTTTGACCGTTTCAGCGGCGTGCAACCGTTTTGATATCTTTTGGGGTTGTGTGCTGGATGTGCAGAGCGGGGGAAAGGTTCTGCTTGAAGGCGGAACGTATAGTTCGAAAGGCTGTGTCTATATTGCGTCTCAAGATAAGGAAAAAGAAAAGGGCACTTTGAAAGGAACCCTATCGGTTCCAGAGAATAAGAAGCTTTTCAGATGGAGTAATTTCTACTGGTCCAATACAGAAGATAAGGCGATTGCTAAGATTACGACTGCGGAGGGCAGGACCACTTATTGTGACAACAGCAGCAATATAGCGCCGGCAAGCGGTGAAACACTGACCCTTTTAAAGGATGTGGAAGCCAATCAAACCATATCCGGAGACAATGCGGTCGTTGATTTGAACGGGCACACATGGACTGGTAAAGCGACTGCTATCACATTCTCCGGCAAAAATGCAGTCATTAAAAATGGTACGGTGAAAGCCGGTGCCACAACTAAGAACTTAATCAAAGTGGGTAACGCCGATGTCACCATAGCCAGCGATGCAGTAATTGACGGCGGCGCTAAATTTGGGATCGTAGCAGAGAAAAATGCTGTAATCAAGGTGGAAGGTACTGTTAAAAGCACGGAAACCTTCGCCATTTCCGGCAATGGCACCGACAATAACCTTGACAACAAAACAGAGATTACAATTAAAGAGCCGGCAGTGGTTTCATCGGAGAAGGCTGCGGCCATTTATCAGCCCCACTTCGGCGTCCTCAAGATCGAAGGCGGCCAAATCACCGGAAAGACAGGTGTGGAGATTCGAAGCGGCACACTGAACATGAACGGCGGCAAGGTAACGGGCAGCGATGCCTTTCAATATCAGAACAATGACAATGGCATTACCACACAGGGCGCAGGAATTGCAGTGGTTCAGCATGTAACAAAATTACCCATTCATGTAACCATCTCCGGCGGAACCATCGAAGGCAGCAAGGCGCTTTATGAGTACAATCCCAATTTGCAGGAAAATTTCAAGGATGTGAAGCTGAGTATAACCGGCGGCACCTTCAATAAGACTGGCACGGCCGCAGATGCCGCGTCGGTATACAGCGAAAATTATGAGGATTTTATAACCGGCGGAACTTATAATACGATACTGGATACAAAGTATTATGACGAAGCAAAGTACGTGCAGTATAAGCTGGATGATAAGAACCTTCCGGGAACCGTGGTTCCATACACGTTTGAACCAGAAGTTACCATAAATAAACCCGACGTGTCACAAGGCGATCCGGCAAGCGTTTCACAGAGTACGGCAGACGCCGCTGCTAAGGATGCCAAGGAAGCAGTAAAAGCCATTCTGGAAGGAAAAACACCCCAGGGAATCTCGGAAGAGGACGCAGCTAAGATTCGGGAGCTGCTGAAAGATATAACCTCCAAAGATGAGGTGCGTGTTACCATCACCATTTATGCGAACAAACTGGATGACAATAATGTGACAGCTAATGAAAAGGACCTGATTCACTCTCTTGCATCCGGTGATGAAAAGGCAGCGGCTTACCTGGATTTTTCGGTAGTGATGAAAGTCGTTCGAAAAGCAGAAAACGGTATAGAGACCACCGAGGACAACATTCAACTCACCAGCGTTCATACACCGCTGGAGTTTGCAATCCAAGTTGATCCCTCGCTGATTAAGGATCAGAGCGTCCGTATCGTGCGCATACACAATGGAGTTCCGGAGATCCTTCCTACCGATCAGATCAATCGGGAAACGGGCACTATTTGGATGTCTACCGATAAATTTTCAACCTATGCGCTGCTCACGTCAGAGACGGTGACCGTAAACTTTGACACTATGGGAGGCACGCCGGTCCAGCCCCAAACGGTCAGGTTCCATTCGGCCATTACCAGACCGGAAGACCCTGTGCGCAAAGGCTTCACCTTTGCTGGATGGTATACAGATAAAAATTATCGGTTAACTTATGATTTCAATACCCTTGTTGATTCACCGTTTACCTTGTATGCTAAATGGGTAAAGGACGAAGAGGCGGCAGCCGGCAGCAATGGAAATCAGAACGGCCCACAGGCCGGATCTTCCAGTCAGGATGAAAAAAATACTCCAGCTCAGGCTGTAAAGACCGGAGATGATACCAGCCTGACAGGATGGTTCGTCACCATGCTGTTAGCTGCGATAGCAGCCAGTATCTTGTTCATCAGACGTCATAAGAAAAGTTAAAGAATGAATACTGACAGAGATCAAATTTTCCGAAAGGGAAAGGTGATCTCTTTTTTTGCAATAATTTTTAGCTTTGTTTGGCGAAAAGTTAGGTTGGTTTTAAATGTAAAATATTGACAAATTCGAAATTGAGTGCTATTCTGTTAATGTAAATTATTTCCATAAAGTAAAGGGGTTAAATTATGATGGATTATGAATTATTTAAAGAAGTTATTACAGAACGCATTAAGGATTTCTTGCCTCCCGGATTTATGAATAATCGGGTAGAGATTCGTACCGTTTGCAAGATTAACCAGAAAAAGGATACTTTGATCGTAAGACCGGAGCGCACAGCGGACATCGCTGCCATGCCGAATATTTATATGGACGAGATGTATGAGCTATTCCAAGAGTGTCAGGACTTGGATCGGGTTCTCTGCAAGATGGCAGCGCTGATTATCCACTATACGGCCCGCTTTTCTACTGAAGAACTGGATTTGGATTTGAGTAAGCGAAAGGATTTTATTGTTATGAATCTAATCAATACCCGCAGAAATCAGGAGCTGCTTAAGACGGTCCCTCACAGAGAAGTGATGGACTTATCCGTCATTTACCGTATCATTATGGGCAAAGAGGAACAGGGGATGGCAACGGTAATGATCAACAACAGCATTATGCAAGAAATGGGATTGAGCCGGGAAGAACTAGATCAAGCTGCTTACGAGAATACAGCACGACTGTTCCCAGTGGAAATTTTCAAGCTGTCAGATATGCTCTATGTGATGACTAATGAATCCAAACTACATGGCGCTACAACAATGATGTACCGAGAGGCTGTCCAGATGCTGGCTGAGAAGATCGGCGGAGACTTTTATCTAATCCCCAGCTCGATCCACGAAATTATGGCCGTTCCCAAAGAAAAAGGAAATCTGCAAAAACTGGTGAGCCTGCTGGAGGAAGGCAACCGGGTCTGTACCCAGGATTTCGAAATCCTATCCAACTCAATTTACCAGTACGACCAAAAACAGGGGACCTTTCAGCTGGCAGCCTCCTATTCACCACAAGAAGAAAGAACAGATCTGCCGTAAGAAAATTTTGAAGGATAAGTAACATTTTCGGGTCCTGAGCCATAGTCTATATTGAAGTTAAAAATTAGAAAAGTAGGTGAATTAAATGGGTAACAACTGTGGACTTCTCAACGGAGAAGGTATCGATACTAGCTTATTATTTTTCTTCTTACTGTTAGTGATTATCTTCTGTAATTGCTATAACTAGTATAGTGCATAACAGGAAAAAGGCCGCATCCTTCGGGGTGCGGCCTTTTCTTTTTTGTTGTGTGCTGTATAGGTATCTGCCTGAAGCCTGATGGGCCGTATTCAAAGAGCCCCCGATTAAAAGCAGAAAAATACCAATACTCATAGGGATTTGTCTCCTATTTTGTTTGTGGTTTGGAAGAAAATAGGATATACTGTAATTGCCTTGCAATCCTGAGGTCTAATTCGTGTCGACAAAGCTCTCTAATTAGCGAAGATGAGAGGAAAAAATCAATACGCAAGGAGTCAAAACAACCACCTGCCGCAAGGTCGGAGTTCGGTTGCGCGGCCGGCCCTCGTAAGGTATAATATAACCGTATATGCTTAAAAACAAGAGTTAAAGAGCTTTCAGGCGAGAGGTAGAATACAATGATGCCGCAAAAACAAATTCTGATTGTAGAAGATAATGACATTAACAGAACCATGCTATGCCAAATTCTGGATGATAAGTATGTGGTCTTAGAAGCCGCCAACGGAGAAGAGGCACTAGCGATTTTACAGGAACATGCTGAAGAGATAGCCCTGATTCTGCTGGACATCATTATGCCGGTGATGGATGGATATACCTTCCTTACCATAGCAAAGGCTGATCCTTCGCTTTCTGCAATTCCCGTGATCGTAACCACCCAGAGCGACAGCGAATCTGATGAAGTTTCGGCTCTGGCCCACGGCGCTTCCGACTATGTGCCTAAGCCATATAATCCGCAGGTTATTTTGCATCGAGTCGCCAGTATCATACATTTGAGGGAGACCGCCGCAATGATCAACCAATTTCAATATGATCAGCTGACTGGCCTCAACAGTAAAGAATTCTTTTACCAGAGGGTTAATGAAAGCCTTTTAAAGCATCCGGACCAGGAATATGATATTGTCTGTTCCGATATTGAAAACTTCAAACTGATCAACGATATTTTCGGCGTTCCCACCGGCGATCTGCTTCTCTGCAGAGTAGCGGACATGTATACCAATCTTGTAGGAGAAGACGGTATTTGCGGGCGCTTTAACGCAGATCAGTTTGTGTGCCTTATGGAACGACGCAGCGATTATACGGATGATCTGTTCGTACGCAACGAAGAACAGCTTAACGTATTGTCTAATACAAAGAGCGTCGTGCTCAAATGGGGTATTTATGCCATTAAAGATCGGTCAATTTCTGTGGAGCAGATGTGCGATCGAGCGTTTCTTGCGGCTCACAGCATCAAAGGGCAGTATGGGAAGCATTTTGCCGTCTATGACGAAAACTTGAGAAACCAGCTGCTTCGCGAGCAGGCGATCACCGATAGTATGGAAGCAGCTCTTGCCGAAGAACAATTTTTGGTCTATCTTCAGCCCAAATATACGGCTGAAGGTGGGTGTCTGGCCGGAGCCGAAGCGCTAGTACGCTGGAATCATCCTCAATGGGGGTTTTTATCGCCGGCCGAATTTATACCACTATTTGAAAAGAACGGATTTATCACAAAGCTGGATCAGTTTGTTTGGGAAAGGTCCTGCGCAATTCTGAAGAGGTGGATCGATCAGGGCTATCCACAGGTTCCGGTGTCTGTAAATGTGTCCAGGGCCGATATTTATCAGGCGGATCTTTGTGATATTCTAGTCGGGTTTATTGAAAAGTACCAGCTTTCTCCGTCGCTTCTACACCTGGAAATTACGGAAAGCGCTTATACGGAGAATCAGGAACAGATCATCGACACAGTTAATAATTTGCGCCAGCGGGGATTTATTATTGAAATGGATGACTTTGGAACTGGATATTCCTCCTTGAATATGCTCAATGAGATGCCTCTGGATGTTTTAAAGCTCGATATGAAATTTATTCGCAACGAGACCGCAAAACCTGCTGATGAAGGGGTGCTGCGGTTTATTATGGGCCTTGCCCGCTGGATGGACCTTAAAGTTGTGGCAGAGGGAGTGGAAACCAAAGAACAGTTGGAGCGCCTCAATGAATTGGGCTGTGATTATGTGCAAGGCTATTACCTCGCAAAGCCTATGCCCGCCATCGAATTCGAAAATCTGCTGAAGAGCGGGCAGCTGGCTGTTATGAGCAGGGATGGGGGCAGGAATCACAAGGATGAAACCCATTCCCAGATACTTCTTGTGATCGATGAACAGAAGGAATATCGGGACCAAGTCCGCAGAACGTTTGAGGATAAATATCAGGTTTTGGAAGCTGGAGAGGCCGATTCGGCGATTTCTGCCATCATGAGCAATCAAGATAGGCTGACGGTTGTGATTCTGAGCCTGACGCTGGGAGGGGAAAGCGGCTTTACGCTTTTGAAAATGCTGCAAAAGGAAAAGGCGCTTTGGGACATTTCTGTGATTGTCACCGCTCCGCCGGATGAACAAATGGAGGAGCAGGCCTTGCAGATGGGAGCCGACGATTTTGCCTTCAAGCCCCATACGCTAAAAAGCCTGCGCAGACGGGTTACTCGCGCCAGCGGTGCTGCTTCATTCCGCAGGCAGCAGCAAATACTTCAAGAAGATGCATATCGGGATTACTTGACCCAGCTTCTAAACCGTCGAGGTTTGGATACTGCTGCGGAGTCGTTGAAAAAAGAGGACCTGCCATTTGCTGTTTTTCTCTTTGACTTGGATAATTTAAAAGAGATCAACGATACTTTTGGACATGCGGAAGGCGATCGAATGCTGAAGGAATTCAGCAATGTTCTGCGTATGCATACGAGAGAAACGGATCTCCTATCTCGTTTTGGAGGAGATGAATTTGTTGTTATTATGAAAAGGCTTGGTTCACAGAAAACAGCAATAAAAAAGGGTGAAGAAATATGCCGGGCCCTACAAAAAAATTATTTTAAGGAGCAATCTCCCACAGCCTGTTCTGGGGGAGTGGCGATCTGTGATTGTATGGGCCAATCAATTACAGAATGGATTAACCGTGCTGATGAAGCTTTATACAATGCCAAGGGAAAAAATAAGGGAGGATGCTGCCTATGGAAGGGGCCTCAAAAATGAAACATAACAATACGGCGATAGAAACGATAAACAGGTTCTGCAGCGAATGGTTCGAGCAGCGAGATGCTGTAGGCGCAGTGTCCTTTTTGACAGAAGATATAAACTTTGTCGGAACCAGCAGCAATGAGCATGCTCAGGGAAAATCTGCCATGACAGAATACATCCGCCAGGATATCCTCGAGATGAAAGAACCTTTTTCCTGCGAACTGGCAAATATCGTTGAACAGCGTCTGGGAGAAGGCATTTGCAATTTATCTATGGAGATGACCCTTAAGAACTCTATGTATTCTTGGAAACTGCACATCTTTTCTTCCTTGCTGCAGGACGGTCAAGGGGCCTGGAAGATTTGCAGCTTTTATGCTGCCGAGCCGGGGAGCAGTCAAAAGGGAGGCGAACATTATCCACAAACCCTGGTAATGGAGACGATCGCACGGCAGCGGCAAGCCTTGCTCAATGATTCGGTACCGGGAGGCATGATGGGCGGATACATAGAAGAGGGGTTCCCCTTTTATTACATCAACCAAAAGATGCTGGATTATTTGGGGTATGAAAGTCAAGAAGACTTTGTCACTGATATCGGCGGAATGATTTCTAACTGTATACATCCCCATGACCGGAATCGGGTCGATGAGGCTGTGGCTGAACAGCTAAAGCATGGAACGGAATATGTGGTTGAATACCGTATGAAAAAGAAGGACGGCTCCTATATTTGGGTCCACGATCTGGGAAGATCTACGATTGCAGAGGATGGAAGAGCCGCCATTTCTTCTGTTTGTATTGATATCAATGCACAGAAACAGGCGCAGGAAGAAGTCATGCATCTTTATAACAACATTCCCGGCGCTGTGTTCAGATGCCGGTATGACAAAGAACTATCCATTATTGATGCAAATGACGGGCTGTTCGAGTTTTTAGGTTATTCACGCGAAGAGTTTGCGGATATGGGTAATCAAATGTCTCGGGTCATTCATCCCAATGACTTTAAAATGTTGGAAAAAAACCTAAGAGAGCAGCTTAAAAACGGCAGCAGTATTCAGGTGGAGAATCGCTTGTGCTGCAAAGATAGCGCTGTAAAGTGGGTTTCGGTGAAAGCGCAGATGTTTGTGGAGGAAGACGGCGAACCATACTTCTATTGTGTTTTTGTGGATATCACGGAGGAAAAACAGCTGCAGCAGAGGGTTCGAGAACTCTATGAGCAAGAACTGGCCTATTTTGCCTCCTTGGCATCCGATGACGGTAGTATTCAGGGAACGGTTAATGTCACGCAGGATAGGGTGGAGTCCTATCTATCTACATCGGATGTGGCTGTAGCCAAAATCGGCGATTCCTATGAGGATATCGTAAGAAGTCTATCCCATTCAGCAGTGGATGAGACGTATGGGCTAAAGATGGCCGGTACGCTGGCGAAAGAGAGCGTGCTGGCGGACTATGCAGCCGGCAAGGTGGATTATCAATTCGATTATCTGCGAAGGCGAAACGATGATAGTATTTTCTGGGGCAGTACAAGGCTCCGTACCTGCCTCAATCCGGAGAGCGGAGATATCATCATGTTCTTCTATACCCTAGATATTACGGAGCAAAAGCTGCAAGAACAGCTGTTAACACGCATTGCCGACCTTGATTACGATAATATCATGGAAATTGATATTGCACAGGATACATACCGTGTTATTTCCCTGCCTGGCAGTGAGGCGTGCAGAATCCCTTCGCAGGGAAAGTTCCAAAAAGAAATTCGCATCGCTGCAGACAAATTGATGGATCGTCCATCGAGAGAAATCTATTTGGACAACCTGGAGTATCGATATATGGAAGAACAGCTTGAACAGCAGGATTCTTACAGCTTTGTTACTGAATTTCTCGATGAAAATGAAAAGCATCCCCGTATAAAGCGATTTCAGATTTTCTATATCAGCAAAGAGCTGAAACGTGTTTGTGCAGCTAGGACGGACTTGACCGATATTGTACAGCAGGAACAGCGTCAGAAGGAAGAATTGGCTTCAGCACTGGTGGCTGCAGAACAAGCCAATGCGGCTAAAACGGATTTTCTGTCCCGTATGAGTCATGAAATTCGTACGCCGATGAATGCGATTATTGGAATGAGCACCATAGCAGCCCAGGCAATTGGTAATGACGACCGGGTGGCTGAATGTATTTCCAAAATCGGTATTTCTTCCAGGTTCTTGCTATCATTAATCAACGATATACTGGATATGAGCCGCATTGAGAGCGGTAAGATGCTGTTGAAAAATGAGGAAATCCCAACAGAAGAATTCCTTGGAGGCATCAATTCCATCTGCTATTCTCAGGCAGCATCCAAAGGCGTAGAATATGAATGTATTATCGATCCGGTTCTGGATGATTATTATATTGGCGATGCTATGAAGCTGCAGCAGGTTATCATTAATATCCTGAGTAATGCCATTAAGTTTACAAGAGATGGGGGAAAAGTGTCATTGTCCGTTTCACAGCGGAAGCGAACAAAAAACGATGCCGTTCTTCGTTTTATTGTTAATGATACGGGCGTTGGCATGAGTGAAGAATTTCTGCCTCACCTTTTTGAACCCTTTTCTCAAGAATCAACAGGTACGACGGCCGTATACGGCGGCACCGGATTGGGACTTGCAATCAGCAAAAACATCGTCGATATGATGGATGGAAATATTGCTGTTCGCTCCATCAAAGGCATTGGAACCGAGTTTACAGTTGACGTCAAGCTGGGGCTGAAGGAAGATGAAAAGCTGCACAACCATCAGAAAAAGCAAAATTATAATTTCTCTCACTTAAAAACACTTGTAGTAGATGATGATGTGGCAGTATGCGAAAGCGCTGTGGTTACGCTACATGAAATGGGCGTTAAGGCTGAGTGGGTGGATAGCGGTCGCAAGGCCATCGACCGGGTCAAGGAGCTGTGGAGCTCTGGAAAATATTACGATATGATCTTGATCGATTGGAAGATGCCTGAAATGGACGGGATTGAAACTGCAAGGCGTATTCGTCAGATCGTAGGTCCGGAGGTGACGATCATTATCATAACGGCATATGATTGGGGATCGATCGAGCATGAAGCAAAATTAGCAGGTGTCAATTTGCTTATGAGTAAGCCGATGTTCAAATCATCGCTGGTTTCTGCTTTTTCCAAAGCAATGGGAGAGAAAGAGGAACGGGAGCAGAAAAAAGAGGATTTTGATTACGATTTTTCCGGAAAGCGTATCTTGCTGGCTGAAGACAATGCCATTAATACGGAAGTAGCGGTTATGCTGCTGGAAAGCAAAGGATTTCAGGTAGAAGCCGCGGAGAATGGCCTGCGGGCTATGGAGATGTTCAGCAAATCGGAGCCTGGATATTACAGCGCGATCCTGATGGATATCCGCATGCCATTGATGGACGGGCTGTCAGCAACAGTCAATATTCGGCACCTCAGCAATTCGGATGCAGAGAGTGTTCCTATTATCGCCATGACCGCCAATGCCTTTGATGACGATATTGAAAAGAGCAAGGCGGCCGGCATGAACGCACATCTTGCAAAACCGATTGATCCGCAGAGACTTTATCAAACCTTGTATACCTTTATTTTTGAACAAGAGGAAGACTAAGCGGTTGAAAAATAGATTAATATAAAAGCCTGGTGCCTACTATTTATAAGCAGGGCGCCAGGCTTTTTAATATCATCTTCTTAGAGCTGGGCCTTTAATCTGGCCTTAGTGCGTTCTTCACCCAGAATCTGCTGGATCTCCCAAACATCGGGGGATTGGCTCCGTCCCATGACCGCGATTCGGATCACCGTGCTCACATCGCCGACATGACCTTTGTACTGATCGGGATTTTTCTTGTAATCCTTCGGGCGGGCGGCATAATTCAGTTCTTCCCCAATCGCCCGAATTTTATCGAACCACTGGCTTTGGTCGTCGCTGTGATCGTAAGTTTCCAGATAGCGGGACAAAATTTCCTTGACATCGTCTGACGCATTTTCCGGATAAGCGTCTTCGATTTCAAAATAGTCATCGAAGAAATAACGGATAAATTGAAAAATCTGTTTGCCGTAGACCAAATCTTTTCTCGGCTTCTTACCGCTTCTTCCTAAATCAAGAATCTTTTCAATATAGTCCTCATGGCCTTCCAGTAGAGGCAGAATCTCAGGCTTGAATTCTCCGGCCCACTGTTTTAAAAATGCGCACAGCTGGTCAGCCGGAATTTTGACGAGAACATCTTTGGAAACATCGTTGAGCTTGTCCAGATCAAAGAGGGCTCCCGAATTGCTCATTTTTTCAACCTGGAATGGGAATTCTCCGGCATCGGCGTCCGGGTTTTTCTGGCGCCATTCTTCATAGTTGGAGTTGAGAACCGTCAGCAAGTATTCCCTTACGGCCGGGGGCATATATCCCTCCTGCCGGTAATAGTCCAGGGAAAGTTCCGGATCTTTTCGTTTGGAAAGTTTGCGCTTATTGCCGTTGTCCAGCTTCATCAGCTGAGCGGTGTGGCAGAAAATCGGCATCTCAAATCCCAGTTTTTCAAATAGCTCCACATGAATGGGCAGGGAGGAAATCCACTCTTCTCCCCGGACCACGTGGGTCGTACGCATGAGATGATCGTCCACTACGTGGGCGAAATGGTAAGTGGGAATCCCGGTCGCTTTCAGAATCACCACATCCTGATAGTTTTCCGGCATGGAGAGTATGCCGCGTATTCCATCCTCTATAGAAATGGTCCTGGCCTTCTGTGGATCCTGATGACCATCGGACTTTAGGCGTATTACATAGGGTTTTCCGGCGTTGATGTTTTGCTCGATTTCTTCCAAGGTGAGGCCGCGGCAGGGCGCATATTCTCCGTAAATTCCCGGGTTTTCTTTGTTTTGCTCCTGATTCTGGCGAATAGCGGCAATTTCCTCTTCTGTGAGGAAGCAAGGATAGGCCTGTCCCTTTTTTACCAGCGCCTTTACATAGCACTGATAGATTTCACCCCGCTGACTCTGGTAATAGGGGCCGTAATCGCCGTTGGATCCGTCGATGGCAGCTCCCTCGTCAAAATCGATGCCAAAGAAGTCCAGCGATGTGATGATCGTTTCAACAGCGCCATCCACATAACGTTTATCGTCCGTATCTTCAATACGCAGGTAAAAGATGCCGCCGCTCTGGCGGGCCAGCCGCTCATCGACAAAGGCGCCGTACAAATTGCCCAGATGGATAAATCCTGTGGGGCTGGGGCCCAGTCTGGTGACCTTGGCTCCGGCCGGCAGCTGACGAGGCGGGTAGATGGTTTCATAATCTTCTGGTGTTTTGGTTATATGCGGAAATAGGAGTTCCGCCAGTTTATCATAATTCATGTGTTGCATCCTTTCTCTTTCAAGCTTTGCCCCATTATTATACCCCGCAGGGCGGTCATAATCAAGTGGGTGTCAGCTGGGGATCAGAATGGGGATTCTTCTCTTTCAAAAAGCGAGTGAGTTCCTCTTCCGGCATAGGACGGGCGTAATAAAAGCCTTGAATAAACTGGATGTCCAGGGCCGCAATCAGGCTTTGCTCCTGCTGGGATTCAATACCCTCTACGACGACTGTCAGCGAGTTGATTTTCGCCATTTCCACAATGGCGCGCAGCAACGCGTGCTGCTTGGGATTGGTGGGAATTTGCCGCGTCAGGGAGCGATCGATTTTGATTACATCTACCGGTAGATTGGAAAGGTAATTCAGGCTGCTGAATCCTATACCAAAATCATCCAGAGCAATTCGAATCCCGGCTTCCCTCAGCTTGTCCAAAATAGCCGAAGCCTGCTCGATGGATTGAATGAGAATACTTTCTGTAATTTCCAAAGTGATCCGTTTGTGGTCAGCGCCGGCCGTTTCAATCATAGTCAGTAAATGATTGGAGCTGTTGCCCATCAGGAGCTGCTGAACTGAAAGATTGATGCCCATATGCTCAAGGCCCAGTTTGCTTCCATGGGATGCGATGAACTTACAGGCTTTTTTGAGTACATAGTCCCCCAGCACTTCCACCATGCCACTCCGTTCTGCCAATGATACCACCTGTCCGGCAGAGAAATACGTTCCGTTTCCAGCGGGCAAGCGTACCAGCGCCTCTACTGCATTGTAGGTTCCGCTCACAAGATGAGCCATCGGCTGGTACCAGACTTCAAGGGTTTCCTGTTCAATCGAAGATTTCAGGTGATGGATAATGCCGGCTTCCGTTCGGATCATCTCGTCCAGCCTGTCGTTGTAGATTACATATTGCCGGTCCGAGGTTTTCGCAAAACGCAGGGCCGACTGTATGCAGTCCAGGAGCGCTTCCGGATTGGAACCATGGTCCGGATAACGGCAGATCACCATCCGTATTTTCAAAGCAAAGGAGGAGCTGTTGGCATGGACCGGCTCTGCCATTGATTTTTGCAGCTTTTCCGCAAAAGATGCCTCGCTTTCCTCTGACAGAGAAATGCCTAAAAATACATCGCCGTTAATGCGATAAAGATATGTACCGAAAAACCGCGACAAACGACGCAGGGTTTCGTGAAGAATTTTATCGCCAATATCAGCGCTGAAGAGATCGTTGTATTGGCTGAAGGAACAAATATCCACGCAAAAGAGACTGAACTTTCGTTTATTGTCGTAGGTAATCAGCACCTTGGAGTCCTTCAGATACTTGATCCGGTTTCCCACATGGAAGACCGGATCGAAGTAGGCCATCTGTTCAACTTGCTTGCGGTATTGATTGAAGGTCTTGGATAATTCCATCATTTCCAGATCCGTATATTCTTCAAAGGTGACATCCGTATCTCCCTCAATCAGCCGCCGGCATTTTTCAGTAAGCATGCGTACCGGAGATTCCTCTGCCCGGGAGTTATAATAGCTGTCGATAACGGAGGCGATCATATCTTCCGCGCGGCTGCCCTGCTGGCAATAGACGTACTGGCAGCGGGCAGGAAGAAAATTCTTGCAGTTGTTCAGACGGATGTTAAGAAGCAGTTCCAGGGAAAGGCCGTTTGCAAATTCTTCCCGCTGCTTTTCATTCATCTTTTCACGGATACCTACCGCAAAATTTTCGGCACCCAGGCGTCCGGCAATAAAAGGGCTTTTAATGAACTCGGTCAGACGTCCGGGAATGCTTTTGAGAAAAGCGGATTCCTGTTCAGGCCCGATCATCTGTGAAATTTGGCAATAGCCGTCAAAAACAAAGTAAAACAGCGTTACCGGTCCGTCAGCAAGCCACAGATCCAGTGCGGAAGCAAAGTTCTCTTGGTTGTATAGTCCCGTTTGTCTGTCGATAATGTCCAGCTGGCGGATACGTCTTCTTTGAAGAAATAGTTTATATAGGAGCAATCCCAGGGCCATGACCAATATGGCGGCAAAAAAGCAAATGATGTAAATACCGACTACAAAGGAAGCGGGGAGCCATCCGTCTTGCGGCTGAATACTCAGAGTCCACTGGGGCGGAAGATTGATATTGACTTTTGCGGCATGGGAAAAATCAAGGCTATCTCCGGATACGGCAACGATCTCTTTGTCTCCGTTTTCAGGGTCAACATGCCATACTTCATAGTCATATCCCTGCTGGGAGAGACCATCGAGCCCCAGATTTTTTAAAACAAAGCTGCTGTCGAGGGCAACTGCGACTTCGCCCAGGTAAGCATTGTTTTTTACGATTGGCTGCAGGAAAAGAAAAACTTCCTCTTCCGAGCCGTTGGAACGGATTGCTATCGGGCCTTCTACAACCGTGTCTTTGATCACTTTTGCCATTGTATAAACATAGGAAAAATCCTTTAAATCCTTTCCGACCCGGCTACCGTACTCTGCTTTGGGCAGTGCGCTGACTACGGTATCGCCTTCCACCAGGCAGGCATACCGCACACCTTCCTTTTTCATAACAGGAGCTGCGGCTTGCTCAAACCAGTCGGCATCCGGATTTTTAGCCGCAAGGGCCAGCCTGGCCAGAGGCTCGGCTTCATTGAGCTTGTTTTGGAGCTGAAACATAACATTCTGACTGTAAAGCTGAAGGCTTTGTTTTGCTTTTGTTTGATGAGCGCTGCTGAATGCCTGCTCAATTTGTTTTGCACAGATTCCCGCCGCGATCAGAAGCAGCAGGGCGAAACCGCAGATTAACAAACGCTGCAGGATTTGCTTGTTCATAGAGCTTCTCCGTTCTTGTGAATTTTATAATAGCCTTTTCCATTTTGTTTTACGAAGTACAGGGCTTCATCCGCATCGGCGATCACCTGATCCAGATCGGAGTCCGGCCGACACAAAGCGACACCTACGCTGCACTGAACCGGAATGCGCTGTCCGGCGGATTTGACTTCTCCTTGAAGCCGCAGCACCAATTCATCCAATACACTGCACAGTTCATCTTCGCTTTCCAGGTTGATCAGGAGCAGTACAAACTCGTCGCCGCCATACCGCCCGACCGCTCCGTCATATCGCTTTTCATACTCCCGCAGGATGTAACCCACACTTTTGAGAGCTACATCCCCGCCTCCATGACCATGGGTATCGTTGATGTACTTTAGATTATCCATATCCACAAAGCATAAAGCGCTCACCAGATTTGGATCTGCATCTCGCAGCAGCGAGGAGGCCTGATTCAGAAATACGGAGCGCGTGACTACGCCAGTCAGACTATCCGACAGCCCGGTGCTGGTCAGGCGAATAATCTCGTTGAAATCCCGGTCTTCCGGATTTTTATCCTGATAAATCTTCCTTTCCAGATCCTCTACTGAATGGACCAGAGTGTCCACAATCGCCATCTCTTTTGCGATATAACGGCGAAGGATCACCATCAGGCCGCCGCAGAGAAATACAGTCAAAGCCGCAACGAACAACAGGGAGGGGAGCAGACCCGAGAAAACGCTCCAAAAGCTTACGGAGCAGAGTATATCCCAATTGGTGTTTTCCACGCGCTGGTAAGAGGAATAGAAGAGCATGCCTTTTTCAAAATTCCAATAACCTCCCGGCTGAGCAGCCAGCAGTTGTTCTTCCAGTTCATTTGCTGTGGTGCCAAGCAGTGTTGTCCCTTCCAGCTGGCTCATAATCGGATCACCGTAAGGCAGGCCCGCAGTGGAGGACATAATCTGCCCTTTGGAACCGAGCAGGGTGGCGTTGGAACGATTGATGCTTGCGGCTTCTTCTAAAATGCCTACCACATCGTCAAAGTAAATCGCACAGAAAAGGCACCCTGTAATGTTTGTCTCCTGACCCACAAGGGGAACTGCCACCGTATAATTCAAAGTTGCGCCGTCAGCACCTGCCAGGAAACTGTCCGTTACCTGCGGCTTTCCGGTGGAAAAAAGGCGCTGCATGTAATCCCGGCTGGCCAGGCTGGCCGGTTCGGAGCCGTCTGAGTAAACAATAATGTCCGAATCCACGTAGCAAATCATCATATAGCCAAAGGTAGGGGCCATTTTATCCAGTTTTTTGACTTTGTCGATAGGCGCGATTGAAGGGTCGTAAAATTCCGGTAAATCCGCCAGCGCTTCCAGGAGTGTAATGGCCTCATTTACGCGCAGAGAAACTTGTGAATGCGTGCTGGACAAGGAGGCGCGGGTTGTCGACTTCATCTGGCTGAAAGCCAGAACGGCTCCGCCCAGCAGAATGACGATTACAATCAACAAGCAGAAAACTGCACTATATCGCAGAATGGGATTGAAAGAAAGCCTCCAGTTGGCATCCTTCTTCTGCCTTTTTTTTCTTATCATCGATTGATCCTTTCTATCTGTAAAGCTTAACCCGCAGAATTTATGATAAATAGAGGAACGTTCTGCTCCGTCCGCTGTTTAATCCATCCAGCACGACGTTCTTCCTATATGCGATATGTCAGACTTTTTCCGCAGGGTAAAACCAACTTTTTCTTGGTACCTGTACTAGTTAATTGAGTACCCTCCAGTATAGCAGTTTTACCTTAAAAAGGCAATTAAAGTTGTGATGATTATGAAAACAGGCAAAGCCGATGCCCTGCCTGTTTTGGTGAGTTTATTAAACAATATTTCGTGGAATTTTCCTGTTTTTCTCTATGGCTTTTACAGTAATTTGCTCTTTTTCATAATTAAAATAACCAGGACGCAGATGACTGCAATGCCTGCGCAAATGAGGCCGAAGCCGTACTGCATGTGGGAAAGGGGCATCCACTTTTCATCCACGTTCATTCCGTAGAGACCGGAAACGATGGTCGGGATACCCATGATCAGAGTAACGGAAGTCAAAAGCTTCATGACCCGGTTCAATTTATCGTTGAGCACGGAGGCGATCAATTCTCTGGAGCCGTGAATGATATTAATGTAGATATCGGTCATTTCCGCCGCCTGCTTGATCTCGATCACCACATCGTCCAGCAGTTCTTTATCTTCCGAGTATTTTTTAATCCGCTCGTACCGCACCAGGCGATCGATCACCAGCATATTGGATTTGAGGGATGCGGTAAAGTATACCAGGTTTGACTCTAATTCATGAAGGTCGATCAGATCAGTATCCTCTGCGATGTTGTTAATAGCACGAGTTTCGATCTCTTTTCTGGTTTTATCGATGTAACGCAGCAGCCGCTGGTATTCAACGGCAACCGAATACAAGACCTGATAGACAAAGCGCATCTGTTTTTTGGTGCTGAAGGAACGCATACTTTTTCGGTTGAAAATGGAAAAAATATCGCTTGCTTCGGAGCAGACAGTGACAATGGCTGTTTCTGTAAGAAAAATTCCAAGGGGAATGGTCGTGTAAGCGCTTCGGCCGTGGCGGGTTTCCTCGCTGGGAATGTCGATCACGATAAAGGTATAGCCGGATTCCTGCTCGACTCGGGAGGTCTCTTCATCGTCCAGAATGGCGATGATATCGTTGGTGTCAATCTGGTATTTTTCGGCGATCAACTTGATTTCATCCATGGTGGGGTCTGCCAGATCCACCCAAATTCCGTCTTCGAAGTCGTTCAGCCGGGACAGTACGCCGCCGTCGGTTTTAAAAAGTTTAAGCATGGTGTCCACCTCCCTTTTTTATCTTGCTACATTTTATACGATAAAAAGGGATCCGTCAATTTTGCGCGGGCGCATCAATATTTTTCCATGGGGATTTTCCTGGTGGGGGCGGGGAAGGAGGCTTCCAGCTGTTCCAGATCGGCGTCGGACAAGATGATCTGAGAAGCAGCGGCGTTTTCCTCAATATGAGAAGAAGAGACTGCCTTGGGAATGGCGGCCACATCGTCATGGCGGAGGACAAAGGCCAGCAGCAGCTGAACCACTGATATTCCCAGCCTGCCAGAAACCTCCAGCACATTTTTATCATCCATGAGCATGGCTTTGGAAACGCCGTCTTGGGTTGTCAGCGCGCCGGCCTGTCCCACCGGGCTGTAGGCCATAATAGGGATGCCTCTTTCCCGCTGCCACGGAAGGAGATCGTATTCGATACCCCGCGTTCCCAGATTGTAAAGAACCTGATTAACACAGCAGTTGCTGCCATCGGGAACTTTCCAAAGATCCTCCATATCGCTTATATCAAAATTGGAAACGCCCCAACGCCTGATCTTTCCCTGCCGGCGCAAATCCTCCATGCAATATGCCACCTCTGCCAAGTCCGCATCTTCCCGCCAGTGAAGGAGATAAAGATCCAGATAATCGGTTTCCATCAGCTTGAGGGAGCGCTGCAGGCTGGAGTAAATATGGGCGCGGCAGGCATTCTGGGGATAGACCTTGCTCACCAGATACAGCTGGTCGCGGCGCAAATCGCGGATGGCATTTCCGACGATGTTTTCCGCTTTGCCATCTGCGTACATTTCCGCGGTATCGATCAAATTCATGCCGATCCGGGCCCCGTATTGCAGACCGCATACCTCTCGATGGAATTTGGCGTCATCCTCACCCATCTGCCAGGTGCCCTGACCCAGCTTGGGCATGAATGAGCCGTCAGGAAGAGCGATGGTATTTGTTAAAACTGGTGTTGTTTTCATTACAATTCCTCCGATGTAAAGATTCTGTTCTTATTGTAAGATGGGGGATCGGATGTAGCAACTATTCGATTGCTATAAATATAGATTGGCTTGCTGAGAAAAAAGCGTCAAACCCGTGTGCCGCCAAGGAAAATGTAGTATAATAGGTGCATCTGGTCAGGGTTGCGTACAGCGTCAGGAGAAACAAGATATGCTTGCAGAAAAAATCGCTTATACAAATGATTTTCCCATCAATATTAAAATTGCCAACATCACCGAATATCCTCTCCACTTCCATCAGGACGTGGAGCTGGTCTACGTCCTGAAAGGCGAGATACAGCTCAAAAACGGCAGCTGCATATATAAAATGCCAGAAGGCAGCGTTTTTGCCAGCAACGGCCACGAAGTTCACAGCATGTATAAAACGAAACGGGATAATATCACGGCCATCATACAACTGAGCAATGCCTTTTTCTCCCAGCATTTTCCCAGGCTGCCCGAGAGCTGCTACCGGACGTTTGATCCCCAGCGTCCCCATCCCCGCTTGGACTATATGAGAAAAATACTTTTGATGATCCTGCTCAACTACCTGAAAAAAAGCCTCAATTACAAGCAGGAGTGCATCGACCTTGTCATAGAGCTGATCGACTGCCTTGACCGAAGCTTTAACCTTTTTACCTTCAACGGCAAAACGATTGTCAATGGCAGCAATGAGGACCCGGTCCAAGCATCAAGGATCAGCAGAATCATCCAATACATCTATGCGGAGCACGCCAGACGGATCACCCTGGAAGAGCTGGCGGATATGGAGCACTTGAGTACGTTTTACTTATCCCACCTGATAAAAGAAAACATCGGAATGAGCTTTCGCGATTTTCTGTGCTTTGCCCGGGTAGAATTATCAGAAATTCCACTATTGGATATGCGCAAAAAGATCCACACAGTGGCGCGGGACATCGGATTTTCTACCACCGCCTATTATGAAAAATTCTTTTTAAAGTGGTTCGGCAGAACGCCCGCGCAGCATCGGGAGCTATACGGAAATCGGATCAAATCGGCCATGTATCCCGAACGGATGGAGCCCATCAACGACAGCAGCAGTATTTCCTTAGTAAGGAGGGCGCTGTCCTATATTGATTCCCAGATTACCGGGCAAGAAAGGATCAACAACCTCAAGCTGGATATAATTGTCGATGCGGAAAAGCAGGAGATCAAAACTCTGCGGCCGTCGCTGCAGATCATCGTCAGCCCGGAGGACTACCGGGTGCTGGGAAGCCGCTTGTTCGCACTGCTGAACGATCTGGGCCGGCCTCTGATCCTGCTGGAAACAGACCAAAGCATAAGTGAGGCGAGGAATCTGCTGGAGAAACAGCTGCTCGCCAGAGGGTTTTCCATAACCATGCACATGCCATCGGGCCTGGAAGCGGCCAATGCTTACGGACTGGATACGACCGCCTGCGTGCCCCAGCTGCTTTATAAAGGGATCCTTGGAAGCGACCCTCTGTATGTGCGGCTGCGGGACCAGGGAACCGAACACGAGCTGCGGATTAAGGGCGGTGCGGGAATACTGACTTCCTGCGGAATCGCAAAACCATCCTATTATGGATATGCGGCACTGGCAAAGATGAAGGGCGCTTTGCTGACGTGGGGAAAACACTATGCAGTCGCCAGACTGGATGGAGAAAACCAGGCGTTCATGATAGCGGCCTACAATTACGATACCTCCACAAGCCTTTTGTGCAGCCGGCCGGCGACCCTTCATGAAGCGGAAGATATCGTCTATAAATTCAACAATGAGATTGACCTCAACGTGACGCTGAGCCACCTTCGCGGGCGTTTTGCCGTGACCAAGTATGAGCTGACCACTCAGAACAGCATTTTCGATTTGATGAACAAACTGGGTTTTCCGGAGGCTTTTTCTCCGGCGGTGGATCTGGGGTTTGCATCCTACTGCCAGCCGAAAGTGGATGTCTTTACGGAAACCGCGGAGGACAGCCTGATGGTCAATTTTTCACTGCGGGACGTGGGAGCGGAGTTCGCGGTTATTCAAAGAATATAAAGGAGAACAAGATTATGCAGATACATAAGAAAGAACGCTTAGCGGCTTTGGGCATTATCATCTGCACCCTTTTGTGGGGCGCGGGTTTTCCGGCGCTAAAAGCCGTGGAAGAGCTGCCGGCCTTCCTGATCATCGCCGTCCGATTCATACTGGCAGCCGGGTTTCTTTCGGCGGTTTTTTATCGGCGGTTTCGCCTCATTAACCGAACCGTGGTCAAAAATGCGTTTATTTTGTCCTTTCTGATTTTTATCATGTACGTGTTCGCGACGGTGGGAATCCGCTACACTACATCGTCAAAGGCATCTTTTTTCAGCTGCCTGGGCTTTGTCATTATACCCTTTCTCAACTGGCTGCTGTACAAACAAAAACTATCAAAGATCACGGTCATCAGCGTGCTCATGTGCTTGACCGGAATTTTCCTCCTCAGCTATTCATCGGATATGGGCCTGAATTTTGCGCTGGGGGATATTATTTGCATCGGCTGTTCGCTGTCCGGATCGCTGCAGATCGTTTTTCTGGACAGAATGACAAAGGATGAGCGCAACGATCCGACTCTGCTTTCGGTGCTGATGATGATCCTGATCGCCATCTATGGAACGGCGGCCGTATTCTTTACCGGTGCCTGGCAGGTGCGCCCGGCCGGGTTTGACTGGGGCGTTCTGATCTTTATCGGCGTGTGCTGCACGGCGATTGCGTATCTGTTGCAGGCGGTGGGGCAGAAATATGTGCCTTCTACCAGGGTAGGGATCATGTGCGCCTTGGAGCCCGCATCGGGGGCCATCTTCTCGGCGATTTTTCTGGGGGATCACTTGGGCTGGTTCGGATGGTCGGGCGGAGCAGTCATCATCGCCAGCCTGATTTTCATGGAAGCTATGACCGCCAGGAAAGCGGCGAAGGAAAAGGAAGAGCAGCACGCATCATAAATTTTAAAATGCGTATTATTGGAAAATTGTTAATTTTTTTCGGAAAACTATGCCTCCTGAAATTTTGAAAAGATGTGCGATGCCGAGCACACTCAAAAGGGGCTGTCGCATTCGCTTTCACGAATGCGGCAGCCCCCATATGCGCTTTCTAAGCAATGGCCGAAATATCGCTTTTATCCACGCCTTCAGGCGGTTCGAAATCCATATCTTCGTACTTGACCCATTTGGTCCCATGTCTCTTCTTGTATCCGAAGAAGAGGAGGAAGCCAAGGGGGATCATGCCGTAGCAAGTGATGAAGTCAAACCAGTTGAAGTCTGAGAACAACCAATAGTTGCAGGTAATGGTTACTAGAATACAAACCGCGATTGCGAAGATGGTACCGAATGGGTACAGCGGCGCTTTGTATTCCAGCTCGCTGAGGGTGTGCCCCTGTTTGAGCCATCCTTTTCTGAACCGATAGTGGGCCAGGGAGATGGTCAGCCAGTTGATGACTCCGGCGATTCCGCACAGATAATAGGCAGCCGTATAAGCGATGCCGTCGCCCACCAGGGATGCTACGAAAGCGGTGGCTCCCACAACAGCTGTAGCAATTACAGCACGGACCGGAACTCCGCTCTTGCTGAGCTTGCCGAAAAATCTTGGAGCAGTCCCTTTTTTCGCCATAACCTGCAAAGTCCGGGAAGCGCTGTACATGGTCGAGTTACCGCAGGAGAGCACGGAAGTGAGAATAACCGCGTTCATAACAGAAGCAGCAGCCGCAAATCCTGCATTTTTGAAGACAATGGTAAAGGGCGATGCAGCGATGTTGTCCTCCGCAGCGTCCAGCAGGGTCGGTTCTGTAAAAGGTACGATGGTAGCGATGATGACGATGGTCCCCAAATAAAAGAGCAGGATCCGCCAAAATACGCTTTTGATCGCCTTGGGAACGTCTTTCCTCGGATTCTCCGATTCGGCTGCAGTGAGGCCGACCACTTCCGTATTGGAGAAGGAGAAGGCAGCGACCAAAAACACCAGGATGACGCCGCTGAGTCCGTTGGGGAAGGGCGCTTTTCCAGAATCTCCGCCGTCCAGCACCCAGTTGGAAAATCCGGCGTCGTTGCCTTTCATGATACCCAGGATCATGAGCACGCCGATTACCAAAAAGATGATGGTTACCAGCACTTTAATGCCGGCAAACCAGTATTCCGCTTCGCCAAAGCCTTTTACTGAGAAAAGGTTGAAGGCCAGCAGAATGGCCATGAACAGGATCGCCCACAGGGTGGAATTGGAACCGGGGAACCAGTATTTTATAATGATGGCTCCGGCCACCAGCTCCGCGGCCACAGTCATGGAACAGCCGAACCAGTAGCACCAGCCGTTCATAAAGCCCCACGCCGGATCGATAAAGCGGTCTGCGTAGGCAGTAAAGGCTCCCGGGATTGGCAGCTTTGTCGCCATTTCACCCAGCGCCGTCATCATAAAATAGACGACGATGCCCATGACGATATATGCGGTCAGCGCTCCGCCGGGTCCGGCGTCGGCTATGGTCCCGCCCATAGCCAGGAAGAGTCCGGTACCGATGGTACCGCCGATGGCAATCATGCTCAAATGGCGGCTCTTCAGTCCTCTCTCCAATGTTTCTCGTTCTTGTTTTTGTTCTTTCATGAGAGTCTCCTTTTTCTTCTTCTGTGGAAATCCCTGTTTGTTCTATAATCTCCCCAATATTTCTATTTCAGCGCCTGTATTGTTTTCCAGATAGGCTTTAATGGCATCCACGCGCTCATCATCCGGCGCTTCGAAGAGTGTCTGCGAACCGCCGATATGTTCTTCTTTCAATGCTCCCAGATTATGATACGGCAGAAGGGTCACTTTTTCAATCCCCAGGCGGCGGTAAAGGTCCGCCGTTTGATCGATCTGCTGATCGGAGTCATTGACCCCCTTGATCAGCGGCATGCGCATAATGAGTTTTTTAACCAGCCCGCCGCTTTCCGCCAGCATAGTCAGGTTTTCAAGAATGCGGGTGTTCTCCCGGCTTGTATAAGCCAGATGGGTTTCGTTATCGATGGCCTTCATATCATATAGGATATGGGAGACGTTTTCCTTTTCCGCCAGCGCTTTAAGCAGATCGCCGTCCCCGAACCCGGAGGTGTCCAGACAGACGGAAATTCCTTCTTTTGCAGCGGCATCAATCAAGGCTTCCGTAAACTTTGGATGGGAGAGCATCTCACCGCCGCTGATGGTAAGGCCGCCTTCCGTATGGGAGTAGAACTGCTTGTCCTGCGCCACTTGATAAAGGACGTCCTCTACCGTCATCGACTGTGCCACGGGTTTTAATGCCTGGGCATAACAGATATCGGCGCATCGAAGGCAAGTGTCGCACAGCTCCCAGCGGATATCGATCTCCTGATCCTCTCTCTGATAAACGGCATCCTGGGGGCATGCTTCTATGCAGTACCCGCACTGAATGCAGTTATTGGGCATCCGAATGATGTGCTGTGCATAATCGATCAATTCCGGGTTGTGGCACCACTTGCACCGGAGCGGACAGCCCTTCAGAAAAACCGTGGTGCGAATGCCGGGGCCGTCCTCCGTGGAAAATTTTTGTATTCCGCCGACGAGGGCCCGCAAAGGTTCGTGTTCCATGTTGATCTCCTGCTGCTTTATTTATTTCAGATGGGCGGTCCGGTCGATGATCGTGTCCTGTGCCGCCTTATCCAGCTCTGTAAAATAGGCCATGTATCCGGCTACCCGGACCATCAGGCCCCGGTAATCTTCCGGTTTGCTTTGGGCCTTGCGAAGGGTTTCGTTGTCAACCACATTGATCTGAATGTGCTCGCCGCCGTGGTCGAAATAAGTCTTGATAACGCCTTCGATGATATCCAGTCCTTTTTCCCCTTCAATGCCCTTTGGATCAAAGCGAAGGTTGAAGAGGGCTCCGTCATGGAAGTTCTTTTGGTCGATGGCAGCCACCGATTTGACCGTTGCGGTAGGTCCGCTCAAATCCCGTCCCATGGTGGGGGAGGAATTGTCGCAGTAAGGCTCGCCGGCCAGCCTGCCGTCAGGTGTGGCTCCGCAGACCTCTCCGTGGGAAATATTCACGGTTTGGGACAGGTTGCAGAAGGAATATCTGCCGTGCCTGGAATCTTCCCAGCTCTGAACTGTATCAGCGCAGAAGCGGAGTAAATCTCTGGCTACGCTGTCCACATGTTCATTGTCGTTGCCGAATTTGGGCGGCTTGTTGATGAGCAGCTGTCTCAGACGCTCTTCTCCTTCAAAGTTCTTGTCCAGGGCCGCGATCAGCTTGTCCATGGTGACCATCTTGTCCTTGTAGATGACCTCTTCGATGGCTACCAGAGAATCGGCCAGATTTGCCGCTCCCGTGATGAACATACCGGCCGTATTGTACTTGGTTCCGCCCTCCTGGACCGGTTTTCCCGATTCCACGCAGCCTTCCATTGCCATGGAAGCAAAGATCACCGGCAGCCGCAGCATATGATAAGGAACCATCAAGTCATAGCCGTCTTTAATCATCCGATAAAAATATTCCAGCTGTTTTTTGACGGCCTCCGTCAGTTCTTCTATGGATTGAAACTCCCTGGGATCGCCTGTTTCAAGTCCCAGCAGTTCTCCGGTTTTTGGATCGCGTCCATTGTGCAGGACCAGCTCCAGCACTTTCGGCGCATTGACGTAGCCTGCGTCCGGCGAACCGTCCGTAGTTCCGCCGCCGGGGCCGGGCTGAATGCAGCCGACGATGGCCCAATCCCTGGCTTCT
Source organism: Clostridia bacterium (assembly GCA_902363595.1). Lineage (GTDB taxonomy): Bacteria > Bacillota > Clostridia > Peptostreptococcales > Anaerovoracaceae > Hominibacterium > Hominibacterium faecale. Next base: position 114,884 of record CABJAP010000010.1, on the reverse strand, counting down.
TCGATGGTGCAGCCTTTGCCCAGGGTCATGGGGATTGCCGCATCATCGTTGAAGAATCCCGGGTTTGCCATGCCCTGCTGGATCATCTTTGCGCCTTTCCGAATCAGCTCTTTGGGCGTTCCTTCAAAGACCCGCACGGCCAGTACCGGCTGGGTGGTCTGCAGATCCGCCGCTGCGTCCAGGCACAGATAGGACAGGTCATTGGTAGCGTCCAGCCCTTCTCTGGTCTGTCCGCCCACCATGAGGATTTCCCACATGGGATAACCTGCGAAGGATTTGGCGTACCATCTGTCCCTTACTTCATAAACCTCACAGCATTTAAGATAAAAACATTCCAAAAGCTCTAAGGCTTTTTCTCCGGTAATGGTTCCAGCCTCGCAATCGGTCTTGAAGAATGGGTACATATATTGGTCAAATCTTCCGAATCCGCAGGCGGTGGTAGGCGCCTCAATGTGGAAGGCCACCTGAATGAACCACACCATCTGCAGGGCCTGATGGAAGCTCTGGGGCGGATTTTCAGGGACAACCCTGCAATTGGCCGCGATCTGCATCAGCTCTTGCTTCCGCTGGGAATCTTCGCAGCCGGCGGCCTGGCGCTCCGCCTCATCGGCCAGCCGACGGGCATAGGTGATTAAACCTTCGCAGAGGATGATGCAGGCCTGCCAGAAATCGATTTTTTCCTGCTTTTCTTTGGTTCCGCCTTTCGTTTCTTCGATGTTTCTGCGGCATTCTTCCATATAGCCCTTTAATCCCACTTCCAAAAACTTTTTGTGGTTGGGCATGGTTTCTCCGGAGACGCCGTTGCGGCATCCCACGGAAATGAGATCTTTCTGTCTTGCGTTTTCTATGTATTCGGGAAGGATTTGAGGCGCCAGGTCCTCAAGGGCTTTTCCATCCCAATATTTCAGCGTTTCCAAAATGGTTTCCCTGTCCTGGGGGCTGATCCGGTAAGGATCGGTTTTTCTTACCGGAAATTCATCGATATCGGCGATCAGCCATTTGCTGGATGTGTATTCAGGAAACAGGTTGGCGCCTTTGTATTCGTTGGTCGGTGTTCCGACGATCAGTTCGTCTTCCATCACCAGAGTCGTCATATGTTCCATGACATATTTGACGATCTTGGCGCGAAAGATGGGGACGGCGTCACCTGCAAATTTTTTATGGGCTTCTGTGGCTAAAACCAGCCGTTCGGCTGTGATGGCCGGAATGGTGTCAAAATATTTCTTTTTCATTCTCTGGAGTCTTGGGGTCAGCATGGTTTTCCTCCTTGTTTTGGATCGAATTTATTCTTCTATCTAACTACTCATTGTATGTTAGGCGGGCGGGAAGCTCAATAATTGGATTGTTTAAAAATATAATTGAGTTGCTATTTTGCTTGTCAGAGCCGGTATTTTTCACAGCGGAGAATTCAAGCGGAAATTTGTCCGCAGATTTGGACTTTCTTTCTTATGGTATGTGGGATATACTAGTAATAATAAGAACAAAAGGAGGACTTGTGATGAGACTGAGAGATTTACTGAACGATCAGACGGAAGTCAAAAAGGAAATTCTGATTGGCAGAGAAATAGAGGTACAGGAAAAAAAGGCGCTGCTTTTAGGTTTGAGAGAATTAGATGAGGTGGAGGACGGTGAACTGATAACGGTTTCCAGACTGCTCATTCTTCATGAGGATTATATGGCTGATTATGACGATTGGGATGAGGATGAAGAATGGGAAGAGGAGGAAGCGGAAACCAACCGTCAGCTCTTGATCGAATCTATGGAAACGGACGGCGATGTTTCAGTGACGGATATAGAAGCTTTTCATATTAATGGAACTCGCTATGAGACCGACGAGATTAATGTAAGCTACCTGGAGGAACAGCCATACGAGGAAATTATGCTCATCAAGCATTTTGCAGAAAAGGGATGCGTGCCTCAGGAATGGATGGACAAGGACGTGGACATGCTGGCGCTGGCCGCTTATGATGTTGAACCGGCAATGTTTGGTGTCAGCTGGGACGCGGATATTCTTGGGATCACGGCTGAGATGGCAGAACCGATTGAAGAGGTTCTGGTGGGGAAGGTCATTCGGTGCAGCTGCGGACACTACGATATGCCCAAAACCTTTGCAATAAAAGGAAAGAACGGCGAAGATGTTACGGTGCGGATCCATGGGGTTTACCTGCACAATATTTGGACGGACGTTTCTTGCCTGGACATGGACTTCTCCGAGCTGGAGGAATACTGCGACCGAGACGAACGGCTGCTGGTCGTGGAATACAGTACCGATGAAAATTTGCAGCTGGAGTTTTATACGAAAGACTATCTGGACGCGCCGGCAGATGTGGATGAACCATTTTCAGGAATTGGCCTTTTGTCTGATGGGAACCATGAACGTTGCGTTGTGGATGTGGTGCCGGCTGATTTTGAGGATGAGGTGGAGATCGAGCTGCTTTCTTATACTGTGTAGGAGTTTTTGCTGTCCAACTTTCGGGCTTGGCTTGGTCACGGGTCTGATACTTGGTTCCGTCCGGAAAATTTTTGTGGAAAATCGCATTTTTTTCGCAAAGTTGTGGGTCTGCGGGCTATGATCCGGCTGGAATGGCCATGCGCTTGCTTAAAATGGAATATGTGGGGACTCAACCGTTGGAAAATGTGTAAATTTCACGAAAAATTTTCGTTTTTTTCACGGAGAGTCCCCTTTTTGACACTGAGTCCCGGTGGCCGGAATTCGACATGCTGCGAGTAACTATCAAAAAACAAAATCGAAGACTGCCGGCTGTAAGTATGGTATAAGGTATGACAACTGCCAGCTCCAAGCAGTCGAATATGAGCAGAATGTAATCAACTAGCGATCACCTCCGGAGAAATGTAAAAAAGATATGGACAAGCGGGCGGAAGAAAGTTATAATATAACTCGACAGCTTGATATGTCGCCTTGGTCAAGTGGTCAAGACGCAGCCCTCTCACGGCTGAATCAGGGGTTCGACTCCCCTAGGCGATACCAAAGACAATGCCGAAAACCACTGAAATTTCAGTGGTTTTCGGCATTGTCAGACCTTTTTGAGGTGCAAAACAGACCACACGGACTAAAAGATAAAAAAGGACTGTAGCATTTAGGATGCCGCTACGGCTTTCATAGCCTTTATTGTAGACGTTTCAAGGCGATTTGCCTTGAAGATTTCTTTGGCCTTTTGTACCCTGGGCGTAAGCTGTCCAATATCATTGGTCTGTTTGGTTCCTTCATATTCGCAAAAGTGGACGAACTGACGGAATACACCTTTGATGGCCTTGGGGTTGTCTTTTCTAAAATCTGAAATCGCTCGGAAGTCCGGCTTCAATTTAAATGTTTTAGAGTGAAACTTTTCTTATTTTCTGCGAAGCTCACTAAATAAGTATCTTTATCTGCAAAATGCACGGTAAATGATCACTTTCTAAGAATAGATATACGTGCTTTTGATAAGGCAATCCACAGCGGGGGATTTTCGTCATTAGTTTGATTTTCCTGTGAAAATGATTTAGAATACCAAGTATACGATTTTGTGCAGGAGGACATGGAGTGGATATCAAAGGCGAAGTGAAAGCAAAACGAAATATGATCATGGCGGATATCGGTCTTTTATTTGTTGCTCTTTTTTGGGGCGGCGGTTTTGTGGCAGGAAAATTCGCCCTGGAGGACATGAGCCCGATGAACATCATGGCCTATCGATATGTGGGAGCAGCGCTGGTCATGGCGTTGTTCTGCATGAGAAAATTCAAGCTGATTACTAAGAAAATGGTTCTCTGCTCACTGCTCATTGGCTTTCTCATGTATTTGGGCAACACCCTTCAGACGATCGGACTGCAATATACGACACCCGGGAAACAGAGCTTCATTATTTCTCTGTACACAGTGATGGTTCCGCTGTTGTCGTGGATTATCCTGAAAACCAAGCCGTCAAAGAAAATCCTTGCCGCGGCTTTTCTCGCTTTGGTTGGTATTGCGCTGCTGACGCTGAAAGACGATCTTACCATCGGGCTGGGTGACTTTCTGACCTTTCTTTTTGCCGTGACCTTTTCGCTGCAGGTGGTATTTATCGGTATCTTTATGAAGGATATGGATGCAACGCTGTTTACCTTTTTGGAGATTGGGATAGCCGCCGTCTTTTCACTTGTTACTGCACTGATCTTCGATACGCCGGCAGGCTTGCCTGAGATGCATCTGGTCCCGTTGCTGGGACTGATTTATCTGGTCACCTTTAATACTGCGTTCGCGTTTTTGCTGCAGAACTTGTGCCAACGATTTGCGCCTGCCAACCATACCGCCATTCTGCTGTCCACGGAAACCGTCTTCGGTACCGTTTTTGCCGTTACCCTGGCAAATGAAGTTTTTCGGGGCCGGATGCTGATCGGTTGTATTTTCATGTTTGCAGCCATCATCATTTCCGAGTTTCCGAGCAGAAAAAACAAAGCGCCCGCCGGGGATCCTGAAAACGAGTAAACGGCTATTTTTCATAAGAAAATAGTTCGATCTCCAATCCGCTGTGATAACGGTCGTCGACCACATCAATGACGGAACGCATGCGGCGGCCGCTGCTGGGAATGAACAGACCGGATAAGATTTGGAATTCATAGCAGTAAGGCGCATCCAAAAGATTCTTGGCAAAGAAGCGGGGTACGCAGGAATTCATTTGCCAGTCCAGAACTAAAAGCTGTTTTCCTTTGGGACAGCAGCGGATCAAATTGATGATCTGCTCCCAAGCGTACTGTACTGTTTCTTCTTCCGAAAAATGTTTCTCCTGCATAGCAAAAAACTCATCCACTTTGGCCCAGGGATCGTAACGATAAAGTCCGTTGATCCGCACTGAGATATGCTCACCTTCATGGTCCGTAAGCTCCAGCACTTTGGGAGTATCAAAGGTACCGTATGGACAATAAAAGGCATGCTCGGCCAACTGGGCATTATAAGCCTTGACGATGTGCATCGAAAAGGTCGTATCTTTTTGTCTGCAAAGTTCATAGTAGCGATCCGATGGATCGGCCTTGCAAAGGAAAAGGCGCACTTGATCTAGGGGCTTATCAGACCAGTTTGAGGGTATGCAGCCATTGCGCAGAAAATATTGGAGGATAAGGATGCCGTCCTCACATTCATCCAGCCGCATGGCCTGACAGCGGTATTGGGTCATTTCTTTGAGGAGCTGGCCCGGATCGGCAGGATGGAGATCGGAAGGCCCGGCCTTGGCCTGCACCGATTCTACCACTTGAGGGTCGGAAAATTCTTCATAACGGAGAACGTCCCGGTTTGTGACGCAGGCATCAAGCGAATCTGCGGCGCTTTCACCAAGAATCCAGAAATCAGAACAAATATCTTCTTCTGCTTCCCGTTCGGCCAAGGCCATGAGCAGATACGGGCAGCCGTCGTCGGCGATGACTTCCTTTCCTATAAAAGCGACTCTGAGAAAGCCGGGATCCGGTTTTTTCAAATCTTTAAGCTTCATGATTTTTTGCCTCCAATCACATTTGCCTGTAGATTTAACATTTCCGCAGCCGAATGGAGAAGCACGGCTCTCTCATTGGGCAGCTCTTCTTCCATCACCAGATCCAGCAGTCTGTCCAATGTCCTTCCGATTTCCGGGCCCTGAGGCATCCCCAGGGCTATCAGGTCGCGGCCGCTGACCGTAAGATCCCTGAGTGAAAAACAGTTTTCTGCTGCCAGCACGTCCTCCATCTTTTCGCTGAACGCCCGGATTGCGGATACTCGATCCTGGGTATAGATGGGATTCTGGCTTTTCACATCTGCGTATTCCAGTTCGATCAGAAGCCTCAGCTTTTCTTCGCCCAGCTTATGGAGCAGCTTTCTGGCCTGTTTGGCCGTTGGGTGGAATACGATACTGTGGTTTCTGACGATGGAAGTGACTGTTTCTCTGGTGTGATTGTCGTATTTAAGCCGGGACAGCACCTCATCTGCGATCCGTTCGCTTGCCAGCTCGTGACGGTAAAAATGGCCCCAGCCTTCCTCGGTAACGGTCATCATCTCCGGCTTGCCGATATCGTGGAAAAATGCGCACAGTTTTAATAGGGGCGTGTTTTTAATCTGATCGATTACATGAAGGGTATGGTCCCACACCGTATAGATGTGATAGCTGTTTTTCTGGTCAAGATCAAACATGGGCCTGGCTTCGGGAATAATCTGTCCGATAATCTCCCGATATTGGGAAAGTACGCTCATGGCCCCGGCGCCGCAGAGCAGTTTGTCCAGTTCTATGCGGATTCGTTCCGCTGAAATCCTGTCCAAAAGGGATTTACAGTCAATAAGGGCGGCGGCTGTTTCCTCTTCAATGGCAAAGCCCAGCTGTGCCGCAAAACGAATTCCCCGCATGATGCGCAGAGCATCCTCTTCAAACCGTTTCTTTGCCGTGCCCACACATCGAATGATCCCCTCCTGCAGATCGGCTGCGCCGCTGAAAGGGTCGATCAGACCCGCATCCGGGTGATATGCCATGGCGTTGATGGTAAAATCCCGGCGGCTCAGATCCTGCTTGAGGTCAGAGGTAAAGCGCACTTGCTTTGGATGGCGGCCGTCCTGGTATTCGCCGTCAATGCGGAAGGTCGTCAGTTCGAACGGCTGATGGTCCACAATCACTGTGAGGGTGCCGTGTTTCATGCCTGTCTCCACAAGGTGAAGGTCGGAAAAACATTGCTTCATTTCATCCGGCAGGGCGCTGGTGCAGATATCCCAGTCCTGGGGCGTCCGGCCCATGAGGCTGTCGCGGACGCACCCTCCGACTGCAAAGGCTTTATGGCCGCAGGCGGTCAGGCGGTTCATCAGATAGGCGGCTTGGTTTGGGAGCACGATGGAAACGGGCGGTGCTCCCTGTTTTAAATTGACTATAGCGTCGCAATGGGACATGGAAACTTCCTCCTTTTGCTTTCTATTTTAACACAAAAGCAGTATAATGGAGAGACTTGGAAAGGAGAAATTTTGTGGACAGAGAAAAGACAACGGTACAATTCCTCATGGAGCACGCGGCAAAGAAGCCAGTGTCCTTTCATATGCCTGGGCATAAAGGCGCGCAGCTTTACCGCCGTTTTGGCTATGGGGAATTTCTCGATCAATTTATGGACTGCGATGTTACAGAAATTCCGGGAGCAGATAATTTGTTTCAAACCGAAGGAATTTTAAAAGGAACCCAGGAGCGTTACGCCCGGCTGTATCAAACAGATCATTCCTATCTGCTGATCAATGGCACCAGCTGCGGAATTATCGCGGCCATCCTGGCCAGCGTACCTGAGGGCGGAAAACTGATCATGGCGCGAAACTGCCATAAATCCGTATTCAACGCCCTGGCGCTGGGAAAGGTTTCGCCGGTTTACTTGTATCCTCAGCTGATTGAAGAGTACGGGATACTGGGACAAGTGACGCCCCAGGAAGTGGAACGGGCGCTGTTGGAAAATCCCCAGGCCGGAGCTGTCATACTGCCAAGCCCCAATTACTACGGCGTTTGCAGCGATATTAAGGCCATCGCCGACCTGGTCCATAAGCACGGGAAGGTTCTGATCGTGGATCAGGCTCACGGAGCCCATCTTAAATTGCTGAGCCAGGCGGGCGAAGGGCCGGCCTGCGCTGAGGATCTGGGCGCCGACATCGTCATCAACAGCATCCACAAAACCCTGGCATCCTTCACCCAGAGCGCTGTCCTCAATTTGAACTCCCATCGGGTGGACCGCTATGTGCTGGAAGATAAACTCCAGGCCGTTCAAAGCACCAGTCCGTCCTACCTGCTGATGGCATCCCTGGATATCAACGCCGATCTTTTGGAGAAGAAGGGATCAGAGCTGATGGCGCAGTGGCGGGAAAATTTGAATGCTTTTTATGAAGGGGTCAAACGAATACCGAATGTGCGGGTCATGGACAATCTTGAAAACTTCGACCGCAGCAAGATCAATCTGGATACGACCCTTCTTGGGATTTCCGCAGGCCGCCTGGAAGAGCTTTTGATGGAGCGGGGCGTGTTCGCTGAGCTTACGACTGGCAATATCCTCATGCTGATGACCGGAATCGGCAATCAGCGGCGGGATTTTGATGTGCTGCTCCATGGACTGAAGGAAATCAGCAAACTTTGTGAAAATGGGAAAAGACAGGAGCAAGCGGCAGTTCATACGGCGGGCGGCGGCCGCAGCCCCGGAAAAAAGCGGATTTACGATATTCCTAAGGATAAGCGGCGGGTTCTCCTTTCAGATGCCGCGGGGTGTATCTGTGCATCCTCCATCATCCCCTATCCGCCGGGCATTCCTTTGATCTGCCCGGGTGAAAAAATTGAAGCCGAAGATATCGACTATATTGCCGGCCTTCGGGCTGCCGGGGAAAAGGTGATCGGCGTCAATGAAGAGGGGGAAGTTACGGTAGGCAAATGAGCCTGCGGGCCAAACGGGGCGATGCGTTGACTTTGGGCTGGGGTGCAGAGACTGGGTCCCGGGCCAGACTGTCAGACTCCACCTCAAAACCTTTCGGTCCAGATACTTTCCTAAATTTTGACTTTGGAATTTATGGAAAAGGGTATTATGTTTTGAAATTTGATAATCCGGGTATGAAAGTGGTGAGCTATACATTAAAAAAACTGAAAAACGGTCAGAATTCGTCCTGAAAAAAGTTTTTTCTGACAGTCGGTTGCTGCAGAGCAAAAAATACGGGACAGACCGAGGAAAGGATGAAGAATTATGAAATTAAGCGCTAGAAATCAGTTAAAAGGCACAGTTGTTGAAATTAAGAAGGGTGCGGTAAACGGTATTGTAATCCTTGATATTGGCGGAGGCAATAAAATCAGTTCCACGATTTCCATGGCCTCCATTGAAGAACTGGGTTTAGAAGTGGGAAAAGAAGCTTATGCAATCATTAAAGCGACTTCTGTTATGGTTGGTGTTGATGATTAGTATGTTGTTGGCCAGATGATCCGCGGACAAACTGCCGGGTTTTTGTTGAATGGTACAGGATGCCCAAGGGCATCCTGCTTTTTTTGGCTGCGAAATGGCGTTGCGGCAAAGGGAAAATTAATACATTGTTGAACCAATTATCTCATTCGACAATTTTTGACACCGCTCCCGGCAACGCCGCACTCAATGGTTAGAATAGTATGGCATTTCAAGTAAATCTGTAGTAAAATAACAATGTGTTTGATGTGTTGTTTCAATTGTTATGGAGGGAAAGCTATGGATAAGAAAACCAGAACGATCATAATCGCTGTAAGTGCGGCTGCGGCTGTGGCTATGATCTTGGGCATTGTTGTTATCGCAGTTCAGGTGAAAGAGGTGCGGGACTTAATCGGAGAGGGCTCTGTGGTCGTCCATCAGACCCAGAGTTATGACGATGCAAGCATTGTTGAGACTCCCGAGCCGCCGTCGATTTTCTGCGACACCAGCGTGAAATTTAAAGGAAAAGATACCATCTCTGTCGAGGCAGGCACGGTGGAATGCCAACTATCGGTTACTCCTGTCGAATTCCGGGAGGGCACAAAGGCAAAGGTGAAAATAGACGGAAAAACCTATGCTTTAAAACAGAAAGAAAATACATTTGTGGGAACATTTCCAGTTTCCCTTTTCAAAAGCGTGGATCCGGAAGTGTATTTGATTGACGAAAAGGCCACGCGGACCGAGTCTGTGGATGGCGAAAACCCGTACATATCCACCGACTTTGGCTGGAGCGCAGCGGGATCAGATCCGTCAGCTGGCAAAGGTGAAACCCGATTTGACCTTCAAGTCACATTTGAATACGGCGAATTCATAGTCGAAGCGCCTTCTAATGCACAAGTAGTTGTAATGGCCGGCGGCAAACAGATTTATGAAAAACAGGTAAAGGTTACGGAGCTTGGGGAAGATTTTCCCGGATTTGACTGGAAAGACAGCGTCAAGAACCCGGATGACGCTGTCTTGGATGTTTATGTGGTAACAAAAGATGATAAAGGACTCACTTACCGCTATATGCTGGGCCAGGCCGGCAAAAAGCAGGACTTTTTCGATGAAGCGAAGAAGTCGATTACGGTTCTCAGCCCGGATGGAAAAGTTTTAGTAGATCGGAAGATCAAAGAATAAGGAGGATAAAGATGAAATTTACATTTGCAACCATACACGTGAAAGATTTGGAAGAATCCATTCGTTTTTATGAGGATGTGATCGGAATGAATACAGCGCGCAGATTTGCCGCCGGTCCCAACACAGAGATCGCATTCATGGAGGACGGTCCGGCGGAGATCGAGCTGATCTGTGACAAAACAGCTGCCCCGGGAAGCTTCAGCGAGGATCTGAGCCTGGGACTTTCCGTGGATTCGCTGGATGAGGCGATGGCGGAAATGGAGCGCCAGGGCGTTGTCATCACAGGCGGACCGATTCAGCCCAATCCCAATACAAGATTCTTTTTCATCAAAGATCCAAACGGCGTAACGCTGGAAATCATTGAGCAGAAATAAGCAGAAGGAGAAAAAGCAATCGATGAAGATCATCATTACAGCAGGAGGAACCAGCGAACGAATTGACGATGTCAGATCCATCACCAATACTTCCACAGGCAGACTGGGCCATGCCATCGGTGAGCGTTTTCTGGATAACTATTCACAGGAGATCGACCAGCTTTACTATCTCCACGGACTGAGAGCACAGCCCCTTGAGGGCGCCAATGTGACGGCAATCCCCATCGAGGGCGTTCGTGATCTGGAAGCAGAGCTGAAACGGCTGCTGACGGAAGAACGGATCGACGGGGTTATTCATGCCATGGCAGTAAGCGATTATATGGTGCGGGAAGTGACCACTCTGGAAAAGATCAAGTCCGGCGATACCACCAAATTGGAAGGAAATAAGATCAGCTCCAATATCGACGATTTGACCATCATCATGCAGCGGTCGCCCAAGGTGATCCGTATGATTAAAAAGCTCAGCCCGCAGACAACGCTGGTGGGCTTCAAACTGCTCAGCCATGTGCCCCATGAAGAGCTGATACAGGTGGGCTATGGGCTCCTGCAAAAAAATGATTGCAGCTTTGTCCTGGCCAATGATCTGGCGGAGATCGGCCCCAATATGCATAAGGGCTACTTGATCCACAGGGACGGTACCTGCGACTCCATGGAAAATAATGAGCAGATCGCAGATATGATCGCAAAACGGGTTTGGGAGGAAACGAGATGAACGTATTATTAGGGGTAACGGGCAGCATCGCCGCCTATAAGGCTGCGGAAATCACCAGCCGCTTGACAAAGCAGGGGCATAACGTGGATGTGATTTTGACGGAAAGCGGCAGCCGGTTTATCACGCCGCTGACCTTTCAGACATTGAGCAAAAACAAAGTCTATATGGACATGTTTGAGGAAATTACGCCCAGCGAAGTGAAACATATTTCGCTGGCAAAAAAAGCCGACCTGGTATTGATCGCTCCCGCGTCAGCCAATATCATCGGGAAAATAGCCGGCGGCATCGCAGATGATTTTCTGTCCACAGTGACTATGGCCGCGGCGGGCAGGGCGCCCATCTATCTGGCACCTGCCATGAATACGAATATGTATGAAAATCCCATCGTGCAGGCAAACATTGAAAAGCTGAAACAGTTTGGCTATCATTTTATCGATCCCAAAGCCAGCCTGCTGGCTTGCGGGGACTTGGGAAAAGGGGCGCTCGCTGATGTGGATGAAATCGTTGATGTGATTTTAAAAGCACTGGAGTGCGAACAGTAGGGGGAAACGAATATGGAATTACAAAAAGAAAAAAATCGAATTTTTGCAGTGGATAACAGCGGAAAACTAGTGGCGGAAATCACCTTTCCCGATGCGGGAAACGGCCTTGTAGACATCGATCATACCTTTGTCGATGACTCGCTGCGGGGACAGGGAGCGGCCGGACAGTTGGTGGAAGCGGCGGCAAAGCAAATTGCATCTGATGGAAAGAAAGCCAGGATTACCTGCTCTTACGCGGTGAAATGGTTTGAAAAACATGAAGAATACCGGGATATCCTCGTAGATTAATTTTTCATTGAACTTTCCGGCATTTTTTGTTAGAATCTAGGAATATTGAGCGTGTAAAGGAGTGAAGATATGATACATTACCAGAGTACCAGAGGAAGTAAATATATAAAGACGTCGGCTCAGGCCATTATTCAGGGCATCGCAGAGGACAAGGGGCTCTATGTTCCCAATGAAATCCCGGCTCTACCATTTGCCATTGAGGACATGATCGGAAAGTCCTATCAGGAGATCGCCTTCCGCATTATCCGGGCATTCTTTGAAGATTACACGGATGAAGAGATGGAAGCCTGCGTTAGGGGAGCTTATGATTCAAAATTTGAAGAAGAGGAGATCGTGCCCATTGTAAAAGGCGGCGACGCTTATTTTCTGGAACTGTATCATGGGAAAACGGCGGCGTTTAAAGATATGGCCCTGTCCATCCTGCCGTACCTTCTGACAACCGCAATGAAAAAGGAAAAGGAAGATAAAAAGATCTGCATTTTGACCGCAACCTCCGGTGATACGGGCAAGGCGGCCCTGGAAGGATTTGCGGACGTTCCGGGCACAGAGATCATCGTCTTTTATCCCAATAAGGGCGTCAGCCAGGTTCAGGAGCGCCAGATGGTGACGCAGGCGGGGGAAAACACCCACGTATTTGCCATCAACGGCAACTTTGACGATGCGCAGACCGGCGTGAAAAAAATCTTCAATGACAGCAGTTTTGCCGAAAAGCTGGCGGAAATCGATTGCAAACTGTCGTCGGCCAACTCAATCAACATCGGCAGATTGGTGCCCCAGGTGGCGTATTACGTTTACGGTTACATCAAGCTGGTCGAAAGAGGCGTGATTGAAAACGGCGATAAGGTGAACATCGTCGTTCCCACGGGTAACTTTGGTAATATTCTGGCTGCTTACTATGCGGGACAGATGGGCATTCCGGTTAAAAAGTTCATCTGCGCTTCCAACGAAAACAAGGTGCTCACAGATTTCATCAACACTGGAACCTACAACACCAACCGAGAATTCTTCCTCACCAATTCTCCGTCCATGGACATCCTGATTTCCAGCAATCTGGAACGGCTGCTCTATCACCTGAGCGGACAGGACGGCGAAGAGATCAAGGACCTGATGGAAAGCTTGGAAAAGAACAAGAAATATACCGTAAGCCCCAAGATCAATTATGCGCTGGATCGTTTTTACGGCGGCTATGCGGATGTGAAAAGAACCAATGAAACCATCGGCCATATGTATAACAAGTACGGCTACTTGATGGATACCCACACCGCGGTCGCATACCGGGTTTATGAGGATTATGTTGCTTATACCGGTGACAAGACGCCGACTCTGATCGCGTCCACGGCCAGCGCTTATAAGTTTGCCGACAGCGTTACAGAATCCATCGGCCTGGAAAAGGGTGAAAGCGGATTTGAATCGGTCAAGAATTTATATGAAAAGACAAAGGTACGCGTGCCTGCCGGGCTGAAGGATCTGGAGAACAAAGAAATCCGACATACGGGAGTTCTGGACATCGAAGAAATGCCGGACGCAGTATATGACTGCCTGAAATAAATACTAAATATGATGGAGAAGGCTGCCTGCATGAAAAAAAGCCATTGGCTTCATGCAGCTGACCGTCATCTGGGATTGCACTGGCTTTTACCTAAGTTAGTGCAATTTTCAATTTTTTGCCGATTTCTATTCGAAATGGGCAAAATCCGGGGGTATGTCCATATAAAAATACGATATTTGTACTAAATTTTTGAGGCGCCGAAATTATCTTGCTATATGAATATAAGAACAACTGCTTAAGGTTGCGCTAACTCTGCCTGGGATAGCCGTTTTTTGTGATAAAAGGTGAATGCTATATGGACTTCGGCTGGAAAAAGGTCAGACTCGAATATAAATGGAAATTATTTACTTTTTCGTTCGCTCTGTTGATGAGTTGCATTTGTAATCATCAAGGCAACTTCTGTCATGGTTGGTGTTGATGACTAGTATGTTGTTTAACGAGTTGTTTGCTGAATGATTGGTGGGCATTCTGCCGGGTTTTTATGCCAGCGGTGGTATAGCTTGCTCGATGCGGCTTGCAGGTTAAATTGGTATGGTCGAATTGGTGCAGGATTTTTTTTGCGGTAGAATGCCAGCGCATGAAAATTGGGGTTTTTCTGATTTTTTCCATAAACCTGTTCCCTACTTTGCTGCATTCAATTTTTCGGCAAAGCAGTATCCATATAAGCCAATGATCTGACAGCTACGTTAAATCTAGGTTAAACTTTGTCCATTGGGGTAGAAGATTGGGCATACTTTGATATAATGAAGGAAAGGAGGATAAAATATGAATGTAATAATGGAAAAACAAAAACGAATCGCTCTGATAGCCCATGATCATCTCAAGGATGAGCTGGTGCTTTGGTGTGTGAAAAACAAAGATGAGTTGAAGAAGCATTTTTTATGCGGAACGGGTACCACGTCCCGGTTGATCGCAGAGGCCACGGGCCTGCCGGTAAAGGCGTATAAAAGCGGTCCCCTGGGAGGCGATCTGCAGGTTGGTTCCAGGATCGCCGACGGTGAGATCGATATGATGATTTTTTTCTGGGATCCGTTGGAAGCACAGCCTCATGATCCGGATATAAAGGCGCTGCTGCGCATTGCGGTGGTATATGATATTCCGGTTGCAACCAATAGTGCAACGGCTGACTTTCTCATTACATCCCAGTACATGAATTCTCAATATGAGCATGTGCTTCAGGATTTTCAGGCGCTGACGGAAAAGCGGGCGGAGACTATGAAAAAAGAATTTGAGTAAAACTATCGTTTTTACTTGCAAAGACCTGCGTTATATGGTAAATTATTAAGTGCGCCAAGCGGTCCGATTTGGGACACGCTGGGGCAGCTATGGAGGATTGACCGAGTGGCTAAGGAGCTCGCCTGGAAAGCGAGTAAGGTGTAACAGCCCCGCGGGTTCGAGTCCCGTGTCCTCCGCCAAAAAAAACACGTCCGAATTCGGGCGTGTTTTTCTTTGGTGGAATTGAGATACAGTCGGGACTCGAACCCGAAAGGGCCGGAGCGTGAAGCGAGGCTGTCCGGCGGACAGCCGAGTAGCGACGGGTCCAAGCCGAAACGGGAGTGAAGGCGCAGGACGGCAGGTTGCGGAGCAAGCAGCGTAAGTCCCGTGTCCTCCGCCAGCAAGAACGTTACGAAAGTAGCGTTCTTTTTCTTTATAATACAGGAAATATCGATTGCGTAACATTTCCTGTATTTCAAAAAAGTTTACCTTGTGAAAGTGAGCGCGAAGCGCGAATAACGTTTCCAGAGGAAACTTTTTTATAGTATAAGGGATGTCGCCTTCTGAACATCTAGGCGGTATGCCTTATACTTCAAAGAAATGATTATAAAGAGTAAAAGCGGGTCTGAATGAAAATAATACCTAACATCAATTGGATATAATACTCTAAGATACAAAATGTCTATATAGTTAATTAACAGCCCGTTGTTATATTAGTAAGACAATGATAAAATATAGCATAATTATCAGATCGGTTCGATCACAACATAAATAAGGTGGTGCTGTAAGATGGATCGAGCAGCTATAGTTGAATTAGCAGAGGGAATCCAAGAAATTTTAGGCGAAAAAATTGTTAAAATTATCTTATATGGTTCTGTGGACAGGGGAACTGATACTGAGGAATCAGATGTGGATGTTGCTTTATTAATGATCGAGAAAATAGACCGGAAGACAAAAGACATATTATCAGATTTTATTGTAGATATGAATTTAAAATACAACAGAGTTTTTTCTGTACTAGACATAGATTATGAGCAATTTCAAGAATGGCAGCAGGTGTTACCGTTTTATAGAAACATAAATCAGGAAGGAATCATACTATGGAAAGCCAAGTGAAAAAACTGAATTTAGAGATAGAGGAACAGGAATTATGAAAAGCGAATTACTTGACTTGCAATTTTACAATTAAATTAAAGAAGTTCTGAACTCAGCACGGCATAAGGTCTATTCAACAGCTAATTTTGCAATGGTTGAAGCCTATTGGCAAATCGGAAAAGCCATAGTAGAGAAACAAGGCGGCAGTCAAAAATCAGAGTATGGCAGTGGGTTGTTAAAGGCGCTTTCAAAACAAATGACGCAAGACTTTGGGAAAGGTTTTACAGTTGCCAATTTGAAAAATATGAGGCAATTTTATTTAACTTTTCCAAATCGCTACGCACTGAGTAGCGATTTGAGCTGGACCCATTACAGACATCTTATGCGAGTTGAAAATGAAAAGGCCAGGCAGTTCTACGCAGATGAAGCGGTTCGATCAGGCTGGAGTACCAGACAGCTAGAGCGCCAGATCAATTCTTTCTTTTACGAACGGCTGCTTTCAAGTCAGAACAAAGAAAATGTGGCTTCAGAAATTCAGACTTTGGAATCGGGGAAAACGCCGGAAGATATTATAAGGGATCCATATGTTCTGGAGTTTTTGGGTTTGTCATCAAATGATGATTTTTATGAATCCGATTTAGAGCAAGCGCTTATCAACCACCTTCAAAAATTTTTGCTAGAACTTGGGAGAGGCTTTTCCTTTGTTTCGCGTCAAAAACGTATTACCTTTGACGGTCGACATTTTTGCATCGACCTGGTATTTTATAATTATATTTTGAAATGCTTTGTATTGATTGATTTGAAACTTGGTGATTTGACACATCAGGATTTAGGCCAGATGCAAATGTACGTCAATTATTATACCAGAGAACTTATGAATGAAGGGGATAATCCACCTATTGGAATTGTGTTATGTGCAGATAAAAGCGATGCAGTTGTCAAATACACATTACCGGAAGATAATCTTCAGATATTTGCTTCAAAATACAAATTATACCTGCCGACAGAAGAAGAACTGCGCCAAGAATTGAAAGCAGAATACAGAGCCTTGGAAGAAGCTGACAGCGTTTAAATTTAACTTTTCCAAATCGCCACGCACTGCGTGACTAATTGAGTTGGACGCATTACAGTCATCTTATGATGTATAAAATCATGGAATTGTTTGATATGTTAACGCTGCCCGAGAAGGAAGAGCTTCTTAAAGAGCTCCGGAAGCCTACAGATTTGGAACGCAAAGAACCAAAGAAAACCAAGTTGGAAGAGGCATGGCATGATATTCAGCGAAACATAAAGAAAGTAAACTTCTATGATTATATTGATGATCAGCTTGAGATAACGTTGATTTGGGACATCTGCGAAGACCTGATAAAGCCGTCGAGATTGCTGAGCTCGGACTCAGGAAGTGCAAAAGAGACCAGACCGAGATTCTCATATATTTGCTCCAGCATGCACAGGAGACCGGAGACCAGATAAAAGCTGCCAAGCTCATCAAGGGCGCAAAGCTCCGCAAGGCCGTTAACTTTGCTAAGGTACAGGTTGTGATGCTGTCAGCTTATCTGATGTTCGGATAATAACTGTCCCAATTTCCCACCCGCTCGCAGCAATTAGCTATTATGCATCCATAGAGTACAACTTAAAATAATCTTTTCATTAATAGCCGACAGATTTCGCACCATGTGCAGCTTGTTTGTCTGTAAAGCCTTCAAATTCTAATTGTTCTTTTAGACCTTTTTTGGAAAAGCCAGCGTCAAGCATTAAGTAGTCTTTAGCTTTTTGCAGGGCATTTTTTTCACCCAGCGTAGTACTTTCAGTTGCTGCCGTCGTTGCCGGGGCTTCAGTGGTAGCCATTGTCGTAGAAGGTGTCGCCTCTGTAGGTGTGGAAGCCGTTCCAGTATTCTCATCTCCGCTTGCAAAGCATCCAACTATACCTAAAACAACAATAATTACAAGGATAATGAACCATACCCGTTTATAAATCGGCTTCTTTGCTTTCATGACCTGACCTGGTCTTGGCGTGGAAGGTATTGTAGGTTCAATATCACTAGTAGTTTTGGATCGTTCGGGAGATAGATGCGGAACTTCTTTCATTTCAGAGCCGCAATTTGGGCAAGAGTTCGTGTCTGCCTCAGTTCCACATTGTAAACATTTCTTCATCGTGTCCTACTAAAAAATTGTGTACTTTCTCTAACCATACCCCATCATGCCTTAATTAAATTATTATTCTACCATTATACAATACTATTTTGAAAAACAATAGTTTTTCTTAAAAGCTTCGCAATAGCCCACTAGCTCGACGCCGTGCAAACACAGTTGCTGCCGCCTTCTTTTGCCCGGTAAAGCGCCTTGTCCGATGCTGCGATCAAGCTTGAAATTTTGTCACCGGACCGCGGCGTCATACAAGCCGCTCCAATGCTGACCGTCGCTTTTGTCGGCTCGCCGCCGCAAGTTTCCACGGAAAGTTCTTCCACCTTCCTGCGGATTTTTTCCGCCATAAACGAAGCGCCGAACAGATCCGTATTGGGCAGCAGGATCACGAATTCATCCCCGCCGGTACGCGCGGCCACATCCCCCGGACGCGAAAGGGATTCTCTGAATAAGGCAGATATGGACTGAAGCAGCAAATCCCCCTGGGGATGGCCGTAAGTATCGTTGTATTCCTTAAACCGGTCCAAATCAACGGTCAAAAGGCTGATGGGAATCCTGTATTTTATGGACTCAGCCCACTCATGTTCCAGCTGTTTTTCGAAAAAGCGCCGGTTATACAAGGATGTGAGCGGATCGGTCATCACCATCCGGTGAGAAGAACGCTCTCGCTTCCGATAGAGTACCACAACCAGAGCAAGAATGACCAAGAGCAGGGCTGATATTCCCGCCAGATAGGGGACCCTCTGCTCAGCCAGCTTCTTGCTGTAGTCGAAAACCCGTCTTTCCCAGTGATCCGTAATTTCTTCGCAGTCCACCAGCTTCTGCGCCTTGCTTATGATGGAACTGAGCACCTTTTGATCCTTGTTGAGACCAAAGTAAGCCTCGCAGGGAATATTCAAAGGAACGTTTACCTTAAAGCCAGGTCGTTCCATATAGTTGGTAATAAATAAAAGCAAATGGCGGGGCATCATAATCAGATCCACATCTCCGGCTCCCAGAGCTTCAAAGCACAGCTTTGCGTCCGAATACAGTTTAATATTTTTGTGGTCTGGGAATATCCGGTTGAAGGTTTCCTCGTAGGCCGTGCCCTCAAGAAGTCCCACCTTTGACAGGGTGACCTGACTGATGGTCATATCGTCTTGGTCCATGCGGGACAAAAGAGCATAGCTGTCCGTGGAATATGGCGCGTCCGGCCACAAATAACGTCCGCTGCGGTCCTTGGACTTAATCAGGTTGGTAATGAGCACTACGTCGCCGTTGTCTAATTTTTCAAGGATCGAATTCCAGGGTTCCTCTGTTCCTGTGGTTACTTCAAAAGAAAGATCGGTCAGACTTTGCACTTCATCGAGAATATCATGGGCAATACCCTGCCACTTGTGCTCCTGCTCGTTGTAAAAGCTGATGGGATAGTTGTCGAACTCTGCGGCCACAGGGATTGGCTGCTTGTTATCGATATGATCCTTCAGATACGCCTTTTCTTCCGCGGTGAGCGATTTGTACAGCTGTTGGCGCAAATACTCTTTTTTTCCCTGTTCATATAAATCCGACAGCTCCTGCTTGCCGCCATGTTTTAAATATTTCTCCACCACATTAATCAGCGAGCTCAGATCCGGATTGGCAGTAGCCAGCGAAACAGAAGTAAAAGCTACCGGGTAATACTCCTGATAGGCGATATCCGAGTAATATTCCAGTAGCGAATCGGTGGTGGCCTCGTGAACAAAGCCGTCGAGGGTGCCGTCACGCAGTCCTTCCGCCGCCTCTTTGTAGTCCCGGACAAAGACCGCCTCAAAGGGTACTGCGGAAGTTTCCCGTACCCGCTCATAGGTTGTGGCATCTTTCAGAAAACCGTAGCGCAGCGTCTCCTTGCTGCTCAGAAGATCCAGAGGTTCTCGGTTGGCATTGCGAAAAACAGCAAAGGAACGTTCCGCAATAGAGCTGGTCATAAAATAGGTTTTGCGCCTGTCTGGCGTAGCAGTAAATTCGCCGCTCAAATCTACAGAGCCATCGTTCAGGGAGGCTTTCAGTTTATCCCACTCCAGGATCTGGGGCGTGATCTTCAAACCCAGCAAGCTGCTGAGCCGCTGGCATACAAGATTGGCGTAGCCTCCGATCTGGCCATCTAAGGAAACAAACGCCTCTTCCGAATAAATCATTCCGTAAACCAGGCCCTCCGGGTGCTGCTGTTTCAGCGATTCTATTTGGGCGATCTCTTCCTCGGTTACCCCGGGGATGTCCGTATAATATGCCGCCGCTTTGTCGTTTGACGCAGCCGAAACGGTGATCACAGATCCAAATAGAAAAAATATGAAGAAATATATGAAAACACGTTTGCAGTGTTCAAGCATTGGATTTCCTCCCAATCTCAAATTCGCGTACTGGTTGTGTGTGGCACATAGCTGTACTAGGCCATATATTCGCCAAAATAGGAATTGACCGCCGTGGCGTCTCTCTGGGAGCAATCGTAGCTGTCACATTTTATTATATCACTACATTTTATTAATGGACAGAGGGCGGGGGAAATAATTTATCTCGTCAACAGTGAGATGCGGATGAAATATGAGTCCATCGTGTTGGTGGTCATTTCATCTAAAAGATATTCATCATAAAAATAGTTATCTGTTTCCAGTCCGCTATCTTTTGCAAACGCTAAAAGCTGCTTATGGTATTTGGGAGTCTTCCAATATCCATCTTTATGATAAATGGTAAGATAATCCCCTTCTGGATGTATCCAGGGATCGGAATAGTCGTTTTTGTTTGTAAGCTTTGTCTGAAAATATTTATGATGAATAATTTTATTTTCATATATGGAATCAATATGGGTAATTTCACCTACAGAATAAGGCGAATAGATATCAAGCAGCTTTAGGCTTTTGTTATGATAGCCTTCGTAATGATAAACTTCTTCAATAACGTAAGGGTTTCCATCGAAAGCAGTGACATAGAAAAATTCTTCAGGAAGATGTTGAATTTTAATTTTATTTAATTCAGCGTTCAACGCTTCCTCTGTAATGCTCCGTCTGCCGTTTATAAATTTCTGGATCCGTAAAATCTGTGCAAGCCTTTCTTCGAGCTGCGCCGCTGTTTTGTTCAATAGCTTGGCAAATTTCTCTGGCGTTCGATTTTCAACGTATTTTTTGATCTCCAATATTGGCATATCCAATTCACGCAGCGTTAAAATCAGTGTAATATCGTCAAACTGCTGCCAAGAATAATATCGATAGTTATTGTCGCCTTTTATCTGGGGGGAAATCAAGCCAATCTTATCATAATAATGAAGTGTGGATTTTTCGATGTCAAACATTTTCGCGAACTGCCCGGTCGTATAGAGCCCATGCTCGTTTAGCTCATTTATTTCGTAATCATTTAACATAAAATACTCCTTGACTATAAAGTTCCTTTATAGCTTACCATAAAATCAGTAAATTTTAAATATTATAAAAATTGGAATTTTGTAAAGGAGATGAGGAAATGAATGATAGTGAAAATTCAAAGCCAAAACAAAAAGTCGGTGTGATCGGCGTAGTATTTATGATTTATGCCATGGCTTGTGCGGGCGCATTTGGAATTGAAGATATGATTCCGTTTGCCGGACCCGGATTGACCGTGGTAATGCTAATTGTTATCCCTTTCTTCTGGGCTGTGCCCAATGCGTTGATATCCGCAGAACTGGGGTCGGCGCTTCCCTATGAAGGGGGCAGCTATGTATGGGTAAAGAGGGCTTTCGGTGAATTTTGGGGATTTCAGAGTTGCTTTGGAAGACTGGTTTCTTACTATGTAGGAGTTCCAATTTATGTTGTCCTTGCGGGGGACTATATGGGATCTTTATTAAATTGGAATGACACCTATACATATATCTTCAAGTTGATTCTTATTGCGATATTTGCATTTATCAATTATAAGGGTGTAAAAGATGTGGCTGCGGTAGGAACGGTTTTGGGTATATTGATCGTGGCCGCATTTGCTTGCGTCATCATTATAGGATTCTCACACGCCCAGTATAATCCGGTAGAGCCGTTTGCCCGCGAGGATCAAAGCGTAATCGCATCTGTTGGGGGAGCGCTGGCGATTGGTATGTGGATGTATACCGGATATGAATCTATGGCCAATGTGGCTGGGGAACTGGAAAATCCACAAGTTATCCCAAAAGCGCTGATGATTGTAGTCCCCTTAATCATCTTAACGTATGTACCAACAACGATAGCAGGGCTTTGCAGTGTTGGTCAATGGAAAAGCTGGGGTACAGATGGTGTATCCTATGGCGATGTAGCGGCGCTCGCAGGTTCTGGATGGGCCGTGTTCTTTGTGGTAGTCGCTTTCCTGGGGCAGATATCCACTTACAATAGTTGGATGGCCACTTCATCAAGAGCCTTTTTGGTACTTGCGGAAGATAACCTGGCGCCTAAAATTTTGACGAAGACAAACAAAAATAGTGTGCCAATTGTGGGATGGGCTTTGATGGTAGCGCTAAGCGTTCTATTCGCGTCGTTTTCTTTTGATGTGATTGCGATCCTAACTGTAACGGCAATCTTGTTTCCGACCTCATTGATGATGTAATTGCAAGAAAGTCTTTAGGCGGAATGACGAAAAAAGATCCTGAACATAATCCTGAAAATCCTAAGACAAAAATGCCATACGGCGATATGAAGAGAATCGCGTTTTTTTACTTCATGTTAGGCGTTCTGGTGGCAATTGGATACTTCTTTTTGAACTGGTACGAAGACCCGGCCTATTATATCGAAACCTATGGGAACGAGCATATTTTCAATCTTTTTATGGGCGGTGTGGTCGGTACAGCTGCCGTAAGCTTTATATTGGCAATTGTTTTCTATGGGATACACAAGAAAAAAGATGATGCCACAAACAGAATTGATACAAAGCAGGAGGGCTTAAAATGAATGGTTATAATGGATGCGTCGCTATCATTAGCGGCGGTGCGGGAGGAATTGGAAAGGCTGCGGCCGTGGAATATCTCGAAAAAGGCGCAAAAGTGTACTTGATCGGACGTACGGCTGACAAACTGAAAGACGCAAGAGAAGAACTTAGTAAAATAAGCGACAACGTCTTTGCTCTGCAAGGGGACGTATCAAAAGAGCTTGATTGTCAACGGATCATAAATCATGTGGCTGAGAGAGAAAAGAGCATCGATCTCCTTGTCAACAGCGCCGGAGTCTATATAGAAAAACCAACTTTAACATGCAGCGTCGAAGAATGGGACCAAGTGATCGATATCAACCTGAAAGGAACATTTTTGATGTGCAGACAGGTCATGCCGCACCTGATAAAAACCAAAGGCGCGATCGTAAATGTAAGCTCGGATGCGGGCCTCGTCGGGTTCAGGGGAGCGGCCGCGTACTGCGCGTCCAAAGGCGGAATCAACCTTCTGACAAAATCTTTAGCCGTAGAATTTGCGGAGCATGGTGTGAGAGTCAATGCGGTCTGCCCGGATATGGTTGATACGCGAATGCTGCAAAAGGATTTCGAGTCCTCAGGCTTTAAGAGCAGGGAAGAATATGACCGTTACAATTGGGAAGCGTTTTCCCAGGGCGGCGTACAGGGAAGATACATCCAACCGGAAGAAGTGGCAAAAGCAATTGCATTTCTGGGCTCGCCAAAGGCAGCGGCTATTACGGGTGTTTGTCTGGCTATGGACTTTGGATTGACGGCAGGGTTTTAACGGAAAGGAGCTCATCTATGATTGCAGACACAGTTCTTACTAATGGAAAAATCTATACGATGGACAAAGATAACACAGTTGTAGAATCCATTGCTATCAAAGCGAACAAAATTATATTCACGGGTTCCGATAGTGAGGTCAAAAGCTACATCTCCAGCCATACAAAGGTTGTGGATGTGAAGGGAAACACTGTCCTGCCGGGACTGATCGAGACGCATGTCCACGTCCCGGGTAACGCGTATAATGTTCTGCATAATATCGATTTATACGATGCGAAAACCGCAGAAGAGACGGAAGCGGTGATTGAAAGATTTATAAAAGAACATCCGGAAAAAAACAGGTATTATGGCAAAGGATTTAAGACTTCTGTTTTTCCTGGGACAGAGAGCACGAAAGGCCCCAAAAAGGAACGGCTGGATCGAATATGCAGCGATAAACCGATCGGGATTATTGATGAAGGCGGCCATATATGCTGGCTGAACAGCAAAGCGTTAGAGCTTGCCGGCATTACGGAAACGATTGAGGAGATTGATGGCGGAATCATTGAAAAGGATGAAAAAACAGGGGAGCTCTGGGGAATCTTAAAGGACGAAGCGAAAAAGCTTTTTCCGGAGCAGCAGTTTTCTCCGGAAGAAAAAAGGGAAGCTTACCAATGGTTTCAGGATTTGTTTACATCCTATGGATATACGAGTATCCTGGCTATGCGGCAATCCGCGTCATCGGATCCTACGCCTATTTTAGAAACGATTGCATATTTTGATGAACAGGATCAGCTGAATTTGCGAGTGGCGAGCGCGCGAGAAATAAAAGTTCTGGAAGATGAATACATACAAATAAACGATCTAGCGGAGCTGAAAAAAAAGTATAATCAGGAAGGCGGAAAAATAAAAGTAACAACGGCAAAATTCTTTTTAGATGGAACGGTAGAAGGCCTGAACGCATTTTTAAGCGAGCCTTATAGCCTTGAAGCCGGCAAAGGTGAGAATTACTGCGGCGAACTCTTCTGGGATGAAGGACGTTTGAAAGCTACCTTTATAGAAGTTTTAAGCAGGGGCTTTAATATCCATATCCACGCTATCGGCGATGAAGCGGTGTCAAAGGCTGTTGAGGCGTTGGAGATAGCTCAGGAGAAAGTCAAAGGAGATCATCGCAATTGTATCACGCATTTGCAGCTTGTACACGCGGACGACTTTTCAAAAATGGCAGAGCTGAATATCATCGCCTGTGTAAATCCCTATTGGCATTTTAAGGAGCCATCCGTATATTTCGACGGTGAAGAAGTCTTTCTGGGCAAGGAACGGGCGGAAACAGAATATCCTCTCAAAAGTTTCATCGACCACAGTGTTATCATCACCTGCTCCGCGGATTATCCGTCTTCCCCGTACCCGAATCCGTTTTTCGCTATTCAGGCGGGAGTTACGAGAAATCTCTATGACGCCGATTATTTTGGCGCTGAAAAGATTACAGACGAGAACGACCCCAAGTGGCGGCTGAATCCTGAAGAAAGAGCCGGCGTACTGGAGCTGGTAAAGGGCTATACGATCGATGCGGCATACGCGATGCATATGGAAGATGAGATAGGCAGCATAGAATGTGGAAAAAAAGCGGATGTTATCGTAATAGATAGGGATATCTTTGCCATAGATCATCTGGATATTGAGAATACAAAAGTATTAAAAACGTTTTTCGATGGCAGAGAAGTATATTCCTGCAAGAAATAATTTCATGAAGGGTGTGAGTTTTATGGCAAAAAAATTTAAAATTATGCTGACCTTTGACGTGGACGCGGAAACCTTATGGACAGCGAGGGATGCTAATGTGGACGGCAAAAATACAATTCGGCCGTCCATGTTGTCACAAGGCAGCTACGGCGCAAATGTCGCAGTTCCAAGGATCCTCAATTTATTGGAAGAATACGATATCAAAGGCTCATTTTTTATCCCCGGAGAAGTTGCAGAGCTCCATCCGGAGATGGTTGAAAAGATACATAGGAAAGGGCATGAAATCGGCAACCATGGATATTCACATACATGTCCTGATCTCTTTGATGACTACGAGGAGGAACGGAAAGAATATGAAGAGACAAATTGCGTGTTAAAGGAAATAACCGGATCAGCTCCAAAGGGCTTTCGTGCTCCATCATGGGAATACAGTCGAAATACATTTGATATTGTAAAAAAAATGGGGTTTACCTATGACAGTACAATGATGGGAGCTGATTCAATGGGAAAATTGGAAGTGTTCGGTGAAAAATCGGATCTTGTAGAAATTCCGATCAACTGGACGCTCGATGATGCTCCGTTTTGGCTTTTGAGTTCACAAGATTGGGGCGCTCCCATGCTGCCTCCCAGCGCAGTATATGAAATATGGACGGAAGAATTTGAATTCTTATATCAGGAAAGCGTTGATAATGTGTTTACTTTGACCTGCCATCCGCAGATTATAGGCCGCCCGGCCAGAATCAGGATGTATGAGCGTTTGATCCAATTTCTAAAGAAGCATGAAAATGTTGAATTTTTAAGATGTATAGATGCCGCAGAGCAATATGCGTAGAAAGGGGAGATGAACGATGATGGATTTTAAAAATAAAGTTTGCCTTATTTCGGGCGCTGCATCTGAAAGAGGGATCGGATTTGCAATTGCAAAAGAATTTGGTGCATTGGGAGCTATCGTAATTTTGACAGATATTGTTGAAAAAGTATACGATCGGGCAGATGATTTAAATCGCCTGGGAATGAAGAGCGCTGCATATACCTGTGACCTATGTAATGCAGAAAAGGTACAAAATATGCTGGAGGAACTATACGACAAGTATAGGAAGATTGACGTTTTGATAAATAATGCAGGGTGGCATATCGAAGGCTGTCCGGAAGAATACCCTGACTTTGTCGACGCGAAAAAAGAGGAATGGTTTCTTAAATTCAACCGGAATTTCATGACGACCTTTAATATGACGAAAACAATACTTCCAAATATGAAAAAACAGAAGGCGGGGAGGATTATTAACATTTCCTCTGTAATTGGGCCTGTGTTAGGTGCGGAAGGTGATTCCGCGTATGCGGCCAGCAAAGCGGGAATTGTCGGCATGAGCCGTTCCATCGCCATAGAAGCGGCAAAAGACAATATTACGATCAATAACATATTGCCCGGCTATATCTCGTCGGCGTCCCAGGAAGAAGATGCATATGAAGCAGGACTGAAAACGCCTATGAACCGAAATGGCCACCCGGATGAAGTCGCAGGACTCGCTGTGTTCCTTGCGTCAGAAAAAGCATCCTACATTACGGGACAAGCAATTGTCGTTGATGGCGGAGCATCGATTGAAATGAAATTCGGCTGATGCCGCTTCCCATGATCGGTAATTTTTAAGCAGATAAACGTCAGGAATGAGAGAGAGAATATGAAAGTAATGATGATTAACGGCAGCCCGAATGAAAAGGGTTGTACATATACCGCTTTGCTTCAATGTAAAAAAGGTTTGGAGGAGATGGGCGTCGATGCGAACATTGTCCACATAGGTCGTGAGCCGGTTTACAGCTGCTCCGCGTGTTTTGGATGTGAGGAGACAGGAAGGTGCGTCCATGATGATATTTGTAATAATATGCTGGCACTCGCAGAACAATCCGTCGGCATTATTGTTGGATCGCCGGTTTATTTTGCCGGCCCTACAGGAGCAATATGTTCTTTGTTAGAACGAATGTTTTTTGCAAACAGCGATGTTTTAAAAGCAGCGATGTTTTAAAAGGAAAACCGGCAGCCGCGGTTGTAAGCTGTCGTCGATCCGGTTCAACTGCTGCTTTTGACAGACTCAATAAATTCTTCGCATATAACAATATGCCAATCGTAACTTCTCAAAACTGCTGGAATGGAGTTCATGGAATAACGCCGGATGAAGTCATGCAGGATGCTGAGGGGATGCAGACGATGCGGATACTAGGCAGGAATATGGCGTGGCTCATTAAGACAATGCATGGATCGAATATAAAAATGTCATCAGAGGAGGAGTACATAGAGACCAGTTTTATTAGAGATTAGTCCAGTTTTTTATGTTCAAAGAAATAATAAATGCGCCGAAAGAATCCGACCTTTGGATCATTAATAATTTTTGAGTAAATGAGGCATTCTAAAAGTAATCATTTATATTTTAATTCATTTATTCAAAAGGAGTATACAATTATGAGCGGCAATAATGTTGTGTTAGCAAGAAATACAGAAAACGCGCCCAAAAGTCCCCTGTATTCGCAAACTGTAGCCTTTTCTCATTATAACAACCTATCAGCGCAATTACCGATCGATCCCAAATCTGGGAATTTGGTAGCAGGTGGTATAAAAGAGCAGGCCCGGCAATGTTTTAAAAACATCAAGGCTATTGTAGAAAGCATTGACCATGTAATGAGCGATATTGTTAGAATTACCATATTTATTAAGGAAATCAAGGATATTGACGCAGTGACCGAAGTTTATAAAACTTACTTTACGAGTTGCCTTCCTTCATTAACAATGGCTGCAGTTTCTGACTTGCCTATGGATGCTTTGGTACAGGTTGAAGCACTTGTTTCAAATGGCGAGGGTACCATTCCAAACGCACCGCAGGCAGGCGACCTGATCAAGCTTACCAATACCACGGCAAATGCGCCAATTTGTCCTCTCTCTTCGCAGACAGTAGCTTTTTCCCATTACAATAACCTATCAGCGCAATTACCGATCGACCCAAAAACGGGAAGGGTGACAGCAAGTGATGTAAAAGGACAGGCTTGTCAGTGCTTAAAGAATATAAAGGCGATTTTGGAAAGTATCGAGGTTCCTTTTGATGATATTGTGAAAGTGAATATCTTCCTTAAGGATCTCTCAGATCTTGAAGCTGTAAACCAAGTTTATAAAACCTTTTTTCCAGATTCAGCGATCGCTAGGGCCGCAGCCTATGTTCCTGCGCGGACAGTCATTGCAGCTGCAGCCTTACCGATGGATGCCTTCGTACAGATTGAAGCAGTGGTGTCACACGGAGATGGGACGCCTCCACAGGCAATTGAAGACAGACATGGCCTGATCGTTGAAGCCAACAATACGGACAAGGTGTCAGTCGATCCTCTGTCTACGCAGACGGTAGCCTTCTCTCATTACAATAATATTTCAGCGCAGTTGCCGATCGACGCAAAAACCGGTGAACTAGTAGCGGGCGGTGTGAAAGAGCAGGCCTCCCAGTGCTTAAAAAATATTAAGGAGATCATTGAAAGCGTTGACCATATTATGGAGGATATCGTGAAAGTAAATATCTTCCTGAAAAATATCGCGGATATTGAGGCAGTAGATGAAGTTTATAAAACATTCTTCCCAGACGGTGTTCCTGCACGGAGAGTCGTCGGAGTATCCGCGTTGCCAAAGGACGCGTTGATCCAGATCGACGCGATCGCAGGAAACGCGGAAGGTACTCCTCCAATCGTTTAACAGGAATAGGGGGATATTATTCCTCTTCTCGATAGCGAGCCCCTTGAAACTGATAATTATGAAAGTTTTAAGGGGTTTTTTCTTTAAAAAAACAGAAACAGGTGGATTGATTTAAGTGCATGATAAGGAAGCTTTGACTTAAAGAGATTCTATGCTTTTTTAACTTTTTCTGCAGAGAGACTGGTCTGGCATCCAATTGAGACTTCATAATATGGAAGAATTCTTCGATTCTCCACTTATCACTTCATTTTATCGATGCACAGAGGGGACGTGTACATTTTATAACAGCAGCGCATTGGTCGGAGAAGTCAAACCAGCGGCACATTTCTGAAGAGAACGAACGGAACGTTCCAAAATTCGGGGATATGCAGCGTCGCAAAGTAGTAGGAAATATAATGCTCCAGCTGTGCCGATATTTCCTTGGGGTCATAAAATTGATTTTCTTGTGACCGCTCCTCTATTTTTTTAAAAAATGTCCGATGCTGCAGCGGGGTACAGCCATACCATTTTTTGAAGCTGCGGTAATAAAACTTCGGATCCGAATAACCGACCGTGTAGGAGATGTCAGAAATGTTGCGGATGGAGTCGAGCAAAAGCACTTCTGAATGATAGATTCGCACGAAGTTCAGATAAGAGGAGTAACCGACGAACGAGGTCTTTTTAAAAAAGTGGGACAGATAATTGGAATTCAGATGGAGCTGGGCCCCGATCTTTGTAATCGTAAGCTTTTCTGAATAACGCTGGTTTGTAAGAACCATCACTTTCTCATATCTTTGCTTTGCCTCCTGGGAATAGTCCAACGTGTTTGCCACATAATTGAAAAAATGAAAATGCTCCAGCATAATATCCATGATTTTCAGAGCCAGATTGCAAAAGGTCTCCCTCTGGGAGACTTTTTCGTGGGGAAAACAGTAAAAATAAAGCATTGTCAGCAGAAGATGCTTCAAATTCTGCATCTCATCCTGCTTCTCCTTTCTAAGAACATACCGTTCGCATACAAAGAACATATAGGGCAGATCAGGATTGTTGAAAATCGGATGGCGCAGGTCAAAATAGAAGGAAACGAATAAATTATTTTCCGAGGACTGTAAAGAGTGGATGTCATGAGGATCGCAGGAAATAATATCGCCGTCGGTCAGGGGAATATCTTCATATGCGATATGGATAACCGCATTTCCCTTAAAACAGTAGATGATCTCCAAAAATCCTTCGTGGTAGTGACAAGCTTCCTGAGTGATTGAATAAATGGAAATCGCGACAGGTGTATCTTTTATGAAATCTGGAACAGTATTTGCGGTGTGCATAGAACCCTCCGAATATAGACATATTTGTTGATAATTATATGTTAAGTTCAACAAAAAGTCCATATAAATGTCAGAAAATAATCATTATACTGAATTTATCAAAACGGATTCCGTATAATTTTTATCTGAAACTTTTACAGGAGGTACGTTATGGCTGAGAAAGCACAAACAAATGGTGAATTTAAAAAGGTATTAGGATTAGGCTCTTTGATCTGTTTCGGCTTGGCCTATTTGGCGCCCACCGTTGTATTCAATTATTATGGACCCATGTCAGTGGCTTCAAATGGGATGTATACCACAGTAATGCTGTGTACTGCAATCGCAATGTTTTTCACGGCATTCAGCTATGCAAGCATGTCCAAAGTATTCCAAAAATCCGGGTCAGCGTATGTATATGTACAGCAATCCCTGAACCCTCATATGGGATTTGTAGCTGGATGGGTGATGCTGCTTGATTATCTGCTGCTGCCGATGGTGTGCTTTCTGCTAGTCGGGGTTTATATGAATACGTATATCCCTGCCGTGCCCGTGGCGGTTTGGATTATCGTGCTGGTCACACTCTGCTTTCTTGTCAACGTGTTTGGCATCAGCAATACGGCAAAGGCGGACAATATTATTGTAGGAGCAGCTCTGCTAATGATGGCGCTGTTTGTGGTTGTGGGTATCATAACCATTGCAAAAGGCGGTATCGACGGTACTTCCAACGGACTCATCGATGGCACCGCGTTTTACAACCCGGAGGTTTTCCAGTTCAGACTGGTCTTATACCCGGCTGCGATTCTCTGTGTATCTTTCCTGGGATTTGACGCAGTTTCCACATTATCCGAAGAAGCGAAAAATCCCAAAAAAGATATTCCCAAGGCCATTGTTCTCGTTTGTCTGGGGGCTGGAATTATTTTTACCCTTATCGCATACATTGCACAGGTTATGTGGCCGGTAGGCTGGCAGCAGATGTCCGATCCGGACGCCGGGATCTTTCAACTGCTGGCAAAGATTACGCTCATCCCCCATATGGATATCGCCTTCCTGATCATCGATAACATCGGCAGCATCGCGTGCGCCTTATCAGGTCAGGCGGCAGTCACACGAATTATGTACAACATGGGCCGGGATAATATTCTGCCAAAGAAATTATTCGGCAGGCTCAATAAATATGGCGTTCCGGTTTATAACCTCATCATCGTTGCCATCATTGGTTTGCTGGGAATCGTATTTGCAGACAACATTATGGCCGGAGCGGAACTGATCAGCTTTGGCGCGGTAACTGGATTTCTTCTCGTTAACGTTTCCGTACCAGTGTACTTCCTTATCAGAAAGAAGGAACGGAGAGGAAAGTCGATTTTCATGCACGGCATAATGCCAATCGTTGCTACCATTATATGTGCCGTCTTATGGATTAACATGTCCAATACGGCAAAAACAGTAGGTCTCATATGGCTGGCGATCGGAGTCCTTGTTTTGGCGATCCAGACAAAAGGATTCAGAAAACTTCCGCCGGAAATGGAACTTGAATAAAGAAAGAGTGAGGTGACTCCAATTATGAAAATTGATAAAGTACTATTTAACGGAAAGATTTACACATCCGTTCAGGAGACGCCTTGGGCCGAGGCTCTGGCGATTTCCGGAAGGAAGATTGCTTTCGCGGGCAGCAATGAAGAGGCGAGGGCGGTGGCAGATGCAGACACGGAAATGATCGATTTGGAAGGTAAGACCATTTTGCCGGGTTTCCTGGACGGACATACCCATCCTACCACAGTGGCCAAGACCTTTTATCGGGTGCGGATGCCGCTGACCCACGACAAGGATGAGCTGCTGGCAAATATTCAAAAATACGCGAAACAGTATCCGAAAGAGGAAAGGCCGTTCCTTTTCTGCGAAAATTATTTTGCGGAAACCTTCGGGCCGAAAGGGCCGAGAAAAGAGGAGCTGGACCAAATCGTTTCCGACCGGCCGGCAAGAATACAGGATTTTACAGACCATGCATGCTGGTTCAACTCCATGGCCCTGGAAATGCTGAAAGACGAAAACGGCATCCCCCACAGCAAATCACCTGTCGGCGAGGCGCAGTTCGTGAAAGATGAAAATGGAGAATACACCGGCTGGTGCCTGGAAGGAGGGCCGGAGGGCGATCTGGGAATCTACGACGCCATCGGATGGTATCCGCCGGATACTCCGGACGAAGAAATGATCAAGCCGCTGCTGGATTTCTTCAAGGCAAACGGCGTCATGTGCATGCTGGATGGATTCACAGAAGGCGGCGAGGCGATGAAGCTGTTTTCGGAGCTGGATCAAGCAGGGAAGTTAGGCATGTATTACGAGGGGGCTTCCCATGCGGGAACCATCCATGATCTGGAAGAAGCAATTAAAAACGTGCGGCAGTGGCAGGCGAAATACGGTACTGAGCGGGTCCATATCAACACGGTAAAAATGTTTGTGGACGGCACCAATGAATTGGGCGATTGCCTGGCGCTGGAGCCTTTCAAGAACGACCCGGAAGGAAAGAACTGCGGCCATGCCAATTTATATAAAGCGGACCTGGTCAAGGCCATGGTGCGGCTCAATGAAGAGGCCATCGATCTCCATCTGCATATCATCTGCGACGGGGCGTTCCGCAATGTGGTGGACGCTTTGGAAGAAGCCCGCAAAATCTGCGGCCATGGCTGGAAGATCCGCGTGACAGGCGCCCACTGTGAGCTGACCCATCCTCATGACCGCGAAAGGGCCGCAGAGCTGGGTCTTTACATCGACTGGTCCACCCATTGGTCCGGCGGGTACTTTGGCGAAGCGGCGCAGGAATTCCACGGAATCGACCGCTGGAATACCATGTATGATTTTCGGGAATTCACAGCAGCAGGGGGGAATCTGGGATTCTCCAGCGACGTATTCAGCTATCAGGAAGCGGTGCGGGCGAACCCATTCTTCGGCATTCAGGCAGCCATGACGAGAGTTGATCCTGTGTTTCCCCTGGACCCGAAAAAATATCCCGGCAGCGTCCGCCCGCCCGAGGGAGCAAAATACACGCTGGAGGAACTGATTAAAGGCTACACCATCAATAATGCCGCCCGCCTGAGGCTGGATGATAAAATGGGTTCCCTGGAGCCCGGAAAACTGGCCAACTTTATGGTCCTGAATCGAGATATCTTTACAACTTCCGCAGAGCAAATGTCTGCGGTAACAGCTGAATGTACCTATTTCGAGGGCGAGAAACGCTGTATTACAAGCAGCCTGTCTGTGAGCAGAGAATGAACTGGCAGGCGCTGCTCTGCTATTCTGGATCCGAAGGAAGCGGGCCCTTCGGGCCCGGATTAATAAGAGGTAAAAAGTAAAATGATCGATCGAGCTTGTTTTGGTCTAAGTTTGCGATGATTTACTCCTGCCCTCGACTTTCGGATTCGCGCCCCGGCCCCGGAACCTGGACCCCGCCCCCCCTCAAGGATTCAGAGGTCACGACGATCACGATTATTGCGACAGATGTTTATGTCCGGAAAAAAGCGTAAATTTTA
The DNA here is from genome assembly GCA_902363595.1 of Clostridia bacterium. Lineage (GTDB taxonomy): Bacteria > Bacillota > Clostridia > Peptostreptococcales > Anaerovoracaceae > Hominibacterium > Hominibacterium faecale. Next base: position 80,991 of record CABJAP010000010.1, on the reverse strand, counting down.
TTCAAAATTTACGCTTTTTTCAACGATTGCATCGCCTCAAAGCAGCTAGACCAGCTGCCAGGCTGCCTTTTTTCGAAATGAGGCCACGCAAACCCACAACTTTGCGTAAAAATTACAAATATATTTGAGAATTTACCGGATTTCAACTGTTGAAGTCAATACACTGCACAAAACAAAACATGCCGGATCATTTCGTGTACTTGTCGGAATAGTATGGTATACTAAACCTATCTACACTTTGTGTCAGGAGGTATCATGAGTAATTTCAAGTTGACGCTTGCAGAATGCAGGCAGATCCTGGATCATATTTCAGGCCTGGTGGTGATTGACGCACAGGGCAAGGTAAGATTTCTTTCAAAAGATATGGTAGAAAGAGTCCAGCAGCTGGGCGTATCCAAGAGTGAGGCCGATAATTACTACGGCAAAGACATTCAAAAAATCAATCCCGTATCAAAGATCGGCAATGCTTTAGACAAGGATGCAAAGCCGCAGATTGTCTTTTACCAAACGGTAGGGATCACGGGAGCGGCGGTGATCTATCCCATCGTTGAAAAGGGGGAACTTCTTGGCGCGGTCGATTACGACGTTTTGCCCAATGACGCGTACATTCGCATCTTCCTGGATATGGTCGCGGAACGCTCCCTAAATCATGATCTGGACTTTGAAATCGATATCGAAGAGCTTTTTAATAAAGTAAACAGCGGCGGAAATGTGAAATATCGGATACAGGACATCCTGGGCGAAAGCGAGGCGATTAAAAAGCTGAAACAGAGGATCTACATATGCGCGGATGCGGATACAACGGTTCTGATCAATGGAGAAACGGGAACCGGAAAGGAACTGGCAGCAAATGCAATCCACCATATTTCCAAACGAGCGAATGGACCGATGATCGAAATCAACTGCGCTGCCATTCCGGAAAATCTCGTTGAATCCGAACTCTTCGGATATGAAGAAGGCAGTTTTACAGGGGCGCAAAAAGGCGGCAGGCCGGGAAAATTTGAGCTGGCTGACAAAGGTACGATTTTCTTAGACGAGGTAGACCAGCTGCCCATGCACATCCAGCCCAAGCTGCTGAGGGTGCTGCAGGAAAAAGAAATTGACCGGATCGGCGGAAAAAAGATCGGGGTCGATGTGAGGGTCATAGCGGCTACCAACAAGAATTTGCCGGAGCTGGTAAAGGACGGCCGTTTTCGTGAGGATTTGTTTTATCGCTTAAACGTTATCGAACTGCGGATACCTCCGCTGCGGGAGAGAAAAGAGGATATCAGACTGCTGACTGAGCATAAGATCAAGACCATTGATAAGGATATAAAGGGCATCACCAAAGGCGCTATGAAAATTCTTTACAATTACAGCTGGCCGGGAAATATTCGCGAGTTGTTCAATGTCATCGACCGGAGCGCATATTTTTGCAGCGGCGATCGGATCGAAGAAGACGACATTATGGAAATGCTGCCCCAAGAGAAAAGAAAAGAATATGGCAGCCGCGTGATCAAGTCGCTGGAGGCTGTTCGAGATGAGGCGGAAAAGCAGGCGATCAAACGGGCGCTGGAGCTTTATGGCGGGAACAAATCCAAGGCCGCGCAGGCGCTGGGAGTAACCAGAAGCAATTTGTATCACAAGATGAAAAAGAACCATATCGAATAATTGTATTATATTTTGTCACCGTCAAAATATAATACAGCATGAAAACGGTTTTATTTTAACGAGTTTCTAAGACTATGTGTATCATATTTTGACACATGGTCTTTTTGTATGTGTGAATATATTGAAAAGTAAGTATCTTTGAATTGGCATAATACTTGCTTTATATATTAGCGTTTAAACAGTAGACGTATTTCGATATCGAAAAGATGTTAATGCCCAATTGAGTTGTTTTAAGGAGGATATTCAAATGATGAACCAAACAACTTCAAAAATTGGCGTCAAAACCAAATTGAGCTATGCGGTCGGGCAAATGGCGGACTCAGCATCTTTTAACCTTTATTATTGCTTTTTCCTGTACTTCCTAACGGATTTTGCGGGGATGAACCCGGCGCTTGCGGGGATGATTTCGCTGATCGCGATCCTGTGGGATGCCGTTACCGACCCGATCATTGGCTATATATCGGACAATCTCAAATCAAAATACGGAAGAAGGAGGCCCATGATCCTGGCGGGGGCCATACCATACGGCATATCTGTATTTTTGCTGTTCAACAACATCGACCTGGGCGGAAACGCGCAGTTCTTCTATTTCCTTGCTGTGGCACTGCTGTTCTGGACGTCCTTTACCACCTATGACATACCGTTCTTCTCCCTTGGCGCCGAGCTGAGCGAGGACTTCAATGAGAGAACTTCCCTGCGGGCGTGGTCCAGCGTATTCATGTATCTGGCCTCCATGCTGGCCACGGCCCTGCCGCCGATCCTTTTGCGCAAACTGCAAGGCAGCGGCTATTCATCCGATTTCGCATGGAATTTTATCGGTGTGCTGTTTATGGCCATCACCATCCTTACCGGACTGGTATGCTGGAATTTCACCCGCGGAAAAGAAGACAAAATCGACTGGTCGGAAGTGAAAGACAAAGCAAAAATGAATTTTTTCGCCAACTATATCTCAGCCTTTAAACTCAAGCCGGTCAAGTGGCTTTTCTTATCCGTTTTTTCCGTAGCTCTTATAGCGGCGGTCATAAGCAATTCCAGCATGTACATGATGAACCACGTATTGGGATTTTCCGCTGAAAAGCAGTCCCTTTCCTTTATCATCTATACGATTGTCAATTTAGGGTGGATCCCTGTTGTTAATATCCTCTCGCAAAAAGTTGATAAGAAGTACGCGTATGCAATCGCATTGGGCGTGAGCGCGACAACCGCCCTCATCGTAATGATCATGGGCTATGACATGTATACCCGATTGGTCAGCAATTACGCGATATACATCGTATTTCTCACCATATCATCCTTTGGGACATGCGCTTTCTGGACCTTGTATTTTGCCATGATGTACGATCTTTGCGAAGTGGATGAATTTGTAAATGGGACAAGAAAAGAGGGGACTCTGAGCGCATTGACCTCCTTTTTCCAAAAACTTGGCGCGGCCAGCGCTTCATGGCTGACCGGCATGCTGCTGGCCAAAGGCGGCTACGACGCGTCCTTAGCTGTACAGGCCATAGAAGCAAAGCATATGATCTTCAATATATTCAATTTGGTACCGCTCATTGGAATCGTCATAGGGATCCTCGCGATCCTCAAATACCCGATGACCAAGAAACGGTTCTACGCTTTGCTAAAAGCATTGAAGCTGAAAAGGGCGGGAAAAGAATACAACACCGATGGATTTAAGGAATTGCTGTAGAAGTAAGGAAAGAAGGGCCAATGGGCCGCTAAGAAATTATCATAGAGACGAAAGGAATTGAAAATGAAAAAAAGAGCGCGTGATTTAGGAATCAACTTTTTTGGAGACCCGGGAAAAAACAATGCCATAACGGACGTAGAAGGGGTCGAGGTGGGCTACAGCACCATCATCATGGGAGAGCCGGATGATTTTAAAGGGAGAGGCTCAAACTTTGCCAGAACAGGCGTTACTGCGATCCTGCCCCGGGGGAAGCAAAAGAGCGTCGTGTATGCGGGCCGGCATGACCTGAACGGCAATGGAGAACTAACCGGCACCCACTGGATGGACGATTCAGGCTTTATCCATGGGCCCATCATGATCACGAACACCAACAGCGTGGGCATCGTCCGGGATACGGTCACCAAGTGGATGGTGGAAAACGATTACTACCAGCACCTGGTTTTCATGGGGGAAGAAATTGACGAATGCGGATATTTTTATCCGGTCGTCGGGGAAACCTGGGACGGTCTGCTCAATGATATCAATGGGTTCCACGTGAAAGAAGAGCACGTATATGAAGCTCTAAACAACGCAAAGGCGGGGCCGGTCGCGGAAGGGAACGTAGGCGGCGGGACCGGCATGGTATGCCATCAATTCAAAGGCGGGACAGGGACCGCCTCAAGAGTGCTGCCAAAGGAATTCGGCGGATATACGGTGGGCGCGCTGGTGCAGGCGAACCACGGCATCCGCATGTGGTTTGAGGTCAATGGAATCCCCATGGGACAGGAAATCGAGGGGGCCGATCCCGTGTGCAATACCTTTGCGCCCAAACCGGGAACCGGCTCCATCATCGTCGTTCTTGCCACAGACGCGCCGGTGAATCCGACGCAGCTTTCCAAGATGTGCAAACGCGTACCCATTGGGATCGGCAAGCTGGGCAGCGGATATGAAAACGGCTCGGGCGATATCTTCGTCGCCTTTTCCACAGCCAACGAAAACGCTTACACCAACAACGTTTCCACCGCGGAAGTCCTTGGGGATTATATGATGGACGCGATCTACAGAGCTGTGGCGGATTCGGTGGAGGAAGCGATTTTGAATGCCCTTTGCGCGGCAGAGACCATGGAAGGCGCCAATCACAATAAGTTTTACGCCATGCCCCATGATGAAGTGGTGCGTATTTTAAAAAAGTATAGAGGAGAATGAACAATGTATCGAAGGAATGCCTGGGAGAAATATAGGGAAGAAGATTTAAGAAAGGTCATGGATTTTAACGAAGGTTACAAGCGGTTTCTTTCCTCCGCCAAGACAGAACGGGAATGTGTGAAAGAGGCCGTGCGCCTGGCGGAAGAAAAGGGCTTTGTGAATTTGCAGGATGTGTTCAAAAGCGGACGGCCGTTAAAAGCGGGAGATAAGCTTTATGGAATCAATCGCCATAAAAATGTTGTGCTGTTTGTCTTAGGAGAAGAACCTTTGGAAGAGGGGATGCGGATTCTGGGCGCGCACATTGATTCGCCCCGGCTCGATCTGAAACCAAATCCCCTGTATGAAGAGGGAGGCTTGGTACTGGCGGATACCCATTATTATGGAGGAATCAAAAAATATCAATGGACCGCTCTTCCCCTGGCGATCCACGGGGTAGTGGTACGCAGAGACGGCAGCAAAGCGGAAATACGTATCGGTGAAGAGGATGGAGAACCGGTCGTAGGAATCAGCGATCTTTTGTATCATTTTTCGGAAGAACAGTTGAAAAAAAGCGGGGAAACGGTTGTGGAAGGGGAAAATCTGGATGTCACCTTCGGACACATGCCGCTCAAGGATACGGAAAAAGAGGCCGTCAAATCAAACATCCTGAAACTGCTCAAAGAAACCTACGACATAGAGGAAGAGGATTTTTTCAGCGCGGAGCTTGAAATCGTTCCCGCCGGCGCGGCAAAGGACTACGGTCTGGACCGGAGCATGGTCATGGCATACGGGCAGGACGACCGGGTCGGCGCCTATACATCCCTGGCCGCGGTCCTCGATCTGGAGCACAGCCGACACACCGCCTGCTGCGTCCTGTTTGATAAAGAAGAAATCGGCGATGTGGGAGCCACGGGAGCCCACTCCTTATATTTGGAAAATCTGGTGGCCGAGCTGATCTGGTACATGGGAAATACTTCACCCCTTGCAGCAAGGCAAGCCATGGCCCGCTCAAAAATGCTCTCCTGTGACGTAAGCGCGGCCTTTGACCCGCTTTACCCGGAAGTTTATGAAAAAAAGAACACCGCGATCCTTGGCCATGGCATGGTGCTGAGCAAGTATACCGGCAGCGGCGGAAAGATCTACAGCAATGATGCCAACCCGGAATATATTGCCTCGCTGCGCAGGATTTTTGAATCCGCGGGCGTCAATTATCAGACTGCTGAACAGGGAAAGGTGGATACCGGCATGTTCCAAACCATCGCTTATATAATGAGCAGCTATAATCTGGACGTGATCGATGCCGGCGTAGCCGTAATGAACATGCATGCTCCGTGGGAAGTGGTTTCAAAGGCCGATGTTTACGAAACCTATTTTGGATGCAAAACTTTTTTGGAAAAGATGTAAAGGAGAGGGCTGCTAAATGGAGTTTATTTCTCTTATGGAGATCATTGGAACCGTTGCCTTTGCCGTTTCCGGTGCGCTGGCTGCCATTGAAAGGACGCTGGCCGTACGCCTGGCAGCCCTGAAAATGAATTGGCCTTTGGGAAGAGTATCTGTTTTAGAGAAATAGCCGGAAAAACACCTTCATTTAAGTTTATGGAGGTGTTTTTATGACCGGAGTTTGCCTTCATTACTGGCGAACACTATTTTTTCTTTTTTGAGTGTCCATGGGCAAGGGCTGACGCAGACTTATTTGGAAATCAGCGGAGCCTAATTCAGCGGAACCTTGAAATCTCCTGATCCCGTCTGGCATCCACCTTGATGCTCTGCAATTCCATAAGGGCCCCGGTCGCCTCTTTGATCATATCGGACAAGTCGCTCTCGATCGCATGGTAAAACAGCCTGCGACCTTCTTCCACATGACCTGTGTTTTTGATATCCGCTAACAGCGTCTTTTCCATTGTGCCGAATATCCCGTAGGCGGAAATTTCGATGATGCCGCCTGACAGAAAGACGACCGCGTCCCTTGGGCCCTTTCCTGACTTCTCTTTCAACAGTTTTATGAACAGCTTTCGTATCGTCTCTTCGATTTCCTTTTTGTTCTCAAAATCAAAAATCTGCGCAGCAGACGCCCTGGCCTTTTGCTCGAGGATCGATTTGCCGATTCGTCTGAGCTTTTCCTCAAAAGCATCCATATCAATGGGTTTTACAATGTAATTTTCAATATCAAGATCAACAGCTTCCAGTATGGTCTCAGCGTCTGACACTGTGGACGTAATGAGAAACTTGCAGGAAGAATTGGTTTCTCTGATTTTCTTGGTCATTTCAAGACCGCCCATGCCGGGCAGAAGGATATCCACAATCGCGATGTCCGGATCAAACTGATCAAACAGGCGAATGCCTTTTTCCGCGTTTTCCGCAAGAAAAACTTTGCCGAAACGTCTTTTTAAAAATCGTTCAATGCTGGACCGCGTATTGTCGTTGTCTTCGATGTATATTACTTTCAGCTCTTTTAAAATATCCATGATGTTTCTTATATGACCATTGAAATCCCAACGATCATTGTTTCCTCTCTTTCATCGTTATTATAAAGGTCACACCCGCTTTTTCGTTGCGAAAACCGATCTCGCCGCCGAAATGGGATTCTATGATTTGTTTCGCCAGATATAGTCCGATTCCGCTGCCCCCGTCCTTTTCTTTCGTTGAATAGTACGGGAGAAAAATTTTATCAGAGCTTTCTTTTGGTATCGCTCCGCCGCTGTTGAAAATACGCAGAGAAATGATTTTCCATTGGGCCGTATCCCTTTGATCCGAATCTATTTTTATGATCCTCGGTTTTATTTCCGATAAAATGGCTCCATCCCGCGCGTTTTCGAGAATGTTAAAAATGCATTGTATAAACTCATTTCTGTAGTTGATAATTGTGAGCTCCGGATCCACCTCATTCATGATGTTTATTTCGTTGATCACCAGCTTTTCCCGCATGATCGAAAGGGCTTTCTCCACGCTGTCTTTTATTAAGAAGCGTTCTTTCCTCCTGTCAGGTTTCAAGAAATCAGCAAAATCAGTTATGGTGCTCGACATGATGGATACGTTTTCGCGCATTTTTGTTTCGTATTCCTTAAAACGCTCCCACGTCAATTCGCCCGCATCGTAATCGTCCTTCATATTTGAAATGTCGATGTTGATATTATTCAGGGGCTGTTTGCATTGGTGGGAGATGTTTCCGATCATTTCACCCAGCTTCGCCTGTCTGGACTGATTGATCAGAAGAATTTCGTTTTGCTGCGCCGATTTTACGACAGGGCCGTAGAATCGTTTGATCAGTAATATGGCGATTACGACGATAATGGAAACCGTCACGAACATGGTGATCATCAAGGTTGTCCTGGTTTCCGTAGCCGGAGTCATGACCGTGGCTACAGTCTGCGTTGTGGCCAAAATCCACCCGTTGTTCAAAGTCGTATATGCGGCAATATGCTTTTTTCCATCCGAAGAAGTATACCAGACCGGCTCTTGATCGGCGCCCAAAGAAGCGATCTGGGAAACGAGGGGAGCATAAAACTTTGCGGGATTTTTTACATTGTCGCTGGATGCACAGAAATTCAGCTTGGCATCGAAAAGGATGATCTGGCTGTCGCTGTACAGTTTAATCGCTTTGAGAATATCATCCACCTCGGACATCAGCATATCGGAGCCGACGATGCCGATCAGATTTCCGTCGGAATCATATACGGATTTGGTGTGGGTCAGCATATATTCGTCGAGGGAGGATTCATAATCAGGCGCGCCCCAATAGTCACCGTTTTTGATTGCGTCAAAATAATAATTCACTCTGGGATTCCCCTCTACAAGCCAGCTGGGAGCATACATCCGCGCGTCAATGGGGACGACCCTGCCGTCTTTGTAGGCGTACCACACCTCTTCCATGCTGGAGTGAAGCTGGGGTGAAAAGGTAACATATAGTCCCGAAAGATGTTCGGTGTTGGAAAGGGACTGTTTGAGAATATCGCCGGCCTGATGTTTGAGGCGCAGAAACGTATCGTAATCATCGATATAATTTTCATGGGAAAAGGTCACCTGCACAATGGACTGCATCATATTTACCAGACTGGACATGCTGTTGATCACCACATCAAGATCCGTGCCCGCGCTTTTTGTAGCGTATTCGATCTTGTCTTTTGCTTCTTTCTCAAAGGCGTTTTGATTGCGAATCAGCCCTATGATTTCAATGGGAAGAGCGATTAAGAGGGCTCCCAGGATAATTAAAATAACCACACGTTTGAATATTTTTTTCATAAGCGTACACCATTCACAATTATGCGGAATAAAGGATTGATCGGAATGTAAGGGAGTATAGTGCACAACAGATCAATTGTCAAGACGCCGTTGACAAAGTTGATGATATATTCTATAATTTTGCCATGGGATAGAGTAGACTGCGGGCGCAGGAGACGATATCTTAAGATTTTAAAGAAGAAAATTGAGAGACTAAAAAGAAAGTATCATTACATTGCTTTTTATGGATCAATGCATTTATTTGCATTGGTCTTTTTTTGTTATTTTATAAGGAGGGAGAAAATGAAGAAACGATTAACCTACACACCAATGGTGCTTCTCATCGCGCTGATCCTGATGTTTGGAACGTCCTGTTCCTCGTCGGACGAGTTGTCCATGTCCAAAGACGTCGACAAAATGCTCGAATTCACAAGCGAAGCAACAGACAAAGCCGAGGCCGTCGCCTATAAGCTGGCGTACGACGAGAAACTGGCCGATGATTCCACTGGTTTCCGAACCGCCGGATCCGACGCGGAGCACAGGGCCGCTGATTATCTGGCGAAAGAGTTTGAAAAAATCGGGCTTTCGGATGTGAAAAAAGAAGCGGTAACCGTTGACAAATGGCAGTTCAATGAAGCCTACATGACCGTCAATTACACGGATCAGGACGGAAAAAAGAAGACGTTCAAGCTGGACAATATGGTATCCTACGCGGCGCAGGGTACAAAGCAGTTGGGCGGCGATTACACCAACCTGGATATCGTAGATATGGGCATGGGTACGGAAGCCGATTATCGAAAATATTATAAAGCAAATAATTGCGAGAACATGGAAGGAAAAATTGTTCTTGTAGGCGTGGACCAATGGAATGAAGTCTGGATCGACGGACCGTACATGGAGGCTGCCGTACAAAAGGCCGCAGCTATTATCAGTTATCCCATAGACGGATATGCCAAGTACAATGACGATACCCTGAATATGCAGGATATCTGCGCTCCGGACATGAAGCTCCCTTGTACATCGATCACCAAGAACGATGCGAAAAAAGTCCAGGAGATCATAAAGTCAGGAAAAGATATTGCTGCCAAGCTTTATGTGGACAATGAAGTGGGAAGTCAAAATGGCACTAGCTACAATGTAGTCGGCACGATCAAGGGTACGGAGAACACGGGACAGAGAATCATCGTCGCCGGCCATTATGACAAATATTTCAACGGATTTGAGGATGACTGCACTGCCGTCGGACTTACGGCCGGCATTGCAAAAGCCATCATCGACTCCGCATATAAACCAGCCAATGACATTGTATTTATCGCCCATGCCGCGGAGGAATGGGGAAGATTCGATACTTCCACCGACTGGGCCATCGGATCGTGGGAAATGATCACCACCGCTCATCCCGAGTGGCAGGGAAGTACGCTGGCTCTGATCAACTTTGAAATGCCCAGCGTAGACAGCTTTAACAAGAACGGCGTTATGCGCACCACTTATGAAGCAGGGGAAATCGGAAAGAATTTGCTGTCCTCGGATTTATTGTCCGGCGTGAAGTCCTTCTATGAAGACGGGGTTGTTGTGAAAAATGACGATCAGGAAATTCCGAGAACAGACGGCATCTCCTATCAGTTCCAGGGCGTACCTGTATTCATGCCAAGGCAGGAGGACCGGACCGAATGGACCCAGAACCGCTACCATACGCCAAAAGACGACAATAATGTGGAAGATACGAAAAAAGACGGCGTACATAGCAAGGAATTGTTAGAATATCAGCTTTCACTGTATTCAGCGCTGGCCATGTATATCGACGGCAGCCCTGCGTTGGAGCTGGATTTCAACAGTCGGTGCGATGATTTTGAAGCTGCCGTAAAGGACACTGAAAAATACGCGACAAAAGAATCGGTAGAAACTTATAAAAAGGCGCTGACGGATTTACGTGAAGCGGCCGCAAAGAACCTTGAAAAGGCCAAGAGCATCAACGCTGACTACGAAGCCGCGTACAAGGCGGAGGACGAAGATGCTATGAAAGCCGCAAGAGCCCAGGGTGTTGAGCATAATAAGAAGTCCCTCACGGCCTTTAAGTATGTGCAGGATGAATTTATGGGGCTGGCCGATTACGGTGATGTGGAGCTGCACCATAAAGGCTTGCAGAATAATCTCGATCTGTACGGCGATGTGGTGGAAGCCTTGAGCGACGGTAAGATTACGGAAGAGGATGTATGGCTGGCCGCCGCAATTAACGGTTACTATGAGAATTATGCTTATCTGTTCAGCGATGAAGTATGCGCTTTGTCCAATAGCTTGCTGATGAATGATAAGGTCAAAAGCAATTGGGGAAGCGGTAAAATGACCCTCGCAATAAAAGATTCATGGAAAACCACAAAGAATATGTACGCCCAGTGGAACAAGGGCGTCACCGATGCCGCGGAATACAGAAAATTTGTGGATGAATATAAGGGATATATGGACATTCTCAAGAAAGAGCTGCAAAAGTATGTAAATAGCGAAACTGAGGCAATGGGCCAATTGGAGAGCATGCTTTAAGACAGCTGTGTAAATAGTCCTGCGCCTGAAAATAAAAGCCCCTTTCCTGGAAATAATAATTCAAATCCGGGAAAGGGGTTTTGCATCAGTGAGGGAACATAAAGCTTCGTCTGGCACCTTGTCACCGCAAATTTCTTCGCAATTCCTCTTACTTCTTACTTTTCCGTTCCTGGTACTCTCTGGCCAGGTACTCCCGCGGCTTTATTTTTTTCTTGAGGCCGTATTCGTAAAGAGATAGCCATAATTTATCTTCGCCCATGCAATCCACCAAGTCAAGAGCGCGGTAGAGGGTAATTTCCTTATCCTGTTCTCGGCAGTTTTTAAAATAGTATTTGATCCCGTCTTCCGGTTCCGCCAAAGCAATTGCGATGAGCAAGACCATTGCGCAGAGCTCATTTACGCTATCTTCCAGATCATATCTTTGATTATCGTATTTTCCAAGATGGTCCAGCTTGGCACTTTTTTCAGCCACCAGTTTCATTGCCTCTTCCATGGCCATATATTTCACATCGCTTGTCTTTAATTCCTGCAGGAGCACCAGCTCCTGATTCAGGTGCAGCGACTCCCTGCTTAATCCTCCAGTAGCAGCGGATAAAAGCAATGCGGAGATGGTTTCTTTTGAATATCCTGCGGCAAAAGTCCGTTTTACCACTAATTGAAAGAAATCCGGCTGAGCCCATCCGATGGAACGAAAAGGGTCGTCCGTTGAAAATAAATAGTAATTACAGGCTTCACATATTAGGGAATACAGATCCGTTAATAAGCTTACTGATTTGAAATAATGCTCGCTTTCTGTCGGGATTTTTTCCAGCTCTTTGATGTATTGTTTTACTAAAAAACGCCATTTGGGCCGCTGGTGTTTGGGAATGATTCGGTTGGGAGCGAGATAATTCTGCGCGCGAGCATTTTCGATAAACAAGGTGATCTGCTGTTCTAAGTCTTGAAAACTGATAATTGTATTTTTCGCTGTTTTCTTCACATCCTTGCCTTCCAATACATCGCGTATCAGAGAATCGACATCCTCCTTCTGCCCCTTGGAAAATTGCTTGTAGCTTTCTACAAATGCTTTCTCCAGTAAATTTCTGTCCGCAGAAATCAACAGCTGCCTTAATTCCTGTACTTTCATTGCCCCAATTCCTTTCCTGCTTCACCACAAAAAATACAAACTAACATCTTTTTCATATATAATGCCGAAAAAGATTTGTATTGTCAATGGAAACAGAGAAATCGGGATAAGTTCGAGGACAGACGGAGCCTCCAGGAAGGATGGTATCCATTGAGCGCATCCACAATAATCAATAAAGACAACAAGATATTTTGCAAAAATATTGCTGTAAAAATATTAAAATTATAGCTAAATCTGGATATAATAGACAAAAGCAAGCAAAGGCGGCGAAAGCGGTTAACCTTCAAAAGAAGGAAAGTTACCCGAACTACATGAACGTCCACTCTGTGGAACTCTTGGAAGGGAGGGCAACCTTTATGTCGGATTTTGAAATCTTGTCACTTATGCTCATTTTTGTGGGTATCGTGGTAGGTATTCTGATCGAGTACATAAAAAAGTAACCGTTCTCGCAGCCCAGGATTACGGTTACTTTTAACTGTATTCAAGGCTAACCGTTTTCAGCGGTTCCGCCTTTCTTGCTTTTATTATACAAAAACAAGAAATGAAATTCAAGGGGATTTTCAGATCCGTTTTCTCTTATTTTTTCAGCGACATGCCAAGGCTAAGGGTATTGATGCCCTGCATCACGATGGTAAAGGCCACCATATAGCCAACCAGCGCCACGCCCATCAGCGGATGGAACATAGCAGCCACCGCCACAAGAATGGAGATAACGCCAAAGACCATGCCCAGCACCCAGGACTCGCCGCTCTTCTTCAGCTTCCAGGCGCCAGCCGCACGGGTAATACCGGAAACCAGGACAAAAGCCATGATGAAATAAATAATGATCGTGTCCGCAAAAAAGCGCCCATAATAATTACAAATCAAGATAATCCCGCCTACGATGGAAAGAATTCCAAAGAACGCATCCCAGCCGGAGCCGATTTTTTTCCCGAAATAATTTGTTACGATGTTGAACCCCGCCAGGATCAGGATAATCCCCAGCAGCCAGGCCAGGCTCAAAGCTGCAACCCCCGGACGAAAAACGCAAAAGATACCCAGCAGTGTGGTTAATACTCCTAAAATAATTGTTATAACTTTCAAAATAGACCTCCTCATAAACTGAAAAAATTGCAGATAACGTATCTTCGATCGCACTAGCGGCAAATCTCTTGCAAACTCTGCGTTTGCCCTTCTTGCTCTAATTTGCACCCGCTAAAAACTTTGCCGCGCGATTTTCTGCATTCTCCCTTAAATTGTAGTAATAAAAAGCATAGTCTTTGCTATGATAAACCCCAAGGGGAAAGAACGCTTTGTTGGGATTTGCATACTCTTTCGGATCAACCGTAGTACAAATTACGGTCCCCCGGTCCAAATCCACCGCAGCATCTGCAAGGGCCGCCACTTTTTTATAGCTGCCGTCTTCCTGGGGCATATAGGCGCCCAGATTATCCTCTTTGGGTGCAGTCCTGCCGCTGCGGGTCCAGCTGATCGGATTGATGGCAACCGAGCCATCCAGCACCGTGTTATTTTTACCATCTACCTTCGGCGCCTCTGTGTTGTAAGAAACGATGACTCCGGTATCGTTTGCGCTTTCCGCAAATTTTACATGGGGATTTTCCTTTAGCTCCTCCTCTGTCACAGAATATCCGATTACATAGGCAGCGACCATCCTCCGGGCAGCCTGGGGGTGTTCTTTTAAGTATTGGAACAGAATGAGTTTTGTCATTACGGAGCCCTGGGAATGGCCTGCAAGAATAAAAGGCCTTCCCTTGTTATAATGCTTCATATAATAGTCAAAAGCCGCCAATGCATCTGTTCCCGGGACCCCATCCGTATATTGGGGCTGCTCGCTGATCGGCTTGGAGAGCAAATAAGCCGCATCGATCTGGCGATAATACGGTGCGTAAATGTTTCCCACAGTTTCGAATGCGGTCGCCTGTCCGGCCGCAATGGCCTGTGCCCGTTTTCTCATGGGTTCATAGTCGATGGTGCAGATCGGGTTATCCTCTTCATCCTCCATGCCCCAGGCCGTAGGATAAAGGTAAAATACATCCACCGGCTTGTCACTCTCTTTTGGGAGCATCATCCAATTATCGTTTTGGCTATAGTCCGATGCCGTAATATCATCGCCGGCCACCGGGACGCTTACGCTGTCCGTTGGGCCCTCACATGCGGAGAAAACTGCCGCAATCAGAAGGATGCACAGGGCACAATAGCATCGCTTAAATGTTTTCATAAAAACCTCCTTGTAGAATTTGGTGGCCTTCACTTTGATAGAAAGCGGGCCACCATCATCCTTACGCTCCCGCAAAAAATCCCAGCCCTTCCATGGCCTCCACAAACCGGCCCACATATTCCTTGGAAGTGGTCGGCCACTGATAGCCCATGCGATAGAGCACCTGCATGGTATAATCGTTGGTCCTGGCAATGGAAACCGTCTTCTTCCCGTGGCCCATATTCTCGTAAGCGATCATGCTGGACAGCACCGCCGCCTTGTCCGGGTCTTTCTGGGCCGTCTCCAAAGCCGCCAGATAGTCCGCCTCTTCGGCCAGCTCGATCTCCACGCCGCAGCTCTTCATGGCGCAGATGATATCCCCAAGATAGATACTGTGGTTGTTGTACGGGTGGAACAGGCAGCACGCTTTCGGCGTCTTTGCCAGGGTCAGGATCGCCCTGGCCGTGCTGTCGATAGGCGCCATTTCGGCCGTCATATCCATCATGGAATAAGGGAACTTGCCGATCAGCTCATAGGACTTGAGACGGCCCACAAAGCTGTTGGTGGCAAAATTCATCTGGAATTCGCCGTCCGTATCCCGGGCCGACAGATTGCCCACCCGCATGATTTTCGCGCTGAGACCGGCGGCCGCCGCCTCCAGGACAGCCCGCTCGGCCAGGAACTTGCTGTGGCCGTATTTGGTATCCAGAGCCTGGCCGAAGTAGAGCATCTGCTCACTCATCACCGTATTGGAAGGCGGCACATCGCCCACGCTGAAACCGGAAACGCTGGTGGTGGAAATATGGACGATGCGGCTGCCGGTTCTCTTGCAGTAGTCAATGGCGTTCAGCACCCCGCCCACATTGACGTCCTCAATATCCGTTCCCTTGGAGAAGTGTTTCACATTGGCGGCGCAGTTGATCACCGTCTGGATATCCTCACCTTCCAGGCGCTGAAAGACGCCAGGATCCGTAACATTGCCCTCCACCAGAAGGATTCGGTCCCCGAACAATTCCTCATAGGTCGTCTCAAAATAGTAAAAGAGCATGGTGCTGAGACGCTTTTCCAAAGAATCGTAATTGCCCTTGCGCAGGATGCAATAAACGCGCCCGGACTCCGACTCCAGGAATTCCCGCAAAATGTGGATTCCCAGAAAGCCGGTAGCGCCGGTTAAAAGCACGTTGCCCAGCGGGAGCCGCTGGCCGCAAACAAAGGAGTCAAGGCTATTTTCCGCCAGCACCCGGCCGACATTCGTATAATCATAATCGGACAAGTCCTCCAGCTCAGATGCCGAGTCGCCCGCATCCGTGCGGAACATGGCCGCCAGCCTGCGCGGGGTCGTATGGCTGAACACATCGCCGTAGGTAATGTCAAAGCCCGCCTCCGTAGCCGCGATAATGACGCTGGTAACCCGCAGGGAGGTGCCGCCCAAATCGAAGAAATCGTCGTTGGCCCCCACCTTATCGAGCTTCAGCACATCGGCGAAGATCTGGCAGAAGACCCGTTCCCCCTCGCCCATAGGAGCCGTATATTCACCGGCCTCCGCCAGCTTCGGCTCCGGCAGCGCCTTGCGGTCAATTTTCCCGTTGGGGGTCATAGGCAGCGTTTCAAGCTGGCAATAACCGGTAGGCACCATGTATTTGGTCAGCTTTTCCTGGAGGAACGCTTTCAGCTGGGAAACCTCCACCGCTTTTTCCGCCGTAAAGTAAGCGCACAAATGCTCGGTTCCGTTGATTTCCCGGATCACCGTCACCGCGTTTTTCACACCCGGATACCCGCCGATACAGGACTCGATCTCCTCCAGCTCAATGCGCAGGCCCCGCAGCTTGATCTGGTTGTCGGTCCGGCCCAGAATCACCACGTCGCCCTCCGGCGTCCAGCGGGCATAGTCCCCTGACTTGTAAACCCGCTGGCCGAAAGCGGTGATAAACCGCTCCTCGGTCATTTCCGGCAGATTGTGGTAGCCCCGGGCAACGCCCATGCCGCCGATATACAGCTCTCCCGTCACGCCAGGAGGCAGCGGATTTCCATCGCTGTCCGCGATAAACTCCGTATAATTCAAAAGCGGCGGCCCGATGGTGATGCGATCCGCAAAAGTCAGCTCTTTGGCGTTGCTGGAAACGGTAATTTCCGTCGGCCCGTAGGTATTGAAGATTCTGGCCTTGGTGACCTTTTTCAGTTTTTCCAGCAATTTTAAGCTGTACTGCTCGCCGCCGGACATGACTACCTTGCACCCGGCCAGGGCCCGGCAGAATTCCGCCGACTCCATATACTGGAGCATACGGGACGGGGTGGCGTTGAAGATATCGCCTCCCGTTTTTTCCATCAGCTCCGCAAGTTTGAGGGGGTGATTGGCGCAGTCCTCGTCGGCCAGCACCAGCGTCAGCCCGTTCAAGAGAGCCACCGCCGTTTCCTTCAGAGACATATCAAAGGAAACGGTAGTTACGGAAACCATCACATGTCCTTCCTCTGCGCAGGCGCGCACGTGAGGGTTGGCCTCATGATTGCGCGTATAATTGACAATGCCCCGGTGCTCCAGCATAACGCCCTTTGGTTTTCCGGTGGAGCCGGAGGTATAGATCATGTAAGCCAGATCGTGCCCCGTCACCGCTGCCAAAGGCGCAGGCGCGCCTTCATAGGCCAGCAGCTCTTCCATGTCCACCGCCTGTTCATAATCCTCCAGGCGGTCTGCCGTGGTGATCACCAGAGAGGCCGAACTGTCCTCTGTAATTTGACGAATTCGCTCCGCCGGATAGTCCGGATCGCAAGGGATATAAGCGCCGCCGGCCTTCATAACGCCGTACATGGCTATAATCAGCGCCCCGGTCCGAGGCAGCAGGACTGCGGCCGACTGGCCCGGCCCAAAGCCGCGCGCGGCAAGCGCTCCCGCTACCCGGTTCATCCTTTCATCCAGCTCCCCATAGGTATAGGAGCCTTCCGATGCGATGAGCGCCGTCTTGTTTTTATGGAGGGCCGCCTGTTTTTCAAAGGCCTTGTGGAAAATCTCCTCCTCCGGCTCCGCGGCGGCCCTGCGGCAAAAGCCTTCCAGAACCTTCCTCTGCGGCTCCGTAACAAGGCTGATGCTCCGCAGCGGGCATTCCGGCCCGGCCATCATCCGCTCCACGCAAAGGGCGATGCTCCCGGCAAGAAGTGCCGCCAGCTCCCCACTGTAAAGAGCGTCATTGTACTGAACGCAGACAGCCGGACGGCCTTCCCGCTCTTCAATATGGATGGAAATCTTAAACTTGGGCGTGTCGCTCTCCAAGCTTTCCATCTCTACCTGACTGCCCAGCAGCTCCACCTTTTCCAGCACGCCCAACTGGCAGGCGTACATGATCTGGGGCGCGAAATCATAGTCCTGGGCGATCTTGGAGAAAGGATAGCCTTCATGGGACACCGCGTCCATCATTAAATCCGCCGATTCTCTGATAAAGTCTATCGCCGTCTTGCCTTGCCCCAGGCTTGCCGCCAAAGGAAGGGTGTTTACAAACATTCCCAGAGACTGCCGGACCTTCAAATCCGACCGTCCGCTGCTGATGGTGGAAAGATAAACCTCCTCCGTATGGAGGAAACGGGCCAGGGTGTAAAAGACACCGGCCAGGAACAGGTGGGCGGGAGTAACGCCTCCTGCTCTGCAAAAAGCATCCAGCTTTTCACCGTCCACAAAGACGGCTTGCTCCGCTTTTCTGCCGGCGGTTTCCTCTCCCGCCAGATCCGGCGTCAACTGACTGGCTCCTTCACAGTTTTTAAGCAGATCCGCGAAAAACTCGCCCGCCTGGCGGTAGGCGTCACTGTCCTCTGCCGCCTGACGATCCGCCGCATAATCGAAGTAGCTGTAGTCCTCCTTTTCCGCCTCTGCGCCCTCACAGGCCGCCGCCACCTGGCGGAGGAACACATCCAAAGAGCCGCCGTCAAAGATGATGTGGTGAAAATCCGCCAGCAGATAAAGGCCCGCCTCCGTTTCCACCGCCGCCAGCCGATAGAGCCTGCTATTTTCCAGTTCAAACGGTTTTACAAACCGGTCCCGATAATCCCCAAAGGCATCCTCGGACATGGAGTGAACCTCAATGACCGGCTCTTCCTCAAAAGGAACCTGCACCAAAGCGCCATCCCGGGAGCAGAGCCGGGCGGACAGGTACGGATGGGCTTTGACCACCGTCCGCGCCGCATCCGCCAGCGTTTCCGCCGTCAGCTCCCCCGGAAAACGGAAAACTGCGGGGATATTGTAGCCGGTATCCTCAGGGCGGCGGACCGCGTCGTAATAGACGCCCATCTGGGCCTGGGTCAGCGGGTAAGTGTCCCTCAGCGCCCGTTGTTCCTTCCGGGCCGCAGGCAGCGCGCCGCTGCGCAAGCTTTTATAAATTTCATCTTCAATGGAAAGAATGGTGCACTGTTTCATCATAGCCTTGACTTCCAATGTCAGGCCGTATTCCTTTTCAATGGCCGCCGCCAGCTTGATGGCGGACAGGGACGTGATCCCGGCCCTGGTCAGCTCCGTGCCTACGGAAAATTCTTCATGGCCCACAATGCCGCCCACCAGCTCTTTCAGCTCCTGCTCCAGCAAGGTGAGGGGCCTGGAATCATCGCCGCCTGTTTTTGGCGTCTGACTCAGCGGATCCGGCAGCGCCCTGCGGTTGACCTTCATGTTTTGGTTCAGAGGAATCTCATCGATCTGCATGGTCACGGCAGGCACCATATAAGGCGGCTTTTCCTCCTGAATAAAGGCGTTGAGCCGCTGGATATCCACCGTTTCATCGGAAACGACATAGGCGGCAATGGCCTTTCCTCCCGCCGGCGCGTCAAAGGCCATGACCGTGGCGTCCTTGATTCCCGGATACTGGCGGATGATTCCTTCCACCTCCGTCAGCTCAATGCGGAAACCCCGGATTTTCACCTGACCGTCCCGCCGGCCGATGAACTGAATATTGCCGTCAGGGAGAAAGCGGACGATATCGCCGGTGTGATACATGCGCTCAAAGCCTTCTCTGTTTGTAAAAGGGTTGGAGGTAAAGACCTTTTCCGTCTGCTCCGGCCTTCCCAGATACCCCCGGCTCACCTGATATCCGGCCACGCACAGCTCGCCCAAGGCTCCCGGCGGCACTCTTCTTTGCTGCTTGTCCAGGATGTAAAGCTCCAAGTTCCCGAGGGGCCTGCCGATAGGCACATTCTCATAGGCTGCGGTTTTATCCACCTCAAAGGCCGTGGTGTATATGGTACATTCCGTGGGACCGTACACGTTGTAAAAGGCGTAGTCCGCCTCCACCCGCACGGGAACCAGGGTTTCGCCTCCCGTAGAAAGGTGCCGCAGACTGTGGTTCTCCATTTCCGCCGCAAACTGGCGGCCCACCTGGGTGGTCATGAAAATGTGGGTGGCTTTTTCATTTTCCAGATACTGGTTAAGAGAAACAAGTTCCAGACGCAGCTCTTCGGGTATGATCAAAACCGCCGCGCCAAAGGTTAAGGCCGGGTACAGATCCATCATACAGGCATCAAAACCGTAGCTGGCATAAGCGCCCACCACGCTTTCATCTTCCATCTCATAAAAGGATTGATACCAGTGACAGAAGGCTGTGATGTTGGCCTGGGTCAGCATACAGCCTTTCGGCGTGCCGGTAGTTCCCGAGGTATACAGCAGGATAAACAGATCCTCCGGCGCAGGGTCGGTTTTCCCTGGCTCTTCTGCCGGCGGAAGGCTTGGAATATCCTTTGTGAGCAGGACCTTTCCTTTGAATTGGGGGACCAGCGAAAGCAGGCTTTCATCGGCAATCAAAAGCTCCACCCCGGCGTCCTCCATCATAAAGGCCAGCCGGTCCATGGGATAAGTCGGGTCCAGCGGCTGGTAAGCGGCCCCCGCTTTCATCACGCCAAGAGAGGCGATGGCCATATATTCGCAGCGGGGAATCAGAACCGCTACCACCTGTTCCCTGCCGATGCCCTGGCCGCTCACATAGGCGGCGATGCGCTCCGACAGCTCGTCCACTTCCCGGTAGGCGATGCGCTTTTCCTTGTAAATGACCGCCGTCTTTTCCGGAACCCGCCCAGCCTGCTCCCGGAAGAGATCGACGATGGTTTTGCTCCGGTCATAGGAAATGGTCTCTCCGTAGAAGGATTCCAACATGCCGACTTCCTGAGGGGATACCAGGGGCAGTTCTTTTAATCTGCCGTACTCCAAAAATCCCCTGACAACGCGCACCAGCAGATTGCCCAAGGTTTCGATGGTTTTTCTTTCATAAACGTCGCTCCGGTACTCGAAGAACATGTCGTAGCTGCCCTTTTTGCGGAATACATGGAGGGCGATATTGGCGAGGCTGTTTCCCGTTTCCAGGGCCTCCATCGGCACCTCTGCCCCGTCCAGCGTGACGGAATTGAGGGTCTGGGCCTGATAGACAAAGAGCAGATCCGACGTCACGCCATACTCCCGGGCCAGCTCGCCGAAGGAACAGCAGTCATGGCTCATGGTTTCAAAGAAACGGCTCTGCAGGTTTTCGAGGAAACCTGCTACCGTCTCTTCCTCATCGATGGAAAGGTAGACCGGCAGCGTCCGCACCAGCATACCCAGGGTATGGTTCATGCGCGGGTCGTGGCGGCCGTTGTTGACCGTAGCCAGCAGCGCCTCGCTCTGTCCGGTGTATTTGGCAAGGGCATAGGCGTAAGCGCCCAAAAATACCGTATTTTCCGTAACGCCGGCCTGGCGGGAAAACCGCTCCAGCTCTTCTGAGGAAAGCTTGCCCGCCAGATTGACATAGTGGCGTTTTCCCGGCCGCACGAACTGCTGCGGATCCTCCGGCCGGTCGAATACCGGACTGACGTCCACCTTATTGCCCGCCAGATATTCTTCAAAATACGCCTTGGCTTCTTTGTAAACATCCTTCTCTTTTAAGGTCGTCTCATAGCTTGAAAGAGTGAATTGGGAAATGACTTCTTTTTCCAAAGGCTTTCCCTCATAAGCGCGGGCCGTCTGGCGGAAAAATTCGGCCACCGATGCGCCGTCGGAAATGATGTGGTGAAAATCGGCCAGAAGATAGACCTGCTGTTCGGTTTTGTACAGCTCGATGCGGAAAAGGGGTCCCTTTTCCAGATCAAAGGCCCGCACAAAGCATGCTTTGATTTTTTCCATTTCCGATCCGGCAATCTCCCTCACCGGAATGACAACTTCCCGATCCGGGAGGGGAATCATGCCGTACTCGCCGTCCTTTTGGCCGGTGCCCACAAGCAGCGCCGGATAGTGGCGGACGACCGTCTCCAGCGCCCTTTGCAGCCTGGGAACGTCCGTATCCCCCGGGGCGGTAAGGCAAAATGGGATGTTGTACATGACGCTTTCCGGGCTTTGCATACACTCCAAAAACACCCCAAGCTGGCTGTCGGTGAAGGGATAAAAGTCCCTCGGGCTGTCGCAGCCCGCGTAAGGGTCGGCCTTTTGCCCGTCGAGAAGGGCCGCGATTCCCGCAGGCGTCCTTCCCTCGAAGATCTGGGCGGAGGTGAGGAAAAGGTCCTGGCAGAATTCCTGCAAGCGCACGGCCTTGATGGAATCCCCGCCAATGGTAAAGAAATCATCCTTGCGCCCGATGCGGTCCATTGCCAAAACTGCCTCAAAGCCCCGGCAGATGGCCGCTTCCTCTTCGCTTTGCGGGGCCTGGTATTCGGCTTTAAAGGCTGACGCGTCGGGGGCTTTCAGGGCCAGCCGGTCCAGCTTGCCGTTCTGGTTCAATGGAAAAGCGTCCATCCGGATCAGAAACTGGGGGATCATATAATCCGCCAGCTTTTTCTTCAATTCCCCTTTAATGGCGGCGGCGGGGTTCTCCGGCCCATCCCCGTCCTCCAACTGAAAGTAGCCGCAGAGCCAGGTCTGACCGTATTCATTTTCAAAGCCCTTTACCACAGCGGTCTTTACATAGGAAAGGCCGCTGATGATGGCCTCGATTTCGCCGGTTTCCACCCGCTGTCCGTTGATTTTCACCATCCAGTCCTTCCGGTTTACATAGACCAGATTGCCGTCCTTTTGCAAGTAGCCCAGATCGCCGCTGTGATAGAGGACCCGGTCCGTGTCTCCTTTGGCGAAAGGGTTTTCCGTAAAGGTTTCGGCCGTCTTTTCCGGCAGCCCCAGATAGCCTTCCGCCAGACAGCCGGAAATGCAGATTTCTCCCGTTTCCTCCGGTTCCGCCTGGCTGCCGTCCTCCCGCAGCACGTAAATTCCCATGTCCGGGAAGGGTTTTCCGATGGGCGTATTGTCGTACTCCCGGTCCACCTTGAAAAAAGTGGCCGCCGGGGTGGTTTCGCTGGAGCCGTAAATATTGTAGATCTGGTAGCCGTCCCCATAGACTCCCGATACCCGCTCACTGCCGCAGAGCACGGTTCTCAGAGAATCCCCCTTATTTTTAAACAGTTTCATCATCTGAGGGGAAATCAGGGTAGCTGTAATACGGTGGTCCGCGATGTAATCTTCAATTCTGCGGATATCCTTTCGCCCTTCTTCGCTGTTGATATGTACCGAGCCTCCCGCGTAAAGGCCCATAAAAACGTCCACCACAATGGCGACAAAATGGAAGGGCAGGTTGGACAGGTAGACATCCTCTGCTATGACAAAGACCTGGGCGCTGCGCCACGCCGCGCTGGCAAGGCTCAGGTGGCTGTGGACGATGCCCTTGGGCGTTCCGGTGGAGCCCGATGTATAGACAGCCAGGGCCCGGTCCGTGCCTTCGATCTTTGGCAGGTAAAGCCGGCCTGTTTCCTTGGGCAGCTCTGCCAGGAATTTTTCGTCGATTACCGCGCCGGCCCCGCACTGGTCGTTGATAAAGTCGATCCGCTCTTTGGGATAGCTGAAAGACAGGGGTACGATCACGCCGCCCGCTTTGAGGATTCCCAGAGACGCGGCAATGTACTCCATTTCCCTGGGAAGGAGAATGGATACAAAGGTTCCTTTTCTAACGCCTCTTTTTATCAGCACCGCCGCGATTCGGTCGCTGAGGGACCAGAGGGCCTCATAGGAGGTCTCCCTTTCTCCCTCCCGATCCGCGATGGCGGTTTTGCCGGGAATGTTTTTGATATGCTCCGCGAGCTGTTCTAAATATAACTGCATACACTACCTCCTGTCCAATTCCTTGACGATGAATTTTACTTTGCCGCCCTTTTCGCTGTGAACCGGCGGTTTTTCGCTGAGACGGATGTTTACCTGGGGACAGCCGTTGTCTTTGAAGAACCGCAGCATGATTTCTCTTGCCTGTTCAAAGGCGGTGAGCCTGGTTTCCTCCGACTCGGGGACCATGCGGATTTCAAATTCCGTATCGCCGGTCTGCACCAGCTGGAGGGAGTAAACCCCTTCCACGTACATGAGACTGTATTCCACGTTGATGCCCAGCACTTCCACGCCGCCCACCATCAGGTTTTCCGTGGTCCTTCCCAGGATTTCCATCACCGGAAGGGTGATGCCGCAGGAGCAGGGCCGGCTGTGGATCTTTACTTTGTCCTCCATGTAGTAGCGGATCACCGGCTGGACGTAATTGGTCAGATCCGTCACATAGACGCCGGCCGACCATTCGCCTTCCCGGGCCGGATTCCCCTTTTCATCCACCGGCTCGATGATGACCCAATCATCGTTGACGTGGAGCTTTCCCGCAGGACAGGACATGGCCGCTTCGCCGCCCTCTGTGCTGCAATAATTATTGAGCACCGGACAGCCGAAGGTCTGGTGCAAAGCTTGATACACCTTTTCTGTGAGCACCTCCGCCGAACAGGCGATGGCCTGGGGAGAAATGTCCATTCGCCCGTCCCTTTGGGCGTTGGCCAGAGCGCCCATGACCGACGGATAGCCGGTGACCAGATCGGGCTGAAAATCGTCCAGCATGCGGACCAGATCGGCGATATCGCCGTTGATGGGCAGCTCCAGCACATTGCTCTCATAGCCGGGATAGGCTTTTTTCATGCGCAGAAGGCTGGAATAGGAAGAAACGTGGGGATCCAGAAAGACAGCGGCAGCGATTTTGTGTTTGACCGGCGTCATCAGATCCGGGTCTGTCTGGCGCAGCAGCCTGGTCTTTGTCAAAGCGCCGTGAATGGTGTTGTGGTAAGGGTCCCGCACCATAGGCATGGGATTTCCCGTGGTGCCGGAGGTAGTGATGGCCGTATAGCTTTCCAGATACAGCTCTCTGCCGCCCTCGGGGCTTTCGATATAGGAAAAGACATCCTCATAGCGGATCCGCGGGTCGGTCACCCAGGCTTCATAGTCTTTCATGAGCTGTTTTTTATTGGTAGGAGGAAGCTGGGAAAGGGTGAAACTTTCTCCAATGTTTTTATAGGCTTTTTTAAAATAAGGCGAATGGTTCCTGGCGTAGCAGGCCAGCTCCATAAGCCGGGCGTCTCTCAGCTTGCCGCGCTGCTTTTGGGGCATGGTTTCCGCCTCTTTGCACAGGCGAAGGGCCTGATTCATGTCAATGGTTTTCATAATGTTCCTCCTTTTGCAAATACATTCCCACCGTTAGGATATTGGTCCCGTCCTCATATTGATAAGTTACCCGGTCCGCGCAGGTTTTGGTCAGGTAAACGCCCAGGCCGCCGATGGGCCTTTGACCGGCCGGGGACTGGAGATCCGGCTCCGGCTGTTTGAGAGGGTCGAACAGCTTTCCCCTGTCGCGAAATTGCATCAAAAACATGCCCTTTTCCGCGCCGCAGCTTATTTGGATCAGCCCTTCTTCGCCGTCGTAGGCGTAGCCGGCGATGTTGACAAAGATTTCTTCTGCCATAAGCTCCAGCTTGGCCCGGTCGCCCTCCCAGCCGCAGCTTTGGGCGGCTTTTTCGACAAAGGCCAGGGCCTGGTACAGGGCTTTTATTTTGGCTGGAAGGGTGATGGTATCCATGGCTAATCCATCCGGATATCCAGAACTTTGTCAAAGCCGCTCATGCGCATGACTTCCAGCACAGCAGGGGCGGGGTTCGCCGCGGTGAAAGGCGCTTTCTGGCTATCGGCTGTTTTTTTGCAGACCAGAAGAGCCCGCAGCCCGGCGCTGGAGATGTACTCCAGATCCGTAAGATCAAGGGTCAGCTCTTGAAAGGTTAAATCCTTCACAGCCTCTGTCAGCTCCGGCGCGGTGATGGTATCCAGTCTTCCTGAAAGCGCGATGGTAACGCGTTCCTCTTTGTTGGTAATAATCATGTTCAATCTCCTTTCCGATCAATGGTTACAATGGTGCAGTTCATGCCCAGAATATAGTCGTAGCGGATCCCGCTGGTGACCGCCTCGGCTACCGCCAGATTTCCGAACTGGCGCAGGTCCGTTTCCTGAAACGGGTCAAAGGGGTATCCGTTATCCTTGAAGATCATGGAAATCCGCCCTTCCTCCAGGGTCAGGCGCACGTCGATAAAGCGGTTCTTTCCACCTGTTTCCCGGCTGTGGATGGTGTTGACGGTCATTTCCTCCACGGCCACGGCCGCCATATGGGAAGTCACCGGATCCACGCCCCGCTTCCGGCAAAAGTCCATGGCCTGCCCGGAAAGCAGAGCGGCCTGAGTCTCTTCCCGGGGCATGGTCACTTCCATTACCTGCCTGTTTGGGTTTTCTTCCAAGAGGAAAATCCCCTTGGCCCCTGGATTCTTTTTCTGCTTTTGCCGGACGAAGAGGAGCAACAGCAAAATCGTGAGAAGTTCTCCCGCCGGAAACGCGATCCAGATTCCCGCCGCCCCCATGATGCGTGCCAGCAGGAAAGCCGCCGGTACGACGATGGCAAAGCCTTCTAAGAGCGCAACCAGGCTGGAAAGGTTTTGATACCCCACGACCTGATAGACGCACATGGAAATGAATAGAAATCCCATGAAGGGCAGGCTGATGGCGTAGATGCGGAGAGCCTGGGCGGCGATGGCTACCTGGTGGGGGTCATTGACACCGAACAGGCCGGTGATTGTGGAAGGGATGGCTTCAAAAATCACCAGTAGGATTAGGGATGCCGACACGGTAATGGCAACGGCTTTACGGATGGTGAAACGGACACCGCTCAGATCCTGTTCACCGTAAAAAGTCCCCAATAGCGGGATCATGGTCTGGGCCGAGCCTCCCACGAACATGGAGACGATGGACAGGCAGGAGGTGCATACGGAAAAAGCTGTAACCCCGTCGCTGCCCAGGTACACGGAGACGATGGCATTGACGCAGGTGAGCCGGAAGAAGTTGAGGGCCGTATTGATGGTCAGGGGAAGTCCCGTGCCCATGATGTTTTTCAGCATGGAAAAGACGTGGCCTGGCAGTCCGCAAAACCGCAGCTCCTTTGCCCGGGCGACGCCGCCCAGGGCAATGAGCAGGCCGACAAAATATCCGCAGCCCGTAGCCAGCGCCGCGCCGCCGATGCCGCTTTCCAGCAGGACGACGAAAATCAGATCCAGCGTCAGATTGATCACATTGGCGGCGATCAGCACAAAGGAGGCCAGCTTAACTTCGCCGGTGGAGCGGAGAAAATACACCAAGCCCGGGACCAGGATCAAAAACGGCGAGGCCAGCATGACCACCCTCAGGTAGTCGAATACCAGCTCCGTCAAATCCCGGGCATGGACGGTGAGAGCTTTCGCCAGGGGTCCGCAGGCGTAAAGCCCCAGCAGGCAGATCACAATAGCGGTGAAAATCATCGTCAGCACAGAGACGGTAAACAGCTCTCTGGCCCGCTCTTTCTGCCGCTTTCCCAGGGCTACCGAATAGAGGGTGGATCCGCCCACGCCGATGAGCACGTATACGGAATTGAACAGCAGCGTAATGGGAAGGACCAGGTTTACCGCCGCCAGAGCGTCCGGCCCCAGGATGTTGCCCACAATGATTCCGTCGATGACCGTACTCAAGGAAAGAGCCATGGTCATGAGTATGGTTGGAAAAAAGAATTTCATAAATTGCTGGTTGATAATGATGCCTTTACGTTCTAACAAAGCTACCTCCTGTGATTTTGCTTATTTCATGGAAAGGGCCAGCATGGTGATGTCGTCCGACTGCTGGGCGCCCTCTGTAAATGTTTCCAGCCTGGCCGCCAGGTTTTCTACCAATCCTTGGCAGCCGCTCCCCTCCCGGAGCTGCCGTCCCGCTTCCTCGAAAAGCCGGTGATTTCCGAAAAATTCGCCGTCGCTATTTTCCGCCTCATTGACGCCGTCGGTGTAGATGCAGAGCATAAAATCATCGGCAAGGTCCATGGTATGCTGCTGGTAATGGGTATTTTCCATGGGCCCCAGGACAAAGTCCGCCTCTTCGTCCAGCCAGCAGATACGCCCGTCGTTTTGGCAGATCGGCGGATTGTGTCCCGCGTTTGCATAGGTCATGCGTCTGTTTTTCCGGTCCACGATCGCCGCAAAGGCGGTGACGAACATCATGGCTTTGTTGGATTTGGACAGGGCATTGTTGACCCGGGCCATCATCTGGTCCGGCGGCAGGGAGCAGCCCTCTTCCATGAGGATTTTGGCCTGTACCATGAACATGGCCGCCGAAATGTCCTTTCCCGAAACATCGGCAATACAGACAAAGACCCGGTCCTCATCTAGCCGGGAAAAGTGGTAAAAGTCTCCGCCCACTTCTCTGGCCGGCTTGATAAAGGGGACGATGTCAAAGCCGCTTCCGGTCCAGCGTTCCGGCAGCAGGCCCTGCTGGATGTTCCTGGCTATGTTCAGCTCGGCAGCCAGCTTTTCTTCTTTGATGGCCCTAAGCCGGGTCTCTTCCACAAAGGCGCGGATGTTTCCGGCCATGGTATTGATGGATTGTCCCAGCCCGTCCAGCTCGTTTCCCGTCCGTCCGATCACCAGGCTTTCTTCGGTCAATGTTTCGCCCGCCGCAAACTGCCGGGCGTAGTTTGCCGTCTTTTCCACCGGCTCGGCCACGACCCGTTGAATCCCCTTCAGCAGCAGAGGCAGAACGATGATAAAAAAGGTTCCGATGACCGCTGCGGCGACGATGACCCGCAGCCAGAGTAGGGAGGTGTTTCCCGCGCCCTGGGTAAAGGCGGCGAAATCCACGTAGAGCAGGCGCAGGCAGACGGCGGTAAGGGCGATTAAAATCATACAGAGAATCAGCAGAAACAGGGTGACGAACTGGGCCCTCACCCCGACAGGCGGCAGGTATCGGCTCTCCGTCTCTGTTTCTTCTTTTCCCCGGCCCACAGGCAGACAGGCCAGAACCAGGGAGGCCGCTAGCAGCAGAAGGCACAGGCCGGTGATGAGGGGGCTCTGCCTGATTTCCTGGCCCTGGCCCATGGTCAGCGCGGTCAAAGCGCAGGCGACTGCCACTACCAGGCCGGAGAGCAGGTAATCGGGGAGATAGTCCCTTTCCCGCCGCATCCGCCGGTACGCCTGCCAGGGAATATGGGGCGTCATGCGAAAAACCGTGAGGCAGATTTGGAAGAGGAGCATGCCTCCCAGAAGGGAAAGGTCGTAGTATTGGAGCGCCACAGGGAGAAAAAAAGCTCCGAAGGAAAACCCTGAAAGAAGCTGACCTCCTGCTCCGATCACGCCCACAGAGGCGCAGCTTGCGATGAGGGAGACGGCGACGAATTTGAGAATGGAGCCGGAAGACTCCAGGTACCGCGGCCCCTGCCGTCCTGCGAAGAACAGGGTGTGCCACAGCTTGTAGGGCAGCCAGGCCATGAGGAAATTGCCCCCAAAGCCGAAAATGCAGTAGATATCCGGGCCTGTGCAAAGGTCGCCCAGCAGGTTTCCCAGGGCGCAGGAGAGCGCGCCGGGAAAACCGCAGAGCAGCCCCGCGGCCATGGGCAGGAGGCTGGTAAAGCGGATCTCCGAATATCCGTCGGAAAAATGAAGTCCCGCAAAGGGCAGGGCGAGGATAAAGTAGAGGATTCCGATTCCCAGATATAGTCCGATTTTTTTGCGCATCAATTTTCTCCTCTCCAGTAACGGGCAATTACCAATCCTTTGCCGTGATTTCCTCCGGCCGTACCTCCTCGACAGGCTGCTTGCAGCAGACGGCCAGGGAGTAGCCGGGGAAAAAGGGGATTTCTTTCAAATGATAGCTGTCGTCGCCGTCGATCCCGGCCTTTCCGCCGGAAAAGGAAATGGAAAAAGACGTTGACGGAAGGGAAAAGCCTTTTCCCACAGCTTTCATGTAGCTTTCCTTCAGGGTCCAGATGGAATAGAAAAGCTCCCTTTGCTGTTGGCTGGCTAAAAAGAGCCGCCGCTCCTTTGGGTGAAAGCTGATTTTGGCCATGGCCGGAAGGTCGCCCGGTTCCTGCTGCTGTACGTCCGCGCCTACGGTTTGGTCCGCGGCGGCCAGGACGACGAAATCTCCCGAATGGGAGAGATTGAAGGTTTCCTTGCCGTTCAGGAGCGGCTTGCCGTATGGGTTATAAGACAGGCGTTTTTCATAGCCCTTTCCCAGCCAGTGGGACAGCAAAAGTCCCCCGCCCAGGCATCGCAGCCGGTCTTCTCTTCGCAGATAGCGGTTCATTTTTTCTCTGCGGCATTCAGGGAGAAGGCGGATGAGCGGCTCAAGCTCCTGGGGGAACTTTCGTATATCGCAGTAGAGCAGTTTCATCGGCTTTGGTTTCTTCTCTCCCGGATCACCAGGAACGCCATCGTTAAGATGGAGACGAGCAGGAGAATGAGAGGAAGCTTTATGGAGAACTCATCGCCTGTGGGTACCGCGGCCGAATCTGCGCCGGCGGCGGCCATGGTTACTGTGGCCGTGTAATCCTGGGTCGTGCCGTCCTCGGCGGTAACGGTGTATGTGACCGGCTCGGTGAAGTCGTTGGCAGTGACGCCGCTGGTCTGTTTCACGCCGCCTGCCGTCAGCTCCGCCCCTTTGCTCAGGGTAAAGTCGGCCGTCAGTTTTTTCGGATCGCTGCTCTGGGGAAGTGTGACGCGGATCGTCTTTTTCTTCTCGTCGATCGCTCCCTTTACTCCATCCAGGGAAAAGGTTTTGATTTTCTTTTCATGGGAAAGATCCGCGGCCGGCATCCCAGGCGTATAGGTGCGTTCAATGACTGGAAGGGCCAGGTCCGCGATCAACTGATGCCCCTCATGATTGGGATGAGGGTCGATGTTCAGGTTTATAATATCATCACCGGGTATATTTGGCGTGCTATTATCATCTCTGGTGATTTCCACGTTGGTCAAATCCTCCTGATTGAAGGGCTCATAGAGATCGATGCTGTGATAGCCGGCGGTGTTCTTCTTAAAAGCCTGGTTCATCTTCTCGATATAGATGGCCCCGTATGCGCCCAGATCGAGGGAAGGAAGGTTGGCCCAAGTATTGGGGTCAACGGTATTTTCAAGGCCCGGAACCAGTTTCTTGATATCCAGCTCTTCTCCATAAAAAGGATTGTACAGGGTTGTCCAGTAGATCTCCGCGCCTGGGGACGCTTTGTGCAGCTTTTGCAAAATCGCCAGCTGAATCTTGTCCTGGAATTCCAGGCAGGCGGCATTTAATGTTGGATTGTCGTCAAGGTCCAGCTTGAGATCATTGATCACATTAGACAGCTTTTGCACAAACTGATTGACCACAGGGATCGGCCGTTTGAGCGCGCCGCCCCCATTGGCCCCTTTCACTTTTGCCTGGCCGAATTCCGCGGCCACGGCCTGTTCCACGATTTCCATGAAAGGCCCCAGCAGGTCGTTGGAGCCGATGGTTACGGTTATCACATCGGCGTTTTTCAGGGCCGCGTCATAATCGCCGCGGTTGAGCTGGTCCAAAAGCTGCTCGGAGGTCCAGCCGGAAACAGCCTGATTGTCTGTGACGGCAGGCCCTTTATTTTTGCTCAGTTCTTTTCCGATGAGGGATACGAAGGCATCCTGCGGGGTGGGGTATTTGTCGGCAGTGAGGTCATTTTTTACATAGCTGGGAAGGGCGTATCCCGCCGCGATGCTGTCGCCGAAAGCTACATATTTTGTACGGGCCGGTTTGTAGAAGACTTGCTCTATGGGAATTCCGTATGCCAGCAGAGCCTTTTTCGTGTCCGTATTTCCGGTTTCAAAAATCGTATCCGCAGGCAGGCCGTCCAAGGCACGGGCGTCGATGGTGATCCGTCCTTCTATGCGGACTTTATCGATCTTTTCGCAGCCAGCGAATGCCTTTGCGCCGATTTTGCTCACGCCAAAAGAGCGCACTGTTTCCCAGGCGTCATAGGAGGTCACATCTTCGGGGATGAATAGGGTTCCTGTGGTCCCGGCGGATAGGGCGGCGTTTTCTCCGTCTCCAAGCTGGACCGTGCCGTCCTGGAGAATCTTGTAGCGGGTGTCGACTCCCGTTTTGTAATGGGTGATGACCTCGCCTGCCGCTGCGTGGACCGTTTCAGCGGAAAAGTCGGCCGCCATGGTGAAAAGTAAAGCGGCTGCTGCGGTTAGACTGATCATTCTGCGGAATATTTGCGCTGCGTTCATATGTATTGCCTCGTTTCTTTTTACTCATGATTTTAAATTTTAACGTGGCTGTAGGTGAAAAACAATCGAGTTGCATATTTTGCAGTAAATTCTGCTTAATTTGTATGGGGATAGTTGGTATTGTGTTGAAACGAGAAGGAGACATAAAAGTTCCGCCTTCAGTCATGTATTAATTCAAATGGGAAAAATTTTATTAAAAGTTTTCATTATTTACGCAAAGCTGTGGGTTTGAGAGGCCCTATATGGCTAAAAAGCGGGCTAGGCCGCTTTTTGTCTCATTCGAGAGGAGGAAACCGTTGAAAAGTGCGTAAATTTCGTGATTTTTTTCAATTTTTTTCACCCCCCTATGCAGCCTTAAATTAAAAAAGCATGCGCTGGCCGGGCGCTCTCCCGCACACACCTGCAAATTATGCAGAAAAATATGCAAATTAAGCAAAAACTTCCGCAGCCTGCATTGACAGTTATAGAATCCGTTGTTATTACAAGGTAACTCCGCTATAATTAGAACAAAATCCAACATTGGTTAAAGTGCTGTCTTTGGGAACCTGCCTGCATTTACGCAGGAGTGCTGTTCAATGGTAAAAAAGGAGACATTTAATTTGGAAAGCAACTTAGAAAAACATACGGAAGGGGAAACCCTTACCATCGACTTGACCGGCCGGCTGGATACGGCCACGGCGCCGGAACTGGAAGACAAACTAAACGGCTGGCTGGAAGGCGTAAGTACGCTGATTCTCGACTTCAAGGAAATCGAATATCTTTCCTCGGCAGGCCTGCGGGTACTGCTTTTCGCCCATAAGCAGATGATGGGACGCGGCGGGCAGCTGCATATTAAAAACGTACAGGAAATGGTCATGGAAGTCTTTGAAATGACCGGATTTTCCGACGTTTTGTCCATTGAAGGCGCGTAAACAAAAGGAAGTGGTTTTTTGAAACTCTACCAGAAGATTTTTTTATCAGCCATCCTCTTCTTCGTCATCACCATGCCTTTCCGGGAATTCTTCAAAGTGATGGCAGTGACGGAAATGCGCCCGGTCAGCGCCCTGCCGCCGGCATTGGGGCTTCTGTTTGGATATCCGGGAGCTTTGGGCTGCGCCATCGGCAATCTGGCGGCCGACGCCCTTTCCGGTTACAGTCCGCTTTTGTGCGGTCTGGGATTCATCGCCCAGTTTATCTATGGCATACTGCCTTACCTGCTCTGGTTCGGCTTCAAAGATAGGAAGCTGCAGCCGGATCATTTCCTGCGCCTTAACAGCGTCAAAAAGCTCCTGCGCTACATCGGAATCATTGTTCTGGATTCCGCTGTCATGGCTGTGATGTTCGGCATTCTCATGCGAGTGACGGGTCTGGGCAACTTCTGGACCACCGCCGACGTGATGGTGTTTCTCAACAACGTGGTCTTCTGCATGATTCTGGGCATACCGATCATCGTTTTCGCGGGAACCAGGTCTAAGGGCCAGAGCAAACCGGTCATTTCCCTCAACGAACGGCTGATCCTGATTTTCATCCTTTTGGGCGTTATCTCTGCTTCCCTGATCGGTTTGTTTGCCTACACAGAATTATCACGGTACATACCCGATCCGCTGTCCATGTGGAATCGGATCTACCTTTATATGGTCATGGATCTGACTGTTTTTTATATCATCACTGTCCTTTTTCTGAAATACGCGGAAAAGAATATCACTGTTCCCGTCGAATCTATCGCTGGGATCGCCAAAAACTACATTGACGAGGAAAGCGGCAAGGCGGATACCGGGGAAATCGCCGCAGAATGCGAAAAGCTCCTGGACAGCAAAAGCGAAGTGAGCTACCTGGCGGAAGGCTTTCACCAGATGGTGCAGGATCTGGACGCCTATATCGCCAACCTGACAGCTATGACCGCGGAAAAAGAACGGATCGGGGCCGAGCTGCAAGTAGCGGCCCAGATTCAGACAGATATGCTCCCCGTCGATTTTCCTCAGAGGAAAGAGTTCCAACTTCGCGCGGCCATGACCCCGGCCAGGGAAGTGGGCGGCGATTTTTACGACTTCTTCTTTGTCGATGAGGACCATCTGGCCGTGGTCATCGGCGATGTTTCGGGAAAGGGCGTGCCGGCGGCGCTGTTCATGGTCATCGCCAAGCTGCTGATCAAAAATCACGCCCAGAGCGGCGAAAGCCTGGGAGAAGTTTTTTCCGCGGCCAACGACCAGCTCTGTGAAAACAACAAAAAGTCCATGTTTGTCACCGGCTGGATGGGCGTTCTGACCCTTTCCACGGGAAAACTGGAATTTGTCAATGCGGGACATAACCCGCCCCTCATAAAAAGGGACGGCTGTTTTGAATATTTGAAATCCAAAGCCGGATTCGTGCTGGCGGGAATGGAAGGAATCGCCTATAAGCAAAACGAACTCTGGCTCGCACCCGGCGATTCTCTCTATTTGTACACTGACGGTGTAACGGAGGCAGCGGACCGGCAAAATCAATTATACGGGGAAGAGCGGCTGCGGCAGACCCTCCAGAAGAGCGAAAGCCAGGAAGCCGAAGCGCTTTTGGATACCGTAAAGCTGGATCTGGATCGATTTGCCGGAGATGCGCCCCAGGCCGATGACATTACCATGCTCTATTTGATTTACAAAGGAAGGGCAGGATCATGAAACAGATTACGGTGGAAGCAAAGCAGGAAAACCTGCAACGGGTTTGGACCCTGATCGAGGGCGTGCTGAAAGCCTGCGGATGCTCCCAGAAAGTTTGCCATCAGGTCGAACTGGCGGTGGAAGAAATCTATGTCAACATTGCCAGCTATGCCTATGGGCATGAAAGCGGACCGGTGACGGTGGAAGCGGAAGGTTTTCCGGAAGAAGGGAAACTGACAATCCTTTTTCGAGACAGAGGCCGGCCCTTTGATCCGCTCAAAAAACAGGACCCGGACATCACCCTTGCGGCGGAAAAAAGAAAATGCGGCGGGCTGGGGATTTTCATGGTAAAAAAAATGATGGATGAAGTGAGCTATGAATTCAGGGACGGAAGCAATGTTCTGACCATAAAGAAATATTTTTGACAGAGGAAAAGGAGAACACGATGAAAGCACAGAGACATCCGCTTATCAAGCAGCAAGGTGAGATTTTGCAGTTCGACCTGGATCCGGCTCAGAGGGAAAATGTCAACACCCTATTGGCGGTCTGCTGGTTTGAAGCGCCCTATGAGGATGAAATCGTCAGTAAAGCGCTGAATCTGATCCTGAAGCATGAACAGGCGCTGCGGCTGCGGGTCGGAAGAGCGGGCGGGCAGTACGTCCAGTACGAGCAGGAATATGTCCGCGAGTCCATTCCCACAGCAGATTACGGCAGCGATGATGAAGCTCAGGTGCGGGCGCGTTTTGAGGCCCTGGCCCAGGAGCCGATTCCGCTCCTTGACAGCCCCCTTTACCAGCTGGCTATTTTTCATTATGGGCAGGGAATAGGGGTTTCCCTTAAATTCCACCATATTATCATGGACGGATGGAGCCTGGCTCTTTTCGCTCAGCAGCTGATGGATTACTGCAAGGCTCTGGCGGAAGGCCGCAGCCCACAGCCGGAAAAACACGATTTTACAGACTGCGTTACGGCTATTTTGCAGCGCTACTGTTCTTCCCGCTATGAAAAGGACCGCCGCTACTGGCGTGATCTTTTCGCTCAGCAGCCGATTCTCTGCCGCATGCGGCCCGATCGTCCCCAAGTCGAGGAATCGGAAGGGGACCGGGTACAGGTGCCTCTGGACCGGCAACTGTCCCGCCGCATCAATGACCATTGCGGCCAGCTGAATATTTCCCCGGCCGTGTTGTTTGAGACTGCTCTGCTGCTCCATCTGTACAGGCAGAATCCCGGCTGCAGTCGGGTGGACATCGGGCAGAACATGATGAACCGGGGCGACCTTATGGAAAAGGATCGGCTGGGCATGTTTACGGCGGAACGCATGCTGTGCGTGAACCTGCATGATGAAGACCTCATAGCAGACGTATACCGGAAAATCAAAGAATCCAACATGGAGGCCTACTATCATGGGCTGTGTCTTCACGATGAAGTGCTGGAGCTGGCGCAGGCGCAGCATCCGCAGGTGGCGGCCATTCGGGATGCGGAATTCAGCTACCTGCCCTGCGGCGATCTAAAGCAGCGGGGCTGCCGCATGGAATGGATCGCCAACGGCACACCGGAAGTATCGCTGGAATTCACCTTGTTCCATATGAATGACCCGGACGAATTTACCGTTATTTTCGATTACCGGAAATCCGCCTTTACCCGAGAAGAAGCGGAAGAAACCTTAGGGAGAATTATCGCTCTGGCGGAAAAGGCCATGGAGGATACCAATCAAAAAGTGGGCGAGGTCATAAGATGATTTACAAGGATTACATACAAAAGCACGCTGCAGAGGCACCACGGGAAGCAGTTTTTCTGCTCCGGGAAGGGCAGGAACGAAAGGAAATCACCTGGGAGCGGTTTTTCAGCGACATCAACGCTCTGGGGACCGGGCTTGTGGCCGGCCATCCGGGCGCGCGGATCGGGATACTGGGGGAAAACAGCTATCAATGGGCCCTGATCCACATGACGGCGGTTTTGGGCGCAGGCGCGGCCGTGCCTTTGGACCGGGATCAGCGGGAGGATACCCTGGCCTCCCAGATCAGAACCACGGAATGCAGCCTGGTCTTTTACTCCGCCCAGTACCGCAAGAAAGCCCGGCGTCTGGAGGAGATGCTTGACAAAACCTGCTTTATCTGCTGGGACGAGGAAGAATTCGACAAAATGCTGGAGCTGGGTAACGCAGAACTGGAGCGCGGCAATGATCAGTACATATCGCTGTGCCCGGGGGAAGAGGATCTGGCCTGCATCATCTTTACCTCCGGGACCACCGGCGGGCAGAAAGGCGTTATGCTTTCCCAGAAAAACATCGTTTCCATGGTGTCAGCCGCGCTGGAGCTGCTGGACCTTGCGCCGGGGGATCGATGCCTTTTGGTTCTGCCCTTGTATCATTGCTACGGCTGCTTTTACAACCTCTACGCCGGTCTTGCGGCCCGCTGCGTCCAGTGCATCTGTCCGGATTTGAAGCGGGTTTCACAGCAGATTGTTTTTTTTCAGGCCAGGATTCTCTTTCTGGTGCCGGTGGTGGTAGAGGCGCTGCTCACGGAATTGGAGCGCAGCGGGATGAGCGCGGAAGAATTTTTCGGCGGCAGCCTCAAATGGGTGATGAGCGCAGGCGCGCCCATTTCGCCTCAGATTATCAAGCGCTTTGGAAAACATGGAGTGGACGTGCTCAACGGCTATGGGATCACCGAATGTACGGCCATCGTTTCCCTCAATCCGCGCCGGGCTTTCCGGGCGGATACGGTAGGACTTCCGGGCAAAAACTGGGATGTAAAAATCGCGGAGGACGGAGAAATCTGCGTCAGCGGCAGCAATGTGATGATGGGCTATTACGGGGATGGCGAGAGCCGGCAGGCCGTTATGGACGGGCCCTGGTTTCGCACCGGCGACTTGGGATATTTGGACCAGGACGGCCATCTGGTCATCAGCGGCCGCAAAAAGAATTTGATTATCCTTTCCAACGGCAAAAACGTGTCGCCGGAGGAGCTTGAGGAGCAAATTCATCGGATGGAAGGCGTAAAAGAAGTGCTGGTTTATGAAAAGGACCAGAAAATTACCGCCGAAGTTTATACGGAGCTTTCCGAGGAAGCGCTGTCCGCGGAAATGGCGCTGCTGAACCGGAAGCTTCCGGCTTATGAGCGGATCCAGCAGGTCCTCATTCGGGACACGGCTTTTGAAAAGACCGGCGGACAGAAGATAAAAAGGAGAAGATAGGATGAGAAAAGAATTGGAACAGGTGATGGGGCAGTACACCAAGGTCAGCCCTCTGAAAGCGGAGATGGAGCTGCAAAAAGATCTGGGTCTGGACTCCTTTACGGTGATGAACATTGTGGTCAGCCTGGAGGACTGCCTGGACATTGAGATACCGATTTCCGAGGCAGCGGACTTTCTGACCGTGGGGGATATAGAAGCTTATCTTGCGGAGGCTTGCCAGGATCGCTGATACAGTGAATCGTAAATTCCGAGAGGAGGGCAAATGGAGCGCTTGGGCCTGAAAAAGAATTTCATTTCGGAAAAGTTCAAATCCATTTTTCTCGTATCCACCCTGTCGATGCTGGTGGAGTATATTGTCATGCTCTCCGATAATGTGATCGCAGGAAATCTGGTGGGAGAACGTGCCGTGGCGGCCATTACGCTGGTGGGACCAGCCTTTTCCATCTCCGTGTTTTTCGCCTTCCTGGTATCCCAGGGGACGATCATTCTCATGGCTTTTGCCGTGGGCGAGGGGGATCGGGAAAAAGCCAACCGCTATTTCAGCCAGGGTTTGATTCTGTGTTTTGCCGTGGGAGCCGGGCTGACGGTTCTCTTCCTTTTGTTTCGGGAAGAGGTGTTTCGGCTTGGGCATGTTTCTCAGGAAGTGGCGGCTTACGCCGCGCAGTATTACCGGTATCTTTGCTTTATCCCACTTTTGCAGGCGCTCAACGCGCTCTTTTACGGCGTTGTCTTAAATGAAGGGGGCGAGCGGATCTGCATGATCTCGTCAGCGGCGCAGGTGAGCGGCAATATCGCCATGTCCCTGCTGCTCTGCAGCCAGATGGGAGTGGCGGGTGTCAGCCTGGCTTCGGTGCTGAGCAACGTTCTTGCGGATGCCATTCTCTGTCTGCAATTTTTTCAAAAGCAGAATCAGCTCCGCTTTACCTGGTATTGCCGCTTGCGGTCTGTTTTATCCATGCTCAAATACAGTGTCAACGATTCCTTCCGCTATCTGTATCTGGCGGCGTTTCAGGTCAGTCTCAACCTGTTTTTGGTCTATCGCTTCGGCGATAACGCACTGATTACGGCGGCCGTCATCCTCAACCTGCTCAATTTGATGCTCAGCGCCTTTGACGGGATCGGCGAGGGGATGCAGGTGCTGGTCAATGTCTATCGGGGCGAGAAGAACCAGCGGGGAATTTTTCGCTCGATGAGACTGGGGATTTTTGTTTCTGCTGCGGAAGGTCTGGCGGTGACGGCGGCGCTGCTTTTGCTGAGCGGCCAGATCCCCCGGCTCTTTGGAGTAAAAGAAGGAGCTCTGCTTTCGCAGACTCAGACGGCCGTCTGCATATATGCCCTCTCAGCGGTGTTCATCAGCATTGGGATTCTGCTTTCAGCCTATTACTGCTTTATTGACGAAATCAAGCTTTCGCTGGCCCTTTCGTTTTTGCTGCTGCTTTTCTTCCCCATATTATGCGCAGTGGTTTTCGGGGGATTGTGGGGACTTACGGGTGTATGGATCGGACTCGCCATTTCCTCCGCGGCCGCCCTTGCTGCGGGATTTCTGCTGGTCGGCGGAAAATGCAGGGATGGGAAGAAGGTGTTTCCCCTGCTGCTGGACCAGGAAGTTTTGGAAAACCAGGCAGCCTTTGACGTGCCGGGCACCCAGGACGGCGTCATGGAGCTTGTGGGGCTGCTGGGCCGGGAATTGACAGAGCGAGGCGCGCAGGTGCGGACAAAATTCAGAATCGAGCTGATTACCGAAGAAACCGGCATGCTGGCGGTGGGAAAAAATCCGGAACATGATTTTCGCATAGAGGCCAGCCTGCTTTTTGACGACGGGGTTACTTTGGTTTTGCGGGACAACGGGCAGAATTACGATGTGACTGAGGAAAACAAAGACCTTACTTCCATGCAGGAATACGCGGCGGATCGGATCATCGGCTCCCACAAGGAAAAAAAGTATATGCTCACCAGCGGGTACAACCGGACGGTGTTTCGGTTTTAGGGGGATTATCCTTATAATCCGACTTTCTTGCGTTTTAACCGGCTTTTTTGCCGGTTTTTTTCATATGGAAACCTTTCCATAAAGATCCGGAGTATAATACGACCAGGAGGAATTAATATGGGTTTTGAAGAAAACGGGATGATCTACGTGAGCCAGAGCAGCATTGTTGGACAGACGTTTCACTGGCACGACGAGCTGGAGCTGCTCCTTGTGGTAGAGGGCAGCCTGGATTTAAAAGTTGGTTACGAATGGTTCAGATTGAAGGCCGGCGACATCATGCTCATCAACAGCGATGAAATACACAGCATGAAGGAAACCAATGAAAAAAACGTTGTCATTTGTGTATACATCGACTGCAATGCATCTTATGAGAAATATCCGGATTTTTATGAAATCGTCGCTCTTTGGCCGTATTCCGAAGCGTTCTATAAATTAAACCAGCGAAAACATGTGATTATGGAGCATGTCAATCGTCTGGCGGTGCTGATCGACCAAAACGCGGACAGGGAACGGATCGCCCGCCAGTTTGATTCCTTTCTCAAGAGCCTGATCTATTGCTACCGCGTGGATATTACCGATTTGAACGGCGCGGCCTTCCAAGTGACGGATGAAAAAATGGATATTATTTATCGTACCATCAAGTATTTGTATTCCAATTACGACCATAAAGTAAACCTGCAGGATGTATCGGAGCAGGAATACCTGAGCATGTTCTATCTTTCCCACAAGTTCAAGGATATCACCGGATACAGTTTTCGGGACTGGCTGAATTTTGTCCGAGTGGAAAAAGCGGAAAAACTGCTCCTCAACACATCTTCGCCCATTACGGAGATCGCCTACCAGTGCGGGTTTTCGGACGTGCGCTATTTTAATAAGCATTTTATGAAGTGGTACAAAATAAGTCCCAACAAGTACCGCAAGCTGTTCCGTGAATCCTGTGAAATGTACGACGATACGGAGCGCTTTGAGGAGCCTGTTCCTATGGCGGATATCATTCATAAAATCGAATCCATTGTCCCGGAAATAAAAGCGGACGCAGA
This sequence comes from Clostridia bacterium, assembly GCA_902363595.1. GTDB lineage: Bacteria > Bacillota > Clostridia > Peptostreptococcales > Anaerovoracaceae > Hominibacterium > Hominibacterium faecale. Next base: position 40,234 of record CABJAP010000010.1, on the reverse strand, counting down.
TACGGAAAATGAGATTGTGATTGATCTCAATACAAGGAAAGTAGCGGAGCGATTGGACCCATCGTGGAAAGAGAAGCTGTGGTGCGGCGGCTCCAATATCATCGGATATCGAAAGATGAAACAAATTGAAGAGGCGCAGAAAGACATTGAATTTATGGCGATCATCGCCGACGAACTGTTCAGCGCCGGGACTCAGCAGACGGAAGACCCGTCAATGCCGCAGCTGCACAGCGTTCTCAACTTTTTGCTGGATATTTTCGCAAAAGTCTATTTGATTGTGGGATGCAGCAAAGACGACCAATATGAAATCGATGCGGCAGAGGAATCCCTGCGGAATTTTTTCAAGTTTTATCCCAAAGGACGGGCTGCGCAAATGGAGTTTAAGATCGATATGGCGGACAACGAGCGGGAAACAAAGGAAAAAATCAAAGAATTTACCGCCCTCCTGGATTCTCTGAACATACGGCACAAGCAGTATGAACACTACAAGAGGCCAGTGGACAAGCGGGGCAACGTTGAAACGGACTACATATCCAATATGATTGACGGTGAAATCAGAATGGACTGGCTTTATTCCAAGAACGGATTTAAAAATAATCTGTACTATTTCTACTTTTTCCTTTCCAAGATGGGTGAGGCGGTTGTTGTAAAAGAAGAGAGTTATGTGATTACAAGAAAAGAAGATGATTTTCAGATTTTGTTCCACAACGGAGGCACCAAATTCAAATACCCGCAGCAAACCGAGTATAAACTGATTTTAAAAAATTTCCGCGGCAGCTACAAGTCGGTGCATTATGCATGGAACTCTCAGCGTGACGACATCTCATCGGTCATTAAAAACCCAAACGTGATCCGGTATTTGAGTGACAGCGAATATGAGATGGTGGACCAAGCATCTCTGCCGATGATTTCCGTCGATTATATCGATGAGGATCAACTGAAAGACAAAGCCTTTGCCCTTGAGCTGCCGCCCGCTGCCGCGGATATGCAGCTTACGCTTTTGATAAAGGTGTGACTTTCGGGCTGGTGAGGTCTGAGGTGCGCCCAAAAGTTATTGGGCGGAAAAAATTAAAAATATTTTTGAAATTTACACTTTTTTCAACGGTTGAGCCCTGGAAAGCTTGGCCTGAATCAAGAAACTCCGTTTTGCGTCAAGATTCGACCCCGCAAACCCACAACTTTGCGTAACTTTTACGATTTCCCCAATAAATTTACCGCATTGCGAAGCCCCCCCTGCATAAAGCAGGGGCATTTTATTCGCAAATTTACCTATCGCCATAACAAGATAATGGCTTAAAACCGGAAGCAAATAACGATATACTCCAAGGTAAATTAATTAACTTTTCAGACAATTCAAAACTGAATGGAGGGAACGCAAAATGTCAGAGAGAAAATTTGATTTAATTCCGGGAGTAGAAAGCTGCGCCGGAGAAATGAAAGTCGCTTTTCCCATGGAGGAGTATAAGAACCGACTGACCAGAATCAGGCAGATCATGGACAGAGAAGAGATCGACTTTGTGTACGCCACAGCCCCTGAAAGTATGTACTATATCAGCGGATACGATGTGGTATGGCACCGGGTCAATTCGCCCCAGGCCTGGTACGATTCAATGGGGGCGGGAACGGCCATACATGTGGACCACGATAAATTCATTCACTTTGACCTGCCGGATGAAGAGGGCGTACTAAAACTCACCAGCATTTCCACCGACACAAGGCTGATCTACGATATCCCGGCGGATATGTACGGAAAATCCTATATATGCACAACAGACGAGGAAGGCTATAAAGAAATTGTAATCAAGAACTTAAAGGAAGAAGGATGGATCAAGCCTGGAATGACCATTGGCCTGGAATTGGGCAGCTACCGTCCCAGCTATTTGATCTTCGACCAGTGGAAAACCCTGTTCGAAGGGGCCGGATGCAAGGTTGTCGACGCCACGGAAGTGATCCGGGAGGCCCGGGCCGTAAAATCGCCTTTGGAACTCCAATATATTGAAACGGCGACCAATATCTGCAATGTGGGCATGGAAGCGATCTACGACGCATTGGAGCCGGGCATAACCGAATTGGAAATTGTTGCGGCCTACACCAACGCCCAGCTAAAGGCCGGCGGCGAAAGTCAGGCCATCGCCAATATGGTTCGTTCCGGCCCTTACCGTTCCTGGTGTTTCCACATCCCCGCGTCCAGGAGAAAAATCATGCTGGGCGATCCGGTGGGCGTGGATCTGGCCGGTGTATTCAACCGGTATCATTCCAACCAGTGCCGCTACTTTTCCGTGGGCGAGCCGCCAAAGGAATTTGCGGCCAAATACGCAGTCAACCAAAAGATTATCGAAACCGTTAAAAACACAATTAAGCCCAATATGCTCATGTCGGAGCTGCTCATAGAACTGAAAAAATACTACCAGTCGGAGGGCCTCTGGGGCCAGCAGTACTGGATCGGCGGATATGAGCTGGGCATCGCCTTTCCGCCTGACTGGTGCGGCGGATCGACGGTCTATGATATCTATTTCGACTGCGAAGATAAGGAAAGACGCTTCGTTCCCGGAACCGTCGTCAACTTTGAAACCGGCTTCGGCTGCATCGATACCCTTATGTTCAAAGAAGATGAAGCGGTTGTTCTGGGCAAAACGACCAGAGAACTGATGGTTAAGGAGTTCTGATATGTTTGCAGACTATATTATAAAATCCAACTGTATCTTCGATTCAGTCAGCGATGAGCCCTTCAAGGGGTTCATCGCCGTTGCGGGAGACAAGATTGCATACATAGGAAGATCAGATGAACAAATGGCAGAGTATCTGGGCGGCCAAACCCAGGTATTAAGCTATGAGGATCAGCTGGTCATGCCGGGAATCGGCGAAAGCCACGCCCATGTTTTTTATGGAGCGCTGGAAGTGGCCGGAGCCAATGTGGCGGAGTCCCGCTCCGAAGAGGACGCGGTGCAGATGATTTTCGACCATGAAAAGGACAAGGAGAATGAATGGGTGATCGCTTTCGGCTGGAACCATGAATATTGGCAGACCAAAGAACTGCCAACGAAAGCGTCTCTGGACCGACGGTTTCCCGACAAACCGGTGGTGGTCATCAATGAGGAGCTTCACGGCGCATGGGTAAACACAAAAGCCTTGGAAGTCTGCGGAATTGACCGGAATACCGCTATTCCGCAGGGCATGGGGATGATCGGAAAAGATGCTGCAGGGGAGCCTAGCGGATATCTGCTGGAGACCTATGCGATGAAGCTGGTTTTGGATGAAGCCTTTTCTATGCCAGAAGAGAAAAAGAGCCGACTGATCGATGCGTATTTTAAAACGACGGCCAGCCTGGGAATCACTTCCCTAAGCAATCTGCAAATCCATGAAATCCTCATGGAAGATGTGTTTGAGAAAATGGATCAGGACGGCAGACTCAAGGTGAGAATGTCCCTCCTTGCTTCGATCAATACGCCTATGGAAAAGCTGCTGGATATGAAAAACAAGTATCACAGCGACACGCTTAAATTCGGCGGAATCAAAGGATTTGTCGACGGCACGCCTATGGGCTATACGGGTGCGTTGATCGAAGAATACAGCGACCGCCCGGGATTTTACGGAGAAAAATATCTGTCCGTGGAAACTTTCGGCCAGCGGGCGCGGGCGTTTGAAGCCAATGGCATCCGGATGCGGCTCCATGCATGCGGGGACGGGGCGGTAAGGGAAGCGCTGGACATATATGAATATTGCCGCAGCGCCGGCGGAAAAGAACCATTGCGCCATACCATCGAGCATTTTGAAGTGGTGCATCCGGACGATCTGGGGAGAGTCGGGGAGCTTGGTGTTGTGGCTTCTGTTCAGCCGGATCATATGTGGGCCCCGGTCTTTTGCGAACACCCTTTCCATAAAATTCTCGGAGAAGAACGCTGTAAGTATGTTTACCCCTTTAAAAGTCTGGCAGGAAAAGGCGCGGTTCTCGCCTTTGGCAGCGACCATCCCATTGCGGAGCTCAATCCCATGCGGGGCATTTACAGAGCGGCCTCCAGGCTGTCGGAAGACAAGCAGCCCGAGGGCGGCTGGTGCCCCAATGAAAAACTCAGTCTGGCCGATTCGCTGAAAGCTTATACAATCGGATCTGCATATCAAATGCACAGCGAGGAGAAAACAGGCACCTTAGAGGCAGGCAAATTTGCCGATATCGCCGTGTTAGACAGGAATTTGTTTCAAGTTGATTTGGAAGAGATTCTGGAGACCACCGTCGCCATGACAATGTTAGGAGGAAGGATCATTTACGAAAAGAAACCCTGTTTGGAGGTGAAGTAAGTGGAATATGGAATTTTATGTTTACTGCCGATCGCGGTCATGCTGGCAGTAGCCATCATAACCAGAAAATGCATTTCATCCATGGTGATTGCGATTCTGGTGGGCTGCGTGATTATTGGCGGAACCGGCTGGTTTTCAACGTTTATCGATCAGGTTTATACGACAGGCTGCAACGAGGATACGGTATGGATCGTCTGCCTGATGTGTGTGGTCGGCGTTCTGGTGGCGCTTTTTCAGGCATCGGGCGGCGCTCATGTACTGGTTAAAATCGTAGAAAAAAAGGTGAAAGGCGAACGAAATCTATACCTGTGGTCCTGGCTGTTATCGGCGCTGCTGTTCATCGATGATATGATGCGCTCATCCGTAATCGGCCAGATGACACCGCTGTTCGACCGGTTCAAAGTGCCGCGGGCTTCCGTGGCCTACTATATCGACTCCACCAGCACGACCGTTACATCCCTGGTGCCGCTGACGAACTGGGCGGTCTTTTTCCAGGGCGTGTTCGCCGGCTTTGTGGAGCTGGAATACCTGGGCAATGGATTTGGCATTTATGTAAAAACAATTCCCTTTAATTTCTACGCCATCGCCGCGCTGCTGGTGTGTTTTGGATTTACCATGGGATGGGTACCCAAGCTGGGCGGCATGAAAAAAGCTTATGAACGGGTGCAGACTACTGGAGAGCTTTACAGCAAGGCCAGCATTCCGCTCAATCCGGAGGAAAAAGTAAATGAGGAAGAAAAAGACCCGAAAGCCCCAGTTCGGCTGGTGGTATTCATTGCCGGAATCGCCATTTTAACGGCATCCATTCTGGTTACCGGCGACGTGCTGTCCGGCTTTTTTATCGGAGTATTTTCCATGTGCGCGCTCTTGTTCATAACAAGACTGTGTACTTGGAAAGAGATTATGACAGCCGCCATCGAGGGCGAGGCAAGAATCATTCAGATGCCGCTGATTTCCTTCTTTGTTTACATGTTCAAGGATATTGTTACGACCCTGCAGGTTCCGGAATATATTATCTCCATTTGCGAGTCCTTTCTGTCCCCGGTATTTTTCCCGCTCATTACCTTTATCGCCTGCGCATTGCTGACATTCTGTTCCGGGAGCACCTGGGGCGTAACGGTTGTTTATGCGCTGGTGGCGGTTCCCCTTTCCGTTTCCATCGGGGCGGATCCGGTGGTCGTGCTGGCTGCGATTTTATCCGGAGAAGCCTTTGGAGCACACGTCTGCTTCTATTGCGACTACACGGTATTCGCATCGGCAATGGCAAAAATCGATAATATTGAACACGCCTTTACACAAGTTCCGTATGGGATCATCGGCGGAGCATTGGCGGCAATCGGTTTTCTTGTTTCAGGAATTGTGATGGCATAAAGGAATTGTAAGCGATGGAAGCCCGCAGCGGGCGGAGACCATGCGGTCTTTCTAACTGATGCGGCAGAGCTGCGCACCCCGGAGATTGGACGAAAGGGCTGAATAATTTAAAATTATCCGTGTACATAAAGGCGGAAAAGATTACACCAAAGGTTATGACAGCAGCGGACTTTTTGCGGGACTGGCGGTTTCCGGGGCAGCGTCTTTTTCCCAGCATTTGAACAAGCACAATGTCATCTATATAGACTTTAGCAGGATGCCGGATCTTTGCGATAGCTATAAAGCGTATATGACCAGCATCCTGAAAAACATGAAGGCGGATCTGGCCGAAGCCTATCCGGAGCTTGCGGCGCGGGAATATGACAGCCTGAGCCAGATGCTCCAGGATACGGAAGACTCGTTCATCTTCATCCTGGACGGAAACCGGCCCCATGAATGAAATCGCTGACTGCATTGAGCACAACGTGGACGAGGTGCGGGAAGATATCGTCAAGCTGGTGGCCGGTATCCCGGTCCTCATCAAACTGAAAGGCTACAGCGCCGCCGAATTGCAGCTGGACACCAGAGACGAAATCCTTTCAGCCATGGTGGTCTATGGATTTCTGTCGTACTATGACGGCTGCCTGCAGATTCCCAATCATGAGCTGATGGAAAAATACGAGGATGTTCTGACACGCCGGAGCATGGGCGAGGTGAAAGCCATTGTGGATCGTTCCCAGAAGATGTTAGAAGCCACTTTGGCCGGTGAGGAAGAAACGGTAGCCGCGATCTTGGAAGAGGTTCATGATAAGGAAATCCCTTTTCTCAAATACAATGATGAAAATGCCCTGTCGTGTGTCATCACTCTGTGTTATCTGTCAGCGCGGGATGATTATTACATTGAACGGGAAGCTAAGAGCGGAAAGGGATACTGCGACTACCTATTCCTGCCAAAGAAGCCGGGGAAGCCGGCGATTGTGCTGGAACTAAAGGTGGGCGGCTCCTGTGAAGAGGCTATCGCTCAGATCAGGGATAAAAATTATGCGCAGAAGGCGGAAGGCTGCGAAGAGATCCTGCTGGTGGGCATTAACTATGACCGTGTAAAACAGCATCAGTGCAGGATTGTCGCTGATCGCCCTCAATAAGAGGCTGAAATTAAGGCGCTGTATCAGTGCCAAAATCATCCGATAAAACCTTTCGTACTAACTTCCCATTACAAAAATAAGGCGATGGCGCAATAAATAAGCAACAGCGCCATAACCAGGTTGACGAGTTTTGTATGTTTGGCTAAAATTTTACAAAAGGCAGAGCCCAACAAGGCCCACATAAAAGAGCCGGAGGCACCGATCAGCGTTAATATAGCGGTGAACCCAACCATTGCCCATGGGGAATGATAAACGGGCAAAATGTAGAGCGATATTGCTGTTATCGCATAAATATAGATTTTTGGATTGGCAAATTGCAGGATCATACCAGAAAGAAAGCTGGCCTCTTTGCCGTTTTCCGTATGCAGGTCAGCTGAGCTTTTCCATACTTTCCAAGCTAAGTACAACATATAGACGGCGCCAAGAACCTGCATAACGATTTTGATTTTCGGAAGCAGCTGATACAGCACCGCGCTAAAAATCATGCACAGTACCATTACTGCTGCAAATCCGGCTAAAATACCAAAATTAAAACGGAGACTGCGCCGATAGCCGAGCCGGATAGCATTGCTCATAGAAAGCAGGTTGTTTGCTCCCGGCGTGTAAGCCGTGATCATGCAATAAATAAGAAAGTCATATAAATGAAACACGAAAGACGCCTCCCTCTTTACTTATAAAAGCAATAGGTATATAATGGTACAAAAGGTGCGATATATCGTACTGTACGATATAATGATGCATTATATGCAATATATTGTCAAGAGGAGGTTTCTTTTGGATACGATGAATGCGATTGTGGCAAAGAATATTAAGCGTCTGCGGGAGGAAAACAAACTGAGTATGGAAGAACTCTCCAAACTGAGCGGCGTTAGTAAGAGTATGCTTGCCCAGATTGAACGGGGGGACGGGAACCCAACATTATCGACGCTTTGGAAAATTTCCAACGGAATGAAGGTGCCTTTTGATGCACTGACGGTGCGTCCTGAAAAGCCTTATGAGATTGTCAAGACTGGGGAAATACAGCCGCTGCTTGAAGACGGCGGGAGGGTGAAGAATTATTCGATTTTTCCCGACGATGAAAACCGCAGATTCGCGGTGTACTACTTGGAGCTTGAGGAGGGCTGTTATTGGGAATCAGAAGCCCACTTAAGGGGGGCGACGGAATTCGTTACCATATTCAAAGGCGCCCTGGAAATTTGCCTGAACGATCAGAGCTTTACGGTAAGGGCTGGTGAACACCTTCGATTCAGGGCAGATTCCATTCATTCTTACAGAAACACAGGCAATGAAACAGCCATTGTTCATATGATTATCTATAACCCGTAAAACATAATAAATCTGTCGAATCATGAGCGCGAATCACCCGCAAGCCTTTTCCACAGAGCGTTGGCCGGCTTGTGGTATAATGTCAGAAGAGCTGCACTCGTAAAAGAGATGCGTGATGAAACTTCCCTGAAGCGCATCGCCTTTTTGCGTGTGCAGATGTTGTCGCAAGATTGAGGAAAAATATTGGACTGAAGAAATGTCCGGTATGACATTAGAGGAAAACGCCATGAAAAAGAAAAAGGAAATCACATATTTCGGCTTGACGCAGGAAGAGTGCAAAAACGTCTTCGATGCCATTGACGGGCTGGTCGTCATAGATCAAAAGGGAATTATAAAATATTTATCTCCCGATCTATTTGGCGCATTGGAAGAACTGTACGGCATCGAGCTTCCGCAAAAGGTAGTGGGAAAATCCATCCATGAAATCCATCCCACCAGCAAGATCAGCAGCGCCTTTGCAAAAGAAGAACAGCAGGAAGCCTATTTCTATTTGTCCGATGGTTTCGTCAGTGTTGCCAGAATCAAGCCTGTTTATGACCAGGGACAGATCGCAGGCGCCATCGACTATGATTTGTTCACGGACAGCTGGCAGCTGCAGAGCTTTGCGGAAAAGCTAGAAACAGTACTGAACGGAACGATTATGACCAAGAACAAAGGGTTTGGAAACGTTTCCGAATTTTACAATAAGAAAAAGGAGTCCAAGTATATGGTAGCCGATATCATCGGCAAGAGCCTGGCCATCGAAAGAATCCGGCAGAAAATTTATAACCTGGTGGAATCCGACTCCACCGTCCTCATAACCGGCGAATCCGGGGTGGGCAAGGAAGTCGTCGCACAGGCCATCCACAGCAGCAGTATGCGCAGCCGGTTTCCCATGGTAGAAGTGAACTGCGCCTCCATACCGGAGCATTTGTTTGAATCAGAGCTCTTTGGCTATGAAGAAGGGTCCTTCACCGGGGCAGCGCGGGGCGGCAGACAAGGAAGGTTTCAGATGGCCGACAAGGGAACGATTTTCTTGGACGAAATTGACCAGATCCCCTATCATATGCAGCCCAAGCTTCTGCGGGTCCTGCAGGAAAAAGAGGTGGTGACCGTCGGGGGCAAAAAAATAAAAATTGATATTCGCATCATTTCCGCCACCAACAAGGATTTAAAAAAACTTGTGGAAGAAGGCCTGTTCCGAGAAGATTTATATTATCGACTGGATGTCATCAATATGGAAATTCCCCCACTGCGCCAAAGGACAGAAGATATCCCCCTTCTTGCCCAGGCCCATATCCAGCGGCTAAACCCGATCCTCAACAAAGCCATAATTGGAATCACCCAAGAGGCAGTGGACATTCTCAAAGAATACGATTGGCCGGGGAACATCCGGGAACTGTTCAATGCCATCGAACGAGCCATGAACGAATGCAGTGGAGATACCCTGGAGAGCAAACACTTTAAGGAGCTGAACATTGCGCGCTTAAAAGAGTTTATCGTCGATGAGCCCATGGAAGCAAAAGAAAATTTGCTGGGCAAATTGATGGACGATACTGAAAAGCGCATCCTGGAGAAAGCCTTGAAGCTGAACGACTGGAATATTACGGCAACGGCGGAGTTCTTGGGAATCTCCAGACCCAGTCTGCATTATAAAATAAAAAAATATAACCTGAGCAAAAAGGATGATCGGGGGTGAATCGTCAGATTCTTTTACTATGATAAAAAACCTGACACCGGCGCAAAAAGGTCCAAACTGAATAACAAAGTGATATGAGAAAAAAGAAGTGTTAAAAAATCTGACACTTCTTTTTTTGTGCAAGCTGTCAAAGGCTGTATTTCCAAGGTTTAAGAAGTGGCACAATATTTGCGGTATTCTGTCCATGTAAAGGCCTTTATCATTAACTGTCACTCGTATAGAATTTAAGGAGGTTCATGTTTATGACTGAAACCAAATCTGAAAGGACGACGATCGCATTAAAACTGCAATATGCGTGCGGCCAGTTGACCGATTCCATACCGTTCAATATGTTCTATATTTACTTTTTATATTTTGTGACCGATGTAGTCGGACTGCCGGCCGTATATGGCGGGATCATTGCCTTGATTGTCGTACTGTGGGATGCGCTGACGGATCCCATCGTGGGCTATTTATCCGACAACTGCAAATCAAAGTACGGGCGAAGAAGGCCTTTCATGCTGGCAGGCGTTTTCCCCTTATTCCTCTGCACGGTGCTGCTGTACACTGCGGTGGATTTCAGCAGGCCCATTACCTTGCTTTATTATATCGCAGTGGGGATTTTATATTGGACCAGCTATAAAACGTATGTGATTCCCTTCTTTGCATTGGGCGCCGAACTGACCCAGGACTTTAACGACAGGACCACGCTGCGCGGCTTTGCAGGAGTTGGAATCTACGTGGCTACATGGCTTGTCAGCGCCGGACCGATGATGGTTCTGGACAAAGTCACCCAAAGCGGAGGAACGGAAGCACAATCCTGGACAATTTCCGCAGTAGCCTTTGGGCTCTTCGGGCTGGCAGGCGGCTTGATCTGCTGGCGGGCGACCAAGGGGAAAGAATTTGTGGATAAGAACCAATATAAAGCAGAAGAAAAGGCAAAGCTGCTGGCAAACTATAAAGAACTTTTCCAATTAAAAGCTTTCCGCCGGTTTTTGCTGATGACTTTGGCATACAACATTGCTTTTTCCATAGCATCGGCCGCTTTTGTATATATCATGGACAACAATCTGGGCTTGAGCCCGGCCAAACAGGCGGGATACTGGACCATTTATTCGATCCTGACCATCGCGTTTATTCCCATCTGCAACCTGATCAGCAACCGCTTTGGAAAAAAACAGGCTTTAATTTCTCTGAACCTGATCAGCATCGCCGGCTGCATGTTCTATTTCTTTTATGGAATCCCCGACTTCACCCATTTGATTCTGTTCACCGCATTTTATAACATCGGCAATGTGTGCTATTGGTCGGTAGGCTATTCCATGATGTACGATTGTGCCGAGCTGGACGAATATGTGACCGGAAAGAGGCGGGAAGGCGCAATCACCGGATTCTCGTCCTTCATGCAAAAGTTCGGATCAGCTATCGGAATGTACGTGACAGGCGGCCTCTTGACTCTGCTGGGATATGATGGAACGGCGGAAGTCCAGACCGAGCAGGCGCTGCAGGGCATTATAACCGTCAATACTTTGATCCCGGGTATTTTGTTTATGGTGGGAACGGTCTTTATCATGCTTTATCCGGTGACAAAGGAGCGCTTTCAAAATCTGCTGGAAGCGATCGAATATAAAAAAGAAGGAAAAGAGTATCCGCAAGAAAAACTGAACAAAATTTTTTAACAGGGAGAATGATAAATATGAAAAAGAGAGCAAGAGAAGCGGGAATCCCGTTCTATGGAGCAACCGGAAAAAATAATGCCATAACAGACGTGGCCGGCGTGGAAGTGGGCTATGCGACCATCATCGAGGGCAGCGCCTCTGATTCCGCGGATGCAGGCAGCGGTATTGTCAGAACAGGCGTAACGGCCATTTTGCCGAGAGGGAAAAAGCGGAGCGCTGTATTTGCCGGACGGCATGATTTAAACGGAAACGGAGAACTGACGGGAACACACTGGATCGATGATTCAGGGTTCATGCACGGCCCCTTGATGTTGACCAACACCAATAGCGTGGGCATGGTCAGAGATACTGCGGCCAAATGGATGATCGAGCATAATTTTTACTATCCTCTTATCAATGAAGGCGAAGAAATACCTGGATGCGGATATTTTTATCCCGCAGTAGGGGAAACCTGGGACGGACTTCTCAACGATATAAATGGATTTCGAGTAAAAGAAAAGCATGTGCAGAAAGCCCTGGAAAATGCTAAAGGCGGCAGAATCGCAGAAGGAAATGTGGGCGGAGGTACAGGCATGGTCTGCCATGACTTTAAAGGCGGAACCGGAACCGCCTCGCGTCTTTTGCCGGAGAAGGACGGCGGATTTACAATCGGCGTACTGGTTCAGGCCAACCACGGCCTACGCAAAAACTTCAAAATCAAGGGCAGGCATATGGGAAGCCAAATTTGTGGAAACCAGGCTGTATATAACACGTTAAAGCCCAAATCAGGAACCGGGTCGATCATTGTTGTCATCGCCACCGATGCGCCGCTGATGCCCTGGCAGCTGTCCAAATTATGCAAGCGCATACCCATTGGCATCGGAAATCTAGGATCGTATGGAGAAAACGGATCCGGAGATATCTTCCTTGCGTTTTCCACAGCCAACGAAAACGCCTACACTTCCTCAAAATCTCAAGTGACGATGCTCAGTGACGACCTGCTCGATCCCATTTACTTTTCCGTGGCCGAAGCGGTTGAAGAGGCGATTCTCAACGCAATGTTCGCAGCCGAAACCATGGAAGGCATATGCGGCAATAAAGTATATGCGCTGCCGCAGGATCAGGTGATTGAACTTTTGGAGAGATAGAGTGCGATGCCGGGCATATTCAGGCAAACAGAGCTGCTGCATTGAAGCGCAATTTACTTTATGCAGCAGTCCTTTTTTTATCTTTTTCCCTTTTACAAACTATGCCGGTTTGTTTTGCATTTTATAAATAGAGACAAGCTTTTCAGCAAGAACATTTTTAAACAAACACCTTCTGCAAATGCCAGTCAGTGATGTAGTCTTTCAAAAGGGCTTCCGCTTCCTCTTCCTTGAGCACGGTAAGCCGGGGAGTCTGCTCCAGGCAGGCGCGGTAGTGGCCTCTGTGCTCCGTAGGCGTACAGCCCCACCACCCCTTGAATGTGGCATAGAAATACTTTGGATCGGAAAACCCACACTGATAAGCGATTTCCGAATTGGGCAGGTCGGTGGTGAGCAGCAGATGCTCCGCTTCGTAGCAGCGTATGTACTTGATCATCAGACTAAAGCTTTTGAATACTGTCTTGCTGATAAATTGCGAGAAATAATTTCTGCTGATGTGCTCCGAAGCAGCCAGCTGGGAAACGGAAATCTTTTGATCAAAATGTTCATTGCAATAGGCCAGCACTCGGTAAAAACGATCATGCAAATCCAAGTTTATGTATTCATCCTGATTTTCGTAATTAAACCAGTTAAAGAATTTGAAAAGGATTTCAATCAGACGATTGGCGGGCGCACAGATGTCTTGAGGTTATGTTGGGTCCGAGGCAGTATGCTGCACGTAGGAAAGGGCCAAAAGAATATCTTTGACCTCATCCATTGCATCCTTTTGATAAGGGTAACAATGACAGCTTTCACAGGCAAAAAAAACGTGCTGCAGGCGATCCCAGGGCAAATGGGTCCTGGTAAGATCCATATGGAAAATTAAGGTCAGGTTATCGCAGTCAGAGTGGATATAGTGGATATCCCGATAATCTACGGAAAAAATTTCTCCGGCCTGAATCTTGATATGCTGATGTCCGGCAGTCAACTGAATGGAGCCGGAAAGACAGAAGATTAACTCCAAATCATGCGGATGATAATGGGGCTCAATATGGCCGATTTTGCAGAGCCGGCTTTTGAAGGGCCGATCATCTTGATAATTAATTGTTCTTTCTTTGATATCCATAAGAAAAGAATACACCAAATGTTGTGTGTAGTCAAATTTTAGATTATTTTACTGTTTTTTTATAGAAAATGGCAATAGTCGCAGGAGCAGATTAGGGGCATAATTTTTTTAGAAAACAAAATATTTTGAAAAATGTGCGGCATCGATGAGTTTGGAGGAAAATTATGGATAAAAAAGGGAATACAGTTGGCCAAGATGGTGTAGCCGGTTTAAAAAAACAGAAAATGAGGCCCATCCAGATTGCATTTATGCTTTTTTGCTTAGTAGCGGCAGGAGCATTTGGAATTGAAGATATGATTCCTCAAAGCGGGCCGGGGATGACTTTAACCATGCTGATACTCTTTGCAGTTATATGGGCATTTCCCATCTGCCAGACTGTTTCGGAGCTGAGCGCTCTGATGCCCTCTGAAGGCGGAATTTATGTGTGGGTCAAGGAAGCTTTAGGAGAATTTTGGGGATTCAGCATCAGCTGGTGGGGAACGATATCCATCTATTTATCCACAGCAACCTATGTAGTCTTAATCGTTAATTACGCACAGCATTTTATCCCTGCCCTCACGGATCCGACCATTGCGTTTTTTACAAAGCTGGGAATTGTGGTCATCTTTATTCTAGTCAATTTGATGGGCCTGAAAGAAGTGGGAATTGTAAGTTCGGTTTTATCGGTCGCCATTTTAGCTGCCTTTGCTGTTGTAACAGTCGTAGGTTTTGCTAATTGGGAGTATAGCCCCATGCAGCCTTTCACACCGGAAGGCCAGTCCGTAATCGACTGTCTTGGCGGAAGTATTTGTATTGTCATATGGATGTATTGCGGATACGAGTGCGTATCCAATATGGCGGGAGAAATTGAAAATCCTGAAATTATTCCAAAAGGCTTTAAGCTCGCTATGCCCTTGATCGCACTCAGCTATATTTTGCCGACAATTGCAGGACTGGTCTCTGTGGATCCGTGGTATGAATGGGGAACGGAAGGACTTGGATACGGTGATGTATTAAAAGAGCATTTGGGATATGGATGGGGCGTAGCCTTTTTAGTCGTTGCCATTATTTCGCAGGCTGCGATTTTTAACACCTATATTGCTGCCGGATCGAGAGGGTTTTTCGTTATGGCGGATGACAATCTATGCCCGCGATTCTTAGTCAAAGTAAGCAAAAATAGGGGCGTGCCGATTCTGTCAATCCTGCTTTTGGGGGTTACAACTGTTATCATGATGAATTTTGAGTTTTCAACGCTGCTGACCTTTTTAGGGCCGCTGGCCTTAATGGTATATGTGATTCTTGGTATATCGCTGCTTATTATCCGCAGAAAATATCCGGTGGAGAAAAGAGACGTATGGTACATAAAGGGCGGCCCCGCCAAGATCTATATCATCGCATTGCTTCCGGTGGCAATTGCAATTATCGGAATGCTTGTTAACGGAACGGAATATTTTCTGCTGGGATTTGTATCAATTGGATCGGCTGTCGCTGCCTATCTTGT
This sequence comes from Clostridia bacterium, assembly GCA_902363595.1. GTDB lineage: Bacteria > Bacillota > Clostridia > Peptostreptococcales > Anaerovoracaceae > Hominibacterium > Hominibacterium faecale. The sequence goes on along the minus strand of CABJAP010000010.1, from coordinate 25,072 downwards.
ATTTAAGATCATATACGGCGGCTTATATAAAGCAGATCCGGAGAATCACCCGATCAACCGCCGTACAAAGCTGGCAAAAGGGGATATCCAGAGAATTGGCGTCTTTATTCTAATATTTGGCATCTACGCCATTGTCGGCAGCGTCTTTCTATCCTGGTATGAAGGAGATTGGGGCCCCGAATATTATTTAGAAACCTATGGGACGGGTCTGCAAAGCAATTTTTGGTTCATGATAAAAATCGCCAGAGTTGGCGGGATCATCGGTGCAGCAGCGGGTACGGTTCTGCTCCTGATCGGAAAAAAGAAAGATCCAGTATGAAAGAAGGAAGTGAGTATTTATGAAAACGAACAAAGAAATGATTTTATTCAACGGGAAACTATATAAAAGCAATGAGCAACGGGAAATTGCCGAGGCAGCGGCCATCAAGGACGGCAGTTTTTTAAAGGTCGGCACGCTGGCCGAATGTCAAGCTGCGCTGCCGGAAGCAGATTTAATCGACCTGCAGGGAAGGATGGTTCTGCCCGGCCTTATCGACGGGCATACCCACCCGGAGACCATCGCCAAGAGCCGCTGGCGTGTGCAGATGCCGGAGTTTGATGATATGCATCAGCTGCTCTCTTTTGTCAAGGAATATTGCCAGGCCCGCCCGATCAGCGAAGTTCCGTATTTTTTCGGAGAATGCTATCCGCCTACCATGTTCGATGAAAAAGGGCCGCGAAAAGAATGGATTGACGAATATGTATCAGACCGGCCGGTAAGGCTGCAGGACTTTACCGATCATGCCTGCTGGTATAATTCCAAGGCTCTGGAGCTGATGGGCATCGATAAAAACACTGAGGAAACCGGTATGGCACCGTTTTTCGTACGGGATGAGTCTGGGGAACCCACTGGATGGGTGCTGGAGCCAATACCTACAGCTTCTTTTGAGGAGAGCTTGTATGATAAGATTGGCTGGCATCCGCCGACTACTGTAGATGAAAAAACCTTATCCCCTTTCCTAGACTTTCTGAAAAGCCGCGGTGTTATCGGCATCCTGGACGGGATCACCGAAGGCGAAGAAGCAATGAAGCTTTATTATGATATGGATCAGGCGGGGAGGCTCAACATGTATTATGAGGGAACCTGCCTTCTGGAGAGCTTCGACAAACTGGATGCCTGCATCGCTGCCTTGCGTGATTGGCAAAGAACATACACCAGCGATCATGTGGGGAGCCATACAGTGAAAACTTTCCTGGACGGCACCAATGAAATGGGCAACAGCGCATCGCTAGAGCCCCACTGCAACGATCCTGACAAGGGTAATTACGGACAGATCAATATGAGCGAGGAAGAATTGATAAACGTGCTGCTGCGCTTGAATCGGGAAAAGCTGGATCTGCATGTTCACGTGGTTTGCGACCGGGGGTTCCGCACTGCCTGCGATGCTTATGAAAAGGCAAAGAAGCAGGTGGAGTTTGAAGGCGGGACATGGGATATTTACATGGAGCTGGCTCATTGCGAACTGGTTCACCCCGATGATCGCAGACGTCCTGCGGAGCTGGGAATCATCATCAACTGGTCCTGCCACTGGGCGGGCGGATATTTCGGTGAAGCAGCAATCGATTACCTGGGACAGGAACGCTGGAACACCATGTATGACTTCACAGAGATGATTGAATCCGGAGCAGTGGTTACTTACAGCAGTGATGTGATCGGCATGTGCGAAGAGCATAGAGGAGATCCGTTTTTGGGCATGGAGATATCGTCCACCAGAGTTGACCCGGAAGAGCCTCTGGACCCGGAACAATATCCGGAAAGCGTTCGTCCGCCGAAGAGCGCAAGGCTCGGCGTCGACGACCTAGTCGCAGGGTATACCAGGCTGGGAGCCATTCCTTTGCGTCTGGAAGATAAGACCGGCACCATTGAGGAGGGAAAACGAGCCAATCTGGTTGTGCTGGACAGAGACATCTTCCAAATCCCGGTAAGGCAGCTCCATGAAGTGAAACCGGAGGCCGTGATGTTTGAAGGCAGTTTTCTATTTTCCATGCTGGATGCAGAGAACAAATAATTGAGAGAAGAGGAGAAAAAATGAAAAAGATTTTAGTATTAGGAACAGGAGCCCAGGGCTCGACCGTTGCACAGAGAATGGACGAAGAACCAAATGTCAGTCAAATTATCTGCGCGGATGCGGATCATAAAGCGGTGGATGAGCTGGTGAAAATTCTCAAGAAAGCCAGCGGCGCTTATGTGGATGCGGACGATATCGATAGCATTATCAAAGCGGCGGAGGGCGTGGATCTCATCGTTAACGCTCTGCCCATCCGCTTTGCGCCCAAAGTATTAGAGGCAGCAATCGCTGTAAAGGCCAACTACCAGGACTTCGCTGCCACGGATGTCCTGGATCCCTGGTGGCCCAAATGCGTGGAAATGATGTATGAGGAATACGGAAAGCGTTTCAAAGAGATTGGAAAAACCGCCATTATCGGCACCGGCTCGGCGCCTGGTATGATGTGCGTGGCTGCCAAGCGTTCTATGACGTACCTGGATACTTGCGACGATATTCTGATGATGGTTTACGAAGGGGTGGAAGCCAAACGGTTCCTGCCCTTCTGGTGGTCCCCTTTCACTGCCCTTTCCGATATGACCGACCCGACTTTCGCATTGAAAGACGGCGAACTGGTAGAAACAGAACCCCATTCTCTGCCAGTGACCAGACATTTCAAAGGCTGTCAGGGACCTGTCACTTTGGTAGAGCACGCTCATGACGAAACGGTTTATATGGGGCTTAACAAAGATACCCATTTCAAGGGAGCCAAAAACATCAATTTCAAATACGGCGGCGTGGGCATCGATTTTTCCACACCCCTGTACCGGGCCGGGCTTTTGTCAAGAGAGGAAGAGACCTACAAGGGACACACCTTTATTCCCTTTGATGTGATCGTATCTCACCTTCCGCCGGCGCCCAAATACCATGACGAGATTAAGGAAATTCTGGATGAAGGTCTGGTGAAAGATGAAGGCGCTTTTGTTGTGGAAGCTGTGGGTATGAAAGACGGCAAGCGCGTGCTGGTGGAAACCTATCTCTATGCCCCAGGCTGCGTAGAGTCCTTTGAACGGGCTGGAATCACAGGGGAAATGTATCTCACCGGGCAGTGCGGTTCCTTGTTCACTAAGATGTTTGTCAATGATGAATATACGCAAAAGGGGCTGATTTCCTCCGACATGCTGACGGATGAAGAATGCGGCAAGTATTTGGATTATGCGGCCCAATTGGATATTACGCTGGAAACAGAGGTTAAAACGTTGTAAAATAGAAAAGAAGGTAACACATAGCGGGGTTCTGAGCTTGCGTCCATTCAAGCTCAGAACCTTTTTGCAGAATCAGGGGTGAAGTTAATGGGAAAAGGAATTTTGGCGAAAGCATCGCTGGCAGCAGGCATCTTACTGCTGCTGGACGGGCTATATGTGGCAATTACCACCAACCTTAATATGGGAACAGCGCTGACTTTGGCCGCAGGAGCCTTGCTGACGGCTTGTGGGATTTGGCGTGAGAAAATAGCAGCCCTTACGGCAAAAGGGTTTATACGCATTGTAAAATATGCGGTGCTGGCCGGAGTCCTATTTTTATTGGGGATGATTCTCTTTCTGGCTGCTGCCGCCCGCGGCGATTCTATGAATTACAAGGAAGATGCGGTTATCGTACTGGGCGCGGCGGTACATGGGGATCAAGCTTCGCGAACCCTTTCCCATCGGCTGGATCAGGCTGTCCAATATGCAGAAAAAAATCCTCGCGCAATGATTGTGGTGAGCGGCGGCCGGGGACCTCAGGAGGAAGTGACCGAAGCCTCTGCAATGGAACGATATTTGATGGACAAAGGCATATCAAAACAGCGAATCGTCAAGGAAGAACGGGCGACCAGCACTTACGAAAATTTCAAATTTTCCCGTGAGATTTTGGACAAGCATTTTAAAGGGGCATATACCTGTGTGTTTGTAACAAGCGATTTTCATTTGTATCGAGCTAGGAGCATCGGCGCGGCGGCCGGCCTTGAGGCCAAAGGCCTGGGAGCAAAAACAGACTGGTACAATCTGCCGCCGTCTTACTTGCGGGAGTCGCTGGCTGTGGTCAAGTTTTGGATGATAAAGAAATAGAATATAGAGCTGCCTACACGAAGACTTTCATGCAGGCAGCTCTATTTGCATTTTAAGGCAGCATTTCAGGTGTCCGGAACTTCTCCATTTCTGCATAGTTGGCATCCGTTGCAGGCAGGATGTTTTCATCAAAGAGCGGTTGATAGACCCTTCCATTCAGTCTCGTTTTCAGCTCATCCTTTGCTTGCTGGAGCAGTGGGGGATTTTCTGCCAGTTCGACCGCAGTACATGCCAATAGTTTGGCTGCCAAAGAAGCGGTAACTCTTCCAGCATTGCCCCCGGCAAATTTGGTTACCACCCAGTTGTGCCATCCCAGTCCATCAGGCACCAGTTCTACCATGGCAGTATCCATCGGAGCAAACCAGCTGTACTCTGAGGAGTCGTTGACCGGCATCTTGGTGCAGGCAAAAGGTTCTAATTCTTTTCCCATTGGGATGACAGGCACGCCGTGTTCGTGTTGTATTTGCACAGCAGTTTTTTGATCTTCCTCTGAAAACACTGGTGTGCCCACATATTCAAAGTTGCGGAGCATGGTCCTTGAAATGGTTTCGTTGGGGATTTTTTCGTGAATCATGGTGATGAGTTCCTTGGTGACCGCTGTTTCCGTTGCCAGGGAGATTCCGTCGGCACAGTTATCGACTCTTCGTTTCAACTCCTTAATTTCCTCTGCTGTTCCCATTCTACCGATGCACCACAAGGTTGCCTTTTCCGGGACAACGTTGGGCGTGCCGCCGACATTTTCAAAAGTATAGTTGAGCGTCGTTTCACCTCCGGGTGTGCCGGGAAGTAAATGCTCCCTCAGAAACTCCAGCGCATTTCCCATGAGCATAGCTGCATCCAGTGCGCTTTTTCCAAACCAGGGAGCATTCCCGTGGGCGGTAGCACCCTTAAAGTGGTATTTGCAGTTGAAATATGCGGTGCTTTCATTGTACCCGGCTTTGCTGTAGGCCATGGGATGCCAGTCCAAAACGCAATCTACGCCGCGGAAATATCCTTCTCGTGCTAGAAACGGTTTGCCGATGCACAGCTCCTCGGCAGGAGTTCCAAAGATTTTTAAGCGGGCCTTTAACCGACCGGCATCGATCAGCGATTTGAGCGCAGCAGCGGCCATGATGCCGCCGATGGACATCAGATTGTGTCCGCAGCCATGACCGGGAGCGCCTTCCTTCAGGCTGCATCTGTGGGATTTGTCTTTGTCCTGGGATAATGTCGGCAATGCGTCGTATTCGCAGCTAAACCCAATAACCGGCCCTTTGCTGCCGTATGAAGCAATAAATGCAGTGGGCATTCCGGCGACGTTCCTTTCTACTTGATACCCTGCGTCAGTCAAAAAATTAGCCAATAGGTTTGATGCAAAATATTCCTGCATGCTCAGTTCAGGATGCTCCCATATGGCATCGGATATTTGAAAAAATTGGGTTTGATTCTCTTCGATCCAGCGGATTGCTTGTTCCTTTTGTCGTTCCATCTTCCTCCTCCTAATATCTCTAAATAGTTGCTGCAACTGTTTACACTAAATTTACAACTTTGTAAGAAATTAGTGCAAATTTTCAACGGTTCCAGCGTACGAATTTCATCAGTTTTGCTCTAACTTCCGATATTTACTAATTTTGGGCTCTGTAACCCACAACTTTTACACTAATGCGCGCAAAAACGAGGTGTTTTCATTATGGTAAACCAAAATCAGGCAGTTAATAAGTGTACTTTTTCCTTAACTTAAAGCAGATAACACGGAATACAACCACTACAGCCATCATCGCCGCGGCAATGCACCAAAACACCACATAGCTTCCGGTAATATCATAGATGACGCCGGCAATGGTGCCGCCGATAGCGCCGCCCAGATTGGTAGCCATGTTCATAGCAGCAACGATGTTTCCATAATCCTTTTCGCCGAATAATGCGTTTACCAGAAGAGGCGGGCAGACCGTAATACCGCCGCCGCCAATACCGTAGCAAATGACTGCTCCGAATACGAACACATTGGGGTTCATCGGCATCAGGGCCAGGGAAAGAAAGCCCAATCCGAATATTGCGCCGGACAGAATGGAGCCGAACTTGGTACCCAGCTTGTCGCAGATAAAACCAATAAAAATTTTTCCAACGGCCAGCATGCCCAGGTTGAAAGAAGCAACGAGAGCTGCTTTTTGCGTGCTGAATCCGCATTCGATAAAGAACGGCGCTGAATTGAACAGAATCGCGCTGGAACCAAAGACCATCAAAGTAGCGGTAGCCAAGATGAGCCAGAACATTGGCGTTTTTATGGCTTCCTTTATGTTCATCCCTGCAGCATCTTCAACCGCCTTTGTTTCTTCTGCGGTTTCACCCATTCTTGTAAAGCCGCGCTCCTGCGGAGTTTTCACAAGGAAGAGCAGAGAGACGAAAGCGACAATTCCAAACATGCAGGCCAGTGCGATATAGCCGGTCCTCCATCCCGAATTGGTTATGACCGAATTCAGGATCGGCAGAATCACCAGGCCGCCTACTCCGCTGCCCACAAAGCAGTATCCCATGACCGTGCCCCTGACTTTTCCGCCGAACCAGTTATTTAGAATAATGGACATCGGAAGTACCGTGCAGTTGGTAAAGCCGACGCCGATCAAAACTGCGCCGAAGTAAAACCAGTACACAGCCTTTGCCCATGCAAAGAGCAGATAACCGACAGCTGCCACAAGGGCAGATATCACGACAATCAGCTTTAACCTTCCCTTCGCCATGCGCTTGCCAAAATATGCAGTCACAACAACGGCCGTCAATGTCAGCACGGTCTGATAGAGCAGAAAAGAGCCCCGATCAATGCCAAAGGCTTCCGTTACTGGCACTACAAAAACGCTGGTTATGGAAATTGAGCCTGTATAGGCCAGAGACATGAGGATAAATCCGACGATCATCAGAATCCAGCCATAGTAGAATCTTCCGTTTTGCTTTAAACCTACTTTGTTCATAATGCATTTCCTCCTAAAAAATTATGATAAAATCATTTGCCAATAAGCTAAACGCAAATCCCATGCCATAAAAAAACGCAGTTTTCATAAAGAATCGGGCCCAATTGACGCAAAATGAGTAAGCCGACGTCGCTTATACAAAGGGGGATATGCGAAATTGCATATTATAAGGCAAAATATTGTTGAAAAAGATTGGAATTTAGATGTAATTATGCTATAATGCATAAAATATGAAAATAAGCATAAATTACTGAAATCATGGAGCCTTCCGATGAAAAATAAACAAAAAAAATTTATTGAAAACAGAGAACTATTGAGGTTTATAATCGACCAGTCGTCCAGCGCCACCATCGTGGTCGATAAGGATGAGGAAGTGATTATGACCAATCAAGAACACGAGCGGATGACTGGTTATTCGGGAAAATATCTCGTTGGAATGACCCTGGGCGAGATGATTGAGCAAAAAATTATCCATGACGCGACGACAAGAAGAGTAATGGACAGAAAGGAAACGGTGGTATTGGAACAGCTGTCGTATAAAAATGACGGGGAAGGGATTTCGCGGATGGTTAAAGGCGTTCCCTATTTTGATGAGTCGGGAGAAATTCAATACGTCATATGCTACATCTTTGATACCAGTGAAAAGCGGAAAGTGATTGAGGATTTGACTTCCAGCAATTTGAAGTACAGCATGGAATTGCTCCAATTAAAGAACGATGCTGCTAAAAAATTAGGAATTGTTTATAGAAGCGCAGTAATGAAGAATATTATTGATAAGGCAGAAATTATGGCCAAGACGGATTCAACGGTTTTGATCCTGGGTGAATCCGGTGTGGGTAAAAGTCTTCTTGCAAGATTTCTGCATAATAACAGCAATCGAAAAGCAGGCACTTTTTTAACCATTAATTGTGGTGCAGTCCCTGATTCGCTGATTGAATCGGAGTTGTTCGGGTATGAGAAAGGCTCTTTTACAGGTGCATTAAGCGGCGGAAAACAAGGGCTTGTGGAAATGGCCGATGGCGGTACGCTTTTTCTGGATGAAATCGGTGACATGCCTTATGACTTGCAGGTAAAACTGCTGCGCCTGCTGCAGGAAAGAGAATTTTTCCGTATCGGAGGAACCAAGCCGGTTATGGTAAATACTCGAATCATTGCTGCAACCAATGTAAATCTGAAGGAGAAGATAAAAGAAAAAAAGTTTCGAGAGGACTTGTATTATCGATTGAACGTACTGGAACTCAACATTCCGCCTTTGAGAGAACGACCGGAGGACATTCCGCCTCTCGTCGAAACCTTTAAACAGAAATTCAACGAAGTTTATCAACTGAAGAAAGAAATCACCGGCGAAGTTCTGACTTTTCTTTCCAGAATGGAATTAAAAGGAAATGTACGGGAACTGGAAAATCTCATAGAGCGGCTGATTTTATTTTCCAATAAAAAGACCATTACCCTGAGCGATCTTTACGGAATTATCGATTTGAACCTGGAAGATACTTTTAATACGGATTTGAGGATTGCGAACCGCAGCTATAGAGAGATTTGTGAAGAGTTGGACAAACAAATATTCACAGAAGCTAAGAAGCTCTATAAATCCACAACCGAAATCGGAAATCGCCTCGGTATCAACCAATCGACGGTTTCACGCAAATTGCGAAAATATCACATTTGATCTGCGGACGCACTATCATGATTTTCCGTAGAATTTCGTGGGGCTGTCGCATTAACGAAAACGAATGCGATGTGCCCTTTTTTTGATCCATTTTGTGGACTGTTGGGAAAGGAGCGGGCCCTTTGGGCCCGGATTAATAGAGGGGGAAAAGCAAAATCATTGCTGGGAAAGCTGCCAGGTACAGATCACGATGATTTGCTCCCGTCCTCGATTCCCGGCTTAGTTCCCCGGCCCCGGTTCTCCGAGAACGTGACGCTCAAGGATTCAGGGATCACGATGATCATGATTACTGCGACAGCCTCTCTGGTTGCGGCGGCTGGCCTGTGGGGCCTCCCTGGTCAAGCCTGCTGGCAAGGGTAATAAGAATTCATTTTTCTATTGCCATCTTCGAATCAATCGTGCTATAATAGTTCCGTTAAATTAATCCGGCTTGGGGAATTAGCTCAGCTGGGAGAGCGCGTGGTTCGCAATCACGAGGTCAGGGGTTCGATCCCCCTATTCTCCACCATTTGAACGTTGAAATTTCAACGTTCTTTTCTTATTTTTTTATGGTTGACGTAAAAATGACGTAAAACTATTATTTTGCATCTAAGAATTCCGTAGCAATGGAATCTGCGATAGCCCGCCCGGGGTCCTTAAAGTTGTGCAGATATCTTTCGGTTACTGCCTTGCTGGAATGACCAAGTTGATCACTAATATCGGCCAAGCCAGTTTTAAGATGAAGGAGCATCGACGCATGCGTATGTCGCAGGCCGTGTATTCCCATGTGGGCAAATCCGTTTTCTTCTAAAAATCGATCCAACCACACATATAGCATATTTGGATACATAGGATCGCCGAACGTCCCCTTAATAAGGGCTGGCGAGTCACGCCATTTGCTCCCTAGAAGCAGCTTACGCTCTTTATTGATAGTGATAAGGCGTTTTGTCTCATCGATCACTTTCATCGGAACAGCGACTTTTCTATTTGATTTTTTGCTTTTAACTCTTTTCGCATATGTACCGCCGCCTTTTTTCGCATATCTCGCTCGATGAATAAAGACATAGCCATTTTCATAATCAATATCGCCGCTTTCGTCCAGTCCAAATATTTCGCCTTTTCTGAGCGAGGCAAATAGGGACCATAATACTGCAACCTTATAATTGTATTCTTCCTTGGGCACTCGATTTAAACACTTGATAAATCGGATCATTTCTTCTTCATCCAGATATGCGATCTCCCTTTCCTCCACTTCTGGCAAAACTACTTTTTCGTGTACACTGGTATTTATAATTTCCCACGTATTCATCATGTTTATTGCTGCGGCAAGAAATTGATATGCGTTGCCAACCGTTTTTGGAGATAGGCCTTTTTTATTAGATCGCTTCCGTGGATACTCTTTATGTAACCAATTAATCCAGTCTTGTATTTGCAGGGTCGTAAGCTTTGATACTTTTCGCTTGCTGATCGGGCCAATATAATTCTTCATAATAACTTCATATCCCGCTATTGTTTCCGGGCTTAAATCTGGCATTTTTTCGATATAGAGCTTACACATTTCTTCTACCGTTAAAGTGCATGGTTTAGAGACTGTGCCGCTCGCACATTCCGTATAAAACTTGGCAAGCTCTTTATCGGCTACCTTTTTAGACTTGCAGTGTACCGTTTTGCTATAACGAATTGGCTGTCCTTTAAAATCTGATCCAATACAGACTTCAAGATACCAGCTGTCTTTCCCTCGCTTCCTCATTGTTCCTGGCATAAATATCGCCTCCTTTTTCTATTTTGGGGTATAAAAAATACCGCACCTTGCAAAAAGTCGGCTACAATGTTACAATTATCTTGCGACGGATAGATTGCAGCATTGCAGCTATCGACAGGGCCTCCAGTGATGGGGGCTTTTGTTTTTTATACAGCCATCCTGTCGAGACTATAGGTTCCTCCATAAGTTTTCAATTTTAGGATACCGTTGCCTACAGACTTTATCGTGTAAGTTTCGCCAGTGTCTAGATTAAGTTGATTCCCTTCTAACCAGTATTTTCCTTGAGTAGAATTATAATCATTCCCATAATATAAATCACAATAAAAATCATTATTGTGTAAAAATTGAAATTCTATGTGACCTCCATCCATCCAGTTACCGGCCCACATTCCAACGATTTGTTCTGTAAAGTTGTTGCTAGAAGTAGTGTTCGTGCTTGTGACTGTTTTGCTAGAAGTTTTTTCTGTCTTTGTTGCTTGGCTAGTCTCTTTAGATTGGGAAGTCTGAGAACCTACCTGCTTTAAGCTGATTTCCACTTTTTCGCCTTTGGAAATGATCCGGACAATCATGTCATCTGTTGAATCCCCTAGTTCCTTCGGAAAAGCAAAATGAAGCTTTCCAGTTTTTGTTGATAGCGGATCAACGGAAACATTATCCAAGGCGTCTGCATAGCCAAGGAGAGTGTTTGGTGTATATTTATATTTCTCTTTGCAAATCAATTCCAGATAGGTATCCGTCTTTTCATTTGGAATATAGGGTGAAAAAATTCGCCTTTCACTGCCTTTGTTTTTTACGGACGCTGAGACTTCCAGATACTGATCAGTGGTTTCTTCCGGCGTGAAAACAGCAAACTGATCTTCTACAGATTGAACGACTTCTGCACCCTCTATCACAACTTCCCAATCATCTAGAGAAGCAATATCTCCAATTTGTAATACAGTATCTTTTACCTCTGTTTCCTTTGAGGCATCTTTGTTAGATGCGTCTTCTCCACAGGAGCTAAGGCATACGCTTAAACATAGAACGCAGATAAGGGTGATAATTTTCTTCATATCTTTCCTCCATTAAAAACTAAGTGGTTTCCTTCTCCCTAATTAATACTCCTTTATGTATATTTAAATTCCATCCTCACATACTAACCATAAAAGGAGTAGTATGTGCATGAAAATTTTGACTTATAATGCAAGACAAGCAAAAGGCCTGACGCTTCAAGAGCTTGCCGAAAAATCCGGTATTAGCAAAACGACGCTAAACGATATAGAAAACGAAATTTTATCCCCAACTCTAGATCAAATGGAACGTATTGCAGTGGCACTTAATACTAAAATAACCGCTCTTTTTATATCCCCTCACAAATAGCAACTATATATAGATGCAATCTTTTCAAAAAAGGTTGCATTTTTATTACATATTTCCGTAATCACGGAAATCGTTCCAAGATTTAACACAAGATAAATTTTATATGCTACAATGCAAGTAATTTAAACGTGTGCGCACACCTTTAATTATATCCCTGGCCGATTTGATATTGATTTGAGAGAACATATGTTCTATAATGATTATATTATCTTCGGCGTTTCCTTCTGGGAGGTGTACATAGTGGACTATAAAAAACTTATCATTCAAATTCTTGCCAGCATAGACGACCCAAAAGCTTTAGAACTTATTTATGAGTTGGCCAAAAGATTAGCGACTAGTGAAAACTAGTCGTTTTCTTTTTGCTTACCAACAAGATCAAGTGCAATTTGCTCTAAAACTGCAATACTATCATCATCCAATCTTGATAATGCGATTATTAGCCGTGTTTTAAAAGAGTCATCATCCTTAAAAAGATCAGCGGTTAATGCAGCAATTTCAGCTTCACGACTAACCGATTTGAACATTGCGCCCTTTCCGGTTCTTAGCCATTCTAAATTAATATTTTTTTCTGTCCAATTGCTCAACATGATAAGATGCTTTTCTGTTACTTTTCGCCTTCCGTTTTCTATTTCGCTTTCCCCTGATCGTGTTATACCAAGTATCTTTCCCCATTCTTCCTGCGTTTTGTTGCAGGCTTTTCTCAACTCCTTAAACCTTATATTAATTTCATCCACTTTTGTTTACCTCCATGTCCCCATATTAACATAGTTAAAGAACATTGTAAATAGAAAAATGACACAAACAGGACAAAATCTTGTTGACTTTGACATGTAAGTGTAGTAATATAGACTCAAACAGGACACGATGGGAGGTGAGCATATGACTGAAACATCAAAAGAAAGAACGCGGAAACTGAGTGAAGCTGTCGAGATTCTTCCAGAGGCTGAGCGTAAGTACATACTCGGGCTTGCGGAAGGTATTGCGATTGCGAACAAAAACAAGAAGCAGGACAAGCAAGAACAAGATAAACCCAAGAAAACCGGATAGGGGGAGGTGAGGAGGAATATGACTGAAAAAGAAACAGAGAAAGCGATTATCTGTCTACTAAATCACTTCGATGAATTTCGAAGGCAGGCATCTGAAAATGAAACAGCCGACTTCGGTAAGCCCTGTAGCAAATGTGAACTGTGGAAAGATTGCAAAGGCGACTGGATACCGAAGATCGGCAGTATTGCAAAGAATATAAATAAAAAAATTAGTATGGTTGAGTAGGCGCTGCTTTGAAGAGCGGACACCTTCCATACTCATCAAGATGGTTACAAGAATCAACATGGTCGCACAAAGCAGAAACTTTTTTGAAATGTTCATTTGGAGAACCGCTAATCGGAACTTTCGAATATCTTATCTCTATGCTGTGTTCCATTTTGAGGTGCGGGCAGTAATCCGTATAGATTGACAAGATCATGAGTTAATCTCCTTTCGTATGTACTCAGCCCTGGCGGGAACCTGTATACACAGTATAAGGGAGAATGAGCAAAAAGTAAATTGCTGGAAAACAAGCCCAAGAAAACCGAATGAGAAACGAGGTAAAAGGAATGTGGAGATGGTTAGAAAAAAACCACCCTATCATATATGAGATGGTTCAGTGGAGTATTTTGGGGCTAGCCATTGCGGCTTTGATCAACGCGTTCGTTTAGAAGAAAAAGCTTTTGACGAAAGCCGCAACAGCAACAATTGCAGTTATCCATGCACGGATTTCACTGAATTTTAGCCTTTTTCTGGACGCTATTTCTTGATTTAAGGCAAGCTCACCCTCTGTTGTAATAATTAACTTAGTTTTGGGGGTAAGGTCTTCGCCGTGGAGCGTGGCGTAGTTGCCTTCGATCTTTATATACTGTTTATCAAGTAACCAATTAACAGGATCAAAGGTCTTTAACATATCGGTGTTTTTTAAGACAGATAATTCGTACACAGAAAGAGAACGTCGCTCCTTAAAAAGTTCAAGAATTGAAATAAGTTCGTCAGTCATTATAAAAGTTCCTTTCTAAACTGTATGCAAAAAAATTATACCATAACGCACTAGGAGGGAACAAGCCTAAGAAAACAGGAGGAGGAACCTAAATGAGTGAATTAATCGTACCGCAAGCCATGTTTGAAGCTTTTATCGACGCAATTGCTGATCGGGTAGCGGACAAGCTTGCAGAGCGTAACCCGCAGCCAGAGCCATTACCGGACAATACCGTATTTGATTTAAAAGAGGCCGCTGAATATATGAACTGCAGTGAAGCCTTTGTCAGAAAGAAGGTACGAGCAGGGGAGATTGCAGGGCGAAAGCAGGGTAAGTGGCTCGTTTATAAAAAGAGCATAGACGAGTGGATAGTAAGTGGAGGTAGCGCATGAAATGGTACAACTACATAATCGGAATCCTGCTCCTGGTACTGATGGGGCTGGGACAATATTGAAAGGAGAACAATATGATTCAGGTAACATTTGATATCGGATATCCAGCGGTTGAATTTGAATTTGCGGCACTGGATGATGCGAAACAGTTTATGGATACCGCCCTTACAACATATGTATGCAAGAAAGAAGGGGAAGAGCTTTGCATAAAGCTGAAGTACATAAAAAATGTGCCAGAGGGCGGCAACCCTACAATGGCACACAACAAATAAATCAATTACAGGATACCTCAAGTAAAGGAGGTTGTCAATGAGAGAAGAACTTTTGAAATTGATGCTTCATCAAGCTGATAAGGAGCATCCGGTTACACGGGAACAAATTAGCAGACAGTTTTGCGTGGGCGATCGTACTGCAAGAAAAATGATTGAAGCCTTGAGAGAGCAAGGCGTTCGAGTCTGCGGACTGAATGAGCAGGAAGGATACTGGATCGCCAAAACGCAAGAAGAATATGAACGCTTTCGCCGTGACTATGCGTCAAAAGCGGCAACCATCTTTCGGCGAATGAAAAATATGGACAATCAGTCCGAAGAAGGGCAGGTGACATTCCTTGATCTGCTATAACGATGCAAACGCCGTGGCGAATGAATCTGCTGCGGCCAGATACACAAATCACGAACCACCGACCCTTTGTGACTGCGGGAGCATAGCGGAGCATGGGCAGGTATATTGCCCGGTGTGCAAAGCCAACATGAAAACCGCTTTCGAGCTGGCCATTGACTTTTTAGAGAAATATAACG
This sequence comes from Clostridia bacterium, assembly GCA_902363595.1. Classification (GTDB taxonomy): domain Bacteria; phylum Bacillota; class Clostridia; order Peptostreptococcales; family Anaerovoracaceae; genus Hominibacterium; species Hominibacterium faecale. The sequence goes on along the minus strand of CABJAP010000010.1, from coordinate 10,029 downwards.
GTGTGGATCGGGAAACGGCGATCAGCCAACTGGTCTATGAAATTGAGGAGGAATAGTAATGCAAAAACTAATTGAAATACAAAACGAATTAAAAGCGCCAAAAGGAAAAACAAACAGTTTCGGCGGGTATAAATATCGATCCTGTGAAGATATCTTTGAGGCGGCAAAACCTCTCTGTAAGGCGCACGGATGCCTGCTGACGCTGTCCGATGAGATCATATCCGAAGCCGGTAGGGTTTACGTGAAAGCCACGGCAACAATAACTGATGGAGAGAAAGCGGTTTCCGTTTCAGCACTTGCAAGAGAATCCGAGAGCAAGAAAGGAATGGACGATAGCCAGATCACCGGTACAGCGTCCTCGTACGCCCGAAAATACGCCCTCAATGGCCTGTTCTGTATCGACGATACAAAGGACGCCGACACGGACGAATATGTCAGCAAGCAGAAAGCAGAAGAAAAGAAGCCGATCACAGAATTTCAGGTGGACGAACTGACGGACCTTTGCGACCAGGCGCACAGAGACGTATCAAAGATGTGTACATACTACAAGGTAAAAGAACTGTCGCAACTTACACAGGCTCAGTATGAGGACGCTAAAAGACGGCTGAAAAAATGAGGTGTTAGAAATGTTTCAAAAAAAATACCATAACGGATTTAACTATAAAAAAACAGAGCATAAAAGACTTTACCACATTTGGTTTGATATGAAAAGAAGATGCTATCAGCCACAAAATAAACGCTATGCCCGTTATGGCGGCCGTGGAATAACGGTATGCGATTTATGGCTCAAAAATTTCCAGAACTTTTATGATTGGGCAATACAGAACGGGTATTCTATTGACAAAACACTTGATCGAATAGATATGAATGGTGGGTATTCTCCTGAAAACTGTCGATGGGCAGATATTATTACACAGGCTAATAACCGTTCAAACAATCACATGATGACATTGTTTGGAATTACAAAAAGTATGAAATCATGGTCAAGGGAGTTAGGTATGTCATACTATGCAATACGGGCAAGAAAAAACAGAGGGTGGTCAGACGAAAAAGCATTACTTACTCCTGTTAAAGGTGGTGTTACAAGATGATAACCAATCACGACAGAGCTGGTTGGTTTGGTTAAGGCGCATCCGATACTCGTTTTGTAGTCGCTAAAAATCGGACAACGAAATCATGGCTGGAATGGTGGAATGAAAAGCTTGGATTGCAACAGCGTGACATACATACACAAGCGATGGCGGCGGGGACGGCATGGGAACATAAGATTCTCAACGCCATAAACCCGGAAATCCGGCAGGACCACCAAATAACGATTGAAAAATACCGACTACGGGTCAATTACGACGGTGACAAAGACGGGGTAATCTACGAGGTTAAAACCCACAACTTTCTGAAAGAGTTTCAAGTCACAAAACCGTACTGGATGCAGGCACAAGTGGAAATGTATGCGATGAAAACAGACAAACTCTACATCGTCGCATACGGTCTGATCGACGAGGAATACCGGGACTATAGCGGTAAGGTGGACGATGGCCGAATTAACTTTTATCCGGTCAAATATGACAAAGGATGGATACAGAATGAATACCTGCCAAGTCTAAAGGAACTTTGCAGGGCACTTAGGAAAGGGAGGTTTCCGACATGAGTAAATCAATCATGCAGGTGGAAAAGCGATGTTTTATTAGCGGTCGGACGGATGCTCTTGAAAGGCACCATTGCTTTGGCGGGAATCCAAACCGGAAACTGTCTGAAAAATACGGCCTATGGGTCTGGCTGAATCACTGGCACCATAACGAGCCGCCCGCCGGAGCGCATCATAATAAAGAGGTGATGGACTACCTGCACCGGGAAGGGCAGAAACGGTTTGAAGAAATCCACGGGAGCCGGGAGGACTTTCAACGGATATTTGGGAGGAACTTTTTATGAGCGGACTATTGATGATTAACGAGCTGAACGAGCATATGACCAAGCTGGCGGAAGGGGTTCGGCTGATGGCGAAGTATGGGAAAGAATTCGCAGAGGCGGAGCGGGACTATAAAGTGGAACTGACACAAGAGGCTTTAAAATTACGTGACAAGGGCATGGCAGTGACGTTGATTGACAAGGTCATATACGGCAATTGCGCAGACAAACGATTTAAAAGAGACGTTGCAGAGGTCATGTATAAGACGGCCCAAGAAAACGTTAACTCGACCAAACTGCGGATACGGATACTCGACGCTCAAATCAGCAGGGAGTGGGGCAGGAATGGGCCAAATGATTGAAGAGAAACGGATGCAGGATAGGAAATAGTTAGGAGGGTTATATGTACATACAAAGCGAAAGAGATTTAGAGGATTATATTTGTGAGAATATAGAGGATTTCAAACGATTTTTAACAAACGTAGTATTTGAGCATGACGACGGGATTAGCGATGTTAATTTTATTGGAAGGCAAGTTAATGTTGGGGGGAAATTTATCGATCTGCTTTTTGATTGCTGGGATAATGTTGAGGATGGACCCGGCACATTCGAAACCAGGACATTTGTTGTGGTAGAACTTAAACACAGGAATCTGTCACCAAACGATTTGTCGCAGTTATCAAAATACATGAATATGCTGGATGAATTGCAATTAAAAGACATTGACTATGAACTGGAGCCAACAAAAGGCATCTTATTAGGGCTGGATTTAGATGAAAATATGCAAGAGATTGAAATGTGTTTATCGAATGCATCACATGGGCGAGATCAAAATATTTATTTTGTTGCAATGGATACGAGCGTTATTTTCCGCAAAATCAGCTATTCCCATACTGATGAATTTGTGGAAAATCTCACCTTTGACAATAGGATTTTAGAGGTTTGAGAGGTGATGGGCCATGATGAAGGACCCGGCAGTCTTATTTTACGCATCCGACTTTTTAACGGGTACGATGTTTATGGATTATGACACAAAGGGACGGTATATAACACTACTTGCCTTGCAGCAGCAAACAGGACCAATCAAAGAAAAAAACTTCAAAGAAATATGCGGAGATAAATTTGAAGAGATTTCAGAAAAATTCCAACAGGATTCAAAAGGGAATTACTACAACAAAAGGATGAAATACGAAACCGACCGTCGCAAAAAGTTTACAGAATCAAGGCGTTCCAATGGTTCCAAGGGAGGACGACCACCAAAAGCAAAAGGAAAGCAAGGCGAAAGCTACGAAAAACCATTAGGTTTATCTACGGATAACCTAATGGGAAATGAAACAGAAATAGAAAATGAAAATGAAAAAGGTCTTAATAAGGTGGGAGAAATGACAAAGGCGGTTTTGTCAAAATTAAACGGCCTTTGTGGGACCAGATATAAAGCCACGAGTGAGAAAACAAAAGGACTCGTAAAAGCACGGATGAACGAAGGATTTACCTTGTCAGATTTTGAGACGGTGATCGAGAAAAAAACCGCAGAGTGGACAGGCACGGAGTACGAGAAGTTTTTAAGACCGGAAACCTTGTTTGGACCAAAGTTTGAAAGCTACCTGAATCAAAAAAGCACCAAGAAAGGCGGAAACAAGTTTCTGGACTACATAGGGGGACAACATGACGAAGGACGAAACAGCTAAGATATTAGCAATCTTAAACGCATATTACCCGGAGGTTGCGGCAGACCCTCAGATTATGATTAACGCATGGCACAAGATATTTGCCAATCACAATTACGCAGTTGTTGAGCAGGCTGCCATGAACTTTGCGGCGGCGGACAGCCGGGAATATCCGAAGTTCCCGGTTCCGGGACAGATTAAAGCGCAGGTCGATCTGTTGAGTAAGACAGGAGACTCACCGGAAGAACTGTGGAACATCGTTTACAAGGCGATTTGCAATAGCGGGTACCGATCTCAAGAGGAATTTGAGAAGCTCCCTGTCTGCTGCCAAAGGTGGTTAGGCGGTGCAAGCGCACTAAAGGACCTTGGAATGACAGACACGGAGATCGTAAACACCGTGACCAGGGGGCAGTTTTTAAAGACGATTGGAGAGATCAAAGAGCGGCAGGAAGCGCAGGAACAGTTACCAGACGAAGTGAGGCAGGCTCTTAATGGGGCTTTGCAGATTGGAGGAACGAAATGAAATACAAAGTTGGTGACAGAGTAAGGATTAAAGACGATATAAGCAAATGTCGCTTCAGGAACAAAGAAGGAAAAATGGACAAATGGCAAGGAAAGACCATGACCGTTATAAAATGCAACAGCAACGGATTATATGATTATTATTTTATGCGGGAAGATGATAACGTGTGGTGGTGGTACGAAGATATGATTGAAGGACTTGCGGAGCCGGGGATGACCAGCACAGAAATCCTCAAAGAGGCTATTGCGGTATTTGGAGAAGATGAACAGATCAGAATGTGCCACAAGGAAATGGACGAATTAGGGGTTGCGCTCAGCAAATTTCATAGAAACCCGTGCGGGGATACGAGGGTGGACGTGCAGGAAGAAATCGCCGACGTATGTATCATGATGTATCAGGCGAAAATCATGTTCGGCGAAAAAGAAGTTAATGCAATTATACGCAAAAAAATGAAACGGTTGGAAGAAAAACTGAAAGACGAACAAGAGGTTGAAGTTGTGTATGGGAAGCATGAAATCTATGGGAAGCTCTACACATGGATTAACCCAGATAAGCACAAAACCGGAACCGGAAAAATTGTAACGGCAGACACAAGGCATGGCGAAAAACCAATTATAGTTTTTACCGTAGAAACAGATAAATTAAAAGATGTGAAACACCATAAAAAAATTGTGGGAGGTGTGCAATGATAGAGGTTGACTGGTCAGATGAGGAAATTAGAAAAATAAAGAAATTATACCCATTTTTGCCTAACAAAGATTTATCAATATTGCTAAAGCGCTCTGTAAACTCCATTCAACATAAGGCAACAAGGCTCGGATTACACAAGGACCAAGATGCACTATATATTATCAAATCAAAAGCGAGAGAAAGAGAAAAAACAAATTTTTGGAAAGGTGGGCGAAAGAAAAATGCAAAGGGGCACATCCTTATTCTTAAAAAAGGACATCCTATGGCAGACAAAAATGGATATGTGATGGAACATAGATATATTATGTCTGAACATATTGGAAGAGTGCTACAGGACGATGAAGTGGTGCATCATATAAATGGAATTAAAGATGATAACCGTATAGAAAATTTACGATTAATGTCAAATGGAGATCATACAAGATTACATCATACAGGAGCAAAACGGACTGACGAAACAAGAAAGAAAATCAGTCAAGCCAAAAGGAGGGATGGATTATCAATTCAGTAATATTAATTGGACGCTTAACAAAAAATCCGGCCGTGCGATATACAACGGATGGCATGGCGGTTGCCAGGTTCAGCGTGGCGATTGACCGGCCGGTGAAGTCTGGAAAAGAGAAACAGACCGACTTCCACAACGTGGTTGTATTCGGAAAGCAGGCGGAGAACTGTGAACGCTTCCTGAACAAAGGCAGGCTTGTAGGAATCCAGGGACGTATACAGACAGGAAAATATACCAACAAGGACGGGGCGACTGTATACACCACAGATGTTGTTGCGAATAACGTGGAATTTCTGGACTGGGGAGAATTGGAGAAGCAGAAGGCAGACAGACAGAAGGAGACAGACCGGCAGGCGGAAGATATTCCAGAGGGGTTCCAGGCGCTGGATGAGGATATTCCGTTTTAGGAGGTGCAACATGGCAACAAAATTAACGCAAACGGAAATTATACGGCGGGTGCTGGACTGTAAAGAGACGCTAGGGCTTAACACATTGCCGTCAAGAGCGCATCTTAAAGAAATGACCGGACTTGACTCAAATCTGTTAAGCCGTGTCGGCGGACTGAAAGGGTTATCGGAAATGACCGGCATACCAATGGCCCCGAACCCACGCCGGGCGAAAGCAAAGGTTGACGATACACCGGTGCCAATCCGGCCAAGCCGGGCGGACAAGATCGAGGCCGAAATGCGTAAGCAAGGCTTGAGCTATAAGGACTGGCAGACAGCGGATACCCTTAAGCGTGTGGATGGGGTGGCATGGTAATCGTAGTCAACCAGATACCGCCCAGCGATAACAAATTTAAAGGCCGCAGGAACGTCTGGGAATACCGTACAGCAAAGAAAGAATGGCTTGATCTGCTGCTGTGGCTCTGCAAGGGAAAGGCACCGCAAAAACCGTTTGAGAGGGCCGTGGTGACGATTACCTATTTCTTCCCGACACGGGGTAGACGTGACCCGGACAACTACAGCGGGAAGTTCATCCTCGACGGGCTTGTGCAGGCGGGAATCATACAGGACGACAGCTTTCGCTGCATTGACCTGCGGCTCCGGGGGGATTGGGATAGGATGCGACCGAGGACAGAAATCAAAATTGTGGAGGTAGAACATGCAGAAAGCATTTAAAATTACAGATCAGAATGCTGATTTATATAGGAAATACGTTACACAGAAGCGTGCAATAAATGATTACAGAGAACTGACAAGGAAATTCCTTAAAAAACATGGAATTGATACGGACGAACACAAATCAGACTTTTGCTATACAGAAAGACTGACAGTTGACCTTGATCGTGACATGAAGGAAAAATTTAAAAGCCAACTAATGAAAGGCTCTGGCCCTTACGGAATGTGTCAGTTTAAGAAAAATTCCAAAACTCAAAAGGCATTTGACGAGGAGGTTACTAATTATGCAAGCATTCACGACATTAACTGTTTGAGATCGTGGCCATTTGAATACGGCATATATGGCCGTGTGAGATATAACTTGTGGATGTACAAGAACGCTTTATACGGGATGATTGATGGTCATGGAGATATCAGTCTTGCGGACTTCATGGAAGAAATTCCGATGTCAGAGTATTATCGGATAATTGAGGAATTAGAAGCTAAACAATAACAACCAAACGCCCGCCGGTAAACGTCAAATTCCATAGATAGGCGGGTTGGAATACATCGTCCCCGCAGAGCAGCCGTTAAAACTCAGAGACCACAAGATATTTTAAAAAATGGCTCTGCGGGGAGGAAGGAGGAATAGATTATGAGACTGATAGATGCAGACAAATTAAAACGTGACTTAATTGCAGCCGTGTACAGTGCAAATAACCCAAAAGGGGTCGCAGAGGTCATTAAGATTGTTGAGGATCAGCCGACCGCCTACGACGTGAGGGCTCTGGAGCAACAAAGGCAGGTGGCAGGGATGAATAAGCGGGAAGCGATAATACAACTTGAATACGAAGCTACAAGCTTGCAAGGAATGCTGCAAGAAGGTGGAAAAGCTGGAGAATTTGCTAATAAGAGGGTAAAAGCCCTGGATATGGCAATAGAAGCTCTGGAAAAGCAGGTAGCGAAGAATGTCATAACCATACACTCTATAAAGGAAGATGTAAACGTCGGAAATGTAGCATTTCGAAAGGGGTGCAAACTCACAAAATGTCCTGTATGTGGTAAGTTCTTAAGCAATGATAAGTATTGCCGGTATTGCGGACAACGCCTGAAATGGGAGGTATGAAATGAGAGAACATGAATGTAAGTGCTTAAAAAACCAGAAATGTGATGACGATAATTTTACTGCTGTGCAGGAACTTGAGATTAAGGGCAAAACTGGATGGTACTTAGTGAATTGCAGTAAGGGGAAAAACCAAGCGTTTGGCATAGCATATTGTCCATATTGCGGCGAACGGCTGGCAGAATTGGAGGGAGAGAAATGAAAAATAGAGAGAAGTATAAGGATGAAATAATGCAATCTATCAAAAGTCGCCAATCATCAAAGATTTGCAGGCTAATAAAAGAGAACTCTGGGGGAGATTGCGAAGAAATCAATTGTACTGCGTGTATAAACTTTTTGTATCCTCTATGGCTAGAGGAAGAATATAAAGAGCCTGAGACGGATTGGAGCAAGGTGGCCGTGGATACGCCGGTATTGGTTAAAAATGCAGAGTGTGCAGGGTGGGTAAAGCGTCATTTTGCAAAGTATGAGGACGGGCAAGTATATGCCTTTGATCTTGGATGTACAAGCTGGACGAACTCTAGGCATGCAACATCTTGGAACTACGCTAAATTAGCAGAATTGGAGGAAGCGGAATGAAAAAAGGGGATATAGTCTATCTTGACAATTATGATACATATACAAGGGGCAAATTTATGGGACGGATAAATGAAGAGCTAAGCTATTTTAAACCTCTCGCACAACAGGGAGGTGAGATAACAATATCTGTACTTACAAAGTTACTGATAGAATATGGAAGCGTATGTAAGGATTTCGGACAACCCGGAGCTGGGAGGTGAGCGGTGATGGCTAAAATGATATCAATGGATAAATTACTTGCTGACAGAGAGCAGGAGGTAAATAGCATAATGCGCCTTATTGACAGTATGTGTAAAGACACTTGCATTGGCATAGGTGCCCGTGATGGACAGGTTATTATCAAAGATCAGTTTACAGGCAAAGAGTATATAATGCGGGAGGACAAAAATGGAATTTAAAGAATTTACAAAAAAATTGCAAAGGATGTGCAGAAAACAACCATGCCGGGAATGTCCAATCAACCAGGATGGGTATTTCGTCGGTGATGCATGTAAAATGTGGACGCTGCGCAACCCAGACGAAGCAGAAAAGATTGTATCCACATGGGCCAAAGAGCATCCGGTACGGACGTATTTGATGGATTTCAAAGAAAAGTTCCCTAAGTCCACGTATTCCGACAGCAAAATCTGCTGTAACGTATGCAGAGGATGTTTGTATGGGCAGAAGGAAAGTCTTGATGAGTGCTTATGTGGAGATTGTGAAGAATGCTGGAATCAGGAGGTACAAAATGATTAACCCCTGTAAATCCTGCCCCGAGCGAACCCCCGGGTGCCACACCCGCTGCCCGTACTACGCAGAGTATGAGCAGGCACAAAATGAGCGCAGAGAGCGGATTAAGGCAGAGCGGAGTAAAGATATTGGGTGGTCGGGGTATAAAAGGGATACGGTGGATAAGAGGGTGAGGAGGTAGAGTATTGACCAAAGAGCGATTGGAGCAGCTAAAGTACATAGAGCGATCTTTAAAAAGCGTCCAGGACGATATCAAACATCTAAACCGGCAGATTGCCAGCAGCACGGGCCGGACCTTTACAGACGTAACAAAAGGATCGATGCCAGCGCATCCGTATATTGAGCGACATTATGAGATTCAGGGTATAGATATGAGCCATTACGACCGACTCTGCATAAAGCTGCGGGAAAAGGAAGCAGAACTACAGAAAAAGCTGTTGGAGCTGGAGAATTGGCTTGAGGGGATTGAGGATGAGAAGTTGTATCTGATCTTCCGGTTGAAATATCGGGATGGGATGACAAACCGACAGATTGCACAAGAGCTTGGATATGACAAATCAAGAATATCACAGTTAATCAATGGATATTTGCGCTCAAACTGAAAGATTCACCCAATTCACCTTTTTGATGTGCTAATATGGTATCAGTGAAAAAGGATAGTGAGTGGTTTCTCATTTCGATCCTCCCCAAAACTTTAATAACTGACAAGGACTCCTCCGGTGTGGGGAGTTTTTGTTCGTGAGATTGTAGAGAGGATCAACTTACCAAACATTACCACTATTTGTTTGAAATTAGTTGGGATACAATGGAAACAAGCGCTGTACAAAGAGAGTGCCCACCCTGCTTATACAGCGCTGAGGGAGCCTTCATTTCTGAGGGCTCTTACTTTTTGCACCGAACAAGATGCTAATTATAGCATGACAGTGGGCAGCGAGCTCTTCCTTCTCATCGTCAGGAAGTGTAGAAGCTGCATCGCTTAGGTGTAATAAAGATTGAATAAATGCGAACTCATATTCTCCGCAGGGAGTAGATAGTAGTGCTAGGGGATTTGTTTTAAGTCCGTCAGCAACCACTTCGATGGTATCCGTTCGAGAATTGCTGCTCCCCTTGAGGATGCCCTGCAGGGTAGCGCGTGAGACGCCGATTTCATTTGAAAACTCAGATAGCGTCTTGCCGCTGTTTTTGTAGGCGATCTTCACGCTGTTTGA
>CABJAP010000009.1 GCA_902363595.1 Clostridia bacterium | reverse complement strand
AAAAGCGGGATTAGAGACTGTTTTCATCCTCCAAACCGCTTAAAAAGAATGTTATGGACGGTACTGGAAACCAATCCCACTTTCACGCCGTTTATCCCCTCTTTTTCAGTGGCCTCATTTTGAAGCCGTCCAGCGATGATTTTATTTTTATTGCCACAAAAACCGTAAAAAACAGAAAACTTTTCCTGCCTTGCCTTTACATCCTTTTCTTTTTATGGTAATATTTTACATGTAAAGAAAGGAGCCTCCCATATGCTGGCAGATCTCATCAAAGAAAAGAAAGCGGAATTGAATGCTTTGCCCAAGGGCAGCCTCATTTTAAAAAAGGGCTGCTATTATCACAAATATCGACAGAAAGAAACGGGTATTACAAGAAATCGGGAACTGATTTCAGCCCTGGCAAGAAGGCGTTATCTGCAGAAAGAGATTTCAATCCTGGAGGAAAATCGAGATTTAGCAGATTGGTATGATGCCCATTATGTTCCGATCATTCCTTCAGAGCTGATTGCATCTTTTCCATCATCCTACCAGGGCCTCCCAATCTACTCTTTCCTGGGTACCTCGGGAAAGAATACCGCCAGCGCAAACCCTTACAAAAGGGAGCAGCTGAAATACCTGAGCAATGGTGGAATCCTAATGCGCTCCAAATCAGAAGTTCTGATCGCAAACGAGCTGGAAGCCTGCGGCATCAGTTACCAATACGAGCCCCGCCTTGTTATTGGCGGCAAGATCATCTATCCCGATTTTTTGCTGGAGCATCCCTGGGATCAAAGGATGCTCATTTGGGAGCATCTGGGCTTGCTGGACAGGCCCGATTATCAGGAAAGCAATCGGGAAAAGCTGGCCCACTATTGTAAAAATGGCATCTATCCTTTCCAAAGCTTGATTTGCACCTTTGAAGAGGATATTAAAGATCGGGAGCAGATCCGTCAAATCATCCGTCTTTTGCATCTGGCCTGATCTGAATGGGAAGTCAGGTTATTTTCGGTAAATGCTTCCTGGCCCCTCGCTATTTCTTTTTTTTGCTGATTTTCTTATAGCACAGTACAATAACTGCTATGATAATGCTCCCCACAACCGCAAGGGTAATAAGCGGGAAAAATGTTACTAACATATTATTTCCTCCAATCTGTAATCACATGAATCGGTAGATATGCTGCCCGTTATATATAAAAGTTGAACAAATCTGAATTTGTTGTAACATAATAAATCCGCTCCACTTCATCTTCCCCACTGTTCAGCCGTCCGCACCAGAAATATAGCTCTCCTAATTCATAGTGGCCGTCGCAACAATATCAATAAGCTACTAGGCGAATTGCATTAACACACTTTAGGATGTAATTGTAAACAGGATTTTTTCTTTGATTGCAATCGCATCCTTTTTTAGTCAGATGAAAAATATTCGTGCAGAAAGGCGCATAAAAAGATAGGAGCCGAGGCTGTTTTCCTGGGTACTGACACATTGAAACTCCTGCAAGTCGTTTGCCGAATGATCAGCGTGTCAGTACACCAGCCTCTGCTCGACTATATAACATAAATAATGATACAGATGATGATGATTACCACCGTAACAAACACGCCTTCAACGAGTTGTTTCAGGGGTGCTCCAGAAATCGGATGGGCGCGCTTTTTATTAGCAAAATACTCACATGCGGCAGCCAATGCAAATCCCGCCATTACAATAACGATACACCATGCCATAAAAGGAATAACCTCAAGTTGCGCAGCAGTTATTGCGCATGTATACATACGGTTAATAACATAGACGATCAAAATGATTCCTGTAAGCAATTTTATCCCTATCGTCTTTTTTAATGGTTTATACTTCATAAAATCACCTCTTTGATATCGTCACATGGTTCTTTCTTTTGCAATCCTGTTTTCCTTCTGAATTTTCATTTTTCCTTCTTTTTACACATGCAATTATAACAATTACAATGATCGCCGAAAGAACACTTATGAAAAAACCAATCAGCCTTTCCGTCCATGTACCTTTCCAGCGTTGGACATTTTCAACAGCAAGATCATTTTCTGAAATTCCCAGTATGTAAATATCCCAGCCGTTGGTCAGTACGACAGGATTGTTCCCTTCGTTGATCGCCATCATGGAAACTCTGTTATAAAGTGAGACAAACGGCAGTTTATCATATATTGCACATTGAATCGTATCGCCATCTTTTATCATTGCGACAATTGAATGATTGATTTTATCAAAACGCATGATCTCTGCATTTTTGCCTGCTCCCACTTCTTTGAGGTCTTCTTTTATCTGACCTTTGGTTTTGCCATTCAAATAAGCCATCGCTGCCAGAACAATTGCTATGAGCAAAATGATACACACAAAAATTATAACTGCACGCCTCAAATAACAGAACAAATCAATAATCCTCCAATATTTTATCCACCTTTTCAATCGTTTCAAAGATTGCAGTCTTCTGCCCTGTCCACGATTCATTAGCCCGTATATCGCCCCACTCTATTAGGTTTAGTTCTTCAGACACATCCTCTATTTTGCTGATTGCAGCCTTTAGTTCCTGATCTGAAAGATCTCCTGCGGCAGAACACGCAAACAAAAAATTGTACAGGTTATCAGAGTACCATTTTGAGCGGATCAGCAATGGTTTGGTTAAATCTCTTGTCTGCCAGATCGGTTGAAAGGTCTCCCCCGCCAACTCCAATGCGATCTGTTCATCCGTCATTTGACCTTCATCCAATCTTTCGCGCGCTGTTGAAAACGCATCACATGCAATCTGATAATCCCATACGATAATTCCTGTGTTTGTTTTAACAAACTTATAAACCTCTATGGATAGCCCTATGATTAAAAGAATTAAAATGCAAATTGCAATACTTTTTTTATTATAAGTTTTTTTCATTTTTCAACTCCATTCCATCGTTCGATTTAGAAGTCGGTACTCGTTCTGGCAAATATCATGTTTCGTTTGATGCAGATACGCCTTTATAAGATGCGTCGCTAAGTATTGAAGCACAGATAAAGAATTTTGCTCCCCTCAGGGTCGATCCGAACCAAATCGCCGTAGCCTGCCTTATCCTCGAAGAAAAACCCGAACAATTTTGCGCGTACTGCATCAGAAGAAACGGTGGTGATCCCTGCCGCAAGCAGAATCGCACATAGGAATATGGCGCAGATTTGGCGCAAATGCCGTTTTCGCTTCTTCCTTTTATCTTCATCTTCCTGTAACAGGTATAGATTCCCGCTCTGGCTGTTCCGCCCGCTCCATTGCCTGTTCTCTGCTCTTTGCCAGCTCCTCTCCCAGAAGCTGTAAAAGTTCTTCTGCCTTTTGCTCATCCTTATTCATGGATACACCCCCTTTCCATAAGCTCCACTAAACGCTTTCTGGCCCGAACAGCCGTTTGCGTACGGCATCGGGTTCAATCCCTAAAAGCCCGCCGATTTCTTCGTCATTAAAATCGTTTCCATATAATATGGATATTTTTTATAATCTTAATCATCGCATCCTGCACTGCATCGTCTGCTTTGTTCGCGTTTTTCAGGATTCCATGGGCGATCCGCTGCATGCTGACTTTATATCTTTCAAACAGTGCTGTTATCAGGCTGCTGGTTGTTTTAAATTCAGATGAAGCCATTGGTTTTCTCCTCAATTGTTCTGCTAACAGATATTACAAAGACTGCTTCTTCAAATTTCTTGTAATTCAAGTAGTCCAGACTTCATTCGAAACCTTTCCCACATCTTAACACATTGCGGCAGTTTTCTACAAGGAAAATCAATTCTATCGGCGCGGCTGGTTTCAAGCAAAAAAAATAAAAGTCAAAGGATATGACTTATGATCGGCTGCTTTACCGTAACGAAATCAGGTGGTGTTCGGTAAAACTATTGGAAAGTTGTGGGTTTGCGAGGCTCTGCCCCCGGGAAGCCTCTGAAAACGTTGAAAAGTTATACTAATTTCCAAAAAGTAAAAATATTATTGTAAAAAAAGCGAAAGGAGCTCAAATTCCAGCCCAGCCAGACGGGCGGCTCCAGCCGCCTGCCAGCCTTCATCCCCCAAGGCCCAACAGCCCCAATCCGGCCAGCCGCCAGGGCTCCGGCCCTTCCCAGCAAACCGGCAGCCCGTTCCCTGAGGGTTGGCGGGGGCGCCTGTAATTTACACACGCCCCCCGCCAAACAGGCCACCGGAGCCCCATTACGGTTCAGACAAGCCGGCCTACGGATCACTGATCGAGAATTTCCATGAACTCCTCCCCTGTGATGGTTTCATGCTCATAGAGATATCCTGCGATTTCGTCCAGCTTGGCCCTGTTTTCCTGCAAAATCGCAAGCGCCTTATCATGCTGTTTTTTCACCAGCTCCATAACCTGCCTGTCAACCCGAGTCTGGGTGTCAGCGGAACAGGCTAACGATGCATCTCCGCCCAGGTACTGATTGTTCATCGTCTGGAGGGCTACCATACCGAAATCATCGCTCATCCCGTATTGGGAGATCATCGCCCGTGCCAGCCTGGTGGCCTGTTCAATGTCGTTGGAAGCGCCTGTGGTTATAGAGCCGAAAATCAGCTCTTCTGCCGCACGGCCGCCTGTAAAGGTAGCAATTTTGTTTTCCAGCTCCTCCTTAGACATGAGAAAATGCTCTTTTTCATCCACCTGCATCGTGTAGCCCAGGGCGCCCGAAGTACGCGGAATTATGGTTATTTTGTGGACCGGCGCCGAATGGTTCTGCATGGCAGCCACCAGCGCATGTCCCACTTCATGGTAAGCGACGATTTGCTTTTCCTGATTGGACAGCACCCGGCTCTTCTTCTGATAACCGGCGATTACTACCTCAATACTTTCCTCCAAATCCGCTTGAGTGGCTGCATCCCGGCCGTTCCGCACAGCCCGCAGAGCCGCTTCATTGACCACATTAGCCAGCTCGGCACCGGAAGCGCCGGCCGCAGCCTTGGCGATTTGAGTAAAGTCTACGCCATCGGCCACCTTGATTTTTTGGGCGTGAACCTTCAGTATATCCTCCCGGCCCTGCAGGTCGGGAAGCTCCACTGGAATACGGCGGTCGAATCGTCCTGGTCTGAGCAGAGCCGGGTCTAAAGAATCCGGTCGGTTGGTGGCCGCCAGAATCACCACGCCCTTGGATCCGTCAAACCCGTCCATTTCCGTTAGCAGCTGGTTCAATGTCTGTTCCCGCTCATCGTTGCCTGAGATTTGGCCGTCCCGCTTCTTACCGATGGTATCGATCTCATCGATAAAAACGATACAAGGAGCTTTCTCAGAAGCCTGCTTAAAAAGATCCCGCACCTTGGCCGCTCCCATGCCCACAAACATTTCCACAAACTCCGATCCAGATATGGAGAAGAAGGGCACCTCCGCTTCACCGGCCACTGCTTTTGCCAGCAGCGTTTTGCCAGTTCCCGGCGGCCCTACCAGCAGAGCGCCCTTGGGCATCTGTGCTCCAATCCCCTGGTATTTCTCGGGTTTATGCAGATAATCGACAATTTCGCTGAGCAATTCTTTCGCCTCATCCTCGCCGGCCACATCAGAGAATTTGATGCCGCTGGTGGACTTGACATACACTTTGGCATTGCTTTTGCCAAAGGACATGGCTCCTGGTCCGCCCATCATATTGCCCATCCTCTTGCTGAGAAACCTTCCCATAATGCTGAACAGCAAAATTGGTACAATACACAAAAGCAGAATCTGCATCAAAGGCGATGTCTGCTTGACTACCTTCTGCGAGAATACAGCGCCTGACTGATAAAGCCGGTCCACCAAATTTTCATCCTCTACCCTGCCCGTTTTATAGACAACGTTCTTATCATCTCCTTCATCGCCTGCTTTCAGCGTATAGTAGATGACATCTTGTTCTATGGTAACTTCCTGTACCTGTTTTTTGTTGATACTGGTCATAAAATCGTTGTAGCTGGTACTCTCAATATTACTGCTGCCTAAAAGCGGAGCTAAAAACATATTGAGAAGAACAATGATGATCAATACTCCCAGGTAATAATAAATCATTGGTCTCTTGTTTGGTCTTTCCTGTTTCACGTCAATTCCCCCTTTTTAGTTTATGGTATATCAATTGTTGATTTTTGTCAACCATTGACTTTAATCCAATTAAACCTTATAATGTATCTTGTATAAACGGAGGTATTTCACATGGACCTATTAAAAAAACCGCCATTTTTTATTCTTACTGAAATTTTTTCAGTCTGCCAGAAGATGGTTATGAATGCATCCGATCTAAAAGGACTTGATCTGACGAAAAACCAGATTTCCATCCTTTTAGCATTGATGCACCACCCTTATTTAAGTATGAGCAGGCTCGCCGATTATATTCCCTCTTCCAAAGAACAAGCCACCCGGGCAGTTGCACCGCTAGTTAAAGAGCACTATGTGGAACGTTTTCAGGATGAAAATAACCGCAAGCTGGTTTTGATCCGGCTCACAGAAAAGGGCCGCAGCTTTATTTGTGAAAAAATAAGCTGCGTGGATCATCAATTGTGCGAAAAAGCTGCAGCTCTTTCTGACGAAGATAAAAAAAGATTTCAGGAATCGCTGAACACGACTCTTGAAATCTTAAAGAAATTAGATCAATAGCACAGACCACGCCTTAGATAAAAAGTCTGGCCGCTGATGCGAATAGAAAACAGGCTGCAAGGCCGGAAACGGTGGGTATGGCAAAGGCAAGGGCGGCCCATTTAAAGCTGCCTGTTTCCTTTTTAATGGTAATCAGGGTCGTTGAGCAGGGCCAGTGCATCAGGGAAAAGAGCATGGTACTGATGGCAGTCACCCACGTCCAGCCGTTATCCACAAAAAGCTGTTTCATTGCCGTCAGACTTTCCATCTCCAAAAGGCTGCCCTGGGCCATATAGGTCATAATGATGATGGGCACTACGATCTCATTGGCCGGCAAACCCAGGATGAAAGCGATGAGGATGACTCCGTCCAGTCCCAGAAGCTTGGCAAAAGGATCCAGAAAATCTGCACAATGATTAAGTATGCTGGCCTCGCCGACAGTGATATTCGCCATCAGCCAGATGAGCAGACCGGCCGGCGCCGCTACAACGATTGCCCTCTTCAGCACAAACAGCGTGCGGTCAAAGATGGAGCGCACGATCACGCGTCCGATCTGTGGTCTGCGGTAAGGCGGCAATTCCAGCGTATAAGACGATGGAATCCCTTTGAGCACGGTTTGGGAAAGCAGCTTTGTCACGAGGAAAGTCATGCCGATTCCCAAAACGATGACAACGGTCAGCAAAAGTGCGCAGCGCAGCGATGAGAACACACCTCCCATGGTTCCAATGAAAAACATGGTGAGGATGGCGATTAATGTGGGGAATCTCCCGTTGCAAGGAACAAAATTATTGGTGATAATCGCCAGCAGCCGCTCACGGGGTGAATCGATAATACGGCAGCCGATAACCCCTGCCGCATTGCATCCAAACCCCATGCACATGGTCAGGGCCTGTTTTCCGCAGGCATTGCAGCGCTTGAAAGGTTTATCCAGATTATATGCAATTCTGGGCAGATAACCGGCATCTTCCAGCAAGGTAAACAGGGGAAAGAAAATCGCCATTGGCGGCAGCATAACTGACACGACCCAGGCCAAAACCCGGTATACGCCCAGCACCAGCATGCCGTGCAGCCAGTCCGGAGCGCCGAAAAATTGGAACAGTCTTGTCAGTTGATCCTGGACCCAGAACAGAAAATTGGAAAGCAGCTGGGAAGGATAGTTGGCCCCGGTAATGGTCAGCCAAAATACCACGGCCAGTAGGCAGAGCATAATTGGATATCCGGTCCACTTGCTGGTCAGAATCTGGTCAATTCTCCGGTCTCTGTTGTTATAAACTTCTTTTTTATAAGTGACCGTATCCTTACAAAGGGATTCTGCCGTGAGCACCAGACTGGAAACCACCATGTCTTTCATCTTATCAGCATTGATCCCCTGTTCATTCAGCTCCTGCTGGGCCCTGTTCAAGGCATCCGCGAGCCTGGGATCCTCCAGAAAATCTTCGCCTAAAAAACGGCGAATCTCCACCACCAGCGACGGATCCTGATCCAGCAGCTTGAGACTGAGCCACCGGCTGTCGATCTGGCCTCCCGCCTTTTCTCTTACAACCGGTTCCACGATCGCCACAGCATCCTCGATCTCCTGGGGATACGTCACCTTCAGGGGCCGGCGGCTGCTCGATGAATCCAAAACAGCATCCATGGTCCGCGTCAGCTGGGACAGACTGCGTTTTTTTCTGGCTGTCGTTCCCACCACCGGCACGCCCAGTTTTTCCGACAATCCCGCCAGATCGATCTTGATCTGTTTTCGCTTGGCCTCATCCATTAGATTGACGCAAACCACTACTTTCGGGGTAATTTCAAGGATTTGCAGCACCAGATTGAGATTTCGCTCCAGACAGGTAGCATCGCAGACCACCGTTACCGCATCCGGCTCCCCAAAGCAGAGGAAATTCCTTGCCACCTCTTCTTCCGCTGAGTGAGCCATCAGCGAATATGTCCCAGGTATATCCACTAAGATTAATGTATGGGCATCACTCTGACAAACGCCCTGCGCATTGGTAACCGTCTTTCCCGGCCAGTTTCCCGTATGCTGATTCATACCCGTCAAGCTGTTG
Organism: Clostridia bacterium; assembly: GCA_902363595.1. Lineage (GTDB taxonomy): Bacteria > Bacillota > Clostridia > Peptostreptococcales > Anaerovoracaceae > Hominibacterium > Hominibacterium faecale. The sequence goes on along the minus strand of CABJAP010000009.1, from coordinate 196,195 downwards.
AACACGGTACTTTTTCCCACATTGGGGTTGCCGGCCAGAGCCACTACTTTATCTTCGGGGGAAGTTCTCCGGATTTCCAGACCTACTCCCCCTTCACAAACTCCCAGTGTTTCCGTCGTTGCTTCCATATTAATCTCCTTTCCTCTAGCAGGTGCTGACCAGAACATCGGCGCAATCTTCCGAACGAATGGCAATCACAGCGCCGCGAATTAGAAAGGCCGACGGGTCGCCGCCGGGGCTTCTGCCCACGCACTCAACCTGCGTATCCTCAATCAAACCAATATCCAGCAGACGCCTGCGCATACTTCCGCTGGTACGCAGTTCTTTTACAGTCGCTTTTTCTCCCGGCTTCAGTCCGGGCAAATAATTTATGTTATTCATATTGATAGCCTCCATGAAATATATTTAGGTTAAGGAAACTTTTTTTCCTAGTGCATACTATTCGCCCTGCGTTAAATTGGTTACATGGGATTGAAAAATACCTGAAAGGTAGATGAAATGGATCAAAAACGACAGTTCTATACGTTAAAAGGTTATCAGCTCAACGAAACCGTTTCGCTGACCCCGGCCATGGAGGATTATCTGGAAATGATTTATCGCATTCTCTGTGAACGGAAAGTGGTGCGAATCGGGGAGCTGGCAAAAATGCTCCATGTGGCATCTTCGTCAGCATCAAAAATGGTGCGCCAGCTGCATGAGCTGGGGCTGGTTGCCTTTGAAAAATACGGATACATCCAGATGACGGAAAAGGGCCTCGCACAAGGCGGCTACCTGCTCTATCGCCATGAAGTACTTCACACCTTCCTCTGCCTGCTCAATGGCTCGCAGGAGGAGCTGGAGCAGGTGGAAAAAATCGAACATTTTCTGAATCGGGAAACCATTCACAATCTGGAACTGCTGACCCAGGAAATGAAAAAGAAAAAGACCATGGCTCCGGAAAAAACGGCTCCATGATCTCGCTCCTGCTTTTTTATTCTATTGACGATGCGGCTCCCTTTCCAGCGCTGCCCGGATGAATTCCCGGAACAGGGGATGCGCTTTATTAGGACGGCTTTTGAACTCTGGATGATACTGAACAGCTGTAAAATAGCGATTTGCCGGAATTTCCACTGCTTCCGCCAGCCTGCCGTCCGGCGAAGTGCCTGTGATCACCATGCCCGCTTCTTCAAAACGCTGTCTGTATGTGTTATTGAACTCGTACCGATGTCTGTGACGCTCTGTGATTTCTTCAGTCCCGTAGGCCCGCTTCAAAATCGTACCTTCCTTGATCATGCACGGGTATGCGCCCAGCCGCATGGTCCCGCCTTTGGGGATGTCTCCCGACTGATCGGGCATAAAATCAATCACCTTATTTTCCGATTGTTCGTTAAATTCTCCTGAATCAGCGTCTTTAATTCCCAGCACATTGCGAGCAAACTCAATGACTGCCGTCTGCATACCAAGGCAAATGCCGAAAAAAGGTACATCCCGTTCTCTTGCAAATTGAATGGCAGCAATTTTTCCTTCGATCCCCCGGTCGCCGAAGCCTCCCGGCACCAGAATTCCCTGCACATCTCCTAAAAGGCGTCCTGCCGTTTCCTCGCTGACCTCTTCGGCTTCCACCCATTTGATATCCACACAGCACTGATTTTCATAGCCGCCGTGGCGCAGCGCTTCGGCCACTGACAGATACGCATCGTGCAGCTTGACATACTTGCCGACGATGGCGATGGTCACCTGTTTATCCCGGCTCTTGATCCGATGGACCATTTCTTCCCATTCCCGTATTTCACAAGGACCAGCGTTGATTCCCAGCTCCCTGCACACGATCCAGGAAAAATTTTCTTTCTCCAGCATCAGCGGCGCTTCATACAAAACCGGCAGAGTCACATTCTCAATGACACAGTCCGGCTTGACATTGCAGAACATAGAAATTTTTTGGCGGATGGCCTCGTCGATCGGCTCGTCGGACCGCATGACAATTATATCCGGCGATATGCCCATGCCCTGAAGCTCCTTCACAGAGTGCTGGGTTGGCTTGGATTTGTGCTCTCCGGAGCTTTTCAGGTATGGCACCAAGGTCACGTGAATGAAGAGGCAGTTTTCCGCTCCCTGTTCCAGCGAAACCTGCCGGATGGCTTCCAGAAAAGGCTGGCTTTCAATATCGCCTGCAGTTCCGCCGATTTCGGTTATGATGACTTGGGCATTGCTGGTCTTTCCCACTTGATAGATGAAGTCTTTGATCTCATTGGTGATATGGGGAATCACCTGCACCGTGCTCCCCAGATATTCTCCCTGACGCTCCTTGCTTAAGACATTCCAGTAAACCTTGCCGGTGGTCAGGTTGGAGAATTTGTTGAGATTTTCGTCGATAAAACGTTCATAGTGTCCCAGATCCAGATCCGTTTCCGCCCCGTCCTCGGTCACGTATACCTCCCCGTGCTGATAAGGGCTCATAGTTCCCGGGTCCACGTTGATATATGGATCCAGTTTCTGCGCCGCTACCTTTATTCCCCTGGCTTTCAGCAGCCTTCCCAGAGATGCTGCCGTGATTCCCTTTCCCAGTCCTGACACAACGCCGCCTGTAACAAAAATGTACTTTTTCATGCTGTCACTTCCTTTCATTTCTCTCTTAATCCATCCAGTGTGATCCTCTGCCCCAGTGATGTACCCTTGTCATCCGGCAAAGGCCGCTCATCAAAAAAGTGCCCGCAAAATAAAAAAATAAGGCTTTGCGGCATTTTTGAGTGAGAAGGGTAACCAAGACCCCGTTTCTGCCGTCTTACCTTATGTTTTCCTATTTTCGTGCACTTATTTTAATAATTATTACTGAAAAATTATACTACGAATTTATGAAAAATGCCAGTATTTTTTTTGCTCTGGTTTAAGTCTGGCTGACTCAAATCAGGAAAATTTTATTAAGAGCTTTGATTTTTTACGCAAAGCTGTGGGTTTGCGGGGCTTAAGATGGCAAAAAGGCGCCGCTTGTTTGCTGAAAGCTCATCTCGCAAGACTGCAATCGTTGAAAACTGCGTAAAATCTTGAATTTCATTTAAGTTTTTTCCAAAAATCCTGCCCCGGCGGAGCCGGTTCTACAATGGAGTGATCGACAGCAAGCTGCTTGCTCCCGGCGATATCGACTACAACAAATGAATGATGACTGTAATATGCTCCCTTTTTACCCCAAACAGCTTTTGCACAGGCAATAAAAAAATAGTATAATATAAGGAAATTTGGAATGGAAAACACAGCGATAACCGCTTTGAAAACAGCTGACAAACAGAAAGGAAAAACACCATGATTTATCTGATCAACGACTACAGCCTGGGCGCTCACCCGCAGATTATGAAGGCTTTATCCGATACCAACCTGATCCACTCTGCCGGCTATGGGAAGGACCCCTACTGCGACGAGGCAAAGGAGCTCATCAAGGCCCGCCTTGGGAGAAGTGATGTTGACATTCACTTTTTGATGGGCGGCACCCAGGTGAATTTGACAGCCATGTCTGCTTTTCTGCGCCCCCACCACGCGATTATCGCCGCTGACAGCGCCCACATCTGCGTCCACGAAACAGGGGCTATCGAAGCTACCGGCCACAAGGTCATCAGCTGTCCTTCCCCGGACGGCAAAATCCAGCCCAGCCAAATTGAGGAAGCCTATCTTCTGCATAAAGACGAACATATGGTAAAGCCCAAGCTGGTCTATATCTCCAATACCACGGAAGTAGGCACCGTTTATAACAAGGACGAACTGCAGGCTCTGCGCAGCATGTGCGACAAATACGGCCTTTATCTGTATGCCGACGGCGCACGTCTGGGATGTGCCCTGACAGCGCCCGGCTGCTCCCTCACCTTGGAGGATATGGCACAGCTGACCGACGCCTTTTACATCGGCGGCACCAAAAACGGCGCTTTGTTCGGAGAAGCTCTGGTCATCACGCGTCCGGAATTAATGGAAGATTTTCGTTACCATATCAAACAGAGGGGCGGAATGATGGCCAAAGGACGGCTGCTGGGCATCCAGTTTGGCGAGTTGTTCCGGGACAATCTCTACTTCGATCTGGCCCGCCACGCCAACGGCACGGCCGTGCTTCTTAAAAACGGCCTGATGGGAGGTGGATACGAATTCCTGGTGGATTCTCCCACCAATCAGCTTTTCCCCATCCTTCCCAACATGGTCGTCGATCACCTGCGCCAGCAAGTCGCTTTCGAGGACTGGCAGGCGGCAGGCGACCGGGCCTCCGTCATACGGCTGGTTACTTCCTGGGGAACGGACGAGGAAGAAGTCATGGAGTTTTTGCGGTATCTGTAAAACTGCAAGCAGCCGCCCGTCACCCATTACATGCCGCTGGCCCCATAGTTTTTCAGCACCCGGGCGCTGGGATCGTCCACATCGCACCCTTCCCATGCTTTGTTGGGCATCCAGAAGCCGGCGACCATCTCCGCCTGCCCCGGATACGCCTTTTCGAAGAGTTCCCTATAGAGGAGGGACTCTTTTGTAAAGGGCTTGCTGTGATAAGCGTATTTTTCGCAGCCAGCGGCAAAAGCTTCATCGGTGTATTTCGTTTCTGCGTATTCTTTCAGATCATCCACCAAGGAATGTCCTACCGCATCGCTGAAAGCGGCTTTTTCCCGGTAAAGGAGTTCCTTAGGCAGATAGCCGCCCTTTTCAAATGCCTTTCTCAGCAGATATTTACCCTTTCCATAGGTGTTCATTTTCATCTTGGGATCAATGGACATCACATATTTTACAAAATCAAGGTCGCCGAAGGGAACTCTGCCTTCCATGGAGTTGGCGCTGATGCACCGGTCCGCTCGCAGCACGTCGTACATATACAGCTCCCGCAGACGTTTTTCCGCTTCCTGCTGAAAAGCCTCCGGACTTGGGGCAAAATCCGTATACTTATACCCGAACAGTTCGTCCGAAATTTCACCGGTCAGCAGGACCCGCACGTCCGTCGTTTCCCGGATCGCCTTACAGATCAGATACATGCCCATGCTGGCGCGGATGGTGGTAATATCGAAAGTCCCCAGGATGCGAATCACCTCTTCCAGGGAAGAGAGAACATCCTCTTTTGTGATGATGATTTCCTGGTGATCGCTGCCGATATAGTCCGCTGCCTCCCGGGCATATTTCAAATCAATGGCATCCTCCTTCATGCCGATGGCAAATGTCCGGATAGGTTTTTCCGGCATCAGCCTCTGGGCGACGGCGCATACCAGCGAACTGTCCAGACCCCCGCTGAGCAGAAAACCAATCGGCGCGTCGGCATCCAATCGTTTTTCGATGCCTTTTACCAGCTTGTCATGAATTTGCTGGCAAAGCTGATCCAGAGAAGCCTGACAAAACTGCGATACCGCCGTCACATCCCGGTAGCAGATAAAACGTCCGTCTTTGTAATAATGTCCCGGCGGGAAGGGCATGATCTTCTCTGTTAACCCGATCAGGTTCTTGGCTTCACTGGCAAAAATAATTTTACCCGACCCGGTAAAGCCATAGAACAGCGGGCGGATGCCGATGGGATCTCTGGCCGCTATGTAAGTATCTTTTTCTCCATCGTAAATGACCATGGCGAATTCGGCGTCCAGCATGGCGAACATCTCGACGCCGTATTCCCGGTAGAGAGGCAGGATGATTTCACAGTCGCTGTCCGAAACAAAGGAATAGCCTTTTGCTTCCAGCTGTCTTTTCAAAGGGCGGAATCCATAAAGCTCGCCGTTGCAGATGGCATAATCCTGCTCCATCTGAAAAGGCTGCATGCCCTCCTCCTCCAAATCCATGATCGCCAGCCTGTGAAAAGCCAGAATGCCCGACTTGGTTTCGATGACCCTGGACATGTCCGGCCCGCGTGAAAGAGTTTGACCAAACCCTTCCATAAAATCTTTCATTTTTATATCTTTTCCTGTATATCCCATAATTGAACACATCGTTTTTCCCTCCTAATCTCCTGCAGGGCGTTGGCTGCACTCTCTTCTGCAAGCCCTTGTCCCCGGTAAGCAGCAATTAAAAAGTGGCCCTTCATCCTATTAGTTATAGGACGAATAAGCCACATATCCGCGGTGCCACCTATGTTGAATCGATCCCGATCCCCCTTTTCCAACCAAACAGTTGTATCAGCTGTAACGGGCTGATCCCGAATCCCCTACTCTTTTATCGACCGGGGGGCCTCCCCGGCTCTTTCTGCACAGCCCTGTCCGCTCCATAAAATTTCAGTTCACAGCTCCGAAGTGTTATTCACCCAATTCCTATGGCCGGGTTTCCACTGTCTCCGACTCACTATGCACGGTCTATTGGGGTACTTGTCTTCATCAACGCCTTTTACTTTTTTGTTTTTATTAAAATACCATCATTTTTGTTGGTTGTCAATATATTTCTTATATTTTTTTGTTTGCACGAAACAATTTTCTAAAAATTCCTTTCAGCCTAGCACCATATCCTTTTTGGCGGCCGGCAGCAGCTTTTTTCAAATCCGCTTCATCGTAGAAAATTTGCGACCGAATGAGAACGCCCTGTCCCATAACGCCCGCCCGGAACGCTTCTTTTCCATCACAGAAAATTACCAGCTGCTCGCCGGAACGGACTGTTTGACGCTGCCCGCCCCAGTTGACTACTCCATGGCCCTGATGGAAATAAAAGCCATAGCAGGCATAGTCCCGGCCTTCAGAATCTTCCCATTCAAGACTCTGCCCGTCTTCCGCCAGCTCCAGCACGTCCAGGTAGCCGGCCGCCCCCTTGCGAACCATCAAGTTATACCCGAGGATCCTGCCAAAGCTCTTGGTTGAAAAACAGCCGTCAAAGCGATCCTGCTCCAGCGCTTTGAGACGGATCACCCGCTGCCCCTGGTGGATCAGCACCGTATCGCCATCCAAAGCCAGCAGCACCCGGTCATATTCTCCCAGCTGATCCAGTGCCGCTCCTTCCTGTTCGAAAACAGAGACACTGAGCCTCCACACAAAATTCCTTTCCTCATAGGCTGCTCCTTGAGGGAAAATCGCCAGTTCCTCCGCTTGTCCATCGGGCCGGCTTATTATATAAAAATCTTCTTCTCTGTAAAAATTATTCATGCCCATATTATATGCGAAATGACGGCGCCAGGCAACAAGTGACTTTCCCCTGCGGCTCGTCAATATTCTGTTTTTCGCCATTCTTTTGTGTTACAATAGTTTTATAGTGATTTTCTAATGATATTCTAATTTTTCTTAAATTACAGTCTAAGAAACCTTTTGTATGATAAGGCTGTAAACAAAAATCAACCAGGAAAATCACGGAGGTAAGATCATGGATCATTTAGAAAAAGTGGAAAAATTAAGACAGCGCGCAAACGTCAGCTATGAAGAAGCGAAAAAAGCGCTGGAAGATTGCAATTGGGATATGCTGGACGCAATCGTCATGCTGGAGTCCCAGGGAAAAGTCAAGGAAACAGCAAAACAGCCGGCAAGCAGCACAGACGGCGCACAGGCCACAGAACCAGCTCAGGCGCTGACGGTCTGCGGATCCCAGCAGGACGAACATCAGAACGGTTCCGGTAAGCAGGGCGGCGAAAAACAACAAAGCAACTTTTTCACCAAGCTGGGCAGAGCCATTAAATATCTGGTGAAAAAAGGCTGCGAAAACAGTCTGGTTATCAAACAGCACGGCCAGCCTCTGATGGATTTGCCGGTGATCGCATTTATCATTCTGCTGATCCTCTTCTTCTGGGTCGTTGTACCGATTATGGTTATCAGCCTCTTCTTTGACTTCAGCTACAATTTTAAGGGAGCGGATTTGGGAAAAGAACAGGTCAACCGGGCCATGGATTCTGCAACCGAGGCGGTCAATAATTTTAAATCAGAGATCAACAAAGACGATAAATAAGGAGCGAGCAGCATGTCAGTAAAAATTCTTCTCATCGAGGATGAAGAGAAAATCGCCAGATTCACCGAGCTGGAGCTGGTGCATGAGGGTTATGAGGTGGAAAAGGCGGCCGACGGCCGAACGGGTCTTTCGATGGCCGAAAGCGGTGCTTACGATTTGATCCTTTTGGATATCATGCTGCCGGAGCTTTCTGGCATGGAGGTTTTGCGCCGACTGAGAAAGACCTCCCAGGTACCGATAATCATGCTGACGGCCAGGGACGCGGTGATGGATAAAGTATCGGGTCTGGACATGGGCGCCGACGATTATATCACCAAACCTTTTGCCATCGAAGAGCTTTTGGCCCGCATCCGGGTGGCGCTGAAAAAAGCGGTAAAAACCGACGCGCCCGCCCGATCAGATCAGGAAAATCGTTTAGTCTACGGGCAGCTGTCTATGGACACCGCCCGCCACACCGTGACCTATGGGGATACGGCCATTGATTTGACCAAACGGGAATTTTTGCTGCTGCGGACTTTACTGGAAAACAAGTCCATCGTCATGAGCAGAGATACGCTGCTGGAACGAGTATGGGGTTATGACTATATGGGGGAGACGAACGTAGTGGATGTATATGTGTATTATTTAAGAAGTAAAATAGATGACGTGTTCGGCGAAAAAATCATTCACACAGTCAGAGGAATCGGATATGTGATAAAGGATAAATAAACTATGAACGAAACGAAAAAAATGAGATCCATCGCCAGAAACATCAACCGAAGCTGGGTGGCAGGCCTTTTTGCCGCCTTTCTTCTTTTCGACATTCTGGCGGCGGGATTGACCATCGGCGGCTGGTGTTATTTTCAAGAAACGAAAACCGGCGCAGAATTCAGCCTTAAAACGCCCCGGCACTTTGAAACCATCGATGCTGATCAAATACCGGAAGAACACCAGGGCTATGCGCAGAGGAGCAAACGCTGGATTCTGATACCTTTTCAGGATACCATGATCCGCGCCCAATATGTTTATGAGGATTCCAGCGGCAAAAAACAGACCGTCTATGCGGGAAAGTTTCTGGTCTTTTCCTGGCGATGCCTGGCATTGATCATCCTCATTCAGCTGCTGAGTCTGCTCTCTGATATGCTGACCGGATCCCGCAAGGCCCGCAGGCAGCTGGCCCCGCTCTATGAAATGACCCAAAAGGCAAAGGAACTGACCGACGCTGCTGCTTTTGATGAAAGCAAATTCCACGATTTGGAGGATGCCATCAGCCAGATCAGCCCCACCGGGCCTGACGCCAGGCTGCAAACCGGAGACACGGAACTGGAGGGGCTGGAACAGGCCGTCAACAGTCTGCTGGACCGTATGCGCCAATCCTACCAGCAGCAAGCCCGTTTTGTGTCCGATGCTTCCCATGAGCTGAGAACGCCCATCGCCGTCATTCAGGGCTACGCCAACATGCTGGACCGATGGGGAAAAGAGGATGAAAAAATTCTTGCCGAATCCATCGATGCCATAAAGAGCGAATCAGATCATATGAAAAAGCTGGTGGAACAACTGCTGTTTTTGGCAAGGGGTGACAGCGGCAGGACCAAACTTACCATGGAAGAATTTTCTTTGAGGGAAACCATCAAAGAGGTCTTCGATGAATCGGTAATGATCGATTCCGACCATCATTACCATTTGAAAGAGTCGGAAGACCTGAAAATTACAGGGGATGCGGCTATGGTAAAGCAGGCCGCCCGTATTCTGGTGGACAACGCGGCAAAATACACGCCCGCCGGCGCCGACATCGTGCTTCAAGTCAAAAAAAACGAAAAAAACCACCCATGCTTTGTGGTTCAGGACGAAGGAATCGGCATTGCGGCCGGCGATGTTTCCCACGTATTTGAGCGGTTTTTCCGCGCCGATCCGGCCCGGGGCAGAGACAGCGGCGGAACCGGGCTGGGACTTTCCATCGCCAAATGGATTGTCGACCGCCACGGCGGATATTTCCAAGTCCTCAGCCGTGAAGAAATCGGCACCCGGATCACAGTCTGCTTTCCCCAGAATCCTCACTGATCCTTTTCAAGATCATTAAACCCTTCTCCCGTGCCCCAGACGGTTTCCACAGGAAGAACGGTCACCAGAGCCTTCTTATCCAGATCTGCGACCTTGCGCTTTACCAGTATGCTTTCTCTTGGCGAACACATGACGCTGAGCTGGGTATACTGGTTTTTTGTGTATTCGCCTGTTATCTTCACACTGGAAACGCCCCTCTGAATATCCTCGATGATATACCGGCTCACCGCCTGATCCTGCGAAGTGATGATCTCCAAGCGAACGATCTTCGTTTCAAAGCCGTACATGACGATATCCACCATTCTGCTGATGATCACCTGGGTTATCAGAGCATAGAGAGCAATGTTGCGGCCGAAGATAAAAGCTGATACGACAATAATCACCCCGTCGATGGCCAGCAGAATCTTGCTGAGACTGTAATAAGGAAAGAGCTTCTTTTTCAGGATTTTGGCAATGGCCTCGGTGCCGCTGAAGGAGTATCCCCGCCAAAAGACCAGGCCCACGCAGATGCCGGAAAAAACGCCGCAGAATACCGCCGCCAGCAGCACATCCTTGTCCTCCAGCAGCTGGAGATCCAGTTTTTCAAAGAGAAACATCACCGCCGGATAAACGATGGTCAGCAGCAGGATTTTTCGAAATTCCCTCAGTCCCAGAAAAATCACAGCAATGATCAGGATCAAAATCGAGCCGCCGTAATAAAGCAGCGAAAAATCCAAAGGCACGTAATTTTGAACGATCCGCACAATGCCGGTCAGTCCGCCGCTGGTGAGGCCGTTGGGGATCATCACGCCTACTGTGGAAAAAGCGCCCACACAGCAGGCCGCCAGCATGAAAAAGAGATCGACAGCAGCGGCCTTAACTTGTTCTTTGACCAATTTTGGCTCTTTGATTTTGCTCATCCATTATACTCCCGCTTGTAAAATTGTCAGTGTGCTGTTGCCGAACACATCCACGGCACGAATACTGATCTTATTAATATTGTATCCGATCTGCCGGCAAACTTTCTCAATTCGGTCTTTTTCCTTGGGAAAGGAAAATTGGGGATTATGGATTTTTCCATCGTATTGGAAATCCACACTCCAGTACTCCAGCAGCTGAAGCGGATCTTTTTTACGGAATTTTTTGATCACTTCCCGGTCCTTCCCTTCCAAGGGAATATGCCGCAAGTCCAGATCATAGCCCTTGAGCGTCACGGTCACCAGCTTTTTATCCGTAAATTCGATAGGCTCGGTTTCCAGACTAACCTTCAATTCTTCACTTTGTTCGTCTGCTTCCGTTTCCAGCAATGTAAATGTACTCTTTTTTACGGACATACGTTTCAGACTGCTGGCTGTGGCGATGCCTCCCACATCGCAGGAAATCCACTGTCTGCCCAGTTTTTCCGCGGTCGCCGCCAAGGTTCCCGACCCTCCGAAAAAGTCTGCACATAGATCGCCCGGCCTGCTGCAGCTTTCCACGATCCGGGAAAGGAGCTGTTCCGGTTTTTGGGTAGCGTAACCGGTCCGTTCAGCAGAGGTTCTCCCTACCATATCCACCTGCCACACATCTTTCATATTGACCATCGTATACCAGCCCAGTTCATCCTTATACTCTTTGACGCCCTTAAATCGGTAAGGTTTGTAGCCCCGATTATAGGACTTTTCCTGAAGAGGCTGAAAATAATACTTCTTGCTCTTTCCATAAAACAATAGCGTATCATGTTTTCTGGAAAAGTTTCGTTTGCCCGTTCCGCCGGACTTGTAGTTCCAGATGATTTCATTGACAAAGCGATCTTCGCCGAAGATTTCATCCAATAGAATTTTCACATAATGAACCACGTGCCAGTCCAAGTGGACCCAAAAGCATCCCTCTTCCGCCAGCAGGTCGCGAATGAAAAAAAAGCGGACGCAGAGCATGCGCAAGTATTCTTCCATACCGGTCTTCCACAGATCATCGTAAGCAGTCGGCTTTATAGCCGGCGAATCGTCCACAAGGGGCGACTTTAGTTTGATGACCGCATCGTAGCTGGCCTTGGAATAAAAGGGAGGGTCCATATAAATCAGCTGAATCTTGCCTTCCAGCTCTTTTTCCCGGATCAAGTACTGGATGAATTCCAGGTTATCTCCCCGGGCCAGAAGGCTGGCGCTCTCTTCCTCTGTATGATTGATCCTTTCCACCGGGCAGAAACTCCTGCCTCCTGGTATGGAATTTTTTATCTCCTGGTATTCGCTGCGGCTCTCCTCCAGAATGGAAGGAAGTAAATAGATCAAGCTCATCGTTTTCTGCCTTTCTTGCTTTTATTCTGTTCCAGCAGCACTGGGATCAGATCCTTTCTCTTTGCTTTTTCCAGGGCAAGCTTCACCAGCCGGCGGTTTTCCGGCTTATGAAAATGGATCAGAGCCCGCTGCATTTTTTTGTCTTTCAGATCTTTGGCCACATAAACCGCTTCCCCGGTAAATGGGTCCTGCTCCGTATAGTACATACATGTGGACAAGGTCCCCGGCGTCGGGTAAAAGTCCTGCACCTGGTCGGGAATAAAATGGTTTTCCTTGAGAAAGAGCGCCAGTTCTATGGCATCTTCCAGTCTGCTGCCCGGGTGGGAGGAGATCAAGTAAGGAATCAAATACTGCTTTTTCCCCAGCTCTTTGTTGATTGTTTTATAGCGGCTGGTGAAGGCCTGAAAGATTTCTTTACCAGGTTTACGCATGTATTTGAGCACTTGGGGCGATATGTGCTCCGGCGCTACCTTGAGGGTTCCGCTGATATGATGGCGGCACAGTTCCCAAAGGAAGGACTCGTCTTTGTCCGCCATCACATAATCGTAGCGGATTCCTGAACGGATAAACACTTTCTTTACCCCCGGCAGGCTGCGCAGTTCCTTGAGAAGTCTGCGGTATTCGCTGTGGTCGACGTTCATCTGCGGGCAAGGTTTGGGATAGAGGCAGTCTTTCTCCTTGCACACACCTGCCTCCAATTGTTTTTTGCACGCCGGATAACGGAAGTTGGCCGTAGGACCACCCACATCGTGGATGTACCCTTTGAAATCCTTGCTGCGGGTCATGGACTCTGCTTCTTTTAACAGGGAATCGATGCTCCGGCTGCGCAGGGCCCTTCCCTGATGATAGGTGAGGGCGCAAAAACTGCACCCGCCGAAGCAGCCTCTGCTGCTGGTCAGGCTGAACCGGACTTCTTTCAGGGCGGGAACGCCCCCCTCCTTTTCGTACATGGGGTGGGCTTCTCCTTCATATGGCAGTTCATAAATCTGATCCAGCTCTTCCCGCTCAAGAGGTGGCTGGGGAATGTTCTGAACCACACACAGATCATCGCCGTAAGGTTCCATCATCTGTTTTCCTGCGATCGCATCGTTGTTTCGGTATTGGAGAGCGAAACTGTCGCCGTATCGCCTCTTGCTGCTTTGAATTTCTTCAAAGGATGGGAGCACAATGGTTTGGTCGTCAGCGTCCTTCAGGCTGCCTTTGACGCAGGTTCCCCCGATCCACCCCACATCTTTGGCTTCAAGACCTGAATCAAGGGCTTCGGCGATTTGGATCACCGCCCGTTCCCCCATTCCATATATGAGGATATCGGCTTTTGCATCAAGCAAAATGGAGCGGCGTACCTTGTCGTCCCAGTAATCGTAGTGGCCCAATCTGCGCAGGCTGGCTTCCAGTCCGCCGATGATAATGGGTGTATCTTTGTAAGCTTCCCGCGCTTTGTTGCTGTAGACGATCACGGCCCGGTCGGGGCGCAGGCCGGCTTTGCCGCCGGGGGAATAATGGTCGGTTTTCCGCCTGTGCTTGAACACGGAAAAATGATTGACCATGGAATCCACATTTCCGCTGTTGATTAAAAATCCCAGCCGCGGCTTTCCAAATCGGGTAAAGTCCTTCACCGAACGCCAGTCGGGCTGAGCAAGGACCGCCACTTTATAGCCGAACCGTTCCAGCAATCTACTGATGATCGCTGTGCCAAAGGACGGGTGATCCACATAGGCATCTCCTGTCACCAAGACAAAATCCGCCTGCTGCCATCCCCTCTCTTCCATATCTTTTTTTGAAACCGGTAAAAACACACTGCTCTCCTTTTAAACTGCAAAATTCCCTATTCAGTTTTTCTCCAAATAGGGAATTCTGTTTTACGTTCTTTCCATTTTATCATAGTTTATCCAATATTTAAACCTATTAAACTCCTCATACCTCTTGCTATTTTACTTTGGAGGTATAGGACAGCTTGATCCAATAACCGTTGGTTTTCAGCTTGCCCCATCCGTTTTTCTTCTGTTTGATCACATAGGTTCCCTTCTTGATCCTGCCTTTGCTCTTGTACTTGGTCCCCGGACCGCTTCGCATATTCAGGCTGGAAACCTTCACTTTCACTTTATAGCTTCCCTTTGAAGCTGAGCTGCCGGATGAGGAGCCGGCTTTGGTATATGCCAGACTGATCCAGTAGCCGTTTTTCTTCAGCTTACCCCATCCATTTTTGGTCTGTACAACGACATAGGTTCCTTTTTTGAGCCTGCCTTTGCTCTTATAGTTTGTTCCCGGACCGCTTCGCATGTTCAACTGAGTTACAGCCACTTTTACTTTCGTCTCTTTCGCTCTGTTTATTTTGATTGTGTAGGTCTTTTGGCCTCCGTTCTGCGCGGTTACCTTTATATTCTTGGTGTTGGTGCCTGTTGCAAGGCTAACTTTTCCTGTGCCGGAAATACTGGCTTTGGAGTTTGCCTTGGTGGCTTTGATGGTCACCGAAGATACATTGCTGGGTACACTAAGGGAGTAGGAAGTCGTCCCTGCATGAAAGGCCGGTGATATGGAATGGCCGCTGACACTGAGGGCTTTCAGGTTATTATTGGAATTAGCAGAATCCGTCACTCTTGTGGTGTATTCCAGGCTGATCCAATAGCCGTTGCTTTGCAGCTGTCCCCATTCTCCGTCGGAGCTGACTGCCTTCAGCTGGTAAGTCCCCTTGGCGATTTTACCCATGTTGGAATATCCGGTTCCTGGACCGCTTCGCATACGCAGATCCGATACATCGACTCTCACGCTGTAGCTTGCCGATACCGTTCCTTGATTAGCGGGTTTTTTATCAGTTACATATATGTATCCTTTAGGCGTACCATTGCTGCTCCATGGTTTACCATAATGAAAGAAGAAATCATCGGTGGAACTGGGGCCGTAAGTTTTGGTCTGCCATCCTGATTCTGAAACATAAATCTGACCGTTGACCACTTTCTCCACAAAGGCGACATGCGTTCTGTAAACCACCAGTGCGCCAGCTTTAGGTGTGGAACCGTATGCATAATATTTTCCTTTTTTATTGCAGTCCCACCAGTCTCCCGCATTGCCGCGCAGATTGGGGTTGAGAGGTTCTCCTAAAACTTCGCTGGCTCTGCTGTAAGCCCACCAGGTACAGTTGCCCCAGACATAACCACCTGTTCTTCCATCGTCCATGATACCTTTATAGTATTTGAAGTCCGGAGCCAGTCTCCCCGCCTTCCAAAAGCGGTTTAAATCCGAATAATAAAATCTGGCGTTGGGATCGTTCAGCTTGGGCATGCTTGTCCGAATGGTAAAACTGGCAGCTGACGCTTCCTCTGGTTTTGCACCCATAGGCGCCAGCAGCGACACTACCAGGAACAGTATGAGCAGCACTGACAGGAATCTTCGCTTCATAATTGCCTCTCCTTTGTTTACATAAAATCTTTGTCTATTGTATCATTTTTTGTTATTTTTTGTCAAACATGTTTATTTGGTAATGATTTCCATGGATTGAATGACCGTTTCCAGCCGGTCCAGCTGAGATTCGTTTCCTCCCTGGAGGCCGATTTTGATCTCGCTCAGTTCCTTTTGCAAAGCCTGGATTGAGCAGGCAGGGCAAACCACCACTGGTACCAGCTTGATGGCGCCGTTTTCTTCAGTCACTTCCAGCTTATCGCCTTCTTTGATCCCCAGCTTTCTTACGATATCGCGGGGTATGGTTATCTGGCCCTTTTGCCTGAATTCAACAATCATACACACTATCCTTCTTATTGTAAGACTTTCCAACGTTCTTACTATTGCAATCCTTCACTTTCCTACGATTATAACTTTTTTTACAAAAAAGGACAACGCTATCGGCCAAAACTTTTTCCGTCAGAAGCTTGAAATTTCAATGTTTACCATGTAATCCAGCTGGCTCTGGGCCAATATAACAAGATGTGGTATAGTCTTACAAAAAAGCTACTAGCGGCTGGTTCGTTATCAACAACGGTGTAAAATTAGTGTAACCGGCTGCATCGACTGTACAGTCAAGCTATGAAAAAAGCACCATTTTCGTAAAATCACAAAAATGGTGCAGGTATAGACGCCGGGCTGGCAAATAAATCAAGATACTCTGTTCATGCGCCGCCCCTCGCGTACTGCATGTACATAGGAGGCTTCGCTCCTGTCATACATACCTTTTATATTTACAGTAATTCTTTTCTGGAAAGATTGATTCTGTTCTGGCTGTCGATTTCCGTAACCTTGACCTTAACCTTATCGCCGACGTTCATCACATCTTCCACTTTTTCTACACGATGTTTGGCCATCTTGGAGATGTGGAGGAGTCCTTCCTTGCCAGGCAGGATTTCAATAAAGGCCCCGAAATTCATCAGTCTGGTTACAGTTCCTTCATAGATTTCACCCACTTCAACGTCCTTGGTCAGCATTTCCACCTCATGGAGGGCTGCATGGGCGCTGTCCATATCAGGCGCAGCGATATAAACAAGTCCGGTATCGTCGATGTCGATCTTGACGCCCGTGTCGCCGATGATCTTGTTGATCGTCTTTCCTCCCGGCCCGATGACGGTTCTGATTTTGTCCGGATCGATCTGCAGCGAAATGATTCTTGGTGCATAAGGAGACAACTCTTTTCTCGGCTCCGGAAGCTCATCCAGCATTTCCTTCATGATATGCATACGGCCTTCGTAAGCCTGAGCCAGCGCATCCTGCAGAACCTGCTTGGAAAGACCGTGGACTTTGATATCCATCTGAATGGCTGTTACACCCTTTTCCGTTCCCGCAACCTTAAAGTCCATGTCGCCCAGGAAGTCTTCCATTCCCTGAATGTCGGATAGAATAGCCATTTTACTGGTGCCGTCGTCTTCAACCCGTTCAATCAGTCCCATCGCGATACCGGCAACCGGCGCCTTAATGGGAACACCCGCATCCATCAGGGCCAGACAGCTGCCGCACACAGATGCCTGTGAAGTAGAACCGTTTGAAGATAAAATTTCCGATACCACGCGAATGGCATATGGGAAATCTTCCACACTGGGCAGCACAGGAATCAGCGCCCGTTCTGCCAGAGCTCCATGTCCGATCTCTCTTCTTCCCGGACTTCTCATTGGTCTTGCTTCGCCTACGGAATAAGGCGGGAAGTTGTAGTGGTGCATATAGCGTTTTTCCGTCTGCTCCGTAATGCCGTCGATGGTCTGCGCATCGCCCATAGCACCCAGAGTGGCAACAGACAGAGCCTGCGTCTGTCCTCTCTTAAAGAGGCCGGAACCATGGGTTCTCGGGAGAACGCCAGTGTCTACCCAAATTGGACGAATTTCATCCAGCTTGCGGTTATCCGGGCGGATGCCGTCATCCAGGATCAGACTTCTCACCTGCTCTTTGGTGATAGCATAGAGAACATTATCGATATCTTTTGCATTTTCCGGATAGATTTCTTCAAAGTGCTCTTTGGTCTCTGCTTCCACAGCGTCCATGTTGTCCAGTCTTTCCATCTTGTCGTAAGTCTGAATCGCAGCACGCATTTTATCTTCCGCGTAAGCTCTGACAGCCGTATTGATTTCCTCAGGCACCTGATAGAGATCCAGTTCCTTTTTCGGCTTGCCTACTTCAGCTACAATATCTTCAATAAAGGCAACAATCTTTTTGATCTCTTCATGAGCGAACATGATCGCATCCAGAATGTCTTCTTCCGGCACCTCGTCGGCTCCCGCTTCCACCATCATGATAGCTTCTTTTGTTCCGGAAACAACCAGATGCATGTCGCTGTTTTCTCTCTGCTCCAGGCTGGGATTGACGACAAACTGGCCGTCCACTCTGCCGATCAGAACCGATCCTGTAGGGCCGTCCCACGGAATATCAGAAATAGCCAGAGCTACGGAGGATCCGATCATCGCCGCGATTTCAGACGGAGCATCGTTATCCATGCACATAACCGTAGCAACGACCTGTACATCATTGAAAAATCCTTTCGGAAACAGCGGACGAAGCGGCCTGTCCATCAATCTGCAATTCAGGATCGCTTTTTCGCTGGGTCTGCCTTCTCTCTTGATAAATCCCCCTGGAATTTTTCCTGCCGCGTACATCTTTTCTTCATAGTCGCAGCTCAACGGGAAAAAGTCAATGTCCGGTCTGGGCTCTTTGGACATGACAGCTGTAACATTTACAACCGTATCCCCGTATTTTACCATAACCTGACCATTTGCCATCTCGCAGACTTTTCCGATTTCAAGCTCTAAAAGTTTGCCTCCGACAGCAGTTTTAAACGTTCTGTAATCAGTGAATTTCATTAACAACTACCTCCTGTTAATTTCTTCTCCTCAAAAACTAAAAATTCGCGGGTTTTCCGCATAAAAAACGCGTGCATGACGGAATCAAAGCTTCCTATGCACACATGTCGCTGACAAGCAGCGACGCTTCGCAAGGTACGTTCTTTGAAACTCCGTCAATATCGATTGCATCGATATTTCCTGCGTTATAAAAAAGTTTCCTTTGGAAACGTTGTTCGCACTTCGCGCTCACTTTCACAAGGCAAACTTTTTTGAAGCATAGGCAATGCTACGCATTCAATATTCCTATGCTATAAAAAATCAAGCGGGAGCAGATCTCCCGCTTGCATTCTTTCTCGATTATTTTCTTAACCCCAGACGGGAAATCAGAGTTCTGTAACGTTCCAGATCCTTTTCCTTCAGGTAATTAAGAAGGTTCCTTCTCTGACCGACCATCTTCAGAAGTCCTCTCCTGGAGTGGTGGTCTTTCTTGTGCACCTGCAGGTGCTCGTTGAGGTCGTTAATTCTGTAAGTCAGAATCGCAACCTGTACTTCCGGGGAACCTGTATCCCCTTCTTTTAACTGATACTCTTTGATAATTTCCGCTTTTTTCGCTTGATTAATCATTGTTTTTCTCCTTTTCTGTATCCACCTTCAGCCGGGCCTCCGCCGGAGCGTCGTAAAACTCAGCAAAAGGTAATTTTGCTAACGATTTATAATACCATATTGTGTATGTGTTATGCAAGTTATTTCCGGGTTTTTCATATAAATGATTCTGTCCGCCCAATCGTCATTCTATACATGCGCCGTTACTTTTTTGTTAAAGCGGATTCTTTCATTTTTGCCACCAATGGGATTTCCAAAGCTGTAAGAATCACCACGCCCAGCATCGGAACCGTTACACCGCCGAAGGCTCCTTCTGCTGCTTCAAACAGAAACACAAAGAGGACACCGGAAATTTGTCCCATGAGCAGGATCATGCCCAGCGAAGTTCCCTCCTGCACCGGATAAGCAACCTCCGATCCATGCTGAAAGAGGATCGGCGCCACGCCCATAATGGCAAAGCCCGCCACTGCTGCGGCAAAAACAAGCATACCAAAGCCTTTGAGCATGGTCATCCCCAAATACAGCGGCACCAGCAGAATGATCGCCGTAATCAAAAACGGAATTCGCTTTCCCGCACGATCTGAAAGAATCGGCAGAATAATCGCGCCCAAAACGCCGGCCAGCACAAAAGCAGCGCCGATGATACCCGCCTGAGCGGAAGTAATGCCCCGGGGCATCAGGATGCTTTCGATCAAAGTCAGCAGCGTGTTGAAAATTCCCATTGAAATAAAAGCGATGATCATGGCAAGAAGGTAGGATTTATTGCGGAGAAGCACCTTCAAAGTAGCCAGACTGAAATCCTCTTTTTCCGCCTCAGGTCCCGGCGGCGCCACAGGCGGTTTTTCCCTGGAAAAAACAATCGCCAGCAGGGATGCGGCAACGCCGACCACAGCAAATGTTTTCAGCACGCCCGGAAGTCCATACTGCTCCGAAAGCATTGGCGATAAAACCATGGGCAGCGCAAACCCCAGGTATTGCGCCATGGTCAGAAGTCCGGCGGCAGTCGCCCGCTCATCAAAGGGAAACCAATTGGCGGCCACTTTGGTCGTGATATTGAGCAAAAACGGCTGCCCGGCTGCGATCAGGAATTGAGAAATGATGACCATGGTAAAGCTTTCCGCA
The DNA here is from genome assembly GCA_902363595.1 of Clostridia bacterium. Taxonomy (GTDB): domain Bacteria; phylum Bacillota; class Clostridia; order Peptostreptococcales; family Anaerovoracaceae; genus Hominibacterium; species Hominibacterium faecale. The sequence goes on along the minus strand of CABJAP010000009.1, from coordinate 176,091 downwards.
AACAATCCTCTGGTCAAGCCGAAGATTCCGGTCAAAAGGGCGCCGATCCAAAGAGACGTCCGAAAGCCAAAGCGGTCGATCACATATGCCGCCGGAACACAAAATACGATAAACATAATCATATAACTGGTAGCCAGCATGGTAATCGCCATAGAACTGGTGCTGTAAAAGGTTTCGGCAATACTAGAGATGGGCGAAAAAGTGAGCCACATCATTTCTGTAGCAATAATCGCGGGGATCGTTGTAACAAGAATCACCCACCGATAAGGAGATATATTTTTCGTTTTCATTTTACAAACTCCTCCTATTCAGCATGCCAAAGTTTTTCCGGTTTGTTTTATATAAGCTTCTAAAAATTTGGAATAAGTTCTCGTAAACGGCAGTATTGGCAGGCTGCGGTTCATAAACGTGATCTACGGAAATCAGTGTTTTTATTTCATCGATGGATTCGATGACCTTAAGCCCTAAAGCCATAAGAGCAGCAGATCCTACAGCCCCTGCGTTCTGCGGATTTTTAACCGTTTCTATCCGCCTTCCCAGCACATCGGCCAGGATTTGACACGTCAGCGGCGCCAAGGCCCCTCCCCCGGCAAAGCGAATGGTCTGCGACGTTTTGGTCTGTTTTTCCATCGCCCTCAGCTGCCACTTCAAATGAAGACAAACTCCTTCGATCACGGCATGAATCATATCGGAAGCGGTGGTTTCGATTCCCAGATTGAAAAACAGACCTCTTGCATCTGGATCTTCAAACGGGCATCGATTTCCGTGAAGCCAAGGCGTAAAGAGAACACCGTTGCTTCCGGCGGGTATTTGACTGATCTTATCCATAATATACCCGTAGAGATTTTTGTGCTTGCTTTCCAAATCTTCATAGGCAAACTTTTTTTCCTTAAATAGGCCCAGCTCATCCAAACCGATATGGTCCCTGGCCCATTCCAGACATTTGCCCGCAGTCTCCAGCTCGGCAAAGCAATTGAATCGATTCGGGTCTGCGCCAACGATGGAAGCGATCATCGATCCTATGTCCAGCCTCTGTTTTTCCACCACCGTCGAAACCCATCCGGATGTCCCCATATAGATATGGGTTGCCCCTGTTTCCACTGCTCCTGCTCCCACGCCTATGAGGGAAGCATCACCGCCTCCGGAAAAAACAGGAGTGCCTTTGGCCAGACCCAATTCTACTGCCGCCTGCCCGGTAATGGTTCCTACCTGGTCCCGGCATTCGCAGATTTGGGGAAGATGTTCCATGTTCACATCCATCATGGAGCAAAGTTCCCTGCTAAAGCCTTCTTTGCCCTTTCTGGTGTCATAAAGCAATGTGGCAAAAGCACTGTCCCTGGACATGATGAAATTTCCCGTTGCCCGGCAGACCAGATAATCTTTCACATCCAGCCATTTATGTACTTTGGAGAAGATTTCCGGCTCCTCATCTTGCACCCACTTGTATTTCCAAAGAGGGTCCTTGACGCTGGCGGAAACGGCTCCGCTGATCATGATGGATCGCAGCAGCTTGCGGGCGTTCATACCCATGATTTTAAAGCCCCTTTGAAGCCCCTGTTCCATCTGCTTTTTTCCCCGATTATCCATATAGCTCATGGCGTTTCTAACCGGCTGCCCTTCTTGATCAACTAAAACGACGGCCTGCATCTGCGCACAAAAGGAGACCCCTTTGATTGCTTCCTTGGCGACCCCGGCCTTATGCAAAAGCTGGTTTGTGGTATCGCACATTGCCCGCCACCATTGCTGCGGATCTTGCTCTACGCCCCCATTTTCCAGGACATAAAGATCATAATCCACCAACTCGCCGGCGATAAATTCGATGCCTGTTTCCATCGATAATGAAAACAGACAGCATTTTACGCCTGTCGTTCCCACATCGTAAGCAATCACGTACATAGGCTCACTCTCCTAACTTTGAGTACTTCCTCAGATAGATTTGCCTCATCAGAAAACGATCAAAGAATTTGATGGGGGTCCCGCCGCTTTCTTTCGCTGCGAAATAGGCTTTACAATTTTTTTCCACCAGCATAGACAGAGCTTCTGCATCGCTGACGTTTTTGCCTACACAAAGAGCACCGCGCCCCCTGACCAACATAGATTTTCCCGCTCTAACCGCAGATTCAATCGCCTCCGGTCCTGCGAACTTCATACTCATTCCCGCCATCTGCGCAAAATCGTCTAAATAAGGTTTGAGGCGGATTTCTTCCTTCAAAAAGGCTTTTACTACTGGGCTGCAGTTCCAAATGACCGCCTTTTCATGTTGATTTTGGATGAATTCTTTACTCGCCGGATGGCGGGTGATGTCCGGGTGGAGCTGATCCAGATATTGGCCGCATGCCTGCTCCAGGTTATGGGCAGTGCGGAAAGCCTCTTCATAGCTGCTGCCATAGATCACCGCTCCGTGGTGTTTCAAGATGACAGCTTTGCCATCAGAGGCGGAAACGGCTTTGACCGTATTGGCACAGAGAGTTTCCGTTCCCGGCAGGCCGTATTCCGCGCAGATGACCCGTTCTCCGATTCCTTCGCAGGCCTGATTCAGTTCTATTTCCGATACTCCCATCGCCGAGATGGCCGACGCATTTTCCTGATGGGTATGAATGACAAATTGGGCATCGTCTTTCAATTGATAGATAGCCCGATGAATCCGTTTTTCTGAGGAGGGTTTGATGTCGCCTTCGTAACTGAGATCGCTCATTTTGACTTCAACCACTTCCTCTTCGGTCAGCGTAAGGTAATTGCGGCCGCTGGCCGTGATGACAAAGGTTTCATCATCGACCCTGCAGCTGACATTCCCCCAAGTCCTGGCGATCAGCCCCGACTTGGACAGCTCTTTTCCAGCCTGAATCACTTGTTTTTTTGCTTCTCTTTTCTCCATTATCCTAACTCCTCAACATTGGATAGTACTCGATCAAAACGATTTAGAATGTCAGGCAGCATAGATTCCTCGTAAGCGGCACTGGTATAAAGCCTGCTTCCTGCCAGCGTTACGATACCTTCAGCCATATAGGCGGCCCCCATATGTTCCATTTCCTGCTTCCTGGCAGAAGTCGCTTTCAGCACCTCCGGTATCTGCCATGGTTTATGCCAGTTGATGGCATAATGCATGGCTCCTGTTGTATCCAAGTGACAGATGGACCCCTGGTTAAAAGCGACAAAGGGCAGTTTATACTTGTCGATCAGCTGATTCAGTCCGTCTGTCAGCCGGTCGGCGAATTTGCCGGCCCTTGGTATGGCTCCTGATTCTTCAATTTCGCAAAGGGTATAGTAGCCCGCCACACAGCTGATGGGAGCAGCTGCCATGGTTCCGCCCACCAGCGCTTTCGGATGCTTTGCTTCGCCGCCAATGCCGGAAGACAAGTATTTCATATATTCTTTCTTGCCGCCCAGGCCGCCTGCTCCCGGATATCCGCCTGCGATGACTTTGCCGAAGATGGTCAGATCGGGAGAAATTCCAAAATAACCCTGCGCCCCGCTCATGCCGATTCGAAAGCCGCATACCACTTCATCACAGATCAAAAGGGCTCCGTACTGCCTGCACAGTTTTTCAACGCCTCGGCAAAAGTCATAATCCACCGGCCTGGTACCGCTCTCCGGTCCCACCGGCTCCAGCATAACCGCAGCCGTGCCCCCTTTCATCTTATTACGCCGCAGCTTTTTCTCCAGGTCATTCAAATCATTGGGGAAAAACTCGTCGGTGTATTTGAACATTTTTCTCGGCACGCCTTTGGCCTGGGTCCATTTTGAACCCGGAATTCGTATTCCGTAGGCCAGCTGGTCGCTCCATCCGTGATAGGCGCCTCCCATCTTCAAAATCCGTTTGTTTTTCGTGGCCAGTCTGGCGACGCGGATGGCGCCCATGCAAGCCTCTGTTCCCGATCCCATCATACGAAACATTTCTACTGATTCTATGCTGTCACAAATTTTCTTTGCCAATTTGTACTCGTATTCGTGGAACAAACCTGTAGACGGTCCGCAGGTTTCCAGCAGCTGGATCACTTTCTTTCGAACAGATGGCGGATTGCTCCCCAGTACGGTAGGCCCGCCCGCCTGGAGAAAGTCGTAATACTGATTGCCGTCCACATCGTATAAATATGCGCCCTCTGCCTTGTTGAACGCCAGTGGAAAAGGATGGTTAAAAGCCAAGTTGTGCTGAACGCCTCCGGGTATGATATTTATCGCTTCGTCAATCATCGCTTTTGAAGTCCGGCACTTTTTTCCGAAATATTCCTCTTCGTAAGTTTTCAAGACTGAAGGTTTGATGGAATAGATGGGCTTTTCAATCAGGGCATCCAGTTTTTTTGTAACTTCCTCCGCATCCAAGTAGTTCGTAATTGCATATTGATCTTCCATTTTTCTTTTACCTCTCTATCGATATATCCCTGTTAAAGCCAGGTCTAAAATATGGTTTATTTTTTCTTCGCACCTCTCTTTTGAATAAGATTCCATGCGTTCCCATTGGAATTGGGAATTGAAATAGACACCCATGAAAAGATCAAGAATGTCCTCAGCTTCAACCTCTTGACGAAATATCTCCTCCTGCTGGGCCTGCCGTATCATCTGCAAAAAAAGCTGCCGCACAGGTTCGCCCTTTTTGTAAAGGGGACTGGTTTTGCAGGAATTAAGATATAGAATCCTTCGGCTCACTCCAATGAAGGGAATGCTGTCGGAAACCAGAAATACCAGCGCTTTTCGGATTTTGCTATCTGCATCTTCATTTGCCAGCTCTTTTTCAACATATGTGAAGAATACTTCCGTTTCGTCCTCCGCCGTTCCAACAAGCAGACTTTCTTTGTTGGGGAAATAATTGTATAAGGTCGCTTTGGAAACCTCTGCTTTTGCTGCCACATCCTCGATCATGGTGTTTTCGAAACCATTGGCCTTGAAAAGACGCCTGGATGCTTTGAGAATCTTTGTGCGGCATTTTATTTTGTTTGCGGCCCGCCGGGACTCTGCCATATACTCACCTCATTTCTCCTGTTATTCATAGCATACTCCAAGTTTTTCAGAATTGCAAGTAAAATTATACTTACGTCTATTTTTAGAGTTAAGTTTAGGGTTTTGGGAGAGGATGCGGGGTGGGTGTTGAAGGGCCAGGAAGGGTGGAGTTGGGCGGGTTGTTGATAGGTGGGGAAGGAAGGGATATGCGGGAAGGTGCGGGAAGAGGTATGTCCGGGAAAAAACTAAAAATTTCTTTCGAAATTTTCGCCGTTTGTAACGGCTGCGGCTGCTTAGATTCAGGTTGGAGCGAGCCCGCGGGCTTTTTCTCAAGATGAAGCCCCGCAAACCCACAGCTTTGCGTAAAAAGTTTAAAATTTTATCAAAATCTTCCGCAATCCTGCCAAAGGCCCACAGGCCCGGCACGCAGACAAAAAAAGACCGCGCTTCCCCAACGCGGCCTTTCGTCCTTTTAATCATTTATACAAAATGGCCTTCCGTCTTTCTTCGATGATAAGACCTGGCCGTGATGCAGTCGTCCGTAATCTGCTTGGAGAGAGCCTCCACGCTTTCAAACTTTCGTTCGTCCCTGGTCTTTTCCAGGAATTCCACGCGGATGGTTTTGCCGTAAAGCTCTTTGTCAAAATTAAAAATATGGGTTTCCACATTTTTATGGTAAGTTCCGATGGTCGGTTTGACGCCCACGTTGGTCACGCTGGGATAACGAACGCCGTTATACGTGCAGTAAGTTACATATACTCCGTTAGGCGGGGTCACCATAGTTTCGTCGATCATAATGTTGGACGTTGGAAAGCCGATCGTTCTGCCCAGCTTATTTCCCACGACCACCTCGCCGTCGATGGAATAGAGACGGCCCATGTACTTGAGGCACTGGTCCACTTTTCCCTCCTGGATCAGGGCGCGGATAAAGGTGCTGCTCACCAAATTTCCGTCGATGGTAAAGGGCTCCTGAATATGAATGCCAAAGCCCTTTTTCATCCCCTCTTTCATCAGAATCTCCGCATTTCCCGCCGCTTTATAGCCGAATCGGTAATTAAATCCGCAGTAAGCCTGGCGCATATTGAATTTGCCGATCAAAAGATCATCGATAAAATCGATGGGATCCATGGTCAAAATCGTTCTATCAAAGGGAATGTTAAACAAATAGTCTACACCCAGGCTCTCAATAATCGCCGCTTTTTCATCCGCATAGAGAATATTCTTTACCACAATTTCATCGGCCATCAAATTCTTGGGATGGTTAGAAAAGGTAAATACAGCGCTCTTAAATCCTGCGGCTTCCGCGCTCTTGACCGTACGCGAAATTATCTGCTGATGTCCCTTATGAACGCCGTCGAAGTTCCCCAGAGCTACCACCGTTTCCTCTATATTTTCGATTTCATCCAGCGAATTAAATATTTTCATACGTTAACCTCTAAAAAATACTTTGTCTGCTACTAATTTTTTATATTTGCTGCTATAAAAGGCCACCCCTAAAAACGTCTCCTGCCCGCCTTCCTTTAAATAAAGGTTGTATGCGCAGCGATATTCCGGGCGAAGGGGAATGTGCGGTTCTCTTTCCTTATATGCCGGTTCCCGCTCAATCAGGACATCTTTCAGGGAGACATGCCCCCCATTGCAAAAATATGCAGCCTGCTCCCTGCCCAAAAGCGCTTTGCCGAAATGAATCAGAGGAAAATCCGGCGGCACCAGCAGCGCCCGGGCCTGTTCCTGATCCATATCACGCAGTTTCTCCATATCCACTGCATCTTCCAGCAAAAATGCACCGCTGGCCGTTCGCACCAGCCCTGTCATGACGGCTCCGCATCCCAATGCTTCACCCACATCCCTGCAGATGCTTCTTATGTATGTTCCCTTGGAACAAGTCACCTGCCAAAGGATCTTCTTTTCTTCCAGATCGATCTTTTCCACCAGCAGCTCGCGTATATAGACCTGCCTTGGTTTGATCTCAACCTCTTCGCCGGCTCTGGCGTACTGATACAATTTCTTTCCGTCCACTTTGATGGCTGAATACTTGGGCGGGATCTGGGAGATATTTCCCCGAAAAGGGGCAAGTGCCCGGTGGATTTCCTCAATCGTAACAGAGGATGCATCCGCCTCGCCTGTAATCCGGCCCCAGATATCTAGAGTATCGGAAGTGAGTCCCAACTGCATTTCGCAGCGGTAAGTCTTAAAATCCAAATCCAAGTATTCCATGATCCTGGTAGCGCTTCCTGCACAGATCGGCAGAACGCCGGTAGCCATCGGATCCAAAGTCCCGGTATGGCCTACTCTCTTTATGCCCAGCACCCTTCTCATCACGGCCACACAATCGTGAGAAGTCCATTCAGCCGGTTTATTCACATTTATGATACCAGTTACATTCATGCTTCTGCTTTCTCCAGACTTTTTTTGATTGCCTCTTTCAATTGTAAGCAGGCATCTTCAAGCTCCTTTCGGAAAGTGCATCCGGCTGCTTTGACATGGCCGCCGCCGCCGAACTGGGCAGCAATTTCCGCCACATTTCCGGAAGTTTTAGCCCGCATGCTGACCTTAATCAACGTTTCCTCTCGTTCCTTGACAAAGGCGGCGATTTCTACGCCCTTAATATTGCGCAGCGTCTCGACAACGCCTTCTGTCTCTTCCAGTTTGGCACCCACCTGCGCGAGCATATCCTGTGTAACATAGGCAATTGCAGCCTTACCATCGGCAAAAACCTCCAGTGTATCGAGAATTTTGGATGTAATGCGAATTTTTTCCAATCTGGTGTTTTGGTATAGCTCCACTGCAATATGAGCATGATCGATGCCTGCATCATAGAGTGAAGCTGTAATCAAGTGGCTCTCCTTTGTGGCGTTGGAATACTGGAAGTTACCAGTATCCGTACTAATCCCAGTAAAGATTGCCTCCCCGATTTCTTTGTCGATAGGAATATCCATGGCTGCCAGGATAGCATAGATTATTTCTGCAGTAGCCGCAATGCCGCCATCAATATAATTGTAATCTGCAAAAGGCTGCGAGGTGGTGTGGTGATCCACGCAAATCGTCGTTTTTCCACGAAAAAATGTCTGCTGGCGCTCAGGAAAACGAGACACCTCACCGCAGTCTATGCAGATGCAGATATCCGGCTCCCGGATGCAGTCCTGATCCTTCGTACAATATCCATTATCCAAAAAGCTGAGGTATTCAGGCACATCATCTTCGATGAGGATGAAAGCCTCTTTCCCCGCATTGCGCATGGCCCGGCAAAGAGCCGCCGAAGAACCGAGCGCATCACCATCCATCTGTATATGTGGAAAAAGCAGTACGGAGTCCGCTTTTGCAAGTTTTTCTCCGATCTGCTTCAATGTGTTATTTTCTACTTTCATGCTGTTCACGATTTATCCAATCCTTGAATGATTTCTTCAATATGACGCCCATATTCCAGGGAAGTATCCATTTTGAAGATCAAATCCGGAATATGACGCAGTTTGATCTGTCTGCCGATTTCCCGCTTGATCACCCCCTTGGCGCTGCTCAGTGCTGCCAGCGCATCTTCCTGAATTTTTTTGCTGTCCTCGTGCTTTAAATCCAAACCCAAAACCGTGATATATACGGTAGCGTAACTGCCGTCTGAGGTTACCTCTACGGCAGAAACGCTCACCATTCCTGATTTTAGCCTGGGATCCTTCAGCTCTCTTAAGAGCAGGTCGCTGATGATCCTTCGAATTTCCTCACCGAGCCTGCCCTGTCTGTGTCCTTTTCCCATATTTATCTCCTAATCTCGCTTGATCTCTTCCATCTGGAAGCATTCGATAATGTCTCCTTCTTTGATGTCGTTGTAGCTTTCCACGCCAATACCGCATTCGTATCCCTGTGCCACTTCTTTTGCATCGTCTTTGAATCGTTTCAGGGATGCAATCTTTCCTTCGTGAATCACGATACCGTCACGCACCAGTCTGATCTGCGCATTACGGACTACCTTGCCGTCAGTAACGTAGGCTCCCCCTACAATGCCAACTCCCGGCACCTTGAAGGTATTTCTTATTTCTACTGTTCCCAGAACCACTTCTTTAAATTCAGGATCCAGCATACCCTTCATGGCATTTTCTACATCATCGATGATATCGTAGATAACCCTGTAGGTCCGAATCTGAATATTATCCCGCTCTGCCATGGCAGAAACCGCTGTACTAGGTCTGACATTAAAGCCAATAATGATCGCATCGGAAGTTCCTGCCAGCATGACATCGGATTCAGTCACAGCGCCGACGCCGGTGTGTACAATCTTGACTCTTACATTTTCTGCAGATAATTTTTCTAAAGACGATACGATCGCGCCCACTGAACCCTGCACATCGCCTTTTACGATCAGGTTTAATTCTTTGATTTCACCTTCTTGTATCTGGGAGAACAATTCTTCCAGCGTAGTACTGGAATTTCTAGCCAGGACTTCTTCTCTCTTCTTTTCTTTTCTGTGTTCGGCAATCTCTCTTGCGATCCGGTCTTCCTTGACGGCATTAAACTCATCACCGGCATGAGGTACTTCCGTCAATCCCAGAATCTCAACCGCTGTAGCTGGTCCTGCCTGGCGGATTTTCTCACCCTTATGGTTTGTCATGAGACGAATCTTCCCGGAACAAGTTCCAGCGACAACGCTCATGCCTGCTTTCAGGGTACCGTTGAGCACTAAGAGGCTTGCTACAGGACCCTTGGCCTTATCCAGCCGTGCTTCCAGTACAGAACCCATGGCAAGACGGTTCGGATTAGCTTTTAATTCAAGAACTTCTGCCTGCAGCAAGATCATTTCCAACAGATTAACAATCCCGTCACCGGACTTTGCGGAAACAGGAACGCTGATCACATCGCCGCCCCAGTCTTCAACCAGAACACCCTGTTCAGCCAGATCTTTCTTTACAATATCCGGGTTGGCGCCAGGTTTATCCATCTTGTTGATGGCAACAATAATGGGCACGCCGGCAGCCTTGGCATGGCTGATGGATTCAATGGTCTGCGGTTTTACACTATCATCAGCCGCGACCACCAGAACAGCAATATCCGTCGTATGGGCTCCTCTGGCTCTCATCGCAGTAAATGCCTCATGTCCCGGCGTATCCAAAAATACGATCTTCTGGCCGTTGATTTCAACCTCGGACGCACCGATATGCTGGGTAATTCCGCCGGATTCGGAGGCAGTCACGTTTGTCTTACGGATCGCATCTAAAAGGGAGGTCTTACCGTGGTCTACATGACCCATTACCGTAATAATCGGAGCTCTCGGGCGCAGATCTTCATCTTTATCTTCAAAGACCTCCAGGCCCTCTTCTTCTTCCTCTTCCTGCACTTTACCAATCACAACACTGGCGCCCAGCTCTTCCGCTAACAGCACGACTGTGTCCTCATCTAAATTCTGATTAACATTCGCCATAATCCCCATTTTCATCAGCGTCATAATGATTTGGGAAACGGATACCTGGATCTGCTCCGCCAGCCCGGCTACGGTAATCGGTACATTGATCACAGTCGTACCTACTGGAATTTCAGCCACCTCAGCTTCGGGTTCAGGAGCAGGTTTTGGTTTGTTCTGCTTTTTGGGACGCACTTTCTTTTCCAGAGAACGGGTTGGCTGCGGCTTTCCGCCTTTCTTTCCGCCTCTTTCCAGCTTGGCGAATTTATCCCGTTCTTTCTCCTTCTTTTCTTTTGTCTTATCGCTTTTCTTATGTGAAGACGGCTTTTCCAGTACCGTGTCAACCTTCTTATCTTTTCTGACAGGCCGGTTTCCTCCCTGGTTTTGGGCGTTATCGCGGTCACGACGGTCACGGCTGTCGCTGCCGTCCCGTTTTGGAGGTCTTGCTCCGTCGCGTCTTTGGCCCTTGTTTCCGTCTCTTTTCTGATTCCGCTCCTTATTACGATCGGATGCGGCTTTTTTTTCTTTTTCAACGGCTTTTCGCTCAGCAGCAGCTTTTTCTTTCTTCTCGCGGGCGATCCGTTCCTCTTCGTGAACTTCAGAAGCTTTTTTAATGATCTTCAGCCTCTCCTGACGAATGACTGGTTTGGGCTCCTTTTTAGCCGCTGCTGCAGGCTGGGCGTCCTTTGTTTTTTCCTTCTTTTCGACTGGTTTTGCTGTTTCCTGCTTTTTCACTTCCGTTGTCTCCGTTTTTTCAGGCTTTGCAGCCGGAGCAGGCGCATTTTTTCCCCGTTCTTCCAGCTCTTTTGGTACAACCGGCTTACCGACAGGAGGTTTCGGCCGCTTTTCCAAATCCTTAGGCACAACCGGTTTTCCTACAGGCGGCTTCTGAGTCACTGTTCGTTCCTGCGTTTTCGCCTGATGATGTTTGGCTGTTTTTGGCTGCACCGGAATAGCGATCTTAGCCGCTTTGACCGTAACCTTGGGCTCATCAATCTCTGCTTTTTTTCCCACAGCTTTTTCTGCTTTCTTGGGCTTTGCCTTGACAATCTTCGTCTCAGCACCGCTCTTACTCCTCTGTATGGTATTTTTCACCGCAGTGGCGTCAATATCCTCCAGGGTGCTGTTTTTATCCTTTACTTCAATTCCCATGGACCTGGCTTTTTCCAGGACCGCCTTTGTATCCATATCAAGTTCTTTGGCTAGTTCATGTATTTTCATATTTGAACTCCTCCTTTTCTGTTCATCCATCCTTGTCGATTTCCTTTGATATAACTTCCGCAAAGTTTTGATCCGTGATCCCAAAGATGGATCTTCCTTCGGTCCCTGCCATCTGCGACAGCTCATCGCTTTTCCCGTACACTCTGCAGGCGACCTGATATTTCTTTGCTTCCTTCTCTATCTTTTTCCCAGTGTTTTCCGAAATGTCCTCCGCAATGATCAGCAGCTTGATCTTGCCCTTTTTCATGGCGAAAACGCAGGTATTGTATCCTGTCTGCAAATTCCCCGATTTTTTCGCGAAGCCTATATAGCTTTGAAGTTTACTTCTCATAAGCTTCCAAATCTCTGAAAAGCTGTGACAGCTGTTCCTGGGATAGCTCAATTCCCAGGCTCCTGGCCAGGGCTTTTTTCTTCTTGGCCTTTTCAAGACATTCGCTGCTGGGACACAAGTATACGCCCCTGCCTTTGGCTTTTCCCGTCGGATCCAGGGTCACGGCCCCCTCATATCCGGCGATCCGAATCAGCTCCTTTTTGGGTTTCGATTCCATGCAGCCCACGCATCTTCTCATCGGCACCCTTTTAGCAGGTTTTGGTGCATTATTCTTCAAATTCCACGATCTCCTCTTCCTCATCGACTGGATATTCGGCCGACTCTTCAATTTCGTTTCCGAAATACTGGGTATGGCTCTTAATATCGATCTTCCATCCGCAAAGTTTGGCGGCCAGCCTTACATTCTGACCTTCCTTGCCGATGGCCAGCGACAACTGATAATCGGGCACAATTACTGTTGCTGCTTTTTCGTCCTCGTCGATGATAACTTTTTCCACCTTGGCCGGGCTCAGTACATTGCTGATAAGAATCTCCGGATCATCGCTCCATGTGATGATATCAATCTTTTCTCCGAACAATTCATCTACAATGCTCTGTACTCTGCTGCCCCTGGTGCCGACGCATGCTCCTACCGGATCCACGTTATCTTCCTCTGTGTAAACAGCGATCTTTGTTCGTGATCCCGCTTCTCTGGCAATACTTTTGATCTCTACGATGCCGTCCTCAATCTCCGGCACTTCCAGCTCAAACAGCCTTTTCACCAGACCAGGATGGGATCTGGACAGGAATACCTGCGGTCCTTTGGTGGTTTTTTTTACATCCATGATATAGACCTTGATTCGGTCATTGATGTCATATTTCTCTCCGGGAACCCGTTCAGTAGCAGCTAGGATTCCTTCAGCCTTGCCCATATTGACAAAGATGGTTTCGTTACTGATTCTTTGCACGGTTCCGGTGATGATCTCTCCCTGTCTTGTGATATAATCATCAAAAATCATACCTCTTTCCGCTTCGCGGATCCTCTGCACCACAACCTGCTTGGCTGTTTGTGCTGCAATTCTTCCAAAATCTCTTGGCGTGACCTGATATTCCACCACATCACCGACTTCATATCTGGGATCGATCTCCAGGGCTTCCTCAAGGGATATTTCGATCATATCGTCTTCCACTTCCTCGACTACGTCTTTTCTCATGAAAACATCGATATCCCCTTCGTCTCGGTCAATATTAACTCGAACGTTCTGGGATGTTCCATAATTCTTTTTATATGCTGATACCAGCGCTGATTCGATAGCCTCGATTAAAATGTCTTTGGAAATATCCTTTTCCTTCTCCAGCGCATCGATGGCTTCGATAAATTCTCTGTTCATTTTTCTATAATCCTCCTACTTATTCTAGAAAACCACTGCCAGTTTTGTCTTTGCAATCTGATCAAGCGGCAGCTCCCACCTTTGGTTGTTTTCATCGGTTATGATCACCGTCCCATCTGTTAACCCTTCCAAGACGCCGTCGATTTGTTTCCGTCCGCAGACAGGTTGATAAAGTTTTACTTCTACCGTTCTTCCGGTGAACCTCAGATAGTGTGCTTCTGTCAGAAGCTCCCGGTCCATGCCCGGAGAGGAAACCTCCAAATAGTAGTTCTGCTGGATCGGATCCATCGCATCCAGCCTTTCACTAAGGAAGCGGCTGATCTTCTCACAATCATCGGTACTGATGAATTCCTCCTGCCTGTCCTGGGCCATGTCGGCGTATACCCGCAGGAACCAGTCCTTTCCCTCTTTTACGAACTCTACATTATATAGTTCATAGCCGTTTTCGGCTAAAAAAGATTCTAATTCTTGTGCTACGATATCTTTAATTTTTTGTTTTGCCATTTACTCTCCCCTAACACAAAACGAAAGAGTGGGTTTTGCCCACTCTTACTACTTACCGTCTAGTTTTATAACATGTTATTATATTACCACAGTTCTTCCTTTACTTCAAGGGGAAATGTGGATGTTTCTTCTCTTTCTTCCAGTTCTTTATCTTTTTCACGCATTTCAGTGAGAATTTCCCGCAATCGTATCAATCCTCGTTTGTGCCGACTTTTGATGGTGCTTTCCGAATCGCCTGTGATCTGTGCGATTTCTTTCAGCTTGTATCCGCCAAAATAATGAAGCCGGAAAAGAATTAAGGTTTTTTCGTTCAGTTTATGCAGAGCCGCTGCCAGTTCGTCATGTTCGCAAAAACGCTCCAGCTCCTCCGCAAGACCACGGTAATACGCATCGCTGACTTCAGCCGATAGCACCGGAGTTGTCTCTGCGTCCAGGGACTTTTCCATTTCGCGGCCGTTCATAATACGGCGCCAGTACCGATTCACTTCATTTCTCGTAATCGTCCACAGCCAAGCATCCATCTTTTCCGGATCTCGGAGCTGGCCCAACTTACGGAAGGCTTTCATAAAAATTTCATGAAGAAGGTCTTCTCGATCTTGACGTTCAACATTCTGCATTGCAAGCAGTCTGTTTATACTATTATATTTGCCGCACAGCAGTGCTTCTTTTTCTTTGGTATCCAACGCTTGTTTCCTTTCTACACAACCGTTTTTTTGTTCAATGATGATTTCTTCATTTCGTTTTCGATAGCAGCGGACAAACCCTAAAAGACGTCGCCTCTATATCTTTAAGGGGGTTTAAGCAAAAACTGATAATTTTCGTGAATTTTTGCGTCTTTTCTGGTCAAAAAAGCCTCTATAAAATCAGAAGTTGTTTTTGCCTGGAATCAAGGAGACATGTTATTATGAAAATGGAACTTCAACAGCGAGTCGCACATAACCTGGCCATCCTGCGTCAAAACACAAAGCTGAGTCAAAGTTCTCTGTCCGCAAAAATTTCAATTTGCAGATCCACCTATTGTCAATATGAACAGGGAGAGCGGCTTCCTGACGTAAACACATTATACACGCTCTGTAAATTCTACCATGTCAACATGGATACCATTCTGAACTGCGATGTTCAGACCGTGCTGCAGGAGTATTTTCTCTATCAGGAATATACCCGAGAGGAAACGAAGCTGCTTGCGCTTTATAACTCATTATCTGATTTCTCAAAGGGAAGACTGGTAGAACGAGCCGAAGAACTGGCTCGGCTTGATCAGCTGAAAAGACAGGATGCTTTGCGTATGAACGGTTAACAGCCGTTCATTTGTTATTTTCTTTTAATCCTTCTAAATATCCGATTACGCGCGCCTGCATATTTAAAGGAAGCGAATCCCACAAAGATAACAGTTCTTTCTGCTGATCAGTCAAATCAATCCTTGTGCCCTCCTCTACAAAAAACTGTGCCATTGTAATACCCAGGCCCTCGCAAATTTTCTGCAGTGTGCTCAAAGTAGGCATTGTATTGTTTTTGAGCATATTCGATAACGTCGTCTGAGGGATTTTGGCATCACTGGCCAGCCGATATCTAGAGATCCCCTTTTTCTTACGAATCGTTTCGATTTTTTCAAGTGTGTAATTCACGTTCTGCTAACCTCATTTCTATACCCATATTTTAGCCTAATTTGACAATCTTTTTCAGTCTATAATATACGTATGTCCATGAACCTATTTTTGCAGTTCTTTTATCACACTCTTGGTTTCCGCCTCCTGGTTTCAAATAATCCCAGAGCTACAAATCCGATCCTCCATCATCTCTTAAAAGGCCTTTCATAAAATGAACCGATTTCACAATCATCCTCAATTCCCGTAGATCACAGTCGCCGGTAGCTTGGGCCAGCTCTTCTTTGAGCACCGGCCCGGCTGACTCCACGTAATCGCAGAACAGTTCGTTGGGGGACAAGTCCAATTCATTCATGATATCGATGATCACTTTTAAGCTTGGGATGGTAGCATTTGTCTCAATATGGCTTATATGTGTATTTCCAACGCCAATTCTTTCTGCCAGCTGCGCCTGAGTCAGATTTGCCTTTTTACGTGCGTTCTTGATCCTCTGTCCTAAATCTTTATAGTTAATATGCATACACAATCTCCGTCATTATGATAAAGATATTATATGTTCATTTAGATGAGATTATAATGATCCAAATGTGCAATGTAGATTTAAGAGCCATATTTTCAGTTTTTTCTTAAAAAAATTGTCTCTTTTTGTCACTATTACTGTAAAAATGTCGTAATTCGCAACTATAAAAATTCTTGTTTGCGATTCTCTAATAGGTATGTTACCTTATAATTATCTTTCTATAATATGAGGTAACAGGAAACATGCACAAGCAAGCAATTATTCTTCTTCATGAGATCTATGGTGTAAACGAGTTCATGCAGTATCAGCGCCGAAAGTTCACGGCTGCCGGATTCGATGTTTTTTGCCCCAATCTGATCCGCCGCCCATCCTTCTCCTATGAAGAATCACAACAAGCATACAACTATTTTATGGAACACATAGGGTTTGATGTATATAAACAGGTTGACGCATCGATCAAACAGCTAAAAGAGCGTTACCGAAAGGTGTTTCTTGTCGGTTTTAGCATAGGTGCGACGGTGGCCTTTAGATGCTGCGAAAACACAGCCTGTGATGGAATTGCCGCCTGCTATGGTTCTCGAATTCGGGATTATCTTAGCCTGAACCCGGTCTGTCCCACCTTGTTACTGTTTTCACAGGAAGCCTCTTTTGATGTGGGCCAGGTAAGCGCCCTTCTCAAAAAGAAGCCTTGTACAAATGTGCTCAAATTTTCCGCTGGGCATGGCTTTATGGATAAGGGCTCAAAGAATTATGACAAGACTGCGGCCAAGTCTGCAGAGGACGCAATTTGCGGCTTTTTTCAAAACTCGTAATCCTTTTCTGCTTGCAGCCGTTTACACATCTTCTTTAATCTGGGCAATCTTCAGCGCTTCTTTCAAAAGAATGATAATCACTTGGTTCCGGGAAAGTTCCGTTTTTTTTGTAAAACATTCCAGTTCAAGATACAAATCATCCGGCACTCGAATTGAAAAAGTGTGATATCCGTCTTCGCCCTTTAGTTTACGCTTTGGGACTTCAATCATTTTGCTCATATTTATTCATCACCTTCCTGTTATTTGATTATAATTTACGCAAAAACAAATAAATATGATAAGAATTACAAATATATAATATTGTTATATATTTGTAACATACATAAAACGGCACCGCAGCTGGAATGTGGCAGATGGTGAAATTCGTGTAAATTTTGTAGGTTTGCGGGCGCAAAATTTTAGAGATTTAACCTTTTAAGTGATTTAGCAAAATTCAACCTCTACAAGCTTAAAAAACTGCACTAATTTTGATCGAAGCTTCAAAATTAGTGCAGTTCTAAACGCCTGGCGGCTGTATAAAGCTGGGCTTGATTGAATTAAAACAAGCTGAGCTGGTCTGTTTCCGGCAGTCCTTCCAGAACGCCGTGTTCACGCAACTCTTCAATGGCCGTTTTGTTGATCTTGGCCCGGTCGCGAATCTCATCCACCGTTTCGTAGGGACGGTTTTTGTATTCTTCCGCCAAAGATTTGGCAGCGTTTTCACCTACACCGGTGACTGCTACAAAGGGCAGCGTCACTTTGCCGTCCTCTGTTCCGAACTTAGTTCCGTCCGAACGGCCCAGCCGCGCCGGAAGAAATTCGTATCCTCTGGCATACATTTCATAGGCAACCTCATAGACGGTCATTTCCGCTTCTTCCTTTTTGGAAGCATTGTTGCCCTTATTGATGATTTCCTCCATTTTTTCCTGGATGGAAACAGCGCCCTTTAAGATGACTTTTTCGTTAAAGTCAGCGGCTTTGGTGGTAAAGTAGACCGCATAAAACTGCGGCGGATAATAAACCTTGTAATATGCGATCCGGTAGGACATCATTACATAGGCGACCGCATGGGCTCTGGGGAACATGTATTTGATTTTTTTACATGAGTCAATATACCACTCTGGTACCTGATGCTCCCGCATGAGTTTTTCCTGCTCCGGAGTCAGCCCTTTCCCCTTCCTCACCTTTTCCATGATGGTAAAAGCATCTTTGTTGGGCAGGCCTTTCAGCCGCAGATAGTTCATAATATCGTCTCGAGTAGAGATGGCATCCTTCATGGTGGCAATCCCTTTGACAATCAGATCCTGAGCATTATTGAGCCACACGTCGGTCCCGTGGGAAAACCCTGAAATGCGCACCAGATCGGCAAATCTGGTGGGCTGAGTATCGTCCAGCATTTTACGGGTAAACGACGTGCCGAATTCGGGAATTCCGTAGCTGCCGTGGGTAAATTTGTAGTCCGGGTCTTTGATGTCCAGTCCGTCGGTCCCGATAAAGATACTGTTTACTTTTTCATCTTTCAGGGGTACCTTCAAAGGGTCGACTCCAGTCATATCCTGGAGCTGACGGATCATGGACGGCACATCGTGTCCCAGGATATCCAGCTTCAGCAGGTTCTGGTCAATGGAGTGATAGTCAAAATGGGTGGTGACAATATCCGAATTCACGTCATTGGCCGGATGCTGAACCGGGCAGAACTCAAAAATCTCATGGCCGCGGGGCACGATGATGATACCGCCCGGATGCTGTCCAGACGTTCTTCTGACACCTTCACAGCAGCTGGTGAGGCGGTCAGCCTCGAATTTGTTGATGGGCTGCTGCCGCTCTTCAAAATATTTCATCACGTATCCATAGGCGGTCTTTCCCTGGATCGTACCGATGGTACCGGCTTTATATACATTTTCAGCGCCGAAGATTTCATCGACGTATTTGTGGGCGGTTCCCTGATATTCACCAGCAAAGTTCAGATCGATATCCGGTTCTTTATCTGCTTCAAAACCGAGGAAGG
The DNA here is from genome assembly GCA_902363595.1 of Clostridia bacterium. Taxonomy (GTDB): domain Bacteria; phylum Bacillota; class Clostridia; order Peptostreptococcales; family Anaerovoracaceae; genus Hominibacterium; species Hominibacterium faecale. The sequence goes on along the minus strand of CABJAP010000009.1, from coordinate 157,421 downwards.
TTTCAAATGGAATGGAAAAGCCCTCCTGATCGTATTTGGTACCGCAGACCGGACAGTTTTTCTCCGGCATATCCACGCCGCAGTCATACTTTTCTTTATCGCCCCATTCCAAGTGCTTGCAGTTGGGGCACAGATAATGGGGTTCCAGCGGATTTACCTCGGTGATCCCAGACATGGTAGCAACAAAAGAAGACCCAACAGAGCCTCGGGATCCGACCAGGTAGCCGTCGCTCATGGATTTGTTCACCAGCATTTCAGCCGCCATATACATAACCGAATAACCATTATTAATGATGGAATTCAACTCTTTGTCCAATCGTGCCCGAATCTCGGCAGGCACAGGATCGCCGTACATGGCGACAACTCGCTCTTCGCATTTTTCCCGCAGAATCTCATCCGAGCGATCGATCTTGGGGGGGAATTTCCCCTCCGGCACTGGCATCATACGCTCAATCTGATCCGCAATGGCGTTGGGCGCTTCGATGACAACTCTGCGAGCCGTCTCTGCCCCCAAATAGGAGAACTCTTCCAGCATTTCCTCAGTAGTCCGAAAATATAGACCTTTGTCTCCCTCCACATCTTTGAATCCCTGACCAGCCATCAAAATCCGACGGTACAGCGCTTCTTCTTCATCAAAATAGTGGGAATCACAGGTGGCAACTACTGGTTTGCCATATTTTTCTCCCAGGGCGATGATCTCTCGGTTGATGTCCATCAGCTGCTTCTTATCCCTCACTGTGCCGTTGTTGATGAGGAACTGATTGTTGATCAGAGGCTGAATCTCCAGATAATCGTAAAAATTCACCAGCCGCTCGATCTCTTCCGGGCTCTCTTTTTGAAGAACAGCCCGGTAAATCTCTCCAGCCTCACAAGCCGAACCGATAATCAAGCCTTCCCTGTGGGCAGTCACTACGGATTTGGGCATTCTCGGCCTTTTATAAAAATAGTTTAAATGGGAATAAGAAACCAGCTTGTATAAGTTCTTCAGCCCCACCCTGTTCTTCGCCAAGATGATTACATGGTTGGTACCCTTTTTCTTGTATTCGATGGTTCCGTCTTCCCGGATGCAATCCCGATCTTCCAGCAAATAGCCTTCCACTCCGTAAAGAATCTTGATATCCTTCCCTGCGTGGGAAGCATCAGGAAATGCCTGAACAACCCCATGGTCCGTGATGGCGATCGCTTTATGGCCCCAGCTTTCAGCTGTTTTGACCAAATGCTTGACATCATTGAGTCCATCCATGGCACTCATTTTCGTATGTACATGCAGCTCCACTCTTTTCTCTTCGCTGTTGTCCTGCCGGAACTGTTTTTCGCCCTTTTCAATGCTCCTAGCCTTTACGGTGAGAACATTATCAAACATATCCCATTCCGCATCACCGGCAATTTTTACTACGTCGCCGCTTTTCAGATGCTCGTCCACATCCTGCCACTTTTGTTCAGGTGCGAAAAACTTGACACAGAGGGAAGTCTTTTTATCTGTAATCAGCAGTGTGATCAACTTGGAACCGCTCTTGATCGTCCTCTCTGCCTTTTTGAAAAGGATTCCTTCGATCACCACTTTTCCGCTTTCTACGGTAACTTGTCCCAACGGCGTAGGGTCGCCGAAAATCGGCTTTCCCATGATCCGGTTTCCCGAAACAGGCTCGTACTGGTCTTTTTTCTTTCCCCAGGATTTTTTCTCGCCCCATGGTGCCCCGCCGTTTCCGCCGCTTTCTGCCTGTTCCCGCTTTGGACGGCTCTGGGCCTGCATCTGCCGCTTTTTGTTTTCCTCTGCGTCCTTCTTCTCCCGTTCCTTAATCTCTTGGTGGGCTTTTTCGTAGATTTCTTGATGATTTTCAAATTCAACGACCGCCTCAATTCCAAAATTTTGATGAAGAAGCCGTTCAAATTTACTGGCAACCTGCTCATTGAGCAGAGAAACGGAGGTTTCTCCCAATGCAAAAATGGTCAGCCTGCCATCTTTAAATTGAAATTTTTCAGGGAAGATGGTCTTAGTAATGGGGGCGTAGCTGCCGTTGACAATATGAATCATATGCTCGATGAAGAGGGCGATGATCTCCTCCGGTGTCTGAATCATATCCTCATAAGCAAAGGTCAGTTCTACACCGGAAAGGCCTTCCACTTCACTCTTGGCAATGGCCTGTATCTTTTCCACGTCGGGAAAGGGCATCACAAAATTGAGCCGAATCTGTATGGTCAAAATCTGGTTGTATTTGCCCAATACGGCCCGCTCAATGGTGTAGTTGTATTCGGTTTTGGGATGTTTTCCCAGCTTGGTCCATGTAATGCTGTTTTCGATTAATTCTTTCATATTCTACCTAAAAAATCCTGGTGGTGATTCAAGTCTTTCATTCTTACCATATGTATGGCGTTTCATAGAGTTTGCACCAGCCTTATCAATTCGGCGGCGATTTCTTCCTCCGGCACTGTTTTAATAATCGCGCCTTTGGCAAAGATCACGCCTTTTCCGTCGCCGCAGGCCACGCCCAGATCAGCGTCTTTGGCCTCTCCAGGGCCGTTGACCGCACAGCCCATGACGGCAACCTTTATGTTCTTTTGTTTTATGTTTTCTTCGATGGGCGCAAGACCCCGTTCCACCTGAAGGGCGATGGATTCCAGATCCACCTTGGTTCTGCCGCAGGTCGGGCAGGAAACCAGATCAATGCCGCTCTCCCTCATGCCCAGGGCGGAAAGCAGTTCTTTGGCAAAGAGCACCTCCTGGACCGGATCCGCGGTGAACGAAACCCGCATCGTATCTCCGATGCCCTCCAAAAGCAACGCCCCGATTCCAGCCGCTGATTTGATTTTTCCCCGTGAAACGGTTCCAGCTTCCGTGACTCCGATGTGCAGTGGATAGTCGGACTGGGAAGCCACGATCTTGTAAGCCTGGTAATTCATCTTCACATTGGAGGATTTGAGGGAAATGACGATATCGTGAAAGTTCATGTCCTCCAAAATCTCCACATTGCGCAGCGCGCTTTCAGCCAGTCCCTCAGCCGTGGGTCCGCCGTTTTTTTCCAGAATATCCGCTTCCAGAGATCCCGAGTTGACGCCTACTCGGATGGGTATGCCGGCCGCTTTGGCCGCGTCAGCCACCTGACGAATCTTATCCTTTTCTCCAATGTTGCCGGGATTGATGCGGATTTTGTCGACTCCCGATTCAATGGCGGCAAGAGCCAGCCGATAATCAAAATGAATATCGGCTACTAGTGGGACATCAGCTTGTTTTTTCAGTTCTTTCAAAGCCCGGGCAGCGTCCATGTCCGGTACCGCCAGACGGACGATCTGACAACCTGCGTCGGAAAGCTTCCGGATCTGTCTTGCTGCTGCAGGAATATCTGCTGTATTGACATTGGTCATGGATTGGATGGAAAGGGGCGCGCCCCTGCCTATCTTCACACCGCCGCAGTTTACTTGTTTTGTCATAACTGGCCTCCTAGTTGAAAATCGGCACAATGAACCGGACAATATCGTTCCAGGTCACATAGATCATCAAAGCAAAGAGCAGCATAATACCCACGAAATGAATCTTTCCCTCCATTTCATCGGTTATGGCCCTGCCGGTAATTTTACGGACAATGATGAAAATCAGTCTGCCTCCGTCCAAAGCCGGGAGCGGCAGCATATTGACGATAGCCAGGTTGAGACTGATCAGCGCCGTCAGATAAAGCAGGTAGACGAATCCGTATTTAGCCGTGTCATTGACCGCATAGACAATGCCCACCGGACCGGTCAGTTCCTTTGTTGAAACCTCTCCTGTAAAGAGCTGTTTGATGGTTTTTCCCATCATCTTGGTCATATTCCATGTGTTGGCGGTACCGCTTACCACTGCGGTTATGACGTTATGCTCCCGCATTGGCACAATACCGATCACCTGGCGGCCGGTTCCGTCGTCGGATTTGCTCAATTCCGAAGTCAGAGACAGTTCCTCGCCCTGACGGTTGACTTGAATGATTACCTGGCCCTTGGCTCCGCCGATTCCCTCAATAATGTCGGTCCACTCTTTCACCGGTTTATCATCGATTGCCACGATCTCATCCCCTGACTTTATGCCGGCTTTTGCTGCAGGCCCGCCGTCTGTTACCTGATCGATGGTGGTGGTCACTGTCCCGGTGTAAAGGGCGATGATGATAAGAACGATGATGCACAAAAGCAGGTTCATCGCCGCCCCCGCAACGACGATAATGGCTTTTTGCCAGGCCGGTTTGTTATTGAACGCCCGGGCGTCGTCCGATTCCTCGTCTTCCCCCTCCATGGCGCAGTATCCTCCGATTGGAATGGCCCTGAGCGCATAAAGAGTCTCTCCCTTTTGTTTCTTGAAAAGCGCCGGGCCCATGCCCAGAGCAAATTCATTTACTTTTACGCCGCATGCTTTTGCTGCCATAAAATGTCCAAGTTCATGGATAAAGATGAGCAGACAAAACATGATGATGGCATATACAATCGTCATAATGGTCTCTTCCTCCCTTTACAGAAACGTCAGCGCAGACTCCCGCGCCTGTCTGTCCGCTTCTAATATTCCCTCTAAATCTAAATTATATTGCGGTTTATGGTCATTTAATACCCGCTCAATGGTATTCTGAATATCAATAAACCGAATTTTCCCTTCTAAAAACAACTGGACCAGTATTTCGTTGGCCCCGTTGAGCGCGGCAGGATAGCTGCCGCCCATGCGTGAAGCTTCAAAGGCCAGCTTGATGTTTTTGAACACTTCCATATCCGGCTTTTCAAAGGTCAGCGCGGCACCTTCCGTAAACAGATCCAAAGGCTCGTAATCATTGGCAAGCCGTTTGGGATAACTGAAGGCGTAGCTGATGGGAATGCGCATATCCGGCTTTCCCATCTGGGCGATGACTGATCCGTCCCAATATTCCACGGCTGAGTGGACGATGCTCTGGGGATGGACTACCACCTGGATTTGATCCAGGCTGACATCGAACAGCCACTTGGCCTCAATGACTTCCAGCCCCTTATTCATCATGGTTGCAGAATCGATGGTGATCTTGCTTCCCATGTTCCATTTGGGATGTTTCAGCGCCTGTGCAAGCGTTACCTGGGCAAGCTGTTTCAAAGTAAATCCGCGAAAGGGTCCGCCGGATGCGGTCAGCAAAATTCTTCGCAGCGCTTTTTGCGGATTTCCCTGAAGGCACTGAAAAATAGCGCTGTGTTCGCTGTCCACCGGCAGCAGCTTTTGGCCGGTTTCTGCTGCGGTATTCATAATCAGCTCACCGCCTGCCACCAAAGTTTCTTTATTGGCAAAGGCAATATCGTTTCCGGCCTTTAGTCCGTAGTAAGTGGGGATCATTCCCCGAATTCCCATCAAGGAATTGAGCACCATATCCCAGTCGCCGCAGGCGGCCCCGATCAGTCCCTTCTCTCCGAATTCCACCTGGATATCCGGATATTTTTTCGCCAAATCGAGCGCATCTTTTTCCTGCTCAACAACCACCATCTGGGGATGGAACTCCTCGATCTGCTGGCAGAGGCGATCGATTTTTCTGCTGCAGGAAAGGACGGTCACACAAAACCGGTCGGGATGATGAGCGATGACATCCAGCGCCTGAGTACCGATAGAGCCGGTGCTTCCTAAAATTGCGATTTTTTTCATTTAACCTAAACCTCTCGATACGATTTTCCATTGGGAATCTTTTGTTTCTTTGACCAGGTAAAAACGCTCCTGATAGTTTCCATCCGCGTACCCGGGGCTTTCTCCGCCTTCAAAGGCAATGTCAAAATCCGTATCCACATATGCAAAAGCATATGGGTCGGCGAACAGCTCCGGATCCCATTCTTCTTTCAGCTCATCGGCCACTTCCATGCAGCTGTTCAGCGTCAGAGAGGTGACCAATGTGATATCCGGATCATCCCCTTCCGTTTTCTGGTCATCGATGACCAGCCTGTCCATGGAAGTCTGATCCTTATTGGCCCAATACGCAAAATATTGTTTCACCACCTGGACAGGTGTGTTTTCTTCTTCCGCTTCTTTGTCTGCGCTTTTATCGCCGCAGGCTGAAAGAACCAGCGCCGCGCAGATGAGCAGGCCAGCCGCGATTGCAATTTTTTTCATCTCTTACCCCAATATCAATATAATGTAATAATATACCATTGGCGCTGTAAACAGCACGCTGTCGAACCGATCCAAAATACCGCCGTGGCCGGGGATCAGATTGCCGTAATCTTTGATTCCCATCTTTCTCTTGAAAATGGAAGCTGTCAAATCTCCGAACTGAGATATGATTCCTCCCAAAAGCCCGATCATCAGGCAGTGAATCAGCAGCCTCGGTATAAAGAACCAGCTGAACAGTCCGCACAGAATCACGCTTCCTAAAATTCCGCCGATGGACCCTTCGATGGTCTTCTTTGGGCTGATCTTTGGGCAAAGCTTATGTCTGCCTAACAATACGCCGGTGAAGTAGGCCATGACATCAGTTCCAAAAGCAGTAAGGACAATGAGCCATACCAAGATGGAATATTCTCCCGTCTGATCTACCAAAAGCACGTGATAGGAGAAAAAGACGATATAAAAGATTCCGGTTACCGTAGCCATGCCGTCCTCCAGCTTTCTTTCCTCGATTTTGAAAAGATACAGCAGACTGATCAGCACGCAGCCGAAAAACCATACCATGTACCAGTGGTAGTCCTTTGTGAACATATTGATGGCATAAAGCCCCAGAATCGCCGCATAGGCAGCATTGTAGCACGGTTTGACGCCCATGGCTTCAAATCCGTGATAGAATTCCCGTACAGCCATGACTCCAATGAGGAAACAGGCCAGCATCAGAACATATCCGCCAAAATACAGCACCGCTAAAAGCGGCACCATGATCAGCCCGGATAAAATTCTTGTTTTCATAACTTACCTCCCGCCGAACCGCCTGTGGCGGCTCTGATATTCTTCGATTGCCTTTTCGTACTCCTCCGGGGTGAATTCCGGCCACAATACGTCGGTAAACACCAGCTCGCTGTAAGCCGTCTGCCACAGCAGATAATTGGATAGGCGCAGTTCGCCGCTGGTGCGGATCACCAGTTCTGGATCCGGCGCATCGGCGCCGTCGCTTCCTGTGAACAGATGGTCGGCGATGATTTCTTCCGTAATGTCTTGCGGCTCTAAGAGGCCCTCTTTAATCTCTTCTCCGATGGCGCAGACAGCGCGCCTGATCTCATCTCTTCCCCCATAATTCAAGGCTATGTTGAACTGGAGTCCCGTGTTGTCTTTGGTCGCCTCCAGTGTTTTTTCCAAACTCTTTTTTGCATCTTCGGGTATTTGGGAATAATCGCCCAGCACCTTTACTCTTACGTTGTTGTCGATCAGTCCTTTCAAATCACTGTTCACATAAGCGACCAGCAGTTTGAAGATTCCTGTTACTTCGGCCAGAGACCGTTTCCAGTTTTCCGTGGAAAAAGCGTAAACAGTCAGATACTTGATCCCCAGCTTGTCAGAGTGGTCCACGATCTTTTTCATGGCCTTCATTCCGGCATTATGACCCATTACCCGGGGCAGGTTTTTTTGTTTTGCCCATCTTCCGTTTCCATCCATGATGATGGCCACATGAACCGGCATACGCTCTTTATTTAACATAAATATCCTCTATTTTTTCTATATGGTAGTTCTGCTTTCAGCTGCGGCGCTTCTGCACTTTCATCCAATGCAAATATAGCCGCCTGGCTTTTTTACTCTAAGAAACAGATGTGGTTACAATGAACCACATCTGATGATTTTTCATGTAAGAATCACAGGGTTTTACGATTAAACTTCCATGATTTCTTTTTCTTTATCCGCTACCAATCCGTCAATGTCTTTGATCGCCTTGTCTACGGCTTTCTGAACGTCGTCCATTTCATTCTTCAGGTCGTCTTCAGTCAGTTCTCCGTTCTTCTGCTCTTTTTTCAGTTCGTCGTTGGCTTCTCTTCTCAGATTTCTGACCGCGACTTTTGTCTCTTCGCCAATTTTCTTAACGGTTTTGGTCAGCTCTTTTCTTCTTTCTTCAGTTACCTGCGGAATGGTCAGGCGGATCACTTTTCCGTCATTGGCGGGCGTGATGCCGATATCGGCAATATTGATCCCCTTTTCGATCTCCGGAATGGATTTGGGATCGAAGGGGGCGATCATCAGTGTTCTCGGATCTGGCACCGAGATGTTTGCCAGGCTTTTCAGCGGCGTTGCGGTCCCATAATAATCCACCATTACCCGGTCTACCAGGGCTGCGTTGGCCTTTCCTGCTCGAACTGTAGCTAATTCTTCTTTTAAAAGGGATAGACTTTTTGCGATTTTCGTTCCCAGATTTTCCTGTACATTAATCATGTTCTCTCCTCCTGTTTCTTATTTGATTATCGTTCCTATTTTTTCACCGCATACGGCTCGCATTACATTACCTTCCTGCGCAATTCCGAATACGTGGATGTCAATATGGTTATCTCTGCACAGCGACGCGGCTGTGGAATCCATAACGCCCAAGCCTTTTTCCAGGACTTCCTGATGGGTCAGCTGATCGTATTTGACAGCGCCGGGATCGATTTCCGGATCCGCTGAATATACGGCATCGACCTTCTTTGCCAGCAGAATGACTTCGGCGTCAATCTCGGCCGCCCGCAGAGCTGCTGTGGTATCCGTGGAGAAGAACGGGTTTCCCGTACCTGCTCCGAAAATGACCACTCTGCCTTTTTCCAGGTGGCTCATGGCTTTCCGCCTTACATAGGGCTCTGCCACTTCCCGCATCTCGATGGCTGTCTGGACTCTGGTGGGCAGTCCTTCCGCTTCACAGGCGTCCTGCAGGGCCATGGCGTTCATGACGGTTGCCAGCATTCCGATATAGTCGGCTGTAGCCCGGTCCATATTTTTGCTGGTCCTTCCTCTCCAGAAGTTGCCGCCGCCCACTACAACGGCCACTTGCACGCCCATGTCGTGGACTTCTTTAACCTGAAGAGCTACTTTTTTCAGCATTTCTTCGTTCAGTCCAAATTTATCTTCTCCTGCCAGGGCCTCTCCGCTGATCTTCAAAAGGACTCTCTTGTATTTTGATTCCATACGTGTCTCCTCTATGTTCTTCTTAAGTAATCCGCCGCTATCTGAGCGATGCGGCCATTGTACCGCGCAAGCCGCGTCGACGCGCGATTCAATGAACGCTTCCTTTCGGCAACGCCGCTATCTAAGCGATGCGTTCATTATACCACGCAAGCCGCGTTGCAGCGTGATTCAATGGTTCCTACCTTTCGGCAACGCCGCATATAAACGGTGGAACCATTATACCGCGCAAGCCGCGTCGCAGCGTGATTCAATGGTTCCTACCTTTCGGCAACGCCGCATATAAACGGTGGAACCATTATACCACAACTACTGCGCGCCGGGCAACTGTCTGCTTTGGTTTTCACACGGTATACACATGGAAATATCCCCGCCTTAGTTGAGGGGCCGATTGAAAGCCCGGACTATCAAAAGCTCTTCAAAACCGACTGGGTTCTGACACTTTTTTGGTGGCCGGCTTTCAAAAATATCAAAATTAGCTGTGAACGTTTTATTTTCCGATATTCTTGGGCGGGATTTCCCGCTCTCGGGCTGAAATTTGCCTAAAAAGTATCAGAATCCGGTGCGAGAAATTAATTATACGACAGTTTGCAAAAACGCGCCGGTGATCGGATCCGCTCATCTTTTATGCCCCTGCCAAACCCGCTGCTGCAACCAACCCGGCTTTATCCATGATGCCTGCACGGAAGCAAGAACCGGCATCCACTAAGGCCAGGATCGGCCCCGGCCAAAAAACAAAAAACGGACCGGCGGAGCCGGAGCAATGCAGCCGCACTGCTCCGCGATTCCGCACTGGTCCCCTTGACGATCCTTTAAAAATCCACATCCTGTCCATAGTACACACACGTCAAAAGCTTTTCCATGGACGGCGCGTCAATGGCCCTCGGATTGGAGCCGGTGCAGGCATCCTCCACCGCGTTTTTAGCCACTTCAGGCAGTTTTTCCTTGAACTCCTTCTCATCAATTCCCAGATCTTTCAGAGCAGCCGGTATCCCCATATACCGATTCATCTCGGCAATACGGCCGCACAGCTTTTCAATGCTGTCTTTTCTCGTACCCTCAATGCCCATGATTCTGGCAATGTCCACATAGCGCTCAAAAGCTTCTTCCACTCTGGCGTTGTAGCGGATCACATAGGGCAGGTACATCGCATTTGCCATACCGTGGGTAATGTGCCCTTGAGAAAAGGCCGCCCCCGTTTTGTGGGCCATGGAATGGACAATTCCCAGCAGCGCGTTGGAAAAAGCCATCCCTGCCAGGCACTGAGCATAGTGAATTTCTTCCCGCTCTTTCATATCTCCGTCATAGGACTTGATCAAGCTGGTGTTGATCACATCGATCGCCTTCAGCGCCAGCGGATCGGTAAAGAGGGAATGGGCAGTAGAAACATAGGCTTCCACAGCGTGAGTAAGAGCATCCATACCCGTGTAAGCCGTCAGATCCTTGGGCATGGTTTCGGCCAGGGACGGATCTACGATTGCCAGATCAGGCGTAATATTAAAATCCGCCAGAGGATATTTGATTCCCTTCTCATAATCTGTAATCACTGAAAAAGCCGTCACCTCTGTGGCGGTTCCCGAAGTGGAGGCAATGGCTACGAACCTGGCCTTTTTTCTCAGCTGGGGAAAGCTGAAAGGAACCAGCAAATCCTCAAATGACATTTGGGGATACTCATAGAATACCCACATGGCTTTGGCGGCGTCGATGGGCGAGCCGCCTCCCATGGAAATGATCCAATCGGGCTTGAATTCCTCCATGGCCTTGGCCCCCTTCATCACCGTCTCCACCGATGGATCCGGTTCCACGCCTTCAAATATGCTCGTTTCCAGACCGGCTTCCTTTAAATAGCCGAGGGCTTTATCGACAAATCCCAGGCGCTTCATCGTACCGCCGCCCAGCACCAGCATGGCTTTCTTGCCGCTGATGGTTTTTAATGCTTCCAGAGAATTTTCTCCGTAATAAATATCTCTTGGTAAAGTAAATCTTTTCATAACACCCTTCTCCTTTTGTATAATAACCTTCTTGTTATTAGTATAAAAGGATCGGGCTGAACTATTCGTTTTCCTGCAGCGTACTCATAAAGGCCGGAATCAATTGTTTTTTTCGGGAAACGACGCCTTGCAGCATATAGCTGTCCTGGTCGCCGGTGATGCCAAAGGATTCTTCCACCAGCCTGCGGCTGCCCTCCCCGAAGCAAAGGAGCCGGGTGCTTTCTTTGAGAATGTCGGTCAGCATGTAAAAGACCATGGTCATGCCATTTTTTCCGCACTGGGTTTTCATAAAAGGCGCAAGCCGCTCCCTCAAAAGCTCCAGTTCCTCTTCGTCAAAGGAACTGATCTGCCCCACGCCAAAGCTTTCGTCACCAGCGATGAACTTTTTAAAATCCTGGAAAAAGACTTCTTCCGGCGATTTATCCAAGAGATTGCTTCCCGCATGGAACATTTCTCTGGCAAATGCTTCGATGTGGATATTGGCAATCCTGGCAAGCGATTCCGCAGCCGCCTGATCTGCAGGCGTACAAGTGGGCGAACGGAACATCAGCGTATCAGACAGGATGGAGGCGCACAAAAGACCTGCGATCTGCGGCTGAATATCCAGTCCCTTTTCGCCGTAAATTTGATAAAGAATCGTCGCCGTACACCCTACCGGCTGATTTCTGAAATAAATCGGTTCAATGGTTTCCAGCGATCCCAGCCGGTGATGGTCGATGATTTCCAGAACATGAGCTGCTTCCACATTATCCACGGTCTGGCTCTTTTCATTATGATCCACTAGAATCAGTTGTTTTTTCTGCATGCCCAGAAAATTACGTCTGGAAATGGTCCCCACGTAGGCGCCGTTTTTGTCCAGCACGGGAAACGCTCTGTGTCTGGTATTGGCCATAATTTCCTTAATATCGTCCGTATAGTCCTCCGTATGGAACGTTATAAGCTGCCCTTTGTTCATGATGTAGCTGACCGGGATGCTTTGGTCGATCAGTCTGGCTACCGTAAAGGTATCCAGCGGAGTACTGATTATGATGCATCCTGTCTTTTGGGCGATTTTGCGGATGCTGTAACCCACCTTTGCATTGACGCAGACGATCATACAACCAGCGCCCTGCTCTGCTGCCCGCAGATGGTCTTCATAACGATTGCCCAGCAGGATCAGATCGCCCGGCTCCAAGTACGTTTCCATGGTGTCCGGATGGGCGGCGCCGATGATTACCTTGCCTTTTGAGAAAACTCGGTTTTCATCTCCCACAAGCACAGTACCTTCCACGGTCTGGGCGATGCTGGAAAAGCGGGTCCGGGCTTTGGACAGAAAGCGGCTGTCTCTTCCGTCAATATAGGATTTGGCGATATCGCCCTTTGTGACCAGACCTTCCAGATGTCCGTCATCTCCGGTGACCGGCAGGGTAACAGCTTCCGATTCAGTCATAATGCGCCAGGCATCACGGATGGACGTTTCCCGATCAACCCCCGGCGTTCTGCGAATCTCCATATCTTTTACCTGGGTACCCACATCCGATAGATAGATCGGCGCTTCCATGCCAAACCGCTTCAGCACATACTCGGTTTCTTCATTGATCTGTCCGGCCCGCGCCGCCACATAGGTTTGTTCCTCTGTCCGGTTCTTAATGTCCGCATAGGCAATTGCCGATGAAATGGAATCCGTATCGGGATTTTTATGTCCGACTATATAAATTGGCTGCTTTTTCACGATTTCCCCCTCTTTGTTCCTAGTCCCTTATTCTTGATCTGCAGTTAACCTGCTACCGAGGGTGCTTTCTCTCTTTTGCGATCCCCCGGCGTTCTGCACGAATTTTCTCTTGTCTAGTTTAAATTCCAAAACATACAACCGAACAGCATCGCCTTAGAAATTTGGGTTCGATCATATGCATTTGCCGCTTTTCCATCTTTTAAAAGAATAAAGTCTTGATTTCTTAATTCCGGGCTTATTTCAAGAACATGTTTCACATTGTCTTTCAATTCTTCCAGGCTTTCTGCAAAAATCTGTTTCTTGTCTAGTTTAAATTCTAAAATGTACATCATCATTCTCCTTTCATAAAGAGCCGGCTAAGGCTGCCGCATTCTCGCGAGGCATATATATGGGTATTATACTCTAATTGATTTTAAAAGTATACGATATTCTCCACTGAGTGCGGCGTTGCCGTAAGGCGAAAATTAAGAGTTTGACAGTTTGACTCAACAATTGAGGAAAACAACTCAATTGTTGATCCAAAACACAGGCTTGTGGAAATTACCTTCTATACCAATGCCTTTGTCAGGAATTGCAGTCTGCAGACGCTGGTAAAATCTCAGCAATGAGCTAAAATGAATACATTTTTAAACCAATTATCTTATTCGACAATTTTCGATATCACTCTCGGCAGCGCCGTACCAATCTGGTCAGATGAGCTGGTGATGGAAATGCGGCACGTTTTTTGGGGGGGACAGACCAGACCCCCGAATGCCAGGCATCGGGCCGCTGTTTACTTTGAGTTTTTCCGAAAAAAGGTGTATAATTGCAATGTTTCCTGCGGCCCATTTTTTAAAAGAATACCCCCAGGGAGCAGCATATCAAATCAAGGAGACGTTTCAATGAAATATCTGGCTCAATTTGGAATCATTCTGGCGGTCACGTTCGCAGGGGAACTTTTGAACCGCTTCATCCCAGCACCTATACCCGCCAGCATCTACGGACTAGTCATTCTACTGGTTCTGCTGCTGACCGGCATCGTGAAGGTCGGTCACATCAAGGAAACCAGCGACTTTCTCATTGCGGTCATGCCCCTCATGTTCGTTCCGCCCGCTGTAGGACTGATGGAAAGCTGGGGCGTTCTATCGGGAAAACTGCTTCCCATCCTGGCGGTTCTAGTAATCTCTACCATTTTCGTGATGGCCGTTACCGGTCTGGTCATTCAGGCCCTGGCGGGGAAAACAGGAGGGAGCAAAGGATGAACCAATTGTTTCTCAATTCCGCGGTCGCAGGGGTTTTGATTACTATCGCCGCTTACCAACTGGGTATTTTTTTGAAGAGGAAGCTGAAATGGTCCCTTTTCAATCCGGTGCTGATCGCGGCGGCTGTCATCATACCGGCTTTGCTGCTTTTGGATATCGACTATGGCGTTTATGAAGAAGGAGCGAAATATATTTCCTATCTTTTGACGCCGGCGACTATATGTCTGGCTGTGCCTCTTTATGAGCAGATCGAGGTGCTGAAAAAAAACGCGCTGGCCATCCTCGCCGGCATCTTTTCCGGGGTTTTGACCAGCTTGCTCTGCATTTTGGGATTCGCTCTGCTTTTCAAATTCGATCACCAGCTCTATGTTACGCTGCTGCCAAAGTCCATTACCACCGCCATGGGGATCGGCGTTTCCCAGGAGCTGGGCGGTATTGTTACCATTACCGTCATGACCATTATTGTTACCGGGATTATCGGCAATATCCTGGCAGATGCCATTTTTAAAGTATTCCGGATCACCCATCCAGTGGCAAAAGGCGCAGCTATCGGAACCGCGGCCCATGTGATCGGCACTTCGCGGGCTGTGGAATTGGGCCAGGTGGAAGGCGCCATGAGTGGACTGGCTATCGCTGTGGCCGGACTGATGACCGTGGGCGCGGCTGCTGTTTTTTCACTCTTTATCTGAATTTAACGGGGCGGGGAAATTAATTGCCGCCCCTAATTGCCGTTTTATGCTGGCAGTTTATGCGGTCTCATCCTCCGGCATGTCAGCAGTGCAGTGGGCGCACTTCGTTGCGTCGACGGGAATTTCGCTCTTGCAGAACGGGCAAGTCTTGGTCTTAGGAGCAGATTCTTCCTCACCGCCCTTTTTAGCCAGCGGATTGGCCTCCGACAGTTTGTTCATACCTTTAACAAGCAAGAAAATGACAAAGGCCATAATCAGAAAATTGATGACAGCGGTGAGAAAGGTACCATATCCGATCACCGCAGCGCCCGCTGCCTTTGCCTCCTCGTATGTGGCATAATGGTTTCCATCCATCGCCAAAAACCAATTTTCAAAATGGATGCCGCCTGTAACCAGGGTGACCACCGGCATAATCACATCGCTAACCAGCGAACTGACAATGGACTGGAACGCGCCGCCGATAATGACGCCGACCGCCAGATCCATCACATTTCCACGCATTACAAATTCTTTAAATTCACCGATAAAGCCTTTTCCTTTTCTCTTCATTTGTATGTCCTCCTTGTACGATCAACCAATCATTTAAATCCTATTCTACCACAATTTACAGGATTCTTATGCAGCTAAAACAGTAAAAATCGCCGCCTCTAGTATCTCTAAAGAAAACTTAAAATTTCTGTTTGCAGTAGTTTCTTTGAAAAAGCTAGTATATAATAAGCGTCGAGGTGAAGCATATGGATTTTGATAAGAAAAAAATTTTATTTGCAGATGATGACCCGGAAATCCGTGAAGTTGTCCGCATTCTGTTGGAAAGCGAAGGCTATGCGGTAGCGGAGGCGACCAATGGTAGCCAAGCAATATCAATGATTGATGACAGCATCGATTTGGTCATCCTCGACGTAATGATGCCCGGATGCTCTGGGGTATCAGCTTGCTCGCAAATCCGTAAAAAATCCACAGTACCGATCCTGTTTCTGACAGCAAAAACTCAAGATTCGGATAAGACAGCGGGCTTTTCTGCCGGCGGAGACGATTATCTCGCAAAGCCTTTTTCCTATTCGGAATTGATCGCACGCGTAAAGGCCCTGCTCCGAAGATATTATATCTATTGCGGAAAAAAAGCTTCTGATGAAGAGGATTATCTGATCGTCAAGGATCTGCGTATCAATACGAAAACCAACGAAGTCCGCAAGAATGGAGAAAAGATTTCCCTGACCGATCTGGAGTATCGCATACTTTATTTACTGGCCAGCAACCGAAAGCGGATTTTTACTATACAAAATATTTATGAACGTGTCTGGCAGGAGCCCTATTTTTATAACTCCAATAATACGGTCATGGTTCATATACGAAATCTTCGAAAAAAGCTGGAAGACGATCCGCAAAATCCAAAGTACATTACCAATGTGTGGGGAAAGGGGTATCGCATTGAGTAAAAAACCATATCGGCGGCGCCTGAGCATTGAGCTGACCATACTAACAGCTGCCAGCGCTGTATTAGCGCTCCTCCTGCTCTTTCTTCTGCATACAGCTGCATGGAAGGTTCTGGATTATGTTCTCGTCAATCCGCAGATGGTTGCCAAACAGGAAAAAAAGTGTGTTTCCAGACTGCAATCCTATATCGATAACAATGGCCTTACCTTAGAAGACACCGACAAATTGAAAGAATGGGTATCCAGTCAGCGCAGTTTGATTTTGACCATATACCGGGATAACAAGGCTGTTTTCAGCAGCGACGAAAATATCGTCGTTTCACCGTCCGATTTTGATGACTATGCGATGGAAGGCGATATCATCAGCGGGTCCAGAGAATACATGCTGCAATTTAAAGACGGCAAAGCAGAAGCTACTATGACTTATATGTTTGAGAATCGTTATTATATCATTGCCGATGTATGCGCCGGCCTGATTTCCTTTGGAGTGTTCATGGCGATCCTATTTCTCTTTATCCGCCATAAAATGAAATATATTGCTCTGCTGGAAAGCGAATTAAAAATTCTCAAGGGCGGAGATCTGGATTATTTCGTTACCGAACAGGGGACCGATGAACTGGCTTCCTTGGCCCATGAAATTAATGCTATGCGCTGTGCTATTAAGGAACGGCAGGAAGCAGAAGAAACATATCAGCAGTCGAGCCGTGAACTGGTCACTGCCATGTCCCACGACCTGAGAACACCCTTGACAGCACTGATCGGCTATATTGACATTCTTTACATGGGGAAGTACCAAGATCCGAAAAAACAACAGCAATATTTTGAAGCTCTTAGAAAAAAAGCTTATCAGATCAAAGATATGTCCGACAAGCTCTTTGAATACTTCATTGTGTTCGGAAAAGATTCCAATGATTTGGAGATGCAGACAGCCGGAGCTGCGGAGTTCATCGGACAGGTTGTGGAAGAAAGCCTCTTTGATCTTGAAAGCAAGGGCTTTACCATTATCCGCAGCTCCAATGAAATCAACTGCAGTCTTTCCATCGATGTGGATTCCATCCGCAGGGTATTCGGCAACATCTTTTCCAACCTGCTTAAATATGCCGATCCATCCATGCCCATCCGGGTGGAGTACCAACAGCAGTCAGACCGACTGCTGATCCGTTTTGAGAATCGAATCAGCCGTAACCACTCCGATAAGAAAAGCAGCAACATTGGCCTTAAGACCTGTGAAAAAATTATGGACGAACATAATGGAACCTTTGAGTATGGCCAGCAGGGTGAAACATTCCGCATAGAACTTTCTTTGCCTATCTGGTAAGGAGGGACAGCAGTTCCCGCAAACCCACTGCTTTGTGTAAAAAATGACAAATTTTCATGAAAATTTGCCAGAGTCCAGCTGCTGCTGAAGTTCTTATGCTACAATGGAGCATGTACGGACATTTCATAGACTCGAAACAAAGTAATAAAAGGGTAAGGATACGTATATGGAAATTCCATCAAAATCAACAAGGACTACTTCTATAGAATTCATTCGGTTTATTGC
Organism: Clostridia bacterium; assembly: GCA_902363595.1. Taxonomy (GTDB): domain Bacteria; phylum Bacillota; class Clostridia; order Peptostreptococcales; family Anaerovoracaceae; genus Hominibacterium; species Hominibacterium faecale. Next base: position 139,788 of record CABJAP010000009.1, on the reverse strand, counting down.
CGCTGTATCTATTATGCTGTATCATTTCAGTTCCATGTATCTGGAGCTGGACAAACATAATTATATACCGCTGGCTTTTGTTTTCGTGGATTTCTTCTTTTTGCTATCCGGTTTTTTCATGATGAAATACCTTATGACAAAAGATGAACCGATGAATTCTTTTGCTTATACCTTGCATAAAGCAAAGTCCTTTTATGGAACTTATACCATTGTATTCAGCTTTCAATTTATTTTTTTCGTGCTTTCAAACCATTTGTCGACCATCACCAAGGTGCTGGAAAGCCTCTTTCATTTTAAGTGGGAATTTTTGCTGCTGCAGGGCGCCGGATTTATCCAGGACCCTCAGTTTGGTGCGGACTACCTGCTGGGACAGGCATGGTATCTGTCGGCAATGCTGTTATCTTTGATTATCGCTTATCCACTGGCACGTTATTTTAAAAAGGCTTTTATATGGGTCATCTGCCCGGTTTCAATTATCGTCATTTATAGCTATATCATCCAGACTCTGGGGACGCTGAATATTGGAAATGAATACTTTGGCTTCATTCTGTCGGCTATTCCCCGGGGATTCGCCGGTACGTGCGCAGGCGCGCTGAGTTATGCGGCCTTTGACAAGCTGAAGGATTCAGGGCTGGTGGAAATCCACAGGGGTTTTGCCCTGACGGCAGAGATCACCTGTTATATCTCCCTGGCAGGATTCTTCGTTTTGCGGGATCATCTTAATAAGCAGGACAGCTTGTTTTTTATCCTTGTTTTTGCGGGAATTATTCTTTTGGCTTTCCTCAATCGGACGCCGGTATCCAGGTTTTTCAATTCTCACGGCACGGGCGCTTTCATCTATCTTGGCAAACTTAGCCTTTACTTGTATCTAACACACTGGACGGTCATCAGCGCGATGAAGCAGTTTCTGCCTGAACTGCCTCTGGCAGCGTCGATCACGATTTTCCTCGGCGGGTCGCTAATTGTCTCTGTCCTTTTAAAGCTGTTGGAAGAAAAAAGAAGGGGTCCCCTTCCGGTGATCATTCTGTGCCTGGCTGCCATTGGAATTGCTATTGCTGTTGCCTGACCGGGGCATATTGCGAGTCGGCAGAAGCATTTGGAAAAAAGGGGGGGCTGATGCCAAGATCATCCGGCTTCAGGCCACATAATTCCAAGAGATCTTCAAGCTTCTCATATGTTACAAGATAAGATTCAAAAGCATTGACCGCTACAAACGGCTTTTCCACGTTAGAATCATTCTGAGAACCGCTTATCCTGGTAAATCCCCACGGCGCATCCTTCCCTAAAGGATAGAAGATCACTCTCGCATAGAGCCCGAGGATGTTTAATGCCCTATACATAAAGCAGTTCCTCCAACATATGAATCTCATCAATGGCTGTGCGGATCAGATCAATCTTTTCAAGCGTTTTCTCATTAAAGATGCTGTCCATAAAGCTCAGATTGTCCGCTGACACGGGCTCCTTATCAGCCGTTAGCAGTTCGTCCGTAGGCAAATATTTTTTTAAGTGTTGAAGCGAGCCGGCACCTCGGCTCTTTACTGATTGATCTCCATCAGCTTCTGCTTGAGCTCATTTTCCATTCTCATCAGTGCGGCTTCAGCTGTTTCTCGTTTTTGTCTGCCCTCTTCTTGAATCTGTACCACTTCGTCAATGGTGGAAATCAGCAGCTCATTGGTGTGCTCCAGAGTTTCCACGTCCACAACGCCCCGTTCCATCTGCCTTGCGGTTTCTACGGTGGCGGTTTTCAGGTTTTCTGCGTTCTTGGTTAATAGTTCGTTGGTCATGTCCGTGACTGCCTTTTGGGCCTGGGCCGCTTTATTGGAGTGTTCGATGCCCAGGGCGATGACCATCTGGCTCTTCCACAGCGGAACTGTGTTCACCAGCATGGACTGAATCTTTTCCGACATGAGCACATCGTTGTTTTGAATGAGCCGAATCTGCGGTCCAGTCTGCAGGGAGATGGTCCTGGTCAGCTCCAGGTCGTAAATTTTCTTTTCAAAGCGGGCGATCAGCGACGCATAATCATTGGCCGCATTGAGATCTTCGCTGCGTTCCGATGCCCGGGCCTTTTCCATCATCTGGGGCAACTCCACATTTTTCGCGTGTTCCAGCTTCTTTTTCCCGGCAATGATGTACATGGTCAGCTGCTTGAAATAATCCTGGTTCATGTCATACATCTGATCCAGCATGGCTGAATCCTTCATCAACTGAATCTGATGACCCTCCAGCACCTTGCAGATATTTTCGATATTGGTCTCTGCCTTCTCATATTTGGTTTTCATCGCAGCCAATTTATTCGCATTCTTTTTGAAGAACCCGAAGATCCCTTTCTGTTCTTCCTGGGCGTCAAAGTTCCTCAGCTCCCCAATGACTCGGGTCAGGGTTTCGCCCACTTCGCCAAAATCCTTGGTCTTTACATTATCCAGCGCCTGTTCGGAAAAATCGGCAATCTGCTTTTGTGTGCCGGATGCGTATTGCAGCACCGTCTGGCTGTCGTAGAGATCGATCTTATCAGCAAAGGCTTCGATCTGCTGTTTTTCCGTATCATTCAGAGGATACTGCTGGTATTCCTCCTGCACGGTAAGGGTCTTTTGCATCTCACTCGCTTTCGCCTGCTTCATCTGCGGCGCTTCCCCCAAATTAAAATCCGAATTAAAATCACTCATCACTTCTTACCTCCGTTAATTTCATCTCCTGCCAATCCCTCTTGCGCAAAGAGCGTCTTGAGCACAGCAATGTCGCTGGAAACATCCATGGCCACATCCACATACATACTATCGTAAAGCTTTTCATAAGCTTCATTGATCGTATCAAGCGTTCTTGCGATCTCGCCTTTTGCTTTGGTTATATTTTCGCCTTGTATCGTCTGCTCGTCCAGCTCCCGATAAGCGTTTACCAGCTTTTCTGTCGTCGGCATGTAGTAGCTCATGAACCTTCGCAGCTGCCCCACCTGCTCGGGATTCTCACGAACATAATCGAAAATCTTTTTGACAATGCTCTCCATCCGATACAGCTTTTGCGAAATATCCGGGTTATAAATGGCGTCATTGGCCTCGCGGATCGTTTTAAGATAGGCTTTACCCTCAGCAATGACCTGCTCCATCTGGGCATCTCCAGCCTCCGCTGGCCGGGCGTGCTCCTTCTCCGCCTCTTCTGCGCTGGCCGCCGCGCTGTCCCTTGCCTGCACATATTGGTTGTAAAGCTCATCGGTTCCAATAAAACAAGTTTTCTGATCATCGATATGTCCTTCCAAAAAGAAGTTCTTATCGATCATCTTCTGCAAGTCTTTGCAGACAAACTTGGCGCTCTTGCCTGATCTTTGAGCCAGTTCCTTAATGGCACAGAACGTCTGTCCTCCCATGGAGGATAGATATTTTCTGAAGCGGCTGGCAAGACCATAGCGCTTTGTCCCCAGGGCAGCCGTGATCAATCCGGCCAGAAAAAGAGGCACAAAGCCTCCCGCCACTGCACCCAAAATACCTGCGGGAACGCTGCCCACCGAGCTCATGGTAGCACTGAGAATTCCCAGTACAATCATGGCAATCCCAAATCCGCCGGCCAGGCCGTAGCCGATCACCATCATCAGCACGCCTGAAATGCGCCCCGGAACCTTCCGCAGAACCGGTACTCCCCCGGCAGTTTTCACTGACGGCACACTCGTATTCTGCCTGTACGGCTGAAAACCGGCCGGACGGCTGGCTGAGGCCTGTCCGGTATCTGTACCGGGTTCATCGTCTTCGGGTCCATGATACAGCTTTCCATTAATACCGCCGAATCCGCCCATGCTTCCTGACCCCGCTGCCGATCCTCCGTAAAAAGCCTGATCCACCTTGTCTCGGATATCCCGATTCAGCTGATCGAAGTTCCTATTATTAATGGCATCGTTTACCCGTCTGCCAATATCGTTTCCCAAATCTGTAAAATCCTTTAAATCCATATACCCTCCCTCCCATGTATACACATAGGTATCTAAATAGCGCCCATACCCGATGGTGAAACAAAAGTTCGCGCTAACCTCCGCACCCTTCCGCCGCTTCGCTGGCATTTTTCCATACCAATGCCTGGTCAGATGTTATTTTCCGGAAAAAACCGAAAATATTTTTCAAAATTTACCCTTATTTCAACGATTACGCACTCTTAAATAAGCGTTAATAGGCTTTACGGAAGCCAGCCATTCATTTTCCCCGTTGAAGTCCCCGCAAACCCGCAACTTTGCGTAAAAATCACGGATTATTATAAAAATTTACCTGAGCCTGGCGATTTCCGCTATTCTTGTATCGCGCAGAGCACATCTGCCCATCAAAAAAACTCGTACCAATCTGCCAGAATCGTATAAGATGCGAGCCATGTCGAGCATCTTTCACTTATTCTGTACCTTGCGGCAACGCCGTATCAATCTGCCAGAATAGTATATCATTTTTTATTTGTTTGGACAACAAAGAAAGCCCGCCTTTTACAGAATCAGCTTCTGAAAAGGGCAGGCTCCCATCTATTTTGTTCTATCTCAGTTCCAGCAGTTTTGGGTTGGGGTATTTTGTGCCGTCTTCATTATAGACATAGAATCCCACATTGGTTTTTCTCCCAAGAAAGCCCGAGTCTACCATTCTCCTCAGAGAAACGGCCGGTCTGTATTTTGGGTCTCCAATCTCTTCATGGAGCACTTCCATTACGGCAAGCTCCACATCGATCCCGATCATATCCATCAATTCCAGAGGACCCATGGGATGGTTCAGCCCTTTTTTCATACCCATATCGATCTCTTCGATCGTTCCGATTTTGCGCTCTACCAAAATACAGGCTTCATTGAGCATGGGAATAAGCATGCGGTTGACGATAAATCCGGCTTCGTCCTGCGCCAGGATGCAGGTCTTGCCCAAATATTCGCCCAGTTCGCTGGCAATTTCGATGGCCCGCTGACCGGTCTGATAGCCTCTGACGATCTCCATAAGAGGAATTCTCGGCACAGGGCTGAAAAAGTGCATGCCCACGAACCGTTCCGGCTCTTTAAACACGCTCCCCAGGGAAGTGATGGAAATGGACGACGTATTGCTGGCAATGATCGCTTCTTCTTTGGCATGTTTTTCGATTTCTTTCATGATGCTGACTTTGATGTCTTTATTTTCCGCAACCGCCTCGATCACCACGTCCGCCTTGCTGCATTCAGTGATGTCAGTGACATAACGAATCCTGGAAAGGATTTCCGTTTTATCGCCTTCCGAAATCTTTCCCTTTTTAACCTGTTTGTCCAGGCTCCTTACAATGCCCTTGCGGCTTCTTTCAAGCTGCTGCTGGGAAATATCATAAGCAACCGCCTCCAATCCCTTTGCGGCTACGTTTTCCACGATACCTGAACCCATAAACCCGGCACCAACTACAAATACTTTTTTTACATTCATGTGCTTATTTCCTTTCTGCTTGTTATGATCGCTATCAGACGCATGAATCATATTTTACTCGATTGGCAAGGTTTTTGCAAGAGGCTATAAAATATACGGAAAATTCTTGTTTTCTTGGCCGGTTTTCCTCTGGCCTTTCGCTACCGCTGGGGCATTTGAAAATTCTCCAACGCCTGGTTTAGAAAGTCGTTGAAAGGCTTCATTGCCCGGAAAATTTCAATGGCTGAGGATAGAAACGCATCCTGAGTAAGCTTGGAATCCTCCAGGGTATATTCCAAATACCAGCTTTTGTATTTCAGATATTCCGCCTGGGGATGATCGGCATCGTACCCGCGGGGTACATTCTTCAGTTTACTTCCATCAACCGTAAAATGTCTGGTAAATTCCGGAGCGCCGATGATTTCTTCCCATTCCTGTCCGTGGCTCAGCAAATAATCCCGAATCATGTTCGTCGCATCCTTGAACATGTCCGCAAAGAGACCGCCTCCTAAAAAGGATTTTCCGCCGGGTCGAATCATCAAATAATAGCCCACCGGAATGGGCAGCTTGCCTTTGGGACCGATGTGGGCGCGGAAGGACGGATTGTAGGGCGACTTGTCCTTGCTGAATCTGGTGTCCCGCATCAGCTTGAAGGTCAGCTGTTTTGGTTCATATAAGGACACGCTGCTGTCAAATTTGCTGATTTCCAGGTTGAGATGCTCTACCAGTTCCAAGAACTGGGCGTTGGCTTTGGTATACTCCTCCTTATGGGCATGATACCAGTCCTTCTCGTTGTTTTCTTCCAGTTCTGCCAGATAATCCAGCATCAGCTGCATATTCATTGCTGCGCCTCCTTTACAATTCGATATTCTTCCGATTTTAAAAACTGCTCCAAAAATTGCATTACTTTGGGGCTGACTTTATAAGACGGCATTTGGGCGAAAAGCGCCGACAAGTCGTCGATCTTTTCCATGGCGCTTTTGCACCGCTCCAGCATTCCTCCTGAGGAAGTCTCCTTTCCCTGATACTCCAGGTGTTCAGGGTTGATCCGATGGGAAGCGATGGCGTAGTTGACCCGATTGGCACAATTGCAGGGTCCCGTACCTGATAGCCCGCAGTAGGCGCCCAGAAACTCAGCCATTTTCTGTCTGATGCGGGACAGCCGTTTGCGATAGGTCTCCGGCGTTATGTCTAAAATTTCTCCGGCCACCTTGCTGTCCACCTTGAACATAGTTCCCAGAATGAAAATACACCTGCTTTCCGCATCCAGACACTGGAGCATCACGTTGGTACAGGAAAATTTCAGTTCCTCCGCCAGCAGGGAAGCATCGACTCCCTGAGTCAGGTCCGGAACATCCTGCTCTTTGCCGCTCATAATATCGGCTCCGTAAAATTCAAAGCTGAGGGGATGTTTTGCAAACATGCTTTTTTTGTAATCCCGCAGGTGATTGACCGCGATGCGGAATACCCATGTGGTGAAGCTGCTTTCTTTTCTGAAGGAAGAAAGGTGGGTCATAACTTTAATCAATATCTCCTGCGAAGCATCTTCCGCGTCAGCAGGCATGCCCAGCATCCGTAGCGACAGGTTGTACACCAAATCCTGTATATCGGCAAGAACCGCTTCCAAAGCGTTCTTATCACCTTCCATTGCCTGCTGCACCAATTCCATTATCTCTTGTTTTTCCATAAATGTTTACCTCCTATGTAATTAGACGCTATTTTTCTGTTTGTGTGACAGAAAAATGCAAACTTTTATTCTTTCTTATCCGACAGGCCGTAGAGAAACAGCCCGCCGACAGCAAGCATTCCGCCAAAGATCTGGTTCATGGACAGCGTATCGCCCCAGATCAGGCAGCCGTAAACAATGCCGATGATAGGTTCCAGCAGCGCCACATTCCCGGCAAAGGTGGCTTTCACATACCGCAGCGCCCAGTTGATCACAGACTGGGGTATGCAGACGGCAAGGATGGCTGCACCCAGCATCCAGGCGTATTCATAAATGGCAAAGGGCTGCCCGTCAGCATAGGCGGTAAATGAATGCCCTTGGATCATTGCCGCCGTCAAAGCGAAAAAGAAGCTTCCGCTATAAACAATGCACAGTTTTATCGGAACCTCCACATGGGCAAAGTGTTTCATGGATGTCATATAGATTGCCGCGCAGACTGCACATAGAAGAGCGAACAGATTTCCTTTCAGAGAATTGGCGCCGCCGGCCTTATCCAGAAATACGATGGTACATCCGACCAAGGTCACCCCAATTGAAAGGACAACCCAGGGATTGAGCCGTTCCCGTAAAAAAACAGCAGAAAAGCAGACTACAAAAATGGCATTGCTGCTATTGAGGATCAACACACTGGAAAGAGCCGTTTCCTTGAGGGCAACAAAATAGGCAAAGGCTCCCAGGGAAAAAACAAAGCCGGTCGCAAACAGACAAATGGCAGTTTTGGGAGATAAGGGGGCTGCCTGTTCTTTTCTCTGACACCTGCTCAGCATTGCAGCCGCAAGAAAGACCAGAGCGCAAACAAGAAACCGGCAGCTGACAAAAACCATCGCCGGAACCGTGGACAGCTTAAAAAATATAGAATTGGAAGCAGTCAAAAAAACGACTGCGATAATTCCCGCTTTTGAACGGAACTGATTTTCATCCTTCTTTTTCAATAATGATCCGCCTCACATTTTTTCTTATTTCACTGACTTCCATCTTGCATTTGAGATAGTGGATATAATCTTGGACCTGATCCAAATAAAGATACCATTCTGATTCCAGGATGGCCAGTTCTTCATCGCGTCCCTGTTCTTTGAGCCATTCTTCTGCTTTAAGCCGCTGCTGGTGATTTTGGAAGCACCGTTCGATAATCACGACTTTTCCGGACGGCTTGCATAGCTGCATCATGTTTTTCAACGCCGCTTCCTGCCCGTTCTTATCGATGTGGTGAAGGGTGAAGGTTGAAATCACCAGATCAAACTGACCCAAAGCCTCCTGATTGAGCCTGGTTATATCCGACAGGCAAAAGACAGCCCAGGGAACTTTTTCCCGCGCTGCCATAAGCATGTTCAGGCTGCTGTCCAGCGCCGTCACCTGATAGCGGGTCCCCATGGTCTCCCACAAATTGCAGGTACCGCAGCCCACATCCAAAATCCGCTTTGCCCCGCCTTCCTGCTCGATCAACGTTCTGGCATTTTGGATGCCCGCCAGATATTGGTCATCTTCTTTTAAAAAACGTTCCACATAATTGATGGCCATCTGGTCAAAATCCCATTGTCTGACCATTTCTTCATAAGCGTTTTCCTTCTCTTCCGGGGCTGCCGCCTGGTAGATGATTTTTGTAATATCCTCCAGGTCCTCACGGTTGATAACTTCGTTTACCGTGTTCGCAAGCCTGTTCTTCGCTTCCTCCAGCTCCTTGATTTTGTTTTCAATGGCCTTGATCTGGATGTAAAACGTATTTATGTAGTCTTCTTCCGTCTTATTATGCTGGAAAATGCGCTTGATATCTTTGATGGAAAACCCCAGCTTGCGCAGCCGAACGATCAGTTCGATCTGAAACAGGTCTTCGATGGAATAGTCCCGATATGCGTTTTCCTTTCGCTTAGGCGCAATCAGCCCCTGGTCCTCATACACACGCAGCATCTTTTGCGTCACATGCAGCTGGTCGCACACTTTCCTGGTATTCATAGCGTTTTCCTTTCAATTCTTAATCATACCTGCTGATTTGTGATCTGCCTCAGGTCCTCATAATATATCTAACATTAAACTCTGCCTTTAGGGCATTGTCAATGGTTTTGCAGAAGATGTATTTTTTTATTGGCGTGGCGATGGGGCTGGAGCCGCTCACGAATCTGAACGTCCAGGGATTGCACTAATTTTAATTTCGGTCAAAACACTCCGTTTTCACTACAGTAAACCAAAAAGCACAGGCTATTGGGTTGACCCTGCCCAAAGGGCTAAGTTTATGATAATTATAACCTATATAATTGAGGAGGGATAAAATGACCACCATTAAAAACAGTCCAAAAAAATACCACGATTCCACAACGTCCGCTTTGAGAAGCGCCATCGAGCATCGGGCCGCCTGGATGTATCTTTTACTTAATGAAGCAAGGAAAAACGGCCTCTCCTGGGATGATTTCGCACGCAAAGGAATTTTCCAATGCGGGCATTATCATGGAACATCCAAGATCAAGGAGAATTGTCCGGATTACGAAGATCTGCGGGAATTCTTCAAGCCTTTTCTTCCTGAAGAAACGCAGAAAGTCCTTGAGGCTGAAGTGCTGAAAATGGAAAAAGATGAAATTTCCATGGATTTTCACTATTGTCCGCTGGTAGCCGCATGGCAAAAGCTGGGCTGCAGCCAGGAGGATATCGAACATCTTTGCGATATTGCCATGGACGGAGATCGGGGGATCGCAGAGGAATGCGGCTTTGATTTTACCATTCACAGCAAAATCGCAGAGGGCGCCGACACATGCCGAATTACCTTCCGTGCCAAACGGTAGTTCAGAGGACAAGAGAAGGGCGGCCAGGCGGACCTGGCCGCCTGCCTATAGAGATCGATACGCGAGGCAATAAAGCATTGATTTTAGCCCTGGTATCACTCGCTATCATAGGTGTCATTTGCTTGCGGATGGCAGGCCTTTCTCCCTTTGGCCGCAATACTCACATCCTCTATGGTTTCCTTTGCATGTTTTGCACGGCTGCCCCAAAGGCTCATACTCATCTGTCACTGAAAAATAAAGTCCGGCGCTGGATTTGGGCGGAAGGATGGCGCCGCTGCTTTCAATCCTGGCGTCGATACAATCAAAGCGGACGATTTCGTCAATCGCCCTCATCTCCCCCATCTCCATGCCAAAAAATCCCGGCCCGAAACATTCGCTGAGCAAGGAATGCTGCTCCAGCTCTTTCTGCAGCAGGATTCTGGCCGCATCTACATAGGCTGACCCCCATAGGTCCGCATAGACTCTTTGCGTCATCGTTTCACCGGACAGATCGATGTTCCCAATGGAAAGGACAAAGATGTATGCCCCTTTGATCGTCTGCGGCTCCGTCTGGGAAAAGGCTTTGCAGCTGATCCCCGTTCCGCCCAGCCTGGCGCAGCATCTGGTCAAAGTCACTTGACTTTGGTCAAAAAACACATAGGCAGCCTTGGGGCTCACCTGCTCATCCAAAAAAGCCGCCGCCTGCAGGGCGCGCTGCCGCTTTCTTTTCACACAAGAGCCTTTTCCGGCAGGGCCCATCCGCTGTTCAAAGATCTGCCTAGCCAGCAGGCAGCAGTCGCCTTTATCCATATGAAGAATTTTTCTAATCATGCCAGCCCTCCTGCTCTTGCTTTGGATGAGAAATTCATTGAAGCCAGATAGAGCTTCTGAAACGCTTTTTTCCCTGCCAGGTCGATTTGCCGGATGCGGGAAGGCATGCGTTCTGCTTTTTCCATTTCTTCCGCCGACAGCAGCGCCATGGCAGTTCCTGCCCCCGCGGCATTGCCCATGAAAACAATTTTTTCTTCCGCTGCCTCAGGCAAAATACCGGTAATGAGAGCATTCTTCATATCAATATGGCTGCCAAAAGCACCGGCAACCAAAATTTTATGAATATCCTGGCAGCCTTTCCCCATTTGTGAAAGAAGCATGCGGCTTCCGGCCTGGATCGCCGCCTTTGCCAGCTGAAACTGCCGGATATCTTCCTGGGTAATGGTAATGGGCGCTCCTTGTTCTCTGAAACAAAGAACAAAGCTGCGGCTTTTCCCCTGCTCTTCTATTCTGCTTCGAAAATCCGGGAGCGCATCCTCCTTGGAAACAAGTCTTCCCCTTGCAGTGAGCAGGCCGTTGCTGAGCATTTGCGCCACCGCATCGATGACGCCTGAACCACAGATACCCGTCGGCTGTCCGCCGCCAATGGTTTGCACCTTCACCGTTCCGCTCTCTATTCTCACCCGCTCAATGGCTCCTGCTCCCGCCTTCATCCCCCATTTTATGCCGGCTCCTTCAAGAGCCGGCCCAGCCGAAGTGGAACAAACGCAGACCGTGCTGCCGTCGGTCAGCGCCAGCTCACCGTTGGTTCCAATGTCGATATACAAGGTGAGCTGCCTCTGCTCCATAAAACGGACAGCCAGAAGACCGGCGGTAATATCGCCGCCCACGTGACCTCCAAGGTTGGGCAAAATGTTCACCATTGCATTCTTATGGATCGTCAGCCCCGACTCCCGGCCGTACATGGTGAGCGTACCGTCATATTGGGGCGTAAAAGGCGCTTTTGCCAGCGGCACCGGCGAAAACCCGGCAAAGATATGAGACATGGTCGTGTTGCCGCATACAGCAGCCCTGATGATTTCTTCGCTGCCGCGTCCGGCCTTGGCGCACAGCTCCCGGAGTTTGTCGTTGATCCCTTCCAATATCCGCTGGCGCAGCAGCCGGGCGCCGCCATCCTGTTGGCTGCAAAAGGTGATTCTGGAAATCACATCAGCCCCATATTCAATCTGCGGATTTGCGCAGGATCCGCCGGCTAGCAGCGAAGCCCCGCCCAAATCCCATAAAGTCACCGCAATGGTCGTGGTCCCCATGTCAATCGCCGCGCCCAGGCCCCTTTGCCTCAAATCCGGCGCCAGATCAGGAGGGAAAATCATCATCGCCGCCTTGCGATCGTCATTCCCCCGCCCGAGACATTTGCCGCAGGTCCGGCACATTCCAGTACACCCATTCATCTCCTTAGTTCCCTTCATAATAATCTTTTACCGCCTGGAAAAAGGCGTCGATATTTTCCCATTTGGCAGCCGGCGGTATATCGCAGCCCGATGAAGGAATGAAATTGGGGTACTTTGAGCAGCCTTCCATCAGCGCGAGAACGGCCTCTCTCATCGATTCCGGCGTTCCATTGGTAAACTGGCCGGCCGGATCGATATTGCCCATAACGAGGGTATCCTCAGGAAACAATTCCAGCATGGACGCCATATCGATGGCATTGCCAAAATGATAAGCATCGCAGCCAATACGCATAATGGAGCTGGCCATTTTCAAAGCAGCGTTTCCACAGTTATGATAGATCACTAGGAAATCATCGTCCTTCACCGCCCCTGCGATCTCCTTCACATAGGGCTCGGAAAAACCCTGGGCCAGTTTGGGAGAAAGCATTCCGGCCAGCGGTTCCGCCATTACGATGCCGTCGGCGCCCGCAGCCTTGTAGGCATTGGCATAGTCAATGAGAAAATCCGCTGCTTTCCTGAGCACCGTATGGAGCAGCTGTGGCTGTTTTTTGCAATAGAGAAACGCTCGGTTGACATCCACCAGGCGGCCGGTCAGGGAGAAGGGCCCGATGATGCCCGCAAAAACAGGCCGGTCTTGGATCAAAGCCTTGGCCCTGTTCACCCCCTCCAGGCAAAGTCCGATCCTGCCGGCTTCCAGGGATGGGACTTCCAGTTTTTCTGCCACCTTCATATCTTTGATCAGCGTTCCAATGACAGTCGGCACCTCCATGTCCGAAGTCTTTATATCTGCTCCAAAGGCCTCCGCTTCCAGAGAAAGATCCATAAAACTGACCGCCGCCAGGGAATCGGTCCGCTGGGCCACCTCTTTCATTCCCTGGGCCTGTAACTTTCCGTCCGCGATGAGCTGCTTTACTGTGATGCCCATGAGCTGCACACATGGAAAGGCGAGAATCGGCAGTGGTTTCTTTACTTTTTCAGCCTGGATCTGTTCCATCCATTTCTTCATATTCATAAGTTTTTCCTCTCCTTCCAATCTATCACAGCTTTGCCCCGGCTTCTTCCATGATTTCCCGCACAACGTTTTCCGTATTTTTATCCACCGGCGAGATGGGATCCGCATCTAAAATCTGACGGACCTGTTGATGGGCCTTGTCAAAGATGGATTTACTGCCGCCGCTCAGCCAAGTATCGTATGTATCGCTGATGATCAGCCTGGAGTTATAAAACTCATCGGACCGAAACGCTCTGCGAGTGGTTTTCTGTTTCAAATAGTGGCCGCCCTGAGCCACGGTCGCGATATCCTCAAAGTAATTTTTTTCATCGCAAACCTGGATGCCCGCCCCCATACGCCTGCACTGATTGAAGATTTCTTCATCAATCAGCATTTGTTCCAGGGAAAGGGTCATGCTGCTCTCCAAAAGACCGATCCCCTGGATCACGTCGGCCTGAGCAAGGATCAGCGGCAGGGTGGTCAGCGTTTTTTCCATAGCCGATTGTATGCCCGGCTCATTGGCATCCGAAAGACAGCCGGCTGCGATTGTCGGAAGCCTATAATGTTTCCCCATCTGCACCATGGCCGCCATCATCAGCTCCGTTTCCGCCGCCCCTTCCAAAAAGGTGCCGGTCCTGATATTGATCCTTCCCAGGGCTGATCCATAAATCAGCGGCGTGCCCGGCGCGGCGAGCTGGAAAATAACCAGGGAACTCAGACTCTCCGCATTGGCTAAAGCCACATTGGAATAAAGGCTGGCAGGTCCCGTACTGCCACAGGCCGGCATCGGATACAAGAGCACCGGCGCTTTGTATTTGGTCAGAGCTGCAGTTCCTTCCAGCATCTCGCCGTCATGGCAGAGGGGCGCCACCGTACAATAGGTAGCGGAATAAATTTTTCTGCGGATGACTTCTTCTTCGCTCCCCAGAAAAGCCTTACATAATTGGATGATATAAGGAAGTTCCCGAATACTTTGAATTTCATCCTGTAAATGCTTGCCGCTATTCAGCATGGATACGGCGCTGCTGATAACGCCGGCTCCTCCTGACGGCGCATCGGATGGCATGACGCAGGACCAGAGCACCGACGCCGATGGAATCGCGTCAAAAACTTTTGCCGCATCCTCCAAATCACTCAGCAGGGCAAGCCGCCGCTTTCCAGTTTGAAAATCAATGGTGTTTGATCCGCAGCCATCCATATTCAGCGTGGTATCCGCAGAAGGCAGCGCCAGATCAAACTTAGGGTTCCGCGCCCCCAAAGTAAATTGGGCAGGCGCTGACTTGAGCGCCTCTTCGACCATTTGACCGCTGATCCGGGCAATCTGCCCATCCCAGTCCACCTGAGCGCCGCCCGCCTCCAGCAGGGTCAGAATCTGCTCGCTGGGCACCTTGACGCCCACTTCTTCTAAAATACGAATACTGTCATCGTGAATCCGTTCTATTTCTCTCCCGTTCAATACGGAGCCTCGCATTTCCATGACTATCCCCTTTCATTCAATAATCGTTCCGCCAATTTCACTGCGGCCACGGCATTATCCGAATAGCCGTCGGCACCAATCTGATCCGCCCAATCCTGGCTTACAGGGGCGCCGCCGATAATGACTTTCACGTCCCCGCGCAGTCCCCTTTCTTCCAGCAGGCGAATAATCGCGCCCTGTTCCTCCATGGTGGATGTCAGCAGCGCCGACAGCCCTAAAATATCAGGCTTGATTTCCTCTACCTGTTCAATGACCTTTTGGTTTTCAATGTCCGTACCCAGATCATATACCTCAAAGCCCGATGCGGTCATCATCGCTCCCACGATCGTCTTTCCAATATCATGGACATCTCCCTGTACCGTTGCCAGCGCCACCTTGGCCGGTTTGACAGCCGTATGCCCCGTGCCGCTTTTAAGCGCTTCATCCAAAAGGTCCAGCGCCGTTTTCATGGCATCTGCAGAGCAGACCAGATCGGGCAAAAAATATTCTTCGTCTTCATAGAGCTGGCCGGCTTCCTGGATACCTGCCAAAAATCCCAGATCCATCACCTTTTGCAGATCCAGCCCTTCTGCCAAAGCCTGCCGGGCCAGCCTTGCCGCTTCCTCCTCGTCTCCGTCCAAAACAGCTTCTTTCATTTGTTCATAAACATCCATCTTTGCCACCCTCTCTTATCCTTCCTTCATTCTTCAGTGCCTTTATTATAGCGGGCCCTTACTGCTGATTGGGGTCATATTTTATTGACATAAGGGTATGATTATGATATTTTGTGGGTAAGAAATTGATTTGGCAAGAATGGTCAGGTAAAGATATGGAATATATAGAAAAAATCGGCTATCGGACGCCGGCCCGCATAAAAGCAAAGCTGGAGAGCATCGCCTACTATCCGTTCCACATTCATAACGACGATGTGGAAATCATCTGCGTTTTAAACGGTACGGTCAAAATCTGCGACTCAGCGGCAACCTATGCGCTTTCCTACGGGGACGTCCATATTTTTAATAAAAAAGATCCCCATAAGATCACTTCTGATGATCCCAGCAGTATGATCCTCACGGTCCAAATGGACTGCAGCCATTACAAACACTTTTTCGATCATCTAAATGAAGCCTATTTTATATGTGATACTTCCTCGGCCGGCGATCCATATCCCCTGGACATCAAGTACCTGCGCTTTCAGCTGGCCCGCCTTTATCGTCTCTATGCGTCTAAAAAGACCCGGGATCTTGCGCTGGAAGCCTGTGGAAAGGAACTTCTGGAGCTCCTTTTGTCCCACTTCCAGCAATACGTCTATCAGGAGGCCAAAGGAAAAACCGCCAATATCGTCCGCCTGCAAAACGTGGATCACCTTTATAAAAACTACGCCCGCATGTACCGGGTCGTAGACTATGTGTATGATCATTTCCATGAAAAGCTTTCACTGAGGCAAGTGGCTCAGCGGGAATATCTGAGCCCCGCCCATCTGTCCCGGTATATGAAGGAAACGCTGGGGCTGACCTTCTCCCAGCTGGTTTCCCTGGCCCGCTGTGAAGAGGCATCTCTCCTTTTGTCAGCAACCCGCAAAACAGTCGATCAAATCGCAGAAGAAGTCGGTTTTGCGAACCGCAAACATTTAGCCGTTCAGTTTAAAAAATGGTATGAAAAGACCCCCTCCCAATACCGGAACGCCATTTTAAAAGACCTGAATTCAACCGCCCAGGTCAAACTCAGGTCTTTCGATTATGCCTTCTCTCAGATCATCCTCGATATGTATCTGGATGAATATTAAAGGGATTCAAAGTGAAACGCGTCCGATGATTCTCAGGAAGCCTAATCATTCATCGGGTCCACCTTCTTGCCGATGAACACCAGAATAATACCGATCACCAGCATGATGACGCCGGACCAGCGTGCGATACTAATCATCCCCCAGAAATTGCTCATAATACCCGAACCGTATGTGGCCAGATAATATTCCGGTCCCCAGGAGCCTTCATACCAGACCAGGAAGAAGGAACCCAGGAAGGCCACTACTCCGAAGAGCAGCAGGAAATATCCGAATCTCCCCAAATCACCCTTTGCCAGTTTGGTCTTCGGGTTGAGGGGATAGGCCTGTGCATCTCTTTTATAAAATCCTCCATAAATCCATTTGAAGATGATATAGAAGATAATGGCCGATACAATGGCGATGAAGCCCAACAGGAAATATTCGGTTCCGTTTACCAAAAATCCGATGATTCCCAAGATCAACGGTCCGCCACAAATATAGATTTCCGCCAGCTTGCCGCCTTTTACATAGTACAGATCGCCTCTCTTTTCCACCGGATATTTTCTTCTCAGCTTGACGAACGCAAACCCCAGTCCTACATAGAGGACAAAGAGCAGGGGCGACAAAATGGTAACCAGAATTTCAAAATTCAGGTTAACAAGGATCAAGTTGAGGCACCCCAGGATCACGATCGGCCACAGAGGCACTTTGCTGTTCTTGGTCAATTTGGACAAGAACTTGGGACAAAGATTATCCTCTGCCAGCACCATAAAGGATCTGGACGCCGCAGCGATAGCAGCATTGAAGATGGCGCACTGAGCAATAATGGCAATCGCCATGAACGCCAGGCCCGCCGCTTTACCAATGTTGAGCGTCAGCACCGACGCATAATCGATGGTCTGCCCGCTGATATCCGAACCCCAGGACTCCCACTGTCCGACCGAGGCCACGCCTGCCATGGTCGGCAGCACATAGCTCAAGGTAATGATGACGATGGCCAGTTTCATGCCTTTGGGCAGAATCTGCGGATTTTCAATTTCACCGCCTAAGAACGAAATGGCGATGTACCCGCAGTACATCCAGATGCCGATGGCGATTCCGGTACCCCAGCTGGATGCTACGCCTTCACCCGGCGGCATGAACGGGTCTACCGGACTATAATTCCAATTAGCAAAGCCAACAAAGGTGACGGCCGCAAACGCAAGCAGGATCAGGATACAGAAAATATTGCTGACCACGCTTACCTCTCTCAGCCCTTTCAGGTTGATCGCCGTAAAAATAATAATGATAGCTGCTTTCAGGATAAAGGCAACCGTTGGCGTCAGGGCAAAAAACTTGCCGAAATAGCCCACTGCCAATACAACATAGGATGCTCCCGTCAAATAATTGGCCAGAATCAACCACCAGCCCATGGAAAAACCCCAGAACTCGCCAAAAGCCATTTTCATCCAAACGTAGGGACCAGATTCCACCGGCGCCAGGTTGGATAGTTCGGATGAATAAAGGCCAATGGGCATGCCCCACAGAATTGGAATCAGGATCAGCAGCAGCAGAGTCAGTCCGGGACCTGCGGCAGGAATCATCGATTCAATGCCGAAAGCACCGCCCGCGCAGGCGCAGTAGATAAAGAAGGTCATTCCGATGAGCGTGAATTTTCTCTTTTTCAGCCCTTCAATACCATCGGTCAGGACCTGTCCTCCCGTATACGTTGGTTGTGACATGATTCATCTCCTCCTTTCTAAAAATAATTTATCAGGCAAAAAATGCCTTATTTGTTTTAGTATAAAGGATTTTCTCAGGTCGAGTCAATAAAAAATATCTAACTAATCAAAATTAATTGAATTTTCTAACTTGTTTTCATCCTACAAACCGCTTGTATAAAGACTGGTTTACCTCCAGCTCTTTTTCATCGTCCAAAGGCTGCAGCCGTCCCTGGCCGTATTTACGCTCCAAAGCATTGGAAATCAGATAATCGCAGATATGGGGATTGTTGGGCAGCAGCGGCCCGTGAAGGTGGGTTCCGACCAAGTTTTTATAAATCACCCCCTCCGTCTTGTCCTCCCCATTATTTCCCTTTCCATAGAGCACCTTTCCCAAAGGCCGGTTATCTCCGATATAGGTCCGTCCTCTATGATTTTCAAACCCCACGATTGGCAGCTGAAATCTGGAATTTTCAAGAACAATATTACCGATAGCCCTCTGCTTATTTTCTTTTGTATATAAATCGAGTAAAGAAAGGCCTGCAGTTCTGCCTCCCTCCGTATCATAGTAGTGTCCCAGCATTTGATATCCTCCGCAAAGTGCAATTACGACTCCATAATCTTCAATATACGCTTGAAATTCATTACGGAAGTCGCGCAGGCGGCTGCATGCCTGGTACTGCTGCTGATCGGGACCTCCTCCTAAAAGCACCAAATCCAGGTCTGCAAAATCCAGTTTATCCGTTAAAGAGCATTCCTTTATTTCTGCCTTGACACCTCTCCACAAGCAGCGTTTCATAAGGCACTGAATGTTGCCCCTGCCGCCGCAGAGATTTAAAAGATCAGGATACAGATGTCCGATTGTAAGATTCATCGCTCTTTCCCTCCATTCTCCGCAAAATTTTATGGGCTGCATATAGCCCCGTATAATTGACAAGTAGATATAGATTCCCAGCCCCGTCTTTCAGTTTTGAGCGGATGGCCGTTTCCAGGTCTGGTTCGATTTCGGAAGCCATTTCCGCATATTTCAGCCGCAGGCACATGTCCAGACAGCGGATGCCGCTGACTGTAACTGAAGCTGGGTTGGCTGCGCCCAATCTGCCGAAATCAACGTCCCAAATCCAGGAAACATCCGTCCCGTCCTGGCTATTATCATTGATCACAATGATCAAATCCTTGGGCAGAGGGTCGGTTAGCAGCGCGCGGATATTCTGGTCAAATCCTACCTGGTTTTTGGCCAGTTTGAGCATGACATTCGTACCTCCAATCTCAAACCGCTCATTACGGCCCAAGGGCGGCTTGTAGTGTTCCAGTACCTGATTGAAATTTTTCAGAGGCGCGCCGACAAGATAGGCTGCGCTGTAGACCGCCAGCAGATTATAGACGCTGTAGAAATCTTCCCAGTCAGTCTCTACCCGATAATCGCGGATGGAAAAGGACATGCCCTCGGAAAAGCGGACTTGCGCTGCGTCGAAATCGAGAGCCGGCCTCCGAAAGTCGCATTTTGGACAATAATAATCGCCCAACTGACTGTAGTGGTAAAAACGATATTGCAGTTTTTCTCCGCAGCACTTGCAGAACTGGCCGGCGCGGATCTCCTTTGTGTCCTGGCATTCCCATACCTTTGCTCCAATCCCATAGGCAAACACCGGATTTTGGTTTTTACGGGCCAGGTAAGCGGACACAGGTTCGTCGCCATTGATTAAAAGCTTCATCTTTGGAGCCAGCTCAATTGCCCGGGAGAGCAGTTCCATAGCAGCGTCCATATCTCCGTAACGGTCCAGCTGATCTGGAAAAAGATTGGTCAGGATCATGCAGTCTGGTTTGAAATGGGGAATTACCTTGACGGCAGACGCTTCGTCAATTTCAATGCAGGCATAATCCGCGTCCAAATGGCCGCCGGCTCCAGCACCCAGGACAAAGGCAGATGCCACCCCACTGAGCATATTGGAACCAGTCCGGTTGCAGATGACCTTACCCCCTTCTGCTTCCAGCACCGAAGCCAGCAGGGTATTGGTCGT
This sequence comes from Clostridia bacterium, assembly GCA_902363595.1. Taxonomy (GTDB): domain Bacteria; phylum Bacillota; class Clostridia; order Peptostreptococcales; family Anaerovoracaceae; genus Hominibacterium; species Hominibacterium faecale. Next base: position 119,782 of record CABJAP010000009.1, on the reverse strand, counting down.
TGATTTTCCGTTGGTGCCGCAGACCACGATGATACTATTTCGAACCTCTTTTGCCAATGCGGTTAAAATGCCCGGATCGATGAACAGGGCCGCTTTGCCTGCGAGGGTTTCTCCTTGTTTTCCGATTATGCGGCACGCCCATTTAATCAAGTGCGCGCTCCATACGGCGATGAATCTTCTTATGTGCATGATCAAATCTCCTTTTCTGGTGGGTTCTTTGCTATAGTGTTAATACACTTGTATTCATTTTATTGTCCTATTTCTGCAAATATTCTTCTAAACATACGCCCTGTTCATAAATTGCTTTGGCGGCCTTCTTTCCCACATAGCGATAATGCCAGGGTTCATAGCCGATGCCGGTAATGCTGCTTTTGTCCGACGGATAGCGGAGGATAAAACCGTATTTCCAGGAGTTTTTCATCAACCATTTCTGCAGGGCCGTATTTTCCTGGCTGTGATTCAAATTCTGATTGCTCAAGGAAACCAGGTCCACCGCAAGACCCAGCTGATGTTCACTGGTCCCGGGCACCGCAACCCACACTGCAGCTTCTTTTTCAGCTTCTTTTTTCGAAAGTCCCCGATTTTGGTATGCGGTTACCTGTTCATGAAACAATTGTTTTTGGAAGGCATTGGTTCGATAAGAGGAACAGATTAGAGGGTCCAGTCCTTGGTCTCTGGCATCATTGATCATTTTTTGCAAATTAGGATATGCCCGTCGGTCGATGGATTGTCCATGATCAAGCTGCACCAAATCCACCTTCCAGTCCTCAGGAATCGGTCTCTCAAAATTGACCAATGTGAGCAGCGGATCGCTCTTATCAGGCCCTTCTTGCTGCGCCTGCCTTTCAATCGTTTCTCCCTTGACGACTGATATGGAATCGGCCGCCTTCTCCTGCTGCTGGGCCTGAAGGAACAGGATGGCCATCATCAGCAGCGCGGCAGCGCCGATCAAAATTACTGCTTGTATTTGTTTTCCCATGTTTTGCTCTCCTCAATCTTTCTTCGTGGAAATACCGCCCCTGTCGAAAGGCGATATTTCCGCAGCAATTAAAAATCCCCTTTGCAACAGCTTACAAAGGGGATGCGTAAAAATCCGAGCAGACTTGTATCATACATGCATCATTTTATGAAGATTATCTTAATGCCAGCGTAATTCGATCATCTGTGGAAAAGGAATACAGGGTTTTAAACTGCTCCCTGCTGATGGACAGGTAATCAGAAAAAACTGCAGAAACGGTTTTTTTATCCATGGGCATCTGCGCAGCCTTCTCCAGCCCAACCTCATACTGATATATGGTGTAGGTGTCTGCGTCCGCCAGGATATCATAAACAGCATCCGAAACAAAAACGGTCAATATAAAGATGGATACCTCCCAGCCTTCATATGAGATAAAGGTAACCTTACTCATATTGCTGTTCTTTTGAAAGCCTTTGCGCAGATCGAAAACCGGAAATCCTCCCCGTTCCTGCAGCTTTTCCGCCTCCTGTAAAATCTGGTTTACAGGCTCATCTTTTAAAGACAAATTATTGGGATCTTTGTCAGTGCGATAGGTGCTGACTCTGGAGACATTGCCGCCCCGCACCAGATCAAGCCGCTCTGAAATGGAGATACCGGTTTTCTTGCGGTTATTTTGCGTATCCTGGGAGATGGCTTCTGTCTTTACCCCGCTGAGCAGGGCCTCATCCTGCACATTGGAAAGAACAATGGGAATGGCGATGGACATGGACAGCAGCAATCCGGCAATGAGACACGGCAAAACAGTTCTAAACCGATTCATCATCATCACCACCTTTCAGACGAATGGTCACCTTTGTTCCATGGTTCTGGCTGCTGGACAGCTCCAGCTCGCCCTGGTGGGCCTGGACAATCTGACGGCAGATCGCCAGCCCCAGGCCGGCTCCCCCGCCTGCTCTGGATCTGGCTTTGTCCACCATGTAAAAGGCTTCCGTAACCTTTGCCAGCTCATCCGGAGGGATGCCGCACCCATTGTCGGAGACAATGATTTCGTAGGAGTCTTCCCTGCCCATACCCGCAAGCCGGATCTTTCCGCCATGTTCCACGGCCTTATAGGCATTGTCCAACAAATTGATGCAGACCGTTTTCATCAGATCGGGAGCCAGAAAGAGAGTCGCCTCCTGGACAGAGAGCTGAAAATCGATCGCTTTCTTTTCCATAATGGGAATGACTGTATTGCGCACAGAATTGAAAAAGAGCCGGGCGGACACCGGCCCGCGCTGGATCTGCTGCTTTTTTAAAACCATCAGATCCATCAGCATGGTGGATAGCTTCTCCAGCCGCCTTCCCTCCTGAACGATCTGATTGGCACAGAGAATGGCCTGTTCTTCGGACAGCTTTCTCGATCGCAGCAAATCCCCATAGCCGATCATGGAGGTCAATGGGGTCTTTAGTTCGTGGTTAAAGCTGCTGATAAACAGCTCCTGCCTCTGAGCCGCATCCTTTAATTCCTCCACGTTTTCCGCCAGCTTGCCGGCCATACGGTTAAACTCCTGGGTCAGCCGGCCGATTTCGTCTTTGCTGTACACCGGCACCGGCGGTATGGGCCGGCCGCCGGACAGCTGCATGGCCGCTTTTGACAGTTTTTTTATGGGCCGCATCAGCCACGCGCTGACAGCCAGGGTGATGACGGCGCTGATGACAAACAGCAGCAGCAGCAGGGAAATATAGCTCCGATACTGGGCCTGCCGGTTGCTGAACAAAGGGGTAATCTCCCGATAGCTTTCAATATAAAAAGGCAGGTCCAGCATTTCCAGCGGACTTGCGCACAAAATATAGTAAACGCCATCATTTTCCGTAATTTTATAGCCTCTTTTTGTCCGGTCCAGGCTCTGTACCAGTGTATTGGAAGAATCCAGCAAGTCCCGGCCGGCATAGACGCTGCCTTTTGCATCTTTGATGGAATAGGGAATTACTTTCCCCGAACTCTCCACAATCGTAGCATCGGTGATCCGTTCGATCAGCTTGTAACTTTCGTCCTTGGTCTGCTCTCTTCGATAGATGGAATTAGGCTTTCCATCCAGACTCTGCTGCAGCGCATCGGAGAGGATTCCGTTTTCATGGTAAGCCATGGAAACCTCCCGATCCAGCGATGCGCGGAAACTCGATTGAATCATCCAATAGCCGCCGATACTAAAAAAGGTCATGGAAACGATCATCAAACTGAAAAACAATTTCCAAAAGAACTTCACTCATCCACCTCCAGCCGGTAACCGACTTTGTAAACAGGTACCAATTTATCTTCCAGCCCCAGCTTCTTGCGCATTCGCTGAATATGAAGGTCCACTGTGCGGCTGTCGCCAATGAGGGTATCGCCCCAGACCGCCTCATAAATGCGGTCCCGAAACAGGGCAATGTTTTTATTCTGCAGAAACAGCAGCAGCAAATCATACTCCTTTACTGTAAGCTTTACCGCCGCGCCGTCTTTTTTCACAATGCGCGAGCGGGTATCAACCGTAATATCATATATGGACAGCGTCTGCTGGGCTTTGTTGTAACGGCGGAGTACGGTTTCCACTCTCGCCAGAAGCTCCATGATCTCAAAGGGTTTGGTAATGTAGTCTTCCGCGCCCATTCGCAATCCCCTGACCTTATCGTCCACCGCACCTTTGGCCGTGAGAAAAATCACTGGCATTTCCAGCGGTTTGATATAGGCGAGTAATTCGTATCCATCGACCTTCGGCAGCATGATATCCAGGAGGACCAGGTCAAAAGCCCCTTTTTCCAAAAGATCTGCGGCAGCCTCCCCATCACCGGCGCAGGCGCAGTGGTACCCGGCGTTGGTCAGGCTCATGCGGATCAAATCGGAGATCGGTTTTTCATCTTCTACAATCAGTATTCGGTTCAAATCGTCCGCCTCCTTTCAACTATCAGATTACATCAATCTTGCATCATAGTTGTATCATCCTTCAAGATTGAAAGCTTTGTTTTAAAGGTGATGGCTCTTGTGGTGTCCATCTCGTCAAACTGGATCATGTATGCTTTTTTATCCAGGTCCGTTTCGACGATCGTCCCCTTGCCAAAGAAGCGGTGCTGTACCCGCTGGCCTGCCGAAAAGGCCGCGCATGTTTCTGCCTCATCCAGCTGCTGGTCAGACGACTGAATATAATCCCGGGCCGCTTTTATCAGTTCTTCTTTCCTGGGCGCGGTGTATTCCAGCAAATCCTGATCAATATTAAAAACAAATCTGGATGGGTAGCGGGGCGAACCGTCCAGGTTGCGGCCGTCTGCTCCTGTGAGATATAGCTTTTTTTCAGCCCGGGTCATGGCAACAAAGGCGAGACGGCGCTCCTCTTCCATGGCCGGCTGGGTTCTCACTCTGCGGGAAGGGAAAATCCCTTCGTTCATGCCGCATAAAAAAACGTAAGGAAACTCCAGGCCTTTGGCTGCATGGACGGTCATCAGTTTGACCTTATCCTGCTGCCGGTCCGCCGTATCGCTGTTGGAAAACAAGGCTGCATGGGCCAGATAATGCTCCAGCATGCTTTCTTCGCCGCAGTTGATTTCATACTCATGAAGGGACTGCTTGAGCTCTGCCAGGTTATCCAGCCGCTCCTGACTGCCCTCTGTGCGCAGCATTTTTTCATACCCGCTGTCATTGAGCAGAGATGATAACAGCTCGGAAATCCGCATCCGGCTGTAATCGGCCGAATACTTCTCCACAAGGGTGATGAATTGCTTCGCTTCCGTCCCTTTATAAATGGGATCGTCGATGGTGTCTTTCAATGCCTGATAGAGCGACCGCCCTGTGTTCTTTGCATGGTCTTTGATGAATTTCATGCGCCGCTCTCCCAGCTGTCTTTTGGGTACATTGGCAATCCGCAGGAATGACAGGTCATCCTGGTAAGCAATCATCCGCAGATAGGACAAGGCGTCTTTGATCTCTGCCCGGCCGAAGAAGGGAACGCCGCTGTATATGGTATAAGGGATCTCCGCCTTGAGCATGGCCTCTTCAATGGCCCTGGTAACATAGTGGGCCCGGTACAAAACCGTGATTTCCCTGTAGGCAGCGCCCCTATTCTTCAGGGCTTCAATCTGTCCGGCGATCCAGCCGGCCTCTTCATCCCCATCCGCTCCATAATGGCAGCAGACTTTTTCGCCTCCGCCAAGGGTTGGTATCAAATCTTTTTTAATACGGTTTTTATTTTTATCGATCAGCGAATTAGCCGCCGACAGAATCTGCGGCGTGGAGCGATAGTTTTCCATCATCATGATCGTCTTCACATTGGAAAACTTTTTGTCAAAGTCCAGCAGGTATCTCACATCGGCACCCCGCCAGGTGTAGATGGTCTGATCGGGATCACCGACAATGAACAAGTTTTTGTGATGGCCGCACAGAACTTCCATCAGCTGATACTGGGGCGGATCAATATCCTGAAACTCATCGATCATGATGTATTCCAGGCGTTTTTGCCATTTCAGCCGGATCGCTTCATGCTGCTCAAAGATATAGAGGCAGAATTTGATCAGATCGTTGTAATCCAGCCCAAAGCACTTCTTTTCCTGATAAAGATAGCCATAAAAGATCATGTCCTTGGGCGAAAGGGCCTCCTCGTACTTTTGACGCAAAACGTCCAGGGACATGGTGATCATATCCAGGTAATAGTCCGGGCGCTCCTTCAGCTTTATGATCTCGATCAGATCGCGGGCCTTGGAAAAGGTCATGTCCCGCAAGGTGAGCCCTTTTTCTTCATAGATGATTTTGAGCATGGCGTCAATATCGGAATTATCCAGTACCAGAAAGCTCTTGGGATACTGGACCGCGTGGCTGTCCTCCTGGAGGATGGAAACGCAGAACCCGTGAAAGGTATTGATATAGCCGGTGTCCTTATCTCCCGTCAGATTATGTATCCGCTGCCGCATTTCGTTGGCCGATTTATTGGTAAAGGTAACGCATAAAATATTCCCCGGCAGAATGCCGATCTCGTTAACCAGGAACGCAAAGCGTCTGGATAAGGCCCTCGTTTTTCCCGAACCCGCGCCGGCAACGACGCGGATCATGCCTTCGGTACTTGTAACCGCCTCATATTGGGCATTATTTAATCCTTCCAACAGGTCTTCCACTCATAACTCCTTTCCACTCTCCGCACAAACATATGTACTTTATTATAGCACATACGTTTGCTTTATTCCCCCTCTTCCCGCAATCTTTCCAAAATACTCTCTTTTTCCGACACTCGGTAGATCCATGGAGGAACGATCATGCAGATCAACAGGATCACAAGGAACAACCCGGCATTTGCCAGTATGGGCATGGAAAAGCTCATGTTGTAAAGGTTCATGCTCTGGAATACCATGTAGCTGACAGGAACGCCCAGAATCAATGCCCCGATGATGGAAATCACCCCATACCCCAATCCCTCCGCCGACAGGGTCTTTTTAATTTGTTTTGAAGTCATTCCGATGCTTTCCAAAGCAGCCAGCTCTTGTCTGCGGTTTTGTACGCCGGCCGCCATCATGTTCACAAAGTTCAAAACCGCAAGCAGGGCTAAAATCAAGCCGATGCCTGTTCCAAGGACCTTGATCTGCTTTTCCGTATCCAGCATTTGGTCATATCGATCCAATTTTGATTCATAGGAAAGGGAGTCGCTGTTTTGAAAAATTTCTTTAATGCTCCGCTCCGTGGTTTTGTCATAGGACTGGCTGTAATCCACATCGATCAGCTCCACAATGGGTTTTTTAGAAATGGTTTTCAGGAACTTCTCGCTGACGATCAGTTCCGGTGTGTAGCCGCCTGCAAAATAGGCCGGGTTCTCGCCGACCCCTGCGATCTGAATGGTATGCGCCTCTTTTCCATTTTCCAAGGAAAAGGTCATCTTCTTTCCCACGGCGTCCTTTGGATTTATGCCGATAAACGGACACAGCACCCCAATCTTTCCTGCTTCAAACTGTTCTCGATCCAATGTGTTTTTGGTACTTTTATTTAATGCATCAAAACCAGCTTCATCTATGGCGACAATGCGGGTTTTGAACAAGTTCATCTGCAAGGCTTGGCCCTGCTTATACCCAGAGATATCCTCCTTATAATTGCCCGGGGAATATCTGGACTGATACAAGTCCTTATAAAACTCACCCAACACCTCTTCTTGATATGGGATCGATATCGTATCCGAATAGACCTTGCGAACCTGGCTGACCCCCTCTACCCCGCTTACTTCATCGATCTTATCCTGGGTCAGAATGGGCTGCCGTTCTTCCAGGGCGGCTTCATTTAAAATCTTCAGATCATAGGACATAATCTCGTCTAAGATTCTTTTTGCGTTATTTTCCTGTATGACCACAAGAATGGTCAGGAAGATCACCAAAGAAATCACAAAGGAAGCGAGAATAATCACGGCCTGCTTTTTATCCCGGAACATATTTCTCCATGCCATCACCCGTAATCCATTGACGCTTTTGCGAGCCTTTCCCTTTGCAGGCATGCCTACATAACGGGTTGCCTCGATGGGCGAACAATCTCCTGCGATCAAAGCCGGTTTTCTGCATCCGGCAAAAACGGTAAGCAGAGAAAAGAGAGCCGCGATGACAAAGAGCAGAGGCTGCACTTCAAATTCCGCGATGGAGGACAGCTCGGGGCTTACCATGGCAAGCACGGCGGGAATGACTTTTACCGATGTGAGCAGTCCGGCCAGCAAGCCGATGGGGATTCCAAAGCCGGAATTCCAGACGGCCTGCAGATAAATGATTTTTTTCAGCTGAACCGACGTCATGCCCACGGTCTTCAGCTGGCCGTAATAGCGGATGTCTTTGGCTACACAGATATACAACGTATTATAAATAAACAGATAACCGCTTGCAAAGATCATCAGTAGAAGCAGCAGAAGAACTGCCATTGTCTTGATAAAGTCAGTCAGCATCCGATCATCGGCGATCAGCATCTGTTTGTTTTCCAGCTCCAGCGCTTCCTGCATGTTTAGAATTGTCTTTTGGCTGTACAGGGAATTGTTCAAGGTGATTTTCAACGATCCTTGTGTGAAATCGGTCTGTTTGGCGCCGGTATCTTGATAAAACTCCTGAGAAACGAATCCTCTGGCCCGTCCTGTGTAATCTTTAAAAAATCCGCACAGCCGGAATTCATAGGAAAGGGGATTAATCAAATTTTTTCTTTCATTTAATGGATAGTAAGTGACCGGAATTTTCATCCCCGGCTGGGGATCGGTTATGCCCATATCCTTCAGGGCTGACTCAGAAAGAAGGAGGTCCTTTTTCTTTTGGGGATAGGTCCCCTCAATGGATGCGAAGGCCGGCAGACATTGGTCCCTCCAGCAGGTTTGGTCTGCCCAGAACAGCTGTGTTTTCGCCACCTTTTTTTCATAAGCGCTTTCAATAATCGCGCATTTCACATTGACTCCCGCATATTTGACCTGTTCCATATTGCTAGCGGCCTCCACCTGTTTTTCTGTGGGCTCTGTCAATTCAATGTCATAATCCATCCCTTCCATTTTCACAGAACGGTCTGACAGCATATTCCAGTATCCGATGCCGATGCCCAATATGGATATAATCAGGAATGTGGTCAAGACAATGGCGATTATGGTGAGTATATTTCTTTTTTTGTTGGCCTTATAGGTTGTTTTTGCAATTTGGAAAATGACCTTCTGATTATCTACCTTTACCATGAGGACTCACCTCCGACGATGCGGCCGTCCTCAATGCGGATGATCCTTCCCGCCATTTGCGCGATTTCCGGGTCATGGGTAATCATGATCACCGTCTGATGGTATTTTTCGCTGGTCACTTTAATCAGACCTAAAACATCCAGACTGGTCCTGCTGTCCAGATTTCCGGTCGGTTCATCTGCCAGAATGATTGCCGGTTTGGCCGCCAGAGCTCTGGCCAGCGCTACCCGCTGCTGCTGCCCTCCCGATAATTGGCCGGGCATGGCATATTTCTTTTCTGACAGCCCCAGCAGATTGATGATACTTTCCACGTACTGTTTATCGGGCGCCAGTCCATCCAGCTGGATGGGCAGCACAATGTTTTCGTAGACATTCATCAGGGGCAGCAGATTATAGTTCTGAAAGACAAAGCCGATTTTCCTGCGCCGGAAAATGGTCCGTTCATCCTTCCCCATTTTTTCCAAATGCTTGCCGTCTACTGTGACGGTCCCGCCGGTGGGGTCATCCAGGCCTCCCAGCATATGGAGCAGCGTGGATTTGCCGCTGCCGGAGCTGCCGACTACAGCTACAAATTCACCCTTGGAGACAGTGAGAGAAACTCCGTCCAGGGCTTTGACCGTAGCTTCTCCAAGGGAATAGTATTTCTTCAGGTCTATTGTTTTTAATATTTCCATTCCAAATCTTCCTTTCGTCTTTTGGCCTTACTTTACCAAAAGATTCTGTCTCAAATCTGTCCCAAATCTGACAGCTTTGACAGATTTAGAAATTGGGAGGACTGCATCTATGTTTTGTGATAAGGAAGGAAGATGTAAAAGGTAGTCCCTTCCCCGAGAGCCGACTGGACCTTCATGTAGCCGTTCTGTTTTTCCACGATTTCCCGCGCAAGATAAAGGCCGATTCCCAGTCCCTGTTCTTTTGCCACCCGGGGCGAACGATAAAAGCGTTGAAAGATGGCTCCCTGTTCCTTTTCTTCGATGCCGATCCCCTGATCGGCCACCTTGATGCAAAAAAAGCTGTCATAAAACTCTGTCGCTACTTTTATGACAGACCCTTCCGGCGAGTATTTCACACCGTTATCCAGCACATTGACCAGCGCCTCTCTGGTCCATTTCAAATCAAACCAGCCATACTTCCCACATTCTTCGATTTCCAAAACAATATGCTTTTTTAAAGCTGATAGTTCAATGGATTGGCATGCCTGTCCAATCAGCTGGTCGATGGAGTTTCTTTCCACTTCCGCTGAAATCATCTCCGTCTCAAGATAGGATGAACGTACCAGCTCTTTCATGAAAAAATTCAGCTTTTCAGATTGCTGCTGGATCTGCTCTGCCATCTTTTTGTTGTCATCGGTATGGCAGTTTTCTTTCAGGATCCCCGCATACAGCATGATGTTGGTAAGGGGCGTCCTCACTTGATGGGAAATATCCGACAGCAGCCCTTTCACCAGGTTTTTGTCCCGCTGGGCATCTTCGCAGTTCATTTTTGTGATCACGATCAGTTGATTGAGTTTTTCTGTGATTGCCGAGTCCAGCGATTCATCATAGGCAGTCTCCTGCTCTGTGCCTGAAATGGCCAGATCCAATCTCCGAAGAATTTGATGCAGCGCTTTTTTCCATTGGTTCCGCTCCCTCCATAGGAAAAGCACAAGGATAACCAGAATCCCAATCACCAATAATAAAACAGCCGGCAGAGCGCTCATGACGGATTCTCCCATAGGTACCCTTTTCCATAGATGGTTTTGATGTGGATTGGTTTTGAGGATTGTTCCTCCAGCTTGTCCCGCAGCCTGCCGATCCCTACGGACAATGCGTTGTCTTCCACATATTCCGTTCCTTCCGGCCATACCCATTCCAGCAGCCGTTCTCTCGTAATAATATGTCCTTCGTTAAAAACCAGCAAATACAAAATCCGCTGCTCCGTTCTGCTCAGCTCCACTCGCGCTCCGTCTTTATAAAAATCCATGGTTGAAAAGATAAAGCGGAAGGCTCCCTTCCGATATTCGCTTTCCTGCTCATCGACGGTCCGCCGCAGCAGCGCCCGGATCCTGGCTCTTAAAATCATGGTGCTGAACGGCTTTGTGATGTAGTCGTCGGCGCCGGACTCCAGTCCTCTGACAATATCCAGCTCCATGTCCCTTGCTGTCAGCAGAAGAATGGGCACTTTGCTGGTTCTCCGAATTTCCTGGCACAATTGAAAACCGCTCCCGTCGGGCAGGTTCACGTCCAGGATCACAAGATCGAAGGCGCGTTCTTTTAAATTTTCTTTCGCTTCCTCCACACTCTTGCAGCAAGTAAATTTCAGGTCATCGCCCTTCAGCGATATTTGAATTCCCGCCGCCAAATCCGTATCGTCTTCTAAGATCATGATATGCTTCATCATCGTCTCCTATTTTTTGTCGATCCTATAATTTTCTAGTTCAATTATAGCGGAGTTTTTTTAGAAAGACAACGCGCCAATGGAAACCGGCCTGGCGAGCCTTGGACCGCCCTCCTTACGACAGCTCCAAATTTAAAAAACGCGTGCATGACGGAATCAAAGATTCCTATGCACACATGTCGCTGACAAGCAGCGACGCTTCGCAAGGTACGTTCTTTGATATTTCCTGCATAATAAAAAAAGCAACCAGCTTCGGCGGCTTTGCCTTACTGCTTGCTTAAAAGTGGGTACTTTTAAACTTTGTATTCTTCTTTCTCATCGAAGAAGCTTAATCTGCCTGAATGATGCCGGTCCCACCCGGCGGCAGATTTGGTCAGCCTTCTAGCCAGGCTTCGACCGTTTCCAAAGATAGCTTTGTCATCCTGGCGATTTGCTGTCTTTCCATGCCGCTGGCAGCCAGATTCCGTACCAGCTCTTTCTGTCCTTCTTCCTTTCCTTCCTTCTGTCCATCCTCAAACGCCTGAGCCAGGCCTTTCTTAAACTGTACTTCACGGCAGTGCTGCTGTAAGCGGAATTTGTCTCTCGCAATCGCCTGCTCACGGACGATTTCGTCGGCCGTAGCCTTTCGCAATAGTTTTTCCGTCATGGCAATCTCCTTTCCTCCCTGACTTCGCAGATCCTCCAGATACTCCCGGCAAGACGCGTCTCCCGCGCAGCGAAGGTATTCCAGATAACGCTCCAGCTTCGTCAGCTCGCCCGCCGTTTTCTTCCGACCTGGGTTGACTTTGGGCAGCTCCAGATAATGCAGTTCCACCAGCTCCGTCAACACAAAGTTTTCCCGCTCTTCTTTGAAAAGAAACTTGCTGGCATACTGGTCCGTCTGCGGAAACAGGCAAAAATCCACGATAAAGATACTGATGGTTTTCTTTATCTTAACATACTCTTCGCCCGATTCCAATGCCTGGGTGATCATTCCGCCATGATAATAAACGTTGCGGTGAATGAAGTCCGCATCGTAGAGAAGATGAATTTCCAGATCCAGAACTTCACCCTGCTCCGTTTCCGCTTTAATGTCCAGGATGGATTCTTTTTGCGTCTCGTTTTCCCGAACATTGAAGGGATTCTTGTAGATGATTCCCGTAATGGGATTGTCTTTCCGGTCCAGGATGAGATTGAGCACGGCGATCAGCGCCTGTTTGCATTCCTCATCTTCCCGGCCATAGACGGCTTTGAACAAAAGATCGTTTTTTAAATTGAGTGCGATATGTAAGTACCCCCTTTCTTAATTGGTATATTTTTACTTTAACATATTTTACATATTTTGTCAATTCACAAATGTAATATATTTCCAATTTTTGCAAACAAAAAGCGGATAACCTCCTGGCTGGGAAAGGAAGGGCTTATTGAAAAGGCGCCGGATACCAGAAAACTGCTTCAAACCGGCAAAGCATTACATCGCGAAAAATCCATGAGACGCCGGATTGCGGGCAACCGCTTCAAGTCCACAAGGGACCAAATTGCGGAAAGCTTTTGGAAAAAACGGCATCATTTTCGCAAAGTTGTAGGTCTGCAGGGTCTGTTTCTGGCAGAAAGCGGCAGTGCAGATCTTTCAAAACGATCATTGCCCATATTTCCTGCGCACCATCAAAAAGGCCCCATAGGTGGATACGGGGCCTTTTGTTAAAACATTTCTTATTGTCTGCAGTCTAGTTTAGTTTCTGCAAAAGCTCCCTCATCTGCTGAATGCCTTCCTCCTGAGAAACAATAATCGCAGTCAGAATCGGCTTTAGCTGGGGGCATATATCAAAGTCAAGGGCATTTCTCGACATCCGCACAGCTCCCATATGGTGGGGAATCATTTCCCGCAGAAAATCGCAGTTGATGCAGTTGTCTGCTCCGGTATTGATCATTTCTGAAAACATCACTTGTATGATGGTGTTCACCTTGCACTGGTATCGGTTTAATTCCGTTCTGCCATTGATCTGTCTGCCGCAGGAACATGCGATGTCCCGCATATCTTCGATGCTCTCCGTCTGGCTTGAAATAATCCCTTTGGCAATCTCTTTCAGTTCTTCATTGTCCGTATATCTGAGAATATTTCTCGACATGGCAATGGCGGCCTGATGATGGGGAATCATCTGCGCGATGAAATTCTCCGATATGCTGTCCGCAGGCCTGGCGCCGCTCATACCCAGCATCATATCAATTAAAATTCCTTCATATGCGCACAGATACATTTCGGCAGCACAGCTCAGCCCTGTTTGATTATTCATAATGAAACCCTCCTCAGCTTACTATATGCCTGTTTGGGGGCAAAGGTGAGAAGGGCGTTTACCTGGGCTTTCTTTCATGAGAGACCCGTTTTTCTATTTTTCCACCGGATATTTTCCCATCGTTTCTTTGTTCAATTCCAAAGGCGGGCATAGATCATCCGGCAGCTGGCATTCATAATCCTGGCCGCCTTTTCGCTCCTTAAATTCCTCCTTGGCCTTTTGGATGAGCTGAGGATCAGACAGCAGGTCAACCGCTGTGCAGGTCAGCAGTTCGACCGCTTTGTCCATGCACTTGATGCCCATGGAGTTGTTGGCGCAATAGGCCACGCCCCAGTTATGCCACCCGATGTTCTCCGGCGCCAGAGTGATCCAGGCCACTGCATACGGCGCATTCCAACTGTACTCGGATGTATCGCAAACGATAGAATATCCGCCGCCAAACGGCTGAATGACTGTGGCAAGGCCAGTTTCTGAGATGCCGAAATTCTTTTGGATTTCTTTTGCCTGACGCTGTTCCTCTTCTGTAAAGTCCGGCGGTCCAATCTCCTGAAAATTTTTATGCATGACTTCCGCCAGGGTTTTGTTTCGCAGCTTATGATTGGTAAAGGTTATCAGTTCGCTCTCCACTTCTGTTTCTGTAGCTATGGCAGCGCCTTTGGCGCAGTTGGTAATTCGCCGCAGCCCTTCCTTGGAGTCCGCCACCGTTTCATACCGCCCCACATACCAAATCGATGCCCGGTCCGGTACTACGCTGGCAAATTCAGGACCTGTATCTGAAAAGGTATAGTTAAAAGTATTGGCGCCGTCCGGCGGGTTGCCGGGATAAGTATGCTCCCGTAAATATTCACTTGCCGTTCCCATAATCATCGCCGCATCAAGCGCGCTTCTGCCGTGCCACGGCGAATTTCCATGACTGGTCTTACCTTTAAAATGGAATTTGACGTTGAAATATGCCAGACAGCTGTCATAATCAGCCCGGTTACTGGACCAGGGATGCCAATCCAAAATTACATCCATCCCTTTCAAGGCTCCTGCTTTTCCTAAAAAAGGCTTTCCCACGCACATTTCCTCTGCCGGAGCGCCGATCACTTTAATCGTGCCGCTGATCGTTTCCTCCTCCAGCAAATAGCGCAGTGCAACCGCTGTCTTCAGCGCTGCCGTTCCCAGCAAATTGTGTCCGCAGCCTTGGCCAGGGGCACCTTCTGTAATAGGATTTTTGCTGGTTGAGCAGCACGATTGGGACAATCCCGGCAGTGAGTCATATTCACAGTTGATGCCAATCACTGGCTTTCCCGTTCCATAAGAATAGGTTGCCAGGAACGCAGTCGGCATCCCGCCTGTGCCTTCTTCCACTGTAAAGCCCTCCGCTCTGAGTTTGTCTTTGATCAATCCGCTGCAATGAAATTCCTGCATGGAAAGCTCCGGATGGTTCCATATATCGTCCGCTATTTTCAAGTATTCTTCAGCATGAGCGCCGGCCCATGCTTTGAGCTGCTGTTTCATTACTAGACTATTCATCATTCCACCTCATTTCTCTGTTGCAATTTGTTAAAAATAGAGCCTGCCGGGCAGGCTCTATCTGATCAATACTAATTGGAAGCTTTATTTAAATGGAATCGCAAAAGGTGTAATCGGTGCTGCCGTAGCTCCCTGCAGCCCGAGTACATTGAGGAAGAAGCCGCATTCGTAAATTTTGTCTCTTGATAGCTCGTTCAGATTCAGAACCTCAATGATGGGAACGCCTACTTCTGAGAAAAGATAGGAATGTACCGGGAAGTAGTTCTGGTCGTTTTCCGGTGACGGCAGCTGTTCCAGGGCGATATTGTCCGCACCGATGATCATTGCTCCTTCACCTGCCAGGTATTCGGCCGCATCGACTGTAATACCCGGTTCCCAGGCCTCATATTTTGCGCAATCCGGCCATACATTCTGTCTGCCTGTACGGATCATAACCGTATCTCCCTTGCTGACGGAGACGTTCTGTGCTTTCAGGACTTCCTTGATTTCATCCGCTGTGATGCCGTATTCATCCGGCAGCACATCCACGCCTTTGTATGCGGCAACATCGATCATGACCGCTTTGGAAATGATCAGTGGGAATTTGTCTACGCCGCAGACCGTCCAGCCTCTCGCGCCCAGGTACTCTTCTTCTTTATATCCGTTCCAAATTGTACCATTGTAGCCAAAGTGGCTTAACGCGTCGATATGTGTTCCGCAGTGCGTATACATTAGAACCGTATCTCCGGAGTAAGCATTTAGCTGCTTGGCTTCCTCAGTGGCAACCAGCTGATCTTTAATCCGTGTTCCGTTGGGCGTATGGGTCATCCAAATCTGATAATGAACGTCTCCCGCCGCCTTCCATGACGGCATTCCCATAAACCAGTCGTTACAGAGGCTGTAAGTTTTTCTGGGATCGATGGACCTCAAAACATCTTCTCTGCTAACGTCCGTAAGTAAATTCAATCTGCCGATTTCATCGGTTTCACCCCATGGGCTTTTTGCACATTTCAGGTCTCTTGGTTTAAAATTACACATCTTGCTTCTCCTCTCTTTTTCACGATCAATGTATACGATAACGGTTCATATGTTTTAAAAGTTGCCAGATCAGCTGCTCTGCTGATCTTCCTCTTTCTGGTCCACCGGCACCTTTTTAGGAAAGGTCAGGGTCACATTGAGCCAGCCCAGCACCCAGCCGAAATAGCACATGGCAACGGTCCACAGCCAGGATAAGATGATCACCCAGTAGATGTTGTCCAGCGGGCCCACCTGGGGATAACAGCCGGTGCCGTATACTCCCAGAAACAGGCTGAATCCGTTGAAGGTAGCCAGCGTTCCTTCGACCCACGGCTTCCATTTGTTCATGGTAAAGATCAGACCCGGAAGCCAGATCGGCGTTGTCAGAAACATTCCCCAGAAGTTCTGTTCCTGCATCCATACTGGTAAAAATCCTTCCACGACAGCCGCGCAGATGCACCATCCGACTCCCATGGCCGCTCCGAAAGGAATCGACGGAAAAATCAGCTTTGCAGTGGCTGGAGTTGCTCCCAGTACAAAATACTCAGCCCATACAATAAAGGAGATCCATAAGGAAAAATTGTAGGTGCCGAGAAACGATCCGAACGGCAGCGATATCATTACAGTAATGCCAACCGCCCACATCATCGGAATTCGTTCTACCGTCTTTACAGAGTTTTCACTCATTGGGATATCCTCCTTCCTGTCCTCACAACCGGCATCGTCTTTAAATCATGTAATACTCGCCGGTTGCGCGAACGGTGATATCGGAGATGGATACGCCCAAAGGCTGATTGATGCAGTAGATCATGGAATCAACAAGAATATCCGCGCTCAGTACAAAGTATTTCATGCTTTCCGGGTCGCTGTATTCCGATTCCTTGCCTTCGTTAATGCTCTGTTCAATTGCGAAATAATCATTCAAGCTGCTCTCTACCAGAATCCCTTCGATCGCTTTCGGATTTACCACCTGCCCAGTCAGTCCAGTGGGTCGGCATCCGGTCGGCCGTACCGTTGTAACGTTGATCTTGCCTTTGCTTTCCAGTCTGAGAGCATCTGCCAGGAAACCGTTGCCATTCTTCGTCATACCGTATACGGCCGCTCCTCTGGACGGCCAGTTTCCATAAATGGAGTCCAGATTGATAATATGTCCGTGACCCTGCTTGATCATTTGATCATATACTGCACAGATTCCGAACAGAGTTCCTTTTGTGTTGGTGTCAATACATCTTTCCCATTTTTCAATGGCTTTATGGTGATCCTCAAAGAATGCCAGCGGCATAATACCTGCGTTATTTACAAGGACATCTACCGCGCCATAGGTTTTGACTGCAAAATCGATCATGTGTTCAACCTGTTTTCTGTCGCTGACATCAGTAACGACATACTCGGCGGACTGGCCTTTTGCCTTGATTCCGTCCACGATTTCTTTGAGTTTTTCTTCTCTTCTTGCCGCACAGACAACCTTTGCTCCCATTTCCGCTGTTTTCTGCGCAAGCGATCTGCCAAATCCATCGGACGCGCCTGTGATAACGATTACTTTACCATCCACATAATTCTTCATTAAAGTTACCTCCTGGTTAAATTCACATCGAACAAAAACTGTTTTCCTATTACCTCCTTTCATCGTTTCTGGCATAATTTTGAATGTTCAAATAATTTCAAGTACTCATACTTAACGCAACTGCTGTGCCAAACGATTCCTGTTTCTCTGGCCGAAAACGCTTAAAGCGCTCAATTTCAATAAAAAACAGGGATCATCTTTTTTCGATGTCCCTGTCTCTTTTTGATTTGTCCAGCCGTTTAAATTGGAACGGACTGAAATAAGTCATTTGCAACTTAAAAAGGCTTATCCTTCCGTTTTCAATATCTATGAGGCTTTTTAAGTCTAAATCAACTTAACATTGCCTTTACCTGCCAAAGAACTATTTGCAGCAGTATTTTTTGATCAGCCGATAAGCCTTTGATTGGCTGACGCCCAGCTCGGCCGCCACTTTATAACTGCTGCGATATTTCTCATAAAGTTCTTTGATGACCTTACCTTCCACAACTTCCAAATAGCTTTGCAGTTCATGGAACTTATCGTTTTTGTTGGAATTAAGCAGTTGATCGTAATCGATGGCTTCAAAGTCCATCGCTGCCTGCCCATCCATATGGAGGACTCCATCTTTGGACGTGAGGACAGCCCGCTCGATGTAGTTTTCCAGTTCCCGCATATTTCCCGGCCATTCATAGTTCATAACCGCGTGCATAAATTCTTTCGTACATTCCACCGACCGGTTATACTTCCAGGAAAATTTTTTAATAAAATACGCGACAGCGGCGTCAATATCCTCCTCTCGATCTTTCAACGGCGGGATTTCAATTGGTATCACGTTGAGCCGGTAAAAAAGATCGGCCCGGAACGCACCCTCTTTTACCAGGGCCATTAAATCACGGTTGGTCGCTGCGATGATCCTTACATTTACTTCTTTTGGCACCATGGAACCGATGCGCATGATCTGCTTGTCCTGGATGACTTTCAACAGCTTGACCTGTAAGAGAAGCGGCAGTTCGCCGATTTCATCAAGGAGCAGCGTTCCGCCGTCCGCTGATTCGATCAGCCCTTCCTTTCCGTTGGCGCTGGCCCCTGTGAAGGCTCCGGCAGCGTAGCCGAAAAGCTCGGACTCCAACAGATTGTCCGGTATGGCGCCGCAATTTATTTCCACCATCGGCCTTTTGGATCTGCGGCTGATATTATGGATGTACTTGGCCAGAACGCCTTTCCCCACTCCTGACGGGCCAGTGATCAGGATGGTGGCATCCGTGTCCTTGATTTGTTCAGCGACGATTTTAATGCGTTTCATCGGTTCGCTCTCCATAATGACGTCATCGGAAAAAGCCTGGATTTCCTCTTTTCCCTTTTTCTTTTTCTTGTCCACATAGGCATACAGCCCTTCTATGTCTTCTGCCCGCCGGGCATTGGAAAGCAGCATTTCCGGCTTTCCATCTTTATCAGTTATGGGCACTCCGGTAACAATAATGTATTCCCCGTGCTTGCCAATCTGCAAAACGGAAATGGGCCGGTTTTCTTCTTTCACCAGCCTTAAAACAGAGGGACGAAAGATGCCTTGCGCTTCCAGCTCGCTCACATTTCTTCCCACCACTTCTTCCGCAGCGGCGCCTACTGTATGTTCAAAGGCTTTATTCACTGCCAGCATCTTTCCATCGGCATCGGCCAGACAAATGCTGTCGGGGGAATAAAAAAAGACGTTGACCAGCCTGGATGAAATGCGAACCAGTTCGTCAACGATCTCCAATACCCCCTCCTCGCCGCTTGGGTTTTCCAAATCAAATTCATAGTTAAACCCGACTCGATCCAAGATTTCCGTAAATTCCTGGATCCGATCAACCAGCTTTGTCCCCATGTCTTTCATGTTCCGCCTCCATAATGCAATTCCATTCAAACAGCAAAATATTCATATATGCCCTCATTATAATCTGCTGTTTGCAGTTTATCCATTACAGGAATTCGAATAGAACATTCAAAGATTTGGGATCTTGCATCGGATCCTGTTGCTATTGATCCGCTTCTTTTTTTGTGGCACAATAGAAAAAAGTTGTTTTAATGGGTATATCGAGGTGAACCCTTATGAAAAAACGTCTGAATTTGGAATATTTGAACACATTTTTGATCGCTGCTGAGACGGGAAAATTAAATGCGACCGCAGAGCTTACTTATCGTTCCCATTCTGCGGTGAGCACACAAATAAAAAAGTTGGAAGAGCAGATCGACGCGCCTTTATTTATCCGCAGCAAGAACACATTGATTCTAACCAAGGCCGGTGAAACCCTTGTCGATTACGCACAGCGCATCTTGGCGCTCAATGATGCCGCTTTCAATTCTATGTCCGATTCGGATTGGGGCGGTGACATGACGCTGGCCATTCCTACCGATTATTCGCGCCTGTTTCTACAATCCTTTTATCCCAAGATACAAGAAAAGCTTCCTCATTTTAATTTTTCTACTGTGTTTTCCAGGAGCAGGGAAATCCGAAAAAAAGTTGATGAAGGGAAGATTCAATTTGCCATTGCAGCCATGGAGCCGGAATATGGCGAAGAGGTGCTTCTTTGGGAAGAAGGGCTCTATTGGGTCTGCAGCAAACAGTTTGAGCATGAACCCGACGCACCAATCCCCATCGCACTGTTTTCCGATGATTGCATTATCAACAACCACTCTCTTTATTGCCTGAAAAAAACCAGACTTGATTTTCAAATACGATTTACAAGCACTGTCATGGACAATATTGCCGATTGCGTCCGGTCCGGACTTGCCGTTTCACTCCTGCCAGAGTCGATGATGACGGATGAATTTCAAGTTCTTTCTCCAGAGTTTTTGCCCTGCGCCTTTACCTTAAAGATGGGATGTATTTGGCAGGAAAAAGCCGATACCAACATTGTCAACACCCTGATCGAATCCATTAAAGCACAGGTTAAGCAGCCGGATTTTATGAACAGCCTGAAAATCCTGTCAACCGGCCGCAGCAACGGGAAAAGCCCCCTAGCTCCGTAGGTCGTCTTTCGGTACATGCATATGTTTCTGCTGTCACTCTTTTTTCTCCAGCCTTCTGGCCTTCTTGTCCTGCTGCTTCCGCTCACGTTCGTTGACATAGTCAATTTTATCCTGCCGCCTGGCAGCCTGCATTTTCAGCACATTTTCCTCCCTGGCCTTTTCCACATCCGGAATCAGCTCAACAAAGATGCTATCAAATTCTTTGGACAGTTCCTCTGTAATCTGTTTGTGGGCCTCCTTTAATTTGGAAACGCTGATCCAATCCTCGTCTAAGACGATATAGACCTCCGCCCAGATCTTTCTTCCAGTCTTGATAATATCGAGAAAGTTAATGTAGTATCCATATTCTTTCAGATGTGCCTCGCAGGTTTCCTTTACTTTATTAACAATGTCCTCTTCCGGTGCAAAGAGCACCAAACTTTTCAAGGAATCAAGGATCATGATCACCGGCTCTTTCAACAGAATCAGCGCCAGAAGAATGGCAATACCCGGATCCACATAAGGCCCTATGATAGACAGAGGTGTATGGTCCAGCACCAGCTTGATGAGGAAGGCGGCTCCAACTCCCAAGGTACTAAGGGCATCCAGCTTCCAGATATAGATTTCCGCCTTAATGGACGGGGACGAATATTTTTTATTGATGCGGCTCAGTATTATGTACATAGCCACACATGCCGCAGAAACCACCAGTTCAAAAATGGCGATGATCGTTGCGTTGACTTCGTTTCCTCCATCGAGAACGAGGTGAACACTGTCGATAATCAGGATGATGTCCACACCCATCAGCAAGGCATACTTAATAATAACAAACAAAGATTCTACTTGGGAAAACCCGTAGGGCCTTTTTTCTGTAACAGGCTTGTACAGCAGCGGCACTAATACCATAAAGGGGCCAATCATGATTAAATCCGCGATATCAAAAACACAATCCATTAAGATTGCATTGGAACCTGTTATGACTGCGAAAAAAATCTCCGCCAGCAGAAATGCAGCGCTTCCTGCAAAGGATAAATTTAGAATCTTTTTTTCCAACTTTAAATTCGTTTCCACGATTTCTACCTCCTAGTGCATGGCCGCATCGACGCTGGAGGAAAACGCGGGAAAGAAATTTTCCCAAACGTCAGTGAAACAATACACTAATAATAAGGTACCACTATCGGAGGAAACTATGTTGCTGTTTTCAGGTGGTTATTTTGCGGATAGAAAGGAATCCCCTGCGGTCAAATATCTTTTGTACGATCTTCGATACACTCCTGCAGCACCTCAAGCAGCTTCTCTATTTCGATCGGCTTGGAAAGATGTCCGTTCATGCCGCTTTCCAAAGACTTTTTGGAATCCTCGTCAAAGGCGTTGGCAGACAGGGCAATGACGGGAATGGTTCTGGCGTCGGGCCTGCCCGAGGTACGGATACGCCGGGTGGCTTCCAGACCGTCCATCACGGGCATACGGATATCCATGAGGATTGCGTCAAATCGGCCCGGCGCTCCATCACGGAACTGGTGAAGGGCTTGCTGCCCGTCGGCTGCACATTCTACAGTGAATCCGTTCATTTCCAGGAGCGTCTGGGCAATCTCCCGGTTGAGCTCATTATCTTCTGCCAGCAGAATGCGCCGGCCGTGGAAATCCCTCCCCAAAGCCGCTTCTTTTATTGCGGGTTTTGGAACCACCTCAGAAACATAATCAAAGGTTAAGGTGAAGAAAAACTCCGAACCTTTTCCCATCTCGCTTTGAACTTCCAGAACGCCTCCCATCATCTGGACCAATCGGTAGGCAATGGACAGCCCCAGTCCCGTGCCGCCCCGGCGAGAAGCCGTGCTGGCTTCCGCCTGTTCGAAAGGATTGAAAATACGAGATAAGACTGCAGGATCGATTCCGATACCGGAATCTCTGACGGAAAAGCGCAGGACGTTCTTGGGCTCGGTCTCCAGCTCCTCCACGCGTACGGACACGCTTCCTTGATCTGTGAACTTAACAGCGTTTCCGATGATATTCACCAAAATCTGGTTGAGCCGCAGGCTGTCTCCCCGAAGCAGTCGATTCTCAACTCGGTTGTCTTTCACGCACAGGGTAATTCCTTTTTCCAAAGCTTGAGCATGAAACAGAGATTCCAGACTGCCCAGCATTTTTGCAAGATTCAGCGTACCCAGGCTCAACTCCAGTTTTCCGCTCTCAATGCGGGACATATCCAGAATATCATTGACCAGGTTTAAAAGATATACGTTGGACGACTCGATCTTTTCCAGGCAATCCAGCAGTTTATCAGGTTCGTTGACAACGCTCTTAGCGATGGTGGTCATGCCGCTGATGGCATTCATCGGTGTGCGTATCTCATGGGACATCCGGGAAAGAAAATCTGTCTTGGCCCTGCTTACTGCATCTGCTTTCGATTTCATAATAAAGGATGGAACAATTTTCACCAACGACTTAAGAAGCTCCCGGTGCGCCTTCGTCCATGTAAATCCTTCCCGATCCACTTCAAAACTCATGGAGCCCGCATACTCGCCGTAATCCCAAATGCCGGCATGGAGGCAGGAGGCGATTTGGGAAATGCCTTCCCGTACATTGTGGTCGGCAAGGCCGTCCTCATCGTACATATTTGAGCAAATATCAAAGTCTTCGTCAGAAACGTAGAAGTCTTCGCCCAGCTGCAGGTCGCTGCGCCGTCTTGCCCATTGATAGGAAAAACGATATGTTAAGTACGCTCGATTGGCTTCGATGATGGAAACTCGATCAAAGCTGCAAGTCTTGCCGATTCGCGCCAGCAGCAGACTGACCGCGTCATCCAGATTTTTCGCTTTTCCCAAAAAATCCAAAGCAAACGACGCCAAATCCTCGCCCGCATAGGCGGAATCAGGCTCGATATCGTTGACGTTGTATTCATCGGTGTATAGCTGTGTCAGCAGCATGCCCGCTTCATGGGAGGTGTCTAAATAGCAAGCCGCCTGCCCCTTTCCATGTTCCTTGACGTACCTGAGCGTACTTTCGGCGCATCGATAAAGGGCGTTGTACTCCCCTGTCACCTGGGTACTGCACATGCCGATGCTGACAGAAACGCGGATATTCCGCTCCGTGTTTGCCAGAATGTTTTGAACAAGCCCGGCGATTCGCGGGCCGATGACAGCAGCGCCGGCCTTATCGCAGCCTTTGAGCAGCAGCATGAATTCATCGCCGCCCAATCGAATCTGGATGTCGTCCGTTCCCGTCTCAGTCAGCAGCAGATCGGCCACTTCTTGAAGAATGACATCTGCAAAGGTATTGCCCTCTTTCTGATTGATGCTTTCAAAGTCGTCCATATCCAGCAGCATCAGTATGCCGTGTTCGTCTGCCGGCCGATTGTTGAGATACTGCTGAACTAGCTGAACTCCTGCTTCCTTGTTGAAAAGGCCGGTCAGACGATCCCGCGATCTGGCTTCATCCAGCTCTTGTTCCATCTCCTTTTGACGGGTGATATCCTCCACAATACCGATGACCAGCTGAGGCGCGCCGCTCTCACTGCTGCGGACGACGGAAAGTGTTTCACGGCACCAGAAAGCCCCGTTCCATCCCCGAAATTCACAGGAAGCGGTGCGCTCTCCCCGGTGAATGCGCTCATACATTTCATAGAATGCGGGGCGGGATTTTTCGTCCACTGCCTCCAGGGCAAAGCTCCCGGGCATATCCGTGTATCGGTTCCGGCAGTGGTAAATGGCGCAGGTTCTCTCCGGCATCGTGCAGATACCGGTCTGTGGATAATAATAAAACTCGCAGGTCGTCGTATGCTCCAAGGCCAAATGAAGGATTTGGTTGCTGACCTCCACTTGTTCGGCCAGAAGCTCGCTTCGCTGTTCTACCAGCTTCCATTCGTTGATGTCCATGAACACGCTCTGAAACACCTGTTCACCGTCTGTGTCTAAAATAATTTCGGCTCTGCCGATGATCCAGCAAGGGGTGCCGTCCTTTTGGATCAACCGGTATTCGAAGGGGTTCATATCGCCCGGATTTTGAAGCCTTCCAATTTCCGCCAATATGCGTGTCCGATCTTCCTCTGCAATCAGGCTGGGAAGATCCCAGTCTTGTTTTGCCCAGAACTCCTCCGGCGTATAGCCAAAGATACGAATTGCCTCCAGGTTGGCATTTTTGAATGTCACTCCGCGATCGTTCACACGATATTGTACAATACCGGTGAGCACGGATTGAAACAGACGGTCATAACGGGCAGCCTGCTTTTCCAGCCGCTCCCGCGCTTCAACCTCAGCCGAAATATCCCGGATAACGCTGATGCAGATTTCCCGCCCGTCCTCGGACAAGTCTTTTTTCCCCACATCATTGACCCAGATATAGCTGCCGTCCTTTTTCAGCATTCGGTACTGAATTTCATAGGGCTTTCCCTCCTGGAACGCCTCATCGACTTGGGCATCGACCTGCGCCCGATCCGCAGGATGCATGCAGTTAATAACCAGTCCATCGATCGCGTCCACAAATTCGTCGTAAGTATATCCCAAATAGTCAAGCATATAGTTGTTCACATAATAAAGTGGAAATCCCGGCTCCAAGTAGCCGCCCATCATGCCGCCGGGGATATTCTGGCCCAGGATATCCAAAGATTTTACACCCATATTGTGTTCCATCTCACGCTGGCCCAGGGGATTTGTCGGAAACATATCCTTTTCATCCTTTCCGCTTCCCGGTGCCAGGCCATTGATAGAGACAATCCGCCATTTTCCGTCCCCATCCTCAATACAAACGGTATATGCTGTAAGGCGGATAGTCCCGGCTCCTTTTGACGGCGGATAGACTGATGCTGTAAGCCGTACTGCTGCGCAGCCATCTGTAATCAAAGTTTCCTCAATATGCTCATATTCAACTCGGCAGGACTCCGGCGCTGATGCAAACTCTGCGCACAGTGCCTGTTCCGCCTGTACACGCCCATCGATCAGTTCTGATTTTCCCATGGCTCCCCATTGTACACTCTCTGTCAAACAGGCAAGGGTGTCGTCCACGTCCCGCCGCACCAGATAGGCGTCGAAAAATGTACGTGTTATTTGGGCCGCGTTGCTATTCTGCATCTTCTGCACCTCTTTCCATTATTCCCGCCTGGCGGGGGAGCCGCTGATCCGCTTTACTGGGCGGTGGTTATTGTCGTTTTGCCCACTTGAGCAGCTTTTATTATAGTTTATCAAAAGAGGCGGGAAATTCCAAGGTGTTTCTAGTTTTTATACAGTTTGGATGTTTTTCCCATGTGTGGAGGTAGGCTGCTGCTTTGCCTTCTAACCGCTACCGCCACTGATTCCGGGAAACCTCAAGGCGGCCTGCGGAAAATTTCTGTAAAAACCGGCATTTTTTTCGCAAAGTTGTGAGGTCGCGGGGCCTGATCCCAGAAGCTCGCGGCCCGGGCGGCCTCCTGCCAAATTTGAGTGGCCTCTATCGTTGAAAACTGCGTAAATTCTCGCTTCATTTTTCGATTTTTTCCCGAGCAGTTGCCTGGAACTAGCGTCGGGAACTGACACCAGATAACTAGAACCGAGAACTGGCGCTGGCCGCACTGCTACAGCGCAGTCCCCTTCTTAGGCACAAAAAATCCGCTCACATCCACGCCTTCCAATTTCAATAGCTCGATTTTTTTATCGATCCCTCCGGCGTACCCAGTAAAGCTTCCATTGGTGCCCACAACCCTGTGGCATGGAATGATGATCGAAATGGGATTATGGCCTACTGCTCCTCCCACAGCCTGAGCAGACATGGTTTTCTTTCCTGTGCGCTGCGCCACTTTTTTAGCGATTTCGCCGTAGGTTGTCGTCTGGCCGCTGGGGATTTCACAGAGGATCTGCCACACCATTTGCCGGAACTCGCTTCCTGCGGGAGCGAGTGAAAGCTCTTCAATTTCCGGCGTTTCCCCATCAAAATACCGGTCCAGCCAGTCCGCAGCTTTTTTCAAGATTTCCTGGATCTGTGGATTCTGCCCCTCGCTGGCGGAAATAAAGCCTTCGGCTTTTGCTCTGGCCGTAGCTTTGGCATCTCCCATATCCTCAAAATACTTCTGCCCTTCCAGCCAAAGCCCGGCGATCCCCCTTTCATCCGCTGCGATAACGATTTCCCCCAGCGGCGACCTATACTCTGTCGTGTAATACATACAATCCTCCTATGTAAATTATCGTTCAAAATAACGGTTGGAATCCAAAGGAGCTTCATCTCTGGCATCCGTGATTACATTTTTCATTATCTTCCAGACTGTTCCACAGCCCCATCACAGCATAACTCCTCCAAGGACTCCATTCCGCCGACATGGCTGCGATTTCCTTTTTCGTATATCCTTCCATCGCTTCTTTCACACCTGCGTCTGTTTCCAAAAAGGCATCCGGATACCCCAGCGCCCGCATGGCGATATAATTGGCGGTCCAGGGTCCGAGACCCCGAATCTCCATGAGACGTTTCCTCACTTGATCCGGATCGGCCATAAAACCCCACTCGATTTCATGTTTCACAAAGATTGACGCGATTTCTTCAATCGCTCTGGCTCTGGAAGCGATGATGCCCAATGGCCCCAGCTGGTCTTCAATGGGCTTTGCCAAACTGGCCATATCCGTTGGAGCTGGAAAAACATACTCCAATCCGCCGATCCCGGTTTCAATCTTTTTTCCGAAGGCGGCAGCAACCCTTTTCGCGAGAGTCCGCGCCGCCTTGACTGTGATCTGCTGTCCCAAAACCGCCCGCAGGCACAGCTCGAATTCATCCATGCAGCCGGGCAGCCTGGTCCCTGGCAAGAAAGCATGCTCCTTTACCTGATTCAGTCCTTTTAGTCGCTCATAGATGACATTGGGATCGCAGTCAAGGTCAAAGAGCATCTTCACCCGGGATAAAACCTGCGATAATACAGGCAGCAGGCTTTCGCTCAGGGTAACGGCAAGAACGCTCTTTTTTTCCACATGCTCAACGCAGATCCAGCCATATAAAGGGCGGCCATCCTTGTCCGTTTGCCGGACAGTCCGATAATATTTCTGATCTTTGACCACTTCCACGCCGTCGATGGCCCTTTCTCCGAGGAAACGCAGGATCCTCTCCCACTGGTATGGAGCCCGGTACCCCAGCCCCACCTTGATTTGCCCGCCGGTGCAGGCAGCGGAATTCTGCTTTTTCCTCAGAGCGGTTGGCGATAATTTGTACTTGTTTCGAAAGGCATCGTTGAGCCGTCTCACGCTTCCAAAGCCGGAAGCCATCGCCGCATCCAGCACAGACAAATCGGTTTCAGTGAGCAGTTTTTTCGCCAAAAGCAAGCGGCAGGTCTGAAGGTATTCGACGGGTGTAACATGATAAGCTTCTTTGAACAGCCTTCTCAAATGCCTGTCCGAACAGCCGAGCACAGCAGACAGCTCCCTGACCCCGATCCCCCTGCTGCAATTTTCCTCTATGTATTTAGCGGCGCAAACGGCCGTTTCGTTCAGATTGGCGCAGGAATGATCCGGAGCAAGCTCCGGCCTGCAGACCAGACACGGCCTGTACCCGGCCTGCTCCGCTTCCGCCGCTGTTTTGAAAAAGGTACAGTTTTCAAACTTGGGCATTTTGCCATGGCAAACGGGCCGGCAGTAAATTCCGGTGGATGAAACTGCGACAAAAAACTGTCCGTCAAATCTGGCGTCCTGCGATTTGAACGCTTCATATAATGCTTTGTTCGAATTGATATCCATATCATCACCTCTGTGATTTATTGTAAACGATTGCCGGTCTTATGTCTCGCCATTTTCGGACATGAATACACCGGGCCGCATTACCGTTTCACAAAGGCTATGAAAAAAGCTCCGCCAAAGGAAATGACTGCCATCAGCAGGATGCAGGACATGAGTCCCCAGCTGTCCATGACAAACCCAAGGGCGGCTCCTGCAAAGGATGCTCCCATGTAAGACCAGCCGTTGATAATGCCTACACCCGTGCCGCCAAGCCTGGTTCCAAGGATATCTCCCGGCAGATTAAAAAGCGGCGCCTGACCCCCCTGGATAAAGCCGCCCGCAAGGAACAACAGCAGCGCAAGAAGAACGGTTCCGCCCGGCAGATCAAGAAGCGCGTGTCCCCAGAAATAAATCGCCAGAAGGCTGCCGCCGCTGATCACAAACCCCATTAAGATGGTCTGCCAGCGGCTGCCCTTGAATACTGTGTCAGATAGGTATCCCAGCCCTATGGAAAAGAGTGCTCCGCCCCAATGCATCGAGGAAGCGATGATCGTAGCCAGCACGAGGGCGATTCCAAACCCTCCGTTATCTGCGTCCGCAGTGAGGATTTTGATGATCCAGTTGACCAGGCCCCATCGAACAAACTGGCTGCACACGGCAGACAGGGAAACTAGGATGATCAGCGAGTTCTTTAAAACAGCAGCATAATCTTTCCAGGTTACTGGTTCTTTTAAAAGATCCTCTTCCCACTCCACGGTAAAACCGTACTGCTGGGGCGTGTCCTTTACATATAGGAAGAAAACCACCGTCCATAGAATTAACAGGGCTGCCGGAAGAAGGAAAGCCGCCCGCCAGCTCAGGTAGGATATGGCAAATCCGGCGACCGGATAAATAATGATGCCCCCAAGAAATGCGAAGGCATCAAAAAACCCCATGAAAAGTCCCCACCTTTTTTTCGGTATCCACCGAAACAGTATGCTGCACCCGGGAGACCAGCCCATGGCCAGGGATACGGCGTTGATCGCCCATAAGATGGAAAAGGCGGTCATATTGGAGGAAAGGCCAAAGCCGATGTTGGCGCAGGAGGCTCCTATGGCCCCTATGAACATGAGCATCTTTGGGCTGTATCGATCCCCAAGATATCCGGAAACAAATTGTCCCAAGCCAAAACCAAGGGTAAAAATCGTGAACAGTACCCCGAACTGCGCATTGTTCAGGCTGAAGCTCTGCTGTATTTCGCTGGCAGCAACGCCCAGATTGTTATTGCACGTAAAATAAAAGGTGTACAGGGTTATCATGACGAAGAACACCCTGAGCTGTACAGGGTGAAATTCGTTATCCTTTAAAGTTCGCGATTTTTTTGAAAGCATCTTCTTCTCCTTTAGGGCCTGTCAAATATTATTTCATATTTTTTCAGGATCGCTTTTATCTGATCGTGAGGGATGCCGTAAGATTTGTTGCGATTGCGTCCTTCCATGGTTTCCGCCGCCACCATGGCATTTAAAATCGCCTCCTCAACGGCCTGGGCCACGGCTCTGTAAAAAGGATCAATCTGTTCATCGGAAAGCATCTCCACCTTTACGGTATCCTTGCTGAAAGCTCCGGGGTTTGCAGTGGAAAAGGCCAGGAAGATATCCCCCGATCCGTTCTGGCACCCTGCGCCGAGGCTTCCGATCCCCAGGGGAACTCTTTTGCAAAGCTTGGAAAGCTGCCAAGGCATCAGAGGACCATCGGTGGCAGCTATGACAATGATCGAGCCATCTCCCGGTTTGGGACCAAGGCCCGGTAGTTCCTGTTCAAAGCCTTTTATCTCTTTTCCAAAGGGGATTCCCTTGATACGAAGCTCTTCTCTCGTTCCGTGATTGGCCTGAACCAATACGCCCACCTTGTACACTCTGCCCGGGATATCTGTTATCACACGGGAAGCTGTTCCTGTGCCGCCTTTAAAGCCATGACACCGCATTCCTGTTCCGCCGCCTACATTGCCTTCCTCGATCGCTCCGCCGCGGGCATTTTCAATTGCTGCAAGGGCATGCTCTTCTTTCACCTTAAAGCCGTTAATATTGTTCAGCACGCCGTCAAAGGTTTCTCCCACAACTGGGTAAAAAAAACCAAATCCCGGTACTTCTTCTCCATCATACCACAATGGGAAGAAATAATCATTCTTAATCATCCATTTGGAAGCCGCTTCACGCACGATCCCAACGCTGTGGGTATTGGTGATCATAATGGGACCGTGGAGGAAGCCGGAATCGTCTACCCAATGGGTCCCGGTCAGCTCGCCGTTTCCGTTGAGATCGTGTCTTCCTGCGAATACTGCGCTCCTCTGCTTTCCTCTGGGAAGTATGGCCGTTACCCCGGTCCTGGCAAAATCCGAATCATAAGTTGTATCTTCTGTGGATTCGCCGCTGATAATGGTCGTGTAGCCCACCTCCACTCCGGCGACATCCGTAATCGCGTTGTTTTCACCGCATATCCCATCAAAGGGTATTCCTAAATCTCTTGCTCTCATTGTTCTTCCTCCTTTAAAAAATATCTTCAAAGCCTTCTGTTGAGTATTCTTCACCTTTTTTCTTGCGTTCCAGCGCCGCAAGCAGTTTGCGATGCTTGATACGGTTGATCGGGAAGCGAATCATAAGGATCAGCCCGATCAGCAGGATCACAGCCGGGACAGCCGTCATCAGCGTGTTGATGCCGATGAGGACCTTGCCGGACTGCACTTCTACAGCCGCGTCATATCCTATGATCGTAAGTCCCGCGCCTGCCATCCAGCCGCCGATGGCGTACCCAACTTTCTGACAGAGGGTAAAGAGTCCCACGATTCCGCCGCTTTTGTTCTCGCCGTGCTGAAACTCTACAACTTCCACGCAGTCATATGCTAAGGAATATCCTATGACCCAGAAGCACACATTGGCAAAGGCGAAAATTACCTGGTATCCCACCAGAACGGCGAAGGACGAAATCTGAACAACTGCGAATATCAGCGCAAAGGCGATCATCAGCGCCCACATCAATATAAAGGTGGTCTTTTTGCTGAGCTTGTTGGCAATGAGATTGAGCACAGGCAGCACTGCATAATTCAAAACTGCCGCAATGGTCCAGAACAATGCCTGCATAGCCGAATCCAGGGTCAGGTTATTTGCCATAAGATATACAAAGCCCGTGGCCTTTACTGCAAAGAAGGTATTGTAAACCAGCGCCATAAGACAGATGATCCGTACTGATTTTGTTTTCAGCAAAAGCTTATAGCTGGCATAAACATTTTTGATCGCTTCCCCCAGACCTCTCCGGTTTTCAGGAAGTTCTTCTTTAATTTGGGTTTTTTCCACACCTTTTGTCATAAACCAGCATAAAAATGCCGCAAGCGTTCCAATCAGCCCCATGAACAAAGCCGCATAAAACCAGGTTGTCTTCTCGCTTATGCCCATACCCGCTGTAATGGACTGGATAAATTGGGGTCCTGCCGTAGCGAGCCAAACTCCGAAATAGAGAAAAAAGCCGCAGATTGTCTTCATGTTATTTCTTTCGTTTGTATCCGTTACAATTTCAGCTCCGAAAGAATTGAAGGGGATGCTGTAACAGGTATAGGATGTCCAGAACAGCAGTGTTGCAACTAAATAATAAGGGAACTTCAACCATTCCGGCAGTTCAAACGGCGCAAAGAGCAGCAGCATGCAGAGCAGCACCGGTATTGCCGCTCCTAGAATAAAGGGCCTTCTCTTGCCTCTTCCTCCACGGAGGTTATCCGAAATATACCCGACTGCCGGGTCGGTAATCCCATCCCAGATAACGGCGATAAACAGAATCGTCCCTGCAACAGCCGGATTGAGTCCCGCCATATCCGTCATAAATAGCAGCAAATAGTAATTGATAAAGTTATAAGGTATCCCATCTTGTATTTGCCCTACGGCATACGAAAAATAGGTTTTGAATTTTAATAAGCGCGATCTTGAACCTTCCATGATCCACTCCTCCTTTACGAATCCTGCGATAACCATCGTTTGCAAACTACCAATATCATACGCAAGGTCCATGCCAATCTTCCGATGTCTGAAAAGATTGAAATTTCAGCATCTATTTTATACAGCAAAAATCAGGTGTCAGAAAAAAAGACACCTGATTCTCGCTTTCTATATGTTTCTAATTCTTTTTGAGGTTTTGGCCAGGTGTATTATTTTCTTACACTGCAAGAAAATAGCACACTACTCTAATCCATATTTGTTGATTTTATGGTAGAGATTGCCCCGCGTAATTCCAAGCTGGGCGGCCGCTTTACTTTTATTCCCCTCAAAAAACGCTAACGTCCTCTTAATTGCCTCTCTTTCCGCTTCATCTCTTATGGCCTGAAGGGTCTTTCCTTCGGTGCTCTGCGAGGACTTTATGATCTCAAGGAACAGCTCGTCAAACTCCTTAACCGTAATTTTGTTGTTGACCGACATGGCAAACCCTCGCTCCAGCAGGTTAAATAGTTCCCTGATATTGCCCGGCCAGCTGTAGGCATAGAATAATTCGAAAACAGTCTCGTCCAGCTCCTTCTTGTATCCGGCCTGTCTGTTAAGCCTCTCCAGATGCTCCCTTACTAGCAGCCGGATATCTTCTTTGTGCTCTCTCAGGGGCGGAGACTCAATCTTGATCACATTCAAACGATAGTATAGATCCTCCCGAAAAGCTCTATCGGCTACCATTGCTTTCAGGTCCTTGTTGGTGGCTGCGATCACCCGCACATCCACCGAAACTTTCGCTCCGCCTATGCGGTCCACTTCGCCTTCCTGCAGCACCCGCAGAAGTTTTGGCTGGGCATGGTAAGGGAGCTGATCAATTTCATCCAGAAAGAGAGTTCCCTTGTCTGCCATTTCAAAGAAACCCTTGCTGCCTTCCTTTCGAGCCCCGGTAAAGCTTCCCGGTTCATATCCGAACAGCTCGGATTCGATGAGGGATTCGGGGATCGCGGCACAGTTCACTTCGATCAGTGGTCCGTTGGCCCGCCTGGATAAATGATGGATGGAGTTTGCGATCAGTTCTTTTCCGGTTCCCGTCTCGCCTCGAATCAGAACTTGTGAATCGGAATAGGCGGCTCTGCGTATCTCCTGTTTTAATTCCATCATCCTGGCGCTCTGCCCTATGATCGTATCGATGTTGTATCTTGTTTCTTTCTTCTCAAGGGATTTATTCATCAGCGCCAATAGATTTTCCTGCAGGTTCAATCCGCCGCCTGTCGATGCCTGCTCCGTGCTTTTGATAAACCCCTCCCAATCCTGTGAAGTAAGAAGGTCGTAATCTATGGCCCCGATCAGGTTCCCATCTCTGATCAGAGGCTTGATCCTGGCCATATTCGGCAGTCCGGATGCCATGTAAAATACGATTTCTTCATCCCCGTCTTCTTTCAATGCGCTAGTTATTTTTGTCATCGGGTGAATGGACATAATGTCTGTTCCGATATAATCCGTATCATCCGAAAAAGCGCCGAAACGTTTCAGCCGCTCCTTCATATCCGGGGACAAATATTGGGTACGTCCCTTTTTATCGATCACAACCAATCCCTGTATATGATCCAGAATCAACAGGCAATCTTCAAGTGTAAGGTTTTGTTTTTTATCCATATTCCTGCCGCCTCATGTATAGCTGCTCTTTTCTCTAACGATTATATCTATAGTATATCATATTTGGCGCATTTTTCATAAAAAGGGGCTTGCGGGCGGGAGTATCTGCTTGGGGTTTTGGTTAGAATTCGTCCCCTGGATGCATTAAAAAATTGCACTAATTCTTCAAAAATCGCAGAACTAGTGCAATCGCAGCTGCCGAAAGGCCCTTTGAGGCCTTTCCTTTTTTTCGTAGACGCAGATCGGCTTATTGAATGTTACTTCTTAAAGGCCGTCCGCCTATCCTTCGTAAATCACCTTGCCTTCCGAGATGGTCTGGCACACTTTCACCTTGTAGATATCATCCACCGGCTGGTCAAAGAGGTTCTTCTCGAGAATGACCATATCCGCGCATTTGCCTTCTTCAATGGAGCCTGCAATGTCGTCCAGCCGGCAGGCATAGGCGTTGCCCATGGTAAAGGCCCTCACCAAATCCGCAACAGACACCCGCTCTTCCGGTGCCAAAACCCAATCCATATCCGAAGAATCCTCATCCAGCCCTACTCTCGTAACGCCGATCTGGATGCCGCGCAGCGGTGCCGGTATGGGCGTCACGTTATAATCGCTGGCAGCGCCAAGGCGGATTCCCGCATCCATCAGGCTCTTCATGGGATATTCCCGATACGCCCGTTCTCCCAGATAAGGAACCTCGATGTCCTCGAAGAATCCTCTATATTTAAAGTGCCAGTAAGGGTTGGTCACCGCCGTAACGTTAAGCGCTGCAAGGCGTCTGTAATCCGCCGCATCCACCACCTGCAGGTGTGTCATGACCGGCCGCCGCTCCCGTTTTGGATTATCCTGTTCTATACCTTCCAGAACATCCAGGACCATGGCCGCAGCCGCGTCCCCGATCACATGGAAATGAAGATCCAGACCTAAGGCGTCTGCCTTTTTGCAGAACTCCGCCAGCACATCATAGTCCCAAATGGGATCGCCCCGATATTCCTCTTCGCCAGTGTACGGCTCTTTCAAATACCCGGTCTTTCCTTCGATGACTCCATCGGCCATGATTTTCATCTGATTGAGCTGGAACATATGGGAATCGGCCGCCGCGCTGGTCTTTTCATAGAGATCGATATGTTTATAGGGATCGTTTTCAAAGCTGCGGTATGCGCCTCTCATCTTGCAGATCAGCTCACCGTCTTTGCTCATTTCCAGCAGAGCCGGAATGCTGTTCTCGTCCAAATCCAAAATCGGATCCAGCATGGAAGTGATTCCGTATTGGGCCAAATGCTTCTGCACCCAAGTAATGGCTTGCTTATAGTTTTCTTTTGAAAATACCGGTTTGATCGGATCCACCAGAGCGATGGCCGCGAATTCCCTCAGAGTTCCTTTGGGCGTTCCGTCCGCTTCTCGTTCAATGATATTACCGGCCGGAACCTGGGTATCCTTGTCGATTCCGCACACTTCCATAGCCTTGGTATTGACCCACAGGGAATGCTTGTCGTGGGACCACATCATCATCGGCTTGTCGCTGCAAATTTCATCCAGCAGTTTGCGGGACGGCCCTGTCTTTTCGAACATGGGGTTTTCCCAGCCCGCGCCTTCATATACCGGAAGGTCCGGATGGTCCTCCACAAACTTCCGGATTGCCGCCAGATAATCGTCCGCGCATTCCCCGCCGAACAAGCTTACTTTGAACACCGCATCGATGGATGCCCAGGTCACATGGGCATGGGCCTCGATAAACCCGGGGAGCACCATTTTCCCCTCCAGGTCGACCACCTTTTCGGCCTTTATGGACTGGGCCTCTTCATTGCTGCCGACAAAGGTGAACTGATTGCCCTTGATGGCGACAGCCTGCGCCCAGCTGTCCTTCTCATCCACCGTATAAATCATTCCGTTCTTGAATAAAACATCCTGTACATCATTCTTAGACATCTTTTCACCCCGTTCCTTATCTATATTTTTTATTTAAAACGTTGGCGAAACCTTCGGTATTGTATTCTTTGCCCGCACGTTTATTCTCCAGCTGAGTGTACATCTTCTTGTAAACATCCTGTTTCAGAGGATAGAAGAAGATTACAACACCGCTCAGCACGAAAGCGATTCCCGATACCAGACAGAACATCATCTGAATGGCGTTAAGTACGTTCTCTGGGTTGGCTGCTCCCAGGGTTTCGTCGTAGCCGACGTTGGCCAGCACTGCGCCGATGGCAGCGGCCGCGATGGCGTATCCGGCCTTCTGGCACAGAAGATATACGGAAGTCATGGTTCCTTCTCTTCTCTTTCCGCACTGGAATTCGTCCACTTCGATGGAATCGTACATGATCGGCATGTTCATTGACCAGTATGCGGAAGAACCGATTACATAACAGGTAGCCAGAAGGCATGCGATTCCAATGGAATTGACTTCAACAAAATTGAAAATGATCATGGCGATTCCCGATGCGATGACCAGAACGCAGTACAGCTTGGTCTTATCGATCCGTTCCACCAGTTTCATCAAAATGGCGATAACGATAATTCCGCCGAAGGAAATGATCATGGTGCACATACTCATCTGCATTTCGCTGAGGGCCACTACATAGAGGAAGAAGTAGGCCATCGTTGTCAGGAACAGGCAGTAGCCGATACGGAAAAACAGAGAGGACAGTGTCATCAGCAAGTAAGGCTTTACTTTCAGCACTTCAATATAGTCCTTGAAGAATCCGCTCTTTTCTTCTTCCTCCGCTGTTTCAAACTTGAGCTCGATGCCCTTGGTGGACAGGAATACGATAATCAGGGTCAACACGCACAGCGCGCCTTCGATCCATGCCGTATAATGCCACGCATTGTAGTCGGAGAATCCATATCCCTTGAAAAAGGACACGAACATGGTGGGGGCAACGGTGGAGAAGAAAACGCCCACGTACTGAATAATCTGGGACAGCATTCTGATTTTGGTCCGTTCCTCGTTGTCCATGGTCATGGATGCGCCGATGGAATAGTAAGGAATGCAGAAACAGGAATAGGACATCCAGAACAGCAGGGTCATGATCAGGAAATAGATATTGGCCGTTCCGGTACTAAAGCTTTCTATTCTTGTGAATAACAGTAAATAAGAAACAAAAATAGGTATGATTGCGATCAGCAAGAAAGTCCTCTTTTTGCCAAATCTGGTCACCTTTGCCCGGTCGGCCAGGTTCCCGATGATCGGGTCCATAATCATATTCCATACAACGCCGATGGTGATGATGCTTCCGGCCCATACCGGACTCACCCCTGCGAAGTCTGTCAGGAAGAAGAGCAGGAACGCAGCAATAAAGTCATATGCCAGCGTATCCGTCGCGCCTCCCACACTATAGCCGATTTTCTTTCCAAAGGATACTTTTGGAGCGTTTTGTAATTTTTCCATTAAGACACCTCCCAATAATGAACTGTTAAGAAATATTTCATATTCAACTAGTCATACTCATTTTATATAATCTTGCAACTTATTGAAATCATTCACTTGTTATATTTCGTATTTTTCTGACTATTCTCTCTTCTTTTCTCCATATCTTGACCATGTATTATGATGCATTATCGCAACTAAGACCTATTTTTGCGTAAGCTGAAAGGAGAGTACGGAAGTTTCAACTCAAATTTGAAAAATGTTTTCTGTTGTTGACAATAATACGATTTCGTATTATAATCCAGTAATCCGAAATCGTATTATAACAAAAGAGAGGTATGTATTATGAATAATATACGGGAAATGATGCGGAAGTTTACGGTTGCGCTGAATAGTATTGATGAAGCCTACTGTTCCAATACAAAAAGAATGGGCGTCAAGGAATCAGAATTGTGGCTCCTTTATGCCCTGGATGACGATGACGCCCATTCTCAAAAGCAGATTTGCGAGGAATGGGGGTTCCCCAAAACAACGTTGAACACGGCCATCAAGCAGGCAGAAGCGGCGGGTCATCTCACCATGACCCATATCCCCGGCAAGCGGCGCGAAATGAATGTATGCCTGACCGAAGAAGGAAAAGCATATGCCAAACAAGTATTAAGCCCCATCTACGCAGCGGAAAAGATGGCGCTGGAGGCAACGATCCGTCGTTATTCCATCGATTTCATAGAGGTTCTCGACTATTTCGGCACCTGTCTGAAATCCGCTTTGGAAGATAATATGAGAGAACGAAAGGAGCCTGACCGATGAAAGCCTTATTACGATTTCTAAAACCATATAAAGGTATTTGTTTTTTTACCCTGCTGGTGATGCTGGTGGATGTGGCCGGCGCATTGTACATTCCTACCCTGGTTGCTGACATGATTAACATCGGTGTTGGCAGCGCCAATATGAACCTCATGATACAAAAGGGAATTCTGATGCTGGCAGCGGCGCTGATTTCTGGTGCGGGCACACTGCTGGGAAGTTTCCTCTGCGCCCGCCTTTCGGCGAGAATCGGCAGAGACATACGCAACGCCCTTTATGATAAATCCCTTGCCTTTTCCGCCTATGATTTTGAACAGTTCGGCACTGGTTCCATGATCACCCGGACGCTGAACGATGTCAACATTGTTCAGCAGGCTTTCGTATGGACCATCCAGATGGTCCTGCCGGTTCCCATGATGTGCGTCATCGGTGTCATCATGGCTTTTTCCATCGACCGGTTCATGGGATTCCTCTTAATCGCCATGACGGCCGTTGTCATGATTGCCGCAGTCTTTATCACCAGAAAGGCTTCCATGATCTTTGAAAAGCTGCAAGCCTTTCTCGACCGGATCAATGTGGTGCTGCGGGAAAACATCACAGGCGTACGGGTCATCCGGGCCTTTAACAAAGAGCCTTACGAGGAAAAGCGGATGCGCCGCTCCTTTGAAGATTACGCGGAATCGGCCATTCGGGCCAATCGGTTGTTCTTTGCCCTGGAAAGTCTGGCCTTCTTTACTATGAATATTTGTATTGTAAGCATCCTCTGGCTGGGAGGCAATCGGATCGGCGCCGGTATGATGGAAATTGGAGACATCACCGCTCTGACGGAGTACGCTCTGCTGATCCTCTTTTATCTGATCATGGCCCAGATGGTCATTATCCTCTTGCCCCGGGCCAATGTATGTCTAAAGCGGATCCACGCGGTCCTTTCCCACCATCCGGAAATCCGCGACGGCGCCAGGGTGCTCCAGGCGCCGTCCCCTCACCCTACGGAGGTGGTCTGCCGTTTCAGACAAGCCGGCTTTCGTTTTGCCGATGCCGAGGAAGCGACTCTGCAGGGCCTTGATTTTGCTCTGCGCCGCGGCGAAACCACTGCTATTATCGGCAGCACAGGCAGCGGTAAATCCACCATCGCAAAACTGCTGCTGCGCTTTCACGATGTGACGGAGGGCGCTGTGCTGATCAATGAAGAAGATATCCGCAATATGGCCCAGCAGGATCTGCGCCGGCACATCGCATATGTACCCCAGAAAGCATGGCTGTTTTCCGGCACCATCGCAGATAACCTGCGCTATGCAAAGGAACAGGCAACAGAAAAAGAGATGAATCGCGCATTGGAAATCGCACAGGCCGATTTTGTACATCAACTGCCCGACGGCCTGCAGACCCGTGTCTCCCAGGGAGGGGCCAACTTTTCCGGCGGCCAGAAGCAGCGTCTTTCCATTGCACGGGCTCTCATGAAGGAGGCTGACCTTTATATCTTCGACGACAGCTTTTCCGCCCTGGATTTCAAAACAGACGCCAATCTGCGCCGTGCCCTGGCCTCAGCGGTAACAAACAGCGCCGTGCTGATCATCGCCCAGCGTATCAACACCATCGTCAACGCCGACCAGATCCTGGTTCTGGAGAACGGCAGAATCGCGGGCCTGGGACGCCACGATGAATTGCTTCAAAGCTGCCCTATCTACCAGGACATCGCAAAATCTCAGACAAAGGAGGAAGAATCCAATGGAAAACAATCGTGACAACCGGCCGGAGCAAAATAACGACACTCTTTTCGGAGACGGTTTGGATGTGGCAAAGCCCAGCCACGGGCTCCACACCCTGAAACGGCTTATGCATACCGCCAAGGATCAGCGCCTGCGGCTGATTGTGGTGCTGATTTCCGTTGCCCTGAATACAACCCTTTCCATTGCTGCCCCCTGGTACAGCGCCGGTATCGTCAACCTTCTGTGGGAGAATATCAAAGCCTCCCAGGCCATCGGTCAAGCATTTCGCATCACCTGGCAGCAGGGGGGACTGGAAATTTTTCTTTTGTTGCTTATGTATATCGGCGCTTGGGTCTTTTATACCCTGCAATCTTTTTTAATGCTCAGTTTTGCCGAGCGGCTCAGCCTGCGTTTCCGTACGGAACTGAGTAAAAAACTCAACCGGCTGCCCCTGTCTTTTTTCGATACCAATAAAACGGGCGCCATTCTCAGTCGTTTTACCAATGATTTGGATAAAATGTCGGAAGCCCTGCAGACCGGCGTTCTAAAGCTGTTTACTTCTGTGGGGCTCATCGGCGGTTCAATCGTGATGATGCTGCGTTACCATATTGGAATGACCCTGATTTTCATTGCTTTCATGGTGCTTTCCATGGTGGTGACCCGCTGGTTTTCCAAATACACCCTCAAATATGCCGGAGCCCGTCAGCAGACCATGAGTACGGTGACCGGGCTGGTAGAAGAGTATTACACCGGGCGGGCCATCATAAAATCCTTTAACCAGGAAGAGGAAAGCGCGAAGCGGATGCACCTGGCCAATGAGGAAATGGCTCAGGCAACGGAAAAAACCGATTTTGCTATGAATGCCATCAATCCGGCTATCCGCATGGTAAATCGGTTCGGTCAGGTGTTGATCGCTGTCTTTGCCGGAAACCTGCTGATCAACGGCATGCTGACCGTGGGCGTGTTCCAGGCGTTTTTCCAGTATCTCAACCAGGCGGCGGAGCCGATGACCGAAGCCTCTTATGTGGTCAACTCCATGCAGTCGGCGCTGGCTTCCGCAGAACGGGTCTACGATATGCTGGATGAATTGGAAATGGAAAAATCCCCGCCAAAGCCGCTAAAAATCACCGATGCACGGGGATTGGTGGAGTTTCGCAATGTGCGTTTCGGATATTCGAGGGGGAAAATTCTGATGGAACATATCAGCTTTACGGCAAAGCCGGGGCAGAAAATCGCCATCGTCGGCACAACGGGAGCAGGAAAAACAACGTTAATCAATCTCTTAATGCGCTTTTACGAAGTCAATGGCGGCAAAATCCTTTTAGATGGAACGGACACGGCGTTCATGACCAGGCAAAATCTGCGCTCCAACTTTGGAATGGTTTTACAGGACACCTGGCTGTTCAGCGGTACCATCGCGGAAAACATTGCTTATGGAAAACCGGACGCGACTATGGATGAGATCGTCGCGGCCGCCAAAGCCGCAAGGGTGGATTTCTTTGTCCATACCATGCCCAAGGGCTATGACACTATCCTGGGCAATGACATGGAAAACATCTCCGCGGGCCAGCGTCAGCTCCTGACCATCGCCCGGGTGGTGCTCTGCGATCCGGCCGTGCTCATTCTGGACGAAGCCACCTCCAGCGTGGATACCCGCACGGAAATCGAGATTGGAAAAGCCATGAGGAATCTGATGCAAAACCGCACCAGTTTTGTCATCGCTCATCGTCTCTCTACCATCATAGATGCTGATTTGATCCTTGTCATGGAGGATGGAAACATTGTGGAGCAGGGAAATCATCATCAGCTGCTGGCCGCAGGCGGAACCTACGCTGAACTTTATAACAGCCAGTTCGCGGGGTCGTGATTTAGGAGATGGGAGTAAACGCCCAATTTGGGCTTTTGCAACTAAAACGGGCTGAATTTATATGGACATTGGTTTCAAATCACTGCATTTCGAACGGTCGCTGCCCCGGTCGTTTTGAGGGACCAGGCATAGACTGGGGCAAAGCAGCAAGGCCACGGGTTGAATATCGTGAAATGTTCTGCCAATAATGGGGAAAAAGCCATCTGCTGAGGCGAAGTTTGCGTTATAATAAAAAGAAAAAAGGAGTGATCGCATGCTAGAAATCGAATTAAAAGCATCTCTTTCGGGGATCGATACCGTCCAGCTGAGAGATGCGTTAAAAGAAACAGGCTTTACCAAGGGCCTGCGCAAAGAAGAAACCGATTTATACTTCAATGGAAACGACCGGGATTTCCGCAAGACCGACGAGGCTCTCAGGCTGAGGCAGAGTCTTGTTTTGTCTGCGGACAGTCCGGCTGCTAAAACCTTCATTACCTATAAAGGCAGCAAAGTGGACAACCGCTCCCAGACCCGCCCGGAACTGGAAACGGCCGTGGGCGATTTTGCTGTCATGAGAGAGCTTTTGAAAAAACTGGGGTATACGGAGGTCATGACCGTGCGCAAGGAACGGGAATACTATCACCGCGAAAACATCACCATCTGTCTGGACCAGGTGGACGGTCTCGGCTCCTTTATCGAACTGGAGCAGGTGGAAAAGGATGCGACCACAAAAAAAGAAGCGGTCATCGATCAGCTTCTCGATTTACTCGCCTCTTTTCAAATTCCGAAGGAAAACCTTCTGCGGCAATCTTATTTGGAGCTTTTGATGGCCGCCGCCACATCGTAAAAGTCATTCCATGGCGTATACGAAATTCCTTTTTGGTCCAGGATTTCCGCCAGCTTGTCCCTGGCAAAGACCACGTCGGCCTTGGCCGCCATGTTGACATCCGTATAGCTGTCCCCGATGCACATGGCGGTTTTATAGTCGTAAAGCGCCATGACCCTGGTCTTTGCCAGAATTTCCGCGCCCTCTTCATAGTCGGAGCGAAGCCGCATATAAGGGCCTGATAAATCCAAATCCACATAATGCATACCCCGCAGCCGATCTTTCAGGTGGCCGATCTTCCTCTCAATCATCTGCCGCAGCCCGCCTGAAATAACTACTACAGGGATGCCCCGCTGATCCGCCGTGTCCAAAAGTTCCGTAAAGCCCTCCCTTATTGGCACCGTGTCCAGGTACTCCATAATTGCCGGAAACTTATCCGACGGAATGGATTCAAATCCTTCCCGCACAACCTGGGCCAGCGTCAATTTCCCGGACATCATCTGTCTGGCCCGTTCTTCATACAGCTCCCTCGGCACCAGTCTCCGGAGAACCCCATCCAGGGTTTCTTCCGACGTAATGGTCCCATCAAAGTCTATAAACAAAATTTTATCGTACATACGCTCTCCCTTTTTTCAACAAAACGGAAACAAGAATTGCCTTGTTTCCGTTACTATGTGTTGTTCGTTTCTGATTTATACCTTATCTGTGATTGTTTTATGTAGGATCTGCCTTTTACGAAATCCCTTTTTCCTTCTCCTCTTTCCTCTTCTCCAATTTGACTTCTTTTGCGAAGAACATCAGCACAATGTAGAAGATGGTGACCGCAATCATGGCGAACATCAGCATTCTATGGTTTCCGCCGAAGAGAGCCGCTCCGCCGAGGAAGATAACGCCCGCCACATTTCCGGCAAACATCAAAAGTCCTTCCGATGTGCCTTCCGAGGTCGGATAGCAGGACTCCGCAGCAAAGGTCAGGGTCAGCGGCGCGCCTCCTACGATAAAGAATCCATACAGAGCCGCGGCCACAGTCAATCCGCCGAATCCTTTCATAGCCAGGAAAAGGGCGAAGCCGATACATCCTATAATATTGACGATGATCATATAGGGCAGCCTCTTGTGCAGCTTATCTTTATCGGAAATAAGCGAAATGATCAAGCTGCCAATAATGCCGATTCCCAAAAT
The DNA here is from genome assembly GCA_902363595.1 of Clostridia bacterium. GTDB lineage: Bacteria > Bacillota > Clostridia > Peptostreptococcales > Anaerovoracaceae > Hominibacterium > Hominibacterium faecale. Next base: position 76,468 of record CABJAP010000009.1, on the reverse strand, counting down.
AATGACACCGATGATTCCCACCTGAGTCGCATCTACGCCTTCGTTGGTCAGGCTGCGCAGGATCGGTTCAATCATGGTAAAGAAGGTATTGAAGACGCCGAATACGCAGAAGAACATCAGCAGGGCCAGAATAAAGTTCTTTTTCTTGAGGGCGAACCGAATGCCTTCTTTAAAGTCGGAGCGCACGGCCTCATCCTCAGAGCACGGCGGTGTCGGCGGCTTTTCCTTAACAAAGATGACAAACAGCGCCGCGGCCACGATGCCGACCGCCCCATAAGTGAGCAGCATCTGGCGGATGGTCATGCCCGCCTCCAAAAGAAGCGGTGTTAAAAGCAGTCCTACGCACATACCAAAATAGCTGCACAGCAGTCCTACGCTGTTGGCCGTAGCCCGCTCCCGTTCGGGGAACCATTTGCCTGCAACAAGTCCCGGTGAATTGAGCAGGAACGGCTGGGCAATGGCAAAGCCGATGGTCACAGCCAGAACCAAAGCATAGCTTTCTCCGAAGATTCCTCTAAGCAGGGCGCAGATTCCGGTGAGAACGACGCCAAATCCCACCGCTTTTTTAAACCCGAACCGCTCGAAGGCAGCCAGGGACGGGATGGAAATGATGATCATCCCCGCCATAAAGATGATGGACAAGAGACTGATGGCGCTCTCGCCTTTGGTCGCATCGGTAAAACCGTAGTATTTCCATGCGTCTGTGGTGATTGAGAAAAACGTCGTCCACATCAGCTGGATGACGCCGGTACACAATCCGTAAATCGCCAGAACTACCCATCGATAGCCATATACACGGTAATCTTGTTCTTTCATTGTTATTCACTTCCCTCCAGAGGGGTGAGTCATCACTCCTCTTTTCTGTTCCAATCATAATCCAAGTCTTTCGCAGCCCTGCATAAAGCCTCAAACCTGTTTAAATTTTCAGTTTAATTATACTGTAGTCAAAATTTTGTGTCAAGTACAACATTGGATGTTGTCTCGCTTTTTCATTTGGTGTAAAATAGCTGTAAAAGCAGCGTAGTATTGGGAAGGCTTCGTTTTGTCTTCGGTTGAGATACGGCTGGTTGCAAAGGATTGTGAAGCTGAGGGAAGGGAGGCGCGTCCGCCTATGACAGAGCAATTATCTCGCAGGGCCTTGAACAAGAAAAAGTGCCGTGCGCGGATCCTCCGGGAATCACGCCGGCTGTTCAGCAGCAAAAGTTATGAAAATACAACGATTGAGGATGTGGCTGACCGGGCGGAAGTGTCCAAGGCCACCCTCTATAATTACTTTCCCAGCAAGGAAAGCCTGTTGATCGGAATCGCCGAAGAGGAGCTGGGGCAGATTCGGGATTTGGTTGCCAACGATCTGGCCCATGAAAAAAACGCGGTTGAAAAAATACGCCGCGTTCTGGAGGTGTTTATCCTTGATGCCATCCCCTACATCAGCCTCTCCCGGAAGATCACTTATTTGAATTCCTGCGAAGGAAGCCCCCTGTACGCCACCAGAGTCAATATGATCCGCATCTTCGAGGAGCTGGTCCGGGAGGGCCAGACCCAGGGCTCCCTGAGAAACGATATCGAAACGTCGGACATTGTCGATATCATTATGGGCGTCTACCTGATGTCCCAGTTTGAATGGTCCAACATCGATCAGTACACGCCCGAATTCTGTCGCAAAAAGCTGAATCGGATTTTGGACGAGGTGCTGGAGCTTCAGATCGCTCAGCCCGGGCACCGTCCATAACCCTTTTTTCATCCACAACCGAGGTCCCGGGGCCGGGAGCAAATCATCGCGATTTGCTCCTGACAGCCTTCCCAGCGATGATTTCTGGCCTTTTTTGCTGCCAATCTGCCTGAAAACAGCTGGAAATTATCGCTTTTCCAGCTGTTTTTCTTTTCCCGCGATGAAAAATCATCGTAAACTTACACCAGAACAAGCTCCAGCGATAATTTTGCTTTTCACCTTTTATGAATCCGAGCCCGCTCCTTCGGGCCCGAATGCTTCTTATTCCCAGCAGTTCACAAAATGGATCATTCTTGCGGCTGTTTTTCCAGAACAAAGGACTCTACCTTCGGCCGCTGGTCCTTAGGGTCGAGCTTTCGATCAAGGATGATCAAAATCACTGCGATGACCGCATATGCGATGGATATCCAAAGGATGCCCTGGGTGATGACTTGATAGGCGTTGGCGAATCCATAGGTTTCCGCATAATATTCAGGGCCCCAGGAGCCTTCATATATCGGCATAAAGAAGTAAGCGATGATGCCCAATACGACGAATACGATGAAAATCAGAGCAATCCTGAACAAGTCGCCGTAGCAGAGCTTGGTTTTGGGATTGATGGGATGCCTTACCGGATCCAGCTTATGCAGCCCTCCGCAAACCCGCTTAATGATGATATAAAGCACTGGCACCAGCGCCAATCCCACCATGCCTCCCAGGAAGTAGTCGGCGCCGTTGATCAGCAGGGAGAATGCAGCGATGAGGATTCCCGGCGTGACCAGACATACAAATGCGGTCGTGTTTCCTGGTACTTTGAAGGGTCTGGGCAGATCTGGCTCTTTGATTCTGAGACGGATTCCCGCGATCCAAATCAGCACATAGTCGACGATGACCAGCGTGACGGTAATGGTGATCAGCATGGTAAAGGAATACTGAACGGAAATCAGGGTAAAGATGGAGATCGTTAAGGTCGCGAATACCGGGATCCCCTTCTTTTTGCTTACTTTGGTCAGTACCTTTGGCGCCAGGCAATCCTCCGCAATGGCGTAAAAGCCTCTTGAAAGGGTCGTCATGGCCGTATTATAAGTAGAAACATTGGCAAGGAAAGCAATGATGGCAAAGCCGATTCCAAAGGCCGGTCCCGCAAACTGGGCGGCCACGGTCATATAGTTGATCCCGTCCGGTCCCCAGTCAGCCCACTGTCCCACGGATCCCAGGGTAGCGATAGTCGGAAGGAAGTATACCGCGGCGATCAAAGGAATCCCGATGAGCAGCCCCTTCCAGACGACACTCTTATCCTTGCAGTCTCCGGCCACCGTGGAAACAGATGTAAATCCGGAATAAATCCACATAGCCACCGCCAATGAACCCGACAGACTCCAGACAAAGCCTTCATCCACATTGTAGAATGGTTCAAAGGGGCTTTGGTTCCAGTTCATAAAACCAAGGACGGTCACGGCTGCGAAAGCAACCAGTACTAAAATCGCGATGCCGGTGGTTACGGCCCCAACATCTTTGATTCCTCTAAGATTGATAATGGTAATGATTATGATAACAGCGGCTTTCACCATATACGCCTGGGCTTCGGTCATCTCCACCGCCAGACTCAAATAGGAAACGCCCAGGACAACATATCCGCCCATCTCAAAATACTGAGCCAGAGTCCTGCACCATCCTGCGCAGAAACCCCAGAATTCTCCCAGCCCTCTCTGGATCCACTTGTAAAATCCGCCTGTGTAGGGCAGCGCTGAACCCAGTTCCGCCGCCGTAAGGGCCTGCGGCGCGGCCCAGAATATGGGCAGTATTAAAATCAACAGCAAGCCCAGGCCCGGTCCGCTGACGCAAATTATATCCTCAATGCCAAAACATCCTCCGCAGCAAAAGCTGAATATCAAGAATACCATGGTGTACAGCCGGACATTTTGAGGGACAATTTTACTGTTGTCATATATGTTGACTGCTTGCTCCTTCGTAGGTTTACTCATGGTAACCTCCTCTCTTTAAAAATCATGCACATATGCCTGCAAAGCATCACGATCCAGGCCGTCAATGCCCATATCGGCTTTGGTTCTCACCATATCGGCCATGTCGTATCCGATTAAAATCGAGCCCAGCATCTGAAGCGACCGCATAACCGGCACATCGACGGACAGCAGATCGGCAAGGGCGATCCAGGCCGTGAGTCCGTAAGGAATATCTTCCGTAAAATATCGGTTCTTCAAAGAAGTGGGGCCTTTAATGAACTCGAGGCTCTCGCAGCCGTTCACCTCTTCCCAGATGCTTCTGGGCTCGCGCCCCTCCGCCAACTCTTCGGCCAGGGACATGAAGGGATAGCCTAAAGTTTCCACAAGGGCTTTCCGCTCTTCCTCAAATTGTTCCATGACCTTTGCTACACAAGGGGTAATTCCTTCTTCATATAGATAGAACTGGCCCTTTGAACGTTCAATGCGGGCCGAGTTGAGGATGCAGCCGGGTATATGGAGCACCGGATTTAAGCTGTGCAGCCCGCAGGCCAGAACGTCATCCACCTTTTTCAGAGAATAAAAGCTGGATGCCAGTTTGTATGCTTCATCAGTCTTGCTGGAAGGCATCACCCCAAACAGCAAATCGGGATTGGTCGCAAATACATGGATCTTCCCTGGCTCCTCAATGCGCGTATCATATGCCAGTGAGCTTGTTTCGCAGATTGCCACATCGGCAGTCACGCCTTTTTCCTTGAAGATCCGCTTGAAGGTCAGACTGCCCAAAGTCCCCGGCATCAAGACGATCACCTGTCCGTCCTTCACATGATCGGCAAGAGCATTGGCATAATTTCTGTGGGCCGATGCGGGCAATGGGATGAAGATGATGTCCGCATCCCGGATCGCTTCAGCAAGATCGGTGGTCATACAGTGGATTTCTGCTCTTCCTTCAAGAAAGCCGCTGAGTGTGATTACCTTGTTTTTAAAAAGGGTCTGCAGCGGCCCTGCAAATTCAGGCATTTCATACAGGGATACCCGATGTCCCTGGAGGGTCAGATCAGCGGCCATGGTCTGTCCGCCGTTGCCTGCTCCTAAAACTGCAACATTCATAAGATCACCTCTTTCTTATAACATCTTCGTGTCAAACGGTGTGTAGTCCATATTATGGGTATCAGCGATATCCTTATGAACCAGTACTCCGCCGACAAAACTCATGGATCTGGATAGTTCTTTGCTGTCCAGACATGCTTGTTTGATGCCTTTGTTAGCAATGGCTTCCACGTAGGGATAAATGGAGCTTGCGAACAAATCGCTGGAGGTTTTGGGAACCAGCGCCGGCAGGTTGTCGATGCCGAAATGCACTACGCCTTCTTCCACGTAAGTGGGATCGCTGATTGTGGTATATTTGACCGTTTCGATAATATCGCATCCGACCAAATCGACGATCAGGGATTTTTTCTTCATCGTTTTCACCATCTCTCTTGTGATCAGCGGATATTCCATGCCCGGATATGGATAGATGGTATTGATCAAAACATCGCAGTCTTTGATCAGCTCGGCGCATTCATCGGTATTCCAAAGCAGCAAATTAGCCTGCGGCATCAGATCCTTCAGCTGATTGATTCTGCTGTATTGGGATTCAAAAATGGTGACATCCGCATGCAATCCCAAAACCACATCCGCTGCCGCGGACCCGCATGTGCCTCCGCCTAAAATGATGACTTTGGGCTTCTGGGTTCCGCTGATGGCCGCCAGGCTGATTCCGGCCCCTCCATCAGAAAGCATGCAGTGCTGGCAGGCGCACATTACCGCCACTCTTCCTGCGATTTCACTCATGGGCATGATGATGGGCCTTGCTCCTGTATCCGTTTGGATCAATTCCAGAGATACGCCCGTTACCTTGGATTCCAAAAGCTTATCCACCATGGGCTGATCCGGTTCCACTTCTCCCAGGTGGAAGAAGCATACGATGATCTGTCCCTCTTTAAACGGCAGATTCCGTTCCGACGGCATGTAATCCTTCAGTTTTACGATCATATCGCTTTTCAGATAAACTTCCTCAGTGGTCGGTAAAATCTCCGCGCCGGCATCCAGGTACTGCTGGTCTGCAATGCCCGCTAGATGGGCCAGGCCTTTTTCAATATAAACGGTGTGCCCCTGCATGGTCAGTTTTTTTACCCACTTTGGAGTTAACCCTACTCTGGCTTCCTGATCCTTTTTTTCCTTTGGAATTCCGATAATCATAATGACCTCCTGTCTATGCGTCAAACAATATGTTAGTAACTAAATTATCATAATTATCAAAGTATTCAATTATTTGTTTGCCCTTGGATTTTCACGTTTTTAGTCCAATTTATCGGGTTTGTTTTTGGCCGAGCGACCCTGCCCGGAAAAATCGCAAAAACATTAAAAAGGGCATAAAAAAAACGCAAAAACGTAAAATTTCTACGTCAATGCGCTTAAAAATAATCCTTGTTCATCATTTTTCCAAGAGGATCAGCTCGCTGCCGAAGCGGGGCAAGTGGATGAATAAATCCGTTGTTCCCTCCAGTGTGATAACTTCATAAGTCACTTCCGGGAATATGCTTTTTTCCAGCAAAATGGTTTCTGATTTTGTCAGTCCTTGGGGAAATCCCATGGATGCCCATTTATAGAATAGGCAGCATTCATCGCCCAACTTGAGTCTGGTCATTTTGTAGGTTCCCCGCAAATGGTTGATTTCCACAATGTATTCACTGCTTGGGACTCCTTCTTCAAAAATCCCGGAAACCTCTTCTCTGCTGGTGAACGACTTAATTCTTTTATACCCTTCCTGATAGTAGTCGTAGAAAAGCAGCTGGTAACTGTCTTCTTTACGGGTAATGATATAGTCTTGGTTCTCTGCCGTTACTTCCTCTCCCAGCATGGCATAAAATAAGCAGGCAAAATAGGCGGCTTTTTTCAATCCGTTCCATGCTGTCAGGCCGCTTCCTCCCGCTAAAATGTCGGCAGACGGGCTTTCCCCATCCACCAGGGGGCATATGGTCCTTTTATCGCCGCGCAGTAGATCGTGAAGCAAATAGGGAGTCCCGCAAATGGAATCAAACACATAACTGTCATGGTCCAGCATCAGGTTCTCGCAGCAGATCGGCTCCACCGAGAAAAAATCGTCGAGCGGCGTATTCTGTTCCAGATAATCCAGCAAATACTGAAAATTTCCCGGGGACGAGCTGTTGTCCGCGATAAACAGGGTAAACTTTTTTGTGCCCGGGCTATGAAATTGCATCATTGTCGCCAGTGTCTCAAAGAAGTTGATATGGTTCTGCATATTTTTATCATTGTTGAACAGGTAAATGGCCTTATCCAAGTGTTCTTCATCCATGAACTCCAGTGCCTTTGACAGCTCCTGCTGCAGCTTGCCGCTGACAGTGGAAATCAGTACTCCGATCTCAAATTTGCTGCGCAGAATGTCAAAGAGGCTATCCCGGATCAAGCCGGAGGTTCCCCATTCCCTTGTGATGAAAATCAGATTGTTTCGATTGAGCTTTTTCTTCATCCTGGCCGACTGGCCGCTGAAAGGAATGACTTTTGAATAGAAGTCCCGCAGCAAGGGGTTGCCCCGGTATCGCTCTTCTGTCCGCTCTTCACTGATGCAGTCCAGGATCGCCTGCAGCGGCAGCACATCCCTCTTTATTTCCGCTTTTGCATGGCTGAGTCTCTGTGTCCGGTATTCTTCCGGGGTCTGACCGTACCAATTTTCGAAAGCCTTTACATAATACCGAGTCGCGGAAAAACCGCATGTCAAAGCCACCTCACTGACCCGCATGTCGGTTTCCAGCAAATACTTTTCGGAAATCTCCACCCTGGAAAAATTAAGAAGTTCCTTGAAGGAGATGCCGATAAAGTCCTTTATGATATGGGAAAGATAATACATGCTGAAGTGTTTTTCCTCGGCCAGCTCTTGAAGGGTGATTTTTCTATCGTAGTTTTCGTATATGAACTTATAGATTTCCCAAATGCGGTTCACATTGGCCGGATTATCCTTTAAATCCAGTTTGTTGATAAAATAGCGGTTTTCATAAATGGAGAAATATTCGAAATTGCTTTTCATATAGGTGAGCAGGTCGATTGATAATGAGGTCAGCTTTTTCGAGAAGCCGGCCCCTTTTTTTACATACAGCTGGATCAGCTGCTGGATCTTTGAGGTCAAGGTTATGTTCAAATCTTCGATCTTCTTGCCGTCCAGATAGGTTTCGCACATCATATAGGAAAATTCCAGGCTTTCCACATATTGGACAAAGAAGTTCAGGTCAAATTGGATGGTAAGGATTTTGTTGGCAGCGCCGGAGTACATACTGTGGAGTTCATCTTCATTGACAATGAACACGTCCCCCTTTTTCAGCAGGATTGTCCGGTAGCCAATGATCAATTTGATGGTTCCTTCCATCACGACGATCAGTTCCAAGTCGTTGCCGTGGTAATGGATGGGATATTCCTCAATGGAACTCATAATAACGTTTATGGGTATACCCTGGGGGTACTGCACTTTTTCTTCCAACATCATCTTGGGTCCTCCTTACAACTTATCCACTTACCTGCTTGCTCGCTGCCGCATATATATTATTTCATTGATTATATCAAAACATAGTGGTTATATCTATATAATATGCCTTGTGGCCATGAAAAAACCCGTAAGCATGGCCGCTTTACGGGGTTTTCATTGGAATGTGGAAAGATCGCTTTTGGGCAATCAGTAGCATTTGGCGCAGGGTTCGTATCCTTGTTTTTTTGCATCGCTCAACAGAATTTTCTGCGGACTTGCCATATTGCTGCAAGTGGCAACTCTATGGTATTTCCTGCCTGTGGCTGACACATATACATAATCGGATGCCGGATTGACCGCAACTTCTTTCACGGTAACAGAACAAACTTTCGATGCGCCGTTCATTTTGACCGTAACTTTGGCGGTTCCGGCGGCTTTGGCAGTTACAACGCCTGAGGCATTTACTGCCGCAACAGCTGGATTGCTGGATGTCCAGGTCGCTTTTTTGCTTTTGCCGTTGCTGCTGGCTTTCAGCGTATAACTGCTTCCAACTTGGAGAGTCAGACTTGTTTTGTTTAGCTTGGTGGTGGGATTCTTCACTGTTATTTTACACTGATATTTCTTTTTGCCGATTTTTGCTGTTATCGTCGCCTTTCCTGGTTTCTTGGCGGTTACTTTGCCCTTTTTATTTACGGTTGCGATGGATTTTTTACTGGAGCTCCATTTTACCTTTGCTTTTGTTCCTTTCATCTTGAGCTGTACGGTCTTTCCTTTGACCACAGTAGCTTTGGTCTTGCTGATCTTTACCTTCGCCGCTGCATAGGATTCCAATGTGCCCATATGGGCAGGAAGTGTAAACGCACAGCCTACGAAAAGCATCAAACAAAGAGCAGCCAACCTGGTTAACCGTTTCATAATTTCCTCCTTTTCATCATTCCGGATAATTCTCCAACCCCTTACGGACACCCCCCTGATCATTATAGTAATCGTAACTGTTTGGATTTTCAAGGAAAAAAGATATAAAAGGCAAATAAGCTGGTCTCCAAATCTGGTAATTTATCCCATTTCTATTCGAAATCGAGGTTTTTGCCGCCAATGTCCATAGAAATTTGGCCTTTTGAGGCCAAATTGAGGCTGAAATGGATTGCAATCCAGCGGACATGCGCCTTGGCAGGTCAATTTTGTGCAAACTAATTCATATAGACCTGTGAATCAGAGCAAATTAGTATCTGGCCTGCAATTTTTCTATGGACAAGCATCCTATTTTTGCCCATATCGAATAGAAATCGGCAAAAAAACTGAAATTCGGGGTCTGGATTTGCCTCTGAGCTGCGGCCGCCTGAGGCTGCCTGCTAAAGCAAATTTCTGGCATCATCGTTTTTTTGGAAAAAAATTAAAATGAATTCAAGTTTTTACGCAATTTGCAACGGCTGCGCCCTCACGATAATAGCAAGAAGGAGCAATATCTGCTTCTTCACAATATCAGGCCTCGCAAACCTTGAAGTTTGCGTAAAAATCAAAACATTTCAATAAAATTTTCCCGATTTAACTCAATCCGCCGCAAAGGCGGAATTCGTGCGAGAAAGGAGCTGACCGCATTCGTCACCTATTTGAATACGGCAGCTCCTTTGCATTTCTAAATCAATTATTCTCCGTCTTTTGGCATTGGCAGCCGCCTTTTTTCCAGCGCTGCTTTAACCAGTTTGATATCTCTCCATATAATAAACAGCCATCCGATCAGCCCCACATAACCTACCGCAGGTGTTACGATGTTGACCAGCGTTTCGAAGGGCAGATAGGAGCCGAAAAATCCTAAGACTGCGATGATGACGCATACAATGGCGAACTTCATTGTCTTTTCTTTGGTAAGTCTGGCTGCTACAGACCACATCAGCGGTACTGCCGTGGTAAAGATGGCCAGCGCAAGAACGACGGCGTAAATCACGCCCAGGATTGGCGACAAGGATTGCGCCATTGCCAGCGCCGGAACGGAAATATCGGCAATCAAATCGATCTGGGAACCCTCTGCCAGTACCAGGCATAGGCCGCCCGCAGCGAACAACACGTTCCCTAATACCACGCCTGTAACTACTTCTGTTTTGTTTTTGGCTTTCGAACCCATGGCCGACATGAAGGGCAGACACATAACAATGTTCCATAATGCGTATAAAATCCCCGCCATTACCCAGGAGCTGGAGGCTAACAGTACATCGTGGGTGGTGATGTAATGATTCCAGTTGGCAAAATCCACGCCATGTTTTGCGATTACGCCGATGGCCATCACCATGGTCACGACGATGATCGTCGGCCCTATGAATCCAATGGTGTCAATGACGCTGGCCAGCCCCAGCAGTACAACGAGTGTTACAACTACTGCAAGGATCAGAGAACCCAGCCATTCCGGCCCGCCGAACACTTGATTGAAGGTGGAGCCGAATCCGGCCATCATGGTCATCAGCGTGAGGAACATGAAGAGAGGGACAAACCAGGACAACAGCGTTCCCACATATTTACCGCATAAGTTCTTGTAACATTCCAGCCCCTGTACGTCTTTACTTTCGTTTCCCAGATTCATAACTGCTGCTGACGTCCATGCGCCAAGCAGCGCGTTGATGGTCATTACCCCGATGGCTTTGCCGATTCCGTAGTTGGTGAAATACTGCATGATTTCCTGGCCTGTAGCGAATCCCGCCCCGATCAGGAATGCGCAGAACGCACCAGCCAGTTTGATCACCATACTGATACGCACTTCGCTCTTTCCAATTTTTATCATAACAATTTCCTTTCTTCCTTATTTGGATGATAATTGGTCAGAATGTGGCGTTAAAGATTTCTTGTATAAATTAATCCAACATTGAAAAGTCAAACTCCGTATATGGCATTTCCTGGTTAATTCCAATTTCAGGATGAACGATCTGTCCGTTAACCGTACTGATGCATCTGCGAATCGCGGGATCGTCCTCGGCCGCTTTTTTCAAGCCTTTGTTGGCAATATTGAGGATGTAAGGACCGGTAATCATCAGCAGTGCTTCGGTTGCTGTCCTTGGACAAAGAGACGGCATGTTAGGCACACAGTAGTGGAGAATGCCCTCTTCTGTAAAGGTCGGATCTCCCAGGGTCGTATAATGGGAAGTTTCCACGATTTCAGCTCCTGCTATATCCATAATCAAGGAACACTTCTTCATCTTTTTTACAGTTGAGCGCTTTACCAGCGGTTCTCTCGTTCCCGGCTCCGGGGAAGGGTATATGCAGTTGATGAAAACATCACAGTCAATCAAAATCTTTTCCAGGACGTTCTCTTCGAACAAAACCACATCCGCTTCTGGAAGCGCGGCTTTCAAATAGTCGATCCGGTCCCAAGAAGCCTCGACTATAGTAGTCTGCAATCCCAGTCCCACCGCTACCTGCGCGGCATTGAACCCCGCATGGCCTCCGCCCAAAACCACGATCCTCGGTGTGGGGAGTCCGTATACTTTTCTCAAAAGAAGCCCGGTTCCGCCATTCATAGTCTGACAATATTTAACCGATTCCAGCATAGCCAGGCTGCCAGCGATGTCGCTCATGGGTTTCATGGTCGGCCTTGATCCATCGTCGAGAACGATCAGCTCCATGGACAGGCCAATGCTCTTTTGATCTACTAATGCCTGCGCCATCGGCTTATCGTAGTCTTCTGCTAAATGAAACCAGGTCATAATCATCTGATCTTCTCTGATCAGCTTGTATTCCTGCGGCTGCAGTTCTTTAACTTTGGTGATAAACTCCGCTTTTTCATAAATTTCTTCGGCGGAATCAGCCAGGTTGACGCCGACGGCCGTATAAGCTTCATCGGCAAAGCCGCTGTTTTCGCCCGCGCTTTTCTGCAGCCAGACTTCATGCCCCGCACCCACCAGTCTCTTGGCCCAATTGGGGGTCATTGCGACCCTGGTTTCATTTTCTTTTACTTCCTTTGGTGTTCCTATGATCATCCTGTTACCTCCCATATCATCATTGTTGTTGTAGATTAACAGCTGTTACCCTTTATAAGTGCAAGCAGCGTGCCATGTTAGGTCCATGATCTAAAATGTTGAAATTTCAATATTCTGTTTTTTTCATCAAATTCGGAACGTAAAAAAGCGGCGCATTCGTGCACCGCTGGGGACAAACTGCGCCGGCAGAACCTTCAATCGATCAAGGCGTTTTTTATCCCGTATTTTTTGATTTTTCTGTTCAAGGTGGATTTGTCGATTCCCAGAGCTTCCGCCAATTCCCGGCTTCCCTTATAGTAGTCCATCTGAGACATGATCAGGTTTTTTTCGTATTCTTCAACGCTGGTACGCAGATCATTGCAGATGAAAAGGCCGCCTGACATGCCCACGTCGAAATAATCCAGCTGTTCTGCCACCTGGGGACCGGTGACTTCGTGCTCATCGGAGATGATGACCAGGCGTTTGATGATGTTTTCCAACTCGCGGACATTTCCCGGCCACTGGTATTTGTACAAAACGTCCCATCCGCTTTTGTCAATCTTTAAGTTGGAGTCAAATTCCTCGTTGTATTTTTGCAGAAAATACCTGGCAAGGGGAATGATATCCTCCTTTCGATTTCTCAGAGGCGGGATGACAATGGGCACCACATTCAAGCGGTAGTAAAGATCCAGCCTGAAGTCTCCTGCTTTGACGGCGTTTTTCAAATTGACATTGGTCGCCGCTATGATCCGCACATTGATGGGAATATAGTCCTTTCCCCCTACGCGGATGATTTCCCTGTTTTGAAGGACTCTGAGGATTTTGCCCTGGAGCGACAGCGGCATGATTCCGATTTCATCCAGAAACAACGTTCCCTCGTTGGCCAGTTCAAACAGGCCGGGCTTACCCTTTTCCGACGCTCCGGTAAAGGCTCCTTTTTCATATCCAAAGAGCTCAGATTCGAACAGAGTTTCGGGAATCGCATCGCAGTTTACTTTTATGAACGGCTTGCTGCGCCGATCGCTGGATTGATGGATGTAGTTGGCGATCACTTCTTTTCCCGTCCCCGACTCCCCCTGGATGAGAACCGTTATATCTTTTTTCGCCACTCTGTCCGCCATGGTGATTGTGTCCTCCATCTCTTTGCTGTCGAATATGATGTCTTTTAAATTTTTCTTCTCATTCTCCTTATATCGTTCCAGCTGGGTCTTATACTTTTCTACTAGTTTTTTATTTTTTCGAAGTTCCCTTTCCAAACGGTTGATGTTGGTCACATCCCGCTCAGTTACGACTACCATTTCCACTTTGCCGTTCTTCAAAAATGGGATTCCTGTAACCGTAAGCTCGTGCTCGTCGTTTTCCCCTTTTTGTATGAGACTTTCTTCCTTGCCGCTTTTAATGCATTTTAATGAAACAACTTCATTTTCTTCAAAATAGCCTTCTTTGATCAAATCTTCCACATTCCGGCCGATTAGTTGTTCCTCTTCATACTCGCATAAATCCGCGGATGCTTTGTTTAACAGCAGGATATTTCCGTCGCCGTCCGTGATAAAGATGCCGTCGCTGATGCAATTTAAAATGTCGCTGATTTCCTTGTAATTAATCCCCCGCATGGTTTCCAACTCCTTCACAAATTTTCATACATGTATCCATTACATCGAAAATGGCAGTTCGATGGGAGAACGTTTTATTAAATATAACAATGATTTATTATCATTATATTTAGATATTATATCGCATTACAATTGGGTTGGGAGATAAAAATAGAATTCTAGGTAGTATTTTTAGACTTCCCTGGACCATGTCTTTTGCCCGAGCGCCAAGAGGAGTGGGCGGACGGTGGGGCTGGGGAGTGCCGGAGTGCGTGGGAGTTCCTGAACGGAAAAGCGGAGAGTGCTTGGGATTGCCGGGGTGGGGAAGTGAAGAGAGCGCAGGAACCAGAAAGGCCAGCGCGGTAATTTCATCCTTTATCAATTTACTGCTTAGCTGCTGGGCAGCGTTTGGGATGCCATTGGGCAAACTATCAAAAGGAGCGGGTTCTATCGGGGATTCAGACAGTTTTGTCCCAATCAGCCAGTCGGCACGAAGGGAAACTATCGGAATTTGAGAAAAACCCTCCATTTACTGATCGTTTCTTTCATATCAGCTTTTGGAAAAGTCGATAAAGTATCAAGTCGGGCCTGGTGTTGTTACCATAAATCACGGGGTGCAGACATCCTTCATTTTTGTGCGCCAGCCTTGGCCCTACTAAATTGTGCCTTCCTCGAATCGTCTGATTTTATTCCTTCACGAAGACACCTTGAAGTTCCAATGGGCTTTGTGGCATGTTATAATCTACGCAAGACCATTGTAGCGGCGTTGCCGTAAGGTTGCGTAGTTTGAAGCATGCTCGACTGTGCTCGCATGTTATAATCTACGCAAGACCATTGTAGCGGCGTTGCCGTAAGGTTGCGTAGTTTGAAGCATGCTCGACTGTGCTCGCATGCTATATTCTACGCAAAACCATTGTATCGGCGCTGCTGGGGGATGAATAGTAAGGAGGATGTGGATATGGGCAGCTATTATGCGGATAAATTGAATTCTCAGAGTTTATTCCAAGTGTACGCGTCGGATATTCCTCGCGTGAGGCAGTATCTTGAAGCCGAAATCGATTTTGTGAGAAAAAATCTTCGGGGAGATGAAGCGGTTTTGGAATTGGCCGCCGGGTATGGTCGGATTATGAAAGAACTGGCGCCTCACTGCAAATCGATTGTGGGAATGGATATTTCCGAGGAAAATGTGGCTTTAAACAAAGAGTATCTGAAAGATTATCCCAATGCCAGCATGGTCGTTATGGATGTTCATGCGATGGATTTTGACCAGGTTTTTGATGTTATTCTTTGCCTCCAAAACGGTTTGTCCGCCATGGGCGCCGACTCTGCTGTCATTCATAAAACGCTGTCACTGCTGGCGCCCGGCGGTTCAGCTTATTTCAGCAGTTACAGCGCCAAGTTTTGGGAGTGGCGGCTGAAATGGTTTGAAGAACAGGCAGAGAAAGGACTTCTCGGTGAAATTGATTATGACAAAACAAAAGATGGCGTAATCATTTGTAAAGATGGCTTCCGCGCAACGACCCATTCGCCGGAGGCGTTGGATGAAATTGGCAAGAATTCAGGGCTTTCCTACAAAGTTATGGAAATCGATGAATCCAGCGTATTTTTGATTATTTCCAAAGGATAGGCATGGGGCATGATGAGAAGTAATATCTTTCATGCGCCCGCCCGGCGGCTTAACAATTTAACACTTTTATTTATAGTGCAAGCTTGTTTTGAGCATACAAACGGCTGCAGCGCATCTTAAAACAGTAGCTGCCTGCCTCCTGTCCCCGCAGGAGGTTTGATCTCTTTACGAATCTTTTGCGCACGATATTGCTGCAAATTAAATGTCTTTATGTCCTCTTTTTCCGGGACCTGTGCCATACTGCCAGCAGAATCCCCTGTGATGACAGCATATAAAAGCTGGGCATCCTCCTCATCGCTCGCCTCCCGATATGCCTTAAAAAAGTACGGCACCGCTCCATCCGACAGCGCTTCCATACTGGCCCGATCCATCAACTCCAAGTTTCCCGCTAGATACTGGCCCATATTATACTTCGCGATTTGACCATCTACGTTCCCATAACAAAGTCCGAAAAAACAGATCAGTGCTGCCAGAATCACAGCCCTTCCTGCCTGAAACGGACGGACTTGCCTCAGCAGAATAATCAGAAACACAATAAATAGAAAAACCATGAAGATGGAAGTATAGATTCGCAGCCGTGTAAGACCATAGCTTTGAATATAAAGAACCATCTTGCTCAGGTCGATGACGGTAAGCGCAAGGGTAAAGACAGAAAGAAGTATCACCTCAATTCTCAGAAGCTTGCCCCGGCCTTCCTGCGACAAAAGTTTTGCCGCAAAGATAACAGCCAAGTTGATCGCAGTAACTGCACATAATTCAAAGAATCCGTGTCTGGCATATTCGGCATAAGTCATATGCTCAGGCAATATCTGTCGAAAGGCAGAGAACAGGTAGCTGGTCTGTGCAAGAAAGAAAATCGCATACACCAAGTTTAAGGCCGCCAGGCTGGAACAGACCGCTGCCGCAGGAGCAATGCGGATTCGCTCAAATGCCCTGTCAACCTTGGCTTTTTCCATTGCCGAAGGATGTTTTTCCACACTTCCCCGGATCAGGCCGCATAAATAGCAGGCTACCGGAATACCCAAAACGAAGTACCAAACATAGATGAGAAATTCATCGGACACCGCCTTTTTTATACTGCCCATCCAATGGTCGAAGGCTGGATCCGCTCTGACCAGCAGCATAATCACTGCGCACAAAATGGGTATCATAATCAAAATTCCCAAAAGAGCCGCCGCAGTACCCTTGCCGGCTTTTTTCTGTTTTATATGCTTTGCCAGAATCGACGGAAGACATGGCAGATTGCCCAGCCCCCTTGCAAAGCTCTGATACAGCAAATCGATCAGGCTGTACCCGGACAACCTGTTTTCGATCGTAGAGCCGGTTGTCAAGGCAATCCATTGAACAAAGGCAGCCATAATAAACAGCAGATTCAACTGCTTTTCCAGATACCCATCAAAGATCAGAAACACAGCAGACGATAGAACGATGACAACAAGACCAATCAAGCTTCTTTTGTTCTGCCGATACCCTTTGTGATTCAGATAAATGACCGATACGGAACAAACGATCCCTGTAAAAATAACGGTACCTGCTCCCGGTCGAAAAAGGCTGACCAACTCCCAAAACAAAAAACCAACAGCCAGCAGCGAAACGGCCAATGCCCCATCCGCCCTCGTATACTCCATATCCCAAGCGGCTTCGTACAATGTACTCTTTTTCTTCGCACTATTTTCCATCACAATACACGCCCCTCTCTTAACCATTCTCTTAATCCCTTTAAATCCGTTTGTTACTCTTTTTCGTACTCCAAAATATCCCCCGGCTGGCAGTCCAGCACCCTGCAAATCTCCTCCAATGTGGAAAAACGGATGGCCTTAGCTTTATTGTTTTTCAAAATCGAAAGGTTGGCGGGTGTGATCCCGATGGCTTTGGCCAAATCGCCGGCGGAGATCTTTCGTTTGGCCATCATCACATCTATATTGACAACAATCCCCATTTCCGCTGCTCCTTCCTAAATCGTATAATCATTCTCAGTCTTAATGATAACCGCCTGTTCAATCACGTTCTTAACAACCCGCAGAATCAGTCCAAAGAACGCCGCTACAATGCCTACTGCGATAAAGACCGGATAATAGATAACCGCACAGACAAGCAGCGCCGCCACTGCAAAGCAGCACCATGAAATGATCCGCAGATAGCGGACATTGATCTCAACGAACACTCGATCCTTTTTAATGTTTCCCAGCAGCCGGTCCAGCGAAAAAAGCGCAATCAGCGCAGGCAGACAGCAAAGATACAGGATCGCCATCAGCGGCGAAAGCTGCGTAATCTGGCTGTAGGCTGGAGACACCTCAATATAGGTCTCAAGCAGTTTCGGCAAAAAAGCCGCAAAAACAAAAACGGTTACGATCAGCAGCTTCGTACAGATGGATGATAAATGTAAAGATTTTGTTGCGTTCCACATGGTCGTTTTTCCCTTCCCTTTCTTTAACAGCTGTTACCTTATTATGCCATTACATTATTTGTTTGTCAATATATTTTTATTGAATAACAATAAAATTATATCGATTATTAATATTCACCTATTATCAACTTCAGATAATCATTCCAACTGATCGACCAAAATGGAAATTTTTTCAAATTATCGATTGACAAATGGTTTTCCATATTATATACTATATGTAAATTAATTACATATTTTTTCTTTCCGGCGTATGGTCAAATGGCCTATTTACACGTACAAGTTCGCTGAAAAGCCCGGACAGATTTGGCGCAGAGGGTACTGCCAAGGCTGTCTTGTCCCAAAACCTGTACGACTATAATCAGTAGGCCATTTGAGCATGCGTCTGCCCAGAGGACACCGGGCAAAAAACAAGGCCGCCAGCAGCAAAGTCGTGTTCGCCTTCCATCCAACAAACAATATTAACGTACCATACGCATGCAGCAATCCTGATACATGCTCTGCAAAACTCGGCGGCCGCCACTTTCATGGTGCGGCAGTCTGTCATTTCCACAGATTGCCTCCTTTCTTCAGACAGTCGGTCCCAGCAACTAAGGCCGGCTGTCTTTTTTCTGCTTACAGAATTGTAAGAAAGAACCACCCTCCCCTCCCTTGTATATTACTGGATGCCCCAATATAATAATAGTAATTAGGAGGTGCAATATGGATCATCAAATAACCATCGATCATGCTCATACAAACAAGCTTCTTTTACTTGAGGACGACTGGAGTCTGGTGGATGGCCTCAGTTATTCGCTGAAAAAGAACGGCTTTGATGTGGATATCGCCCGAACGCTCGAGGAAGCAAAAAAATTTCTGCTGCACGGAGAATACGACCTGCTCCTGCTGGATATTACTCTGCCGGATGGCAGCGGCTTTGAAATATGTGAGTATGTCAGAGGACACGGCAATCAAGTCCCCATCATTTTCCTGACTGCCCTGGACGAAGAGGTAAATGTCATTCGCGGCCTGGACTGCGGCGGTGATGATTATATCACCAAGCCTTTTAAGCTGGGGGAGCTATGCTCGCGAATCCGAGCACTGCTGAGAAGAGCCGGAATGTCCAAAGAATCCGAAGCTTCAAGGCTTTGCCGCGGGGATATTACAATTGATCTGCTGGCGAGCCGGGCGCTGCTGCGTGGTGTACCTTTGGAATTGACCGGTGCCGAGTATAAGCTGCTTTGCCTTTTGGTAAGAAACGCAGACCGAACTGTCACTCGTGAAGTCATCTTCAATGAGCTCTGGGACGGCGCCGGCAACTTTGTCGACGACAATACCCTATCCGTCTACATCCGCCGGCTGCGGGAAAAAATCGAATCCGATCCGTCTCACCCGGACCACCTGCTGACGGTCCGCGGGTTCGGCTATCAATGGAAGGAGGTACAGATATGAGTTTCATCCACGAAACCCAATCGCGAAAATTTCTTCTCTTCCTCATTTTATTTATTATGGTGATTGCCGGCTCAGCGCTGTTTACCTATCAGCAGCAAAAAACGGCCTTAAAAGACATCAAGCTTCTGCACGATTACGCGACGGCCTCGGCCCTTGTGGAGCAAAAAATTCCAGCTGATAAAGCGGCCGCCGTGCTTACAAACGCAACAATTACTGCCGCAGGCAAAAAAATAGCTGCCCAGATCGGTATTTCCGAACATACAGACCTGCGTTTTTTGCCGATCCTTCGCAGCAAACAAGCGGATTTTGCCCGAATGCTGACCCTGCAGACACTTGCTTTATCCGTCCTGCTCTTAATCGGCTCCATCTTATTTTTATGGAAGCGGGAAAAGCTTTATCTTCTGGCAATTCAAAGAATCAACCGTTTTGTTGACGGGGATTTTTCCGCCCATCTTCCCAGAGCAGGCGAAGGGACTCTATATCGGCTGTTTGCCGCAGTCGACAGTCTGTCCAGCGCACTTCAGGCGAAAAGCGAGGCAGAGCATAATGCCCGCCGTTTTTTGCGAGAAACCATTTCAGATATTTCCCATCAGCTAAAAACACCCCTGTCTGCCCTTAACATGTATAACGAAATCATTGCCGGTGAAGCGGACAATCCATCTGCCGTAGCCGAGTTTTCCAAAAAAACCAGCCAATCCCTAAGCCGTATGGAATCGCTGATCGGCGCCATGTTAAAAATCGCCCGACTGGATACTGGGAGTATTTCCTTTGAAAAAGAATGGCATTCCGCGTCGGAACTGGTGGAAAAATCCATTGAACAGCTTAGGCTTCGCGCTGAGCAGGAAGGGAAACGGCTCTCCTTCTCCGGACCTTCCCAAACCATCCTCTGCGATTTGGAATGGACCAGTGAAGCCATCACCAATATCGTAAAAAACGCTCTGGATCACACCGGTCCAGAGGGGCAGATTGACATTACCTGGGAACGCTCTCAAACCATGCTCCGCCTCTTTATAGCCGATAATGGTCCTGGAATTCGGCCGGAAGACTTCCATCACATCTTCAAGAGGTTTTACCGCAGCAAAAGCTCTTTGGATACGCCGGGGATCGGACTGGGGCTGCCGCTGGCAAAGGCTATTATCGAAGGACAGGGCGGCCTGATCTCTGTTCAAAGCGCCCCCGGAAAAGGCACCGTGTTCACCCTTTCTTTCCTTACGGATCTGTAAGTTGAGATTCATCTCTTTGTAAGGCTCATTTGGTATACTTTACAAAGAAAAAGGAGGTACTTCCCTATGGAAATTTTAAAGGTTCAAAATCTATGCAAAACCTACGGTAAAGGTGACAATCAAGTTCAAGCGCTGAAAGACGTTTCTTTTACGATTGAAAAAGGGACATTCTGCGCCATTGTGGGAGAATCCGGCTCCGGGAAAAGCACTTTGCTCAACTGCATCGGCGCCCTGGACACTCCAACTTCCGGGGCCATCTATCTGGACGGCCAGGATCTCTTTTCTATGAAAGAACAAAAACGCACAGTCTTTCGCCGGCAGAATATCGGGTTTGTCTTTCAATCTTTTCAGTTGATCACCGAGCTGACAGTGGAACAGAATCTGATTTTTCCTCTGCTGCTGGATTATCAGAAACCGGACCCGCACAAAGTTGACGAAATCCTGGAGGTTCTAGGCCTGACTGATCGGCGCCGCCACCTGCCTGGACAGCTGTCGGGCGGCCAGCAGCAGCGCGCAGCCATTGGACGCGCTCTAATCACCAGACCTACCCTCATTCTGGCGGACGAACCAACTGGGAACCTGGATTCTAAGAGCAGTCAAGATGTGATGGACCTGCTGCTGAAAGCCTCACGGCTCTATCAGCAGACCATTCTTATGATCACCCATAACATCAATCTTACCGCATCTGTCGATCGAGTGCTGAGCGTTACCGACGGCATACTTTCAGATTTAGGCGGGGTGCGGCAATGAAAATCAAAAAGATGAAACATTACCTTGATCTGATACCCATCTCTGCAAAGGTATACAGAAAACAGAACCGTATGACTCTGATCTGTATCTCCCTGGCCGTCTTTCTGGTCACTGTTATCTTCGGTATGGCCGACATGGAAGTGCGCAGCCAGCGTCTGCAGGCCATCAAGGATTACGGCAACTGGCACATGATGCTCAAGACTGCTGACGAAGAAGAAGCGGCCATGGTAGCTGCCCGCCCCGAAGTGACTGCTTCCGCCTGGTACGGCGTCCTAAACTACAGGCTGGCCCAGGATTATCGGATTGGTCCGGGCAAAACAGCGATCTGCAGCTTTGATTCATCCTTTCTCTCAAATATCTTTTCCGGAATCAAATTTGTGGAGGGCCATTTTCCGCAGAATGACCGGCAAGCAGCTCTGACAGAAAACGCCAGGGATCGTCTGAAAATAAAAGTAGGAGATAAGATCACCCTGGACACGCCTCAAGGGGAATCCTATCAATACACCGTGTCCGGCTTTCTTGAAAACACATCTCTGCTCATGAAAGCAGACGGCATCGGTACTTTCCTCAATCCGGACGGATACCAGGCCCTGACAGCCTCCATGAAAAGTGGGGATGTCACTGATCAGGATGGGTGCTATTATATCCAGCTTTCCACCCATTGCGACATGAACCAGGTTATGAACGATATTGCATCCCAGTTTAATTGGAGCGATAAAAAAGATATTGCAAAAAACACCAAGCTCCTGGCAACCCTCGGGCAGAGCAGAGATTCCTTTATTCTTCAGCTGTACAGCGTGGCACTGGTCCTGTTCCTGCTTGTTTTGCTGGCCGGTGTTCTGATGATCGCCGGCAGCCTGAGTACCAACATCATGCAGCGCACGGAATTTTTTGGAATGCTCCGCTGCCTGGGAGCATCGAAAAAACAGATTATTCGCTTTGTTCGGCTGGAAGCGCTCCAATGGTGCAAATGGGCCCTGCCGATCGGCATTCTGTCCGGTATGGCTGTCATTTGGATTCTTTGCGCTGTGCTCCGCGATCTGAGTCCCAGCTATTTTTCTGCCATGCCCATCTTTGGTGTCAGCTGGATCAGCGTGGTTTGCGGCATTGCCGTGGGCATTCTCACCGTTCTTCTGGCAGCCCAATCGCCGGCAAAGAAAGCAGCCAAAGTCTCGCCCCTTACCGCTGTATCCGGAAACGCGTATACGCCGCAGCCCGCCAGCAAGGCTGCCAATACGAGATGGCTTAAGGTTGACACGGCTCTGGGCGTGCATCACGCCAAAGCGAGTAAAAAGAATTTTGCGCTGATGGCCGGTTCCTTTGCCCTCAGCATTATTCTTTTCCTCGCCTTTTCCGCGACCATGGATTTTATGGATCATGCGATCAAACCGCTGAAGCCCTACACGCCGGATTTATCCATCATCAGCGCCGATAATACCCGCTCTTTGAACAGCCGTTTAACGGATTGTCTGGAAGATGACGCTGCCGTGGAAAAGGTCTATGGACGTATGTTTGCCTACAAGCTCTCTGCTGAAACATCCGGAAATCCTTTAAGTGTGGATTTAATCTCTTACGAACAACATCAATTTGATTGGGCAAAAGACGTTTTAATCGAAGGTTCCCTCGGTAATGTGCAAAAGAACAAAGATGCGGTTTTAACCGTTTATGATGCTAAAAACCCATTACATCCGGGGGATACCATTACGGTTCATTCTCAAGGCAAAGAAAAGACCGTTACCGTGACCGGAGTCCTTTCAGACTCACCCTTTACCAATGAAGCAGATACAGAAATTATTATCTGTTCGGAAGCAGTTTTCCGCAGTCTCCAGGGAGATGGCGGCTACACGATCATCGATGTACAGCTTTCCGACAAGGCGACCGATCAGGATGTGAATCGCATCCGCAGCCTGACTTCCGGACCAAACAGGACCTTTTCCGACCAACGGGCATCCAATGCCGAAGTACAGGGCGGTTATCTATCCTTTGCGCTCTTTATTTATGGATTTCTGATTATCATTGCTCTGATAACTGTATTCAACATCATCAACAGCATCGCCATGAGCGTGTCAGCAAGAATCCCTCAATATGGAGCCATGCGGGCAATCGGCATGAGCAGCCGTCAGATGATAAAAATGATTTTGGCCGAATCGATCACCTATGCGGCAGCCAGTAGTATCATCGGCTGCGCAGCCGGTCTTCCCATCCACAAATTTTTGTATGAGCATTTGGTCACCTACCGCTGGGGCGATCCCTGGCAGGTTCCTGCAGGGCCGCTGGCCTTGATCCTGCTGCTGGTAATCGCTTCATCCATCGCCGCTGTCTATGGTCCTGCAAAACGGATTCACCGGCTTTCCATTGTCGATACCATCAACGCCAAGCAGCAATAAAAAAACCATGTGCGAGCAGTTATCATACCCGCTTGCACATGGTTTTCTTTCTATCATACCGCCTGACCCTTACTTGGCTGCCGCCGCCAATCTTTCATATAGCTGAGGGAAGCTCTTTTTCAGGCGCATGGGCACCAGCTCCGGATCGGTAAACCCGTGGCTGCTGCTTCCTATCACGCGGATTTTGCCGTCTTCCTTACCGATCACTTCATACGCCAGATAAACGGAAGCACCTTTGAGTTTTTCCACCCAGGAGCGGATGATCACAACCTCATCAAAGACAGACGGAAGCTTGTAATCGCACGTGACCCCGATTACCGGCATCCAGATTCCCATCTGTTCCAGCTCCGAATAGGGATACCCCAGGGAGCGCAGCAAGTCGTTCCTGCCCATTTCGAACCAGCGGATATAGTTGGAGTGGTGCACAATGGCCATTGCGTCCGTTTCCGCATATCCCACTCGATGTTCCATTTCAAATTTTCTCATAACAAACTCCTTTTCCCTTATGTATTTATGAAAGCCGGCCTGCTGATCACAGCTTGCCGGCAATTTCCTCAATTTTTCGAAAACGATTGTTGATTCCGGATTTTTTCATGGGCGGATCCATCATATCCGCCAGTTCCTGCAGGGTTGCTTCTGGATTGTCCAGCCGCAGGATCGCCACATCGTACAGCTTGTCCGGGAGAAAGCGCAGCCCCTTGGTGTTCTGAATCTTATGAATCCAGCCCAGCTGTTTTTCCGCAGCCTGCAGAGCCTTATCAATGTTGGCGTTATCGCAGTTATTGATTCGGTTGGCTTTGTTCCGGATCTCCTTAGTGATGCGAACGTCCTCAAAGGCAAAGATCTGCGAATGAGCGCCCATGATCGCCAAAATGTCGATGATCTGCTCCGCCTCTTTGACATAGACCGCATAATTCTTTTTCCTGGCAGAAACCTTGGCGTGAAGATCGACAAAACTGTTGATCAGTTTTTTCACATCGCCCGCCAGAATCTGGCTGCTGCAGTTGAGTTCCAAGTGATAGCCCTTTTCCGGATCGGTAATCGTCCCCGAGGCCAGAAAAATACCGCGCAGACAGGCTTTCCGGCAGCACTTGGTGCGAATCAGCCCGTCATAGATGCCGTCGCTGATGTAATTCATTCCTTCTTTTACCATGAGAATGCCCGTTTCCCGCAGAATCTGTTCGCTCAGATCCTCGGGGCCGATGGTCAGAATATAGGCCCTTCCTTTTTTGAGGGTATTGCCCTGTCCCACTTCCAGCGCCGCGTCGATGCCGAAATAATCTTTAATCAGCTTTTTATAATGGCGGGCTGCCGCCGGATTTTCAGTGGTAGTCACAATTCGGAACTTTCCGCCCCCCGCCAGCCGGATACTGCCGCACATGCGGATAAAACCGGCGATTTCCGCCAGCATGCAGCACTTTTTCTCCGGCACAACATGGGCCAGCTCGTTTTTGGTTTCCATTGAAAATGACATGGTTTTTCCGCTCCTCTACAGGTCCCGATGCTCCACGGTAATACGCTTGCCCTTGCTTCGGAGAATCTCGGCCATTTCATTGGCCATGGCAACCGATCGATGATGGCCGCCGGTACAGCCGAAACAAAGATTCAAATTATATTTACCCTCCCGCATATAAAAGGGAATCAGCTCCAAAATCAGCTTTGGTGTTTCTTCAATGAAGCGCTTGGTCACATCGTGCTTCATCACATAATCCCTCACCTTTTTATTATTGCCCGTAAGCTGGCGCAGGGACTTTATATAATAGGGATTGGGAATAAACCGCATGTCGAATACCATATCGGCCCCCAGCGGAATCCCGTTTTTATACCCGAAGGACATCACATTGATGACAAAGGTTTTTTCGCCCTCTCCGGATGTAATCAAATCTTTGACTTCTTCCAGCAGACGGGCAACCTTCATATTGGATGTATCCACAACATAGTCGGCCCTGGCTCTGAGGTTTTTCAGCATTTCGGTCTCCCGTTTGATGCCTTCCAGGGTGCTTTCGCCTTTGGACAAGGGGTGCTGTCTTCTTGTTTCATTAAACCTGCGGATCAAAACCCGGTCCGATGCCTCCAGATACAGAATTTTGTAGTCGATACCGCTGGCCGACAGATCCTCCAGCGCCTTTTCCATATCCGCAAATAATTCGCCGCCTCTGACGTCTACCGCAAAGGCCGCTTTCTCAATGGGTGTGGATTCGTTGGCCGCAAGCTGTACAAAACTTTTGATCAGCGCCGGCGGCATATTGTCCACGCAGTAATAACCCAAATCCTCCAGGCAGTTCATTGCCTGGGTTTTTCCAGCTCCCGATAATCCCGTTACAATTACTGTTTTCATTTCATCTCCCTCAAATTGACGATTCGGCCCAGGTCCAGCCCCGCTTCTTTGGCTCTTTTAAGACCGCCTTCAAAGTCGCCGATCCTGCCCGGCACATGGGCGTCGCTGCTGATGATAAACTGGGCCTCTGTCTGGGCCGCAATTTTGATCTCTTCGACGGTCAGATGAGGGTGCCAGGTGCTGATCTCCATCAGCGTATCCGTATCGGCGCAGGCTTCTGCGATGGGCAGCATATCAAAGGGCCCCTTATCTCCGGGATGGGTCAATATGGCAATATCGTTTTCGTATAACGCTTTGATGACCATGTCCGTGTTTTTGATCTTTAGCTGTTTTTCCCCCACAGTAAGACCATGTCCATAGAGCCAGTTGTGTACGCAGTAACAGTTGGTCAGTCCATAATGGTATCCGGCGATCACAAAATCATATTGGGAAAATTCTTCTGGTTTGATATCCAGATGATTGTCCGTTTTAATGATATTGGCCTCCACACTCAGATGAACGTTGATCCTGGGATATTTTTTGTTCAGCAGTTCAATTTCCTTGCGCATGGTGGGGACATCCTTTCGTTTCATGCCATAAAACAGATGTCCCGGGCCGTGATCGGTTATGGCGATGTGGGTCAGCCCCCGATCCAGGGCCGCACGTACGTTTTGCTCAATCGTCCCCTTCCCATGGGAAAAAATCGTATGGGTATGGAGATCATAGCCCATTTCATATTTCTTATTCTCCAATGATCCTCACCTCCGGCTCAAGCTTTACACCAAACTTGTCAAGTACGGTGGCCTGTACGATTTCCATCAGCTGTATGATATCGGAAGCAGTGGCGCCTCCCGTATTGACGAGAAAACCGCTGTGAAGAGGCGATACCTGAGCGCCTCCCACCGAAAGTCCCTTCAGCCCTGCGTCCTGAATCAGCTTTCCTGCAAAGTACCCGGTTGGGCGTTTAAAAAAGCTGCCTGCGCTGGGCAGAGAAACCGGCTGCTTCTGATTGCGCCTGGCGGCCAGCTCTTTCATTTCTGCGCTGATTGCTTCTTTGTCTCCTTTTTCCAGCTCCAATGTGACGCTCACTGCCACATCCCCCGTCTCGTGGAGAATACTATGACGATAGCCCAGCTCCAGCTCTTCACAAGAAAGAGTATATTCTTTGCTGCCATCTCTGGCGATGATTCTGGCCTGACGAATAATGCCAGCCATTTCTCCGCCGTAGGCTCCTGCATTCATAAATACGGCCCCTCCCAGGCTGCCCGGGATGCCGCTGGCAAACTCAAATCCTGTAAGACCTGCTTCCAGTGCTGCCCTGGCAACGGATGACATCAAGGCCCCGCAGCCCGCGGTCAGCGTCTGCCCCTCGATCTCAATCTGCCCGAAAGCCTCGCCCACTTTGATGATAGCGCCCCGAAAGCCGCCGTCCCTTACTAATATGTTGGACCCGTTGCCCATGACCATATACGGCATGCCCGTCTGCGCGAAAACACTGAGGGTAAACGATAACTCCTCTTCATTTTTGGGCAGGATCAAAAAGTCCGCCTTCCCTCCTGCCCGAAAGGATGTGAATTTGCTCATATCGCAGTTTTCCATCACTGCTTCTTCCCCTAATCTCTCTGTCAGCCTATTTTTTAATGATGCCACTTCCCGGCCCCTCCTTTTTCCTCTTTTTTTTCTTCTCTTTTACCCGATACTTATCTATCGTATAGTCGCGAATATCCGTAGAGAATCCACGACGATCTAATCTTCGATTTATGTTTCTGCTGAAATATGCGTAAAATACCGCAAAGATGGGAATCCCGATGATCATTCCCACAAACCCAAACAGTCCGCCGCCTACCAGGATGGCGAACATGACCCAAAAGCTGGACAGCCCGGTGCTGTCTCCCAGAATTTTGGGTCCGATGATATTGCCGTCAACCTGCTGCAGGATCAAGATGAAAATCAGGAAATAGATGCACTGCATGGGATTTACCATCAGGATCAGCAGCGCCGAAGGCACGGCTCCGATAAATGGCCCGAAAAAGGGAATGATGTTGGTGATACCAATGATGCAGCTAATCAGCAACGGATATTCCCAATTGAATATACTCATAACGATGAAGCAGATCAGCCCCACAATCAGCGAATCGATGATTTTTCCGTTGATAAAACCACCGAAGGTTTTGTTGGTATAAGCAGCGCCCTTCAAAATTTCCTCAGCCCGTCTTTCGCTGAATGTAGCCAGAATCAATTTTTTCGACTGGGCCGCGAACAGGTCCTTGCTGTTGAGGAAATACGCGCAAATGATGATTCCCACGAAAAAGTTCTTTAAAACAGTAATCACGCTGAAAACCCCTGTGGAAATACTGGTAGCAATCTCCATGTAGCTGGGCAGCATCTTCTCTTCCACATATTTGACCACATTATCGGTAAATCGGTTGATCCAGTTTTCCAATGTAGCCTGCATTTCAGGATAGTTAGTCGTTTTGGTATCGATCCAATCGATAAAGTGATTCATGCTGTCCGGCAGAATCTCTACAATATGCATGATGCTGTCGATTAGTCCCGGAATAATCATCCAGCAAAAGCCAACGATCACGATAAAAAATACCAGCAGCGATAGGAAAGTAGCCACTCCTTTTGACAGTGACAGTGCCCGTTTAGGCTTTCGTGCTTTCCGGTACATCGCCGAATACATGTTTCTTGTTGTAAAATTATAGATGGGGCACAGCAGATACGCGAACACCATTCCGTAAATGAACGGCGTTAAAATTGCCATTCCCACGCTCATCAACTGTGAAAATACGTCGAACCGGTAAATGACAAAAAATACAACAATGGATGCCACGATCACAAAAAATGCGGTCAGGCCCCATTTTTTCTGCTTTTCTTCAAATTGAAATTTCATACAAACGCTTCCTTAATATATATCACTCTTATTATATACACATTTTTCAGACAATAACACAGCTTTTGCTTCTGTAATCTCATTTTACAACATTTATGCATGAAAGTCTTTAGCTTTTTATGATTCTTCTATTTTTTGTGGATTATTTACAAAAATGGGGTTGATTTTTTATGCTTTTGTTGTATAATTAGCCTATGTTTTAAATTTTTATTCACACTATGAATTAATTATTCATCAGTATACAGCAATTTTTTTGAGGAGGATTTTTAAAATGGCGAAAGAAAAAGTGGTATTAGCCTATTCGGGTGGATTGGACACCTCGATCATCATGACATGGCTGAAGGAAAACTATGATTATGACGTAATCGCCGTCTGCTGCAACGCAGGACAGAAGGAAGACTTCGCCGCGATTGAAAAGAAAGCCCTGGCAACGGGAGCATCCAAGGCGATCACCATCGACCTGAGAGAAGAATTCATCACCGATTTTATCTGGCCCACGCTGAAAGCCGGCGCCATCTACGAAAATGAGTATATGTTGGGAACTTCCATGGCAAGACCTTTGATGGCGAAAAAGCTGGTTGAGGTCGCTCAGCAGGAAGGCGCTTTTTACATAGCCCACGGATGTACGGGCAAAGGAAATGACCAGGTACGTTTTGAAACAACCATCAAAGCCCTGGATCCTGCCATCAAGATCATCGCACCTTGGAGATTCTGGGATTTTGAATCCAGAGAAGACCTGCTGGAATATGCGGCTTCCCACAATATTCCCATCAACCAGAGCGAGGCGAAAATCTACAGCCGTGACGAAAACATCTGGCACATCAGCCACGAAGGCGGCGAGCTGGAAAACCCCTGGAATGAGCATTACGATACCATCCACGTTCTTTCCGTACCTCCTGAAAAGGCCCCAGATGAAGTAACTTACGTTGATATCGACTTTGAAGCCGGTGTTCCGGTGGGCATTGACGGTCAGAAAATGGGACCCATCGAACTGCTGACAAAGCTCAACGAGCTGGGAAGCAAGAACGGCGTCGGTACGGCCGACCTGATTGAAAACCGTCTGGTGGGCATGAAGTCCCGCGGCGTTTATGAAACTCCGGGAGGAACCATCCTCTTTGCCGCACACTCTGCGCTGGAAAAACTCATCTTAGATAGAGATACGACCCAGTACAAATATATCGTAGCCCAGAAGTTCGCCCAGCTTTGCTACGACGGCCTCTGGTATACGCCTCTGCGTGAAGCCATCTCCGCTTTCGTAGACGAAACCCAGAAGCTGGTTACCGGTACAGTAAAAATGAAGTTATATAAAGGAAGTGCGGTTGCGGCCGGACGTAAGTCCCCCAACTCCCTTTACAGCGAAGAATTCGCTACATTCAGTAAGGATGAAGTATACAACCAGAGCGATGCGGAAGGTTTTATCAACCTGTTCTCACTGCCTCTGAAGATCCGCGCGATCCAAAAACAAAACAAAGAAGGAGGGGCAAAACTGCATGAAGGCTTGGAAAGGAAGGTTCTCAAAGGCGGCGACTTCGTCCGCTGATGAATTCAACGCATCGATTGAGTTTGACCAAAGATTGTACAAAGACGATATCAAAGGCAGCATCGCCCACGCGACCATGCTGGGAAAACAGGACATCATCGCCAAAGAGGAAGCTGATCTGATCGTCAAAACATTAAAAGAAATTGAAGCCGATATTGATGCCGGTAAGGTGGAATTTACCATTGAATCGGAAGATATCCATATGAACATCGAAACGGTCCTCACCGAGAGGATCGGCGATGTCGGCAAGAAGCTCCATACAGCCCGCAGCCGCAACGACCAGGTGGCCGTGGACATCCGTCTCTATTTAAAGGATGAAATCGCAGCCATCGACGCTCTGCTGAAAACTCTGATGTCCACTCTTTCCGATCTGGCGGAAACGCATCAGAATACGGTGATGCCGGGTTATACCCATCTGCAGCGGGCTCAGCCGGTTACGCTGGCTTACCACCTGCTGGCTTACTATCAGATGTTCAAACGGGATGCGTCCCGCTTTGCCGACTGCCTTGCCCGTATGGATTATCTGCCGCTGGGCTCCGGCGCGCTGGCCGGTACTACTTATACCACGGATCGGGATTTCCTGGCGGATGAGCTGGGATTTAAAGGGGTTTGCCCCAATGCCATGGATGCGGTGGCAGACCGTGATTTTGCAATTGAATTCATCAGCTGCTGTTCCATCACTATGATGCATCTGTCCCGCTTTTGCGAAGAGCTGATCCTCTGGAGTTCGGTGGAATTCAGCTTTGTTGAAATTGATGACGCTTATTCGACGGGAAGCAGCATTATGCCTCAGAAAAAAAACCCGGATATGGCGGAACTGATCCGGGGCAAGAGCGGCAGGGTCTACGGCGATCTGATGAGCCTGCTGACTATTTGCAAGGGCCTTCCCCTGGCTTACAACAAGGACTTGCAGGAAGACAAGCTGCCCGTCTTTGACGCCGGCGATACGCTGAAAGCTTCTGTGAATATTTTTACGGAAATGATCGCAACGATGAAGGTCAACGGGGATAACATGGAGCATGCGGCCAAATACGGCTATATGAACGCCACGGATGCGGCGGACTACCTGGTGACAAAGGGGATTCCCTTCCGTGATTGCCATGAAATTATC
Source organism: Clostridia bacterium (assembly GCA_902363595.1). Taxonomy (GTDB): domain Bacteria; phylum Bacillota; class Clostridia; order Peptostreptococcales; family Anaerovoracaceae; genus Hominibacterium; species Hominibacterium faecale. The sequence goes on along the minus strand of CABJAP010000009.1, from coordinate 45,055 downwards.
GGCGGCATCGTCCTCCATTGTATCAATAAAGGCATCGCCATTGAAGAAATGTCTATGGAAGAATTTAAATCCTTCTCAGATAAATTCGAAGATGACATCTACGATAAAATCGCGATACGCAGCTGCATTGAAGCGAAAAAATCCAAAGGTTCCACTTCCTTTGAGAGTGTAAAACAGCAGCTTGCCGATATCCGCAAGGAAAAATGAAATTGAAAAAAAGCTGTCGCACGAACGGTTGAAAACCGTGAAGCGGCAGCTTTTTTTGCTTCGAGCCAGAATGGTCTTTGAGCTGGTGTGGCCCCCGGCGGATTGGACTCCGGGCCAGAATGTCGGAATTCGCCTCAAAATCATCTGGCTTTGATGTTTTACCATTTTTTTCTTAGGATTTCATGAAAAAGTATCAAGAAAGGGCAGCTATTTTCTAAAATCCGATATTCCGGGGGGGGGGGGGGATACTCGTCCAAAAGTTTGATAACCAGCATCCGGAAAATTTCAAAAAGATTTCGTGATTTTTACGCAAAGTTATGGGTTTGCGGGACCTGATCCAGAGAAAATACGGAGCTGGTTGCTTCTAGCGGATATTGTGTAGGCGCGATCATTGAAAATTGCGTAAAGAATTGAATTTATTTTAATTCTTTACCGAGAAACGGATGCTATACGAAAGAAGAAAACGCATGCTGCCTGGAGCGATCCCAAAAAATAAAGCAGCCGCATGTAAAGCGATTTGCTTCATGCAGCTGCTCTGTTTTGATCTGCTGCGGCAAGGCCGCGGCTCTTTTTGAAATACAGGAAATATCGATTGCGTAGCATTTCCTGTATTTTATAAAATCTTGCTCAGGAAATTCTGAGTCCGTTCGTTTTTGGGTTCCAAAAAGAGCTGGTCCGGGGTCCCCTGCTCCATGATAATTCCCTGGTCCATAAAAAATACCCGGTCGGCAACTTCCCTGGCAAATCCCATTTCGTGGGTAACGATTACCATGGTCATTCCCTGGTTTGCCAGATCCTTCATAACAGCCAGCACCTCTCCCACCATCTCTGGGTCCAGAGCCGATGTGGGTTCGTCGAAGAGCATGACTTCCGGGTCCATGGCCAGCGCCCTGGCAATGGCCACCCGCTGCTGCTGCCCGCCGGACAGAGAGCTTGGGTAAGAGTCTGCTTTATCCTCAAGGCCGACGGTTTTTAGCAGTTCTTTCGCCTTTTTCTCCGCCTCTTCTTTGGACATTTTCTTCACCTGAATTGGCGCCAGCATAATATTGTCCATAACCGTCATATGTGGAAACAGATTAAAGCTTTGGAATACCATGCCCAGCTTGGTCCGAATTTCATCGATATTGGCTTCCGGGCTGTTTACCTGCTGCCCATCGAGAAAGACTTCGCCGCTTGTGGGCTCCTCCAAGAGGTTGAGACAACGGAGAAAAGTGCTCTTTCCCGAGCCGGACGGACCGATGACACAGACCACTTCCCGCTCAGTGATGGTTTCGGTGATTCCCTGCAAAACCTTCAGATCACCAAAGGATTTGGTCAGATTTTTAACTTCTATCACTTCTCGCCATCCTCCTTTCTATGTAATTAACCAGCCTGGAAAGGGTCAAGGTCAAGGCCAGGTATACGATCGCCACTCCGATATACGCCTGGAAGAACAAAAACGACTGGGAGGCCCAAAGCTGCCCCTGTCTGGTCACTTCGACGATACCGACCATGGACAAAATGGATGTTTCCTTGATCAACGTAATAAATTCATTTCCCAGGGCCGGCACGATGATCCGGAACGCCTGAGGAACGATAATGTAGCGCATGGTCTGTCTGCTGCTCAGGCCCAGCGATCTGGCCGCTTCCGTCTGCCCGATATCGATGGCCTGAAGGCCGCTTCGGATGATCTCGGCCATGTAAGCGGAACTGTTGATTCCGCAGGCCACGAACCCAATTACGATTTTAAGCTCCCAATGAAAGGAAACACCAAAAACCGAATTAATAATCTGCGGAACGCCGTAGGCTAAAATCAGCACTTGTACCAAAAGAGGGGTACCTCTCAAAACATCCACATAGATTGTCCCCAAAGCGCGCAGTACTTTGAAGCGGGATTTTTTTGCCATAGCGACAAAAAGACCCAGAACCAGGCCAATCAGCACGGCGACCAGTGAAACGGTCAATGTGACAGGAACGCCTTTCAGCGCGATTACGATGCCGTGTAAATACTCCTGCAACTTTATATCCTCCTTACAAAAATTGACCTTTGACCGGGATCGCGGCCAAAGGTCTCGCATTCATTTCTATTATCCTATTTATTGAACCATTCGTCAACCAGTTTGTCAAACGTTCCGTTTTCTTTAATGTTTTTCAAACCGGCGTTGATCTTTTCAAGAAGCTCGGTGTTACCTTTCTGAACTGCGAATCCATAGTTTTCTGCGTTCAGCGGTTTGCCTACCATCTTGATTTTATCCGGCTGTTTTTTCATATATGCTTCTGTTACCGGCTTGTCATTGATGACTGCGGATACATCGCCGTTGATCAGCTGCAGCATAGCTGTGTCCAGACCGTTTAAGATAACCGCTTCTTTGATCTTCCCTGCTTCTTGCAGTTTCTGAGTTTTGTTGGCGCCTGTGGTTCCAGTCTGGGCTGCTACCTTCATATCTTTTGTCAGATCATCCACGCTCTTGATCGTTTCGTTATCAGCCGTTACTGCTACCATCAGCTTTGATTCATAATAGGCGTCGCTGAAATCAACCTGTGCTTGTCTGTCTTTGTCATCTTTATTCATACCAGCAGCGATGATGTCGATGTTTCCTGCTTTCAGAGCCGGAACCAAGCCGTCAAAGGACAGATTTTCAAAAGTCACTTCAAATCCCTGGTCTTCTCCAATGGCTTTGATCAGGTCCATATCAAGGCCGACAATATTCTGTTCTTCGTCAGTCGTGTCAAACGGCGGGAATGTAGGCTCTGTTCCTACTTTATAGGTTACCTTTTCCGCATCTGCTCCGCTCTTTTCGCTGTCGTCGCCTCCGCACGCTGCCAAAGAAAATACCAGCACCATGGCCAGTAAAACTGCTATTATACTTTTCTTCATTGTTCTTTCTCCCTCTCAATTAAGTTTCTTTTATAATTATACACAACACATGTATATTATTCAAGCAATTCTTTTGTTTTTTTAAGGAAATATTCTATAAGTATGATACGGTCGTCGGAGCCGCATGGTACAGAATAGTATACCTTGCAAGCCAGTATGGCCAGCGTTGCCGCAAAGCGAAAATTAAGAGTTAGGCTCAACAATCGAGGAAAACGACTCAATTGTTGAGACAAAACACTGGCTTGTAGGCTGCCAAAATGGAAATAACCTTGTATAACAAAGCCTTCATCAGAAATTGCAGCCTGCAGGCGTTGGAAAGATCTCAACAATAAGCCAAACTTCGTACATTGTTGAACCAATTGTCTCATCCGACAATTTTCGACATACGATATCTCCATACTCCTCTCAGGAGTGAAAGCTGCGAACCACACAATAATTTCCCTACTATTGGACCGCACCTCTGTTAAATCCATCCTATGCGTTCAAACACCCGGCCGCCCATTTGCCAATATACACGCCGGCAATACACAAAATGACGCTGGCGGCGATATACACCAGTCCGATCAGGCTTTTCCCCTCCTGCATAATGTTCAGGGATTCCAGCGCAAACGTGGAAAAAGTCGTGAACCCGCCGCAGATTCCCACTTTCAGAAACAGCACCAGATTTTCATTTAACCCTCCATAGGATTCTGCATATTGAACGATCATGCCAATAGCAATGGCGCCGATCACGTTGACCAGCAAAGTCTGAAAAGGCAGGGCCCCTCTGTGAAGAAAAGGCAGCAGACCAATCAAATACCGAAAAACCGACCCAGCAAAGCCGCCTGCGCCGACGGCCAAACAATTTAACACCATAATAAACAACCTCCTACAAAAAAAGACTCCTGCAAACAAGTGCAGAAGTCATCAACTTTATCAGTGGTTTTGGCATACGCCAAGGGAGAACTTCATTCCCTTTGGTCAGTATAGCACAGTGTGTCTCCTAAGGCAATTGGATTGTTGCATTTGGGCCCAGAAAAATCGGCGGCCTAAATCAGCGGGTGAAACCGGGCTCCGCAGAAAATTTCTGCGAAAATTTAACCTTTTTACGCAAAGTTGTGGGTTTGTGGAGCACTCATATTGAGAAAAGGCCCGCTGATCTGCTCCGGCCTGCATTTAAGGGGTCCCAAGCGTTGAAAAAGGCGAAAATTCTCCAAAAAATCCCCACTCTTTTCCCAAGCAGCTCACTTCCTTCCAAATCCGGCAGCAGCCGCTCCAAATTTAAAATGGAACTCAGCCTTCTCAATTTTTATGTATTTCACTGTTTACCTCCACCAAAGGATTTATCCATAGCAGCTTTATTTTTCCCCGACCGCCTGGGCCATCAGCTCGTCAAGAACCTGCAGAGTGTATGCAATATCTTCATCCGTACTCTGGGCGCACATATAGTTGCGTCCTCTCCAGGGATTGAGACGGATGCCACGCTCCATGCATCCCTGCACCAGCTTGGTATAAAGCTTGCTGTCCACCTTGGAATAATGATCTCTGTAATCGACCAGATCCTCGTCCGTGCCTAAAATCATGGTCCACATACCGCCGATGGCTTTTGTGTTGACTTTTACGCCGTACTTGGCGCAAATGACCTGGATTCCATCCACCATTTTCTGAGACATGCGCTCCAGGTTTTCATAGAACCCCGGCCGCTGGCAAATCTCAATTGTCGCCAGGGCAGCTGCCACGCAAAGGGCGTTGGCGGCAAAGGTTCCGGAAGCCACGGTGGCTGCCGACACCACTTCTTCCCGGCCGACTACGCAGGATATGGGGTAGCCGCCGCCGATGGCTTTTCCAAACGTCGCCAGATCGGGCGTAACGCCGAAGTAACCCTGGGCCCCTTGTAAGCCCAGCCGAAATCCTGTAATGACTTCATCAAAGATCAGCACGACCTGATATTGGTCGCAAAGCGTTCTCAGCCCTTCCAGAAAGCCTGGCTTAGGATAAATGGGATCCGCGTTGGCCATGATGGTTTCAAGGATCATGCAGGCGATATCGTCGCCCTGAGTCTTGAAAATATGCTCGATATTGTCCAAATCATTGAACATGGCGATAATCACATCGTCCGGATCCTTCTGCCCTTTTATGTGCTTTATCTTATTGGGATTTTCCCTGGAGCCCAGAGCCTCCAGCCTTTCAGCATCGCAGCTCACCTTTTCTTCATCCATAGAACCGTGATAGCAGCCTTCAATCTTTACGATTTTCTTCTTGCCCGTATATGCTCTGGCGACTCGGATCGCATGCATATTGGCCTCCGATCCTGAGGACATAAAAGCGCTCACTTTATCGGCGCAGGGAATAATATCGACCAGTTTATCTGCTAACTTGACTAAATCCGCGTTGGGCGCAGCCATTAACGTGGCTTTTTGCAGCTGCTTTGCTACGGCCGCTGTCAAATCAGGATGCACATAGCCTAAAAGGTTGGGCCCAAAGGCGTTTAAATAATCGATATAGGAATTGCCGTCCACATCGTAGACCTTCGATCCTTTTCCATGATCCATGTAGATGGGATACTCGTTCCAGGCTGCTTTATGAAAAGAACTGGAAAGTCCCCCCACCAGGCACCTCTGGGCTTTTTGAAATAGCTCTTTTGATTTGTCTGTTTTGTAAGTCATCATGTTCCTCCTTTTCATCAATGACGAATATATTTTGCATTTGCCGAAATATCCAGCCTTAACCTTAATTCAACAAACGTACCTTCAGAATTGCCGCAGCTCTGCGAAAGGATTTGTTCTTTCGAAAGCTGGGAAGTGTATTTATTGACGCCCATTTTTTCTCCGAATTTTTTTCCGCATAGAATCAGTTCCCGCTCCGCGAAGCAGACGGCCTCATCTAACGTTTCAAAAATCCTCCGCTGGTCGGGCAAATGGACGATATAGTTTTTCGAATGACAGTCAAAGCGGATCAGGGCTTCCAGCCTTTCTCGAATATTGCCTGACACAGTTCCGATGGCGTTTGCCACCTCGCTGTTTTCGGGAATGATCACTTTACACCCCAGCTGATCGGCGGCTTTTTTCAGCCAGGTACCGGCCGGCGCTCCAATACCGACGATCGGTGCATGGAAGAGGCAGTTAAAATCAAACAAGCGGCAGGTTGCATCCAAATGATTGAAAACCAGTCGGATCAATTCCCGGGACAGCTTTTCCTCTTCAACGCCTTTTTCGACCAGCAGGCATTCGATGAAGGAAATGCAGATTTTCTCAACAAAACCAGCTTCCGCATAGGCGGCAAAATCCGCCGGAGTCATCTTTTTTCTGGCCGCCAGTTTGGCCAGGGCCAGATGGGATATCCTTTGATCGTATTGGACGTATTCGCCTGTCGCGTGGAGCAAATCCGTAGGCGTAAAGGAGATTAGATAGACGATTTCCCTTTGCAGCAGGGATTCAATCTCGATGCCGTCTATATCCTTGCCCAGTTTTTCTGCCAAATAAAGCAGGGAATGGGCTCCATCCGCCAAAAGCTCCACAAGCTGCTTTTCTTCGGCCGTCAAATGGGCCCGTTCAAGATTCTTCCTTTTAAATAAGGCGATGCAATCCGACTCCTGCCGTTTAATAATGTGATAATCGGCCGGAAGATAGAGCCTTTCCACTTCATTGATCAAATTTTTGTATTTCTCAGCCGCCGCGCATAAAGGCACCACCCTTGTGGGGCCGAATTCCAAGTCCCCCGCATGGTTCATTCTCAGATAGCTGTCCCCGCCCAGGCCAAAGGATCTGGTGCGCATAGCTTTAATCCGGATCCGCCAGCCGCCTACTGCGGCTCCACATTCGTCCATGGGAATGCTTTGGTCCAGAATCGGAACAACATCCAAAGTGGTTCCGCCCATATCGGCAACAATCATGTCTTTGCAGCCGGAGAGCAAGATTCCTCCAAGAGCGCTGGCTGCCGGCCCGGACAGTACGGTTTCGATGGGCCGCTCTTCTGCAAAGGAACAAGTCATGCAGTTGCCGTCGCCCTTGATGATGACCAGGGTAGCCCGGATGCCTTTTTTCGCCAGCACCACTTTTGTCGCTGCGATCAGCTCTTTAATAATCGGAATTAACTTGGCGTTGAGGACGGCGGTCACGGTTCGCTCATAGTAGCCCAGCACTTTTGTAAGTTCATGGGCGCACACCACCGGGACGCCCAGGATAGCATCGGAAAGCCCTTTCACCTTCAACTCATAGGCCGGATTGCGGACGCTGGCATATCCGGAAACAGCAAGCGCGTCAATTTTTCCTTGCATCCTTTCCAGAGCCGCCGCCGCGCCCTCACAATCCAAGGGAAACACCTCACATCCTTTGACATCGATCTTACCCTTCACATGGAAATGACTAGCTGCAGGATAGGAATGCTCTTTCGGTTCATCGATGGTGATCAAACCGACGGCCGCCCCTTTGCCTTCCACAATGGCATTGGTAGCCAGTGTAGTGGACAAACAGACCAGGGTAATGGTATCCCGGTCCTGGATGCCCAGCTTGTCGATGGCCTCTTCAATGCCAATGGTCAAATTTTCCTTCGTAGTTCGGGCTTTTGCCTTGCTGACCACCTGACCGCTGTCCCAATCGACTAAAACCGTATCCGTATAAGATCCTCCAGTATCTATGCCTAATTTCAATTTCATAAGCGATCCTTTCACAAGCTCAGCTTTCACCGATTGCCTGGATTGTTTTTATCAGATTGTTTTCCGCCAGTATCCCCTTCTGATTGATCATTTCTGTCACATCCGACGGCTCTGAGTGTCCCGGCAGGATGGTGTTCAGTCTGCCGCCCATAAAGACCATGTATTTTTTGTCGCCGCCTCTTTGCTTCATCTCACTGAGAAGCTGTTCGGCGATGCCCAGGGCTTGTCCGTTATGGGTGCTGACGCCGATATAGCGAATCCCTTCCTCGTCGGCTGTATCAAATATGTAGGGGATGGAGGCGTCCACTCCCGCATCCACCACCTCAGCCCCCGCTTTTTCCAAAATGTTTCTTACATATTGCAGCCCATATACATGAGCGTCGGTGGATGCGATTAAAATCGTTCTGCCTTTTAAGCTCCCCTCCAGCTGGGATTTATCCATATTGGCATTGCCTTCATCGATCATATCCTGGGTCAGCTTGCCCATATCCGTATAATAATGGACCTGGATTTTTCCCGTTTCCTTCATGCTGGGATGAAAGGTTTCCTCGAACAGGCCGGCGTTGAAATTCTTTATGAACATGAGCATTTCCATGGGATCGGCCAGATCCAGTCCGGAATCGTCCAGAATATCCAGCATATTATGAAAGAACTTGGTTCCTTCCTCTTTTAAAACCTCGGCCATTTCATCAATATAGGAAAAATCGATGACTGCTTCCCATTGTTCTATGTTTTCTTCCAGCCTCGAGCATACTCCCAGCATACCTTTAATGGCATCTATCGTTGGCACATGCACCTTTTCTGTAATGGGCACCGGCAAAATGACCGCGCCCGTATTGTATCTCCGCTCAGCGAGGACGGCCATCAGCATTTCCTGGGACAGCATTCCATAATTGGCTTCAATATCGTGGTCCCAGAATCTGGTTGTATTGGCCTGGATTTTGGCTACGGGAAGGGGCTGGTTCTCCCGCCAAAGGGAGTCGTAGAGGGCCTTGAGCAGAGCGGCCCTGATGCGGATATCGCTGATCAGGCCGCCGTAATTCACCTGATAGATGACACCGCATAAATCGTCGGCGATATATTGTTCAAATAAGGCGTAACCCACCCAAGCGATGGCATCCTTGCAATAGCTGGGGTAAGTGTCATCCAGATACCCGCTCACAGCAAAGCCCTCATCCCGCTTTGAAGAAAGAACGCCCATCACCTTCAGCATGTCGGCCACATAGCTGACATGGTCGTCGCATCCCGGATAATTCCAAAGGAGCTGGGAAAAGCAGCCCACCTGGTATGAGCCTGCTTTGAGGGCGTTGATCCCGTTGAACCATGCGTTGGGCACGGCCAGCACCTGGTCCGACTGTATGACTTCCATGCCTTCGATATCCCCAAGGGTCATAAAGTCCTCCGGCTTTTCCAGCACATAGCTGGTGTTCTTTGTATCGTACCGCCTCAATTCCTTTGGAATCGCGCTCAACGTGCTGGGTATGGCCAGCGTGGAGTGGTAGTTGATCTTTAACTTTTTGCACCATCTTTGCAGTTCTTTGATCCCTTCCACCTCTTCCTCGATGGTCGCCAATCCCACATTGGAAAACCAGGCGATTTCTTTTCGCTCTTTATGATCTTGAAAATATTCCAAGTAATGGTCGAACTCGCTGTCCCTCACTAGGCGGCTGCGGCCGGCTCTGATGGTTGGTCCCACTTTTCTGCCCGCTTCAAGGATTTCTCTGCCATCCGGAAGTCCTTGGGGAATTAAATTTTTTATGTATTCTTTGCTTGCTCTTGCCATAAAACATCCTCCTTATATGATGCGACAGCGCCCTTTTTCCCTATTAATAACGCAAGGGCTGTACCAAATCCCTTACGATTTTTAAAAAAATTATGAAAATTTCAATAGAGCTATTGAAAACCCTTGCTTATAGGCATTATATAAAAAGTTGCGGACTTGGACTTCCTTTATGAAGTTCGAACTTCCCTAAAATATAGTCTCTTTTAGGGTTTTATAGTCTCTTTTTTGCCAGATTCATTGTATCTCCATCGAAACTGAGGTATACTTCTGATAAGCGGTCCCTCCCATCCCGGCTTTTTTGAAAATATGAGGGACCTGAAACGATTGATCGACGAGAAGGAGAGAAACCCATGGAAACTTTGGAGCAGAAAAACAAAAAATTGCTGATCTGTATCAGTGACCCCACCATCCTTGAATTTTTAACCAATACCATCCAAACCTACTTTGAAGATGTGTTAGATATTGTATCCATACGCCCATCAAAGCTGTTTGACCTGGATTTTGTGCCCACCGCCGCCATCATATCCCATCGGACCGTCAATCTTGTCAGGGAACGGTTTCCCAATACGACCTTGATCCTCCAGAAAAGGGATTTATCCGGCCAGGCCCTGGAAAAAGTAGTATCTCTGCCGGACGGCTCCAACGTGCTCATCGTCAACCAGCACATGGATGCTGCCAACGAAACCATCCGCTCCTTCATTGAACTGGGGATCAATCATATTAATATGAGGGCTTATGCTCCCGGAAATAACATCGATACCTCCCAGGTCGATGCTGTTATTTATACAGGCGTGCCGGAGGATTGCCCCAAGCTGGACTGCCCTTATATCGATATCGGTCTGAGAAAAATTTCTTTATATACCATCATCGATATCATACGGGCCTTTGATCTTCCTTCCGATTTTACAAAGGCCTATTACAACGACAGCATCCGCCTTTTCACCGCATCCTGCTACCAGCTGCAAAACACCTTAGAACAGGCCAATACACTGAAAAATAATTTTGAAAAGATATGCGATATCAACAACAACATTACCTTTGTAATCAATGAAAACGATGAAATCATCTTATTCAATGAAACGGCCAATAAATACTTTGAGATTCGGGATCCCCAGGAAATCATGGGCATGGATTATAAGGAGGTTTTCCGCGATCAGCCCGAACTGCTCTCCTATATTGCCGCCAATGTTCCGCTCACCGACACTCTGGTCACCATTGAAAATCAAAAGCTGCTGCTCTCTTCCTTTGAAATGGACGTTGACAAGAGTCAAAACAAAGCCTTCACTCTGCTGCCGCTGTCCACTTTAAAAAAAAGAGAGGGCATGGTTCGAAAAAAATTGAGAGCCACCGGGTTTACAGCCAAATATACCTTTGACGATATCCTCGGTTCCAGCACCTTGATGGAGCGGAGCAAAAAACTGGCCAAGGTCTATGCCAAGACCGAGTTTCCCGTATTGATCACCGGCGAATCGGGCACCGGAAAGGAGCTGTTCGCACAGTCTATTCACAATATGTCCTCCCGCCGGGAATCCAACTTCGTGGCCATCAACTTCGCGGCTCTGCCGGAAACCCTGGCGGAGAGCGAGCTTTTCGGGTATATGGAAGGGGCTTTTACCGGGGCCTTGAAAAACGGTAAGGCAGGCATGTTCGAGCTGGCTCATCAGGGGACCATTTTTCTCGATGAGATCGGCGATGCGTCCCTGCCCGTTCAGGCCAAGCTGCTGCGCGTTCTGGAGGAAAAGGAAGTGGTGCGGGTCGGCGGAACGGATGTGATTCCTGTGGATGTGCGAATCATCTGCGCCACCAACAAGGACCTGCAGGCGGCCATCCGCGAGGGAACCTTCCGGGAAGATCTTTACTACCGCATCAAGGTGCTCAACCTGCGGCTGCAGCCTCTGAGAGAGCGCCCCGAGGATATTATGGAGATCATCTCCCACCTGCTGGAATCCCAGCAGGCCAAAGCCCTGGCAAACCTGCCCAATATCAGGGACAAGCTCATTTCCTACACTTGGCCCGGCAATGCCCGGGAGCTGAGGACCGCGGCCGAATACATGAACATGCTTTCATCCCTTTCCGACCGGGAAGAAGCCCTGGACATGCTCAACGTTTATTTTGAAAACAATCTGCAGACCGACCCTCTGGCTGAAACGGAATCACCAGCCCAAACCGGAAAACCCGGCCGGGAAGAAGCGGCCGTCAAAGGCGATTACATCGGCCCGGATCTGATTGCCATATTAGAAGCCATTTTCCGCCTGCAAAACCAGGGCGTGACGGCGGGCAGAAATTCCATATGCAAAACTCAGAGCGCCCAGGCTCTCCAGCTCACCGAATCCAAGATAAAAAGCAGGTTGAAGAAATTAGAAGCAATGGGCTATATTACAGTGGGAAAAACAAAGCAGGGAGCACTACTCACCGATCGGGGATATCAGCTGCTCAAGCAATTCATCCAATAGCAATCCATCAAAAAGGAACCGGTTTGGCCTTTCATCCTGCCAAGTCGCTTCCTTTTTCTATAATCAGGGAAGTTTCACTTATTTAAGTCGTTTAAAAATCCCATCCACTTTGGAAATTGTCAAAGCAATATCATCCTCCGTATGGGCGATTGTGAACCCGTTGTGCTGGGGAAAAGGTTTTCCGCCGCCGTCAAAGACATAAAGGTGTTCTGCTAAACATTCCCTGGTAAAACGCCGGTACAGCTGGGGATGATAATGTTTTACAGTTTCTGATAAAATATAGTCCATTTGCGGATCGTCATAGCCAAAATAAAAAGCAAATTGGGCTCCCTGGCTGCGGATATGGCCCGGAATACCGTGCTTGCCAAACAAAGCGTTCAGCTCTCCGCACAGGTTTTTTTCAATCTTTTCCACCTGATCGTAAAATCCGGGTTCCATAGCCATTTTCAGGCATTCGATTGCGGCCATGACCGACATCAAATTGCCGGAGCTTGTGCCGCTGCAAATCACCGGTCCTGTCGGATTGAACAGCTCCATGATCTCCGCCTTTCCTCCCACCAGGGCCAGAGAGAACCCGTTGGCTATCGCTTTGGCGAATGTGGATAAATCCGGTTTTATTCCATAGTAGCCCTGGGCGCTTCCCGGCCGGAAACGCAGCCCGGAGATCACCTCGTCGAAGATCAGCAGGATACCTTCTTTCGTACAAAGCTCTCTGACCTGTTTCATATATTCTCTGGTAGACGGCACGCAGCCGCAGTCATAGTTCACAGGTTCCATGATTATGGCGGCAATATCGCCTCTGTACGTTTCAAATACGTGCTTAACCGCATCCAGATTATTGAATTCAATCAGCTTGACGTTCTTCTCGGCCCCCGCAGGAAACCCCGGCGTGGCAGGCGTCACGCTCCTCGTTTGGCCGTACTTGTCCAAATCACTGCCGCAGCCGCCATTGAACCAGATCATTTCATGCATTCCGTGAAAATGTCCGTCCATTTTAATAATCAGATTCTTCTTCGTGTATGCCCTCGCCGCCCGGATTGCCGCCAGCGTCGCTTCTGTGCCCGAGTTGGTCAAGCGTATTTTTTCAACGGTTGGAACGAGCTTTTTAAACAAACGTGCAAATTCTAATGTCGCCGGGGAATCAAAGTTCATGAAAAAGCCTTTGTCCACGCATTTGATGATGGCTTCGCGGATCCTGGGATGATTCCACCCGAAAAGCAAGGCTCCTGCTCCGCAGTGATAATCGATGAATTCCTCTCCGTCAACATGAAATACATGGCTTCCGTCCGCATGGTCGATATAAAAGGGCGTTCCCAGCGCCGCATGGATCCTTCCGCCCGCGCATCCGCCGCCTACCATTAACTTACTGGCTTCCTGAAAAATTTCCGCGCTCTTACGCATGTTCTCCTCCTTTTACATGGAAAGCTTTATATGGCTTTTCCCAAGGCCCTCGCTTCATCCAAGGGCAGCGTTCCCCGAATTTCTCCTTCCAACTCGTTTATTTCTAACAAGCAAGCAGATGCACCCGGAGTATTTCCCGGTGCATCTGCAAATGGGTGTTGCTTACAGGTCCGAATGTTACGCATTCAGCCCTATGTAGTATGGAATAATCCATGTTACCAGACAGAAGGCGAAAATCCCTACGCCAATCCAGACGCTTGCTTTGAGGGCCTTTCTCGTCTTTTCAATTTCAATCGGATCCTTCTCCGACTCAGGAACAATGAACAAAGCCTCTCTCTGCTCTTTTTCTTCCGGTGTCACCTTGGTCAGCCGGTTTGCAATCATCATCGCCCCAATATTGGCGAGAGTTCCTACAAAATATACGTCGCAATAAATCGGCACGGTGATGCCCTGGGAAGTGGTGATTACCTTCATAATGAAGCTGACGGCAAAGCCTGCGCACATACCTGCGAAAGCCCCGGCCTTGGTAATGTTCTTGCTCCAGACACTTGCAATAGCCACCGGGAGCATGGCGCAGATTACCACTGTGGCGCCGATCTGCATGATCCACCAGATATTCGGCGGATTTGTGATTGCCACAACCAGCACGATGGCGGCCACCAGCAGCATGGAAACTCTTGAAACCAGGACATTCTTCTTACTGTCTTTGATGCGGAAGATATCGTTTGAAATCGATGCTCCGATCAGCGACAGGAATGTGGTGGAAGAGGAAATAGCCGCGGCGATGATGCCGGTTACCAGTACAACGCCTATGATTGTTGGAAGAACATTACCTGCGGCCCAGAGCCATACTTGCGTCGCTTCCGTATCGCCGATATCAAAAGCGTGCATGAAAACAGCTCCCAGTTCGACCAGGTAGTTAACGCCGAAGCAGCCGATGACAACCCAGACAGCCGAACGGATCACCGTGTGCTCGCTCTTGGCCATAATGTTGCGGGAGCACTGCCATGGTCCGCAAAATGCCACGCCTGCCCAGCAAATACCGTAGGCCAGGAAGTAGATCACATTTTCCAGACCAGTGTCATACAAATATCCCAATTTGCCCGACCAGGACAGCAGGTAACTGGTTTCCGGGTTGGCCGCGATATCCTCGATGATATTCCACCAGCCTCCGGCTTTGACTGATACGATGATCACGGAAACCACGCCAATGGTAGTAAAGAGGCCGAACATAATCGTGTCCGTTATCAGCACGCCTTTTGAACCGGCAGCGATAACCATGATCGTAAAGAGCAAAACAGCCAATAAAACACAAATATTGTAATCCAGACCGGTTACATTGGACATCAGTGTGGCACCGCCCTGGGTAACGGACAGCAGATAGACAGCCATTGCCACCACCACCGCGATGACGGTCATAATACCAACTGCATGGGAGCAAAAGCGCTTTTCAAAGAAGGAAGGAATGGTATATACATTTGCTCTTCTTAGAAAACGGCTGAAGAATATGGCTCCCACCACATACCCTCCGGCGCTTATGGCCGCGCACCCGGCGACTGCGATCCATATCCCATTATAGGCTTCTCCCGAGTCGCCTAAGAAAACACCTGTACTCAAAAGAGAGGCCACCATGGATCCGACGATAAGTCCAGTAGGCGCATTTCTTCCTGCGACAAAATAATCATCCGCGCCTTTTACGAATTTGTTTACGACAAATGCTACGATTAAATATACAACGAAACTGATTAAGACACCAATAAGATATACATTCATATCGACGCTCTCCTTTCTACTTTTTGTCCTTCTTTGGAGGATACTCTTTATTGTACTGACGCAGCCCCACTAGCCCGCATATGACCACGGAACCTCCCCAAAATAATGCCATTAAAATTTCCATAATTACGACTCCTTCCTTTTATCACTTCCGATCGTGTTATAACGAATGGTCTCTGATAAACCGGATTGCTTCAATTAAATTGTTATCTGCAAATACGCCTGATTGGTTAATCCTGTCTTTCACATCCGAAGGCTGGTTATGGCCCGGCAGGATTGTATTCAATACGCCGCCTAAGAATGGAAGGTAGCGGCCGTCCCGCTTTTTCGTTTTTCCCAGCTGCCGGATGAAAGGTTTCTTCAAAGAGCGCCGCATCGAATTTTTTTATAAACAGCAGCATGTGGAGCGGGTCGTGAATGTCAAGTCCCGCGTCGTCCAGGCAGTCCAGGATGTGATGGAACATCTCCCGGCCCTGCGCTTTCAAGGTAGCGGCCATCTCATCGATTGACGTGAAGTCAATGACATCTTCCCATTGTTCAATATTCTCTTCCAGTCTCGATGCCATGCCTAAAACGTTTTTAATCGCATCCACTGTAGGAACATGTACCTTCTCCGTGATGGGAATGGGCATGATCATGTTCATCGCAGCCCGGATGATTCCACATCAGCTGCGAAATGCAGCCCACCTGATAGCTGCCTGCTATCAAAGCGCCAATCGCTGTCTCCCAGGTGTTTGGAACACCCAGCACCTGATCCCCTTGCATCACTTCCATACCCTCGATGTTTCCGAGGCGCAGGAAATCTTCTAACGTTTCATGTACATAGCTGGTGCTTTTTATATCATAGGCTCTGAGTTCTTTGGGTACGGCCAGCAAAGTGCTGGGTATGGAGAGTGTAAAATTGTAATTGAGCTTTCTTTTTTCCGCCCAGTCGTGAAGTTCTTTGATCCCTGCCGCCGTTTGTTCCACGGTCGGCAGACCGATCTGTGAAACCCAGAAAATTTCTTTTTGCAGCGCCTGTTTTCTAAATAATTCCAAATAATGTTCTGCGCCGCTGTCTCTGACCAGTCTGCTTCTTCTCGCTTGAATGGAAGGGCCGATTTTTCTTCCTTCCTCCAAAAGCTCCTTGCCTTTAGGCAGCCCCTTGGGAATCAAACTGTTTATATACTCTTTGCTGGCTCGCACCGCACAGTCACCTCCCGATGATGTTTGGGATTGCTTACTTTATAAAAGCTCCCTTTAAAACATAGGTCTTGAGTCTGCTGTATTCTTCCGGAGAATAGCCGACGCCTTCATTGCCAAGACCGCTTGCTTTACATCCGCCGAATGGCTGTTCATTCATTCTGTAACAGCTGCATCCATTTACGATAACGGCCGAGGATTCCATCTGATCCGCAATGCGAAATGCCCGGACCGTATCGCCCGCAAGGACGCCGCCGCTCAGGCCGTAGCTGGACTGATTGGCAATTTGAATCGCCTCTTCTTCTGTTTCATAGGTAATGATCGGCCATACCTGGGCGAAGATTTCCATATCCTTGGCAACATCCGCATCTTTGGAAACATGGTCGATGATGGTCGGTTCGATGAAGGCGCCTTCCCGCTTTCCGCCGCATACGATGGTTCCGCCCTGCTCTACGGTATGCTGAATTTGCGCTTCCACCTTGATCGCCGCCTTCTCGGTTACTAAGCAGATGGCTTTCGCATCAGGATCGAATTGGCTGCCCCGTGGAATTGCCAGCACTTTCTCTTTCAGCTTGGCGACGAACTCATCATGCATGCTCTTTGGAACCAGGTAGCGCTTTGTGGCGCAGCAAACTTGTCCGTTGTTGTAAAGTCTCCCTTCCAGGGCTTCCTGTACAGCCGTATCCACGTCCGCGTCCTCGCAGATGATGAGGGCATCGTTTCCTCCCAGTTCCATAAAGGTTTTCTTCATGGAGTCGGCGGCCAGCTTAATCATCTCCACGCCCGTTTCTGTGCTTCCGGTGAGGGCGATGGCCGCCACGTCAGGATGGGTCAGAAGCGCCTCCGTTGATACCGCTCTTTCACAGGCAGTAAAGGAAATAACATCTTCCGGAATTCCAACTTCGTGAGCGCAATCCACCAGCATTCTCACCGCCAAAGGATTGGAGGACGGAGCTTTTACGATTACCGTATTACCCATCGCCAGCGCAGGAGTTGTCTTCTGGAAGAACATTTCAATGGGATAGTTGAAGGGAATAATGGCGGCGACTACGCCCAGTGCCTCTCTTCTTGAAAATCCCAGGTCATATTCCCGGCCTGCCGTGGTTCCTGTGAATACATCTCCATATAGATGTTTTGCCCGTTCCACGTTGCCTCTGCCTATTTCTCCGCCGTCGAAACATTCGCCTTTAGCCGAGTTGATGGGCTTTGCCATTTCTGTGGCGCAGATACGGCCGATCTCATCGCTCTTTTCTTCGATTTTGTCAATCATGCTCATGATCAGCTTGGCCCGTTCAACAATGGGTGTTTTCTCCCAGGCCGGCTGGGCCGCCTTCGCTTTAGCAACTTTTTCTTTCAGTTCTTCAATTGTGTCCAGTTTAATCGATTCAACCAATTCTCCTGTATAAGGATTTGTTACGTCTAACATTTTGCTCATAATCATCTTTCCTTTCTTGTTGATCATTTATATTAATACGCTGCGTATTAATCCTTGTTATACCAGCTCCGCCAATTTGAGCGTATCGATCATAGGCAGGGGCGGCTGACAGAAGGTTTCTGTCTTTATGTCAATTACAACCGTCTCTGTTTTTACTGCTTCAAATGCCTCTTCCAGCACCGGCTTAATATCTTCAACGGTTCGGATGGTCAGGCCTTTCAGTCCGCAGGATTCGGCAATCTTAGCGTAGTCCACCATATCGATCCAGACAGCGTTTGTCACTTCGCCGAATTTGAACTTTTCCGCGTAATACTGATAGCCCAGAATCTTATTATTGATCACTGCCGCGATCACATTGATGCCTTCCCGTTTGCAGGTTTCAAGCTCACTCCATGTATGGGCGAAGCCTCCGTCTCCTGACAGGCTGAATACCGGCTTTTCCGGGCTGGCCAATTTGCAGCCCATGGCCATTGGGAATCCCCAGCCCAGGCCCGCAAGACCTCTGGGGAAATAGAATTCTCTGTCCGCCTTGGCGGTTATATAGTTGGCATTCCAGATGGAGGAAAAGCTTGCGTCAGCAACGACCATACAGTCGTCCGCCACTTGCCTTTCCAGTTCAGCCATGAATCGTTCAATTCGAATGGGTGAAATTTGTGAACACATCACGTCCTTGATCTCTTCTTGATGCCTGGCTCTTCCATCCGCGATTTCAGCGGCTATGTCCGTTTTCTTAGCCCGCCGTTTTGTGGCGTTTCCCTTTTTCATTTCATCGATGAGCGCCCTTAAGGTGAGCTTGGCATCACCCAGTAACCGAATCGCTTCATAGTTCCTGCCGATTTCCATGGGATCGATGTCAATGTGTATGTAGGTCGCATCCTCTGGCAGGAGGGTCCAGGTATCGGTGCCGTTCTGGTTGGTTCTGTTGCCCACCAGCAAAACGACATCGGACCTTTGGACCAAAGGTTTCATGAATTTGGTGGCGCTTCGGTGTCCCATGTAATATCCAATGACGCCTACAGAGAGGGGGTTGGTTTCGTCAACTGCCCCCTTGCCCATTGTCGTTGTTGCTACAGGAAGGCAAAAGGCATCCTGCAGTTCCCGAATTTCATCCACTGCTCTGGAGGAAAAAATGCCTCCGCCCGCATAAACCAGCGGATTTTCTGCATTGAGCAGCAGCTTGGCCGCTTCCTGGATCGCGCTTTGGGCCGGAACCATTCGATCCAGCGGATAGTGGCCTAAGGAAGCCTTTCTCGGTGAAACTACCGGCCTGGCCGTCTTATCGTTGAAAATATCCTGGGGACAGAGAAGCACGGCCGGTCCGGGTTTCCCCGACGCTGCTGCTGTAAAAGCCATGTCCACATAATCTTCAATTCGGTCCTGCGAGTAGATCTTTTTTATCCACTTCGCGCAGCCCTCGAACAATTTTTCATGATCCAATTCCTGAAAAGCGTTTTTTTCCGCATCGTGGAGCGGGACTTCCTGTACAATGGCTACCACCGGATGTCCGGCCTTGTAATCTTCACAAAGCCCCGGCACCAGCAGCGTGGCAGCCGGACCGTTCTGCGCCGCTACGCATGGGATTTTTCCTGATGCCATGGCGTATGCTTGAGCCATATAGGTGCCGGTATTTTCCTGTCTGAATCCGATTTGCCGGATCCCCAGCTCCATGGCGGCCAGCATGATCTTTGTGGGATTGCTTTGTCCAAAGATAAATTCAACGCCATTTCGTTTTAAAGCCCTTGCAAACTGTTCCGCATTTGTCAATTCTTTTGCTTGCATCTTCTGTGTCACTCCTTATGTAAAAATGTTTTTCCTTATGAACCCCCTTTTGAAGGCATTTACACCTTCTAATTGAGCAACTAATATGCCAACCCGCAAAAGGTTTTTTTCCAAAAACTCTGAAAACGTTTGTGGGCGTTGAAATTTAGACGTTAAATTTGGGTTGATTCTTTTTTATATTTGGTTTTTACGGCACTTCTTTTTGTTTTTAGGCTTGGCGTTGGGCCATTGGGTCTGTTTTAGGAAGTTTTAGGCTTTTCCAGAGAAAATAGGGTTCCCTGTGTAAAAAAGGAAACATATCCACAAAATGAAAAAACCTCTAAGCAAAATTTCTTCCATTGCTTAGAGGTTTTTATGGCACTGTTTTTTAATGCTCAGAACGCGTTAAAACCCTTTCCCGATCTCTTCCAATTCTTTCAGATACTTGTCTGCCAGGTCGCCTTTATGAAAAACGCCGTTGACATGGTAGCATCCCAGGTTGTTCCAGCCGCGATCCTTTGCGATCAGTTGGTGGGTATTGATGATGGCATCGTATTTATAATCATCCTTTCCCGCGCCGCATGTAATCAGGTAGGCTTCTTGGATGGGCTGAGGCCTTTTAGCTACCATCAGCGCATAATACTTGTCCAGTGCCGCTTTTATTTGCGCCGTATAGGTATACCAATACAGCGGCGTGACGATTACCAGCGACTCGGCCCATTCATAATAGGGCGCCAGCTCATTGAATACATCGTCATGGGAGCAGGCTTTGTTTTCGCCCAGTTGATAACAGGTTTCGCAAAAAATGCACCCCTTGATGTCTTTAAACCCCGCATCATACCGTACAACCTCATGGCCGGCCGCCTTTGCGCCTTTCACAAAAGCATCCGCCATAAGCTGGCTGTTTCCGCCATGTCTGGCCCCGCCTGTTAAAACTAAAATCTTTTTACTCATTTTCTTCGCTTCCTTTCTTTATGAAAAATAACAATTGATACCGCAACGATTCTAACTGCTGCCGTACCACGCAGACTCGTTTTTTCTCAGTTTTTTATAGCCTGCATGAAACGCAGCAAAATGTAAAACAAAGGTCAATGCCCAAGATACCGGGTAAGACAGATACAGGACTACCAGGGTGTGCTGCGCGCTGAACACGGTAAAAATCCACACAACCCGCAGTACGCAGGCGCCCAGCAGAGATATAATAAGCGGAACTGTAGAATAGCCAATTCCCCGCATGGCTCCCGATAAAACATCATTTAGACCGCAGAGGCAGTACAGCGGAAAAACGACCAAAATTCTGATTACGCCCGCGGCTATGACCGCCTCCTGCTGGGAATAGAATCCTAAAACCCCATGGCGAAAAACGATGGAGATCAGGGAGAGGCCAAATCCCGAGACAAAGGCACAAAGCAGGCAGACACCCAACACCCTTTTGATCCTTGCATACTTTTTTGCTCCATAGTTCTGGCTTACGAAGGTTCCCGACGCCTGATAAAAGCCGTACATGGCCTGGTATAAAAAGCCTTCCAGATTGATTACCGCCGTGTTCCCCGCTACAACGATGGAGCCAAAGGAGTTTACGGCATTTTGGACAATTACATTGGATATGGAAAAAGCCACTCCCTGCAGCCCCGCAGGCAGCCCGACTTTTATGATTTCGAAGAGTTTGGATTTGATGAAACGAATGTTCCGGATCTGCAGGTTTATTGCTGTCGGTTTGCGGCATAGATGAATGGTCATCAGGGCGGCCGCCAGGCCGTTGGATAGAACCGTTGCCAATGCGACGCCAGGGACATCGAGATGAAAAGTCAGCACAAAAAGCAGGTCAAGTACGATATTGGTGCCGCCTGCAAGAATTAAACAAGTGAGAGGGAACCTGGTATCGCCCTCTGCGTTCATAATAGCCCTGATAAAATTAAAAATCAGTGTGAATGGAAAACCCAGGGCACAGATCCTTAAATAAGTGACCGCATCATTTATAACAGTTTCCGGAGTACCCAGAAGCTCCAAAGAGACTCTGGCAACAGCCACGCCCATAATTGCCAAGAAGAACCCGCAAACCAAACAGATTGCCATGGAGCAATGTACGGTTTCTTCCACTTCTTCTTTATTTTGAGCGCCGTAATACCGGGCAGTCACAATGTTTGCGCCTATTGACAGACCTACGAATAAATTGACGATTAAGTAAATGAATGAGATATTGGCGCCTACTGCCGCAAGCGCGTTTTCTCCCGCAAAATTCCCCACAATAACCATGTCTGCTGCGCTGAACAGTATCTGCATCAAATTCCCGATTATGATGGGTACAGCAAATAACAGCACATTCTTAAAGATGGGGCCGTTGCACATTTCGATTGTCGCTACATTTTTCTTTTTCAATGTCAGCACCTTAATGCGGCAAATGTCAGCTACAAATCGCTTATACAGTTTTGAATCGATTAAACTTTTTTTAGCTTAACAGGAACTTTGGAGTTTGTCAAATGCTGCGGATTTTTTATTGAGCCCAGCAAAGGCAGCACCAGCTTCACCAGCCATTTCCCCTGATGCTCGAGGCCGGCACCACCAGCTTGCCGGAAGCTTTAAGGGGGGTCCTGTCAGGGAGCCGGGCCCTGCGGAAAATTTCTGCGAAAATTTAACCTTTTTACGCAAAGTTATGGGTTCGCGGAGCCTCATATTGAGAAAAGGCCCTCCCATCCGCTCCAGACCGCGTTTGAGGGGCCCCAATCGTTGAAAACTGCGTAAATTCCGCATTATATTTTTGCTTTTTTCACACTCCCCATTCCTTCTCAATCTCCTTTCAGCCAAAGCGAACGGAATGCCAAGCAGCGCCCTTGAAGCGCCAGCCTGCCACTCCTCAGCTCGGATCAAACGCATAACAAAAACCCGCAGCATTACACCTTGGCCACGTCATACATTTCCCGCAGCACCTCAGACCCGGCCGCAAAATAATCCATGATATTCCAATAGCTGACCCCCGCCAGACCATACTCAGATACAAGCGCCAGTTTGGCCTGCATGCTCCGCTCATCTTCAAACCACACCACATGATCGGCGCCGTTTTCATCCGTGTAATAATAATATGGGGATTGTGCCTGCTCATCAAAAAAGATCTCCACACCATAACGTTCTGCTCTGGCTATCGCCTCATCGTTGGAAATCTTTTCTGCTCTGGATTCTCCCTGAACAAAAGGAAGCGTCCAATCGTAACCGTAGTTGGGGGTCCCCATTAATAATTGATCCGGCGGTACCTCACTGACCGCGTAATCGAGTACTCGGCGTACTTGGTTGAGTGGCGCAACTGCCATCGGCGGTCCGTATGTATAGCCCCATTCATAGGTCATAGTCAAAATAAAATTTGCCGCCTGCCCCATCCCCCGATAATCATGGCCCTGATATAATAGTCCCGGCTGATCCGCTGATGTTTTTGGAGCCAACGCAACCGTAACCAAATATCCAGCCGCATTGAGCCGCTGCCGGGCTTTTCTTACCAGCTCCGTATACTGATCTCTATTTTCCGCAAGAACATATTCAAAGTCAAAATCTACGCCAAACATGCCTTTAGTCCGGATATTATCCAGTATATTATCGATCAATTGGTCCTGTGCCTGGGGATTTTCCAGCAGGGCTTTTGCCAGTTGATTGTTAAAAGCTCCCTGGCTGTCCAAAGGAGTCAGTACCATCAAAGACTGCACGCCCGCCGGTTGTGCGGCGCGAATTATATTTTCATCCATCAGATCGATCAGCTGCCCGTCTGCTGTGAAGCCGTAACTGAACGTAGAAACAAAGGTCAAGTCCGGCAGCCAGGCCTGCAGCGTCTCCGGCCCAATGCTGGGATATGCGTATCCGTTTACCAGGATCGTTTCCCGTTGTTGTTTTTCTACCATAAAAAAAACCACCTCCCGTTACAAGTTATGCAAATGAGAGGCGGTTTATCTCTTCTATTTGGCTTTTTTGCTGCTGTAAGAACTGTAGCTGCTGTATACGCGCTTACCCTTAACCGTTTTATAAGCTCTTACTTTATAGTAGTAGCGTTTGCCCTTCTTCAGCTTTTTGTTGGTGTATTTTCTGGTTTTGCTGCTCTTAATGGTTTTAACCGTCTTATATTTTCCGGATTTTTTTGTCGCCCGATAGACTTTATAACCGGATGCTCCCGAAACTTTTTTCCAGCTGACCGTAATCTTGCGTTTTCCAGCCTTGGTCTTGATGCTGGGCGTCTTTGGTTTTGGTTTTTTCGAAACCACCGACGAGAAAGAATAGGTGGTTCCGCCTTTATATGCCCGAACCTTATAGTAGTAGGTCTTTCCCGCTGTCAGCTTGCTGTTTTTATAGCTGGTCGTTCCGCTTCCCGCAGTTTTGATCTTTTTATATTTTCCCTTTTTGCTGGTGGCCCGGTAAATCTGGTAGCCGGAAACTCCGGAAATCTTGTTCCACTTGACCGTCAGGGCATTATAGTTATTATAGGATACGCTGACCCTTGGAATCCGCTTTACCATTTTATTCAGGTTGCTCAGCTCGGTTTTGGCCCCGCTCCGGTACAAATCTTTGGCGCTGAACAGGGAATATCCGTCACATCCGTAGGAGCGGAGAATATTCAGCTGATCGGCCAGGTTGGTGGATTTTTTCTTCCAGCCGGGATCGTCGCTGTATTTGATGCCGGTCCGATAAGAAGCCAGCCCGATGTACATGGTGGTGCCGTTCTTATTGAGGCTTTTCCACTGCTTGATCCGGTTTGTGAACATGGTCGTCTTTCCGCTGGAACCCCACTGGTTGGTCCAGTAGATCTGCGGCATGATATAGTCGATGTATCCTGATGAGGAAAGCCATGTGTCCACATCCGCCCCCGCTCCACGGCAGTTATCGATGTTACCCTGCGGGCTGATGCCGAACTGGGCGTATCCATTGATGGATTTCACGGTGCTGTAAACGGAACGCACCATTTTATTCACATTGCTGCGCTGCGCTTTGGCGGAAGGTTCCTTGGTTGTGGTTACATCGCCATCCGGGTTTTTATAGCCCTTCTTTGCATGGTAAAAATAATCATCAAAATGGATCCCGTCCACTCCATAGCCCATTACCTCTTTTACCGCTGTTTCAATCCTGCCTGTTGATTCATCCAGCGCCGGATCCAGGTAATAATCCATGCTGATGCGGTAGGGATTCATCCAGGCGTGAAGCTCCATTCCCTTTTGGTGGGCAAGGTCCACCATGATCCTGAGGGGATCAAAGGAATAGGTCTGCGCTGCTGTTTTCCCCGACGTACTCTTGGAGGTCAGATATTTGGAGGCCTTGAAGGTATTGCTCTTCCAAGCCGCGTCATCAAAAGCTCTGACGTGGAAATACACGGTATTGAGGTTGTTGGACTTGGCCTTATCCAGAAAACCGGACGCCTTGGACCGGAAGGTGGATTCGCTGTTTGTCTTCATGCCCAGTGAACTGAAGTCCACGTAGGCCAGCCAGACCGCTCTCACTTCCTGATTGCTGGCGGCGCTGACTTCTTCTGCTTTGTTAAAAGGCAGTCCGCCCAATATGCTGGTAATTCCAAAGATGCATACTGTAATAATTGCTGCGATTCGTTTTTTCATTTTGTCCTCTTCATGGTATAAGAACTGTAACTGCTGTAAATCCGCTTGCCATCCTTCACTTTGTAAGCGCGAACTTTATAATAATAAGCTTTCTTTTTCTTAAGCTTTTTATTGGTATATTTAACAGTCGAGCCTTTCTTTATAGTCTTAATCCCTTTGTATTTGCCTGTTTTCTTGGTCGACCGGTAGACCACATAACCGGATGCGCCCGACACTTTGCCCCATCTGACGGTAATTTTACGTTTTCCTGCTTTGCTGCTCACAGAAGGAGTAAAGGGAATCCCCTGTATCTCCGCTTTTAAATTTGCTACTTCCTTTTTCGCTCCCGAGCGGCTCAGATCCTGGGCGCTGAAAAAGAGGAATCCCTGACAGCCCTTTGAGCGCAGCGCTCTCAGATGGAGCGCCAGATTGGTGGATCTCTTTTTCCATCCCGGGTCCTGTTTTGTCTTAACGCCGGCCATATAACCGGCCAGGCCGATATACATGTCCGTATTGTTTTTATTGAGCGACCGCCATTCTTTTAAGGTATCCGTGTACATCTTCCGGCGCCATTTTGCGGAATGGTTGTCTGTCCAATATAACTGCGGCGCTATGTAATCTACATATTTGACGCCGGAAGACAGCCAGGCCTTCACATCAGCCCCCATATCCATGCAATTTTCCACATTGCCCTGAGGACTGATGCCAAAGCGGACATTGCTGTTTAGCTGCTTTACCTTCTCGTAAACCAGCCGCACCATCCTGCTCACATTCGCCCTTCTTTCCGATTTGGGAACAGAGCTGGCTTTTTTTCCGCTGGAAAGCTTGCCTTGATAGAAATAATCATCGAAATGAATGCCATCCACCCCATATCCGTTTACTACTTCTTCTACAGCCTTCAAAATCCGCTGATTGGAAGCGTCGCTGGCCGGGTCGAGAATTTTCTTGGCCGTCAGCCGGTAGGGGTTCATCCAGGCATGAAGTTCCAAACCGTTTTTATGGGCCAGTTCCACCATGATCTTGAGCGGGTCATAGGGAATCGACGATTTTTTATCCCACAAATACTTGGAAAAAGGGAAGGTGCTGCTTTTCCACACTGCATTATCATGGGAGCGCACCTGGAAAAAAACTGCGTTCAGTTTGCTGGATTTGGCCTTTTTCATAAATTTGTCGGCATTGGCGCGAAAGGCGCTCTCAGATTTATTATAAAGCCCCAAAGCTTTATAGTCAACATATGCCAGCCACACGCCCCACATTTCTTCCCCGCCGGAAAGAGCGGAAACTTCGTCCCGGCTGACCGCTGCCATGCCCATTACAGAAACAAGTACAAAAACGCATGCGATCATCACTGTTAAAATTCGTTTCTTCATTTTTTCTCCAATTCATTTCGATAGTTTTCCAATTCCGGCTGCGCACCTTTGCGGAAAAAGTCCTTTGCGCTGAACAAGGCAAAGCCTCCGCACGATTTCTGCCGCAGTTGGGCGATCTGCCCGGCCAGGATATTGCTGCGTTCGCCCCATCCGGGATCATCGTCCTCAGCCCTGCCCGTTCGATAAAGGGCCAGACCCGCATAAAGCGGAACATTGCTGTCATTGGCTGCAATCCATTCATCCAGAGTATCGGTAAACATTTTTGGGCGCCACTTGGCACTGTGTTCATCCGTCCAATAGATTTGGGGAACAATATAGTCCACGTATCCTTCCTCCGACATCCAAGTACGCACATCTGCCCCGATGGATTCACAATAACCTATATTCCCTGCAGGACTGATCCCAAACTGGAAATGATTTCCGCATGCCTTTACCTGTTGATAGACAGACCGGACCATACGGTTGACATTGGACATTTTTTCCTCAGCAGGCAGCTTGGAGTCCTCCCGGTAAAAATAATCATCAAAGTGGATCCCATCCACCTCATAGCTTTCCAGGACTTCCCGTACGCAGGAGAGAATTTCTTCCGTGGAAGCTTCCGCAGCCGGATCGAGGATTTTCTCGTCCAGGGTGTGATTTCGATAGGGATTGAGCCATGCATGAAGCTTCATATCGTATTTATGGGCCAGCTGAATCATGATCGCCAGCGGGTCGTAGGGAATCGCCTCTTCTTTGTCCCATATGTATTTGCTCATGGGAAAGGTTTCCGATGGATAGGACGCGTCCCGAAAAGCTCTGACGTGGAAATAAACCGTATTAATCGAGTTTTTCTCCGCCTGATCAAAAAAGGCTTGGGCGTTTTGGCGAAAATCGGCTTCATTTTGATTGTGCAGACCCAGGTCCTTAAAATCCACATAGGCCAGCCAAACTGCGCGGACTTCTTCCTGGGGCCGGCTCCGTTTGTTGTGGAATACGGATGCTGCGATGGCTGCTGCCAGCAGAAGCAAGACCAGGATCAGCACAGAGATCAGGATCTTTTCTTTTTTCGCCAGCCGGCGTTTTCTCCTTCTTCTCTTTTTCATACTAATCGATTCAGGGTTCCGCCGTTGATAAAGCTTTCCAGGTTGGCAGCGCAGGTATCGATGACAACCCGCCGCGTTTCCGCCGGACTGAATCCGATGTGGGGCGTGATGTAACAGTTTTCCAGCCCGATGAGCGGACTTCCTTCAAGAGGCGGTTCCTGCGCCAGTACGTCTAGGCCGGCCCCGGCCAGCTTTCCTGATTTGAGGGCTGCAGCTAAGGCCTCTTCATCCACCAGGCCGCCCCTTGCTGTATTGATCAGAATGGCCCCGTCTTTCATGCGGCTGATAAAGGATGCGTCGATTAGCTTTTCTGTTTCTGGCGTCAGCGGACAGTGGAGCGAAATCACATCGGATTTGATCGCTGCCTCCCGGTCCTGGCTGTAGACATGGACATTCATGCCCATGGCCCGAACGATTTCCGCCACTTTTTTTCCGATATTTCCATAACCGATGATGCCCATGGATTTGCCGGCCAGCAAAGTGATGGGAGTAGTGAGGAAGGTCGGTTCAGCAGAATCCCGCCAGTTTCCCGTGACCACTGATTGATGGTAGAGGTCCACACGATTTGTTACAGCAAGCAGCAGTGAGATGGCCTGCTGCGCCACAGCATCCGTAGAATAGGCCGGTACATTGGCCACCGCGATCCCCAGCTCCTTTGCCGCTGTCAGGTCTACATGGTTAAATCCAGTGGCGGCAATTCCGATAAACTTCAGAGATGGGCAGCTTTCAAGCCGCTCCCGGTCAAAGCAAAAAGCATCGATTAAAACCGCATCCACTCCTTGCATCCGCTCTTTCAGCTCGTCCGTTGACGTCTGTTTGTAATGTTCAAATTCACCCAGTTTTTTAACGGGCTCCCAGGAAAGGTCTCCGGGATTTACGATACCGCTGTCTAAAAAAACAATTTTCATTTAGTTCTCCTCATCCAGTTGTTTCAAAATTCCATTCATTTGGCGTTCCAGTTTTTTACTCTTCTTGCACTTTAAGGTTACAGTCAGATTGGAAAGGGTAAAGGCCTCTCGCACCAGCTGGGTAATATCGCCTGCTGTCGCATCGTAGAATTCCTTCCTGCGGTGCTCCAAATCGGGGCTGGTCCTGCCCAGGATATGGGCTTCATACGCCTGGGTCCAGTTCAGGTTGGAAGCATGGTCCAAAATCAGTTCGCTATTATCAATATAGACTGCTTTCACATAATCCAATTCGTCGGTGATTCCTTGCTTAAGCTCGCAGAACAAATCCACGACCATACTCACCGAGTCCAGCAGCCTGGAAGGCTGTACTTCATACTGAAAATAAAGGCTGCCAATATTGCTATACTGCTCCAGTCCCGGATCAAAGCTGTAAATATAACCGGATTTCTCGGAAAGGGCTTGGTGGATTTTCGAGTTTTCACAGTCAAAGAGGATATCGTAAAGCAGCATATAGGCTGCTTGGGAATATTTAGCGCTGTCGATGTCAAAGGAAAAACGCACCACCGTATCGGAACTGTTTTTTATAGCCAGATTGTTTGTCCTGTGAAAAAAATCTTCCGGCACCGGAGCCATATTCCTGCGGGCGGCTGAAGACGGTTTCAGCTGGTACCGCGCTGCTGCTTCTGCCAGATAGTCGATATCCGACTGCTGCGCGCATCCGGTCACGTAAAAAAACATATTGTTGGCCACGAAACATTCTTCGTGGGCGCTTTTAAGGGCTTTTTTGCCCATTCGATCCAAGGCTGTGCTTTTTCCGGTTATGGGCCGCACAAGCGGAGTTCCCTTCCAAATAATTTCATTGGTGAAGTACCCTAAAGATCCCTTCTCATCGTCTTCCCGGATCTCTGCTTTGATGCGTTTGCGCTCAATATCGATCTCCGCCGCCGGAAGCTGGATGGCCTCAAAAAGCTTGACAAAGACATCGATGGCTGCCCGGATATGCTTTTTGGCACCGGTGATCTCGAACTGGACGAATTCTTTATAAGTACAGGCATTAAACATCAGTCCCAGCCGATCCAGATAAGGATAGAGCTGTCCATCCATGAGCCAGTTGATATTGCGGATCACCACGTGTTCCAAAAAGTGGGTGATCCCGTTCTCATCTTCCGATTCATACAGACTGCCCGCCTTTACATAAAGCCCTATACAAAAACTATGCAGATGGCCGCCGGGATAGGAATAGATTTCAATCTGATTATCGGTAATAACTTTCTGCTCCATCTATTTTCTACTCTCCAGATATGCTGCCCTGCCTTCTTGATACAAATCCCCGCCGCAGCTGTCTAAAACCACTGTGACCGGAAACTCCTTCACCTCCAGTCTGCGGACAGCCTCGGCTCCCAAATCTTCAAAGGCGATGATCTGGGACTGGCAAACCCGCTGGGCCATCAGCGCCCCCGCACCGCCGATGGCGGCAAAATAGACGGCGCCGTTTCTCTGCACGGCTTCCTTTACTTCCTGAGAGCGCTGTCCTTTTCCGATCATGGCTGTTTCGCCCAAATCCAGCAGCGCGGGCGCATAAACATCCATGCGATAGCTGGTAGTCGGGCCTGCGGAACCGATCGGATTGCCCGGTTTTTCCGGCGTGGGCCCCACATAATAAATGACGGCGTTCTTTATGTCAAAGGGCAGGCTTTCTCCCCGCTCAAGCATTTCCAGCATCCGCTTGTGGGCGGCATCTCTGGCTGTATAAATGGTTCCTGTCAGCAGGACGGTATCCCCCGCCTTCAAGTCCTTGAATTTTTCTGTGGTGAATGGTTCGCTGATTCTATGTTCCATATTTTTCTCCTCCGCTTCTCTACAGAATCCGCTGCGCATGGCGTGAAACATGGCAGTTGATATTGACGGCTACCGGAAGTCCTGCGATATGGGTCGGGGCAGTTTTTATTTTTACTGCCAGAGCCGTCGTCTCTCCGCCGAATCCCTGCGGCCCGATGCCTAGGGCATTGATCCGCGCCAGCAGTTCCGCTTCCATCTGTGCGTAATAAGGGTCGCTGTTTTCTTCATCAAAGGGGTACAGCAGCGCTTCCTTTGCCATCAATGCCGCTTTGTCAAAGGTTCCTCCAATGCCGACTCCGACTACGATGGGCGGACATGGATTTGCTCCCGCATCCTCACAGACTTTTATCACAAAGTCTTTTACGCCCTTCTCGCCGGCGGAAGGAGGCAGCATTTTGATCTGACTCATGTTTTCTGAGCCAAACCCTTTGGGTGCCAGAATAACCTTCACCTGATCTCCATCAACGATTTCGTAGTGGATATGCGCCGGGGTGTTGTCCTTGGTGTTGACTCTGCGAAGCGGATCCTTGACCACCGATTTTCTCAGATAGCCCTCGTCATAGCCCCTGCGGACCCCTTCATTCACCGCATCGTAAACAGATCCCCCCACCAGATGGACATCCTGTCCGATCTCTAAAAACACGCAGGCCATGCCGGTGTCCTGGCACAGAGGCAGAACGCCTTCTTCTGCAATGGCAATGTTCTCTTCTATTTTTTCCAATACGCCTTTAGCTACCGGCCATGGTTCTTTTTTTGCACGGCCAGAGATGGCGCACTTGACATCACTGCTGAGGAAATGGTTGGTTTCTTTCGCCATTTCCGCCACAGCGCTGGTAATCTCTTTTACGTCGAGTGTTCTCATAATTCCTCCCTCTTCTTTCCTGAAATTTCATTCTTTTATAGTATACGCTAAAATCCATTGCTTAACAAGACAGGCCGTTTGATCCGGAAATCTCTTTTTATTCATATCAGGTCTTTTTGCCGCATACCATATTATGTACATTACCTTTGGAGGACGCGATGAGACGAAAAATAAGAAAGATGCGAAACAAAATTCATATACCCCAAATCAGGACAAGACGTAGAGGGCGTTCAGCTGGAAGCGGCCAATACAGGAAATTTCTCAAGCCAATATTGCTCAGTCTGATGACGGTCGTTTTCGTATTAGTGGTCGTTCCCTTCACTATCACGAAAGTCTTTATTCCCGAGACTCCTCCTGCGCCTGAAAAAACTCAGGACAAGGCGCAGACGGCTCCGGCCGGGCAAACAGTTAAAAAGGAAACGGCTCCTGCAAAGATCCGTGTATATCGAAAAGCTTCCGGGAAAACGGAATCCGTCGCCTTTGAGGATTATGTTAAAGGCGTTGTGGCCAGTGAAATGCCGTCCACCTTTGAAAAAGAAGCGCTGAAAGCTCAGGCAGTTGCGGCCCGCACCTATTCTTTATCCAGATATCTTCGCGCAAAAAAAAGCGGAAATCCCGGTACCCATTCAAAAGCGCCGGTATGCGATACGGTGCATTGTCAGGTTTATCAGGATGAAGCTGACTTGAAAAAATCCAAAGGCTCTAAATGGATGAAGTCGGATTGGAAAAAGATTTCGGCTGCGGTGGATGAGACCAAAGGCCAGCTGTTATATTACGATGGGAAATTGGTAGAGCAGGCACTGTTCCACTCTTCCAGCGGCGGGAAAACCGAGAATTGCGAAGACGTTTTCTCAGCTTCCGTTCCCTATCTTGTCAGCGTAGAAAGTCCTTATGAAAACGAGGCCACTCACAAGCAGGAAAACACAACGCTTTCCATTTCAGACTTTGCTTCGAAAATGAAAACCGCTTATCCAAAAGCCGGTTATGGTTCAGTTTCTGCAGGCAGCATAAAAATCCTTTCCCACAGCAACGGCGGCCGGGTGGAGAAGATGCAGATCGGCGGCGGCACTGCCACAGGCAAACAGGTTCGCGAGGCTCTGGGGCTGTTTTCGGCTAATTTTAAAATCAGCATTTCTGGCAATAAGATCACCTTTACCACCACAGGCTCCGGCCACGGCGTGGGCATGAGCCAGTACGGGGCCAATGGTATGGCCAAAGCTGGTTACAGCTATAAAGAAATTCTGTCCCACTATTACAGCGGCACGGTCATTCTTTAAGGGCGTGGATTTCGTAACTAGTCAAAAGAGGCTGCTGCATGTTGTGCAGCAACCTCTTATCAAAGGCTATATATTTTTAGTAGTTTTCTGCTTTAACCTGGAAGTAAGCCTTAGCGTGGAAGCATACCGGGCAAACCTGAGGAGCTTCTTTACCGACAAATTGGTGTCCACAGTTGGAGCACTGCCAAACAACCTCTTCATCCTTAGCAAATACTTTGCCTGTTTTTACGTTCTCAGCCAGCTTTCTATATCTTTCTTCGTGTTCCTTTTCGATAGCAGCTACGCCTTCCATCTGTGCGGCGATTTCAGGGAATCCTTCTTCTCTGGCTGTTTTCGCCATTTCCGCATACATTTCAGTCCATTCATAGTTTTCACCTTCAGCAGCAGCGATCAGGTTTTCTTCTGTTGTTCCGATGCCTACTGCATGCTTGAACCACAGCTCAGCATGTTCTTTTTCATTGGCAGCCGTTTCTTCAAAGAGCTTTGCGATCTGAACGTATCCGTCTTTTTTTGCTTTGGAAGCAAAGAAGGTGTATTTGTTTCTAGCCTGTGATTCCCCTGCGAACGCGGTCAGTAAATTTTCCAGTGTTTTTGTTCCTTTTAAATCTTTCATTTTGTTCCTCCTCAATAAATCTCTCATTCTATCGATTTTGTTAGCACTACTCATTGGTTACCGTTTACTATTAGTAACTCTTCTCAATAAGTAATATATACTATTATAAGCCAATAGTCAATAGTATTTTTAGCAAAAAAGCAAAAAACTTTCCTTTTATTTATAATAAAGTTAGAAATTTCGCAGTTTTGCTCACTTTCTTTTCCAGTATATCATATTTCAGCAGTAGATTTCGAAAATTTTGAATTATCATTTCATAATTGGAGTTCCGCGCGATGACTCGATCCCAGATCAGCCGCTGCATATATCAAGTTTTATAACTGGCGGCAGACATGGTACATTCCAGCGATAAGTAATACCGTTAGCAGATAGGCACTAAAAAACCGCAGCAGCCCTTAACATTATGCTGTTGCGGTTTCCATACAAACTAGTTGTCTTCAATTCGAATAATCGTTGCTCCCAACCCTCTGAATTTTTCCACGAATTTCTCATAACCCCGATCTATATGATAAATGTCCGATACTTCGGTAGTTCCTTCTGCTACCAGACCTGTGAGAACGACAGCCGCTCCCGCCCGCAGGTCGGTCGCTACAACCTGCGCACCCTGCAGCTGTTTAGCTCCAGGTATGATCGCACAATTACCGTCAGTCTTGATATTCGCGCCCATCCGGTTGAACTCGGCCACATGCATGAATCGGTTTTCAAAGACGGTCTCAATTACGACGCTGGGTCCTTTGGATACTGCCAAAAGCGCCATGAACGGCGACTGCATATCGGTGGGAAACCCCGGGTAGGGCATCGTTTTAATGTCAGTAGAAACGATCGGATTCACGTCTCCTCGTACTACCATGCCTTCATCGGTCATGTAGATTTCAGCGCCGCACTCTCTCAATTTGGCAGTCACAGGCTTAACATGATCCGGCAGGATATTCCGAATCAGAATATTACCTTTGGTAATGACCGAGGCAACCATAAAGGTTCCTGCCTCGATGCGGTCCGGAATGACATGATGGCTGACGCCATGTAGCCGTTCCACGCCTTCGATCTTAACCGTATCTGTGCCGGCGCCTTTGATCCGAGCTCCCATCTTATTCAAAAAGTTAGCCAGATCGACGATCTCCGGTTCCTGTGCCGCATTTTCAATTATGGTCGTTCCTTCTGCCAGAGCCGCTGCCATGATAATCACCTCAGTCGCCCCCACGCTGGGGAAATCCAGGTAAACATCGTTGCCTACCAGCTTGTCCACCCTGGCCTCCAGCGGGCCTTGATGGTCAGCATCCTCTTTAATCTCCACGCCCAATGCCCGCAGGCCCTTTAGGTGTAGTTCAATCGGCCGCTTGCCGATGGCACAGCCGCCGGGTAAAGGTATAATTGCTTTGCCTGTCCTAGCCAGCAACGGCCCAATCACCAGGATCGAGGCGCGCATCTTTTTTACCAGCTCAAAAGGAGCTTCTGATTCCACCACATCTTTTGCTTCTATCTCAACAATGTTTTCATCCAGCTTGTCGTTAACCTCGGCACCCAGGCTGCGAAGCAGGCGGCACATAACATCAACATCCCTCAAGGCCGGGGTTTCCATGATCGTACACTTATCATCCGTCAGCAAAGCCGCCGCCATGATCGGAAGTACAGCATTTTTTGCTCCGCTAATTTCGACTTCCCCTTTTAACGGAGCACTCTTTTGCACCAAAAATTTTGCCACTTCTTTCCTCCAAACATTTTTCTCTAACTTACAGTATAACTGTTTCATTACTCCATTTCAAGGATAATAAAAAAAGAAAGAGACATTAAATGTTTCATGCTAAAGGGGAACAAAACATATTTTTTATTGCCTCTTTCTTTCCTAATTATTCTTGCCTTCTTTATACAGAAACATTCCAATATAAAGAAAAAAAGCATTGCAAGCAACGCTTTTTCACATGCTCCATCAAACCGTTCTATAGTTCCTGAAGCTCTTTAATACAATTTTCACATACATTTTTGCCTTTTACCTGCTTTACGGTTTTGGCGCTGCCGCAGAAGATACAGCACGGTTCGTATTTTTTAAGCAGGATGTAATCCTCGTCCACAAAGATCTCAATTGGATCCTTGATCTCAATATCCAGTGTTCTCCTCAGTTCAATCGGCAATACGATCCTGCCCAGTTCATCCACTTTCCTAACAATACCTGTTGCTTTCATGATTTCTCCTTTCTCCGCAGCAAGGTACAGCCCTTCATCTGATCTGCCACGGACCCACAAAATTCACCCTTACTATTCCTTATCTTTGTTTCTAGTCACCAGGTTTTTCAGGGAGCTAAGCGCGTTGACAATGGAGGTCAGGGCTGCAACGACGCTTTGATTTCCTTTAATTACATCCGCCATTCCACTAAGAGATTCCGCTACATCGCCAATGGACTCATTTACTTGCTCCGTCCTCTCAGCCGCGATCGTAGAGATTCGCTCCGCATCTGCAAGGATCTTATTGGTATGCCTGATGGTTGCGATGAAATTCTTCATAAATACGATACAAAAAATAATCAAAACCAACAGAGCAATTATGATCAATGCCCATCCTAATGCCTTTAAATCTAGTGTTACTACCATTTTAATACCTCCGCCCCTTAAACAATATATTTCTATTATTACATAAATTGTAAATTGTTTCAACAAGTTTTTATAATCTATTTTCTTAATTAATCGTTAAGAAGCGATTTCGTACATATTTTAAAGGTTCCAGAATAAGTTTACTTTGAGGTGACAAACAATGATGAACTATATATGGGCAGGAATGCTCTGCCTGGGAATCGGCTTTGCCTGTGTCAGCGGGAACCTGAGCAGCTTTACCGACGGGCTGATGGAGAGCTGTACGGAAGCAGTGGAATTCGTGATCAGTCTCATCGGAATCATGGCGGTATGGAGCGGTCTTATGAATATCGCCGACAAGTCTGGGCTGATTGAAAAAATTTCTCGGAAAGTACGCCCTCTAATGCATTATCTTTTCCCCCATGAAAAGGACGATCAGACTATCGCCGTCATGCTGATGAGCTTTGTAGCTAATATTTTCGGCGCCGGAAACAGCGCCACGGTTTTTTCCTTAAAAGCAATGGAACGGCTGGATGATGAGAATCACCAGTCTCCTCAGGCCAGCAACGCCATGTGCATGTTTACGGCGGTAACCATGTCCATGGTGCAGCTGGTTCCTGTTACAATCATCAAAATCCGAAATGATCTGGGTTCTGTCAATTCTGGGAGCATAATCATTCCGTCTATCATCGCAGGCTTGATTTCTATGGTCGTTTCTGTAGCAGTATGCAAATTTTTTGAAAGGAAGTATCCGGATGTCAACCGTCCTTAGCACAATTTCGGTCTTTTTTATACCTGTTATTATAACCGTCATTATCGTCTATGGGCTGAAGAAAAAAGTAGCGGTTTATGATCTCTTTGCGGAAGGCGCCAAAGACGGCATCACGACGGCAGTAGAAATCCTGCCTTTTATCATTGCCATCTTTATCGGCATTGAAGCGATCACTGCTTCCGGTGCCATGGAATGGCTGGAGGGTCTTTTAGGTCCTGTCTTTGAGTTCGCCGGTATCCCCAAGGAATTAATCTCTCTGATCATGCTCCGTCCTGTATCCGGCAGCGGCTCCCTGGTTCTGGCAGAGCGCATCATGCAGGAAAACGGAGCCGATACCCTCATCGGCAGAGCCGCCTCTGTTATGGTCGGAAGCTGCGAGACCGTGTTCTATGTTCTGGCGCTTTATTTTGGCGTCACTGCTGTAAAAAAAATGAGACACGCCTTTGCGGCAGGCCTCATCGGTTATATTGTCGGCATTTTTGCTTCTGTTCTTATTTGTCAGATCATGTAGCTTCCGGCGGCTTCAGCGGATTCGTTCGTAGATTCGCTGTATTTCATCGGAATAAACGCCCTTTTCTTTGTATACGCAAAGCGTCTGTAAAAGCTTGAGTTCCGGTCCCCCTCCTTTTACAGAATGAAGTAGGACAATATTGGGAATCTGCCCTCGGCGGGGTGCCACAAAACGAAGCTCTTTCGGCTCCAGACGGTAGTTTCTGCAAATGGAAAAAATATCGACCAGCCTGCTGGGTCTATGGACCATATAAAAATCGCCTCGGTCGCACAGCAGCCGTGCAGCGCAGCTGATGAAGTCTTCCAGCGTTCCTACCGTTTCATGGCGGGCGATGGTTTTGGCTTCATTCCGGTTGGCAATACCTGCGTTTCCAGGCATGTAGGGCGGATTGGCCGTTACTGCATCGGCCCACCCATTGAGTTGATCGAACTCTGCTACATTCGCTTCAATGAAAGACAGCCGGTCTCCAAGGCCGTTCAGCCGCGCGCTTCTTATTGCTCTCTGGCAGGCATCCTTTTGATATTCAATACCGTATATCTTCTCTGCATTGGTTTTATGGCTGAGAATATGGGGTATGATCCCGGTTCCTGTTCCCAGATCAACCATTCGCCGTGCCTGTCTTTTGGAGGCAAAATCCGCCAGGATCACAGCATCTACGCCGTAGCAAAAGTCTTCCGGTTTTTGGATCAGCTTTAAATTGGAAAACCCGATCTGATCAATACGCTCCCCTGGGTACAGCATGGCTCTAATCCTTCAGCAGATCCTTGATCTCTGCCAACAGTTCTCCGTCCAGCTCTTCCAGGTCATCATTTCTCTTCTTCTTTTTGCCCTTACCAAGACGTTTGATTTCTTCTTTTTTGTAATTATAAAACTCTGTACTCAACTTTTCCTGGCGGTCTTTTTCTTTGTTTCCTTCTTCCAGGATCAGCCTGGTCTTGATGTTATTTTCCAAAATATTGGTATCCACAACCACTGCCATGCCGTCCGGCGTTTTAATTCGTTCTCCGTTGTCCGGCAGGCCCTTTCTCATCTCCATGTAAACATCGTTTTCGTACTTCAGGCAACACATCAATCTCCCGCAGATACCGGAAATCTTGGTTGGATTCAAGGAAAGGTTCTGAACTTTCGCCATTTTTATGGAAACCGGTTCGAACTCGGACAGCCAGCTGTGGCAGCATAGGCTGCGGCCGCAGGTTCCAATGCCGCCCATCATTTTTGCTTCATCCCGCACGCCAATTTGGCGCAGCTCAATGCGCATCTTGAATACACCGGCCAGATCCTTGACTAACTCTCGAAAATCCACCCGGCCGTCGGCAGTGAAGTAAAAAATGATCTTGCTGTTGTCAAAGGTATATTCCACGTCGATCAGTTTCATCTCTAGCTTGTGTTTATTAATCTTTTCCTGGCACAAACGCAGAGCGCGCTCTTTTTTCTTCACATTGTCCCTATGTTTTTTGCAGTCCTTTTCATCAGCGATGCGAATAATCTTTTTCAGCGGCATAACGATCTCTGAGGGATGAACTTCCTTTTCCGCCATATTGATTGTTCCAAATTCCATGCCTCTGGCTGTTTCAACAATGACATTTGTTCCGATCTCGACCTCCAGATCAGCCGGATCGAAATAGTATACTTTACCGGCAGTTTTGAATTTAACGCCTACTACTTTTACCATTCTTTATCCTCCAATTTTTATCATCAAGTCCTTGAGAGCATAGCTCTTGGCCACACCCCGCTGGATCTGTCTTCTCGCTTGTTCAACTAAATCTACATTGCGGTAGATTTGGCTCTTTTTATACAGTTTTCCCGCTTCCGTGTTTTCCACTAAAAAATCCCGGTATACTTTTTCCAACGCATCCAAAAATGCATAGGTCTGGCCGCTGTCTTTCATGATTTCCGCAACAGCTTCTTTCCTCTTATAAAAGGGCTGGCCGTCAAGGAGCATGTCCGCCACTTCTCTGGCCTTGTCCAGCATTCCTTCATAGCTTTCTTTTCCAAAATAGCTGAGACGGAATTTTACACATCTGGATAAGATGGTCTGGGTCAGGTTTTCAAGATTTTCCGATAATAGAATCAAGATCGTCCCCTCTGCAGGTTCTTCCAGCGTTTTTAAAAGACGATTCTGCGCTCGCAGCGTCATTGTATCAGCATCGCTGATAATAGCCACATTCCGATCTCCGTATGGTTTTGTCTTCAGCCGTTCCTGCAAATGTTCGATAGCCTCGTCCTTGATACTGCTCCCGTCAGCTTGCAGATAGATCAAGTCCTCATGGTTACCATGGTCAATCTTGCTGCAAATCACACATTGATCACAGCCTTCTGCCGGCGCTTCTTTACATAAAACCGCTTTTATGAAAGCTTCTGCGAACGCTTTCTTGTCCAGCATGGCCTCACCTTCAAAGATATAGGCGTGGGAGATATTTCCACTCCGGATCGCCGCCGACAGCCGATCCTTTAATTTTTCATTTCCCTTAATCTGATCAAAGCTCATTTTAAAAGCCTTTCTATATGTTCCAAAATCTCCCCGCTGATAGCTTCAACGTCCCTGCTGGCGTCAATACCAACAATGCGGCTTGGGAACTGGAGTTCCAGCTCTTCGTACCCCTCATACACTCGATTATGAAAGTCCAGCGCTTCCATTTCAATCCGATCTTCAGCTTCCTGTTCAATTCGTCCTTTGCCGATGCTGGGATCTATTTTTAAAAGGAAGGTGATATCCGGGATGCAGTCTCTGACCGCATAGGCATTGATGATCGAAACACAATCGCCTAATTCCCGGCCGTACCCTTGATAGGCAATGCTGGAATCGATAAAACGATCGCAGATGACATGTTCACCCCGCTCAAGGGCCGGTCTGATCACCTGAGCCACATGCTGGGCCCGGGACGCCGCATATAGCATGGCCTCGGTCATGGCATCCATGTCACGGTTTTCTTTATCTAAAATAATGGTTCGAATTTTTTCGCTGATGGGGGTCCCTCCTGGTTCCCTTGTTAGAATCACTTTTTCTCCCCGCTGCTTGAAAAAAGTCCGAATTCTTTCTATCTGTGTTGATTTTCCTGACCCGTCAGGCCCTTCCAGCGTAATAAACAGTCCGTTTTTCATCTTCTGCCTCTCCTGTTTGATTTCTTGCTTCCGCCATTGTCTTTATTTTGCTTTACAACCTCATCAATCAGCTGCATGAGAAAATATATGATCACATATGCGAGAGGGACACAGAGCAGTAATACGAATATAATTTTTAGGATTGTCATGAAAGCCATATTACGCCCCCTTCTTTTCATAAATTGCACAAAATATACATGATATTATACCATGTCCGGCGGCGTTTTCACAACACTAATATCCCAGTGCTTTCAATCTGGCTGCGATGTCCCAGTAAAGGTCAGTAATATCTGCCACACCTCCGCCGGTTCGCCGTTCCGTCAGCGCCTTCATATCGGAATCCACCGCCTGGGGATGGGAAATCCCTTTTTTCCCCGGCCCCGAATAAATACCTCTAAAGTCGCCCCACTTGGCAGACTCCACGCAGACCAACCCATCGTTGGGGCCCTCGATCTTCTTCACCAGCGTGTAAAAAATTCCCATAGCCGGATTGCTCCAACTGTTTTTCATGTCAAAAGCATAACTCTGATAGTAGACCTCCTCCATATCGGGGACCAGTTGGTTAAAAACCCCCATGTAATCAGCTGTAAGCTGTTCGTAGGGCTTTAGGGAATTGTTTTTTTCTCCTCCGTCGTAGCGCAGCATGAGATTGAAAAGGGACAAAAGTCCTTTATAGGCCGCCCCGGCACGTTTTTTCATCTTATCCATGGAAAGGATGCCCCGGTGGGGAGTCGCCAGGGTGGTAAGGGAAGCTGTCTTATAGGCCATACCCAGCCGTGAAACCATAAACCGTGCTTCTATCCCGCCCTTGGAGTGGGCAATCAGGTTGACCTTTTCCGCTCCTGTTTCTGCAAGGACCTTTTCTGCAGAAAGCTTGATCTGGGCTGCATTATGTTCCACGCTGCCAAAAGCATCTTGATTGCCAAAATAGATTTCCGCCCCGTGCTTTTGCAGGAATCCGGGAATCCGGCCCCAGTAGCGGTCATAATCCCCATCCCTATAACCAATGCCATGAATCAGCATAATCGGATATTTTGTCGCACAAGTATCATCCACTCTCCCAAAACTCCTTCCTTGCAGCCCGCGGGCTTCAATGCTCGCCTCCTCTCGGCAACGCCGTTTTCATCCATGCGAACATTATAACCCGCAAGCCGCGTCGCAGCGGGCTTCAATGCTCGCCTCTTCTCGGCAACGCCGTTTTAATCCATGCGAACATTATACCACACCTCTTCCCTCGCGTGAAGAATGCCCGGCCGTGTGACAGTCCGCCGGCAATGGCTGGACAGTAACGCCAATTATCCCATTCTTAGCCCATTAGCCCCGTAAGGGCTTCAAATCAGTTAAAATTCTACACGAAACTTTTAAAAACTAAAAATTTAGTATAAGCTTGAACACCGCACCAGCACTGCCGCATGAATCAAATCAGTTTTCTGGAAACTGCCCACCATCTAGCCCGTATAAACTCCATTCCCAAAAAATAAAGTGCGGTCAAACCAGCCAAGAGCTGGTTTAACCGCGCTAATCCTATTTCTTCCATTTAATCGATCGTTTTAAACCGGATCACTACCTTAAACAAATCACCGTCAATCACGATATCAAAGGTTCCGCCCTGT
The DNA here is from genome assembly GCA_902363595.1 of Clostridia bacterium. GTDB lineage: Bacteria > Bacillota > Clostridia > Peptostreptococcales > Anaerovoracaceae > Hominibacterium > Hominibacterium faecale. The sequence continues at coordinate 3,499 of CABJAP010000009.1, read as the reverse complement.
AATTCCACTAGGTTGCGGGCGATGGATAAACCCAGGCCGCTGCCTTCGGTATGGCGCGAACTGTCACCCCTTACAAAGCGTTCCATCAATTCTTCCTCTGAAATATCCAGCTCATAGCGAGAAGTATTCCGGTAGGTGATGACCGCATCCCCGTTCTTTTCTTCCAGGCTTAGATAGACCCTTGTCCCTGGCTGAGAATATTTGCAGATATTGTTTAATAGATTGTCAAAAACTCGCCACAGCCTTCTGCCGTCGGCCATGATTTCCAGCTCTTGCTCAGGCAGCCTCATAATGATGTTTAAGTCGCTGGCTTCCGCTTTTTCTTTATACTCGCCCGTTGTCTGCGTCATCAGAACCCCTACCTGACACGGAGACAGGTTCAGTTTCACATTTCCGGTAGCGGCCTTGGATGCATCCACCAAATCCTCGATCAACTTTTTCAAGCGTCCGGACTGGCGGTCCAGAACCTTGATATACTCCTTTGCCTGTTCATTGTCCAGCTCTTCCTTCTTGAGAAAATCCACATAATTAATAATCGAAGTAAGCGGCGTCTTAATATCATGAGAAACATTCGTAATCAACTCCGATTTAAAACGTTCACTTTTTAATCGTTCTTCTACAGCCTTTGACATTCCCTTTCCGATGCTGTTGAGATCGTCCGCATGACTGGCCAAATCCCAGCGCAGGCCGCTCTTATCAATCTGGTAGCTGAGGTCGCCGTCTGCAAGATGTTTTCCCCCCTCTTGCAGCTTTTTGAGTCCCAATGCAATATAAACCACAAATACACACGCCGCGATCAGCAGGCCGCCCCACAGGAGCACGAGCACCCCGTTGTTGTACATCATCGGCACCAACATCAGGTTCAAGAGAAGAAATACTGCCGCACCTAAAGCCGTTCGCCATACCAACGGAACAGTTTTCATAAACGAGAGCATATATCTTCCGCCTTTACGCAAGATGTGCAAGCCCTGATAAAGAACCGTACTGTGCCACCACTTACTCTGCTTGGTTCTGGCGGAAAAAACCATAAAAAATCCTGTTATAACCGCAACGGCCATCATAATACCCAGCCCGAAAGGAACAATATCTCGTTCAACGTTATCTCCCGGACCGCCGATATCACGTAGAAACCGGAGTGCCGTATATAACACGATCAGGGATACCAGCCCCAGCAAATCCAGAGGAAGGATTTTCAATATTCCCTCTGATTCGTTTTCCGCCCCATATCCTGCGCTGGCCATTAAGAAGCAAAACAGGGCAATAGAGAGGACCAATCCTGCAATACCGACCGCGATCGCGTAGCTGCGGTATTGGTAAATATTACTGTTGGATAGATAGACCGCCCCTATCTCTGCTGGCAGTCCACCTCCTATTTCACTAGGTTTTAGGTAGATAGCGATTCGGTAATCGCTATGGTCAAAGGTCTCTGTATATGCCTGGGGATCGGATTCCAAACTTGCATTAACCGCTCGAACCGCTTGTCTTTCTTCACCCTCTTGCGTTGCTGCTGAAAAAATCGTATATCCAAAGCCTGCAGCATGTTTTTCCCCTGCTAGAATTTCTTCATCCGGCCCATAGTCAACCAGTTTTGGAACCTCACTTCCATCAAGATCTTGATAATCTCCATATTCTACAGCCGCCTCCATAATTTCAGAGGAAGCTTGGAGCGCAGTCTCGTGATAAATATCAGCCTTGACGGATTCGCCGCTCTGAGAGTACCATCCATAATTTAAGTTTTTTATGACAACAATTGATGAAAAAAATGTAATGGCTGCAAATACCAGCAGCAGCAAAAATGCCGACAATTTGGCCCATTGATTCTTTTTTAATGCTTCCATTTCAATACACACCTCACTCTATTTTATATCCCTGCCCCCAAACAACTTTTAAATGCCTCGGCTCCTCCGGGTTGACTTCCAGTTTTTCTCTAAGATGCCGAATATGTACAGCTACGGTCCCTTCTGCTCCATAGGCCTGTTCTTCCCACACTTGCCCGTAAATCTGTTTGGGCGAAAATACCTGCCTTGGATGTTCCATCAGGAACTTGAGAATTCCGTATTCTTTTGGCGTCAGTCCCACCGGTTCTCCCATCAGAAAAGCAGCCTTAGCTATGTCATCCAGCTCGATATCCCCCACCTTCAAAACCTGCTTCTGTTTGTTTCCTGACCCCAATTCCATATAACGCCGCAGCTGCGACTTTACCCTTGCCAGTAATTCTACCGGATTAAACGGTTTTGTGATATAATCGTCCGCACCCAGGTTAAGACCCAATATTTTATCAGTATCCTCACTCTTTGCCGTAAGAAAAATGACAGGGATATTATAATTCTTACGCATTTGTGCCAGCACTTGCACACCGTCCAGTTTGGGCATCATAATGTCAAGAAGAATCAAATGAATCTCTTCTTGCTCAATGACTTCCAGAGCTTCCCGACCGTCATACGCCTCATACAGATGGTAATCATTACTTGCAAGATAGATTTTTATAGCGGAGACAATATCCTTTTCATCGTCGCATATTAATATGTTATACATCCTTTGTCAACCTCCAATAGTATTATGCCATAACAAACTTTAAGATAAAATCAGGAAACTCTTTAAGAATTGTTTAAAATACCTATTTCTTTAAAGAGGATGTTGTCTGCAATTTTTAATGAAACCCGATTGATATAGGCAAAAAGGCGTGCAGACAGAAAACGGGCTGATACATGAAGCAAATCGCTTCGCTTCTTGCGTCAGTCCGTTTCACTCTTTGATCCTGGTTATTTCGAATCAGCTAAATCCTGTATTTTATCGGGCGTTAATCGGTAAATCGTCATGATATCCACGCCTTTCGCTCCCAAATTGCCATAAAAGTTCAAGGCTGATTCATTCCAGTCCAGGCACCCCCATTCCAGGCGCTTGCACCCCCTTTGAAGCGCCAGGTTTGCCATATATTTCATCATCTGTTTGCCGAATCCATGCTCCCGATAGGCTTCGTCCACATAAAATCCATCGATATACAGCCCTTTCTCTCCAATGAAGGCTGAAGAGTTATTGTAATAATACAGGAAAGCAATCGTCTTTCCTTCCAAATCGCCGAAGATCGCTTCACCAGCCCCATCCATCAATAATCTGCGGATGCCTTCTTGTGTAGCAGTGACGCCATCTCTCATTTTTTGGTATGTCCCCAGTTTCTGCATAAACGCTACTACCATGGCCGCATCTTCAGGCTGTGCCTGTCTGATCTGCAGCTCCTTGCGTCCGTTTTTTCTTTCTTCCATAATTTGTCCCCCGTGCTTTCATTCATATTGTTCATTATACCATAAATGCTTGACCTGTATGAAAAACAAGGTACCTTTTTTTCTCAACATCTGGGCGAAATGGTCCTGTTGTTGAAAAAACTGCCTCTTTCGCTGTCCAATTTTACATAAAAATAGAGACTGTTTAAACAGTCTCTATTTTTGTAAAATTGGCAACGTCCTACTTTCCCAGGCAGTCACCCGCCAAGTATCATCAG
>CABJAP010000008.1:83276-218301 GCA_902363595.1 Clostridia bacterium | reverse complement strand
TTAAATGGTTTCATGGGGTTGCGAGAGGACTTTTGCATAGCATGGTGGACTGATTTTTTAATCCGCTATGCGCGAAATGATTGGTGGGGGCTTGGTTTCGACTTTTTCAGTGGCCTCCTTATTTTCTCTTCCCGCGATGAAAAATCATCGTAAACTTAGACCAAAACAAGCTCGAGCGATCATTTTGCTTTTCACCCTTTATGAATCCTGGGCCGAAGGGGCTGCTCCTTTCAAAAAATGGATCGAAAAAAGGGCACATCGCATTCGTTTTCACTAATGCGACAGCCCTTTTTGATTTCAGATGAACAAAATCTTACTTCCTAAATTTTCGCTTTCAAGCTGTCAGCCAGCTCCTTCATAGCCTTAGTTTCGGCTTCCATGGTTTTTGTCATTTCCTTCTGCTGGGCTTTTAGGGCCTTGTTGTAAATTTCGATTTCCTCGCTGTAATAACCCTTTTCCCCGGCGGCTGATTTTTTCAGAAGCGAGCGGGTCGCATCCTTCGTATCCGCCAGCTTTGAGCCTTTACCCGTTCCCCAGAAAAGATTGCCCTTGTTGCTGTCTTCGAGAAGCGATTCTTCTGAGGCTTTGCAGGTCTTTGGGCTGAAGGAATAATATCCGAATTCCGCTCTGACGTTGATCTGACCAGCCAAATCCAGAGCGCCGTTTTGCTCCTTTTCATTGGATAGCACGTCTTTTTCCAGAGCTGCCGTAACGTCTGAGATCAGTTCGATATTGGACTGGTAAGGAATGTGCTTGATGACCATATCGGAAGTGAGGATAATGCCGATAAAATGATCCTGGATATATTTGAAGGTTTCCAAAGTCGTCTTATTCAGCGCTTTTCCTTCTGACCGAATGGCCGTGAGCTCATCCTCAGAAGCGCCGTCTGAAACAGCCATCTCGTAGCGGGAATTGTTCTTGTTCAGGCTGTCGACAGAAGCGCGCAGTGCTTTGGAGGCCGCCTTATAAGCTTCTGTATCCGCACCGGCTGCCTTTGCCAAATCCTCGTTGAGCGCCTCATCCAGATCATCGCAGGTAGCAGTCATATCCAGCTTGAGGGCCGGGGTCTGATCCACATAGATGGCCAATGCGCCGAAGGTCTTGAGATTGGTGGTCATAACATCCGCATTGTAGGTATCCTTGTCGTCGGCCACCGTATGATAGCGGTCGCGATTCCAGTTTTTATCTTTTTCCTTATCGAATCCCGGGATATTGACAAAGTGAGGAACGCCGCTGGCCCGGTAAGAAACCCCGTCCTCCAGGCAAAAAGTATCGACGGAAGTGCTGTTAAAGCCGTCGGGATAAATATCGTTTTCAGGCGCGGCAAGAATTCCGGAATTTTCCACAAACTCTTTCACAAGGGGAGCAAAGTCGGGATCGCACTGGATCTCGCCCTGTTTTGCTCCATCTTAAACGGCGGGAAGCTCGAAGTTGAGCATGGCGATGGTTTTTCCGGCCCAATCAGGATGAGCGTTGTTGATCATTTCCCAGGCGCCGGTGGTCCAGTCGAACTGGCTTCCGATGGCGCCCCATTCCTTAGAACCGTGGCATACGAAGACAATATCGTTTTCCGGGGTATATTCGGAATCCTTCATAGCCTTGGCCATAGAAAGAATCAAGCTGATGGCGCAGCTATCATCCTGAAAACCATTGAAATATACGGCATAATGACCGGAGACAATGATTTGCTGGTCAGAGGATTTTCCCTTGATTTTTCCAACCACATTGTAGATGGTGCCCTTATCCGGCTCCATAACATTATCGACTTCCAAAGTCGCTTTATTCTTACCTTCTTTTATGGCTTTGGAAAGCTCCTTGTAGTGATTGCGGCTGATGCTGACGCAAGGGATCACGTCTTTTGCGCATAAATCCTGCATGTTGATCATATCGTCGGAGTAAGATCCGTAGCCGATTTCCAGACTGTATGTAACGATGGCCGCAGCGCCGTGAAGGGCGGCTTCATTCATATATTGATCGATCCAGGCCACATTCCACTGATCCACGCCGGCCAGAGCAATCTTTCCTTTTACATCCTTAAAACGAGAAAGCCCACAAATCCGGCAAAGATATAGGTAAAAAAGAAAATTTCATCAAACATCAACGTTCCGGCCTTTCCTTAGTTACTTAATTCTGCTCAGTGCTTCCTTATGACGCTTGCTGATGACCGCGTAATAATCCACCATATAATTCCCCACCTTGGCATACCACTGGGGATTTGCGGCATAGCGTTTGTTGACACCTTTTACTGTGGGACTGCCGCCGTAAAGACTGGCGCCCGGCTTGAGATATTTGGAAGAAAGGCCTTTGGCAACCACGTTGATGCCTTCAGACTTGGAAGAAAATCCGCTTCGGCCGTAGCCAAACATATTGTTGGGCCGGAACATCATGGTTCCTTTGGCGCTTTCCAGCGAAGCGATGGACATGAGGAAAACGCAGTTGACTCCGTATTTTTCCTCAGCGCGAACAAAGGCTTCCTCCAGTCCGACCAGCCCCTGGCTGGTGACCAGCTTTAAATCGGCTTCCGTTACGCCGCTGGGCTTTCTCAGATCAAGGTCGTAAATCTGTTCCAGGGAATAGGCAGGAATGGATTCCTGCTTTGTCAGCCGGTCGGCAGTATACTGGCGCAAGGAGTCAGGGAGATTCACTTCTGAGGCTTTTTCATACATGGCCTCCACCTTGGCCGCCTCTTTTTTTTCGGCTTCCTCCACCATATTCTGCGCAGCCCAGACCACTGCTGCCGCCGAAGAGCAGATCAGAAGCAGGAGTAAAAGATCGACGAGGAGTAAAATCAAAAACCCGTTTTTGAATCGTTTCTTTTTTTTAACCGTATCCATAAGCATATGTCCTCAAATCAAGTTCAGTAATGATTGATGAAACTGGAAAAACTAGCTTCCCTGGCCTTCTCCAGATGGGTCTTGATCGCTTCTCCTGCCTCATCGAATTTCCCGCCCAGCATCAGGTCGATAATATTTACGTGTTCGTTGTTGGAAGCCAGGATCCGTTCCTGATTCTGATTTCCGGTCATAACCCGCAGGCGGAAGTTTTGGTTGTAGATGTAATCCATGGTCCGCATAAAATATAGATTTTTGCTGGAATTGACCAGTAATTTGTGAAATTGATCATCCTTCACGTAAATTTCATTGGTCGATCTGTGGGATAAATTTTTCAAATCAAAGGTTTTTTTCATGGATGACAGAATGTCGGACGGAACCAGCTGCCCGTAATGGGCGACGATGTAAGGCTCGATTAAAATCCGGGTTTCAAAGATCATGCTGATTTCATTGATGGAAAGATCCGACACCATGATTCCTTTTTTGGGAAGGATCCGAACCAGATTTTCCTGTTCCAGCTTACTGAGGGCTTCCCTGATGGGCGTCCGGCTGGAGCCGATTTCGTCCATGAGCAGCGTTTCGTTTAAGAAGGAATTGGGAGGATATTCACAATTGACGATCTTTGTCTTAATCAAATTATAAGCTTTGTTTTTTAAACTTTCTTTTTGCATATTCTTCCTTTTATCATTAATCTTCAGAGATTTTTTTCTAAAATAAATCAAAGGAATGGTCCCTTTATGCTTAAAAGTATACTACAAGATTGGAAAAAAAGGGATTAAAAAAAGGAAAAGCCCGCTAAAAAATAAAGATGGCCGGGAAATGGTCAGATTGTTCAAAATATAGTTGACAAACATTTTACAAGGTCCCGTACAAGTGGGTTCAGGAAACCTGCGGTGAATTTTGGGGGTTCCAGATGGGCTGGTGGAGAACTCTGGGAGGCTACTTTAATACCGTAACCTTCGTCGTGCTGGCATCCAATTACATGGCCAGCGCCTTTCATCTGACCGGAACGCAGGAATACATTGTAAAAATTGCCTTTATCGTGGTTTTTACAATCGTCAACCTGAGAGGAATCAAGGACGTAGCAATCGTCAATACCATTATATCCATCAGTATTCTGGCAGCTTTCGCCATCGTGGCGATTCTCGGATTCGCCCATTACAATCAGTCGCCGGTTCAGCCCTTTATACCGGAGGGACAAAGCTTGATTGAAAGCATCGGTTATGGTCTGGCCATCGGCATGTGGATGTACGGAGGAATGGAAGCCATGTCCATCATGAGCGAAGAACTGGAAAAACCGCAGATCATACCAAAAGCATTGATGATCGCCATTCCATTGATCATTTTGACCTACATCGTTCCCACAACTGCAGGACTTTCCTCTATCGGCCAGTGGGATAACTGGGGTTCGGAAGGTGTTTCTTACATCGATGTGGCCAGAGAATACGGAGGACCGATTTTCTTCAGCTTCTTCCTGATTGTTGCAGTTCTGTCCAACGTCTCACTGTTCAACGGATACATCGCGTCCACATCCAGAGGCTTTTTCGTAATGGCCGCCGACAACCTCTGTCCAAAGTTCTTGGTTAAATGCGACAAGAAGAGAGGCGTTCCCTATGTGGGCGTGCTCAGCGTAGCTGTTGTATCCTTTATTATCTGCCAGTTCAACTTTACACAGTTGGTTATCATTACCGTTACCATGAGCATCTTTGCTTCCAGCCTGACCCAGATATCGGGCATTCTGAGAAGAGTGAGAAAGACCCATCCGGACGGCCCCTTTAAGTTAAAGGTAAGCGACGGAGTGTTCATCGCTTACAGCTCGGTACCCTTTATAATCGGAGTGATCGCCTTATATTTGAACGGAACCGATTATTTCCTATTCGGTATTATCGGCGTAATCAGCGGACCTGCAGCTTACATCATCATCAAGAAAGTTTACGGCGGAATGACATCCATCGATCCTCAGCGGTATCCCATCAACCCCGCTACAAAATTGGCGCCGGGAGACATCCTGAGGACAGGCGTGATTCTGGTCATGTGGGCGATCCTGGGCATCATCGCCATCTTCTTCTTCCCGTGGTACGAGGATCCGGCGGTTTATGCGGAAGGCTACGGAAGCCCGGATATTTTCCAGACCTTTATTACAGCTATTAAATACCTTACCATTGCCGCAGGCATTATCGGAATCATTCTCATGATCTGGGGCAAGAAAAAAGATCCGGCAAAGATCTTTTAATACTTTTAATAAATGGAGAGGGAGCATGGAAGGAATATCCGGCTCCCTGTATTATGTCGATGGAGATAAAAATGAACAGCGATTGGAAAAAGGAAAAAATAGACATTACCTTTTCAAAAAAAGTAATCGAGGAGCTGTCCCGGATAACCGATTGCAGCAGGATCGGCGGCCGCTGTGCCGGTTCGCCCGCGGAACATGAGGCGGCGGACTATTTGGTAAAAAAATTCAAAGAGGCCGGACTTACAAGGGTTACAAAGGATCCCTTTCCGGTGGATAGCTGGACCTTAAAAAAAGCTTCGCTGACTTATACGGAAGAAAGCGGGGAGAAGCAGGAAGTTTCCCTGGGCGGTTACGCCTGCCATGCAGTCTTTGAAGAAAAAAACGTGTCCATAATCTTCGCAGGAAAAGGAACGGAGCAGGACTATGAACAGGTAGATCCCAAAGGAAAGCTGGTGCTGATCGAAATCAATCAGGCTGACGACTGGTGGATAAATTTTCCCGCATATGAAGCAAAGATTCGGGGAGCCCTGGGGGTGATCTGCATCAATACAGGAGGATTCGGGCAGGAAGGGGACAATGTGCTGGTGTCGGAAGATCTTTGTGGTCCGGCGGATCTGCTGGCCTTTTCCATTGGAAAGAAAGACGGCTTTCGGCTGAAACAGCAGATTGCTGCCAGCAGCACAAAGGAAATATCCGTCGTCCTGAATGTGGACAGCAGGGTCGAAGAAGGCGGCATTTCCTATAATATCTGGGGAGACATCCCTGGGGAAACAGAGGACGTTATCTACATCATCAACCATTACGATTCCTATTATTACACGGTCTTTGACGATGTACAGGGAATCGGCTGGGCTTTGGGGCTGGCCAGGGCTTTTACGGAGAAAGGAGTTCGACCCAAAAAGACGCTGCGATTTGTCGCCCACGGAGCGGAAGAATGGGGCTTGATGGACAGCAAATACGATTGGGCGATCGGAGCCTGGCGGCAGATCACGAATATTCGGCCGGAGTGGAAGGAAACGGGCTTCGCAGTGGTCAACCTGGATGGGTTTTATGCAGTAAAGGGAGAGCGGAAATTCTGTATCGTCTGCACCCAGGAGCTGTACGATTTTGTACAAGAGGCCGTGAACGCCTATGGAAACACAGGAGAATACCAGATAGAAACAAATATGAAATTGACGTCCTCCACAGAAGATTTCAGTTATACAAAAGCGGGAATTCCCAGCTTCGTCGCCGGAGCCTACGATGGGTGCCTGGCGGACCGGAAAGTCCTCCACAGCTCGGACAGCTCCTGGGAAGCAGGTTTTGATGATCAAGCCTTTGAACTGTTTCATAACCTGTTTGCTCATATCATTGCCCATCTGGACGCAAAAGCGATCTGCCCCATCAATTTGCAGAGAAGGCTTGGGGGGATTTATGAAGAGCTTGCCCCAGTCCTGAAAGAATCCGATGTTCAGATTTTTAAGAAAGCGGTAAGGGAGGCGGTCCTGCTCAAGGAGCATGTGGCCGATTTCAATGAAGGCTGCTTGGCGGAAGGCCGGATTCCGGCGGATAAAGGAGCCTTAAATCAGGAACTTCACAAAATTTATCAATCTATCCACCAGCACTTTATCCGGCTCAATTGGAACGATGAAATGATCGCTCCCCATCAAAGGTACGCTGCCAATGTGGAGGCGTTGGAAAAAGCCGTTGCCTGTTCAGAGAAAGGGCAGTATTCCTCTGCGGCGGACCATCTGATGGAAATTGATTTTAATTATTATGCGCCGTTCTTCAGTCGGGACACCTATGATTATTTTGTAAAGCAGGTGATAGAGGAGCCAAAAGACAGCTGGGGCACCGGCCTGATCGAAAACGGCAATGAGGACTTGTACGCTGTAATCAGGTCCCTTCTGGAAAACAAGTACGGTTATCAGGAAAGGGAGCGGCTGGAGCAGGCCCTGGATCGTCAGCAGCGCTGCTATAATCAGGCCGTTTTAAAGGAAACTGAGGCCGCGGAAAAAGCAGAGAAGGCAATCAAGCTGCTGAACAACAAGTTTTAAAGAACAAAAGGAGGTATCTTTGTGGATTATATTCGTATTGAAAGACCAAAGGAACTGGTCTATAAAGAGGCGGAGCTGCCCAAGAGAGGCGAGGGCGAAGCAGTGCTCAAGCTGATTTACGGCGGAATCTGCGGATCGGACCTGGGCACGTATAGGGGGACGTTTGCCTATGCCGATTATCCAAGGATTCCAGGGCATGAATTTTCTGCAGAAATCGTTGACATCGGCCCCAATGAACTGGGGCTGGAAAAAGGCATGATCGTCACAGCCAACCCTTATTTTAACTGCGGTCAGTGCTACGCCTGTCAGCGGGGATTTGTCAATTGCTGTGAAAACAACCAAACCATGGGCGCCCAAAGGGACGGGGCCTTTCGCCAGTACATTACCATGCCGGTGGAGCGGCTGTATAAGGGTGAAGGCATTGACCCAAAGTATCTGGCCCTCATCGAGCCTTTCTGCATCGGGTACCATGGAATCAAGCGGGCGGGTATCAAAGCCGGAGAGCGGGTTCTGATCATCGGCGCCGGAACCATCGGTGTGATGGCTGGACTATCAGCCAAAATCATGGGCGCGGAAGTTCATATCTGCGATATATCCAGGGAAAAGCTGGACTATGTAAAAACCTTCGGCTTTGACCAATACGTGCTCAACGATGGCCATTTGTCTGAAAAAATAGAAAGCCTCACTCAGGGACGGGGCTATGATACAGCCGTAGAGGCTGTGGGGCTTCCGCAGACTTTCCAGCTGGCCGTCGATGGAGCGGCATTCGCAGGCAAGGTTCTTTTAATCGGTGTGGGCAAAGAGAATCTGGATTTTAACTTTACCATGCTGCAAAAAAAGGAGTTAACCGTATACGGTTCACGCAACGCTCTAAAAGAAGATTTTATGGAATCCATCCAGCTGGCGAAAAAAGGAGCAATTCCTTTTGACAAGGTGATTACCAACGTTTATAAATTCAAAGAAAGCGAAGAAGCTTTCAGAGCGTTTGACGCAAGCCAGGGAAACATGCTCAAGGTTTTGATCGAATTTTAAAGGAGGGTCCATGGATAAATTAACGTATGAAACTCTGGATATATTAAACTATGACGGCTATCTTCTCCGGCAGGCTCCTGAGAAAGTCATTCAATTCGGCGAAGGGAATTTTCTGCGGGGCTTTGTTGATTACTTTATCGACCTTGCCAACGAGAGGGGTGATTTTAACGGTAAAGTGGCCGTTGTCCAGCCTATTCCGGCAGGGAGCACTGCGGACATCAACCGGCAGGAGGGGCTGTATACTCTCTATCTGCGGGGACGGGACAGACAAGGAATCAGAAATGAAAAGCGAATCATCAGCTGCATCAGCAGAGGGATCGATCCATATGAAGATTTTGCTTCTTTTTTGGATCTGGCCAGAAATGAGGAGATGGAATATATCGTATCCAATACAACGGAGGCCGGGATCGTTTACGACGGCACTTGCCGGTTTTCCGACCAGCCGCCTGCATCTTTTCCGGCAAAGCTGACCAGGCTGCTGTATGAACGGTTTTCCTGCACAACCAGCCAGCGGGGCTTTATCATTCTCTCCTGCGAACTCATCGATGATAATGGGAAAAAGCTGAAAGACTGCGTGCTGTCCCACATCCGGGACTGGGATTTGGGGCCGGACTTCATCCAATGGGTAGAGCAGGAAAATCGATTCTGCTCCACCCTGGTGGATCGGATCGTCACCGGATACCCTGCCGATCCGGAGGAAGAAAACCGAAAAAACGGATATGAGGACGTCTTGATGGATGCGGCAGAATCCTTTGGCCTTTGGGTGATTGAGGGTGCGGAGGATTTGGAAGAACGGCTTCCTTTTGCCAGGGCCGGGCTGCCCATCCTGGTAAAAAAAGATCACAAGCCTTACAAAACCCGCAAGGTGAGAATTCTCAACGGGGCCCATACTTGCCTGGTCCCTGTGGCCCGTCTCGCAGGAAAACAAATTGTCAGAGAAAGCATGGAAGATGAGAAGATCAACCAGTTTGTCAGGACCTTTGTTTTTCAAGAAGTCATTCCAACCTTGGACCTGCCCAAGGAAGATTTGCGCCAATTTGCTGAAGATGTATTCGATCGCTTTGCCAACCCCTTTATTGACCACAAGCTGACCGATATCGCCCTCAACAGCATTTCAAAATGGACGGCCAGAATCAAGCCATCTCTGAAAGAATATGCCGCCCGCAAGGGGACGCTGCCTGCATGCACCGTCTTTGCCCTGGCAGCGCTGATTGTCTACTACAAACATGAGCAGGTTCGGGACGATGAACAGGTCCTCGCTTTTTTCCGCAGGGCCGGACAGTTTCAGACCAATGAGGCCCTTGTCCATGAACTGCTTGAACAGAAGGATTTTTTCCAGGAGAATTTATCCAAGGTTCAAGGCCTGGTGCAGATGACAGCAGCCTTTATGGATGGGATCGAAAGCCAGGGGATGACAGAGGCTCTGGCTGGTTTTCTCAAGGAGTGTTAGAGATGGACTGGATTAAAATAAACGAGAAGGATAACGTGGCGGTCGCCTTGAACGATCTGGTGAAAAAAGAGAAGATACCCCAGGGTCATAAATTCGCTTTAAAAAAAATTTCCAAGGGGGAGACCATTATCAAATACGGCTGCCCCATCGGGCGGGCTGAGAAAGACATTCAAGAGGGCCAATGGGTCCACACCCACAACGTAAAAACGCTATTAGGCGATACAGAAGATTATCAATACCGTAAAGCCTTGAAAACTCAAGAACTAAGAGGATCGAAAGCTTCTTTTTTCAGCGGATATGTGCGGGAAGACGGCAGGTGCGCGGTTCGAAATGAGGTTTGGATTATTGCCACTGTGGGCTGTGTGAATTCCGTTGCCCAGGAGCTTGCTGAGAAAGCGAAGGAATACGCACGGGGAAAGGTTGACGGGGTTTATGCCATCACCCATCCTTATGGCTGTTCACAGATGGGCGAGGATCAAGAAAATACCCGCAGGGCATTGGCCGCTCTGGCCGGTCATCCCAACGCCGGAGGCGTTCTGCTCTTGGGGCTGGGCTGCGAAAATTGCAACTTGGACGTTTTAAAGGACTATTTGCCAGGTCAGCCGGCTTCATTGGAGCGGATAAAATTTCTCCAATGCCAGGATACGGAGGATGAACTTGAAGACGGCGCATTATTGGTACGCGATCTGATCGATTATGCGAAAAACTTCCGGCGGCAGCCGGTTCCGGTGAGCCGGCTGGTGGTCGGCCTGAAATGCGGCGGCTCCGACGGCCTTTCCGGTATAACGGCAAACCCCTTGGTGGGCAGGTTTTCCGACCGCTTGTGCGGCCAGGGCGGCAGCGTAATCCTGACGGAAGTTCCGGAGATGTTCGGAGCGGAAAGACTGTTGATGAACAGGTGCAGAGATGAAGAGACCTTCGCTAAAACAGTCGGACTTATCAATCAGTTTAAGGACTATTTCAGACGCCACGGACAGGTGATTTATGAAAATCCTTCCCCGGGAAATAAAGCGGGGGGCATTACCACTTTGGAAGATAAATCGCTGGGCTGCGTGCAAAAGGGCGGCAGCTCCCTTGTCAATGATGTCTTACAGTATGGAGAACCGGTAAAGGTTCCCGGTCTGAATTTGCTTTCCTCCCCTGGAAACGATCTGGTGGCTTCCACGGCCCTGGCCCTGTCCGGCGCTCATTTGATTCTTTTTACCACAGGCAGGGGAACGCCTTTCGGAAGCCTGGTTCCTACCGTTAAGATCGCTTCCAACCATTTCATTTATGAAAAAAAGAACAACTGGTTCGATTTCGATGGGGGCTTTATGGCGGATGAAGGGGACCGGGAAAAGATTGTTGAAGATTTTTACCGCTGTGTTATAGAAACAGCCAGCGGGGATCGAACGAAATGCGAGATCAGGGGTTACCGGGATATCGCTATTTTTAAACAAGGAGTGACATTATGAGCAAACAATACCAGAGCGTTGTACAGACTTTTTTCCGGGCAGGAATTATTCCTGTCATCCGGCTGGATCAGACAAATAAGGCTGCGCTGCTGGCAAAGGCGCTGGCAGATGGGGAAATGGAGGCCGCGGAAGTTACATTCCGCGCTCAAGGGGCGGAAAAAGTTATCGAAACCATGGGCGTGCAGTGTGATCATCTAATGGTGGGAGCCGGTACCGTTCTTACCGTAGAGCAGGCCCAAAGGGCGAAAGATGCCGGGGCCCGGTTTATCGTCAGCCCGGGTTTCAATCCAAAGGTGGTGGAGTTTTGCTTGAATCGGGACATTCCTGTATTCCCCGGATGTGTCACGCCTACGGAGATTGAGCGGGCCATGGAGATGGGGCTGACCGTCCTGAAATTTTTCCCGGCAGAGCAGTTCGGCGGGGTCAAAACCATAAACGCCCTTGCCGGTCCTTATCAGCAAGTGAAATTCATGCCTACCGGCGGAATCTCTATGGATAATTTGGGGGAATACCTGTCCAGCCCAGCGGTTGCTGCCTGCGGCGGCACGTTTATGGTAAAGACGGATTTATTAGAGCAGGATCGATGGGAAGAAGTGACAAAGAGGTGCCGGAAGGCGATGAAACTTGTAAAGGAGATTAGGAGGTAAGAAGATGGCGGAAATTATTACGTTTGGAGAAATTATGCTGCGGCTGAAACCAGAAGGCTATCTGCGCTTTTTTCAAAATGACCGTATGGAAGCGACTTTTGGCGGCGGGGAAGCAAATGTTGCCGTATCCCTTTCCAATTTTGGAGTGGACACTGCTTTTGTCACCAAGCTGCCTCCCCACGAGATTGGAGCGGCAGCCATCCGTAGCTTGAATTCTTTCGGAGTGGATACCGGCAGCATTGTCCGGGGAGGGGATCGGGTCGGAATCTATTATTTGGAAACAGGAGCATCCCAGAGGCCTTCCAAAGTTATCTACGACAGAGCCGGATCCTCCATTGCCCAGGCGGTTTCGGGAGATTTTGACTGGCCGGCCATTTTTGATGGGGCGAAATGGTTTCATTTTACCGGAATTACGCCGGCCCTGAGCGAGAATGCCGCAGTGCTGGTAAAAGAAGCCTGCCGGGAAGCCAAGAAGCGGGATATGACGATCAGCTGCGATCTCAACTTCAGGAAAAAACTCTGGTCCTCTCAGGAAGCGCAGCGTATTATGGAACCACTGATGGACTATGTGGATATCTGCATTGCCAATGAAGAGGATGCGGAAAAGATTTTCGGCATACAGGCCGAGGATAGTGATGTGAACGGGGGAAAACTCAATCATGAAGGTTATTGTTCTGTTGCAAGTCAGCTGATTGAGCGGTTTGGCTTTAAATACGCTGCGATCACATTGAGAACCAGCTTGTCGGCCAATGATAACCGATGGGCCGCCATGATCAGCGACGGCAGCCAATGTTTCTTTTCAAAGGAGTATGAGATTCATATCGTCGACCGGGTTGGCGGGGGAGACAGCTTCGCAGCAGGACTGATTTATGGGCTGTATAAAAACATGTCCCTGAAAGATGCCCTGGAATTCGCTGCGGCGGCGTCTTGTCTCAAACATTCTGTGGAGGGTGATTTTAACAGGGTGAGCGTTGAAGAAGTGAATGCGCTGGCGGCCGGCGACGGCAGCGGGCGGGTGCAGCGATAAATCCTTCCCAGCAGACAACAAAATATGACGGGAAAACATGCCAACTGGCGCCATACATGATATAATGGAAAAAATGTATGGAGAATTCAGGTATGAAAAAGATAATCGCAATCGTTATGATCCTTGCCGCGGCCAGCGGGCTTTGGGGATGCAGCATGAAAGATTTTACCCAGACCCTGACAATCACCGAGCCGGAGCAGGTGACAGAAGCATTTTTTGAAGGTTTAAAGAAAAAGGATACGGACACGCTGATTTTGTATACGCAAAATGAAGATATCAACATGCTCCTCCACAGCGCCGGAAACAAAGAGGATTTGGATCTGATCTACAACAGCCTTTTTAAAAACTTTACTTATAAAATTGATTCTGTAGAAAAAAACCAGGCCGAAACCGCAGCCACGGCCCAGGTCCAGGTCTGCAATTCGGATTTCAGCGGTGTTCTGAAAGATTATAATAAGGAAGCCTATTCCTATATGGAGGATAATCTTTACACGGGAAAGAACAGTAAAAAGAGTCTAAACAAAAAGTGCTTGAGTATTTTCGCAAAGCAGGTGGAAAAGGCCAGCCAGGCCGCGCCCGGTGAGCCGCAGACGCTTACCGTTAAGCTGACGAAAAACGATAATTACAGCTGGGATATGGAGCTGACTGAGGAAATGATGGAAATCATCATGGGCGGATTGATTATTCCGGTGTAAAGATTTTTCTTGATTTTTGCACAAAGTAGTGTATAATAGAAAGGCATTGAAATTTTTAATGCTCTCTGCGCCGGCAGAAGGCGGGCGCCATTTAGTCCACAGGGAGGTGAAACGAATGACAAATTATGAAGTTATGTTCATTATCGATCCAGTTTTGGAGGACGAGAAAAAGAATGCTACCGTTGAGACTGTTCAGCAGATCATCAGCGCGGATGGCGAAGTCACCAAAACAGACGTATGGGGAATGAAAAAACTTGCATATCCGATTCAGAAGAAAAATGACGGATACTACGTAGTCGTAGAATTTAAAGCAAGTGAAAATCTGCCTAAAGAATTAGACAGAAGACTGAAAATCTCAGATAATGTAATGAGACACATGATCATTAACAAAGATGAGAAATAAAGGGGTGCGGGTATGAATAATGTAGTACTGATCGGCAGATTAACAAGAGACCCTGAAGTAAGATATACTTCCGAAACGCAGATGGCGGTTGCCAGATTCAGCGTAGCCATCGACCGTCCGGTAAGAGCCGGAGGCGAAAAGCAGGCCGATTTTCCCAATGTGGTTGTATTTGGAAAACAGGCGGAAAACTGCGAACGTTTCCTGAGAAAAGGCAGACTTGTAGGAATACAGGGACGCATACAGACAGGAAAATATACCAACAAAGATGGGGCGACTGTGTATACCACGGAAGTAGTTGCTAATAACGTAGAATTTTTAGACTGGGGAGATCGGAACGAAAGAAGCGATCGGCCGGCACAACAGCAGGCCTCATCTCCGCAGAAGGATGACATGGGGATTCCAGAGGGATTCCAGGCCATCGAGGATGAGGACATCCCATTCTAAGAGAAAGGAGATAATGTCATGGATAGAAGACGCGGCGGCATGAGAAGAAAAAAAGTATGCCAGTTCTGTGCGGACAAGACAGAAACCATAGATTACAAAGACGTTGAAAAACTGAAAAAATATGTAACGGAAAGAGGTAAGATTCTTCCTAAGAGAATCACCGGAACTTGCGCAGTACACCAGAGAGAAGTAACAAGAGCGATCAAGAGAGCAAGAATCGTTGCACTGCTGCCTTATACAGCAGACTAAGAAGAACAAGAGAGCGGAATCAGCAGAATAAGACAGCTGGTTCCGTTTTTTTCTTTAGTTGGAAACAGGAGGACCTGGAGATGAATAGGAAGAGCAGCGATTTTCAGCTTACGCTTGAAGAATGCAAAAGAATTCTGGATCATATTAGTGGGTTGGTGGTTGTGGACAAAGATGGAACCATACGATATATGGCAAAGGAATTGAAGGAAAAAATAACCCAAACAGAAGGCGAAAATTTCTCTAAAGAGATCCTTGGAAAAAACATAAGGGAAATATACCCCGCCAGCAAATTAATAGATTTTCTGGAATCGGAAAAAAACGAGGAGCTGGCTGTTTACCTGGGAATGAGCGGTATCAATATTGCCAGAATGAAAGCGCTGTATGAGGGCAAAAAAATGATTGGCGTTGTGGACTTTGATTTATTCAGTACCGCTCAAGAAGTCGACCTGTTTTTTAACAAACTGGAGGCTCTATCAGCTGATGGACTTTTGGACTTTTCCGATCGAATCAAACGAATTATTTCCGGCAAAAAAAGAAAAAAAGCGCACAAGAAATATTCCCTTGCTGATATAATCGGAGACAGCGTACCGATTCGAGAACTAAAAAGTAAACTAGTCAGGATGTCCGAAACCGATTCGACGGTCCTGATCGAAGCTGAAACAGGCTGCGGAAAAGAGCTTGTCGCACATTCTATCCATAATCTGAGCAAGCGAATGAATTATCCGTTCATTGAAATCAACTGCGCGGCCATACCGGAAAGCCTTTTTGAATCAGAGCTGTTCGGCTACGAAGGAGGGGCCTTCACCGGTGCACAACCGGGCGGAAGACCTGGCAAACTGGAGCTGGCCGAGAAAGGGGCGCTCTTTTTGGATGAAGTGGATCAGCTGCCTTACCACATCCAGCCTAAGCTGCTGCGTGTGCTTCAGGAAAAAGAATTTTGCCGGATCGGAGGAAGAACAAAAAAAATGGATGTGCGGATTATTGCTGCATCCAATAAAAACTTAGCTCTGCTTGTGAAGGAAGGAAAATTTAGAGAGGATCTCTATTACCGTTTGAATATTATGCGAGTGACCATTCCTCCGCTGCGAGAGCGAAAAGAAGACATCCCTCTGTTTGTAGAACAAAGCATCCAGGAAATGAACGCTTTGCTGGACAAAAAGGTGGAATGTGTTTCTCCCCAAGTGATGAAATATTTCTATTGCTATAATTGGCCGGGAAATGTCAGGGAATTAAAAAACTTGATTGAACGGGCAATGAACCTCTGTGTGGGTAAACAGATCGAAGCCGGCGATTTGGGCGATTTCGTTTCAGAAAGCTTATATGGGGAAATGAAAAGCACCATTTTTACAGAAAAAAACCCTTTGGAAAAAGCCAGAGAACTGGCTGAACTAGAGGTGATTGAAAAGGCCCTGGACTTATGCGGAGGAAACAAGCAGAAAGCAGCGGAATTATTAAAAATTTCCCGGGCAACCTTATATAACAAGCTGGCCCATAGCAGCAAAAGTGTCTAAAAACCTTTACAGTGTCTAAAAAGTTAGACGTTTTTATGAAGAATGCCGAAAATAAAGGAGGAAGGAGTGTCAAAAGAATTAGACGCTCCTTTGTTTTAATGCCTAAAAAGTTTGAATTTTCATAAAAAAGGTGGGTTTTCGGCAATATTTATAGTTTTTAGATGGCATAATCCTTGCTGTATAAATAGATAGTGTTTGTACAAACCAAAGCCTATTGAACTGATGGAATAGGAAAGGAGTAATTTTATGACAGAAAAAAAATTATCTGTCGGAACTAAGCTGGGATATGCCATAGGAGCTTTTGGCGACGCCATACCCCTTAATATCTTTAACTTTTACTTTCTGTTTTTTCTTACCGATATTGCCGGCGTGGCGCCGGTCAAGGCAGGAATGGTCTCTTCAATCGCAGTACTTTGGAATGGTGTACTGGATCCGTTTATCGGTTATTTGTCTGATAATAGTAAGAGCAGAATGGGCAGGCGCAGATCGTTTATGGCAAAAGCCGTTTTCCCGTATGGGATTTGTATGTATTTAATCTTCAGCGATTTACCTTTGCCCTCAAATATAAAGGTACTTTATTTTATGGTGATTGCGATGGCCTATTATACCTGCTATACGACCTATGTAATCCCATTTTTCGCTTTGGGCGGAGAATTAACGGATGACTTTGAAGAAAGGACCAGTGTTAGGGCCTGGGGAAGCGCGGTCGGCTACGCTACCATGATTCTGGCCTTAGCTCTGCCCCCGATGATCGTAGCTTTTGTAGAGGAAACTTTGGATAGCAGTCCAGTTCAGGGGTGGAGGACCGTTGGTACTGTCTTTGGAATTCTGATCATATTAGGAATGTCAATCTGCCTCCTATGTACAAAAGGAAAAGAGGCCGCCAATCCCAGCCCGGCACAAGGAGAGAAAGAGAAAAGAAAGAATTTCTTTTTATCTTATCTGGAGGTCTTAAAGCTGAGGCCGGTCAGATTTTTGGGAATCACCGTTTTTTTCTGGGCGATGGCTGCGGCGGCTGCCAGCGGCGGCGCAGTCTATATGCTGACAACTAATTTTCAGGTTACAGCAGGACAGCAGTCCCTCTATTTCACGTGCATCGGACTATTTTCCGTGCTTTGGGCGCCGGTCATCAATGGACTGGGGAAAAAGTTTGATAAAAAACATGTCTATTGCTGCGCGATGCTTTTCAGCGGAACTGTCCTCTGTCTGTTCGGCATCATCGGAGTAAAATCTTTTGAATGGGCCATCGCCATGGCATTTTTCTTTACCTTTGGCAATACAACCTTTTTTACTGTTTACTTTTCACTCATGTATGATTTGAGCGAACTAGACGAATATGTTAATGGAGAAGAGCGGATCGGTGCTATGGCCGGGTTGATGGATTTGATTCAAAAATGTGGAACTGCCGTTTCTATGCAGCTGCTGGGCGTGTTTTTACAATTTGGAGGATACGATGTTGCCGGACAGGAGGCAAAAGCGGCAGAAACAATCATTTCCGCCAATACCCTTCTTCCAGGAATTCTGGGCGTCTGTGCCGGACTGCTGGCCATCGTTTATCCGGTGACCAAAGCGCGCCACCAAGCACTTAAGCGTGCCTTAGAGCAAAAGAAAACAGGTAAACCCCATAGTGAAGCGGGGTTTGAAAAACTAATCAGACGTTAATAAAAAAGGAGATTATTATGAAAAAAAGAGCAAGGGAACTGGGAATCAGCTTGGACGGAGAAACCGGTACATACAATGCCATAACCGACGTGGATGGTGTCATGGTGGGTTATAGCACAATTATAAAAGGAGAACCTGAGGATTACAGTGGCATGGGATCTAATTTTGCCCGAACTGGGGTAACGGCGATTTTACCCAGAGGCAGACAGAGAAGTGTCGTATATGCAGGGCGGCATGATTTGAATGGAAATGGGGAGCTGACCGGAACCCATTGGATGGATGATTCTGGATTTATACACGGCCCGATTATGATCACCAATACGAATAGCGTGGGCATTGTCCGGGATTCGGTGACAAAGTGGATGCTGGAAAATAAATTTTATCATCCGCTGGTTTTCCAGGGTAATGAAATAGAAGGCAGCGGATATTTTTATCCGGTAGTGGGAGAGACCTATGACGGCATACTCAATGATACCAATGGATTTCATGTAAAAGAGCATCACGTCATGGAAGCATTGGAAAACGCCCACGGAGGCTTTATCGAAGAAGGTAACGTGGGAGGAGGCACCGGCATGGTCTGCCATGAATTTAAAGGCGGTACCGGCACTTCATCCAGAAAGTTAAGCCGGGAAGACGGCGGATATACGGTGGGTGTTCTAGTGCAGGCCAATCACGGCGCGCGAAAATGGTTCACAATAAATGGAATTCCCATGGGCGAAAAACTTACCGGCGCTGACCCGGTTTACAACATGGCAATGGCCAAACCGGGCACGGGATCAATCATCGTCGTACTTGCCACGGACGCTCCCGTCAATCCCATTCAGCTATCAAAGATGTGCAAGCGGGTTCCCATTGGAATCGGCAAGCTGGGTTCCGGCTATGAAAATGGGTCAGGGGACATCTTTGTGGCCTTTTCCACAGCCAACGAAAATGCTTTCACACATACCGAAGCTGTAGCGCAAATTCTCGGCGATCATAGAATGGATCCCATCTATAAAGCGGTTGCTGATGCGGTGGAAGAGGCTATTTTGAATGCTCTTTGCGCAGCGGAAACAATGGAAGGAATCCAACATAATAAAATCTTTGCATTACCAAAAGAACAGGTTGCGGAAATCCTCAGTGAAAGGAGAAGATAATGGGCAGAAAAATAATCGATTCGCACGGCCATTTAGGAGATATCCTCTATGGAAAGAACATTACTTTTAAGCAAAATGTAAGGAAGCGGGACCATCATAATTACTTGGAACAGCTGGAAGCAAACAATATGCTGATGCCGGAGGAATTTGAGAATTTAGACCCTTTGGTATTTAGTGAAAGTGCGCTCAACGAAGAGCAGGCGAGGAACCATACAGCCACTTTGCAGAACTTGCAAACGTCAATGGATGAAAACCAAATTACCGGCATATGGATTTTGCCGGTGCTGCCTCATGTCGGTTTTGAAGAAGTATTGGCGGCATCCAAGCTGGATCCGAGAATAACGCCTTTCACATGTATTGACTTTGACTTGGGAAAGGCTGCTAGTAAAAAAATTGTGCAGGATGCAGAAAAAGGTGCGGCGGGCCTGAAAATACACCCTATCCTGCAGAGGAAAAAGCTGCTGTCCTCTGAGGTGGCAGAAGCGCTGAAGGCTTGGGAGGAAACGGGTAAGCCGGTTATCTGTCATACTTATAGCTTCTGCTACTTTCATCCGGAAGAAAGCTACCGCAATGCGCCTGAAAATGGATCCAATCCGGACTTTTTAGAATTAGTGTCCCGGTTTCCCAACATTAATTTCGTGGGCGCTCATTGCGGCGGAACGTTTGATTATGACCAGTTATGGGAAGGTGCAGATATGAAAAATCTTTACGTAGATACGTCATTCCAGCCATCTTCTGTAGTGAAGGAGTTCCTGAAAAGATTCGGAGAGCGGCGGGTCCTCTTTGGCACCGATTGGCCCTGGGGACAAGAAGCGGCCCCGATTCGAATTGTGGAGGAAGCCTGCGGTGGAGACAAAGAACTAGAAGCGCGTGTCTTTTATAAAAATGCGGAGGAGCTGCTAAAAAATAGAACTTAGCCTGTGGGTCGCATAATCCTGGCAGAGTTCTATGTGAACCCTAAGGAAGTAAAGACAATCTTCCAAACCCTGAAAAATAAAAAACAGGCTGTTTTTCTATGGACAAGCAGCCTGTTTTTTCCTATTTCGAATAGATTCCCGGCATAAGATTTAACTTTTGTCTTGTGGAAGACCTGCCGCCACCGCCGCTGACCCTGAGTTCCCCTTGTCTATCCGCCAACGCCGGCCGCTTTGCTGTCCAGGCTGCAGGACGCGCTGGAGCCTGGCGCAAAACAGATCCAGCCCCTACTCCTTCTCAAAATGCTGATAATCTTTCAGACTTCTCCAGTCACCGCCCCAGGTAAAACCATGCTCCATAAAAAGCTTATAGATAAAATCTCCTCGCTGGATCATAAAAGAAGCATATTTTCCAGTGCACTTTTCAGCGCTGCGCTGGGCGTAAACGTTGCCGCCGGCGGGAAGCACGGTCGATCCCTTCACATATGGATTGATGAGGGGATTGATATCGATGGCCATACCGTAGGCGTGGCGGGACAGACTGGTGCTGCCGGTAATCTTGCGGTAATTAAAGGCCGCGGTATTGTTGGCTTCCATGGAGCGGTCGTCACTGGCCCCGTAATCATCGATCAAAGACACCTCCTGCAGGGGATACTTGTGACGATAAAGCTGATAAAAGATTTCCACTGTATCGCGGGCGATCCTGCGATTGACAATCAGCTCGCCGTCCTTTTCATTACCTTCAAAATCAATGTATTTGATCCTTACATAACGCAGATCAGCCAGCGAAATATCCGGGTTTTCCCGGTAGGATTTTCCTTCAATTCGGGAAGCAATAAAAGGTGTAATTTCGCAATAAGAAAAGCCTTCTTGATAAACGGCGCCGGATGACGGGGTGATCTGAGGAAAAACAGATGTGGACGTCAGTAAAAGGCAGCTGACCAGGCAAATTGTCATTTTATTCAAAACGCTGCCCTCCTTTCATATACAGTATTTTATCAAAAAACAGGCACTACATCTAGTGGCAGACAAGATCGTTTAATTGTGTTATAATAAACTTCAACCATCGAATTGCGGTACTGCCGCAAGGAAGGAACCTTTCATGTATTTGACATTTGTTTTCATAGCGGCATTGGTTCTGCCTGTTCCCATCATGATTCAAGCCATGGGAAAAAGGCTTTCGCCTTACCGGGTGGTACTGGAAGGGATCTTTGCAGGAGTTATCGGATCCATTCTTATTATGATTATTGCTTCTGCCACAGGAAACGGGATCTTAGATACGCTCCAGGAAAGCGTCCGTTACATGGCCCAAACCTTGGCAAAGGACCCGATGGTCGGGGACCTGCTTGGGAAAGAGACGACTGAGACAGAGCGGGTACAGTTTTTTACCCAGGTGTATGGACAGGCTGCTGATCTAGTGCCGTCCACCATTTGTATCTTTACAGCAATCGCAGCTTATATCGAATATACGATACTTAGCAGGATCGTAAAACCGGGCGGCGCGTTAGCGCTCAAAATGCCCAGATTTCGCGAATTTGACCTCCCAAGAAATGTTATTATCGGCTGGGTGATAATATTCCTTTTATCCTGGATTCTGGCAAAAACCGGGATAAAAATAGGAGACCTGCTATATGCCAATATAAACGCATTGTTTAACTTTGTGTTCTGCCTTCAAGGCATGTCCGTAATTTTTATGTTCTGTCATAAAAAAGGGGCGCCCAAGGCAATCGCTGTTATCATCATTCTTTTCTTTCTTTTTACCGGGCTGGGCAAGATCGCACTGCTTCTCCTGGGATTCGCGGACGTAATGTTCCGATTGAAAGAAAAACTCAGCTAGATGATACCGGAATAGGAGATTATACTACATGTATGTAAGTCGAATAGAAAAATTACTTGCCGCATATTCACCGGTGCCTCTTTGCGTACTCAATCCCCAGGGAAAAGTATCCAGAGCCAGCTCCAAGATCGACGAGGTGTTCATTTATGACGGCATCCGGGGGGCGGATATATATGCTCTTACAGGGATCAAGCATGCTGAGATTATAGCAGCAACCAGGGAGGGCAGATCGCTGACCATTTCCCGCAACGATAAAATTTTCAAGATATTGACTTCTTTTATCGGAGACGGTGAGCTGGCCAGTATTGCTATGTATTTTTTCGATGTCACCACCTATGAGATGCTCAAAACCCTTCACAACGAGGAACGGAGCTGTATGGCTATCGTCAATGTGGATAACTTCGATGAACTTACTTCCAGCACAGGAGAAGAAAAACAAATGATGCTGGCTTCGGAGATCGACAAGGTGGTTCGGAGCTGGGGAACGAAGATGAGCGCATCTATTACCAGATACAAGGAACATCTGTATTTCATGGTCTTCGAGTACAAATATTATGAAAAGCTGGTTGAGACAAAATTTCCGATTTTGGACGAGATTCGCGAGCTGGAGACCGAATCGGACTTTCCCGTAACCTTGAGCATCGGCATCGGTGTAGCCGGCAAGAATCCAATGGAGACGGAACAGTATGCCAATGATGCACTGGAGATCGCTCTTGGCCGCGGAGGCGACCAGGCGGTGGTCAAAAACGTAAGGCGCATCGAATATTACGGCGGAAAGATGCAAACTGTGGAAAAGCGTAACAAAGGGAAATCCCGAGTGATCGCCCATGCGCTCAAACAGCTGATGGAGCAATCATCCAAAGTAATTATTATGGGTCATCGTAACCCTGACATGGACTGCTTCGGCGCTGCTTTGGGCATCTTTCGAATAGCAGCCAACATAAAAAAAGAAGCCTATATCGTGATAAACGGGTACAATGAAGCTCTCACCGCTATTTACCAGGCAGCTAAGGAAACGGAAGAATATAATTTTATTAACTCAGAAAAAGCAATTTCCCTTAGCGACGAGAACGTTCTGATCGTAGTTTTGGACACCCACAGACCTAGTTTGGTGGAATGCCCGGAGCTCCTGGATTTGGAAAAAATTGTTGTTATAGACCATCATCGTAAGGCCGAGGAAGCGATTCTCAACATGATTCTTTCCTACATGGAACCGTATGCTTCCTCCACTTCCGAGCTGGTAACCGAGATCATCCAGTATTCCGGGGATAAAAAGTCTCTGAAAAAAATGGAGGCGGAGGCGCTGCTGGCGGGAATCACCGTAGACACCAATCGATTTGCTGTAAAGACCGGCGTACGTACCTTTGAGGCGGCCTCATGGCTGCGCAGATGCGGAGCTGATACGGTTACCGTTAAAAAATATTTTCAGGCGGATTTGGAAAGCTTTCAAATTCGGGCAAAGTGCATTGCCAATGCTCAGTTCTTGGAAGACGGCATCGCGATGTCCGTTTGTCAAGGAAGGAACCCCAACGCCCAAATCGTCAACTCCCAGGTAGCCGATGAGCTTCTCACGGTACAGGGAATCCAGGCGACCTTTGTCGCCGGACAAAACGAGCATGGCCAGACCGTGGTAAGCGCCCGATCTCTGGGAGATGTAAACGTGCAGCTGATCATGGAACAGCTGGGAGGCGGCGGACATCTCAACACGGCCGGTGCTCAGGTAACGATGACGCCGGAAGAAACTTTGGAAAAATTAAAAGAAATTCTGAAAGATTTTCTTTAACTCATCACATTAGGAGGTTACAATAAAATGATAGTAATATTGCAAAAAGATTTAAAAGGTACAGGCAAAGCCGGAGACGTTGTAAAAGTAAGCGACGGCTACGCCAGGAATATGCTGATTCCCAAGGGAATCGCCAAAGAAGCGACAGAGGGCAATATAAAGAGCTTAAAAAAACAAAAAGAAATCGCGGCAGAAAAAAAGGCAGAGCAAAAAGCGTCTGCCGAAGAAACAGCTAAAAAAATCAGCGCTCTTTCCGTAACCATCAAGACAAAAGGCGGCGAAGGCGGCAGACTTTTCGGCTCCATTACATCCAAAGACATCGCCCAGGCGCTGGCGGACCAGCATAAGATCAAAGTCGACAAGAAAAAAATCGAACTGGAAAGCCCTATTAAACAGACTGGAACATTTACTGTTCCGATTAAGCTGTATCCGGAAGTATCCGCTCAGCTGAAAGTGACTGTTACAGTCTAAAGAGAAGAGGAACGAAACATGGAAAGAATTCCTCCTCATAATGGAGAGGCTGAACGCTCGGTACTAGGTTCGGCACTGCTGGATAAGGATGCTCTGTTCGATGTGGTAGAGCTTTTGACGCCGGATGACTTTTACAGCGAAACCCATAAAGAGATTTTTAAAGCAATTACGGATTTATATAAACGAAGCGCGCCGGTGGACGCGCTGACCGTTTCCGAAGAATTGAAAAAACGCAATTCGCTGGAAATGGTAGGCGGCAGGGCGTACATAGCAACACTTTCGGCAGATGTCCCATCCACATCCAACGCGGCCGAATACGCAAAGATCATTTCACAAAAGGCATCCCTTCGCAGGCTCATATCCACGGCCGATGATATTGTTCAAAAGAGCTACGAAGAAAATATGGATACCAATGCGATTCTCGATTTTGCGGAACAGGGAATCTTTGAAATAGCCCAAAAAGGGCAGAAGAGCGATTTTGCCCATATTAAGGACGTACTGCTGGAAAACATCAATATTATCGACAGAATTTCCCAGCTGGACGGAAATTTGACCGGACTGACAACTGGATTTCGCGATCTGGATCAGATGACTTCCGGTCTGCAGAGATCCGACCTGATCATACTGGCCGCAAGGCCGGCCATGGGAAAAACTGCTTTTGCCCTAAGTGTGGCGCAGCAAGCAGCGATCAAGGGCGACGCCAGCGTGATGATCTTTAGTATGGAGATGTCCAAAGAGCAGCTTGGACAGAGACTGCTCTCTATGGAATCCCGTATTGATATGCAGAATTTAAAAACAGGAAACCTGGAAAGAAAAGATTGGGACCAGATCAATATGGCGCTGGACGTTCTTTCCAGAGCAAATATAAATATCGACGATACGCCCGGCATCAGCATCATGGAGATGAAGAACAAATGCCGCCGCTTGAAAGCAGAGAGCGGATTGGACTTGATCGTCATTGACTATCTCCAGCTAATGAATCTGGAAGGTAAAAAAACGGACAGCAGAACGCAGGAAATTTCGGCCCTCTCCAGAAATCTCAAGCTCCTGGCCAGAGAGCTGGACTGCCCGGTCATTGTTCTTTCTCAGCTGTCACGTGCCCCGGAGCAGCGGCCCAACCACAGGCCTATGCTGGCTGACCTGCGGGAATCCGGTTCTATCGAGCAGGACGCAGATATTGTAATTTTCCTTTATCGGGATGAATATTACAATGAGGATACCGATAAGCCTGGAGAATGCGAAGTTATTGTTGCCAAGCACAGAAGCGGCCCGACCGGCACAGTGGATGTGACATGGCTGGGTAAATACACAAGATTTGCTGACAAGAGCAGCATTGGGAGGTAACCATGAAGGAAATCACCAAGGATATGATGATTTGCGAGATATTAGACTTAAATCCCCAGCTGGAGGACGTCTTTATCTCTCACGGACTGAACTGTGTGGGCTGCCCGGGCAGCAGCGGCGAGACCCTCCAGGATGCGGCAGAAGGCCACAGCGTCGATCTGAGCAAACTATTGGAGGATCTGAACAAGGCTAATGAACTTTAGGCGAGAACAAATAAAAGACTACTATTTATTGGACACGGATGTCGAGAATATTTTTATCAACGAATACATGGCTTCAGCTCCCGGAGACTATGTGAAGGTTTATCTTTTTGCCCTTATGTATGGAACCCTGGGGGAGGATATGGAAAATGAAACCATAGCCAAACAGCTGGGCCTGCAGGAAGAGGATGTGCTCAAAGCATGGACTTATTGGGAAAGCATGGGTGTTATTCGCAAATGCCGAAAACATGCAGAAGACAAATTTAATTATCAGGTAGAATTTATTAACCTAAAAGAGCTGCTATACGGCAAGACGCCCAAAAAGAAAAAGAAGCAAGTGGATGACAGCGCAAAAGCGGTCATGGCAGATAAAAATATTCAGAGCATGTATCGTTCCATCGAGCGAATTGTGGGCAGAGTGATCAGCGGCGCCGAGATGATGGAAATCCTTTCCTGGATCAACGATTTTAACGCTTCACCGGAAGTTATCGTTTACGCATACTCCTACTGCGTTTCCAGAGAGAAGAAGAACATCCGCTATGTAGCGGCTGTTGTCAAACGCTGGGTGGCAGAGGGTCTAAACGATGTACTGGCGGTGGAAGAATACTTGAAAGAGCGGGACCAGAGGCACTACCTATACAAACGCGTTCTTAAGGCGCTGGGGTTTGATCGAAATCCGACAGAAGAAGAAAAAAAGATCATGAACCGCTGGTTTGAAGAAATGAATTACACCATCGACAAGGTGTTGGAGGCCTGCGGAAAGACCAGCGGCATATCCAACCCAAACATCAATTATGTCAACAAAGTACTGGTGAACTGGTTTGAAGAGAAGAATGGCACAGTTGACGGCAAGCCCAAAGCAATGTCTGTTTCCACAGTTCTCAAATATTACAACTACTTGCGAAATAAGGAAGAAGATGAAGCTGAGGCACGCAAAAGAGAAGTTTATAACAAAATCCCGCGTCTGCGGGAAGTAGAAGAAGAAATGAATTCTTGCAGCATGCAAATGTCTAAAGTCATCATTTCGAACAGGATAGACAAACAAACTGAGGTCAAGAGACTGCAGGATACGGTAGACAGTTTGAGCAGAGAAAGAGCAGTTCTTTTGACGGACAACGACTTTGAACTCGATTATCTGGATGTGCACTATAAGTGTAAAATATGTAAGGATACCGGGACTAACGACGAGGGTGAGCGCTGCGAGTGCTTTAACCTCCGGACGAGAGAGGCGGAACTATGGCAGAAAAATTTAGCAACCGAATAAACACATTAACAGAAAAATTGAATAATAAAAAGCCGGGAAAATTTACCCAATTTAGAAAATTTGCAGAACATCACAGAATTCTGATTTTAGCAGTATTTACTGCATTTATCGTCGCAACGGTAGGAATGCTGGGCATATTCAACCACTATATGGCATATGAATACTCCTATAATGGAAAGGTTTTGGGAATTGTTAAAGATAAGGAGGACGTTCTTAAGATCACCGATCTGGTACAGAGCGCCCTTACCGAAGAACGGGATATCGAGGTTGTCATTGATAAAAAGAAGGATATTGACTTTAAACGTGTGTCAGCCTTTGGTAAAGACACCCATATCGATACCTCGGAAGAAGTGCTTAAAAGACTTACCTATGTGGGCGATGTCAATGTAAAAGCTTACAGTATTACTGTTAACGGAAAACATGCAGCAGTCGTTGACAGTGAAGAATCTGCAAAGAATGTGCTCAGTGCAATTAAAGATGAGTATACCGATCAAGGCGAGAATGTAGTCGTTGAGGACGCAAAATTTGTTGAAGATGTAGAAATCAAAGAGGTCAACACGGATTTGGACAACCTGCAGCAGGAAGAGGATGCTAAACATGCGCTGAAAACCGGATCTGTTGTTGAAAAAACACATATTGTCACTGCTGGAGAAACTCTGGCGGACCTGGCTAAAAGCAACAATATGACGGAAGAACAGATCATAGAAATGAATCCGGAAATTAACCCCAAAAAGCTGGAGGTGGGCAGCGAGGTTAAACTGCAGGAGGAAGCACCGGTCGTTACACTCAAGGCATCCGAGCTGGTTACATATGAAGAACCTATCGATTTTGAAACCGTAGAAAAGAAGTCCGACAAGATCTACGAAGGCGAAAAAGAAGTCAAGACCAAAGGCAAAAAGGGTACAAAAGTCATAACAGCCAGGGTCGAAAAGAGCAACGGCAAGGAATCAACAAAGGTTCCAATTGTGGAAAAAGTTGAAAAAGAACCGACGACAGAGGTCATTCTTGTGGGCACTAAGGAGAGGCCGCCTACGATCGGATCAGGAAAATACATATATCCAGTTACCAATTATCGCATATCTTCACCGTTCGGTGCGCGCTGGGGAAGAAACCATAATGGTGTCGATCTGGCTTGTGCAATGGGAAGTGATGTCGTTGCCGCTGACGGCGGAACCGTTACTTGGGCCGGATATAAAGGCAGCTTTGGATACCTGGTCATCATCGACCACCAGAACGGAATGGAGACCTATTATGGACATAACTCCAAACTTCTGGTCAAGGAAGGCGATAAGGTCTACCAGGGATATCACATCGCGGAGTCCGGGAGCACCGGAAGGAGCACTGGCCCTCATTGTCACTTTGAAATTCGTGTCAATGGAGATCCGGTCGATCCGATGAAATATTTGCCATAGTTGAAAAAAGAAGAAAGCCAGTCCAGGAAATTGGACTGGCTTTTAAAATGCTTGATATATTCAGTTATACGCAGTCCCTGATTTGTTAAATTATAGAACAATTTCTACGAAAATGAATGCTGATGCTTATTGCTAGAACGTGATATAATTTATAGGTCAGGGAGACCTGTGGATTGAAAGAAAGATGAAATTAATAAAGAAGAGATAATCGACAGCCGATTTTCTCTTCTTTGTTTTTGCAAAAAATGGACATCAAACCACAGGTATCACCAAAAATCTTGGCACATCAAAATCCGCCCGGACTGGCGAACCGGCTGGTCTGCCAATTATCGCAAAACACCCCTATATAACCTCCCCCAGCCCTGTTCATTGCGGCTGGCGCTGCTTACCGGCCGGGCCAAATCCAGCAGGGCGCTTCTCACCTCCAGAGGATGGGCCTGAGGGTGCCTGGCGCAATATTCAGCAGCAAGACCGGCTACAAACGGCGAGGACATGGACGTTCCGGTCTGAGCAATGTACCCTTTCGGGTTTTGTGAGGACAAAGAAATGATATCAACGCCGGGAGCAACTACATCCGGCTTAGGCTGGCCCGAAGGAGTTGGCCCCCGACTGGAAAAGTCGGGAATATGATTATCACAATCACATGAACCGACGGTCAAAACAAAGGGGCTGGTTCCGGGAGATGTGATGCTTTGCCGGTCAGGTCCGCTGTTGCCCGCGGCAGCAACAACACAAAGTCCTTTAAAAACCAGTGCGTTAGCGCCCAGAACGAGGGGATCGATCTGTGTATAAGGAGAAGAGGCGATTCCCAGAGAAAGATTGACAACCCGTATGTTATAGCGCTGATGGTTATCATAAATCCATTGCATGGCGGCAAGAATATCGGAAGCATTTCCATTTCCCTCCTGGTCAAGGGCCTTCAGCGAAACCAGAGCGGCGCCAGGAGCGGTTCCCTGGAACTTGCCTGAGGAATACCCATTCCCCAGAACAATTCCAGCTACATGCGTACCATGCCCGTCATCGTCATAGGGCGTTTTTCTGCCATTTACAAAGTCTTTAAAATAAAGAATTCGGTTAAACGGCTTAATTAAATCGTAATGAGGTGCCACGCCAGTATCAATGACAGCGACGGCGACGCCTTCTCCCCGGCGCCGATAGCCTCTGTTGCGGCATTCAAAAGAGCGACTTCCGACAGGAGCGCTTTGAATCGGAAGCTTAGATACCGCCACATCCTCCGACATCATGGCTACACGGCGATTTGTTTTGATTGCTTGAACCTTTTCTTCCGGAATTTCAACGCACAACGCATTGAGAAAGGGAAGTTCATATTTGATGCGGCCGAAATTTTCAAGAACACATGAACGAATATCTTCAATATTCTGCCGCGGATATAAAATAAACGGGCGGTTTCGCCCTTGCTGTTGTTCCATTAAAAAACCTCCAAAACCTGGTCATTTCTATATGTATATGAATACATACAGATAAACGTACCGGGCGTTGGAGGATCTACAGCCTTCGATTCCTATCTTGGCTTTGAAACAATTGGTTTAATCTTATAGCTGATCACAAAATCCGGGATTGAATGCTGGCTATAAAATGCTTTTTTCACACGCTCCATAGCGATGGTTCCGGTTTTATGGTTGATGGCCGGGAGCAGGATCGCGAATTGGGATGGGCCATATCGGGAAATGGTATCGCCCTTCCGCAGATTATGTTTGAGTGTATCAAGAAACATCTCCATGATCTTATCCAATAGGAGCAAATCCGTGTGCTCTTTTTTATCCGCCGGAAGAATGGTGATGAGCCCCAGGAAAATGGTGATGTTCAATCGCTCCAGATTGCGCATGTTCAACTTGTAAATATCCTTAAAGATCGAATAGTCGCAGACAAAGGCCGCATTATCCTCTTCCTCCGACTGCAAATCCCGGCAAATAATATCCAGGCTGGCATTGGAATCATGCTCCACTTTGACCAGGTCCTTGTAAAAAGAAAGGATCTCCGTGGAAGGCGTTACCCCCAGCTGTGTATAGTGAAGATTAACCGTATAGTTATAATGGGACATGGCTTCATTTTTCATTCCCAGCTCGAGCAGTGAGGTCATAAGGTGAAGATTCAGTTTGGAGTCAAACATATCCACCTCCAGCCCTTTTCTGGATAAATGCATAATATCGTTGTATCGCTGCTGTTTTTCCAAGAGATCGATCTGTAGATAGAGAACCTTTAAGTATATGTTATGGAAATACATGCTCTTGGGAACGATCCACGTTTCAGTATCATAGCCGGACAGTAAATCACCCTGATATAAACGCAGGATTTCCTCAAAAATCGGCTCCGTTTCTTCGGTTAATTCGGTCACGTCCAGCGCCTCCTGGCAGAGTTCATCAAATCTGAAAATATCAATGTCCGCATTTAAAGCGTCATTCCAGCGATAAGCCCCCTGCTTGGTGATAATCGCCTTATCCAGGCCCTCCTCCTTTAAATTCTGCCGTAAGCGGCTGATTAAAGTTTTCAGAGAGCTTTCCGGGTTGGCGTTTTCCTCTCCTGGCCAGATGCTTTCAAAAAGGCTGAAATTGCTGATGTTGGTATCTTTATTTAAAAGTAAATATTGTAAAAGCGCTAGTTTCTTTTTGGAGTTTCCCAGCTTGGGAACAATATCAATGCCATCAACGACGATCATAAAACGACCAAGCATATAAATTTCCACTTTTGCCATAGGTTTTGTCCTCCCTACAATTTTCTTAAAAAGGCTTCTGGCGAAAAGCTGTGCGCCGTTGCCGTGTGTTTATCGATCCGACCCGCCTTATACAGCTCAAGCAGGCTGGAGTCCATACTAATCATGCCATCCTTTGCCCCTGAATGAATCGCAGATTCAATTTGATGAGTCTTGGCATCGCGAATCATTGTGCGCACAGCAGGAGTGGCTTTCATTAGTTCAAAGGCCGGAATCAGGGAGGAATCCTCCGCGACTAATAGCTGCTGTGAAATGACGGCCTGCAGCACCATCGACAGCTGCAATCGGATTTGCGGCTGTTTTTGCGATGGAAAATTATCGACAATTCGATCAATGGTATTGGCGGCACCCAATGTGTGAAGCGTTGATATGACCAGATGGCCGGTTTCCGCAGCGGTCATAGCCACGTTGATGGTTTCCGGGTCCCGCAGTTCTCCCAGAAGAATGACATCCGGCGTCTGGCGCAGCGATGCTCGCAGGGCAGTGAGATAGCTCTCCGTATCGAGAGAAATTTCTCTCTGGCTGACAATACTTTTCTTGTGAGGATGCAGAAATTCAATCGGTTCCTCCAAAGTAATGATATGCGAGTTTCTTGTGGAATTGATACGATCAATCAAACAAGCCAAGGTGACGGATTTTCCGCTGCCGGACGGGCCGGTGATTAGGACAAGCCCTTTGGTGTATTCCGCCGCATCCATGACCTGCAGGGGAATATGCATATGATCCGGCTGGGGCAGATCAAAAGAAATAACCCGAATGACAGCGGCCAATGAACCTCTCTGCTTGTAAATACTGGCGCGAAATCTGGCAACGCCGGCAATTGCGAATGAAAAATCATCATCGCCGCTGCGAAGCAGTTTTTCTGTCTGCCTGCTGCCAGCTAATCCATAAATGGCAAAGATCAGCTCCTGAGTCTCCTTTGGCATTAATACCTGATCAGAATAATCCACGATGCGGCTGTTGATCTTAAAACCCAGCGGTCTTCCGGCAATGATAAAAATATCCGAAGCATTTTTATTCGATGCGTCTTTCAATACATCCGTGATGTCCATATCGCTACTGGTTATCCTCCTGCAATAAATTCTCTGTCTCCCATTTTAGGATTGTTACCCGGTCATATGTGCTGAACGCTGCTTCTACCTGTAACACTTTTCCCTTTTCAATAGATACCTGAAAGGTAACAATATCCTTTCCTTGGGCAGTAGTTACATTATAACCTTTTTTTTCGATAAAGTCTTGCGATTTTTTATTTTTTATTAAGGCGGAAATTTCTGCCAGCCTTTCATTGGCTTTTGCGTCTGCTTCATAGTATTGGCTTACTGCATTCCTGCTTTTTTCGCTCAGCTTATACTCACTGTCGGCAGAGACATAAGTTAGGACCGCAAAACAAGTGATTGTAAGAATGATTAGAATTACGGCCAATGCCACGGCACCCATACCGACAAACGATCGCAGTTTTTTTTCTCTCATTTCTCGGCCTCCCCTAAGAATTCTTTCGTTTGCAGAAAGTAAATGGTTTTTCCGTCTTCCAGACGAATAAAGGTGATATCTGCGGTCAGGAGAAGATCGTTTCGTTTGCAAGAAATAATCGCCTGATAATTTTTTTTCCCGCCCGTCTGCCAATCCTCGTCGTAATAAATGCGAAAACCTGCGTCAGCACCTAAAAGGGACTTTGCTTCATCCAAATCGTTTTTGCAGGCCTTTATGGTATCGGCTATGGTAACGGCCTTCACGGCCGCACTGTTGAGATCATTGGCATCGTTATTTTTTTCATGAGAATAAACAAAGAGGGTGACACAAACTACTGCGGATATAATAAAGAATAGCATTAAAACTCCTATTTCCAACAGGAACAGGCTCCGGCCGGAACTATTTTTTTTCATCGTTTACCTCCGGCTGCGAAGCCCGCACAAGAATGTCCGTCCGGGAGTAAACTCCATCCTGGGAGACAGCTGTGATTCTCAAAAGATGATCCTTGACAAGTGTAAATTCAAGAGTTCGTAAAGAAAGAACCGGCTGTCCGAAGTCTTCGGTCACAGCGGTCCCTTTTTTTACGGTTGTCTCCCGAAGCTGACCGTTCGAAAGAAAAATCCAGGTTTCATAATCGTCCTCGCCCAAGACCAGAGCCGACTGGCCGCTTTTCAGAGTGTTCAGCGAAAGGGATCCGCGGCTGTCCGACTGATGGATCTTCTGATCAAAATATAAGGAGGCAGTCCGTATTTGATAGGCTTGCTGGTTGGATGACACTGTTTTTTTATAAACATTGGCGCCTAAAACAACCAGAGCCACGGAAAAGAGGGCAAAAGCTCCTATGAGAATAACGATAAATAGGACATCAATTATATGGCGTCTTTTTTCCATGCTTCCACCTAGCGATCCTTTTCAAAAACAGAGATTTCGGGAACCATATTGGTGCCGATAAATTTGTAATGATAGACATACTTGTCCCGATCCAGGTTTAAGGTATAATTCGACTCCAGATAACCCAAATCTTTTGGATATTGTCCTTCCAGAGCATAACACTGAACCGCATAATTACGAATGGTATCTTCCAGCAGCTGCTGCCTGTCTTGGCTTACTCTTTTTTCCAGATACTCGGAGATAAAGATCGTTCCGCTGATCATAACGGCAATGGACACAATTAGAAAGATCGTACGATAAATGCTTCTCATAAGCGCCTCCCTACATGGCTGTCATGATTTTCATTAAAGGAAGCATGACTGACAAAAGGACCGAGCCGATCATCAGACACATGATAATCACAATGGCTGGTTCAATACCAGAGAGAGTACGGTCGATATATCGATCCGTATCACTGCTCAGACGCTGCGCTACCAAGTCCATCATCTCCTCGCCGCTGCCCGTTTTCAGTCCTACGGCAATCATTGAGGAATATTCTGAGGATAGGATGCCGCTGGACGTCAGCGCATGAGGAAACGTTTCTCCCTCGTCCATTAGGCCTTTCAGCTTTGTAAGCTTTTGCCCGGCCCTGGGAGAGCGATTTAGTTCTCGAACCAAATCCACAGCCTCGTCCACATTGATGCCGCTGGCAAGCAGCAAAGCCATGGAATAAGCAAATCGATTGGCTGCGGATTTCTCTGCAATTTTTCTTGTAAGGGGAAACCCCTCATAGAGATGAGCGAGAAATCGCCGGCCTTCTTCCTTTCTGCGAATCAGCCCGTAGAGAATCAAGCAAAGGACGATAACGCCTAAAACGCAGACCGCTGCAACAGCCGCAGCGCTTCCCGAACCTGCTGCCGCTTCGAGGGGAGCGGGAAGCTGTGCGCCCACCTGAGTAAAAACTTGCGAGAACACCGGCAGAACTTTAATCATCAGCACTGCCAAAATAAGAAGCATCACTAGGACCATCGCCAGCGGGTATACCACTGCACTGCGAAGGCTGCTCGTCAAATGGTCCTGCCGCTGATAGTAAAGCGCCAAAGAGGAAAAGACTTCTTCCAGCTTTCCAGAGTTTTCACCAATCCGAATCATTTGAATCATGTAATCTGGAAAACGACCTGTGTGCTCCAGCGCGTCAGATAAATCCATTCCCTGCTCGATCTCTTCGCCAATCATATGATAAAGGCTCCGATCGTCGTCATTGGAAGAGTTTTCCTCCATAATAAGGAAGGCGTCATATAGAGGAATACCCCCGTTGAAAAACATGCCAAGTTCATTTAACAGCAGCGCGAGCTCTTCTGCTTTTTTCTGTCGCGTCTTTTTCCTCATCGGGGACCTCCTTTAATTAATAGAAATAGAGAGCATTGTAACGGCTGTCATTTGTAATATCATCCATTTCGCCGCTTGCCGCTGCAGTGGTAGGATCCATCATCGTCCAGTCTTTCCCATCGAATTGAATAACACCGTCCACCCAGCCTTCGTCCTCTGTATAAACGCTGATCCAAGCATGATATACATCGCCTGCATAACCAATCACCAGTTTGGTAGGGATTCCTTGAATCCGCAGCATGGCGCTCATGACAGACGCATAGTCAAAACAGATGCCCTTCTTTTTTTTCAGGACTTGATCGATATTGGGCAGATAGTCGGTGGCCACATTAACCGCCAGATCGTAGTCATAATCAATGTTTGTGGTTACATAATTAAAGACGTCCTCCACCTTTTCCAGATCATCGCTGCTCTTTGCCGTCACCTGGTCGCTCAGGCCCACGATGGGATCATCAGCAGTGTAATTCACATACTCGTTGGGGTAAAGAAAAGGAAGATTTTCATTCTTTAATTTCACCTTCACTTCTTCAGAGCAGACCTGGGAATATTGATCGCCGCTAATATTTTCAAAGATTGCGACCTTATAGCTGCCGCTGCCGTCAGAGAAGGGAAATATTTCAAAATTTCCCCGTTTAAGCAGGTTGTAGGTATACGTTTCCTCTCCCTTGGTCAGCTGCAGTTTGACCTTTTTGTTGTTCCCCAAGTATTTAATACAGATGTAGCCCTGAGAAACATTGGTAATATCGATAATAGCCGCATCGTTGTTTATCGTCTTTTTCTCTTCTGCTTTGGAGATGAGAACCGGTCCTCGCTCCTTGGGGGAGTCTGAAGAGGAGGCACTGTCTTTTTCGCCGCTGCTGCTGCAGCCGAAGAAGGCTGCTGTGAAAAGCAGAACCAAAACAATCGAGCATATTCGATAAGCTTGCTTTCTTTTCATGATCTATCTACCGCCTTTTGATATGTATTTGATTGCCATCCAATTATATCAAAACCCGGAGGCTTTGGCAATTTCTCCGTATAAGGATGAAAAAGAGACTTGCGGGTATTTTTCATCCCGCAAGCCTCCACATGGAAAATGATTTGTTGTTTATAGAATTCCCATCATATCTTCCAGGGTCTGTTTCTTTTCATAACCTGTCAGAAGCTTTGCCGATTGACTCACATCTCCTATCAGAATACCGCCTGTGAAACGATTGTTCACGAAGTACAGTTTCTTGTAGATGCCCTTGGCTGGGTCGGCCAGCTGGATTGCTTTATAATTGAGACCTTCCTTCTTGCCGTTATCACCAATGGCAAAGAGGTTAATTCCCATCCCGCTGTAGGAGTTGGATGGAGTTACCGGCTTATAGGAAAGGCTGTCTCCCGCCGCGTTGGCGCCGGCCACTTTGCCCATTTCCAGTCCCTGGCTCCAGATGCCCACACTGACGCCGTTCATTGCGGCCACATCGCCGCAGGCGTATACGTCCTTGGCGCTGGTTTCCATTTTTTCATTGACCTTGATCCAGCGGTCGCCTTCAATACCGGCGCTGGTAGCAACGGCGGCATTGGGTTTGATCCCGGCCGAGATAATGACCAGCTGGCCGGAAATTTCACTTCCGTCTGCCAGATCGACGCCGGACTCTGTAATTTGGTCGATCTTCGCTCCCGTAATAACCGTAAGACCAGATTTCTCCGCTGCTTCCTTCAGAAGGAGAGATGCCTGCTCATCCAGCTGGTTTTTCATCAACCCATCGGACACTTCCAGAATGGTAACGTTCTTGCCGGCTCTGCGGAATTCCCAGGCAGCCTCAAGACCCAGTACACCGCCGCCAATTACAGCGATATCCGTTACCTGATCGATACGCTCGCGGATGGCGTTGGCATCGGCCAGTTTGCGAATGGAGTAAACATTGCTGCATTCGGATCCCTTAATAGGGGGGATATTGCATTCTGCTCCTGTTGCCAGGATCAGCTTGTCGTACTGACGCTGCTCTCCTCCGGAGAGCTGAAGCTTTTTAGCTGTAGTATCAATTGCTTCCACAGTGGTATCTAAAGTTAGCTTGATTTTATTCTCTTCGTACCAGTCTAGCTGTTTGGTAAAGAAGTTCAGAGCGTCAAACTCGGACAGAATGCCCTTTGTCAGCATGGGCCGGTTGTAGCAGAACACGCTTTCATTGGAGATGATCTCAAGGTCGCATACCTGATTTCTCTTTCTGATCTCTTCACAAGCGGACAGTGCTGCGACTCCGCTTCCAACAACGACAATCTTAGCTTGCTCGGTGGAGCTGAAGGAAACTTCTTCAGAAGGAACTTCCACAAACTGCTCCGGACCTACGCCGCAGATGGGGCAGCTTTCGGGAGGTTTGGGACCTTCGATAATCTCACCGCAGACCAGGCACTTCCATCTTCTGTTGCCTGCTGGAGCCGGTTCCGGCTCGACGATCGCGCCTTCGATAACGGAGCGTCCAAAATTATATCCGAATTCATAAGCTTCCGCCAGCTGGGCATCAGACGGCTTAAACCGTACCCGCAGGCCCTTTCCGTAGACTTTCATGCGCAGCTGCTTGAGGCGTTCGATCATATGAGGTACAGCTTCGCCGCTCCAGCCGTAAGAGCCGAAGGCGGAAGCGATCTTGCCGCCGTGGGTAACCGGGAAGATGGATGTGGTCAGATCCCAGATCGGCTTCAAAGCTTCTCCCAGGATGGTCGGTGTTCCAAAGAGGATTCCATCCGCCCAGTAAAGCTCTCCCAGAACCTGAGCCTGATCGGAAGTAACCATGTCGTAGAGTTTTACCTCCACATCGCCGGAAGCTTTGATTCCTTCTGTGATCTTTGCTGCCAGCACCTGTGTATAACCGTAAGCAGCTACGTAAGGAATTACAACCGTTTTCTTTGTATTGGGGTTAACTTCGGTGGACCATCCCTTGTAAATGTTAATAATTTTCCAAGGATCTTCGTCCAGCACAGGGCCGTGCCCCGGACATACCATATCGATTTCAAGGTCGCGGATTTTGTCGATAGCCTTAAGTACATAAGGCTTGAAAGGCCCCATAATGTTATCAAAATAGTAGCGGAGCGCGCTCATATAGCCGTCCTGATCGGTAATTTTGGAGCTTAGAATTTGATCAAAGCTGTAGTGAGCGCCGAAAGAGTCGCAAGTCAGCAGAACTTTGTCCTCTTCCACATATGTATACATGGCATCCGGCCAGTGAAGATTGGGCGCAGCGATAAACTTGAGGGTCTTGTCTCCCAGGGAGAGCGTATCGCCTTCTTTGACAATGACAGAAGCAAATTCTGTATTGCAGATTTCTTTCATGAAGCTGATAGCGGTAGCAGTACCCACCAGCTTAATGGCCGGGTTGATTTCGATCAGCTTTTCCGCGGAACCGGCGTGATCCGGCTCTGTATGATCGACGATGATGTAGTCGATATCTTTGATATCGATCAGGGATGTAAGCTTATCCAGATATTCATCCATACATTTGGCTTTGGCCGTTTCGAAAAGTGCCGTTTTTTCTGAGCCTTGGAGCAGGTAAGAATTGTAGGTCGTCCCATACTCCGTATTCATGATGATATCAAATACCCGCAGCTGCGGATCTAAAATTCCTGTCCAGTAAAGTCCTTCTTTCAATTTTAATGTTTTCATAAATAACCTCCCCGAATACTAGTTTCAATTTTCCCATGTAACTATCCTATACCCTTTGGTAAAAAAAGAAAACACTAAGTTTTAAGATTTTCGATAAATTTTTATCACATGGGGGAAGGCGGGGGCTTTGGGGTGCGGCCCGGCCGCTGGTTAATCATAAATGCTTTAAGATCAGCAATTTGGCTGAATAGGGGTTGAGGCTGATGTTGAGAATGCTCTCATCATACAAATCAAGAAAAGAGAAGGCTACTTCTGGTGCGGCGGCCTGATCCAGACGGCGTATATCGCTGCGATCAAGATTTTTCGGAAAACGTAGATTTTTAAGATGCTGAAACAGGCTCTTTTCACTGTTGAGGCTGATTTGAGTAACCTGGTATTGATTGTGGGGCGCTGATGCAAATTTCAGCGTAAAGGCGGCACCGGATGGGGAGCCGGCGTGGTGTAAGCTCCGCTCTTCGAACGGGTCATATAGAAGAATGGAGAAATCAGATCTAAGTTTTGTAACAAGAATTCCATCTGCCTGAAAGATTACTTGATCGCCCAGAAGAGAAAGCAGATGCCAGGCATAATAGAGCGGTTTCTTCTCGCCGAAAGGCCCAAAGAGACCATTATAGGAAAAAGCAGGAATATTAGTCTTGGTATCTTCTCCTGGAATATCAAACATTTCCCGATAAGGTATGGAAGTATCGGTTTGATGCGGCATAGACAAGGCATGATTGATCAGATGTGGTACCAGGCACATCGAATCGTTGGAATAGGTTTCTCTTAAAAAATGCTGCTCCGTAATGCGTATGGCAGATGGGAGCCGGCTGTGTTCCAAAGTTTTGGCGATTTTGTCGGTTAGCTGTGAGAGTTCCTTGGAATCAAAGGACTGATTGCGAAGACAAAATGACAGCCCATTGGACTCTGATTCAGTCAAGCTTTCAGCCAGTA
The DNA here is from genome assembly GCA_902363595.1 of Clostridia bacterium. Classification (GTDB taxonomy): domain Bacteria; phylum Bacillota; class Clostridia; order Peptostreptococcales; family Anaerovoracaceae; genus Hominibacterium; species Hominibacterium faecale. Next base: position 179,248 of record CABJAP010000008.1, on the reverse strand, counting down.
GAGCGGCAATATTTAAGAGTGATTCCAATTCCTCATCAAGATTGTCTTTATTCAATGAAAGATTAAGCTCAACGAGCAACTGCACAGAACAGAGATTCTTAATCAGATGAAGGAGGCCTGCATCAAAAAACGGATTTTTTTTGCGATAGTATGGATACCGTTCAAAGAGGTTATGGAGCTCCACTTTTTCAAACCCAATGTCTTCCCGGCATTGGGCAAGGTCGATGGAATCAATTAACTGTATGGAAGTGGCGATATCCGAAATGTAGATGCTGCTTTGCCATAGATGGGGAAAGGGCTGGCAAAGACCCTCCAAATTCAGAATGTATTCATACTGGGAAAAAGCCGTTTTAGCCAACACTGCTGATTGAGACAGCTGTTTTCGGATAGCGGCCAGTTTTGGAGACGTATGGGAAATGGAAACAGTGCGCTGAGCACCGGACAGAATCTTATCTCGCATGTCCTCCCGATAGCGGCGGGGAGAAACTTTATACCATTGGACAAAATACTTTTCAAAATACTTTACTGAGGAAAAGCCGCATTCAAAGGCAATTTCTTCCAAAGAACGGTCGGAGGTCAATAAAAGAATCTGTGCTTTCTCTGTACGAACAAGGCCCAAAAGATCGATCAAATTTAATCCAGTAAAATTTTTAATTAATCGCGAAACATAGTATTTATTTAAATAGAGATGATTTGAGAGGTCCTCCAGCGAAATCTTATTTTGGTAGTTTCTATAAATGTATTCTTGTATTTCAAAAATCCTTTTGACCGTTAGAGTATCGCAGCTTTTTAAACTCTGGAGCGCATGCTGATTGCCGGCGAAAGAGAAGTTCTGATAGTTGTTAATCAGATGGTTGACAATATTAAAGATCAAAGCATCAACTTCGCCCGGCAGGATCGAGGTACGGGGAGACAGGGCGCTGGCGGCATGCCAGAGCATCTGCTGCAGCTGCCTTAGAGGAATATCGTCTTTTTCTGGCGTTTTGTAGGAATCGCAGAGGAACCAATGATAGCTCAGGTGGGGATAAACGTTTTCGTAATGGTACGGGTCTAAATGGAAAAACAGAACGATGTTTTCTTGATCATCCGACGTCACGAAATGCGGCTCGTTGACATTGCAGATAAAGGCATCTCCCTCATTCAGATGGTATTCAAAAGCCTGACACGTTAGGTTGATACTGCCCTTCAATATATAAATGATTTCAAATGCATGATGCATATGCATGGGAATAAACGATACGGCGCAGATCTCGCATTTGCAATGCAGGTCTTTTTCCATCACGACCTCTTTAACCAGCATGGCGATAACCTCCTTCTTTTTATTGACTTAAAACTTGCGCAACAGGTACTTCCATTATAGTTTAACCAATTAAAAAAGCAAAGTTTTTGTCAACATCGTATCTGTAAAGAAAAATTGCAAATTATATAATGGAATCACGATATAGGCTGAAAGTAGAAAGGAGATCGGATATGATGAATGTTCTTGTAATTGGAGCCGGCGGCGTTGGAGAATCCATATGCGCGCTTTTCGACAGAAGGAAAAATGCGGATGAATGGCTGGGCAAAGTGGTTTTGGCAGACTATGATTTTGAAAAGGCCAAGGAAGCAGCGGCAAAACAGCGGAACAAAGACCGCTTTATTGCCGAGCAGGTCGATGCGCTAAAAAAGGAGGACCTTGTCAGACTTGCACGAAAATACGAAATCGGCTATATGGTTCATTGTTTGGTAACAGAGGGATTCACCTCGGTGATTATGGATGCTTGTCTGGAATGTAACTGTCATTTTGTGGATATGGCCCTGACAGAAACGCTTCGCGACCCGGATGATCCAACAGTGATCATACAAGAATTGGGACACGAGGAATTTCTAAAATCAAAAGCATTTGAGGAAAAAGGACTTTACGCCATGGTTGGCTGCGGAGTGGAGCCGGGTATGGTAGACTATTTTGCAAGGTTTGCGGAAAAACATTTTTTTGATGAAATCGAGGAACTGCATGTACGGGACGGAAGCAATCTGCGCCATCCGACCAATGAGCTGGTATTTGGGTTTTCCGTTGCCACTACTTTAATGGAATGCTTGTATGGCCCGCACCTTTACGATTATGAAAAGGGGATTTATTCAGCGGAGCCTTTGACCTTGACGGAAGAGTTTTGGCTTCCCGGAGGCATTGGCATGACGAGGATGTCCGCAGTGGAACATTCGGAGCCTTTCAATATGTCACAGCACATTAAAGGGCTGAAAAAAGCGGATTTCAAGATCGGTTACGGCCAGGATTTTGAGGATGCGATGAAGTATCTGAAACAACTGGGCCTCCTTTCAGACCGTAAAGTTATTTTGAGGGGAAAAGAAGTGAAGCCGGTCGACCTGCTTGTGGATCTGCTGGGCGCCGTGTCTCCTGAGCCAAAAAAAATTGGCCAGGAGTTGGTGGGAAAAACTTGTGCAGGGCTGTGGGTTGTAGGCAGAAAAGACGGAATGGAAAGACAAGTTTATATATATCAGGTGGCGGATAATCAGGAGTGCATAGAAAAATATGGGACTCCCGCAGTCGTAGCGCAGACAGCAGTGGTCCCGGCCATTATTGTAGAGCTGACCGCAAAAGGCGAGATGGAAGGGCCGTTCGGCGTTCGCCTGTCCGAAGAATTCAACCCAATGCCGGTACTGGAACTGCTGGAAGAGTACGAATTTCCTGCTGGTGTGCTGGAAATGGAGTCTGAATATAGAGAAAAAATTGAAAGGGAGCAGTTTAAACAGCCTTTTTCAAATGTATGAGATAAAGGAGTGGGTGAACGATCATGGAAAATAAAAGAACTATGAAAGAGACCGCATTAAAAATGGTAGCCTTATGGTTCGCGTCGTCTACTGTATTTGAAATTCCATACTTAAGCTGGACTTTCTATGATCCGATGAAAGCGGCGTTCGAGCTGACCAATCTTCAGATGGGATCACTGATGACCGTGTATGGGGTCGCGGCGCTGGCCTCCCGCTTTCCCGGCGGCTGGCTGGCTGATATGCTCCCGGAACGTATCCTTTTGACTATTTCGCTGACGATAACAGGTATCCTGGGGCTGTTTCTCTTATTCCATCCTCCTTATACGATGCTTTTGATCATTTGGGCTTTGATGGGCATTTCAGCAGTGCTTCCCATGTGGGCAGCGATTATCAAGGCGACCAGACAGCTGGGGGAAAGCAATGTGCAGGGGCGATTGTTCGGTATCTTGGAAAGCGGCCGCAGTTTGGTTCCAATGCTCTATTGTTTTGGAGTAATCGCTTTATTCAACTTCGCACTGACAAAAGTGGGAACCGAAGAAAAGGCACTTAACTTTGGGATTGCTGCATTATGCTGTCTGATGTTCTTCAGCGCCCTCTTAATCTGGGTAGCCTTTAAGCCGGAGAAACGGGAAGCCGCTTCCTTAAAAGAGCAGGCAACCGTCGTAAAATGGTCGGAGATTAAATTTGTGCTCAGGCTTCCGGGAGTGTGGCTGCTGGCGCTGATCATTTTCAGCTCCTATCTTGTGTATATCTGTCTCAGCTTTATTACGCCGTATACGACAGAAATTTATGGTGCCAGCACGAGTACAGCAGCTGTCCTGGCGACAATACGCACATATGGCATCGGTATTTTCGGTGCAATGATCGCTGGTTTCATTGCTGATAAAGCGGGTTCGACGACAAAGGTAATCGCAATTTCTTTTATGCTGATTGCAGGGCTGCTGATGTCCTTTTTCCTGGCGCCGGTGGATAAAGGATTTCTCTGGCTGGTAATTGTTCTTATGCTCCTTGTGGCCTTCGTAGTTTTTATCCCCAGAGGCATCTATTTTGCCGTAATCGATGAAATTGGTATCCCCATTAAATATACGGGAGCAGCTGTGGGTGTGGCATCCTTTATCGGTTACTCGCCGGATATGTTTGCCTACGCTGTGGTAGGAAACTGGCTCGACCGATACCCTGGAATTTCAGGTTTTCATCATGCCTTTGTATTTATGGCCGGCGTGTCCCTGGCAGGGTTCGTATTTGCGGCAATGCTCTATCGGCATATTAAGAAAAAAGCGGCAGAATAAGAAGGGATAGGTGATGCGCAGAGGCATGAAGCCGGTGTTGATGCTGCCAGCCGAAAGGATGAAGTGATGTGGGCCCCCCGGGGATGTGCCCTGGGCGGTGTGTATGGCCCCGGGGAAAATTTTTATATAAATCGGCAATATTTACGTAAAGCTGTGGATTTGCGGGGGCTCGTGCCGGAAAAAATTGAAGAAATTCAAGCCTGGCTGCTGTTTGCACAAACTGAGAGGGCGCAATCGTTGAAAACGGGGTAAATTTTATGGAATTTTCCCCGTTTATTCCCGTAACATCCCATTCCTTCATCTTAAAAACCAGCTCCGACTCTGGCGCTTTTTCGATAGTGAGCGCTTTGCGGGATCCAGGGGCACACCCACATATGGAGCGGCGCAGCTTTAATCGTGATAATCGTGATCATCATGGTCGTCGTCATGATGTTCATAGCTGTCCAGAACCTCCGTGTCATAATCCATCACCTTACCGGTGTAGGCGTTGATTTCATATTCATATTCCTTATTAGCCACGATAAACTCAATTTCATAGGTTTTCACGCCATCATCCGAATCCAGCTTGGCCTTGGTCACTGTGGCTGCTGATGCGGAGACGCCGGCGTGCTTAAAGGCAATACTTTTGGCTTTGTTCACACCAATGTACTCGGATGAAGAAGGCTGGCCGGCAGAAACGGCTGGCTGGCTGCTCTGGGCCTGACCTGGCTGCTGGGTGACGGCGGGCGGAACAGTTCCTGCATCGGTCTGACCGGAGGTCTGTGTTTGCTGATTGCCTGCGGCAATGGCTTCACTGCTTTTTTCCATGATGTCCCCGGTTTTGGCATTGATCTCAAAATCGTACTCATTGGAAGCCGTGTAGAATTCGATGTCATAAACAACAGGCCGCTCGGAGCGGTCGATTTCCACCTTGGTAAAAGTCGCTTTAGCCGGGGAAACCCCTACACTTTCCAAGGCGATGACCTTTGCTTTTTCGGCGCCGATATAATTGCCGCTGTCATGGGCAAGAGCCGTTTTCACCATCATACCTGCCGCAAATCCCACTGCACAAACTACAATGGCGGCAACAACAATAACCAATGTTTTATTCTTCAAAATTTTCTCTTTCATGATATACTTCCTCCTTTTGAATTGTTCGATTGAGGGGCAGGGAGATGGTAAACCGCGTCCCTTTTCCCAATATACTATCAACTTTGATCGTCCCTCCGTGAGCGGATACGATCCATTTGACCATAGACAGTCCCAGGCCGGCGCCGCTTCCACTGCTGCGGGATGGATTGACCTGGTAAAAACGATCCCAAATCTTGGGCAGATCCTGCGGCGGAATGCCGATTCCATCGTCAATGATTTGGCTGACCGCCCGATCTTTGTCTCGTTTCAGAATCACCCGGATAAATCCGCCCTCTTTACCGTACTTGATTCCATTGGAGATCAAATTGATAAAGATTCGCATAAAGAGGGTTTCATCTACACAGGCGAAAATGTCAGGCTGGATATCGCGCTGGATCGAAATGTTTTTGCGGGCGGCAAGTTCCGCCTGCTCCAGCGCCACCATATCCGTGATCTCGCTGATATTGATGGTTTCGAATTCCAATTGGGCTGTCCCTTGATCAGCGCGGGCCAGGGTCAGAAGCTGACTGACCAGAGCGGACATATTTTTCGATTGAGCCAGGATCACCTCCAGGGCCGTTTGGGCTTCTTCCAGCGTGGATGCTTTTCTCAGAGCGTACTCGCACTGTGCCATGATAACCGAAATGGGTGTCCGCAGTTCATGGGAGGCATCGTTGGAAAACTGTTTTTCCGCTTGGAAAGAAGCTTCCAGACGCGTCAGCATCCGGTCAAAGGTGGCGGCAAGGTCATAGAGTTCATCCTTGGTGTTAGTCTGGGCGTCCAGTCCGATACGCTGAGACAAGTCCTTGCTGGCTTCAATGCGCCGAGCTGTTTCACTGATCCGGAATACGGGCCGGAAAGCGCTCTTGGTGATATAGTAGCCTCCCAAGGCCGCAAGAAGGATCAAAAGGGGCAGCGCGATCAGAAACATTTTCAGCATAAAAGCGATTGCCGGATCGGATTTCCCCAAGTCAGCCGATGTGATGCCCCGGACCCAGACATCGTCAAAAGTCTCGTCGCTGATCAGATAATCATACACATAGAACTCCCGCCCGCTGTCCGTTTCTTTTCTCGCCTGTCCTGCCTTAAAGGGAATTTCTTTCTTTACCCCTGCAGGCAGCGATCCGGTGACGATAAAGTTGTTTTCCTTGTAGACCAGCACGTAGACGCTGTCCCGATAGGTGATCATGTCGTCGTCGATTTCCAGGATACCGTCTTTAATCTTCACGTCCCGGCAACTGTCCTCTACTACTGCGGTCAGATCTCCCATAATATTTTTCTGGATCAGGCGGTTGCTGGTATAGATGAGCGAAACAAAGACCAGGCAAACCAGGACAACCAGGAAGAACACATACCAGATTGTAACCCGGGTTTTAATGGAAAACTTTTTCATTTTCCGCCCACCTTCAATACATAACCTGCGCCCCGAACAGTGTGAATCAGCTTGGGCTCAAATCCTTCATCGATTTTTTTCCGCAGATAACGGATGTAAACGTCGATCATATTGGAAGAACCTTCGTAATCATAGTTGACAACATGGCGCTCTAAGGTATCGCGGGAAAGCACCATATTTTTGTTCATAATCATATATTCCAGAATGGAAAATTCTCTGGAAGAAAGAGAGATCGAGGTATCGCCCCGCTTTACTTCCCGGCTCTGGCTGTTGACCGTCAGGTCTGCCAGTTTGTAAATATTGGTTTTGCTGCCGGTCTTCTTTCGCGTGAGAACGCGGACTCTGGCCAGCAGCTCTTCGAAGGCAAATGGCTTGGTCAAGTAATCATCCGCGCCCAGATCCAACCCTTCAACTCGGTCAGAGATGCTGTCTTTAGCGGTAAGGAACAGGACCGGAGTATCAATTCCCTGGCTGCGCAGCTGCTGCAGTACAGTCAATCCATCCGCGCCCGGCATCATAATATCAAGCACTATGACATCGTAGTCGGCAGCGGCAATATAGTCCAGGGCCTCTTCGCCGTCCTGGCAGGAATCAACGCTGTAGCCGTTATCTTTAAACTGCTGGGTAAGGATTCGATTGAGATTTTTTTCGTCTTCTGCAATTAGTAAACGCATATTGCACCTCTCTTTTGATTATGGCATAAGGATAACATGAGAAAATTAAAAGTTCATTAAAAGACTTGATAATTTTTATTATAACATATTGAACAAATTAGTGCGGAATTGCAGCGAAATCGGCCATCGTCCTTTGCGGGAGTTTGGTATTTCGGGGCAGGATGGCTTATGTCACTGGTGGGGTCTTCTATCTCGAGAGTTTTTATCAATGCAGAGAAAAGTATCAAGGTTTAGAAAAAAACGCCTTCATGACTGACACTTTTGAAGCAAGCCATTGAGAAAACGATCAGGATTGAAGGATATCGGGATAAACCCTGATACTTTTAATCTGGTAGCACGCATCACAGGCTAAAAAATGTCTGAAATAAACACGTTTTTAAAAGATTTTAATAGTGAGGCATTTTGTTTTCGCTCCGCAGCCTTTGGCCTCTGAGGTCGTAGCGAAAAAGGTATACAAATTTATCCTAATTTGGGACAGCACTGCGATCCGATTCTAGAAAATGGGTTGTAAGAATAGCGATAAACTGTGCTGTAGTGGGCTTGCGCAGGTTCGTGTCTTTTGACAAGCGGATTAGAAGGCTGGAATTCTGTGCCCAGGCAATTTGAATGACAGTACGGATATTACGCTCCACGCAGGCCGGAGTGGTGTGATAATGTTTGGCTACCTCCGGATAAAGGTATTTGGTCACAAGGGACAAACATTCCATGTCTTCCATTGCAAGGTAAACGGCGTAGGACGTGTAATAAAACCCTGTGTAATTGGCAGTAATCCCAAGGCAGCACAGTAATTCTCGTATTTTCGTAATCATGTTTCAGACTCCATAAGTAAAATTAATTCTTGAAATAAAGATGCAAATTTCAGCTTCTTTTCATCAGAAAGCTTAGAAAAGGCATCGATGGTTTTTAATAACAAAAGTGTACTTTCCAATTGCTTTTCCGAATAGGAACAAGAAAGCAGCGTCAGCGGATCGACCTTCAGTCGATGGGCGATATGTTCAACCGTGTCCATTCTGGGATTTCCGGTGCCTTTTAACAGCTCCTGCGTAGAAGAACGCGAGATACCCAGTTCTTCTGAAAATTCAGCAATGGATTGCTTGCGACTCGTTCGGATGGCATTCATCATATTAGACATATTTTTCTGTAATGTCACAACTATCACTCCCTTCTACAATGATACGGGAGAAGAATCAAAAAATACAGCTTATTAGATCAGAATATTGTACCGTTATTTCGGCACACTTCGAAGCTTTTCGACAGATTTAGACAAAGCCACTACATTATAGCGTCAGCCTTCTTTTAAGAGACAAAAATGCTATCAAAAAGATGCATTCTTACTTCTTTTTTTATTCCAGAGAAATAAAATACCATGCATCACCGGATCATAAAACTTAAGGAAAATCTATTAGAACTGTAAGAAGATCGTAATAAACGGAAAGAACTTTTGCATTATAATAGGAAAGTAGATAAAGCACAGACAGGTAATCGTTCTAGGAACCTTTCCCGGGCAATATACTGCTAATAAGGAGGAATTTGCCTATGGAAAACCATGTGATTACCATTGATAACAGGGAGAAGATAACCGTCACCGAAGTGGCGGATATCGACAACTTCGACGAAGAAGAAATCTGCGCTAATTTAAAGACAGGAGGCCTTTTGATCAAAGGCAAAGGGCTGCATATCCAGATGCTCGATCTGGGCGAAGGAAAGGCCGTGATCACAGGCGAGATCAATTCGCTGGCTTATACGCAGAAAAAAGACAAATCAGAAAAAGGGCTCATCCGAAAGATTCTTAAATGAGTATAGAATTGACCGACCTGATAAAAGAGCAGGCAGGCCAGTGCTTGGTCATGCTGGGAGCTGGGATTGCCTTCATGCTTTTCTATCAGTTATGTTCTTTTCTTTGCGGGCGGATTAAGATCCACAAGTGGATCCGAGTCTGCCTGGAGATTTTCTTCTGGCTGGCGGCTGCCGTAATCACGTCACAGTTTCTTTATTATTGTGCATACGGCCGTCTCAGCGTCCATGCTGTCTGCGCGTTCGCAATCGGGGTTTTGTTGTGGAAGAAATGCTTTTGTGGTATAATACTTCCAACTCACTGTGAGGGAAAAAGGACAAGAGGTTTGAGAAAGAGACATGGCAAAAAGAAAAAGGAGCAAACAATTTAAAGACAGCAGCCAGGTAATCGACATTGAGGAGGCTCGCCGCAAACGACAGGAAAAGAGGAGCAGACAGCATAAAAAGGGAAGAACGAATCCATCGCCTGTTTCCGATCGGCCTGTCAGAGCGAGCATCAAACAGGCGAAAAAAAGAAGGAGCATCATCTCTGCCGCTATAATCTTTGCCATTGTAGCGGTCATTGGTGTGTCCGTTTATAATATCGTCACGCTGAAACAAGAACAGAAAGAAATCCTCAAACAGCAGCAGGAGCTGAAGGAGCAGAAAGCGGAACTGGAGGAGGAACTGAACCAGCTGAGCAACCCGGACTACATCAAAGAACAGGCCAGGACGCAGCTGCGTCTGGTGCTTCCGGGGGAAAAGATTTACGTTCCATCCGCGGACGAGACTGAACAAGAGAAAGAGACGAAAGATGAAAATTAAAGAGATCATTGTGGTTGAAGGCCGGGATGACACAGCGGCAGTCAAACGAGCGGTCGATGCCCAGACCATAGAGACCCACGGATATGGAATCAAAAAAGAGACTTGGCAGCTGATCGAAAAAGCGTATAATGAAAAAGGCATCATTATTTTTACCGACCCGGACTATGCAGGGGTAGAGATACGCAAACGGCTCACAGAAAAATTCCCCAATGCCGGCCAGGCCTATCTGTCCAAAACAGACGCCTTGAAGGCCGGAGACATCGGCATTGAGAACGCGTCGCCGCAGAGTATACAGCAGGCCCTTGAACATGCCCACTATACCGTTGAAGAGGATCGAAACGAATTTACCATGGAGGATCTGAGGAAGTACGGGCTGACAGCCGACCCTCAGGCCGCAGACAGAAGAGACAGGCTGGGGAAAGCCCTGGGGATCGGATATGGAAACAGCAAGTGTTTTTTAAACCGGCTGAATCAGTACGGCGTTTCCAGAGAGCAATTCCTCAAAGAGCTTGGGGAGATATAAATGAAACTTTACGCACCATCGACCATTAAAGAGATCAGGGAAAAACACGGCTTCAGGCTTTCCAAAAGTCTGGGCCAGAATTTTCTTACTGATAAAAATATCATTGACCGGATTATTGAAAGCTCGGATATCGGACCGGAGGATCTGGTCATTGAAATTGGGCCGGGGATCGGGGTTCTGACCGCGGAAGCGGCGCAATATGCGGGAAAAGTCGCTGCGGTTGAGATCGACCGCAATTTGATTCCCATACTGGAAGAAACCTTGGCGCCTTATTCCAATGTAACCGTCATTAATCAGGATGTACTCAAAACAAACCTCACCGAGCTGGTGGAGCGCTACAGAGGAAAGGGCGGGGTGAAGATTATCGGCAATCTGCCCTATTATATTACGACCCCCATTATCATGAAGATTCTGGAGGACCATGTGCCGGCGGACAGCATCACTATCATGATGCAGAAGGAAGTGGCTGATCGGATTAAGGCGGGTCCTGGTTCTAAGACTTACGGCGCACTATCAGCAGCCGTACAATACTATTGTACGATCCGTCAGGTGGCAGCTGTTCCAAAGGAAGTCTTTGTTCCACAGCCAAAAGTAGATTCATCAGTCTTGAAACTGGATATTCGCAAACAGCACCCAGTGGAGCTGATTGATGAAAAGATGTTCTTTGTGTGTATTAAATCCGGTTTCGGGCAGCGGCGCAAAACACTGCTCAACTCTCTGACAGGGGCCGCGGGACTTTCAAAAGACGCGGTCAGGGAAATTCTAAACGCGGTTCACATTGACCCGGTTAGACGAGCGGAAACGCTGGATCTGGATGAATTCGCCGCAATTGCCAATCAAATGACAGAGCACATAAAAAACCATCAAAATCATCAGGAGTAGAGGAATATGGAGAAGTTGAAATCTTTTTACAGAAAGTATTTGCGAAACAGTATTGTGTTTTCTGCGGTGCTGGCGCTGGCAATGAATCTCTTCATTGAAACGATGGCAAGGCATTCGCTGATCGGGAGCCTCCGTTTTTTTGCAGAAAGCCCCGCAGTATTCTTGTTTAATTCATTTATTATTTTTGCCACTTATTCAATCGTCCTTCTTTTCAGACGAAAGATTTTTTGGTATGTGGTGATTTCCGCGCTATGGGTTGCTTTAGGGGTTACTAACGGGATTATTCTGCTCAACCGTATGACCCCGTTTACTGTAAAAGATATGGCCAATCTGGGCGACGGGCTTTCCATCGCCACCAACTATTTGTCCACGGCCACCTTGATCCTGGCAATCGTCGGCATCCTTGTCCTTGTAGCCGGACTGATTCTTTTGTTTCTTTTCGCTCCCAAAGCAAAGAGAAAAGTCAATTATAAAAGAAGTATTGCTGCCATCTTAATCGTTGCAATTGCCACATTCGGAGCCTGGCAGGGGGCTGTTAAGACTAAGACCGTGGAAACGTTCTTTGGCAATCTGGCGTATGCCTACCGCGACTATGGGGTGCCCTATTGCTTTATCAGTACTTGGCTCAATACCGGCATCCGAAAGCCTGACGGCTATTCGGAGCAGGCTGTGAAGTCCATTTTTAAGAGCGGTGAGCTCAGTAAAGACGGCACCTATAAGGTTGAAAAAAAAGATGAGGATGAAAAACATCCAAATATTATCTTCCTGCAGCTGGAATCTTTTATCGACCCGACCCTTGTGGAAGGCTTCAGCTATTCGAAAGATCCCATGCCCAACTACCGAAAACTGATGAAAGAATATTCCTCCGGTTATTTGACCGTGCCGTCCGTAGGAGCAGGGACCGCCAATACGGAATTCGAGTCCATGACCGGAATTAGTGTAAAATTCTTTGGCCCGGGAGAATATCCGTATAAATCGGTGCTGCTGGAGAAAACCTGCGAAAGCATTCCTTATGATTTGAAGAATATCGGCTATTCCACCCATGCCATTCACAATCATAGAGGGGCGTTTTACGGTAGAAATAAGGTGTTTCCCAACCTGGGATTCGATACCTTTACGTCTCTGGAATACATGAATAATGTCGTTAAGACAGCAAAAAACTGGGCCAAAGACGGTCTGCTGACGGATCAAATGATCGATGCCATGAAATCAACAGAAGGCAGAGATTATATCTATACCATTTCCGTACAGGGGCATGGCAAGTACCCCACCGAGCAAGTTCTTGAAAATCCGGCAGTCAGCGTAACGAAGGCTCCGTCCGAGGAACAGAAATGGCAATATGAATATTATGTGAATCAGGTCTATGAAATGGACCTTTTCATCAAAGAGTTGACCGACCGGCTCTCTCAATTCGATGAGGATGTTGTTCTCGTCATGTACGGCGACCATCTCCCGGCCCTGGATATGACCGAGGAGCAGATGAAAAACAAGGACCTGTTTTCGACCGAATATATTATATGGGATAATTTTGGCCTAAAAAAAGAGGATAAAAATCAGGCGGCTTACGAGATTGGTGCTGATGTACTCAACCGGCTGGGTATCCATGAAGGACTGCTGACCGAATACCATCAGAAATACGAGAACAGCGCAGGCTATATGAAGAATTTAGAAATGCTGGCCTATGATATGCTTTACGGTCAAGACTATATCTATGGAGGGAAGAGTCCCTTCAAGCCGACAGATATGAAAATGGGCATCAATCCGATCAAGATCAACGATATCGTTAAAATCGGCGAAGATTATTATATTAAAGGTGAAAACTTTACGGAATACAGTAAAATATCCCTGGACGGAGAGGTGCTGGATACCATTTATCTGGGACCGACCATTCTGGGACTGAAAGAAGAAGTGGATCCGTCCGACATCAGCAGGATGAAGATCAGCCAGGTAGAGAAAAACAAGGAAATCTTGAGTACGACGGAATAAAGAGAGCTAGCTGTGGCTTGATGAATCTCTTTTATGAATTCTGTGTTTTGAGCGGCTGCTATCAAAATCCTTGAAGGAACTGCTTCTTTGGGGGCAGTTTATGACCGATCACCCGGCGATAAAAAACGATCAGGATATGCCATGAAATCAGCCAATCCTGATCGTTTTTTTGTGGTGCGCTATGTGAACGTATCTCTTTGATGGAATATAAAAGAACATACCTTGCAAAGCGTCGCTGCTTGTCAGCGACATGTCTGCATAGATGATTAATGATTCTTTCTGCGTCTTTTCGTAAATCGGTACAGACAAATCAGTACAAGTCCGGAAAGCGTCAGCAGACATATTGGTATCCACAGATCTGTACGGGCATCGCCGGTGGCCGATACAGCCCTCTGCTGTTCTGTGCTGTCCTGTGATGGGCTGCCGGCAGTAGATGATAACGCCTGGTCTTCCTCGATCCATTTGGCATATAAGGTAAAGCCTCTCCGCCCTCGTTTGCCTGGATTTAGATCCAAGCGGAGGGGGCAAGCTATCGTTTAATAATCAGTTTTTCTCCCGGGCGGATCAGGTTTGGATTGAGCTCCACAATTCTATCTACGGTCGTATCATAGCGGCGGGCAATCTTTTCAAGGGTATCGCCCCGCTTTACCCGATACACAACAGGCCGTTCCTTAACTCTTTCATGGCGCTTTAAATAAACGCCGTCCTTAAAGCGGTCCAGATCAACAAGACCGTCGATACCGGAAATTCGGCCTCGATCGCTGTACTGAAAACCTTCCCAGGTGCTCCAATGCCCAGTGGTGTAAGGTTCATCCCGGCCGTAATCAGCCACCCACAGCGGATAACGGGCAAAGTGCCGTGTCCAAAGGCTTTCAACGTTGCTGGCGTCCGAATAAAGCATGGGTTTCAATCCGGTCAACTTTTCCAGCTCCGCCATATAAGCTCGGGCAATGGCATTGATTTCACGCCTGCTTAGGTCTCCGAACTCTTCAAAATCCATAGCCGGTCGGCATTCCATCTTTCGCTCATTAATCAACGTCGCGAAAAAATGCGCTTGCCTGCGGCCTTCATCTACCGTTCTGGCCGTCACAAAATGATAAAACCCGATATCCAAATGGTGCCTTCTGGCCTCACGGTAATTTCGCTCAAAATACGGATCTACAAACCGGGAACCTTCTCCCGCTTTCATATATACGACCCGAATCCCCGCATCCCGTACTCTTGCATAATCGATTCTGCCCTGCCACTGACTTACGTCAATGCCCCTTTGCTCACTGGCGGCAAAGACCGGCTGGGCGACGGAAAAGCAGAGTATCAAAACGAGGACTACAGTCAATATTCTTTTCATGGTGATATTCCTCCCAATAATACGATATGCAAAGCTTTGATAAATGGGTACCTTATGTGGTATAGTTATAAAACAGGAGGTGAATATGAAAATTTTGGAGACAAAGAGGCTGATCCTTTCCACCTGGACCAGAAAGGACGCGGCAGATCTTTATGAATACGCGAGGAATCCCAATGTGGGCCCTCACGCCGGCTGGAAACCCCATTCGGACGTCCGGGAGTCCAGGAGAATCATCAAAACCATCTTTCGGCCTCACAATGTCTGGGCGATTCGAGACCGGGAGAACGGCAGAGCCATTGGCAGCATCGGCTTTGATACGGACAAATACAGGCCCAATATCAACAGCAGAGAGCTGGGGTACTCCCTTTCGGAGGCCTACTGGGGCAAAGGAATCATGACCGAAGCGGCCCTGGAAGTAATACGCTACGGCTTTGAGACGATGAAACTGGATATGATCTGCATTTGTACCGGACCGGAAAATAAGCGGTCCCAGAGCGTGATTCGAAAATGCGGATTTACCTATGAAGGGATGCTCCGTAAGGCCTATCGGATTTACGACGGTACCTTGCGGGATGTTTTATGCCATTCACTGATGAAGGAAGAATATTATGGAAATTAAAGGATTATATAAATTAAAAAGAGAAGATGAAGAAAAATTAATTCAAACCTATAAAGAAGCGTTTGCCGATTATCCCAAGCTGATGGTCGCTTTCCCCGATAAACGGGCCAAAGAAGCGGCACTGGAAGCATCGCTGCGCTACTATGTGGCCTATGATATGGAATACGGCGAAGCTTTCGCCTTGGATCCGTCCATCAATGAAGGGGTCTGCCTGGTCTATTCCAAGGATATGACTTACACGGAAGAAAAGCATATTCAAGCTGGAAGCTATTCTCCTGAATATAAGGCGGCGATGGCTCAGCTCACAGAAGAAGAACAGCAGTGCAGGGTCGCTTTGTTCGATGAGTTGGACCGGCTGGAAGAGCAGGTTGACATACCGGAGCCCCATCTATATGCGGACTTTTTAGGCGTGCGGCCGGCCTGCCAGAAACAGGGCCGGGGACACAAACTGATGGAAGCCGTTTGTGCTTTTGCCAAGGAAGAGGGTCTGCCGATCATGCTCTTTACCAATACGGATGATGATGTGGCCTTCTATCAAAGCCTGGGATTTCGGGTAATCGATGTGGTACATTCGGAGAAATTCGGATTTACCAATACTTATTTGATCAAGGAGGCTAAGTAGGATGGCCCGCAGCAAGACAAAGACCAATGCTGTGCGGATTATTGAAGCGAAAAAAATTCCCTATCAGGTTTACGAATATGAGGCCCCGGACGGGTTTTTGGATGGAGTGTCGGTGGCCAGAGCGACCGGTATGCCCGTTGAACACGTATTTAAGACGCTGGTGCTGCAGGGGCACAGCAAAGAATACTATGTGTGCGTCATCCCGGTAGCCGAAGAACTGAATTTGAAGAAGGCGGCAAAACATTTTGGCGAAAAAAAGGTCGAAATGATTCCCGCCAGGGACATTACAAAAGTAACCGGCTATATAAAAGGCGGCTGCTCCCCCGTGGGGATGAAAAAGCAGTTTAAAACTGCTGTCGATGAGAGCGCGGCTGCCCAGGATACCATCATTGTCAGCGCAGGGAAGGTGGGGCTGCAAATGGAAGTGCCGTTGAAGCCTCTGCTGGAAATTACCGGCGCCCAGCTAAAAAATTTAACAGATTGAGAAAAAAAGACAAGGGTTACATTGTGATGTAACCCTTATGTAACTTTTGGGGTGTATACTGTTCTCACAAGATGAGGAAAGAATAGGAGAATCCCATGAGAAAAGAACGTCGATTCTTAAGAATCATAAGCTTAACAGCAGTATTCATGCTCTTTGGCCTGCAAGCCGCAGGCTCCAGTTTTGCTGCTGAAGAAAGCACCCAGCCGGCAGACCTCCAGACAGAGGCCGCTGCCGCAAACAGCGATGCAAAGGAAACAGACCAGGCTCAGGAAGAGAAGTCTGGTGAAATAAAGGAAGAACAAAAGAAAGAAACACAGGAAAAACCGGTGCAGCCGGCCGTAAAGGCGGCAAAGACCAAAACAGCCGTGACAAAGGATGCAAAAGCAAAGGCAAAGGCTTCTTCCACGCTGGACTTGGCTGACGGCGATCTTTACCTTGCAGAAAAGACGATTACCCAGGGAACTTCTTCATTTGATCATAAAAATACCGTTACTGTAACAGGAACAGGCAGCACGATCACAGCAAAAAAATACAGCGGCACGATCGTACTGAAAGATGCCAACATTAAAAAATCTTTGAAATTAACCGAAGGCTCCGATGTGACTCTGATTTTAGAAGGAAAGAATCAGATCGAAGGCGACAAGGATACTGCTCTGCAGGTTACTGTCGGAAATAAAGTGACCATTGAAGGAGACGGACAGCTGACTGCAGAGGGAAGTGACAATGGGGCCGGAATCGGCGGCATTGCCAACAGCGGATCAAACGGTTCCTATAAAAAAGCGGATCGGGCCTGCGGAACCATTCTCATGAAGTCGGGCATCCTTATAGCCAAGGGCAGCGGAAACGGAGCCGGAGTCGGCGGCGCTAACCACTGCGACGGGGGAGTGATCACCATCACCGGTGATGCGGACGTGACGGCCATAGGAGCAGGCGGCGGAGCAGGAATTGGATCCGGGCTTGGAAGTTCAAAAAATAAGGGCAATGATGGAGACAAAGGCCCCGGATATTACCAGGGCGGAACCATTACCATAAGCGGCAGCGCTAAGGTGAAAGCAACGGGCGGCGGAAACGCGGCCGGAATCGGCGGCGGCATGTACGGCGACAGCGGCAAAATCATCATCAGCGGCGGTTATATTGAAGCTGCCGGCGGCCAGGGCGCCACCAGGAACCACGGCGGAGCAGGAATTGGCGGCGGCTATGAAGGACACGGAAACGTTACCATTACCGGAGGGCAGGTTGTCGCGGCCGCAGATGGAAGCGCCGCTACAAGCAGTGCAGCCGGAATCGGCAGCGGCGGAACCCCCAACAGTAATCAAGATAGAGGGATTACCGGCAGAGGCGATGCTGCTTTGCTGGATCGAACAGCAGTTATCCTTTCCGGCGGCCAAATTTCCGCCAATGGAGCCGCAGGCGGCGGAGCGGGAATCGGCGGCGGATCCGGAGCCGATGAGGTTATGGTTGACATCAGCGGCGGAACGATCACTGCAGAAGGGGGAGCTAGCACAAGAAGCGAAAAACTCGGCGGAGCGGGAATTGGATCCGGAGATCCCAATACAGGGAAATATGCGTCCAATACCAAGCTCAATATCAACGTTGACGGCGGTGCCATCAAGGCTGTCGGCGGATGGGGCGCCTCCGGTATTGGCTCCGGTGCTGAAAACACACATACCGCCCATATCGCTGTCAGCGAGAAAGCATCTGTTACTGCCCTGGCTGACGGCACAAAATTTGCAGTAGATACCTTTAATAGGACTGAGGGAAGTCGTAAAGCCACAAACGGCGCGAAGCTGCTCCAGGGAACCTTTATGAACAAAGCGGAATATGAAGGCTTGGATGTAACCGTTTATAAAGACGCCATTCCCGACAGCGGACTGGATCTGTTCTATAGCGAGAAAGCTGCAGAAGTATCTCTGCCGGAGGGATATCGTTCCTTCGCAGTGACTGTGGATAAAAATCAGCCTTATCTGGTTCAGGGCGGCGACCAATGGTTCAGCATGGATGTGGATCAGGCAAAAGAAGATGAAGCGGTTGAAGGCGCGGTCCACACAGCCCATTATGCCACAGGCGATGCCCATCTCAGCGATAACTGCTGGCTCTATGTACGGGATGATGTTTACGCGGAGCTGATCGTTCCTGATAATAGCGATCCGGAGCAGCCGGCAACGACGACAACCACTACTACAACGACAACCACCACAACATCAACGAGACAGACAGGGGGAAATGGAGCAGCGGCAGCCCCAGCAGCAGCGGCAGCAGGCCCTGCAGCCGCAATACCGCCGGCAGCGCTCCCTCAGACGGCTCCGGCCAATGATAATGGAGATGATGCAGCACCGGTTACCATCAAAGACCAGCCTACACCTCTGGCAGCAGGCGCAGGCGCCCACTGGGCGCTCCTCAACTTGATTTTAACCATCGCAACAGCGCTGCTGAGCATTCTTCTGTTGATCCTCTACGTTACAAGGAGGAAGCAGGAAGCTGATGAAGAAAACGACCAGCCGGAGACGGAGATCAAGAGAAGAGGGATCCTTCGACTGTTCAGCGCAGTCGTAGCCATTGGATCGATTATCGTATTTGTTCTGACAGAAGATATGTCGCTGCCCATGCAGTGGACGGACAAATGGACCGTCGTAATGGCTGTACTGGCCGTTATCCAGGTACTGACGGTGATCTTCGCTAAGAAGAAAGAAAAGGAAGTAGAAGAAGACGAGACATACGCTTAGATATATGAAGAGCAAAGTCGGCATTGCCGATTCTAAAAAAGTAGACATTGCTGAAAGGCAGGAAATATCACTAACGATATTTCCTGCGTCATAAAAAAAGGTCGGGCGGTCGCTTTATGCGGCCGCCCGGTCTTTCGTTATGCGCCTGGATTCCGGCGCTGCCGGGATCCGAGCGCAAGTGTCATTGCACGGAAAAAAACGAAAAATATTTTTAGAATTTACGTCATTTTCAACGATTGCGCCGCTTCAATCGGGCCTTTTAGGTGCCAAGTTCGATTTTTTGGTGTGGCCCCCAACATGAGGCTGCGCAAACCCACAAGTTTGCTAAAAAATGCAGATTTTCGCAGAAGTTTACCGGATTTTGCGGCAGATTCTGATAATCCTGCCGGCCCTACTACGAATCCTCGGTCCATCACGAACTCCCGGCCCGCCTCAAACCTTTACCGCTGCCTCTCGACACCCAATCCAGCTTACTGATGTAATAGCAGCGTCTTATACAGCTCCAAGCCCTGGACCAATACCTGCTCATCGAAATCAAAATTATTGCTGTGAAGAGCGATCCCGGTTCCCGTTCCCAGAAAAAAGAATACCGAAGGAACCCGCAGACCGTAAAAAGAGTAATCTTCCGAGATCATAGCCGGAAGCTCCATTTCTTCATAGGACAGATGCTCTTTTACAGCAGGAAGGATCTGGTGGTACAGCTCCCGGTTGTTGAATACCGGCGGATAGCCTTCACTGTGGAACGCTTCGATGCGGCAATCATACTTCTCCGACAGCGCATGCGCCGTTTCCTCCAAAATGGACACCAGTCCGGCAAAATCCTCATCGGAGAAGGCCCGCATGGTTCCCAGCAATGCGCTGTAACCGGAGATAACATTGCGCGCAGTTCCGCTTTCCATCTTGCAGATTTGAACGATTGTCCGCTCCTCCGGCGTGGGGTCGGCCTTGCACCTTTTTTGATGGAGAGCGTAAATCTCCTCGATGTAGCGGCAGCCGATCAAGAGCGCGTCGATTCCATTTTCCGGAGCCGTGGCATGGGAGGTACGGCCGAACACCTCAATAGTAATCTCCGAAGAACGGGGCATCATTGGGCCCCCTTTGCTGCAGATTCTTCCTGCCTCAAGAAACGGCCACATATGAACGCCAAAGATTCGGTCCACATGATAGGTTTCCAACACTCCGGTCTCGCAGATTTCCTTTGCGCCTCCCGTCGTTTCCTCAGCCGGCTGAAAAATACAAAGAACGTTGGCAGGAAGCTCCTTTTGTGTATCAACATATTGAGCCATCGTCAGCACCATCGCCATATGGCCGTCATGGCCGCAGGCATGCATCCTGCCCTCATGAAGAGAGGTGTAGTCCGCCTGGTTTACTTCCGTCACCGGCAGCGCGTCCATATCCGCCCGAAAGGCGGTGGTCGTGTCCTTCCCGCGATCAAAATACGCATAAAGCCCCGACTCCATCACCTCAACAACCTGACAATCCAGCTGATCCAGGACAGACTTGATATAAGCCTTTGTTTTCGGCAAGTCGCGGCCCAGCTCGGGAATTTTATGTAACTCTCTTCTATGGAGAGTAAGCAGCTTTTGAAAATCCATAAATCTGGTCCCTTTCTCTTTTTTAACCATGATACTATCCGCGCTGGCTCTTGTCAAAGAAAAACCGGCGGAAAGATGCTGATGACCAGCAAGAACTGTCAGCTCAAAAATCTGCCGTGGAGCAGAACAATTTATTGATCAGACACAGAAATTCAAAAAAAATTGTACAAATTCACAAAAAAGGGTTGCAATATCAGTGAATTTCTAGTACACTAAGCACAAGTTGATAGAGGCGCGAAGCAAAAGAAGGATCAGAGAGCCGGCAGGCACAGACCTGATCTGGAGGTACCTTCGCCGAATCGAAGTTTCCAGGCATGGCGCTTCGGTGGGCATACAGCGAACAGCTGTGTGACTGTCTGTTTTGAACCACGATTCAAAACAGTTGAGCTATCCGTTCGTGACATTTGATTGATTCAGTTTCATTTGGAGGCGGCGTTTACCGCCATCAGATACTGTTAATTATGGTCAGCGGGGATTGCTCGCTGGCCTTTTTTCGTATAGATCAAAGGACTGCGGGATCATATCAACAGAAATAAACTAAAGGAAAAGAGAAGAAACAACATGGCAACATTAGAAATCGGAGGAATTGACTGCAAAAGACTGGCAGAAATTTCAGGAACACCGCTCCTGATCTACGATGAAGCAAAAATTGAAGAGCAGCTGGCAGCAGCGACAGAGAATTTCCAATCCCAGAGGTTTGAGACGGAAGTGGTCTACGCGGCCAAAGCCTTTTCCTGCAAAGCCATCTTTGAAAAGGTGCGGCAGGCGGGCGCGGGGCTGGATGTAGTCAGCGGCGGCGAGCTGTACTGCGCTCACCAGGCGGGCATGCCCATGGAAAAGGTCTATTTCCACGGCAACAACAAGTCGGAAGAAGAGCTGAGAATGGCCCTGGAGCTGGGCTGCGGCACCATTGTACTGGACAACGACA
Source organism: Clostridia bacterium (assembly GCA_902363595.1). Classification (GTDB taxonomy): domain Bacteria; phylum Bacillota; class Clostridia; order Peptostreptococcales; family Anaerovoracaceae; genus Hominibacterium; species Hominibacterium faecale. Next base: position 157,705 of record CABJAP010000008.1, on the reverse strand, counting down.
TGGAATGCCGAAAACTGACCCGGCTGGCGGAAGAGTTGAAAAAACCCATACAGGTTCTATTGAGAGTCAATCCGGGCATCGAAGCACATACCCACGAATACATCCGAACATCCGGGTCCGACTCCAAATTCGGAATATCCATCGCCAAGAAGAATGAGATCAAAGCACTGGTAAACATCGCCATGCTCAGCGACTACGTTCAGTTCAAAGGTTTTCACAGCCATATCGGTTCCCAGATCACAGAAGCGGCAGCGTTTGAAGAGGCACTGGCCATCATGCTGGGATTTATCCGTGAAATGCGGGACGGCTACAACATATCGACAAAGCATCTTAGTATAGGGGGTGGATTCGGCATAAGATATACTGCCGATGATAAACCGATCCCCTTGGGGGAAATGGCGGAAATTCTGGCCCGTACCTGCGAGAGGCTTTTGGATGAAAAAGGCGTCAGGCTGGAAAAGCTCCTGATCGAACCGGGAAGGTCCATCGTAGGGGAGGCGGGATACTCACTTTATAAAGTGGGATTCAGTAAAGATACCGACACCAAGCACTTTCTCTTTGTGGACGGAGGCATGAGCGACAACATCAGACCGGCGCTCTACCAGGCGGATTACAGCTGTGACATCGCAAATCGTCTCGGAGAGGCTAAGAATAAAACTTACTGTATCGCCGGGAAAAACTGCGAGTCAGGAGATATTCTCATCAAGGAAGCAAAACTTCCTGATACGGCCTGTGAGGGAGATTTGCTGGTGATGTACGCGACCGGAGCCTACGGCTACTCGATGGCGAGCAATTACAACCGGGCAGGACGGCCGGAAGTAATCTTTGTAAAAGACGGCAAAGCCCGCAGAGTGCTCAAGCGGGAGTCCTATGAAGACCAGCTCAGGCTGGAGGCGGATGAACCGCTCAGCCTTTAGTCTTCTGCCAGAGCATAAAACAGTGGAGATTTTTATCACATAAGAAAGGATAATAAAGATGAATGTAGTACAAAAATACAATGGCAGGTGCGTCGATACCATTGACAAAATAAAGGCCATAGCCAAACATGTGGCCGAGACCAGACAAGAAGGCGACGGACTGGTTATCGTTGCCAGCGCAATGGGAAGGACCACAGACCGTCTGATGAAGATGGCGCAGGAAGTTGGCGAGGAGATTCCAAAGCGAGAGCTGGATGCCCTTCTTGCCACCGGGGAGCAGCAGTCCGTTGCGCTTTTAGCCATCGCTCTCAACAATCTGGGAGTACCGGCGGTGTCCATGACCGGGTTCCAATCAGGATTCATTACCAACGATTACCACACCAACGCCAAGATCAAAGAGATCAATACGGAAAAGGTGGAAGAAATTATTGCCCAGGGAAAGGTTGCGGTAGTAGCCGGTTTCCAGGGCGTCAGTGAGGACGGAGACGTGACCACTCTTGGAAGAGGCGGCTCCGACATCACAGCCGTAGCCATAGCGGCTCATCTGGAATGGCCGTGCGAAGTATACAGCACAACAGACTGCCTCTATACGGTTGATCCACAGGTCTATCCACAGGCAAAGCGTCTGCCCGCCATCACCTACGAGGAAATGATGGAACTGGCCAATCTGGGAGCGGATAAACTGGAAACTCGCAGCGTGGAGCTGGCCAAAAAATACGGCGTTAAGTTATTTTTAGGAAAGTCATTGGAAAGGGATAAAAGTAAAGGAACATACATCATGAACAACGATAATTTATTAGTAGAAGATATGCCGGTTACAGGCATGAGCATCCAGGAAGATATCGCTATTTTCACACTGAAGAATGTAAAGAACGACGGCAGAACCGTTGCCGAATGCTTCAAGATTCTGGGAGAGCTGAACATCAATGTTGATATGATCTCCCAGCAGAGCACGGGCAAGGATACTTGCTCCGTATCCTTCAGCTGCACCAGAGCACAGGGCAAAGAACTGAAAAAGCATATCGATGCAGACAAAGCCTTTGCCGGCGTAACCGTTGAATGCGAAGAGGATCTGGCGATGATCTCTCTTGTGGGTGTAGGAATGGCAACTCATTCCGGCGTGGCCAGCGAAGTGTTCAATGTACTGGCGGCCAATGACATCAAATACTATCATATAACGACTTCTGAAATCTCCATTTCCGTAACCGTGGATATGGAGTGGAAGATCAAAGCGGCCCTTGCCTTAGCGCAGGCATTTGATCTGTAAGGAGAAAAGCAATGATTCCATTTGCCAAGTATCACGGATGCGGGAACAACTTTATCATTGTAAAAGAACAGGATGTTCTGGGAAAGGACTACAGCCTGCTGGCGCAAGCCGTGTGCTGCGCCGCTACCGGAATCGGAGCCGACGGACTGATTGTCGTCAGGGAAGAGCCGGAGCTGGAGATGGTTTTTTACAATATGGATGGAAGCCGCGCTCCCATGTGCGGAAACGGCATCCGCTGCTTTGCGGCATATTGCTTTGATAACGGGATTCGGACAGAAGCGGTTTATCCGGTCAAGACACTGGCGGGGGAAATGATCGTAAACAGGATCGAAACTTCCCCCTTCCTGGTCAAGATCAGCATGGGAAAGCCCAGCTTTCGGTCGGCCGATTTCGGCGTTCTTGACGGTTCGGAGACCTTTCTTGCGCAGGAACTGGAGACCACAGAAGGAACCTTTACGGTCAGCAGCTGTTTTATGGGCACGGTCCATACGGTGGTCTGGGTGGAGGAATTTCCTTCCGAATCAGCGGCAAGCCAGCTTTCAAACCATCCCGTTTTCACCGAGAAAACCAACGTAAATTTTGTAAAGAGAATGGATTCCAAAACACTTGCCATCAAGACCTTTGAACGGGGTGTAGGGTTTACCTTTGCCTGCGGCACAGGAGCCTGCGCGTCTCTGGTCATGGGTATCAGGCAGGGCAGATGCGGCAGCAAAGTAACGGTCCGCCTGCCATACGGCCGCTTGATCATCGAGCAGCTGCCGGACGGCGAAGTAACGATGGCTGGTCCTGCGGTAAGGGTTGCGGAAGGTACATATATTCAGGAGGAAATTTAAAATGATAAGAGGCTCAATGGTGGCATTGATTACACCATTCAACGAAGACGGAAGCGTCAATTACGACAAGCTCAGAGAGCTGGTCGAATGGCATATAGCCGAGCAGACCGACGCCATTCTGGTGCTGGGAACTACGGCGGAAACACCGGCTCTGACCATAACCGAAGAAGATGAGATCGCCAGGATCTCCATTGAAACTGCGGCAGGCAGAGTTCCTATCATCGTAGGCAGCGGATCCAACAATACGATGATCGCCATGGAACAGAGCATCAAATACGAAAAAATGGGAGCTGACGCCCTGCTGGTCATCACCCCTTATTACAACAAAACCAACAAAGCAGGAATGGTCAACCATTTCTATACCGTAGCCGATGCGGTCAATATTCCCATCTATGTCTACAACGTTCCCGGACGGACGGGCGTTTCTCTGACTTATGAAGCATTAGCCGAGATCAGCAAGCATAAGAATATTGTAGGCATTAAGGAAGCCAGCGGAGACATGTCCTTTATCACCAAAATCTCCAGGCTGATCACCGATGATTTTAACGTATACTGCGGAAACGACGATATCTCCATCCCTCTGATGTCAATGGGTGGAGCGGGAATCATTTCCGTGCTGGCCAACATTTTGCCGCGTCAGACACATGAGATGGCCATGGCCTATCTGGAGGGCGATGTGAAAAAGGCCGCTGATATGCAGAAGTATTATCTGGACTTTATCAATGCGCTCTTTATCGAAACCAATCCGATTCCAATTAAGGAGGCCATGAATCTGGTGGGAATGAACGTAGGCGGCTATCGAATGCCGCTGTGCACCATGGAAGAAGATACAAAAGCAAAGCTGATCGAGACCATGAAAGCGATCGATTTACTATAAGGTATTTGTGCAGAAAGGAAAATGGGAGGAGGAGAATATGAACGCAGCCATTTTAGGCGCAGGAGCAATGGGCCATGTACTGGCCCAAACGATTGAAGAACACCAGGGCATGTCCCTGTCGGGAATCGTGGAACCGAGGAACGGGGAGCGGATTCACGATATTGAAGGTCAAGTGGACGTGGTCATCGACTTCAGCAACCCGGACAATCTGGAAATGCTGATGGACTACTGCATTGCCAGGTCTTGCCCGGCAGTGATCGCGACCACAGGGTTCAGCCTGGAGCAGCAGCAAATGATTACGGATATGGCCCAGCAGGTACCGGTGGTATTTGCAGCCAACTTTTCTCTGGGCATCACGGTGATGAAGCGGGTTTTGCAAGAGATCACGCCGATTCTGGAGGATAGCTTTGATATCGAGGTTATTGAAAAGCACCATAACAAAAAGCTGGATTCACCCAGCGGTACGGCCAAGATGCTGGTAAATGCCATCAACGGCCAAGGGAAATATGAGGAAGTACACGGCAGAGAAGGAAACCGCAAAAGAGGACGGGAGATCGGCATCCATGCTATTCGCGGCGGCACCATCGCCGGAGAACACGATGTGATCTTTGCCGGAGATGATGAAATTTTAGAAATCAAACATACGGCCGGTTCCAAGAAAATCTTTGCCGCAGGTGCTGTGAAGGCGGCGGCTTTTGCCCAGACAGCAGGACCAGGCTTGTATAATATGGAAAATGTGCTGTTTGGCGATTAAAAAAGGAAGCGAGTTACAGATGGAAGCAAGAGAATTAATAGAATTTATAGGAAACGCAGAAAAAAAGACTCCCGTAAAAGTTTATGTTAAAGAAAAAGCGCCGGTGGATTTTGGAGAGTGCCAGGTATTCGGAACCGGCGATAAGATCGTGTTTGGCGATTGGAAGGTGCTGGGCCCTATGCTTGAAGCCAACAAAGATAAACTTGAAGATTTTGTAGTAGAAAGCGACTGCCGCAATTCGGCAATCCCGCTTTTGGATACGCGCAACATCAATGCCCGCATTGAACCGGGCGCCATTATCCGGGATATGGTTGAGATTGGTGATAACGCAGTAATCATGATGGGAGCGGTCATCAATATCGGCTCCGTTATAGGTTCAGGAACCATGATTGACATGGGAGCGGTTCTCGGCGGCAGAGCGACAGTTGGAAAAAACTGTCATATTGGTGCAGGAACGGTCCTGGCCGGCGTGATCGAGCCGCCCAACGCAACGCCTGTTACCATTGAAGATAATGTAGTAATCGGCGCTAATGCAGTAGTCCTGGAAGGCTGCCGGGTTGGAAAAGGCGCGGTGGTTGCCGCAGGGGCTGTTGTCATTGAAGACGTTCCGGCTGGCGCTGTGGTTGCAGGCGTTCCGGCCAGAGTGATCAAATCCGCCCAAGATACCAGTGCGGAAAAGATCGAGATCGTGGATGCCCTGAGGCAGCTGTAGACAAAGACCCTGGGCCGGGAAAACTAAGCAAATAGAAAGCGGTCAGCCGCATGAAGAAAATTTCTTTCCTTCACGCAGCTGACCGCTTTTATCGTTATGGCAGTATGTTTATTCTGTTTTTCTCCTGCTGATGAGGGCGGCTGCTCCCGCAGCCAGCAGTACGATGTAAAGGAATACCAGTCCTGCACCATAGTCTCCGGTCTGGGGTGAAGAGGAAATGTCGGATACAGAGGCGCTGGCGGTTAGGGATTTATCGGTGCCGTACTGGACCGAGGCATCTACAGCAGGGCTTCCGTCGGCGTTGAGGATTGCTTGCAGGGAAAGTCCCTCGTCGTAATAGGTCCCCACCTTTCCGCCGCTGGGAGTAGATACGTGACTGCCTTTGCTGATGTTAATGCTGCGTCCGGCCAGAAGAGGGAAAGTACGGTCCTGATAATGGTACTTGCTGCTCCCCGCATATCCATCAGCCGTGACCTTTCCGCCTTTTGCCAGATCAATATTCAGATCCCTCCCGGCAAAAATCATGGCAGCGGTATCGCCAGGAGACAGGTATTTGTTAAATTTAGCCGTGACCACCGATTTCCCCTTGATATTGAGATCACGAATCGCCATAAAGGAACCTCCATTGACCACTGCGTTTTTAAAATTCAAATCCTGGAATGCCATCGCGCCCAGGGTCAAATCCAAGCGGCTGTTTTTCGTACCAACCAGGGTGATATCACCCATTCCTACGATTGCGTCAATGCGGTTTTCCCCCTGAATCTTAATGGTAAGGTCTGTCAGAGAATTGCCGTTTTCGTCCGCCGACATCAAGGCAATTACATTGCTGCCATGATCCAGATTATCGATGGTAATGGCGGTCACTGCCATCGTGCAGAGAATTGCCAGATCGTCGGTGGCTGTTCCGCTGACGGTAATCCCGTCCTTTTGGATGACCAGGGTCTGCTGACTGGAATCGTAAACCCAGTCCTTGCCTTCGATTCCGCCGGATATGGTGACTCCGGCAGCCGTTTTCTTTACGGTAGCAATGGTCTTAGACTTGGCAGCGCCAGCTTGTTCTTTGGGGGCGCCCTCCATTGGAGCCGCGGCTTTTTTCGTCGTCAGGGAAGCTGCAGAAGTCTCCTGCTCAGCGGCAGGCGTACTGGCTTGGCTTTGACTAAAAGCATTAGAGCTTTCAACAGATGCCGGCTCAGGCTGCGGTGACTCTGTCGGAGAATCTGAAGGAGCGGCGGCAGAACTTTCCTGCTCAGAGGTGCTCTGATTTTGGACCGTGCCTTGCGGTTCCCCGCCCTTGTCGTCAGCAGTAGTCGGCTCTGCCTGCGGCATTGGGCTTTCGGGAGGGTCTGTGACTTCGGCAGGCGCTTTCTGCGGCTCTGCGGCATCGGTGCTGATTACAGGCTCTGTTTGCTGATTGGCCTGCGGATCAGCTTCTGCGGCGAAAGCCAGCTGCGGGAACATGCAGATGAGCAGACAGACGCAGATTGTGATAGATAGGATCTTTCTTCTTTTCATAATGAGTCCTCCTCGTATTAGAAAGGAGCAATATACGGTTATTTATAGAGTATCACAATCGGCCCTGATTGCCAATCCATTTATTCCTGGTATTAAGTGGCTGAAATGGATTGCGGCAGGCAGCAAAAGAAAGGTATAATAGGAATAAAGTTTAATGAGAAAAGAGGATGCTTATGAGTGATAAAACCATGTCCTGTGTGGACTGCGCTGTGCGCAACTGCGAGTTTTTGGACCGGATGTACCCGGACTTTTGTCCGACTGCTGCGCTGACGGACGAGCAGGTTGAGGAAGTTTTGCAGTGCTACGGTCAGGAAGAGAATAAACGGGCCGCCATCGCGGCCGCTGAGGTGGAAACAGAAGGATACTGCATGGATTGCAGGGTGGAAGAGGTGATGAATTTTGCCGAAAAAATCGGCGCCAAGAAGCTGGGCATCGCCACCTGCGTAGGTCTGCTCAAGGAGTCGAGAACCCTGACTAAAATTTTGAGGAACCGCGGTTTTGAGGTTTACGGCGTTGCATGCAAAGTAGGGGCTATCCCCAAGACTTCCGTAGGCATTGATGCCAAATGCGAGGAACTGGGCGTTTCCATGTGCAACCCGATCATGCAGGCCAAGCTGCTCAATGAGGCGGGGACCGATCTCAACCTGGTCATGGGTCTGTGCGTAGGCCATGACAGCCTGTTTTATAAATACTCACAGGCACTGGCCACAACCGTTGTCACCAAAGACCGGGTGCTGGGCCACAATCCGGCTGCGGCTTTGTATACGGCTGAGAGCTATTACAAGAAATTAATGAAGGGCAAATAGAGAATTATCGCTGCCAATCACCCGTTGATCCAGCGGACCATGCCGGCGCCCATGTGGTCGTTGGGCCTTGTTACAAAGCCCAGCTTTTCATAGAAACTCTCATTGCCGGGGGTGGCCATCAGATTGACCATGATACAGCTGCCGTCTCTGGCCAGCTCATCGATCCAGCTGTTGATCCGGTTCATCATCTCTCTGCCAATCCCCCGGCCCTGATACTCCGGCAGGACCATAACATCGACGATCAGGAACATATAACCCCCATCGCTGATCACCCTGGCCATGCCCGCCGGCAGACCGCCGTCCCAGGCGGATATGAGATAAGCGGAATTTTTCAAGCCTCTGGCGGCCTGCGCCGAGTCCAGCGCCTTCCATCCAACTCCGTGTCTAAGTGTATGATAAGCTTCTGTAGAGATTTCATTTCTGTAAGTAATCATTTCGTTTTTCCTTTCCTTGTGCTATGGTTAAGTATACGATGAAAATGATGAGCCGGCAAGATCCGGCATTTCCATAAAAAAGTTTTCTTCCTATGCAACAATCAGGGCCGCTTGAAGATCAAATAAGTGAAAGAAAGGAGATTGGCCATGAATATTGACCGTCAGGAACTGGTGCGGCAGGCAAAGAAGGGCAGCACCCAAGCCTTCGCCGCCCTTTATGAAGAAATATACATGGATCTGTATCGCTTCGCCTTTTACACGATGAAACAGCCTCAGGATGCGGAAGATGCGGTCAGCGAGGCTGTTATGACAGCCTTCGAAAAAATCGGGATGCTGAAAAAGGCGGATGCTTTCAAAAGCTGGATGTTTCAGATTCTGGTCAATCAATGCCGCAAAAAGTTGAAGCAAAAGGAGCGTCAGCAGCAGCTGGGGCAGGAAGAGGAGCCTTATCTGGCAGCGGACCCCGGCACGACCCTCAGTCTGAGGGAAGCCTTTGAACAGCTCAGCGACCAGGAGCGGATGATTGTGGCCCTCTCCGTATTCGGAGGATATCGCAGCGGCGAAATCGGGGAGCAAATGGGACTTCCCGCACCAACAGTACGCTCCAAGATGAGCAGAGCCTTTCAAAAAATGCGGCGGTTTCTAGGGGAGGAGGAGAGCATATGAGAGAAGAGGATCTGAGAAAAAAGCTGCAAAAGGATGGGGAAACCATTGAGATTCCGGAGAGCTTGAAGCCGGATCGGATACAAAATCGCCTGGAGCAGTCAGCCCGCAAAAAGAAGCGCACCTGGGTCAAAGTCATTGCCGGGGCTGCGGCGTTGATGCTGGTGGTGGGCAGCGGGTTTTTGCTGAGCCAGACAAAAGGCAAGGACAGCGACAGCTATGGGGAACTTTATCAGACGCTGCAGGAGCTTACGAGTCAGCAGAATAGTCTGATCGACAACCGGATCATGGATAAAGCATCAGGAGGGATCCCGGAGAAAGCGGCGCGTACCTTTTCCGAAGACGAATCGGCGAAGGAATCTTTTTCCGACACCAATATACAGGTGGAAGGCGTGGATGAAGGTGACATTGTTAAAACGGACGGAGAGTATCTTTACGTTTTGGACCGGGATTATGTCTCCGTATCCATCGTCAAGGCAAAGGCCGGAAAGATGAAAACATGCTCTGTGATTCCGCTGGACAGCCAGCTTACGGCACAGGAGCTTTATGTGGAAGGAGACCGCCTGTCAGTTACCGGCACCCATCAGACTGATAAAGGCGGTGTTGAGACCATCATCTACACCTATGATGTGAAGGATCGGCAAAAGCCGGAACGTGCGGGGACTGTGACCCAGAGCGGCGAGCTTCATACAAGCAGGATGGAGGGCGGTTATCTGTATATCTTCAGCAACTATTATCCCGATCTTCCGGAAAGCCGGAATAAGACCGACCAATATGTGCCGCTGGTGAATGGGGAGACGATCAAAATGCCGGAAATCATTGTGCCGGAAAACCCGCAGACTCCCCAATACTTGGTGATGACAGCAATTGATCTTACAAAGCCGGACCGGGCATCTGACCGCAAATCGGTTCTTTCATCCGGCGATACGTTTTATGTGAGCCAGAAACACATCTATGCAGCTTCAGATCGGAGCCAGGACGGAAAGGACACGGAGATCCGCAAGTTTTCTTATAAAGACGGGAAAATCCAATACCAGACGACCGGCAAGGTAAAGGGTTATTTCAATGATTCTTTTTCAATGGATGAATATAAGGGTAATCTGCGGCTGGTTACCACACTGAACGGAGCGTCGGGAAGCACCTATAACAACGTCTATGTGCTGGACGAAAATATGAAGGTAACGGGCAGCATTCTCAAGCTGGCCAAGGATGAACGGATCTATTCAGCCAGGTTTCTCCAGGACAGAGGCTATTTTGTGACCTACAGGCAAACGGACCCGCTGTTTTCCGTCGATCTGTCCGACCCCGCAAATCCGAAAATCCTGGGCGCGCTGAAGATACCGGGCTTTTCGGAATATCTGCATTTTTACGGGAAGGACCGGCTGCTGGGAATCGGGCAGGCTGCCGATGAAAACGCAGTTACTTCCGGGGTGAAGCTGTCCATGTTCGATATCAGCGACCCTTCCCAGGTGAAGGAAGAAAGTACGGTTATCATAAAGGATACGTTTGACGCAGAAGTCCTGTCCAATCATCGGGCAGTCATGATCGACCCTGAGAAGAATATTTTCGGCTTTGCTGCAAGCGGGAGAAAAGGGGCCGGCTACTATATCTATCGGTATGAAAACGGCTTCAAGCAGGTGTTTAAAGAGCCGGTAGGAAACAACTGCTATGACATTCGGGGCCTGTATATCGGGGATGTGTTTTATCTTGTTCAGATGAACCAGATTAGGAGCTATCAGCTGCCGGATTTTAGAAAAATTGATTTGCTGAATATTTAAAGGAATAAAAAGAATCCGGATGGACCATAATCCAGTTAAAGGAGGTTGGAATATGGTTTATACATACAAGCTGGATGAAAAAGGAATACCCTACCGGGCATCGATCATGGCCTGCCAGGGGGGAGAGGGAGATTCTGATTTGCTGCCCCACGACGGGCAGCTGGAAAGCTTCCATTTATATATGTTTTAACGGATAAGAAAACAGGGCTGATACACAAGTTGCTTCGTGTATCAGCCCTGTTTTTAATTTCATTTCCCTTGCTGCGTCATCTGGGAAAACTTTGATAAAAATCCGCATTATTTACGCAAAGTTGTGGATTTAAGGGACCTGGTTGATAGGAAAAGAAGCAATATTGGCTTTTGAGCCCAATTAAGAGGGCATAGCCGTTGCAAAAAGCGTAAATTTCGAGAAACTTTTTTGATTTTTTCCCTGATTTGATTTTTTCCCCGATCCTGCCTGCTTCTCCAACCTGGACCCGCATCTGCCTACTCGCCGCTGAACTGGCTGTTATACAGATTGGCGTAAAATCCATCCTTCGCCAACAGATCTTCATGGGTGCCCTGCTCGATAATATCGCCGTGGTTCATGACCAGGATCATATCAGCGTCACGAATGGTTGAAAGTCGGTGGGCAATGATAAAGCTGGTTCTGCCCTCCATCAAATTAGCCATGGCTTTTTGTATCAGCGTTTCGGTTCTGGTATCCACCGAGCTGGTGGCTTCGTCCAGAATTAAAATTGGCGTATCCGCCAGGATTGCCCGGGCGATGGTCAAAAGCTGCTTTTGACCTTGAGAAATATTGGACGCTTCCTCATTGATCTCCATGTCATAGCCCTTTGGCTGGGTCTTGATGAAATGGTGAATATGGGCTGCCTTGGCTGCCTCCGCCACCTCATCGTCACTGGCGGTCATCTTTCCGTAACGGATATTTTCGCGGACCGTGCCGCTGAAGAGCCAGGTATCCTGAAGGACCATTCCGAAGATGCTGCGCAGATCCTTGCGGGAATAATCCTTAATATCGTGGCCGTCAACGGTGATGCGTCCACGGTTCAGCTCATAGAAACGAAGCAGCAGTTTGACGATGGTCGTCTTACCGGCTCCGGTCGGCCCGACGATGGCTACCCGCTGGCCTGGCTTCACATTGAAGTTAAAGTCCTTAATAATCAGCTCGTTGTCGTTGTAGCCAAAACCCACATGCTCAAAGCTGACTTCTCCGTGAAGGATTTCCCGATTGAGGGGAAGCGTGTGGGCGGAAGAGCCGTCAGCAGCCACATCGGCTGAAATGTCCTCCTCCTCTTCGGCGATGAACTCAAAGACACGTTCCGCTGCCGCTGCGGTTGATTGGAGCAGGTTGGCGACGTTGGCAACCTGAGCTACCGGTTGATTGAAGGAACGTACATATTGAATAAACGCCTGGATATTGCCAATGGTGATGGTTCCCTTCAGCGCCAGATGGCCGCCCAAAATGCAAACGGCAACATAGGCCAGATTGCCCACAAAATTGGTCAGAGGCATCATCAGACCGGACAAGAACTGGGATTTCCATGCGGACTCATAGAGTTTTTCATTATAATGGTCAAAGACTTCTTCGGAGTTTTCCTCTTGATTAAAGGCTTTTACAATGGTATGGCCAGTATACATTTCTTCAACATGACTGTTGACTTCGCCCAGATATCTCTGCTGATTTTTAAAGTGGACCTGTGTCTTGCTGATAATCAGACGAATGATCAGCATCGACAGCGGAAGCACGACTAGAGCGGTGATGGTCATCAGCAGATTGATGCGGATCATCATCACTAGGATGCCGATGATGGTGGTAATGCTGGTAATCACTTGGGTCAAACTTTGAGAAAGCGTCTGGTTAACCGTTTCAATATCATTGACTACACGGCTCTGAATTTCGCCGTGGGTTTTGCTGTCAAAATACTTGAGCGGCAGCCGGTCCATTTTTTCCGACATGGCCCTGCGAAGGCTGTAGATGATTTTCTGCGATACTCCGGCCATAATATAGCCCTGGATGGTGGAGAAGGCAAAGCTGAGGCCGTATAGAATGATCAGGAAAATCAAAATCTGCAGCAGGGCGCCGAAATCAATGCCGGTTTTGGACATCAGGCCTTTAACGACTTCGTCGGTAGCATCCCCCAAAATGGTCGGGGAGATGATGTTAAAAATAGTGCTGGCAATGGCAAAGATAAAAACCACTGCCACTGCGATCCGATAGGGCTTTAAATAAGAGAGCAGTGTTTTCATCGTGCCCTTAAAATCTTTTGCTTTTTCGCCCGGCATCATACCGCCGGGACCGCCGCCGCCGGGGCCTCTTCTTCGTTTCGGTCTTGGATTTGCATTAGTCATTGCTGTTTGCCCCCTTTCCCAATTCCTCTTCGCTTAACTGCGACGAGGCGATTTCCTGGTAAACCTGACAGTTTTTCAGCAGCTCCTGATGGGTGCCGATGCCGGCGACCCTTCCCTCATCGAGAACGACGATTTTGTCAGCGTCCATGATGGTATTGATCCGCTGTGCTACGATCAGCATGGTGCTTGCGCCCACTTTTTCTTTCAGAGCTGTCCGCAGGGCCGCGTCCGTCTTAAAATCCAGAGCAGAGAAGCTGTCGTCAAATATATAAATCTGCGGCTTTTTCACCAGCGCCCGTGCGATGGAAAGGCGCTGCTTTTGTCCGCCGGATACAGTGGTTCCTCCCTGGGCCACTGGTTCATTGAACCCATCTGTCTTTTCTTCAATAAAATCCATAGCCTGGGCGGTGCGGACCGCATCTTCAAGTTCTTCCATAGAAGCATCCTCTTTTCCGTATTTCAAGTTGGAATCAATGGTGCCGGAAAATAGGACGCCTTTTTGCGGAACGTAGCCGATGGCATCCCGAAGGCTTTTCTGGGAGATTTGGCGAATATCCGTGCCGTCCAGCAGTATTTTGCCTTCGGTAACATCGTAAAAACGAGGGATTAACCCGATCAAGCTGGACTTACCGCTGCCGGTTCCCCCGATAATGGCCGTTGTCTCCCCGGGGTTGGCAATAAAACTGATATTGGAAAGAGTTGCTTCTTCGGCATCTGGATACGAAAAAGAAACGTTTCTGAACTCGACGACACCGGCTGGATGGGTTATTTCTTTACAATCGGGAGCATCCTCAATGGTCGGCTTAACGGCGAGTACAACTCCGATTCTTTGACCGGAAACCGCAGCTCTCGGAATCATAATGAACATCATGGTGATGAAGAGGAAAGACATGATGATCTGCATGGCGTACTGCATAAAAGCCAGCATATCGCCGATCAAAAGATTCTGTGCATCGATCAGCTTGGCACCTACCCAAACGATGAGAATACTGGACAGGTTCATCACAAGCATCAGCGCCGGCATCATAAAGGACATGGCACGATTTACGAACATGTTGATCCTCTTTAATTCCAGATTTGCCTCATCAAAACGTTTTTCTTCGTAAGGCTCAGAGGTGAAAGCACGTACGACCAAAAGTCCGGACAGCCGTTCCTGCATGATCAGATTAATCCGGTCCAGCTTGGACTGGAGGACTTTAAACTTGGGCATGACCAGCAGGAATGCCAGCACCATGATACAAAGGATCACCAGCACAGCTAAAGCGATGGTCCAAGAAAGCGGAACGCTGGTTCTCAAGGCCTTAATGACAGCGCCAATACCCATGATCGGTGCAAAACAAGCCATCCGCAGGATCATGACCGTGGACTGCTGCACCATTTGTACATCATTGGTAGAGCGAGTAATCAAAGAGGCAGTTGAAAATTGTTCCAGTTCTGCCGCAGAAAAAGCGGTGACTCGCTTAAAGAGGGCTCCGCGGATATCACGGGAAGATTTTGCAGCTACTCTGGCAGAAAAGAGACCAGCGAGGCCGGTGCAGAGTACAACTGCCAGAGAAACCAGAAGCATGATGGCTCCAATTTTATAGATGTAGGTCATATTGCCCTTGATAATCCCGTTGTTGATGATGTCGGACATATACCCAGGCAGTGCCAGTTCACACAGGGCCTGGCCGAATAGAGCGGCAATGATCAGAACAATGATTGGGATATAAGGTTTATAGTATTTTAGCATTTCTTTCATATCGTAAAATCCCCTTTCGTTGATTGCGTTCGGTTAGCGGTGTCGTTTTCCGGCCTCTGAAACTGGACGGCCGCGGCTGGCTCTTCCGCATCCCGGAGGCGGACCCGGCTGGGTCAATTCGTGCCGGTCCTCGCCGGCAGCTTCCAGAACATTATTGCAGGCAACCGTCACTAAGCTCTTAAACAGCTGCTGTTCTTCATCTGTCATATTTTGTGTCAAGATGCGATCAAAGGATCGCATGGTCCTTTCTGCTTCAACATGCAGATCTTGGGCTTTTTCTGTCGGATACAGCTCATAAGCCCGCCGATCCCGGCTGCTTTGAACCCGGCGAATATAGCCTTCTTCGATCAGCGGGCGAACCCCCTTGGCAACGGCACCCTTATTAAGGCGCAGATACGAGGATAACGCCTCCTGTGAAATCCCGGGCTGTTTGCAGACACACATAATGTACCCCATTTGATGGCCGGATATTTTAAATTTTTTCAGTTCCTTGATGTGATACAAGATGCTGAATCTGTGTATAATCGAGAAACTTGTCAAATAACTGTGATCTTCCATGTTACAGCCTCCCCTGCAGCAAATATAGTTGAACTGGCAACCATATTACTACAACAAATAATAGTTGTCAAGGCAACCATTGTACTTTTTTACAGTTTTCACAAGACATTCACATTTTGGATTGCCCGCGGGCTCCGCTCCATCTGCAAATGATCGATTTGGTCATGGAATCGACCTGATTCCAGGCCCGAGGCCCGCAAATCATCGTAAATCAGAACCAGAAAGGAAGATAGCGGTAATTTGGGGCTGCACTATTAGGATCGGCTTGATTCATGCGGCCCCACCAAGCTGTACTGTGCTTACATGAAATTTTTCATTTTTTCATATCTAGTGTAGAATTCCAACGTTTTCAGGCATTGAATTGTGTCAAAATTCATGAAAATTTATATGTCGCGAAACTTCAGGTCTTCAAGCCCACAAAATTCATACTAATTTTGGCCAAAATCCTCCAATTTCATTGCGGTAAACCATAAAGCACAGGAAACCACACTTCGTGCGCCAGACCCCCCCAGCTCCCGCCCATACCCAAACCGACCTAGAGCCCCACTCAAAGCTTCCCATATTCGTCAGAAAAAATCAAAAAAATCTCTGGACAATTGCGTCTCATGTGCTATAATATCACTTGTGTAAGTTAATGCTTTAGAGCGATAAAGAGATAAATCAAATAGCAACTAGCAACTAAAAATTTTTTTATTCCAATCGACCGGCATCAACCAAAAGCAAAACGCAAATCAACAAAGAAAAGAAGGGACGACCATGAAATATAAAAAGGCAGAACTAAAACCCGATGAAAAGGCTTGTCTGGAACTGAGAGGTCTTTACGAACAATATGGCTACAAGAAATATAAAATGAGCAAATTTGAGGAGTACAGCCTCTACGTGGAAAACAAAGATTTTCTCGCCAGCGACAAGGTGATTACCTTTACCGATCTGGACGGCAGGCTGCTGGCCCTCAAACCGGATGTAACCCTGAGCATCATCAAAAATACCCAGGCTACGATCCAGTGCAATGAAAAACTGTACTACATAGAAAATGTTTATCGGGAGAGCAGGGAAAGCCACACCTTTAAAGAGATCAGCCAGATGGGACTGGAATATATCGGTAAAGTGGATGCTTACTGCATTACCGAGGTGATCGCCCTGGCCGCAAAAAGCCTGCGCACCATCAGCAAGGACTATATTCTGGAAGTTGCCCACATGAGCTTTGTTGTCGAGCTGCTGGAGAGCCTGCAAGTAAACGAACATATTAAATTCAAACTGCTGCGCCTGATCAGGAGCAAAAACGTCGACGGTCTGCGAAGGACCGCAGAAAAGGCCGACCTGTCCGAACTGCAGATCGAAAGTTTGTGCAGACTGCCTTTCCTCTACGGGGACGTTAACAAGACGATAAAAGAAGCAAAGAAAATTTCCCTGAACAAAGCTATGGACCGCAGCCTGGATGAACTGTCCGAAATTTACGGAGCCCTCAAAGCTCTGGGCCTGGCAAAAAATATTCAGGTGGACCTTTCCATCGTCAATGACATTGATTATTATAATGGCATCATCTTTAAAGGATATATTAAAGAGCTGGGCAGATGCGTGCTGGCCGGCGGTCAGTACGACCAGGCGATGGCTCTCCTGGGAAAAAAAGTGGAGGCCATCGGCTTTGCCCTTTATCTCAATGAAATCAATCGCATCGCCGAGCAGAAGCCCCTCTATGACGTGGATGCGGTGGTCATTTACCCCTGCGGCGAAGACGTGGTGACGGTGGCGGAAGCCGTTCGCCAGCTGCAAAAAGAAGGGCTTAGCGTGCGGGCGGAAAAAGCAGTTCCCCCCAATGTGCGTTACAGAGAGCTGTACAGACTGGAGAATGGAATTTTGAAAAAGGAGGAGCCATCATGCTAAACATTGCGCTGCCCAAAGGGAGGCTGGGCGATCAAGTATACGGAATGCTCAGGGATGCGGGATACGACTGCCCGGCATACGAAGAAAAAAACAGGCTGCTTGTGCTGGAAAGCCCGGAAAAAGGCGTCCGCTATCTGCTGGTAAAGCCCAGCGATGTGGCCATTTATGTGGAACACCATGCGGCCGACGTGGGCATCGTTGGCAAGGACATTCTCCTGGAATCCTGCCCGGATGTCTATGAACTCCTGGATCTGAACATCGGAAAATGCAGAATGGCGGTGGCAGCCCCCAAAGGCTATGTGGAAGACACGGACCGGACCCTGCGCATCGCCACCAAATATGTGAATATTGCAAAAAAATTCTATTCGGAAAAAAACCGGGATATTGAGATTATAAAACTCAACGGCAGCATTGAGCTGGCGCCCATTCTGGGACTGTCGGACGTAATCGTGGACATCGTGGAAACAGGCGGCACGTTGAAGGCCAACAACCTGGAGGTTATCGAAGAGTTTAAAAACATCAGCGCCAGATTCATCGCCAATAAGTCCAGCTTTAAATTTCAAAACGACATGATCAGCGATATGATGGAAAAACTGGGAGAAGCAGTAAAATGAGCAGATTTCTAAAAAAACAATATCAAAACCTGGAGCCATACACCCCCGGTGAGCAGCCCAAAAACCAAAAACTGATCAAGCTGAACACCAACGAAAACCCCTTCGGGCCCAGTCCGCGGGCAGCGGCGGTTATCAGCAGCGGCGAAGTGAGCAAACTAATGCTTTATCCCGACCCAGAGGCATCGGAGTTGACGACGGCTATTGCTCAATATTACAACTTGGAAAAAGAGCAGGTAGCAGTTGGAAACGGATCGGATGAAATTCTGGCCTTCTCCTTCATGGCCTACGCCAGCGAAGGCTCCAATATTTGGTTTCCAGACCCGAGCTACGGATTTTATAAGGTTTACGCCGACATATACCGCTCAAAGGCGGGTCCCATTCCCCTGACGGAAGATTTGCGGATCGATCCAAAAAAATATAAAAATTTAAATGGAACAATTCTCATCGCCAACCCCAACGCACCCACCGGGATCGCCTTAAATTTAAACGATATCGAGGATATCATCGCCAGCAACAGCAGCAACTTAGTTATAATTGACGAAGCCTACATTGATTTCGGAGCAAAAAGTTGCGTGCCTTTTTTGCAAAAATATGATAATCTATTAGTGATACAAACTTTCTCAAAATCCAGAAGTCTGGCAGGGGCAAGAGTGGGGTTCGCCATGGGCAGCAAGGAACTGATTTCGGACCTGAACCGGATCAAGTTCAGCTTCAACCCATACAACCTGAACCGGCTGTCCATTTCAGCTGCGGCGGCGGCCATCCGCGACGAAGCATATTTTCAGCAAACCAGACAGACGATCATAAAAACCAGGGAAACCTTTACCAAACAGTTAAGGGAACTGGGATTTACCGTACTCCCGTCCTCAGCCAACTTTGTGTTCGCAAAGAGCAGCCGGCTTTCAGGCGAGGAGTATTTCCACGGACTGAGAGAAAGGAATATATTGGTACGGTACTTTGGGAAAGAGCCTATTTCAGATTATGTAAGGATCACCATAGGCAGAGAAGAGGACATGGAGCAGCTGATCTTTGCGACAAAAGAGCTGCTCGGGAAAGGAAACTGATATGAGAAGCAGCCAGATCATCAGAACTACCGGAGAGACGGATGTAAGGATCTCCCTGGATATCGACGGCAAAGGAACCTTTGACATCGACACCGGCTGCGGATTTCTCAATCATATGATGGAATTATTCGCCCGCCATGGCCGTTTCGATCTTTCCATAAAGTGCAAAGGCGATAGCCACGTAGATGACCATCACACGGCAGAGGATATTGGAATTTCCCTTGGACAGGCTTTTAAAGAGGCTCTGGCAGACAAGAAAGGGATAAGAAGATATGGGAATATGACGCTGCCCATGGATGAAACGCTCATCCTGTGTGCGCTGGACATCAGTGGGAGAGCGTACCTGAATTTTGACGTTTCGATTCCCGCGCAGAAAGTCGGGAGTTTTGACACGGAGCTGGTCAAGGAATTTATGACTGCGTTTTCCAGGGAAATGGGGCTGACCCTTCATTTTAAAATGCTGGCCGGAGAAAACAGCCACCACATCATCGAGGCCGTTTTCAAGGCGCTGGCCAGGGCACTGGCCCAGGCAGCAGCTATCGATCCTGAATATGCAGACGAGATCCCTTCCACAAAGGGCGTTCTCTAGAAAGGTAAGACATGATTGCAGTAATTGATTATGGAGTTGGAAATTTATTTTCTCTCACCGCTTCGCTGAAGTTTTTAGGTGCTGAGACGGTGGTAACCAATCAAAAAGAAGATATTGAGGCGGCTGATCGGATCATCCTGCCGGGCGTGGGCGCCTTTGAAGACGCTATCGCCAAGTTGAAAGCCACCGGTCTTGTGGAGACGATCATCCGGGAGACCGAAAAGGGCAAACCCCTCCTTGGGATTTGCCTGGGCATGCAGCTTCTCTTTGAAATGAGTTACGAATATGGGTGCCACCAGGGACTGGGACTGATCAAAGGCGAGATCGCTTCCATTGAGGAGGATCTGCCCAAAAGACCCGGCGGCAGACTGAAAGTTCCCCATATCGGATGGAACAGTCTTAATCTGAAATGCAGCGACCCTCTCTTTAAATATATCAAAGAGGGCGATTATGTCTATTACGTGCACAGCTTTTATGGTAAGAATTGTCTTGAGAATACTATCGCATCGTCCAATTACGATATCGAAATTACAGGAGCCGTTCGCAGCGGATCCGTGTATGGAACTCAGTTTCATCCGGAGAAGAGCGGCAATGTGGGGCTCAATATTCTCAGGGCCTTTATCCAGCTATAACAGAATATAGGAGACAAGACCATGAAAAAGGTGCACAAAGCCATCAATAAGAACATTCGAATGCTTCTTATTATCGCAGCGGCTACGGTGGTTGCCTTAGCCGTTTTATTGATGCTGATTGCAGGGAACGAGGAACGGAATCAAATTCCCACCGACCCTACCAAAACCTCTGAGACAAAAGAGTCAGAAGCGCCGACAGATGTGAACGAGACGACGGTACCGACTCAGGAACAGGGAGTATCGCAGCAGGCACAGCTTCTTTATGACGCTAGAGTGGAGGATATCAATGACTCTGCATCGGTGGCAAAGCTCTTGGAGACCGTGGATTTGAGGAAGAATATGGCTAATTATCAGGTTACGCTCATGGTGAAGGAAAGTCCCAAGAGCATGGTAATCACATTTGACAAAACCATTTCTGCGGCCGAACAGCAGGCCTTTGACGAAAAAATGCAGAAATACGCAGAACAGATTCTGGCCTTGACAAAGGGGGCAGATCAGGTTCAATGGGTGTACACTGTAAAAGGGGAAGATGGGAAAAAAGAGGAGCGCAACGTTTATCTCGATGCGCAGCGTGCCAAAGAGCTGCTGAAAAATGATGTGACAAAATATGGGGCATCGGCAAAAGCGGTGCAGAACCTGCTTGACCAGCAGAACAGAAAGGATGTTAGATAAATGGAATTATTTCCGGCGATTGATTTGAGAGACGGGCAGGCTGTGCGTCTGTTTCAGGGTGATTACGATCAGATGACCGTGTACAGCAAAAGTCCGGTGGACGTGGCAAGGCAGTTCAAGGCCAAAGGTGCGAAAAACCTCCATCTGGTCGATCTGGACGGAGCCAAGGACGGCGTGCTAGTCAATTTTGAATCGATACGGGAAATTGTTACAGACATGGACCTCTTTGTGGAAGTGGGCGGCGGAATCCGCGATGAAGATCGGATCCGTCAATATCTGGATCTGGGCGTGGGCCGGGTTATCCTGGGAACGATCGCCGTAAAAGAACCGGAGTTTCTCGAAGAAATGGTCCGCAAATATAAGGAAAAAATTGCGGTGGGCGTGGATGTGAAAGACGGTTTCGTAGCTGTAAGCGGCTGGAAAGAAGTGACGGACCGGGAGGGCATGGAATTCTGCAGGTATCTGCGGGACATCGGTGTCACCACCGTGATCTACACGGATATTTCCAGGGACGGCGGCTTGAAGGGAACCAACCTGGAAGTTTATAAACAGCTTTCCCAAATCAAAGGACTCCAGGTAGTGGCTTCTGGCGGAATCAGCTTTGCCGAGGAAATAACTGCTTTGAAAGAAACCGTCTACGGAGCCATTCTGGGCAAAGCCCTTTATGACGGGCTGCTGGATCTGGAAACGGCTGTCGAGCTGGCAAAATAGAGGAGGAAACATGATCACCAAACGGATCATTCCCTGCCTGGACGTGCGCAACGGAAGGGTGGTAAAGGGAATTAATTTTGAAGGAATACAAGATGTGGCGGACCCGGTGGAAATGGCCCGCTTCTATAATGAAAGCGGCGCCGATGAGCTGGTCTTTTACGATATAACGGCCAGCGTGGAAGAGCGGGCCCTCTTTTCCGATATTCTAGTGAACGTGGCCTCCCAGATTTTCATCCCCCTCACGGTGGGCGGAGGCATCAATACCCTGGATGATTTTGACCGGGTGCTCAAATGCGGCGCCGATAAGGTGAGCGTCAACAGCGGCGCAATCCGTAATCCCGATCTGATCGAGCAGGGAGCAAAAAAATATGGAGATCAGTGTGTGGTACTGAGCATGGACATCAAACGGGTGGATGGCGTTTTTAAGCTGTTCTCCAAAGGCGGCAGAGAGAATACCGGGATCGACGCTCTTCAGTGGGCCGTCGACGGCGTGGAGCGCGGCGCCGGTGAATTAGTGGTCAACAGTATCGATACCGACGGCGTAAAAAACGGATTCGATCTGGAGCTTTTGGATGAAATCGCGGCCAGAGTCTCCGTGCCTATCATCGCCTCAGGGGGAGCGGGTAAAATGGAGGACTTTTCCCAGCTGTTTCAGCATCCGGGGATCGACGCGGGGCTGGCGGCCAGCATCTTCCACTTTAAGGAGATCGACATCCGTGACCTGAAGCAATATCTGAGAAAGGAAGGCGTAGAGGTTCGCCTCTAGCAAGGTGGAAATATGGAATTGAAATTTGACGATAAAGGCCTGATTCCTGCCATTGTGCAGGATTACTATACCAAGCAGGTGCTGACAGTGGCTTATATGAACCAAGAATCTCTGGATATCACCATGAAGGAAGGATATACCTGCTTTTACAGCCGCAGCCGGGCAGCGCTCTGGAGAAAAGGTGAAACCAGCGGCAACCGGCAGAAGGTGGTCACTATTACCGCCGACTGCGACCAGGATGCTCTGGTGGTTGAGGTGATCAAGGACGGTCCCGCCTGTCATACAGGAGCGGAGAGCTGTTTTTTCAACCAAATTTATCAGGCCGGGGATGAGACTCCATTTTCCTATCAGGCTCTGTATGACATGATTAAGGGGCGTAAAACCCAGCCCAAAGAAGGAAGCTATACCACTTACCTCTTTGATAAGGGTATGGATAAGATCCTCAAAAAGGTGGGAGAAGAATGCACCGAGGTCATCATTGCCGGCGCCAAGGACGATAAGGAAGAGACGGTCTTTGAGATCGCCGATCTGGCCTATCATGTGATGGTGATGATGGTTGAACAGGGGATCGGGCTCCCGGATATCACGGCGGAGCTGGCAAAGCGTCACGTTGTGGATCATAAAGTAAAACAGGAGCGTCTGAAATAGAATTGATTTGTTATAAAATTCTGCCTTTTTGTAAAAAAGGGGCAGTTTTTCTTTTTTGATTATAGTATAATATTCTTATGATCGCTATTGTGGAAAATCAATAAAAGAAAGGAAGATTATGAAAAGAACAAGAAAATTCATTGCGCTGCTGTCGGCCGCAGCTCTGTTTCTTGCTACAGCAAGTTCTGTAATGGCCGAGACCGCAGGTCAGGGGGAAAGTCAAAAGACGCCTGCGGCCGTATCGGCAGAAGCCAGGGAAATGGTGGACGGCGCCGACTATGTGGACGATCAAGTAATCGTCGTCTTTAAAGACCGGGTGTCGAATGCCAAGATTAAAAAGGAAATCAAGGCAGAAGACGCGAAGTGCCTGGAAATCAGCCAGCCTGTGGAAGACTCCAAGGTGGCGGTGGCCGATATCAACAAAAACGATTCTGTAGAAGAAGCGATTACCAAGCTGGAGCAGAACCCAAAGGTAGAATACGCCCAGCCTAACTACCGCTATAAACAGGCAGGCGTCAACGATCCCCTTGCCAATGATGAAGGCGTCAACCAGTGGTATCTGACTAACATGAAGGCCCGGGAAGCCTGGAACACCATGGAGGCAAAAAAGAACAGTCTGTCGCAAGTGACTGTAGCGGTGATCGATACGGGAATCGATAAATCCCATGAAGATCTCAGCGCCAATGTGAGCAGCAAATCTATGAAGCTGGACTCTTCGGGAAATATCACATCCCTGAGGGGCGACTCCGATTCCCACGGAACCCATACGGCGGGAATCGTGGGAGCAGTCTCCAATAATGGCAAAGGCATCGCCGGCATCGCATCGGGCGGAACCGATAATAAGGTCAAGATGATGGCCATCGATGCTTCTACCAACTATAATGGTGAGCTGTATTTTAATACCTACAACCTGGTTGAAGCCATCAACTATGCCATGAAAAACGACGCTAAGGTGATCAACATGAGTCTGGGCGGCTTTGGCCGCAACTACATTCTGGAAGAGAGCGTCGAATCAGCCTATAAAAATGGCGTTACCATCGTTGCTGCTGCCGGAAATGAGAACACAGACGAGATATGCTTTCCATCCGACTATGGGGAAGTAATCAGTGTCTGTAACCTCACCAGACAGAACAAGCGGTATAATTCAGCCATGTACGGCTCCAATTACGGCCTGGCCAAGGACATTTCCGCGCCGGGAACCAGCATATTGAGTACCATTCCGGGAGATTACGGGCAGATGAGCGGAACCTCCATGTCAGCGCCCATGGTCAGCGCCGTGGCAGCCATGCTCTATGCGGTGACCCCGGATATCAAGCCTTTCCAGGTAAAGAACATCCTCTGCGGTACCGCCCAGTATTTGGGAAACGATCAGGGTGCGGAAAACACAGGCGATAACAAATTTGATTATTATACCGGCTACGGCCTGGTAAATGCTCAAAAGGCTGTGGAAGCGGCCATGGAAAGTCCGGCGGCCAGTGCCACTTCCATTACCTTTAAGGAAGATACAATCCGCATTGACCAGGGGCAGAGCCAGATGCTGGAGGTTCGGGCAGAACCGGCCAACGTGACGGATAATGTTAACTGGAAAAGCAATAACACTCTCGTTGCTGAAGTAGATTCAAAGACCGGAAAAGTAACAGGAGTAGCTGCAGGAACTGCAGTCATTACCTGCACCATCGGAAGTACAAGCAAATCATGCACGGTACTGGTAGCGCCGGTGGTAGCGCCCACATCCCTTAATATTGTCAACGCAGACAAGGCGAAAAATATGGCCATGGGCACCTCCTTTTATCTGGATGCGCAGGTCTTGCCCAAGAATGCCGATAACACCGAGATCAGCTGGAATAGCAGCGATAAAAATGTGGTTACGGTGGATGAAGAAGGCATGGTGGAAGCCAGAGGCATCGGAACTGCCAAAATTATCGGCTACACGTCAGGCAGCCCGGACAAAGACCCGGCCAGGAGTTTGACCGCCGGCAACAAACTGGCGCAGATCGTTGAAGTTACGGTTACTTACTCCGATGTCACCGGTGTGAAACTGATCAGCCCTCAGCAAAAGATTAAACTGGGAAGTTCCTGTACCTTTAAAGCAGCCTTTACGCCGGACAATGCCGACCAGAGCCTGCCGGTTGCCTGGTCCAGCAGCAACCGGTCGGTAGCGGATATCGATAAAAACACGGGAGCGCTGACAACCGCCGGTTTGGGCCAGACCACCATCAAGGCTAAAGCGCCAAACGGTAAATTCACCTCCCTGCGGATCACCATTTTTAAAACCGGATATTCGGGGAAAGCCTACGGACTGAAGGCATCCTCCTCCAGCTATTCGGCCAACAAACTGACCTGGAAGTCCATCCCCTATGCCGACGGCTATGAAATTTACCGGGCCGCAGGCAAGGGCAAGTATGCCAAAGTAAAGACGGTGTCAGGAACAAAGAACTCCTGGAAAAACACCGGCCTCAAGACTGGAACCAAATATCGGTATAAGATTCGAGCCTATTACAAGGCAGGGGCCAGCATCGAATACTGCGGATACTCCTCCGCAAAGAGCGCGACACCCAAGCTGAAGAAAGCTTCCGTAAAGACAAAAAACACAAAGAGCGGGATCACCATTACCTGGTCCAAGGTGCAGGGAGCTTCCGGTTATGTGGTGTACAAACATTCGGCCTCCAAAGGAAAATACGTCAAGAAAAAGACTCTGAAAACAAGCAAGATGAAAAAGCGCGCCTATACGGACAAAAAGGTAAAATGGGGCAAGAAGTACAAGTATAAAGTCAGAGCCTATCGGACCATAAAAGGCAAGAAGGTCTACGGACCTTATTCCAGGACCGCGGTCCGCACGTACCGGTAAGGAGGGAATAAATCATGAGAAAGAAAACCATAATCGCTGTTTTGACAGCGTGTATGATGCTGCTGACATTGCTTCCGTCCGCAGCCTTCGCAGCCTCCGCCAAAAAAGAACTGAAAAGCAGCGTCCCTGTTGCATCGGGCGTGGATGAGGAATACGCGGAGCAGCTGAGGCAGCTCGCTTTGGAACTGCTGGATATGTTCTATGTGGAGAGCATCGAGCCAAAGGGAGCGTATTGCAGCGAGGTCTGGGCGGAGATCCAGGCGGCCTATCGTGAGCTGATGGCGCAAATCGACTCCATGAATGAAGACGACCTGTACATCATGCTGGTGGATGAGGAAAATGAGCTGGGCAGCGATTTTCAGCTTTTGGAACTGCTGGGTGAGATGACCTGGGTTAAAAGCACGGCCAAGGATCTGCCGGGATTGAAAATCAGCTACAAAAAAGAAATCGAACAGGAATACAAGGGTTATCGATCCTCTGATTACAACGATTATTACTGGGATCGGATTCAGGATGGACGATACATGGGTTTGAAGTGGATCAACGGTGCACAGAACTTCCGGACCGCTATCAAAGGCTACCTGACTGCAATGAACGCCATGGAGAACTCCTATGCCAAAGAGGATATCCAGGAGCTGCGCGCCCAGGCATGCGCCCAGATCAAACAGTATGTCAACCTGGGACTGGATCCGGCCCGATATACGTCCTATGATTGGAAACGGCTGGAGGGGATCCGCGATCAGGCAGTGCGGGAAATCAACGCTGCTGAGATGATGGAAGAAATCGTTCAAATCTATACCCAGGCCGGGAAAGACTACACGGACATCACAGGGATTGAGTTTCCGATGGAGGATTACCCCATTTTGACGGAACTGGATAAAAAACTGGAACGCTTTATCTACACCCTGGATGAGAACTTGTATACAGAAGACGGTTTGGAGAAGATCGAAGATATTTACTGGGAAGCATCGGAAGAGCTGATGTATGCCGAATCCAGAGAGCAGGCCCAGAAGATTTACAATACAGCCATCGCAAAGATGAAAGCGGTTCCTACCAAAAAGAAAGAGATCGCCGCTTTTAAGAAAAAAGTACCCAAGATCAAATCGGTAAAAGCGGTCAACAGCAGGACGCTGAAGATCACCTGGAAGAAGGTTTCCGGCGCTAATGGATATGTGGTCTACCGGGCGACTTCTCCCAAGGGAAAATACAAAAAGGTAAAAACCGTTAAAAAGGGAACCAAGCTGACCAATTCCAAACTGAAGAAGGGTAAGAAATATTATTATAAAGTGCGGGCCTACAAACAGATTGACAAGAAGAAGTATTACAGCAAATATTCCAAAGTGAAAAAGGGTGTTCCCGTGATGAGATAAGAAAACAGAAAAGGGCCCCGGCTGGCTAAGCTGGGGCCCTTTTTTCTGCTGTATAAGCATAATATTTTAAGTCAGAAGATGACAATGGTAATGAAATATGCTAAAGGCTTTTGACATATTCGTGAATCGGTTTGACCATGTATTGGCTGTAGGGCAGCTTGTCGGTACTGATATATCCCGGCTCTGCGTCGATGAGCTGAGGAAGCCGGTTGACAATAGTGGCGCAGGTCAGTTCTACGGTGGCCGGCCGGTTGACAATGATCGTTGTCTCCGGTTCGCCGTACAGGGTCCATTGATTTTTATCGAATTCCTCTGGGGCATAGACCTTGCCGATACATTCCGTTTCCAGGGTGATCCCTTCTGCTGTTTCGGTGGTCACAATGGCCGACATTCCCGTTGCGTTCCCCGCTTTAATGGTCATTCCCAATGTTTCTGAATGCAGGTCCTTGTCGTAAGTATGGGGAATGCATTTTTGTGTCTGGGAAACCACGGTTAGGCCCATCCTGCTGCAAAGCCATCCGTTCTGATTCCACATATAGGATGGAATGTACACCCCTTCTTCAACCAGAGCGCCTATTTCTTCCGATGAAAGATCGTTGTAATTACCAATCTGCCTTTCAAATTCAGCAATGGTCAGCCCGGCGCCGTGTCCTTGTGCCAGTGCAATCCCGTAATCCTCCACATTGTAGCTGCTGCTGCCTTTGATCTTTGTGATCCGGGCAGAAGACGCAGCCAGGTTGGTAATCATCGTCCCCCAAAAGAGATCCGGGTAGCCGCTGCCGCACAGGGTACATCCATACTCTTTAGCCAGTGCGTCCAGGTCTTTGGTAATGACCGGCGAGGAGTTCCATGGATAAAGGGATTCTTCGCAAGTGGAAATGGCGTTGACCTTGTTTTTTGCGCAAACGGAGAAAGCTTCTTTCAGCTCTTCCATGGTACTTCTGGTAGCGATCATGCAAATATCGGGATTCGTCGACTTGAAAACACGGTCTGCCTGATCGGCGGGAGAAACGATGACACCCATCGGGCCGCAGCCCAGAATCTCTCCCACATCTTTTCCAATAATCGCTGAATTCATATCAAAAGCAGCGACCAGCTCCGCACCTTTTTCAACGGCATATTGCATCAAATATTTACTCATTTTGCCGCAGCCGTATTGGGCAACTTTAACCTTACGTTTCATAATGAGACCTCCTCAATGATTCACGCAAAAGCGATAAACGGATTTCAAATTATGCAGCCCGGGTGCTAATTCTCTTTCTTACTAATCAGTATAAATGTTATAGTAAGTATAAAGTCAAGACTTTTTTGACTATTTTTTCATAGGGACCACTGGAATTTCAATTTTGTAGAACATGTTCCTTTGATTGTCCTCAAAGACCGGAAATTCTACCAGCACTTCGCACAGGTAGTCCCCGCAGACTTGAAACCCGTTGTCGCGGATCAGCGCAAGCAGCTTTCTGGCGTTGGCTTTTTCAGCATAGAAATCGTCGGAACAGACGCAGTAATACATGGCTGCCGGAATCGTTTCCGCTGATACGGTCGCATCTTCCGGGTCCACGAAAAGAAAGACTTCATGGGAGGAAAAGTTTTCTTTCATTAAATTTTCCTGTTTCATGATTGTTCCCACATTACAAAAATAGCTCATTGCAAGATCATTGTTGGCCAGGTGCATTTTCAATTCACGGAGCATGTATTCGTACCCGGCATAGTCCTGGTCAAAAAAATCTTTTTCCGAAGTATAGCGATAGATGTAACGCTGGGGGATATACTCCATGAACATCTGCCCGTCCTTGGGAAGTGCCTCGTACTGGCGGTAGTTTTCCAGTGTTCTGGCGATGGAGCGCTTGCTACGGATCAGTTCCTCGATCTGCCCGTCAATGGCGTCCTGCTGCTGGACCAGAAAACGCTGAATGGATTCCGAATCCCCCTCGTCCAGCTGCTGGCGAATCTGCTTGAGGGTCATGCCGTATGCTTTCATGTACTGGATCATGTCCAATCTGGCGGACTGGATGATGTGATAATAGCGGTAGCCGGTGTGGGGGTCTATAATCATCGGACGAAGAAGCCCTTCTCGGTCGTAAAGCCGGAGCGTCTGCTGGGATATCCGGTTCAGCTTTGCCATTTGTCCGATGGTTAGTCTCTGCAAATCCATAATGATACCTCCTAAGATTATACTAACTATAAAGTGATGTCCACAGTATAGCATAATTTACAGAAAAGGGAAAATCTTTAGGCGGTAAGGGGTCAAAAAAGAAAAACATGTGAATAAGACTGGTGTACGAAGCAAATCGCTTTTTATGCACCAGTCCTGTTTTCACACGTTTTTTATGATATCCAAGAATATGGAGATGGCCGACACGGCATACTCTTCGGCCTTTTTCCGATCGCCGCGGCCGTGCTTATAAGAAAGAAGAACTTTCTCAAACATGCCTTTCAGGGATGAAATGTAAAACCAGGTAAGCTTCTCTGTATCGTCATATTTTAATAATCCTTTTTCCAGCGCCTCATTGAAAATATTTAAGATCAGCTTGTCGTCCAGTGAAAAACATTGGTCAACTATTTTTTTATTTTCTTCACTGAACTCGTTCCAATAGGTTTCCGGAGCAATGCGCCAGACTGGCATATCGACTGTGGCGATAAACAATTCACCATATTTTTTCAGCTTTTCCATAGGATCGTCGATGGTTTTCAAGTGGGAATTGACCAATTCCATCCATTTGGCATAATTGGTCGTCAGAACACTGACAAAGATTTCTTCTTTACTCTTAAAATGCCAATAAACGCTGCCTTTGCTGATTCCCACCTGAGAAATGATGTCGTTCATGGAGGTTCCGGCGTATCCCTTAGAAGCAAAAAGATCCAGGGATGTATCCAAAATCCGTTGTTTTGTATCCGTTTTACTTTTCATACAATCCTCTTAACTTGGCCTTTAATCACGGGTGAATATAAATTCATTTATGAATAATAGTTTAGCATAGACTGCAGGCAAAATCAACGTTGACAAGGGAAGGAAGAACGATTATATTAAAACCATACCAACTGGTCGGTTTAGAAAATAACGCCAGCCAAGAAAGGAGGGGAAAATCAACCGTTATTGAAATGGGTTTCAGCGAATGCTAGGAGGAAATAAATGAATAGTAATACGAAAAAAGGTCTTCCGTTAAAGGTAATGGTCGGGTACGGGTCTGCCGGATATGCAACATTATTTACCTTTACAATCGTTATTACCTATGGTTTGTATTTTTTTACCGATGTAGTGGGATTATCGGCGGGATTTGCCGGAATGCTGCTTAGCATCGGTACACTTGTCGATGCAATTACCGATCCGCTGATCGGGACCATCAGTGATAAGCGAAATCCGAAAAAAGGGCGTCGCCGGCCATTTTTGTTAATGGCTGCCATCCCCTTCGGGCTCGTATCATGGCTTTTATTCACTGACTGGGGATTCGGTTCCGCCATGTCTATGGTTTATTTTGCGATTCTCATCATTCTTTTCTATGTAGTCCAGACGCTGATCGATGTTCCTTATACAGCTCTGGGATCGGAGATGACACTGGATTATGATGAGCGAACCAAGCTGAGTTCCATTCGTTATACCTGGGCGACAGTGGGCGGCATTGTCAGCGGCTTTACCATGGCGATCACCGCTTATTTGGGAAAGCTGTTTGATTCAGCCAGCATGGGATGGTCCGCTGCTAATTTAATGTTCGGACTTCTGTGCACAATCACCATACTGATCGCCTGGAAAACGACGAAAGGCCGGGAAAGCACAGAGATGGCAGATGGGGAGCCCTTCAATCTGGCGAAAGCTTTCAAAGGTCCGTTTTCCAACAAATCGTTCAGGCACGTGGCCCTTTCCTATTTGTTTGGCATCGTGGGCCAGACCGTAGCCGTTTCTGTTACCGTTTACTATATGTCGTATAATTTGCAGCTGTCGGAAAATCAAATTTCCGCGGCAATGGTTATTATGTGGGTTGTGGCCTTTTTCTGGATTGCGCTGACAAACCATATCGCATTGAAATACTCCAAAAAAGTCGCATGGAATTTTTCAATGGTGATTTGGATCGCAACCCTGTTCATTTTCGTATGGGTGATCAATGCTCCGGGAAACGCCATCGCGGTATATGTCATGACCAGTATTTATGTGGTGGGATATAATGCCATTTACCAAGTTACGTGGGCATCCATACCGGATTGTGTCGAAGTGGATGAATTTAGAACCGGACAGAGAAAAGAGGGCCTTTATTATTCAATGGCCTCTCTCACGCAGAAACTGGGTTCGGCGATTGCAGTTGCCATCTGCGGGTGGATCATTACATGGCTGGGATATGATCCTGGTCTGGCGGAACAATCACAGACCACATTGACTGGATTCGCCGTTTTGTTGTCGGTCGGCACCAGCTTTTTTCTGCTGTTGTCGATCATTGCTACTGCGACCAACCCTATGACAAAAGCTAGACACACAGCAATTAAAGAAGCCATTGCCCTGAAAGAAGCAGGAAAGCCGTATTCGACGGAATCCTTTAAAGAACTTTTGTAGGATAAGGAGGGAAATCATGGAATTTATTTTTAACGTGCCCAGTAAAGTGATGTTCGGTGAACATTACTCCGATAATACAGGCCAATATTTTAAGGATGCGGATGTAGATAAAATTATGTGCATCTATGACCAAGGGGTAAAAAGCACCGGCATTGTAGATCGTGTTTTGGAGAGCGTAAGAGGCGAAGGCATTGAGGTCCTTGAATTTGGAAAAGTGGTTTCCGATCCCCCGGCTGGTCTGATCGATCAGGCTGCCGCCATCGCTCGAAAGGAGAAGGTTCAAGGCATTCTGGGAATCGGCGGCGGAAGCACCATGGATACGGCAAAGTGTGTGAACGCGCTGTTGGGAAATGAAGGGAAGATTTTGGATTACGCCCATGACTACGATACTATGAAGTGCCCGGGCGGGTATTTGATTTTGGTGCCCACCACCTTTGGGACTAGTAGTGAAGTGACAGATGGGGGAGTTTTGAGCGTCCCTGATGAAAAGCGAAAAGTGAGCATTTGGGGGAAAAACCTGGGAGCCGATTTGGCAGTGATCGATCCTGTCCTGGCGCTGGGGATTCCAAAAGGAATAACGGCCGCAACCGGTATGGACTCCCTGGCTCATGCGGTGGAATCCTATATGTCTATGATTGCCACGCCCATTACGGAAGCCATTTCCCTGCAAGCGATCCGCACGATTATTGAATATCTGCCAAAGGCTGTGGAAGAGGGCAGCTGCCTTGAAAACAGAACCGGGATGTGCCTGGGCTGCTTGACGGCCGGCCTTGCCTTTAATAATGCCTTTCAGAATCAGGGCCATGGCTTGGCCCATCCCATGGGCGCCTATTGGCATCTGCCCCATGGAGTCGCATGCGCCATCGCCTTGCCCTTTTCCATTAAAGATAACGTCCATGCTGTGCCCGAAAAAGTACGAGCATTGGGCGAAATCATGGGTCTGAAATTGCCGGAGGAAATGGACAACGATGAGCTGGGAACCCTGGTGGCAGAACGGGTAGAAGCATTCGCTGACGGCATTGGCATTCCCAATTTGAAAGAGCTGGGCGTCGAGCCCTCCTTGATTGAAACCGTGGCGGAAGCAGTAAAATCCGAGCCGGACCAATATACCTATCCCCATATTCCCAAAACAGAGGATATGGTCGAATTTCTCCACAAAAATTACGATAAATAGGCTATAGGATATTTTATTAAGGCCGGAAGCTGCCAGCCGGGAAATAAATGCCGCTATTAAAATCTTAAAAAACACATTCGTTTCAGACAGTTTCGGCCTATAATGCCCCTTTCCAGCGCTGCGCAAATAAAAAAGTATCAGGATTGAGCCCGCTACTACTCAATCCTGATACTTTTTTTAATGGTCCGCTTCAAAACTGTCAGTGAAGATGATGTTTTGGCGAAATACCGATACTTTAACTATCTAACAATCGTCTTTAAAAACAACTCAATGCCCGAGGCTGCGTAGTGCTCCAGTTTTTCATGATTGTTGTCCTGGTTCTTGTAGGAGAGAATGATCTTTTCGAACATGCCCTCCAGGCTGGAGATATAAATCCACATCAGTTTTTCAGGATCTTCTC
Organism: Clostridia bacterium; assembly: GCA_902363595.1. Taxonomy (GTDB): domain Bacteria; phylum Bacillota; class Clostridia; order Peptostreptococcales; family Anaerovoracaceae; genus Hominibacterium; species Hominibacterium faecale. The sequence continues at coordinate 124,586 of CABJAP010000008.1, read as the reverse complement.
CGGAAATTAGGTTTTGGTCGATGGCCTCCTGGAAGATTCCCTGGAGAATAATATCGTCCTGAGAAAAACAATTATCTAAAATTTTCCTGTTTTCTGCGCTGAATTCGTTCCAGTAGGTTTCCGGCGAAATACGCCAGACAGGCATGTCGATGGTGGCGATAAACAATTCTCCGTATTTTCGAAGTTTGTCGATGGGATCATCGATAAGGGCAAGCTCCGAATTGACAAGGCTGATCCATTCCGCGTAGCTTTCCGTAATGACCTGCATAAAAATTTCTTCTTTGCTTTTAAAATGCCAGTAAACGCTCCCCTTGCTGATGCCGACGGCGGAAATAATGTCATTCATGGAGGTACCGCCGTACCCTTTGCTGGCGAAAAGCTCCAGAGAAGCGTTAACGATTTCTTGTTTTGTGTTTCGCGTTGATTTCATATCCAGACTCCAATACCTGCTTTCTTAATTACCAAGACATTTAAGCACAAAAAAAATAAAAAGTCAATTCTTGATATTGGGTGTTGACAATTTTCTGAAAATATTGTACTATTTCAGTACCGACCGGTCGGTCTAGTAAACATGCCGGCTGATTTTACAAAAACTACCATCCAAATATACTTTTTGAGTAAAGAGGAGGAACAACAATGGCTAGAACATTAAAGAGCACACCGAAACAAGATGGATTCAGAATGCCTGGAGAATTTGAAGAACATGAACGGTCCTGGCTGATCTGGCCGGAAAGAACCGATACTTGGAGAGACGGAGGCAAGCCCGCGCAGAAAGTTTTCGTAGACGTTGCAACCAAACTGGTTAAATATGAACCTTTGACAGTACTGGTTTCTGCTACCCAGTATGAAAATGCAAGAGCAAGACTGCCGGAAGAAGTTAGAGTGATTGAAATGTCCACCGATGATGCCTGGACCCAGGATAAAGGACCCAGCTTTGTAATTAACGACAAGGGTGAGGTAAGAGGTGTACATTGGGGATGGAACGCTTACGGCGGTTTGGAAGGCGGACTCTACTTCCCGTGGAAGCTGGACTCCCAGGTAGGCCAAAAAATCCTGGAAATAGAAAACTGTGACCGCTATGATGCAACGAAATTTGTCCTGGAAAACGGCGCCACACAGGTGGACGGTGAAGGAACGCTGATCGTTACAGAGCAGGTATTCATGAATCATAATCGAAACGGCGACATGACCAAGGAAGAAACAGAAAGATACCTGAAAGAATATATGAACATCGATAAAGTGATCTGGCTGAAGCGGGGCATGGCCTTTGATGAAACCGACGGCCACGTGGACGATGTATGCTTCTTCGCAAGACCCGGCGTAATCGTTCTGTCTTGGGTGGACGATCCCAACCATCCCCAGTATTCTTGCCTGAAGGAAGCTTACGATATCCTTTCCAACGAGACAGATGCCAAGGGAAGAAAATTCGAAATTATTAAGATTCACATTCCGGAGGTTTTATATATCACCGAGGAAGAAAACGATGGTATCGATATTTGCCAGGATGCGGCTTCGAGAGAATCGGGACTGCCACTGGCCGTTACCTATATCAACTCTTATCTGATCAACGGAGCAGTCCTCGTTCCCCAGTTCGGAGATCCGAGAGACAAAGAAGCTATGGAGAAGATGCAGGAAATCTATCCGGACAGGGACATCGTTCCCATTTACACTAGAGAGTGGTCCCTGGCGGGCGGAAACGTTCACTGCATGACGCTTCAGCAGCCAAAAGCTCAGTGTAAGTAAATCATTGCACCATTTTCTAGCGCGGAAAGGAGACCGGCATGGAAGATAAAACACTACAAGACGGAACTCTACAGAAAGGATTAAAAAAATTACACGTGCAGATGGTTGCTTTGGGAGGCGTAATCGGCTCTGCCTACTTTTACGGGGTAGGCGGATTCATCCAAATGACCGGACCGGCAGCATTCCTGGCCTTTGCGCTGGGCGGCATCCTAGTATTTTGTACCTTGTACTGCCTGGGAGAACTGCTAGTGGCAATGCCGACAACTGGTTCCTTCATTTCTTACTCCAGAGAATTCATCTCCGATGGATGTGCTGCCGGTGTAGGCTGGACGTACTGGATTGCAATTATCGTTTACATACCATCTGAGTGCATCGTAATCGGGACGATCCTCAATATGTATGTGCCGCAAATCTCAGTATTCGCAGGCGCGGTGCTGGGATGCCTGGTCATCACCATCATCAATCTGAGGCAGGTAAGCAATCTGGGCAAGATTGAATCGATTCTGGCCATTACTAAGGTGGCGGCCATTGTGGTCTTCGTTGTACTGGCTGTTTTAATCGCCTTCGGCGTAATTGGAACCCATGAAGCGCCGGGCATGTCCAATATGACCGGACGGGGCGGGCTGTTCCCGCTGGGGGTAATGGCTATTTTCGCCAATCTATCCATCATCGTTATGAATTTTGCGGGAATTGAGATCGTGGCCCTGACAGCCGGGGAAACGGAAAATCCGGCCAAGGTTATGCCAAGCGCAGTAAGGGCCGGAGCTATCCGCGTGGTGCTGCTGTTCATCATTCCCACTTTCCTGGTTACGGTGATTCTGCCCTGGACGACTTGCAGCTATGACACCAGCGCTTTTGCGGATGCACTTTCGTACAATGGATTCGGCGCGCTATCTCACCTATTTAACCTGATCATTATTGTTGCGGCGCTGTCTTGTGCCAACTGCAACTTGTATGCTGCAATTCGGGATATGTTCTCCATGTCCAAGGAAGGCATGTCACCCGGAGTTATGGGTAGAACGACGAAAAAGGGCGTTCCCATTACGGCAGCTGTGTTCTCCCTGGTTGTAGTTTGGATTATCCTCTTTATCTACTCCTTTGACAGCTCCGGCTCCTTCTATGCCTTCCTCCTTTCCGTATCGGGGATCGCGACAATCTTCTGCTGGACTGCGATTTGCATTTCGCAGCTGATTTTCAGAAAACGGCTGAAACAGCACGGGCTGACCAAAAAGAATTTAAAGTTCCATACACCGCTGTATCCACTGCCCAATATTATTGGGCTGGTCATTCTGGCACTGGCCTTTGGCATCACTGCTTACTATCCGGATACAAGAATCGCGGTTATCGTGGGAATTCCATGGTTCCTGATTCCATATGTAATCTTTACGGTTATGAGCAAGAGCGGAAAATACAAGGTGAAAAAGGAAATTGATTTCGATGAAGTTCTGGAAGAGATCAGATCGGAAGATTATTTGAAAGATTAAGTAGATGCTGTACGAAAATGGCCCCGGGAGCTCCCGGGGCTTTTTACTTGCAGCTTTATTTTTACAGAAGTTTTCCGGAATGTGAGGGGGCTGCAGCTTGAGGATATTCAGGAAAAAATTGAAAAAAGATTTCGCTTTTTACGCAAGTTCCAACGATCTGGCGCTGTCAAATTCGTAACAAGGCCGCGAGGGCCGCATAGTTGGCGGGATCAGGTCCCGCCAACCCACAACTTTGCGTAAATAATTCGATTTCTTTTATAAATTTTCCGCGGGCCCATGGGCACAGCTAAAGAATAGAAACGATCAACTCCACGGTTTTATCGACTCCCACGGCCCCGGCATCCACACAGAGGTCATAGTTTGCGGCCATGCCCCACACCTTGCCGGTGTAGTATTTATAATGGGTTGCCCGCTCCTTATTCACTTCCTTTACATGCTTTAAAGCGTTGGATTCAGACATCCCTTCCCGCCTCATGATCTCTCCAACCTTGTGGCCCTCATCTGCATAAAGAAAAATGCGGCGCACGTTGGTGAAATCTTTACAGATGTCGTCGGCGCATCGGCCTACGATTACACAGTTTCCCTTGGATGCGGTATCCAGGATCACCTGCTTTTCTGCTTCGTAAACATCATCCAAAATCGGCTTTTGTTCGGAGAAGTCGTAGAGCTGTGAAAGCATATCATATAGAAAAATACTAGTAATTTTCTGATCCTTTTTCTCCACTTCCCGCTCATCCATATGGAGTTTAGCAGCTGCCTGAGAAAGGATGTCCCGGTCATAAAAGGCAAACCCCAGCTCTTGGGAGAGCTTTTCCGCGATTTTCCTGCCGCCGCTTCCATACTCTCTGGCGATTGTGATAATCATGGGTTCCTCTCCCAAAGAAGCGGTTTTCTCAGAAGCAGGCTCCTTTTCCTGCGCAGCAGGCCGGAAGAAAACATCTTCAACTTTGGCGCCAATCTTTCGTTTAAGAAAACGGGCGATCATGCCGACGAGAACTGCTGCAATAATCGTCCCTTCCCGAACACCGGCCAGACCGCGGAAAAGGATCAAGCTCATGATTACGGCTGTAATTGCCATCGAAGAATCAAAAGCGACCTTTGTTTTTCCAAAGTCCGTATGAAAGGTTTTGGAAATCGCGTTAACAAAACATTCGCCTGGAAGCATAACCACATCTGCCGCCATTTCCATAAAGACGCCCGTTCCCAGAATCAAGCAGCCCAAAAGCAGACAGAGAAATTGTACAATATAGGCTTCCGGCGCCAAAAACCTGAGCAGATACATGGTCAGATCGATAAAGGCGGAAAACAAAAACGAAATCGGAATCTGCAGCCAGTACTGTTTAGGAAAGTTTTTTCGCAATAAAATCAGCTGCACGATCACCAGGACAATGCTCATATATAGGGTAAATATGCCTAAAGTTGGAGAAAAAGCCAGGCTGAGGGTGTAAGGAACACTGGAAATAGGCGAGGTTCCCAAGGCGGCTTTGGTAATGAGACTGATGCCGAAGGAGTTGATGAACAGCCCCAAAAAGAAGAATATGTACCGTTTTAATAATTCCATTTTACTCATTGCAGCACCTCAAAATCCGTCATTTTTTTACAGAATTGCAAAAGCGTGCGCGTCAATTCCTTTTGCTGCAGCGGATTCAAATCCGACAGCAGTTTGTTTTCACATTTTTTAAAAGCAGCCATAACTTCTTTCTGGCGCGCCCACCCAAGCTCGGTCAAATAGATATGAAAGGAGCGGCGGTTGCCAGAAAGGCTCCGTCTCTCAAGCAGCCCTTTGTCTTCCATCCGGTTGAGCAGTCCGGTGAGGGTGGCCGGGTCGATCTGGCATCCTACTGCAATCTCTTTTTGCACGCTTCCGTCGTGACGGCCCAGATAATCCAGCACTTTTGGCTGGCCCGCCGTCAGTCCCAGGGGAGAGAGCTCAGCCAATACCTGTTTCTGAAATAAAGAATGTACGATCATAATTAAATAGTGTAAACTTGTATCCATAAAAACGAACTCCTTTTTTAGTTAGCATACAAATAGTTTGTATGCTAATATTTTATCGTATATTTAAACTTTGTCAATTCTTTTTGTGGAATTTGGGCGGCTATGTCGAATTCAAAATTGAATATGCTATAATACTTTCATGGTAAACACACGCAGCGTTTCTTCAAGATAATACTGCTATGAATAGTTTTTTTGGCTGGATATGGATTGCCGCGGTGTTTTAGGATAAAAAATCCAGGATCGTTTTGGGGAAAAAGAAAGAATAGGAAAGGAGATCGGAACAACAATGATCCAGACAAAAAAAGTTTCATGGATACAAGGGACTCCTCTTGGACTCAGCATTTATTCAGCCAACTCTCTTTCCACTCAGCTGCAGGAAGGGGTTCTTGAAATCATTATGTGCATAAAAGGGAGCATCCGCTTTTCATATGCATATGAAGAGTTTACCCTCCACCAGGGAGAGTTCATTTCCGTGGACCGGGATGCCTACTATCTGGCGGAGGGCGACGACAGCATCTGTGTCTCCTTTTACATTGATTTAGAACCCTTTTATGAAAAATATCCGGCGACACGAAACTCCATGTTCGTTTGTGAGGGACTGAAAGAATCCGAGCAGCCCTATCCTACGAAAGCTCACCTGGAGCTGCAGGGTCTGCTGCTGGGGATTCTGATATATCTCAATGAGGAAAATCAGCCTGATCTGGAAGTGGTCAACCGGGCTACCGATAAAATCATGCAAATGATGGTGCGTGAGTTTGACATTCTTTTCTATCTCGTCTCCCGGGAACAGCTCAGCGAGAAGTATATCGAGCGTTATCACGAAATAAGCGTCTTTCTGTGGAAACGTCTTCATGAGCCGGTGACCCTTCAGGATCTGGCGAAGGAGTTCCACCTCACAGAATCCTATGTCTCGGAGTTCATTCGAAAGAGCGGTCTCAGTTTTAAAAAAATGGTGGCTTACAACCGAGCCAATGCCTCGGAAAAAATGCTGCTTACGACTGATAAGAGCATCGCTCAGGTTGCTGAAGCCTATGGGTTTTCCGACGTAAAGCTGTACTATGCTGCATTCAAGCGCTGGTACCGATGCACACCCAAGCAGTTCCGCGATAAATATAAATACGGCGTGCAGGATGATCTGGAATATGTGGAAATTCGGGATATTAAGGATGATGTCATGCAGATATCCATGCAGAATCATAGGACGAAGTTGTTTTTGTAAGGGCTCTTGTTCTATCCTCGGTATACGATTTTCCCTTGCTTCATGGTCAACTTAACGACCGTTTTATATATTTGGCCTACTTCTGTATGAAACAGATCCCGGTCCAGTAAAATCAAATCCGCATCCTTTCCGGGGAGCAGACTCCCGGTCGACTTTTCCCTAAACCACGAGGCGGCCGCATAGATCGTATATGCTTTGATTGCTGTCTTTAAATCAACTTTTTCAGAAGGGTTCAGGATATGCGCTTCATCTTCATAAGAAGCATCGGGTGCGCACCTGGTGATAGCCTCCTGGATTCCTTGCCAGGGACTGAATGGTATGGGCAGCAGTTCTTTGGTCACCCCAATCGGTGCGTCGCTTCCGCAGGTCGCGAGAACGCCAGCATCAAAAAAGCGTCTGAATAGATATTCTGAATCTGCCCGTTCGCATCCCAAGTACGCGACGTCTACCTCTCGATACATACGCTCTTTTTCAAACCATTGCGGAGTCATTACAGGAATGGCGCCCAGTGAAGCAAACCGCTCTAAATCCTGCTCTTTCATTAATTGAATATGTGCAATCATATTTCTTGCATCGCGGCTGCCATTTACAGCAGAGGCGTATTCCATACCATCAAGGGCGGTGCAAACTGCTCGGTCGCCGATGGCGTGTATATGAATTTGAAGTCCCTGTTCATCCGCCAGTCTGCAAATTTCATTAAAATCTTCGGGTTCCCAGAGCAGGGTGCCTCTATTATTTGGATCATCTGAATAAGGCTCCTCGACCGCACCTGTTTTTGCTTCACAAACGCCGTCCAAAAAAATTTTCACTCTACCCGTATAGTAATTTCCACGGTTAAACATTTCAATTTTTTGTTGGGCTGCTTTAAGCTTTTCCCGGTTGCTTGTTTCATGATTGGAGGGGATAACCACATCCATAAACAGGTTGACCGGCAAATCTTCATCCAGCATCCGCAGGTAGGCATCGTAGGCCGGCTCATCGGATATGCCGGCTTCCCGCACCGAAGTAACGCCAACGGATACACAGTCCTCAAAAAATCCGCTGGCTGTGCCATCCTCATTACGATCAATGCGGCCTCCTGCTGGATCTGCAGTATCATTTGTTATTCCTGCGTCCATGATAGCTTTTGAATTGGCCCAGGCATTACGGTTTTGCCTGCCGCATCGATTATTTCCGTCGTACTCCCAATGCGGCTTCGGATGAAAGACTCCTTTCCTCTTGTAAAGTTCCAATAAAAAAACTGCGTAAAAACTTGAATCTAATTTGCTTTTTTTCTAAAAATCAATGCCGCCTGAAATTTGAGGAAAACATACTTGAGGCGGCGGGTTAAAAAACAAAAATTATTGCAAAGCCTATTCGAAATCGGCCTTTTAACAGTCAATGTCCATATAAAATCGGTATTTTGAAGCAGAAAACGGAAAATATTGGAAATTAAATGACGGGTTAAAGCAAACTTATACAAGCAAATTCTTAAAAAAAGCAAACTAATTTTTAGGTAAGCAGAAATTTGTTTAAATATGGAATTTTTATATGGACATTGTCGCTGATTTTGCCTATTTCGAATATAAATCGTAAAAATAAATAGAAATCCTTGAATTTCCATCCTAAAGCGTGTCTACGCAGCTCCTGTATTAAAAAAATATGGTAAATTTCATGTTTTTTAAACAATAAAATACCCTAAAAATTGAATTGCAATATTCTGAAAATACAGTATTCTTTAAGTATACTACTTTTACCGCGGCAAACTGCACAGCTCACAACTTACAGCCAAAGCGGCCGTCAATTATTACAACCTCAAGTACAAATTTATTAAGGAGGCAATTATTATGAAATCGTTTACTTTCCGTGATGAAAATGGGAAATTCTACTATGGGTGGTGGATCGTCCTGGCCGCCGCCATCTTCTGCGGGCTGGTCTACAGCGGAATCGTTTCTGTGACCGGGGTGTTCCTAATGCCGGTTACCCAGTCGCTGGGCCTTCCCGTGGCAGGCTATTCTTTTTACATAACCATCATGTCCCTGACCCAGATCATAACCCTGCTTACTATTTCAAAACATTTCAATGAAAAGAACATAAAAAAGATCATGATTATCGCAGGATGTGTGGGAATTATTTCCTTTATTGGATTTGCCATGGCGAAATCTCTGATGTGGTTTTACATCTTCGCGGTTCCGCAGGGATTCTGCTTCGGCGCCTTTACCATGACACCGTGCCAGATCCTGGTCAGCAACTGGTTTGGCGAAAAGGCCAGGGGCAGGGCCATGAGTATCTTCTTGGCCATCATGTCCATTATTACCGTCATTCTCATGAACGTACTCAACTTTGTGATCCTTTCCCGCGGATGGAGAGTCGGCTACATCATTCTGGCCGCCTGCGTTGCGGTCTGCGTATTAATCGCTTTAAAAGTTGTCGTTTGGAGCCCGGCCCAAAAGGGAATCCAGCGGGTCGGCGACCTGGAGGAAAGTGAATTGGCAGTCATGCAGCAGGGAACCGCTTCCGGAATCGGCTTTGCCACAGCCTTGAAAAAACCCATCACCTGGCTGGCTTTCATTTCCTGCACGTTGGCCGTTATCGTTTCTGGCTCGATCCTCCAGCACGGCATCGCGACCATGGTGATCGGCGGAATTTCACAGACAAAAGCCACAGCTCTAATTTCCACCATGTCCCTCATTATGATCGTAACCGGACCAATTATCGGCATTATCTGTGACAAATTCAAACTATCGGTGGCAGCGGTAGGCACCAGCCTCTTCTTTGCCATGGCAGTGTTCGGCCTGGCTTATACCGGTACGGCCGGATGGGGCATTCCAGTGTTCATGATCGGTTACATGTTCGGCGTTCCGGCAATCAATATTATCTCACCTTTAATGATGAGCCACATGTACGGAGAAAAAGATCTGAGCAGGCTGATCGGCTACGTGAATGTGTTCATCGGTATCGGCGGAGCCATTGGAGCCACTGCAGTGGGTGTACTCTACCAGACGTTCGGAGCTTATCATATTCCTTGGCTGATTATGACCGGCGTGCTGGTACTGGTAGCGGTAATTCGAGGAATTTGTACCTCCTCCAAGAGAAAGTACACCGAGTTCAACGAAAAGTCGTTATAAAAAAGATCGCGAGGCAAAGCATATGATAAACACGAAAAAGACTGCAGAACTGGTTTTAAAAAACGGGCAGTTGTACTCCATCGATGAAGCAAGATGCAAAAAAGAATATCAGGCAATGGCGGTCTGCGGCGGACAGATTTTGTCGCTGGGATTGGATGAAGAGATGGAAAGCTGGATCGGTCCGGACACAAAGATCATCGACCTGGAAGGAAAGACCGTTCTGCCCGGGCTGGCAGATTCCCATCTTCATGCATCCATGACTACAGAACTGATCTTTGATTTTGATCTGCGGGGAGTTGATTTCGCGCCGGACAAAACCAGGGACGACTATATCAAAGAATATCAGGAGAAAATCAGGGCTTATGCGGAGAACCACAAGGATTCCGCCATCATCCGCGGCGCCGGCTGGAATCCCACCCTGTTTGTCTCCGACCCAATGGGGCAGCCCATGGCAGCGGACATCGATGCCGTCTGCCCGGATATCCCGGTGATTCTCCGGTCCTTTGACCATCACTATTTATGGGTAAACAGCAAGGCCATGGAACTGGCGGGAATTAACAGAGACACCCCGTCGCCCCGCAATGGAGTCATCGAAAGGGGACCTATCGGCAACCCCACCGGCATTTTCCAGGAAACCACGGCCACGGACCTGCTGCTGCGCAATCTGCCTGGAGCCGACTATTCGGTGGAGGAATACAAGGCGGGGATTGAATATTATCAAGACAAATTTGGAAATTCTTACGGCACGACCTTGATTTTCGACGCATACTGCAGCGAAAATGCCAGGAAAGCCTATCAGGAGCTGGAAGAGGAAGGGCGGCTCAACCTGCGGGTCAGGTCCTCCTTTTACGCGGATCCTTCCCTTCCCGCCAGCCAGATTGATGAGATCCTGGCTGACAAGGATAAATATCGCACAGACGGATTCGCCATCCAAACAGTAAAATTTTTTATCGACGGATCCGGTTTGACCTTTTTCCTCAATGAGCCTTTTGAAAAGGACTGGCTGGCCAGCATCGGCATGGAGGAAGGCTACCTGGGATATTCCCAATGGAGCCAGGAAGAACTCAACGAATACTTTCTCAAAATCGACAGCGCCGGGCTGCAGATCCATCTCCATTGCATGACCGACGGAGCGGTGCGCATGGCCCTTGACGCATTTGAATATGTGGCAAAGTTCAACGACTTAAAAGAGAATCGCCATACCATCACCCACCTGATGCTGGTAGACGAAGGGGATATCCACAGAATGGCCCGGCTGGGCATAATAGCGGCGATCCAGCCCATGTGGGCCATCGCCGACAGCATGAGTGAAGAGACAGGAGCTGCCATGCTGGGCGCGGAGCGGATTCACAGGACCTATCCCTTTGGAAGCATCAAAAATGCTGGATGCCGGATTACCTGCGGAACGGATTTTCCTGTGACCATTCCTCCCAGTCCTTTTCTTGGCATACAGACTGGTATCACCAGGACCATCACGCCGCCCCATCCGGAATATGAGCACTACAAAGGCGTATCCCTGGGCGCGGAGCAGGAAAAGGTCGGCCTTAATGATATGATCGAAGGATACACCATATCAAGTGCTTATCAATGTTTCCTTGAGGATGTGACCGGGTCTCTGGAAATCGGAAAATCCGCGGATTTTGTAATTTTGGATAAGCGGATCACGGAAACTGATCCGCAAGCAATCGGAAGCCTGCGGGCGGAGAAAACCTTCTTTAAAGGAAGAGAAGTATATCCTTTGAACGAGAGCGAGGAAAGATGATGAATACAGCGGACTTAGTTTTAATCAATGGAAAAACCCTATCGGTTGACCTGGCGGGCAGCGTGACCCGGGGCGAAGCAGCAGCGGTGAAAGACGGAATTATTATAGCCGCGGGCACATCGGAAGAAATGAACCCGTTTATTGGAAGCAGGACAAAGGTGATCGACTGCAAGGGCCATACGGTGCTGCCGGGCCTGTGTGACGGACACTGCCATGCGGCTTCCAGCGCCGGGACCTATGCTGCCTGCGATTTATTTAATATTTACCAGGAAGAGGGAGAATCCAACGAGGATGTCATTAAAAAATATACGGATCGGCTGCGAGCCTATATTGAGGCCAATCCCGATCTGGAAGTGATCCGGGGAAACGGCTGGAACCGGGCCTGGTTCAATGGTTCCAACGGCGACGGCAGAATGCCCAGCCGCCACGATTTGGATGAGGTTTTAAGCGACAAACCCATTGTTCTGGAATCTTACTGCTTGCACAATATTTGGGTCAATACAAAGGCTCTTGAACTGTCCGGCGTGACCGAAGAGACGCCTTCACCGGATACGGGGGTTATCCACAGAGAAAAGGATGGATATCCAACCGGCATCTTTGAAGAGGCTTCGGCAATTGAACTGATCAAGGCCAATCTCCCAGGATATGATTATACAGTGAAACAGTATAAAGAGGTGCTGCTCAAATACCAGAAGGAGCTGGCAAATAACTATGGCGTGACCCTGATCTGCGATGCCTTTCACACCGACAACGCCCGCCAGGCATATGTGGAGCTGGCTGAAGAGGGCCGGCTTACCATGCGGGCCAGGGGCGTGTATGCCCTGGATAACAACCGGGCGGAGGAGGATTGGCAGACGGCCCTTTCCAGAAAAGGAAAAGATAACCGGGGTGATTTGTTCCAGATCAATACCATCAAAATGTTCATGGAAGGCACGCCCTGCATGATTGAGCCATACAGCGCCCAGGTCAATAAAACCGCGGGCCGGGAGGAAGACTACCGGGGCGATCTCTTCTGGACGGTGAAGGAAGGCGCAGAATATATGAGCCGGGCGATTGAACAGGGCTTTCAAATCCACATGCACGCAATGGGTGATCAAACGGTCAAGACCTCCATCGACTGTCTGGAAGAGGCGCAGAAGCATTCGGACGGCGATAACCGCAACGTCATCGCCCACCTGATGGGCGTGCGGGAGGAAGATGTGCAGCGGATAGCCGATCTTTCTATCGTATGCTCCTGCCAGCCCAGATGGATGATCTATGATACGGATGTGGAAGACTTTTATAAACCATGCTTTGGCGAAGAGCGGGCCATGAAATTTTATCCCAACAAAAGCTTTGAGGACGCTGGGGCGATTGTGGCCTACGGAACCGATTTTCCGGTGACTCCGCCGCCCAATCCCTTCCACGAAATTCAGTGTGCCATGACCAGGAGCGTATTTCCTGACGCGCCCGACTATGATCGATTCAAAGGAAAGGTCCTGGGCGAGCAGGAACGGGTTTCTCTGACGGAAGCAATCCGGGCTTTGACCATCAACGGTGCCTACCAGAATTTCCTGGAGGATGTGACCGGGACCATTGAGGTGGGTAAATCGGCGGATCTGGTCATTTTGGACTGCGATATCGAGGCCGTGCCGGTTGATAAAATCTATAAAGTAGAGGCAGAGCAGACAATTTTTAAAGGAAAGGTCGTATACGAAAAGTAAGGAAAAAGAGAGGGATTATGATTACGCTACTGAGGAACGCGCGTATCTTCACCGCGGATGATGAACAGCCGTGGGCGGAGGTACTGGCGTATAAAGACAATAAATTGATCTATGTAGGAAAGGATGAACCGAGAACAGAGGGCGAAGAAGTGCGGACCATCGATCTTGAGGGGCGGTTTGTGCTTCCCGGCTTTATCGACAGCCACATTCATCCTGCGGCCGTTGCCATGAGCAGCTGGCACATCCCCATGCCCATGTTTGAAAACGTCCGGGACCTTCTGAGCTATGTAAAAGATTATGGAGACAAACATCCCAAAGAGGAAGTGCCGTTTCTGTATTTTGAATATTATCTGACCAATCTATTTGGTGCCGAGGGACCGACAAAAGAGCTTTTGGATACGGCAATCAGCGATCGGCCATGTCTCTGCCAGGACTTTGGCGATCATATGCACTGGGTCAACTCAAAGATGCTGGAGCTGATGGAGGTGGATGCTTCCACGCCAGATCCGGTTCCGGGCCTGGAGATGTTCGTCCGTGACCAGGACGGCAATCCTACGGGCTGGGTCAAGGAGATGGCTTGGTTCCATTTCGCGGATAAGATGTATGAAAAGATCGGATGGACGCCGCCGATCGAGGTGACAGAGCCGGCCATGAAACGAGTTTTAGACTTTTTTAAATCCAAAGGAATCACGGCTCTCTTTGATGGGGTCATTGAAAGCGAAGAACAGATGCGGGTTCTGAAAAATCTGGATGATCGGGGCGAGTTAAAAGTCTATTATGACGGAGCGGTGCGCTTTTGGTCCTATCAGGATTTGCCGGGGAAGATCGAGCTTTTGCGCCATTACCAAAAACAATACGGAACAAAGCACATCAAGGTTCAGACCATGAAACTGTTTCTGGACGGCACCAACGAATCGGGAAACGGCGCTTATCTGGAGCCCCATGTCAGCGATCCTGAGGGCAAAAATTATGGAGAAATAAAGATGGAACAGGAAGAGTTGAAAAACTGTTTCCTGCTCTGCAACGACGAAAAGCTGGATGTCCACCTGCATATTGTGGGTGACCGGGCTTTCCGCACCGGATGGCAGGCAGTTGCGGCGGCTAAAAAAGAGGCGGCGCTCCAGGGAAAGGAATGGGGTTCCCAGATTGTGTTTGCCCACTGCGAGCTTGTGGCTGCAGATGATATGGGAAAACCGGCTGAACTGGGCATCGCGGTCAACTGGAGCTGCCACTGGTCGGGCGGGTATTTCGGCGATGAGGCAAAGCGCTTTATCGGGGAGGAGAAGTGGAACAATATGTACCAGTTCAACCCCATGATCAGATTTGGCGCCCAGGTGGCGTTTTCCAGCGATGTCATAACGGATTACGAGCTGAATCGAGCCAATCCGTTCTTCGGCATACAGGTTGCCAATACCCGGATCGATCCCCAGTTTCCGCTGGATGAGGGGCTCTACCCAGGCGGCATGCGCCCGCCGGAAAATGCCCGCATCCCTTTGGAAACTCTACTGAAAGGGTACACGGCGGCGGGGGCCAGACAGCTTCACTGGCAAACCATCATGGGCAGCCTGACTCCGGGAAAACTGGCTAATTTTTGTATCGTGTCGGAGAACCCTTTGGAGGCGGATCCGGCAAAGGTAAAGGATATTGACTTTGGAGCAGTGGTTTTTGAAGGGGAGGTCATCTATGGAGAGCTATAAAGCAGAGATCAAAAAAATACCAGGCTGCATTATCTATTATAAAGACTATTTCGCGCCGTCGCTGGAATCCTTTTTTAACTTTACGAAAGATGAAAACTTTCTTCAGGATTTATCCGACCGGGTGATGAAGGAAAATCCCCAGATTCAGCTGGTGGATCCGGACTATAATGTGCTGATCTACATGGATGGAGAATTCCGGGATAAGGAGGTGCATTACCGGTTTTGCGATGCGGTCACCGGGTTTGGGCAAGACTGCGAGGCGTATCAGTTTGGAGAGCTGGAGCCGGTCACGGTTGTGTCAGTCCTCCACAAGGGTCCATATAGGAACCTGGGAAGAGCCCATGCATTCGCCAGATCGTGGATAAAGGAGCATGGCTATGAGCAGGCGGGACCGCCCAGAGACAGCGCCATCGACGGATGCTGGAACAGGGAGCGGGAAGAAGAATACCTGACAGAGATACAGATTCCCGTTAGAAAGGCGCGATAAGAAAGTCCTGGGCCTGGATGGTTAAAAGGGCCGGTTTGGAGAGCAAGATGCCAATTTTTACAGGAGTTTATCAGAATTTGAAGCCCCGGCGGGGTGAAGCAGTGAAGTGGGATTCCTGGGGAAAATCTGAAAAAAGATTTTACTTTTTACGCAAATTTCAACGGTTGCAGGCTCTCAGCTCCGTTTGTCAGAAGCCAAGCGAGGGTTTCCTCGATATGAGGGTCCGCAAACCTACAACTTTGCGTAAAAATACTTCAAATTTTTAAAAATTTTCCACGCGCTGGACCGGAGGGCGTCGGTTACAACAGAGAAAAAAAGTATCAGGATTGAATGCCACTGGGCTAAATTCTGATACTTTTAACTTTTTTCGGTTCGCGCTCTCGGCCTTGGGAGGCGCAGCTGTCCAACTTTATTAAGTTTCTTTAATGAATATGCTCAGACGCTTACGCGGCAGCTCGTTTTCTTGCGATGCTTCTTCCCACCAGGCACATCACAACCAGGACCGCCATCAAAATAAGGGCGGCCACACCCACAAAGGTAAAGCCTTTGGTGAACATTCCGGTCAACAGCAGCGAAAAAGTAGTGCCTTCGCCTGTTTCCTGGATGTAGCTGCTGAGCAAATTACTGGAAGTACCCAAAAGTACAAATACCGATCCGAGAATGAAGCTGATGAATGCCCACCAGATGAATCCCAGCTTGCTTCCCCAGAAAAGGGCGATGAGGAGAATACCAAGAATCAGGCAGACTGCCGACAAAGCCACTCTCATGGGTGTGCCCAGGAAGGACTGAACCTGGGAAATCGCTGCCATTTCGCTGCTGCCTGCCGCAGCGCTATCGTTCATCACCGGCAGCGTGTCATTGATTTCTTTAACGATGGCAGGACCGTTTTTATCCACATAACTGAGGACTTGTTTCTTCTGGCTTTCCGAAATGGTTACCCCGGTCTGCCCCGATAGTTCCGCCAGGCTGTCTTCCGCGATGCGCGCCAAATCCTCCTGAGTAAACTGTTCATATTTTTCGCCGTATAAAACCGAGTTGATTGCGGACGATGCATATTCTCCAAGGGCTTTGGCTGCGGTATCTGTGCCCATGGCCTGCTGTATAAAAGTCTGGACCTTTTCATCGGCGGCCTCATTAGACGCGGCCGCCTGATCGTACAGCTGCTTTGTAAAGTTCGTTTCTTGAATCGCTTTGGTCACCGAATCGGCGGAAAAGGAACGGTCACATGCAAACGCCCCCATCAAAATTCCCTGCGTGCAAATAAGCAGGAACGATATAATCAATGCAACAATAACTTTTAATACTTTCATCTCATTATCTCCTCTTTAATTTCCTATACTCGTCAAGCCGGCGTTTCATTTCATCCATTGCCTCAATATGCCGGGTGGATTTTACACCGGGAAATGCGTTCAGCAGTCTGCGCTGCCCATAGGTAAGCTTTCGTTCCAATTCTTTTTTATAATTTTTTATGTCGTCTTTTTCAGCAGCGATCCTGGCCTTGAGCTCTTCGGTTTCTTTCCTGGCCCGCTTTGCTTCCTCTTTCGCCATAACAGCTCCTTCATAAAGAACCTCGGTGATATCATCGGAAACCTCTTTGAGCTTGGCCGCTCCTTCATCGATCCGCTTTAATTCTTTGTTAAAGCCGATCATGGTCTTAATGGTTGCGGCACAATCCGTTAAAAAAGCGGCGCCGAGAACGGACAGCGCTGCAATTCCCAACGTATGAGGGAACCAATCCACCAGCCTCACTATGGTTGGATGGATGATATACACGACAAAGATGCATGCGAACCCCCACATGATGGAAAACCGCAGACAGATGTAGCCGCCAATATTAAAGGGCTCATCTGCATAATCCCACCATTTCTGATGAAACAGTTTTTCCAGGACAAAGCCGGTTATCCATTCTAAAATCGAGCAGAGCAGAATCGATGCAAAGAACAAAACCAATCCATGGGACGCCAGCGGCTCTAAAAGCCAGACCACGCAGGTCACGCCGACTCCGTAAATCGGACAGATGGCACCGTTCAGAAAACCACGATTGACCAGTTTGCCCTTGCTCAAGGCCTGAAAACAAACCTCCGTACACCAACCTAAAAAACCGTATATAAAAAAGAAAGCTGCAAGCTCATAGACGGATAAATCCATAAAAATCCCCTTTCCCTTGGAGCTATTATACCACAGCTTGGAAAACATGCGATAAGGATAATTAAAAAGATTAATTTTTTATGGAAAATAATGGTTGACAGCAAAAGCTAAATACGCTATGATATGGAAAACAATGTAAATGTAAAAAAATTACATAGAAAGGGAGCTATAAAAAGATGAAACCGTTGCCGCAAAAAAAGAACCCTCAGACAAAAATCGAATCTTTGCTTGCAGAGATCCGTCAAGAGACGTTTCGCTCAGGCTATCGGGAGGGACGGATCGAAGCCAGGATTTCAATCGTCCGGCGTATGAGAAGGATGGGCATGGAATGGTCGATAATTGAGCAAGTTACGGGCCTGAATTGGAAAGATTACCGGGATTTGCGGAAATACTGGCCTGGACAGATATCATAGCAGGAAACTTAGTTGTCTGAAATAAGGAAGGGCGTTATCATGGCAGTAATTGATCGGCAGACTTTGGCTGAAGGCTTCTCATGCGGCGATTTGCCCGAATGCGGGAAAAGAGTAGCAGCCTTTGCCCAGATGGCATTGGATTCCGTTCATAGAGATATGCTTGTACAGATATATTATGATTGGATCATCGCCATTCATAAGGAAGATTTAATTTTCAATACAGGGGAGCCCCATTATAAAATTTTTTCCGGAGGTCAAGCAGCGCTCCGCTACCTGGCACATAATTCGCCGGCTCGGTGCGGTACTGTGAGAACCCTGAGGCGGCTAAACGATCTGGGTATTTCTATGAGCCGGGAATTTTACCATGCTCAAGGGCAGCAGGTAGAGGCGGCGAATATACGGCAGGCAATGGGTTATTTAAATGAAGAATTCGGGTTGGACAAAAAAATCTTTGATCTTCACAGACCATGCTTTATACGGCTGGGTCAAAGCCATACAACGGAGCAGGACCATTGGCGAATTATTCAAACTGACATGAGCAGCAGCATCAGCATATATTTTTATCCTTGTTGTATTAATATAGAAGAACCGATTCATCGGCTGTTTCGCCAGTTGGCGGGCATTTGTTATAATCGGTTCCGGTCAGAAAAGAGAGATTTGTCTCGATCCATTGAGGACGAGATTAAAAGCTGGTGCTGTCCAGAAGTGGATCTGCTGACAGAAAGAAGGCAAAAAGAGATGATTGTAGAAGGCATTTGTCTCGGCCTTATACATGGGAGCCCTTTTGAGGACGGGAATCTTCCCAACAATGTAAAGACTAGGCGGCGTCGGATAAAAATGCTTATTCAACAAACGCTGCATAGATTATAGGAGAGAGCATGCGTATTTTTATCGCCATTAATTTTAATGATCAAACCAAAAATAGACTAGGGCATACAGCCTTAGCCCTGAAAGAATTTATGCGGAAGGGAGCTTTAACTCCTATTGAGAATCTGCATCTGACGTTAGCCTTTCTGGGCGAAGTCCCTGAGGATCGGATATACGATGTATGCCGTGCAATGGACGATGTTCACTGCCCGTTATTCGAGCTGAATTTTTGCCAGCTTGGACGGTTTCAACGCGGAGCAGAAGGCCTCTATTGGCTGGGAATTACAGAAAACCAAACACTTTTTGAAATACAGCGGAGGTTAATCGGTCAACTTCAGAAGAGGGGCGTTCAGCCGGACCGAAAAGCGTTTCGGCCCCACATCACACTGGCGAGACGAGTCGTGATGAATGGGGCGTTTAATATCAGCGATTTTAACCGACAATTGCCCCAGATCGGTCAGCAGGTGTACGGAATCAGCTTGATGAAGTCAGAGCAGAGCCATGGTAAGGTCTGTTATACAGAGCTGTACTTTAGAAAGTGTGATTAGACGATCCGCTCATTGGCTTTTATAAAACATAATTTGATGTTTGGTATGTATAACAAAAAAGCGGCGTTATTTTTAGTCATGTGCCCATTTCTATTTGTTGCCTGGATTTGTATAATGGTTTTAAAATAAGTTCATGGAAAAGCGAGAAGTCCGCAGACAGCGGTTTCTACAAACGGAGGTAAGGAAATGAAAAAGAACGCCGGCACCAGCCGATCATGCTCCACGTTGATCGCGCTTCAAAGTGCCACGAAACAGGGAGATATTATCTTTGGCAAAAACAGCGACCGTCCGGTCAATGAATCCCAGCCATTGGAATATTATCCTCCTGCCGATCATCAGCCGGGCGAAATGGTACAATGCACCTACATCAAAATTCCCCAGGTGGAGCATACCTTTGGATACATCGGTTCCAGGCCATATAACATCTTTGGATTTGAACACGGGATCAATGAGCATGGAGTAATCATCGGCAATGAGGCGGTTACAGGCAGAGAAACTCCCGAACGTCAGTGGGGTCTTATTGGCATGGACATGCTCAGACTGGCTCTGGAGCGGGCCGACAGCGCGGCAAAGGCTGTGGAAATTATCGGCAGGCTGCTGGAAACCTACGGAACAGGGGGAGATCCTTTGATCCGGCCTCAGTATTTCAACGCCAATTATATTATCGCCGACTATGAAGAGGCGTACATCTTCGAATCTTGCCAGCGGATGTGGGCCGCTAAAAAAATCGACCATGTGGGACATATCGGAAATATCTATGCCTTGACGGACGACTACCAGATGATTGGAAGCCAGGTGATTGAAGAGGCATCCAAGAAAGGCTGGTGCAGGAAAGAAGATCGGATCAACATCAGCCAGACTTTTTCCATCTCAGACTGCGACTATGAAGATGGTGAAGCATATTTTCGATATATCCGGCAAGAAGAGCTGATGACGGGCAGAGAGCCGTTTACTGTGAAAATGATGATGAATAATCTGAGGGATCATTACGATCTTTCTTACAGAAAACCCCTTCCATACGACATCGCCACCTCTAAGATGCCGACGATCTGCTGCCATCCGGGAGGCATGAATGGATGCGCGTCAGCGGCAAGCGTGGTCTGCTCATTGGATAAGGATGCTGCCGATCCCTTTAAATTTGTTTATTGGGGAAGTATGGCACCGCCGTGCTGCTCAATCTTTACGCCCAAGTTTAATATCGGATGGATCCCCCAGGAACTGGCGGATGCCGATGGAATGTACAATCCTGACAGCCCTTGGTGGACCTTTACAGAGCTGGAACGGTATATCGCGCTCAGCTACGATGACTTTGCTCCCATGGCAAGAGAAGTCTTTAATCCCATGGAAGAGGAATTCATTCTGCAGGTGGAGAGCGCGAAAAAAGAATTTGATGGCAACAAAGAAAAGCTGAAAGAGCTATCGCAAGAAGCCTTTACGCGAAGTCTGGAATCTGCCAGAGAGCTGACGAAAAAAATTAAAGGCCGGCTGGCGCAGACTAGAATCAACTATCTGATGTTGGATTACTTCCGGGACTCAGCGGCAGGATGCAACATGCCGTATGATCAGAGCTTGATAGAAAGGATAGGAAAATGAGCAGCAATGGATTGAAACAACATAAAGTAGGGGTAATCGGAATTGTTGGGATGATCTATGCCATGACCGCGGCCGGAGCTTACGGAATCGAAGATATGATTTCGGCGTCAGGGCCGGGTATGACAATCATCATGCTTTTGGTGCTCCCCCTTGTATGGGCATTCCCCATCGCACTGGCTTCCTGCGAGCTGGGATCGGCCATTCCCGATGAATGCGGATTTTACAGATGGGTTCAGCGGGCCCTTGGAGAGTTCTGGGGATTTCAGATCGGCTGGCTGAAAAATATCGGCATCTACATTAATGTGGCGGTATTTGTTGTTTTAGCTACGGATTATCTGTCCTCTTACATAGGAATGAACCATTTTCAAAGCTATATCTGCAAGGTGATCATCATTGGAATTTTCACCTGGATAAATTTACGCGGAGTTAAGGATGTGGCCATTGTCAGCTCTATTATTTCCGGGGCGATTCTGGTTGCCTTTGCGGGCATAGCAATTATCGGATTTATAAATTTTTCTCAAAATCCCTTTGAACCGGTGATTGCCACTGGACAGACGGCTATTGGCAGCATCGGGTCCAGCATTGCGATCGGTATGTGGATGTATGCCGGTTATGAATCCATGTCCAGCCTGGCAGGCGAATTGGAAAATCCTCAGATCATTCCCAAAGCCATTATCATTGCGCTGCCGCTGATTATCGGAACTTATGTGCTGCCCACCATCGCTTCCCTCGGTTCAGTGGGACAGTGGGAAAGCTGGGGTTCTGACGGCGTTTCTTATGTCAACGTAGCGATGCAGTACGCTCCCGCATTCGGTGTGGCCTTTATGCTGGTGGCATTTATTTCAAACATTTCCATGTTCAACGTTTATCTGGCTTCCGGAGCAAGGGGATTTTTCGTAATGGCAGAGGATAACCTGGCTCCCAAAGCATTGACCAAATGCGATAAAAAACACGGTGTTCCTTATGTGGCCATTCTCAGCCTTTCGATTGTTTCGATGGTTTTATGCGCCTTTAACTTTGACATTCTGGTGACGATCGTTGCCCTGTTCAACCTGGGACTCTATTCCTTGATTATGATTTCCCAGATTGTGCTGCGGCGCACAGAGCCGGACCTGCCCAGACGCTATAAGATTCGTCTGGGAAAAGTGGGTACCGATATCTTCTGCGCGATCCCGGTAATCGTAGCTTTCATCGCTCTGTATATCAACGGCGCCGACTATTTTGTCCTGGGGCTGCTGGGGATGATCAGCGGGCCGATCGCCTATATCATCTTTAAGCGGGCCTACGGCGGACTTTATAAAAACGATCCTCAGAAATATCCCATCAACAGCCGCACAAAGCTGGCAGTAGGGGATACGAAGCGATTATCCTTTGCCTTTGGGTTATTGTCCGTGCTGATGATTATCGGGAGATTATTCCTGCCCGGATATGAGGATCCCCAATATTATACGGAGGTTTACGGGATGGAAACGATCTTTCAAACATTCATGCTGCTGATTACGGCAGCGGCTGTGATCTGTGCGGCGGCGGCAGTTGTCTTTGGAGTAATGTATAAAAAGCTGGAATTAAAGGAAGGAAAGAATGAATAAAAAGGCTCCGACAAAAGAAAAATATGTAATCATGCCGGATTCCTTTAAGGGAACCATGGATGCCATTGAAGTCTGCCGGATCATGGAAACTTCCATAAAAGCATATGATCCCCAGGCACAGATCATCAGTGTTCCCATCGCCGACGGCGGGGAAGGAACTGTGGATTGTTTTCTTCATGCCTTTGGCGGCGAAAAAAAAGAAGCGCAGGTGACCGGTCCTTTCGGAGAAACTGTGCATGCGTGCTATGGAAGAATTGGAGAAACGGCCGTTGTGGAAATGGCGGCTGTTTCGGGGTTTTCCATTGGAAAAAAGGGAGGAAATAATCCTTCCACAGCCACGACTTATGGGGTTGGCGAGTTAATCAAGGCCGCTGTATCCGGCGGCGCAAAAAAGATTGTTTTGGGACTGGGCGGCAGCTGCACCAACGATGGCGGCGCAGGAATGGCTGCTGCTCTGGGAGTTCGCTTTTATGATGAACAGGGAAATCTTTTTCTTCCGACAGGAGGGACCTTGGACCAAATCAGCCGTATCGAAACTTCTGAGTGCGGCAGGTTTTTGAAAGGGATTCAGATTGAAGCCATGTGCGATATAGAAAATCCTCTCTACGGGCCCAATGGTGCGGCGTATGTCTTTGCGCCGCAGAAGGGCGCGGACCCGGATATGGTAAAGGATTTGGATTTGAATCTGCGTATCTATGCCCAGCGAATTAAGGAATGGACGGGAATCGACGTATCCGAGATCAAGGGAGGAGGAGCGGCCGGAGGAATGGGAGCCGGCGCCTTTGCCTTTCTGGGCGCCGAGCTGAAACAGGGGATCGGCGTAATTTTAGATTTGCTGGACTTTGAAACTACCCTCAGAGATTGCCGGGTTATTTTTACCGGGGAAGGGCAGTTGGACCGGCAGAGCCTGGGAGGCAAGGTGATCGCAGGGATTGCCCGGCGCGCAAAGAAGGCGCAGGTCCCTGTAATTGCAGTCGTGGGAACCGTAAAGGGAGATATATCGCCAATTTACGATTTGGGAGTATCCAATGTGTTTCAGACGGATCCCGGTACATATAAAAATGAAGAGGAACTGAAGCGCAATTGCCGCAAAGATCTGGCCAGGGCCATGATGCAGGCGCTGACCCATGCCTGACGGACCGTTGCTTGTTACTTCCGTGTGATCAGCGCGGCATCGCCTCTCTGCGGCAGGCGGGCTGACAAAATCGGCTAAAAGAAAGAGAGAAACGCTGCCATTACCTTGCAAAAGGTGGATGGCGGCGTTTTTTTTTGCGGCATCCTAATAAGAAGTGTAGAATGATCTGCCGACTATGAAGAAACAGACGACGTTGAATTTGAATGAGCTGGAATGTCAAATACCTTTCTGAAGCCGGAAAAAAACAAAAATATTTTTTGAATTTTACTCATTTTCCAACGATTGAGCCGCCTCAAATCAGTTAGCATGCAACCAAACCCTTCTTTCCCCAACATGAGGCCTGCAACCCCGCAACTTTGCGTAAAAATCACAAAAATCATTTAAAAATTTCCGAATACTCGTTTCGGCCTCGGCAGAGCGCAGATACCAGCTTCATTGGACGCCTATTCCCCACAGCGTAAAAAATACTTAATCTTGCATCGATGCGTCTAGCAGGGTATAATATTTATCCGTTGAATGTGGCGCTGTCCAAGGCGGAAATTAAGAGTTAGCTCAACTATCGATGAAAACAATAATACATTGTTGAACCAATTGTTTCATTGGACAATTTTCGACATCGCCCCCGGCGAAGCTGTTCCAATTCGAAATCACCCTGGGCGAAGCCGTACCAATCCGGCGCTGCCGCAAGACACAAAGAACTAAGGAGGGGACAACAATCGACATTAACCAGATCATTCTATATATCATGGTCTTTTTTGCGCTGCTGGGCGCGGCGGACCGCATTTTCGGCAGCCGGTTCGGGCTGGGAGAAAAATTTGAGGAAGGAATCATGGCCATGGGACCCCTTACCATATCTATGGCAGGACTGCTGGTACTGACGCCGGTTCTTTCCAGATATCTGAGCCCGGTGATCGTTCCAATTTTTCAGAAGATCGGCGCTGATCCGGCCATGTTTGCCGGAATTTTCTTTGCCATCGATATGGGCGGAGCGCCCCTTGCGGCAGAGATGACGGCTGATGCCCAGGCAGCCGCGCTGGGAGGCATTATAACCGGCGCCATGCTGGGTGCCACCATCGTCTTTACCATACCCGTTGCTTTGGGTATCGTCCATAAAGATGATCGGAATATTCTTGCAAAGGGAATCCTGACCGGCTTAATAACAATCCCCCTGGGCGTCTTAGTAGGCGGACTGACAGCGGGATTTCCCATAGAAATGGTAGGTATAAATACCATTCCCATCGCTGTCATTTCGCTTGCCATCGCTTTTGGCATGTGGAAATGGGAGCGTATTTTGATTACGGCTTTTATCTGGCTCGGCAGACTCATCGTCACCGTCAGCATCATCGGCCTTGCGCTGGGTTTGACAGCCCAGCTCACCGGCTTTGAGGTGTTTGAAGGGATGACGCCCCTTTCACAGGTGTTCTTAATTATTGGGAACATCGCCATCCTGCTGGCGGGAGCCTTTCCCCTGGTACATTTAATCACCCGCCTTTTCCAAAAGCCCCTGATTAAAGCCGGAAGGCATCTGGGAATCAACAAGGCTGCCGCTGCTGGTTTTCTGGTCAGTATGGCCAACAGCATACCCATGTTTAACATGCTGAAAGAGATGGATACCAGAGGAAAGGTGATGAATGTGGCCTTCGCTGTTTCCGGGGCCTTTGCCCTGGGCGATCACCTGGGATTTACTGCCGGCTACAGCCCCAATATGATCGTACCCCTATTGGCGGGCAAACTGACAGCAGGCGTGACGGCAGCAGCACTGGCCTTCTTTCTTAACCGGGCCTAGTCCGAAGGTGCCGATTGGCCCCAGCGGCGGAACATCTCGACACTGCTGTCCGCTGGCGTCTGACTCAGAAAATTCGAAAATATCAGCAATTCGCATCAAAACGTAAAATTACGAACGATACGGTTTGATGTAGACAAGAATGTTCGCTATACTTCAAAAAAACTTCTTTTTTTCGCCCATTCTTCATTGAACAAATCCCCTAAAGATGCTAAAATTATTCCGTAAACTAAGCGAAAATTTACAAAAAGGCGAACGATATTTGCCTGTGATACGAAAAATGTACGGAAAGGGCGAAAACATGGTAAGAAGAATATATGTAGAAAAGAAGAAGGGCTTTGACGTAGAGGCGCGCAGCATGCTGGAGGATATTCAGCAGAACCTCCACGTAGAAGGACTGACTGGCATCCGGATTTTAAACCGCTATGATGTGGACGGTATAGACGATGCTACCTACCAGAGAACCAGATATACAGTGTTTGCAGAACCAGCCATTGACACTGCTTACGACGAGCAGATGCCGGAGGAGCTGAGTTCTGCTACTTTTTTTTCCGTTGAATACCTGCCGGGGCAGTATGACCAGAGGGCGGATTCAGCGGCGCAGTGCATCAAACTGATCAACGCTGAAGCAGACGCTGTTGTCAAGTTCGCAAGAGTGATCGTGCTGGAGGGCAATGTGCCGCCGCAGCAGCTGAAAGAAATTGAAAACTATTGCGTCAATCCGGTGGATTCTCAGATCGCTGATAACGCCAAACCGGAAACCCTGGATATGGAAACCGTGGTGCCGGAGGATGTGAAAATCATCGAAGGATTTATAAATAAGGACGAAGAAGCCCTGGAACAGTTCCGCAGGGAAATGGAATTCGCCATGAGTCCGGACGACCTGCGGGCGATTCAGGAATATTTCAAAAACGAAGAAAAGCGGGACCCGTCCATTACCGAACTGAAGGTTATCGATACCTATTGGTCGGATCACTGCAGACACACCACCTTCAACACAAGCCTGACGGACATCCAATTTGACGAGGGACCATATGGAACCATGGTCAAAAAGGCCTTTGAAGAATACATGGGCATGCGCAGTGAAGTCTACGGCGATCGTGATAAGGACATTTGCCTCATGGACATGGCATGCATGGGGACCAAATATCTGAAAAAACAGGGAATTCTCCACGACCTGGACGAATCGGAAGAGATCAACGCCTGCAGCATCAAAGCAAAGGCGAAGATCAATGGCAAGGAAGAAGACTGGCTGGTCATGTTTAAAAATGAAACCCATAACCATCCGACGGAAATCGAACCCTTCGGCGGCGCGGCCACATGTCTGGGCGGCGCCATCCGCGACCCGCTTTCAGGCAGAGTCTATGTTTACCAGGCTATGCGTGTAACCGGCGCGGCCGATCCCAGACGACCGGTGTCAGAAACGATTCCGGGAAAACTGCCGCAGAGAAAGATCACCCAGGGCGCGGCTTCCGGCTATAGCTCTTACGGAAACCAAATCGGACTTGCTACCGGCCTTGTGGATGAACTATATGATGAAGATTATGCGGCAAAGCGGATGGAAATCGGAGCTGTCATCGGCGCAGCTCCGGCGGACCACGTCATTCGTAAAGTTCCTCAGCCGGGCGATGTGATCGTCCTCGTGGGCGGCCGCACAGGAAGAGACGGCTGCGGCGGGGCCACCGGCTCATCCAAAGAGCATACGGAAGAATCTATTCTCGAATGCGGAGCGGAAGTACAAAAAGGAAATCCGCCGGTAGAACGAAACATCCAGAGAATGTTCCGCAGAAAAGAAGTTGCCACATTGATCAAGCGCTGCAACGATTTCGGTGCCGGAGGCGTATCGGTGGCCATCGGCGAACTGGCCGAGGGACTGGACATCAACTTGGATCTGGTGCCGAAAAAATATGAAGGACTGGATGGAACCGAGCTGGCCATTTCCGAATCACAGGAACGAATGGCCGTTGTCATTGAAAAGGAAAAAGAAGAAGAATTTATCGCCTACGCCCATGAAGAAAACCTGGAAGCGACAACCGTAGCCAGAGTAACGGACGAAGGCCGCGTAAGAATGTACTGGAGAGACAAGTGCATTCTCAACCTTTCCAGAGCCTTCCTGGACACCAACGGCGCAAAACAGAAAGCAGCCGTAGAAGTCAAAGGCGGCTTTGACATCAAGCAGCTGACCCAGACCCTTTCACCGGAAGAAGCGCTGAAGGACCTGAACTGCTGCAGCAAGAAGGGTCTGATCGAGCGGTTTGACAGCACCATCGGAGCTTCGACCGTGCTGATGCCGCTGGGCGGAAAATACCAGCTTTCACCGGCGCAGGGCATGGCGGCCAAGCTGCCGGTAACAGAAGGCGAGACCACCACCGCCACCCTCATGACCTACGGTTTCAACCCTAAGATCGCCAAGGCCAGCCCATTCCACGGGGCCATGTACGCGGTGATCGACTCCGTAACCAAGATGGTTGCCATGGGAGCGGATTATAAGACGATCCGTTTGACCTTCCAGGAATACTTCGAAAAGCTGGGACAAGACCCCAAACGCTGGGGCAAACCAATGGCCGCCCTTTTGGGCGCGCTGCGGGTGCAGAAGGAACTGTCCATCCCGTCCATCGGCGGCAAGGACAGCATGTCGGGAACCTTTATGGACATCAATGTTCCGCCGACGCTGGTTTCCTTTGCCGTAGCAGTTCTGGACGCAGAGCAGGTGGTATCCACCGAGCTTAAAAAAGCCGGAAGCAGACTGGTTTATCTGCCGTCTGTTAAGGATGAGGAAGGAATCCTGGATTTTGAAGCGTATCGCAAGACCATGGATAAAGTGAGAAGCCTGACCGCGGCAGGCAAAGTGCTGGCAGCTTCCGCCATCGGCGAAGGCGGCCTGTTCATGAGTCTGGTCAAGATGGCCGTAGGAAATAAGATCGGCGTATCGGCTCCGGATACGGAAAACACTGGCCTCGATTACGGCGGACTGGTTCTGGAGCTGGATGCCGGCGAGCAGCTGGATGACCTTTTGGCAGGCGTAAGATACGAAGAAATTGGAAAAACTATGGAAGAGCCTCGAATTGAAATGAAGGGTATTTCCATGAATGTGGATGATATTATCAAAGAGTGGGAACAGCCGCTGGAAAGCATTTTCCCGGTTAGAACAAAAGATAACGGCCAGGAAACCGTGGAGACACTTTCCTGGACAGAGCGCAATACCAAGGCTCCGGCCATCAAGATCGCCAAGCCCCGCGTATTGATTCCAGCCTTCCCGGGAACCAACTGCGAAATGGATTCCAAGCGAGCCTTTGAGCGGGCAGGCGCCCAGGCGGATATCCACATCATCCGCAATATGACCCAGAGCCAGCTGATCGACTCCATCCAGGAATTGGAGCGCAAGATTAAAGAAAGCCAGATCATCATGATCCCGGGCGGCTTCAGCGGCGGCGACGAGCCCGACGGCTCGGCCAAATTCATCACCGCCGTGTTCCGCAATCCGCGGATCAAGGAGGCGGTTACCGATCTGCTGGAGAACAGAGACGGCTTGATGCTGGGAATCTGCAACGGTTTCCAGGCGCTGATCAAGCTGGGACTGGTACCTCAGGGAAAAATCGTCGATCCGGATGAAAACAGCCCGACCCTGACCTACAATAAGATCGGACGGCATGAATCCTGCCTGGTGCGCACCAGAGTGGCTTCCGTCAAATCGCCGTGGCTGGCGGGAGCGGAAGTGGGCGACATTCACACCATTCCCGTATCCCACGGAGAAGGAAGATTCATCGCCGGGGAGGAAACCCTCCGGGCCATGATCGCCGGCGGACAGGTCGCCACCCAGTATGTGGACTTTGACGGAAACCCGTCCATGGATATCGCCTTTAACCCCAACTTCTCCAACATGGCCATCGAGGGAATCACTTCCCCGGACGGCAGAGTACTGGGCAAGATGGGACACTCAGAGCGAATCGGACCGTTTGTTTATAAAAACGTAGACGGAGCAAAAGATCAGAAGATCTTTGAATCAGGCGTAAACTATTTCAAATAATGGATAAAAGATAAAGCAGGAGGTAACAAAGGTGAAAGTTGCAATTATTATGGGAAGCAAATCAGACTACCCAGTAGTACAAAAAGCAGAAGATATTTTAAAACATTTCAATGTGGAAACAGAAACAAGGATCATTTCGGCTCACAGGACGCCGAGAGTGGCCGAGGAGTTCGCCGCAACCGCGGAAGAAAAGGGCTTTGAAGTCATCATCGCAGCGGCTGGAAAGGCCGCCCATCTGGCGGGCGTGCTGGCGGCGACAACACCGCTGCCCGTGATCGGAATTCCAATGAAATCCAGCACTCTGGACGGACTGGATTCCCTGCTTTCCGTGGTACAGATGCCCAAAGGCGTTCCCGTTGCCACAGTGGCTGTTGACGGAGCGGAAAACGCAGGATTGCTGGCAGTGCAGATCCTCAGCACCAAGTATCCTGAGCTGAGACAGGCCATCAAAGATTACAAAAAGAAGATGGAAGAAGATATCATTAAGCTGGACCAGGAATTTAATGCGCCGCCGGAACAGAAAGTCATTATTTCAGATAAATAAAGGGAGGAAAGACCGATGCAAAAATTAGAACAGCTCTATGAAGGAAAAGCAAAGAAAGTATTCAAAACTGACGACCCCAACTTGTACATCGTAGACTACAAAGACGATGCCACTGCCTTCAACGGCGAAAAGAAAGGCCAGATCGCAGGTAAAGGCGCAGTAAATAACGTGATGAGCAATATCATGTTCCAGCTGCTGGAACAGAAGGGGGTTCCCACCCATTTCGTCGAGCAGCTCAGCGAACGGGAAACCGTAGTAAAAGCAGTAAAAATTCTGCCTCTGGAAGTAATCACCAGAAACGTTTCCGCAGGATCCTTTGCTAAGAGATACGGTGTGGAAGAAGGAATCGTATTCGACAAGCCGACCTTTGAATTTTCCTATAAAAACGACGATCTGGGCGATCCACTCATGTGCGAATCCCATGCCCTTGCCCTGGGACTGGCGACGGAAGAACAGATCGAAACCATTAAAAAATATACGACCATTGTCAACGAAACACTGAAAGAATTCTTCCTGGACAAGGGACTGAAGCTCATCGACTTTAAGATCGAATTCGGACTCTTTGACGGAGACGTGATTCTGGCCGACGAAGTTTCACCGGACACTTGCAGACTGTGGGATGTGAAAACCAACGAAAAAATGGACAAAGACCGTTTCAGAAGAGACCTGGGCAATGTGGAAGAAACCTACCAGGAAGTGCTGAAGAGGGTACAAAAATAAAAATACAGGGGGATTAGGAATGAGAGAAGGTAAAATTGAATATGGATGGGGCCGGGCCGCAGAAGATGAAAAATTTCATGACGCATGCGGCGTTGTAGGCGTATATGCTCCGGGGAAACAAGACATTGCCCGCGGCGTCTATTTCGGACTGCACGCTCTCCAGCACAGGGGACAGGAGAGTGCGGGCATCGCTTCCAACAAGGACGGGAAAATCCAGTACTATAAGGATATGGGCCTTGTTCAGGAGGTCTTTAATGACGAGATCATCGGCCGGCTCCAGGGGGATATTGCCATCGGCCATGTGCGCTATTCAACGGCGGGGGAAAGCCACGCTGTCAACGCCATGCCACTGGTAGTCTATTACCGTGGCGGAGCCATCGCGCTGGCCCATAACGGAAATTTGGTGAACGCCCATATCCTGCGCAGACAGATGCAGGAAAACGGCGTCATTTTTCAGACCGGTATTGATTCAGAAGTGATCGCGGCCCTCATTGCCAAGCATGTGAACCAGCACACCATTGAAGAGGCCATTACCAAAACCCTGGACGTGATCCGGGGCGCTTATGCGCTGGTGATTACCGTGGGCGGCAAACTGATCGGCGTACGGGATCCCGGCGGGATTCGTCCGCTCTGTATCGGAAGAAATGATGAAGGCTTTGTCCTCGCATCGGAAAGCTGTGTTTTTCCAGTGATGGGAGCAGAGTTCCTTCGGGATGTGGAGCCGGGAGAAATGATCGTAATTGAAGATGGGGAGCTGAAATCCTTAGACTATACCCAAAAGAAAAGACGGGCTTCATGCGCGTTTGAGTATGTTTATTTCTCAAGACCGGACAGCAAGCTGGACGGAGTCGGCGTATATACGGCACGCAGCGAATGCGGAAGGATTCTGGCAAGAGAATGCCCGGCAGCCGCGGACATGGTCATATCCGTTCCCGACTCGGGGACAGTGGCGGCGATCGGCTATGCGGAGGAATCGGGAATTCCTTACGGTGAAGGGCTGATTAAGAACCGCTATGTGGGCAGGACCTTCATTCAGCCGGATCAGCGGATGCGGGAGCTGTCGGTAAAACTCAAGCTGAATGTGCTCAAGGGCAATGTGGAAGGAAAGCGGATTATCATGGTGGACGATTCGGTGGTGCGGGGCACGACCAGCGGCAAGATCGTTCAAATGTTGAAAGACGCAGGGGCCAGAGAGGTCCACTTGCGGGTGGCGTCCCCTCCGGTTACAGACCCATGCTTTTTTGGAATCGATACCCCGGACAAAAGTAAACTAGTTGCAGCAGCCCATTCTGTCGACGAAATCCGCGAGATGATCGGAGCGGATTCGCTGGGCTACCTCAGTGTGGAAGGCATGCTGAAAGCCATTGGAATGGGCAATGATAAAACGTGTACGGCCTGCTTTACGGGTGATTATCCCATGGAGCTGCCGGAACTGGACATGGAACGGGAGGATGAACCATGGATGATAGGAAAAAACTGACCTACAAGGATGCAGGTGTAGATACAAAAGAAGGCGAGCGTGCAGTATCCCTGATGAAAGATCATGTAAAACAGACCTTTAATGAGAATGTGCTCACAGGTCTGGGCAGCTTCGGCAGCCTTTTTCAGATCGATGTGGCCACGATGAAACAGCCGGTCCTGGTATCCGGTACCGATGGGGTGGGAACCAAGCTGAAGATCGCTTTCTTAATGGACAAGCATGACACCGTGGGAATCGACTGTGTGGCTATGTGCGTCAACGATGTGCTGTGCCAGGGAGCCAAACCCCTCTTTTTCCTGGACTATATTGCCACAGGAAAAGTGAAGGCAGAGAAAATTGCCGATATTGTCAAGGGCATTGCCGAAGGCTGCAGACAGGCCGGCAGCGCTCTGGTGGGCGGAGAAACCGCGGAGATGCCCGATTTTTACGGAGAAGGGGAATACGATATGGCGGGATTTTCCGTCGGCATGGCAGATAAAGAAAAGATCATTACCGGCAAAAAGGTGGATGAAGGAAATGTGATCGTCGGCATCGCTTCCAGCGGAATCCACAGCAATGGCTATTCTCTGGTGAGAAAAGTATTCTTTGACAAGATGGGCATGGATGTTAAGGACCACGTGGAAGAACTGGGCATGAGCCTGGGAGAAGCGCTGCTGACTCCCACCAAGATCTATGCGGCCGCTTGCAATGCGGTCATTCCCAAATTCGATGTCAAAGGAATTGTCCACATTACTGGCGGCGGTTTTTTCGAAAACATTCCCAGGATTCTGCCAGAAGGACTGGCGGCTAAAATCAAGATTGGTACATGGGAGGTACCGCCGATTTTCCCATATATCAAGAAGTGCGGCAACATCGACAAGATCGAAATGTTTTCCACCTTCAACATGGGCGTAGGAATGATGATGATCGTAGATGCTAAGGACGCCGATGCAGTAGTAAAGGCGCTGCGCGCAGCGGGCGAGACTGCGGACATCATCGGCCAGGTGGTTAAAACCGATGACGATCAAGTAATATTGGAGGACAAATAGATGGTCAATATTTCCGTACTGGTTTCCGGCGGAGGCACCAATCTGCAGGCCCTCATCGATAAAATTCAGGCCGGCGAACTGGAAGGGGCCAGGATCGTTCAGGTGATTGCCAGCAGAGAAGACGCCTACGCCCTGGAGCGGGCGGCCAAAGCCGGAATCAAGGGAAAAGTGGTCAAGGAAACTGGACGGCTGCTTTCAGAGCTTGCTTCCGAAAACACCGACCTGATCGTGCTGGCCGGTTATATGAAGGTGCTGGAGCCGGCGGTGATCGACGCTTACCGAAAACGGATCGTCAACATCCATCCGTCCCTGATCCCAAAATACTGCGGCAAGGGTTTTTATGGCAAGCGTGTGCATCAGGCTGTCATCGACGGCAAAGAGAAGGTTTCCGGCGCTACCGTACATTTTGTGGACGAAGGAGTGGACACGGGAGAGATCATTTTGCAAAGAGAAGTCCCCGTCGAGCCCGGCGACACGGCGGATACCCTGGCTGCGAGAGTTTTAAAAACGGAACATGTAATTTTAGCGGAAGGAATTAAGAAAGTTATGGCAGAACTGCCAGAAAAAGAAGGAGGCAAGAAATGGGCGGAGTAATTGGGTTTGTTTCCAAACAGGACTGCGTGATGGACCTGTTTTTCGGGACAGATTACCACTCTCACTTAGGAACAAAGAACGGCGGCATGTGCGTCCTGCAAGAGGACGGGTTTAACCGCTCCATTCATAATATACAGAACTCACCGTTTCGAAGCAAATTTGAGAGCGATATCGAAGAGATGAAGGGGAATATGGGCATCGGCGCTATCAGCGATGGCGATCCACAGCCGCTGACCGTCTGCAGCAGACAGGGCGACTATGCCATTACCACAGTTGGGCGTATTAATAACAAAGAGGCCATTGTAAAAGAACTGCTGAAGGATCGGCCGACTCAATTTATGTCCATGAGCGGCGGTACGATTAATAATACGGAGCTGGTAGCAGCCCTGGTTTCCACCGGACGAGATATCGTCGATGGAATCCGTATCGCCCAGGCAAAAATCGACGGCTCCCTGACCATGCTGATTTTGACCAAAGAGGGCCTTTACGCGGCAAGAGATAAATACGGAAGAACGCCGCTGATCATCGGCAAAAAGGACGGAGCTTACTCCGCCGCATCCGAATCCTTTGCCTTTATCAATGTGGGATACAAATACCAGAGGGAGCTGGGACCGGCGGAAATCGCCTTTCTGACAGCGGATAGCGAAAAGACCGTCAGCGAGCCCCAGGAGGGAATGCGGATCTGCGCATTCATGTGGACCTATTTCGGATACACCACATCTATTTACGAAGGCAGGAATGTAGAGCTGATGAGAAACCGCAACGGCGAACTGCTGGCTCAGAGGGACGGCGATCTGGATGTGGATTATGTTGCCGGCGTTCCCGACAGCGGCATTGCTCATGCCTTAGGCTACGCCAACCAATCACGGGTTCCCTATGCCAGACCCCTGATTAAGTACACGCCCACCTGGCCCCGCAGCTTTATGCCCCAGAACCAGAAGGCGCGTAACTTGATCGCCAAAATGAAGCTGGTACCTGTATTCCAGATTATTCGCGACAAAAAGTTCGTGTTGGTTGACGACTCCATCGTACGGGGAACGCAGCTTTCCGAAACCGTTTCTTATCTGATTGATAACGGGGCCAAAGAAATTCATGTCAGGTCCGCCTGCCCGCCGATCATGTACGGCTGTAAGTTTCTCAATTTCTCCCGGTCCGTCAGCGATCTGGAACTGATCACCAGACGCGTTATCCGGGATTTGGAAGGCATCAAAGGCGACGAGATTTCAGAGGAACTTTTGGCAGAGTACGCGGACAGCAATACGGATAAGCACGAGGCCATGGTCGAGGAGATCCGCAAACGGCTGAAATTCGACAGCCTGAAATTTCAGAACCTGGAGGATACCATTGAGGCCATCGGCGTGGACAGCTGCAACCTTTGTACTTACTGTTGGAATGGAAAGGAATAGGAAAAATGAGAGCATTACTGAGTGTTTCAGATAAAAGCGGAATTGTAGAATTCGCACAGGAGCTTGAACAGCTGGGCGTTGAAATTATTTCCACCGGGGGGACCCACAAGCGGCTCTCCGATAATGGCGTGAAGGTCATGGGCATTTCGGAAGTCACCGGATTTCCCGAATGTCTGGATGGCAGAGTCAAAACCCTTCACCCTGCCGTGCACGGGGGAATTCTGGCCATGCGTGATAAACCGGAGCATATGAAACAGCTGACGGATCTGAACATTGAAACCATCGATATCGTGGCCATCAATTTATATCCTTTCAAGGAAACGATTTTAAAGCCGGGGGTAACGCTTCCGGAAGCCATTGAAAATATCGACATCGGCGGACCGACCATGCTCCGTTCGGCGGCGAAAAACCACAAGGATGTGGTGGTTGTCTGCGACCCTGGCGACTATGCAAAAGTAATCGAAGAGCTGAAAGAAAACAAGGCGGTTTCCTACGATACCAAATACAGGCTGGCGCTGAAGGTGTTCCAGCATACGGCTGCCTATGACGCCATGATTTCCGACTATCTGAGAAAGGAGATCCACGGTGAGCTGCCGGATAACCTGACTCTGACTTTTGAAAAAGTCCAGGAGCTTCGTTACGGAGAAAACCCCCATCAGAAGGCTTCTTATTATAAAGAGATCAAGCCGGTTGAAGGCAGTCTGGTTATGGCGCAGCAGCTCCACGGAAAAGAGCTTTCCTTCAATAATATCAATGACACCAACGGAGCACTGGCAGCGCTGAAAGAGTTCACAGAGCCTACGGTGGTAGCCGTAAAACACGCCAACCCGTGCGGCGTTGGAACAGGATTTGATATTTTGAGCGCTTATAAAAAAGCATATGCGTGCGATCCGACCTCCATCTTCGGAGGCATCGTAGCAGCCAATCGGGCCATCGACGGGCCGACGGCTGAGGAAATCAATAAAATCTTTATCGAGATTGTCATTGCCCCGGACTTTACTGAGGAAGCGATGACTGTTCTGACCCAGAAAAAGAACATCCGTCTGCTCAAGCTGGAGGGCATCGACAAGAAAGGTCCTGCAGGAGAGATCGATATTAAGAAAGTCAGCGGCGGCCTCCTGGTGCAGGGAACCGACGATGTGCTCTTTGATGAAGCGGAATTAAAGGTTGTGACCGACCGTATTCCGACGGATAAGGAAATGGAGGACATGCGGCTGGCCATGAAAGTGGTGAAGCACATCAAATCCAACGGCATCGTCATTGCCAAAGACCAGGCCACCCTCGGTATCGGGCCTGGCCAGGTGAACCGCATTTGGGCGGTGGAGAATGCCATTCGTCAGGCGAACGCTCCGCTGCAGGGCGCAGTGCTGGCATCGGATGCCTTCTTCCCCTTTGATGACTGTGTAACCGCAGCAGCAAAAGCCGGGATCACAGCCATTATTCAGCCGGGCGGCTCCATGCGGGATCAGGAATCCATCGATAAAGCCAATGAGCTGGGAATCGCCATGGTATTTTGCGGAGTCCGTCATTTCAAACATTAATTGCAGGAGAGGAATATGAGAGTACTGGTAGTGGGCGGAGGCGGCAGAGAACACGCTATTGTGTGGAAGCTGGCCCAAAGCCCGAAAGTTGATAAAATTTATTGTGCCCCCGGCAACGCGGGCATTGCCCTGGACGCAGAATGCGTGCCTATTAAGGCTGAAGATATAGAAGGCATATGCGCCTTTGCCAAAGAAAATCAGGTGGACCTGGCCGTAATCGGACCGGAAGTTCCGCTGGCAATGGGGATTGTGGACGAACTGGAGAAAACCGGAATCACCGCCTTTGGCCCCAACAAAAAATGCTCCCAGTTGGAAGCCAGCAAGGCCTTTACCAAAAGCTTTTTGGAGCGGCACCAGATTCCCACGGCCGGATATAAAGAATTCACAGACAAGCAGGAGCTTTTAGAGGCGGCAGGCTTGTTCGGCTACCCGATGGTTTTGAAAGCCGACGGTCTGGCTGCTGGCAAAGGTGTTGTGATTGCGGAAAACGAAGAAGATGCGAAAAAAGCCATTGAAGAGATGATGGGCGACCGGGTTTTCGGCAGCGCCGGTGATAAAGTGGTGGTAGAAGAATTTCTGACCGGTGTGGAAGCTTCCATGCTGTGCTTTGTTGATGAACATACCATCGTCCCCATGGAGTCAGCTCAGGATTACAAACGGATTTACGACGGTGATCAGGGACCCAATACGGGTGGAATGGGAACCTATTCTCCAAGTCTGGTGTTTGATAATGCGCTGGAAGAGCAGATTCGTGAGGAGATTCTGATTCCAACCCTCAAAGGCTTTCAGGCGGACGGGCTTGATTTTAAAGGCGTGCTGTTCATCGGTCTGATGATCTCCAAGGACGGCCCCAAGGTGATTGAATTCAACAATCGTTTCGGCGATCCAGAGGCTCAGTCGGTTCTGGCCAGACTGGACAGCGATCTGCTGGACATCTTCCTGGCTGTGACGGAAAACCGGCTGGCCGACGTAGAGATAACGTGGAGCGATAAGAAAGCAGTCTGCGTTGTTCTGGCTTCCGGAGGTTATCCGGGAAGCTACGAAAAAGGAAAGGAAATTACGGGACTGGAAAAAGTGGATAGTGACGTGGTTGTATTTCATGCAGGAACGGCTTCCGAACATATCTGTGATGAACAGTCCTGCCGCAGCGCGGTGGTGACTTCCGGCGGCAGAGTCTTGGGCGTCACTGCCATAGGTAATACCCATGAGCAGGCCAGGGAAAAAGCTTTTGATAATGTAAAACGAATCTCCTTTGATGGAATGCAGTACAGAAATGATATTGGAATAATCAACTCAAATCTGTTATAATAGAAAAAATAAATCAAGGGAGGCAACGTTATGAAAAAGCAAATTATAACCATCAGCCGTGAGTTTGGAAGCGGGGGCAGATTGATCGGAAGACGTTTGGCTGACGATTTAGGGATTCCCTATTATGATAAAGAACTCCTTTCAAGAATTGCCGAAGAGAGCGGCTTTTCCAGAGAGATGATGGAAGAGGCGGAGATGAAAGCGAAAAACAGTTTCTTTTACAGCCTGTCCTCTGCTTTCGGAACGGGAGACTCCGGGCCGGACAGCTTGTCTCTGAATGAACGCTTTTTCTTGGCTCAGTTTGATACTATCCGTAAGATTGCAGATGAGGGCTCCTGCGTTATTGTCGGAAGATGTGCCGATTATGTTCTTCGAGGTATTCAAGGTGCAACCAACATCTTTATCTACGCGGAGGCAGAGGATAAGATCAAACGGGCTGTAGAAGAGTACGGAGTGCCCGAAAAGGATGTTAAAAAAATCATGAACGACACGGATAAGGCCCGTGCCAATTACTATA
Organism: Clostridia bacterium; assembly: GCA_902363595.1. Taxonomy (GTDB): domain Bacteria; phylum Bacillota; class Clostridia; order Peptostreptococcales; family Anaerovoracaceae; genus Hominibacterium; species Hominibacterium faecale. The sequence continues at coordinate 86,145 of CABJAP010000008.1, read as the reverse complement.
ATTATCATACCGGCCGCAAATGGGGAGACCCGGTAAACTACAATTTGTGCATTGACAGCGGCTACATTTCTATAGAAAATATCGTGAAGATTATTAAAGACTATCTGGAACTTAAACTGGATCGATAGCGGCAAATCAATCTTCAAGCGGTGTAAAGCGAAAATGACCATGCAAGAGTTGAAACGCTCGCGCATGGTCATATTTTATTCCGTCATGCACACGTTTTTTATATTTTCCGTTTTATCAAAATGCTGCCATTGTTCCGATCATATTGTCTATTGTGGGAGCGCTACTGAATGTACTGGTATATTTATTTGTGTTAAATGTAGAATAAAATTAAAACTTAAATCCTTTGTCAAGTTTTTTCGAATTTAGCGTAAAAACTATTTATTTTTATAAAGTTTTTGGATATAATCATAATAAAGATGGAGTAGGTTGATTGCCGCTGTCTAAGAATTAAGGGGGTCAATATTATGATTATCCGATCAAACTATATGGACATGCTGAAAACATATCGGGATGTGCCGCTTGTCAAAATACTGGCGGGAGTTCGGCGCTGCGGCAAATCCACGATTTTAGAAATGCTGCGGGATGATCTGCAAAGCAGCGGCATTCCAGCAGATCATATTATCAGTATGCGCTATACCTCGGAAGATTTTGACGATGGTATGACAGATAAGGATATGCATAACAGTATCAAAGAAAAAATGGTTGATGACAGCCGGTACTATCTTCTGCTGGACGAGGTGCAGGAAATTGACGGGTGGGAAAAAGCGGTCAACAGCCTGCTTGAAAATGCAAATACCGATATTTATGTGACTGGCTCAAACTCAAAATTGCTGTCAAGTGAAATATCGACCTATTTAACAGGCAGATACATTTCGATTCCGGTGTTTACGCTGTCTTTTGCCGAATATCTGGATTTCAAAAAGTCAAGTGGCCTTTCCGTGAAAGAACTTTTGAATGAATATATCCGTATGGGCGGTTTTCCCATTGTCGCTCGCAGCAGCTTTGACGAACAATCCGCATATCAGATTGTGGAGGGAATCTACAATTCTGTGATTACAAATGATATCACCAGGCGGCATAACATAACCAACTTTGATTTATTCAACCGGGTTGTAAAGTATATTGTTGAAAATGTAGGCAAAACTTTTTCAGCCAATGCTATCGTGAAATTCCTGAAAAGCGAGGGACGCGCGCTCTCCGTCGAAGCCGTGTATAATTATCTTCAATGGTTAGAAAAAGCTTTTGTAATCTACCGTTGCTCACGCTATGATCTACAAGGAAAATCGGTATTAAAAACGCAGGAAAAATTCTATCTTGCCGATGCTTCTCTTAAATACTGCATAATGGGATTCAATCCCAAGTCCATTGCAGCGATGCTTGAAAACATCGTGTACTTTGAATTGCGCCGAAAAGGATACCAAGTTTATATCGGAAAAAACGAAACCAAAGAAATTGATTTTGTGGCGATACGGCGTGACGAACGAATTTATGTTCAGGTGTGCCGCAGACTGCCGGAGGAATCTGACAGAGAGCTTGCCAATCTTCTTGAAATCAAAGACCATTACCCGAAGTATATCGTAACACTTGACGAACTGGCCGCAGGCAATGTAAATGGTGTCAAAATTATGCATTTAGCAGACTTTCTGCTGAAGAAGGACTATTGAAGATTATGGTAAACTAAAGCGCATATGTTGAATTTCAGACGGCATCGCTTTTCCGGAAAATAATTAAAATAAATTTTGATTTTTACGCAATTTTCAACGATTGCTCCCTATCAAACTTAGCTGCAAGCATCAAAACCTGCTTCTTCTCAATATCAGGTCTCGCAAACCCATAACTTTGCGAAAAAAATGAAACCTTCTAATAAAATTTTCCCTAATTAGTCAAAATGTCATACTAGCTGGAGGTATCCGCTGCCTTCGGCGGATGATTACTGCTTTTACCGCATGTGTGATTCGGTATTGAGTTGGACATACTAACGAAAAAAAGGAAAGGAGAGCTGTGAGATTATGAACCAAGTTTACGGGTACGCGAGAGTATCTACGCGGGAACAAAACGAAGATCGGCAGATGATCGCACTAAAGGAATTTGCTGTTCCGGACGCCCATATTTATTTGGACAAGCAGAGCGGCAAGGATTTTAACCGGCCCCAATACAAACGGCTTTTGCGGAAATTAAAGCCGGGAGATGTGCTGGCGATAAAATCCATTGACCGGCTGGGGCGCAATTATGAGGAGATTTTGGAACAATGGCGGATTCTGACCAAGGAAAAACAGGTGAACGTGGCGGTGCTGGACATGCCGCTGCTCAATACACAGGGGACCAAGGACTTGACGGGAACACTGATCGCAGATATCGTGCTGCAGCTGCTCAGCTATGTTGCGCAGACGGAACGGGAGAATATACGCCAGAGGCAGAACGAAGGCATTGCGGCAGCTAAGGCTCGGGGAGTCCGCTTCGGCAGGCCGCAAAAACAAATCCCAGAGGATTTCTTTTTTTTATGCGAAATGTGGAGATCGGGGAAAATCAGCGGCAGGGAAGCGGCGAGGCGTCTGAATGTGACCCATAACACTTTTTTCAAATGGACCAAAGACTGGCTGTAGACATAAACCTTCGTGATAGCATCCGACATACCTGGCGAAAAAAGTAGACAAATTTCGCCAGCCGTGATATACTTTTTTTAGTAGGTTTTTCCCTCGATTTATGACGATTTTACTCTATGTACCATATAAAGCAAGGTGGTTAAAAAAGTCTGATTTTCTGACCAGGCAAATGCAGGAGGTGATGGTTATCATGGAAGACAGCGACATATTGTTGGAAGAAATCGCAAACAAAACCGGATGCATGTTTCTGTCTGACT
>CABJAP010000008.1:0-83204 GCA_902363595.1 Clostridia bacterium | reverse complement strand
GAAGCGGCGAGGCGTCTGAATGTGACCCATAACACTTTTTTCAAATGGACCAAAGACTGGCTGTAGACATAAACCTTCGTGATAGCATCCGACATACCTGGCGAAAAAAGTAGACTTTTTTAACCACCTTGCTTTATATGGTACATAGAGTAAAATCGTCATAAATCGAGGGAAAAACCTACTAAAAAAAGTATATCACGGCTGGCGAAATTTGTCTGATTTTCTGACCAGGCAAATGCAGGAGGTGATGGTTATCATGGAAGACAGCGACATATTGTTGGAAGAAATCGCAAACAAAACCGGATGCATGTTTCTGTCTGACTTGCACCAGCCCTGCAAGCTGCCCGAGATCGGCAGAGTCATCGAGACCATACCCTATAACCTTTACTCCCTCCAGAGCTGGAACGATGCAGCATCTTATATCAGCGGCGAGAAGTGTATGTTGGGCACAGAGGCTGAGATACGGACATTTTTATCTAATTATTGTAAGGAGCATTCAGACATATAAAAAGATTGCAAGAAAATGGCATAAAGAGCCTAACAGAATAAATATATGAAAGATTTCATGAAAGCCGAATGTCGCAAAGATGTTCGGTTTTTTTACTATGTACATGACAGCGCCGACCGAGTAGAGGATCCCTCCTGCGGCCAGCCAGTAAACAAAGTCTGTCGATACGGTAAGAGAACCAATCTGAAAAACGATGGCCCAGCCCATAATCAGGTAGAGCGAAGTGTACAGCCAGCGGGGTCCGTTGAGCCAGCAGACCTTGAGAATAATCCCAACAATGGCCACGCCCCAGACAGCAATCAGCCATATGCGTCCTTTGTCCGCATCCATACAATTGGCCAGTACCGGAGTATAGGTTCCGGCGATGAGGACATAAATCATCGAATGATCCAGCTTGCGCAGCCTCTGAACCCGGCTTTCAGGCCCGCGGACATAATGATAGATGCTGCTGCAGGAATAAAGGGCGATCAGCGACAATGCGAAAACGAGAAAGGACCATGAATGTTCACTGGTGTGGAAAAACATGAGCAAAAACGCGGAAAAAACGGCCAGGACCGCGCCGATGAAGTGGGTCCAGAAGCTCCAGTAATCTCGTGGATTGAAAATACGTGTAATCATAATAAATATCTCCTAATATAATTTTAGATATCATTTATTAAAGTATGACAGATTATAAATAAAAAAGCAATCAATATTTTTGACAATGGAGACTATATCCGCTAATATATTCCTTAGAGTGTTACAAACCATGCGCGCAGCGCTGAGAGGAGAATAGAACGTGAAAGAACTGGAATTAAAATACGGATGCAATCCCAATCAAAAACCAGCAAAAATCTATACGAAGGAAGGCGAACTTCCCATTACCATTTTAAACGGACGTCCCGGATATATCAACCTTTTGGATGCCTTCAACAGCTGGCAGCTGGTAAAGGAGTTAAAGCAGGCGACCGGAATGGCGGCAGCTGCATCCTTCAAACATGTCAGCCCGGCAGGAGCAGCGGTCTGTACGCCGCTTTCCGAGACCTTAAAAAAGATTTATTTTGTTGAAGGCGCAAAGCTTTCTGATGTGGCCACCGCCTACATAAGAGCCAGAGGCGCAGACCGCATGTCATCTTACGGTGATTTTGTGGCCTTGTCGGATGAATGCGACGAGCAGACCGCGGAATTCTTAAAACGGGAAGTTTCTGACGGCATCATTGCTCCGTCCTATTCTGAAAAAGCGCTGGAAATCTTAAAAAGCAAACGAAAGGGCAGCTATTTGGTGATCCAGATCGATCCGGACTACACCCCGCACCAGCAGGAAACCAAGGAGGTGTTCGGCATCACCTTTGAACAAGGCAGAAACAATGCACCCATCACGGAGGCTCTCTTGGAGCAGATTCCCACCGATAACAAAGAACTTCCCCAAGAAGCAAAGCGGGATCTTTTGATCGCGCTGATCACCCTCAAATATACCCAGTCCAATTCGGTTTGTTATGTAAAAGACGGCCAGGCCATCGGCATCGGCGCCGGACAGCAGTCCCGCATACACTGCACCAGACTTGCGGGCAACAAGGCTGACACCTGGTTCCTGCGCCAGCATCCAAAAGTTATGGCCCTTCCCTTTAAAGAAGGGATCCGAAGAGCTGATCGGGATAACACCATCGACGTGTATATTTCCGACGACTATGACGACGTCTTGCGGGACGGGACATGGCAGCAGTTTTTCACTGAAAAACCGGACGTGCTGACCAGGGAAGAGAGAAAAGCGTGGCTGGAAAAGCTGGACGGCGTATCGCTGGGATCGGATGCCTTCTTCCCCTTCGGCGACAACATCGAGCGGGCCCATAAGAGCGGAGTTTCATATATTGCCCAGGCTGGCGGATCAGTGCGGGACGATCATGTCATCGAGACCTGCAATAAATACGGAATTACAATGGCCTTCACAGGGCTGAGACTGTTTCATCATTAATCGGAAGGGGAAGGGAAATGGAGATTGAAATCATAAAAGCGATTGTCCTGGGGATTGTGGAAGGCATAACCGAGTGGCTGCCCATCAGCAGTACCGGCCACATGATCCTGGTGGATGAATTTATCAAAATGAAGGTAACGCCGGAGTTTCTGGAAATGTTTCTGGTTGTCATACAGCTGGGGGCGATCCTGGCCGTGGTTGTCATTTATTGGCGGAGGCTGATCCCCACCAGCAAAAAGACCTGGATCATGTGGGTGAAGATTATCGTCGCTTGCGTGCCGGCGGCTGTAGTGGGACTGCTTTTGGACGACGTGCTCAACGCATGGTTTTATAATTATCAGACGGTCGCCATCATGCTGATCCTTTTCGGCATCCTGTTTATTGTCATCGAAAACCGCAATAAAAGTGCTGTCCCCAAGGTGAACAGCATCGATGATCTGACTTACAAACAAGCATTGATTATCGGGGTGTTCCAGCTGATCGCGGCCGTTTTCCCCGGCACGTCCAGGTCCGGCGCCACCATCCTGGGGGGACTTCTGATCGGCGTCAGCCGGACAGCAGCGGCGGAATTCACCTTTTTTTTGGCGATTCCGGTTATGTTCGGTGCCAGCCTTCTCAAGCTGGTGAAATTCGGGATGCACTTTACCGGCGAGGAATCCATGCTTTTGCTCAACGGCATGGTGGTGGCGTTTCTCGTTTCCATGGCTGCCATCAAATTCTTGATGAGTTATATTAAGAAACATGATTTTAAAGTTTTCGGATGGTACCGGATTGTTTTAGGCGTGATCGTGCTGGGGTATTTTGGGGTTAAAATCTTTTTGTAAGAGACGGTGTGAAGAAGTGCCGGGCCTTGAACATCGGAGCATCCTGTGTTGTACGGAAGCCGGATCCTGCCGGGTCGGCCAGGCAGGCCAAAAAACTTTTTTTACTGATTTCTGTTCGAAATGGCCTGATTTAGAGGCAAAGTCCATAGAAAAACAGGTCGTTTTGCTGTTTTTTCAGCAAGCGAAGTGGAGGAAATCCATTTGTTTGCTGCATAGATGCGAGTGCTGGCAATTTATATGCGGTTAGCCGCATATAACAACCAAATTGAAGCAGACAACAGAGTGATTTTACGCCATTTTATATGGACATTGCCTGCAAAAAGGCCGGTTTCGAATAGGATTTGCGAACATTTTTGTTTTGGAGAGCGGCAAGGAGCTGCCGCCCAAAAAAGGAGACAAGCGCCTGCGACGCAGACGCTTACATGATTTCATTTATGACTTATGTATTTACAAAACCGGCTTAACGCCAGTGATGCACCAAGTTTTTATGCGGCTACGGTCAGCTGAACGACCGACTTGCCGCGGTTAAATAAATTCCAATATATGGACCTGCACTTTTCAAATCGGGCAAAAAGTTTTTCCGCTTCACATTCGTTGCAATAAACCTTCCAGCAGCCGCAGCAGCGGCTGTTTCTGCCCTTGTTGTCGATGAATCCTTTAACGTCGTCGAGAGGGTAGCCCAGAAACAGACCGATCTCGTGAGGAAATTCCAGGTGAGAAGATATGCGCACACTGAGATATTGCAAACAATGTTCGAGCCGGTCCGTTTCGTAGCCATAGTTTGAAAGGAAGTCCAAAACACCCCGTCTTTGTAATTCTTTCTGGACCCTGGCGCTGCGGTACACATAGATCAGGGCACGTTTTCCTGATCTGCGCAGCACACGGAGGGATACGCCTTTTGGACGAAGATCGGCGCGGAGAAGCGCTAGCTGCTGCTCTAAAAGTTTTATTGATTTGAAAGAGTAATTAAATATATTGGCACTTTTCAGTCCCGCTAAGGTTGGCGAGCAATGTGCAACCAGATGCTTATCTAACATGAGTTCCTCCTGATCCTGAAAGTTAGTTTATGCTAACCAAATAGGGTAAAAAATATGGAACCTAGCAAATTCCATAAGCGACTTGTTCAACAGGTGGTTAGCTTTAACTAACCAAGAGTATACAGGAATCTTTCAGGTCTGTCAACACTTTTTTGAAAAAGATTTTAGCCTTGATTGACGGACACCACTAAACCATGATATTCTAATAACTACGGCGGTCCGCCTCACGAATGGACATGCCCGAGCGTGCCCAGGTACGGCTGGCATGCTGCAAACACCGCTGCTGCTCATTTGCAGCTGGCGTAAGAAAGGAATGATTGAAAATGACAGAGAAAAAGGGCAAATATTATATTACAACGCCTATCTACTATCCGAGTTCCAACCTTCATATAGGACATACCTATTGCACCGTAATGGCGGATGCCATGGCGCGCTTTAAACGTTTGTCAGGCTATGACGTGCGGTTTTTGACAGGTACGGACGAACACGGACAGAAAATCCAGACCATCGCCGCCGAGCAGGGCGTTTCACCGCAGGAATACGTGGACAAGATCGTAGACGGCATCAAAGACCTGTGGGAGACGATGGAAATTTCCAACGACGATTTTATCAGAACCACAGAACCCCGCCACGTAGAGCGGGTTCAGAAAATATTTATGGAGCTTTATGAAAAGGGCGATATCTACAAGGGCGAATACGAAGGTATGTATTGTACCCCTTGTGAATCCTTCTGGACGGAAAGCCAGTTGGTGGACGGAAAGTGCCCAGACTGCGGACGTCCGGTGGAGAAGGCCAAGGAAGAGGCCTATTTCTTCCGCCTTTCCAAATATGAGGACAGACTTTTAGACCTGTTTGAAAACAACCCGGACTTCCTCCAGCCGGACAGCAGAAGAAACGAGATGATCGCCTTTGTTAAGCAGGGCCTTGAGGATTTGTGCATATCCAGATCCACCTTTGACTGGGGAATCCCGGTTCCCATCGATGAAAAGCACGTGATCTATGTATGGCTGGATGCGCTCACCAACTATATTACGGCCCTGGGTTACCCGGACGATCCGGACCTATACAACGAATACTGGCCGGTGGATGTCCATCTGGTGGGCAAAGAGATCGTCAGGTTCCATACTGTGATCTGGCCGGCTATGCTCATGTCCATGGAACTGCCTCTGCCGAAGCAGGTAAGGGGGCACGGATGGCTGCTGCTGGAAGGCGGCAAAATGTCCAAGTCCAAGGGAAATGTGGTAGATCCGGTGAAGCTCATCGACCGCTACGGCATCGATGCGCTGAAATACTTCCTGCTGAGGGAATATACCTTCGGGCAGGACGGAATTTTTACCAATGAGGTTATGCTCAAGAGAATGAACTATGATCTGGCCAACGACCTGGGCAACCTGGTTTCCAGGACCGTTTCCATGATCGAAAAATATAACGGCGGCTACGTGCCGGAAAGCACAGCTCCGGAAGATGAAACAGACAAAGATCTGAAGTCCATTGCTGTTTCCGCCGCAGGCAAGGTGGAAGCCCATATGGATAAGTTCGAATTCAACCTGGCTTTGGAGGAGATTTGGGTTGCCGTAAGGCGGGCCAATAAGTATATCGATGAGAATACACCTTGGATCCTGGCCAAAAATGAAGCGGACAAGCCTCGTCTGGATACGGTGCTGCACAATCTGGCGGAAACGCTGCGAATCGTTTCCATCCTGATCTATCCTTTCATGCACACCACATCGGGCGAAATCAGAAAACAGCTGGGTCTGTGGTATGCGGACGTAGCCTGGGAAGACGCCTTTAACTTTGATATGATGCAGGGAGAACAGGTGAAGAAAGGAAATCCAATCTTCCCCAGACTGGATATTGAAAAGGAACTGGAAGAGCTGGAAGCGCTCAAGGGCGGCGGTGAGGATGAAAATATTCCTCTGGAATTAAAGGATCAGATCGAATACGATGACTTTGATAAGCTGGACCTGCGGGTAGGAACGATCCTGTCCTGCGAAAAACATCCAAAAGCCGATAAGCTGCTGGTGTTCCAGGTGAAGATGGGAACAGAGAAACGGCAGATCATATCCGGCGTCGCTCAGGACTTCAAGCCTGAAGAATGCGTCGGCAGAAAGGTGGTAGTCGTTGCCAACCTCAAGCCGAGAAAACTGAGAGGCTTGGAATCTAAAGGAATGCTGCTTTTTGCCGATAATGTGGTGGATGGCAAACAGCGGTGTGAATTTGTTACTACAATTGCCGATGATGGAAATCCAGTAACATAGCGTTTAATGGGTATCGGGCGGGCCGCTTTGACGGCCCGCTTTTTTTCAGGAGGAACGTGAATATGAAAAAGAAAAGGATCGCGCTGCTGTTTGCAGCAATTTTTGCAGCTATTGCCCTGTGCTCCTGCGGACCGGAAGACATCGATCTGGGAATGGGAAAAACCCAAGTGCTGGAGAATTATATTGAATTTACCCCAGTCAACGCCATCATGTGCAGCGACGAAATCTATGCGCCGGTGGGCAGTGAAAGCGGATGGGTGTACAACGGCGACATGGAAGACCCGGCCTATGTGGCATTGGTGGCAAACGTTAAGAATCTGACGGACAAAGAAATCAAGATGCAGAATTTTGCAGTGCCCATCCTCAAACAGGGCGGTCAAGAATACGAGTCCTATCAGAACCTGCTTCTTGTCAACAATGATACCCTGCTTTCTTCACGAGAGGCGATCGGCCCCAAGGAGGAAGGCACGGTCTATATTCTCATGGATGGCCAGCAAAAGACAAGAGGAAACGCTGAGGTGGAGCTGACCTTTGACAACGATGAATACGAGAAATATGATATTTACCATTTGAAGCTGGATACCAGCAAGAACATCGATCAGACCCTTCCGCTGAAAAAGGACAAAGCCGTTACAGCTGATGGATACGGAGAAATTACTTTGAAAAAGGTGGATACCGGCAAAAGGGTAGAGCCGACCAAGGCGTCCAAATACGACGGATATACATACTTTACGCCTAAGAAACCGGATACGGTTTTGCTGGACATTCAGATTGAGGCCGAAAACCTGCAAAAGGAAAAGTGCCCGGATGTGAACTTTGTCGGCGCGCGGGCAGTAAAAGGAGAGAAAACCTGTTACGGGTATGTGGTTACGGAAACCAAGGACAACAAGAATCTAAAGGATTTGGTGGACTTAAAGCCGGGCGAAAAGAGGCTGGTACATGCGATCATAGAAGTTCCCTCTGAATGGAAGAGCGGCGGAGTCCAGCTTTACCTGTATTTCAACGGCCAATTTTATGAATACAGCTGGAAGTAATCAAGTGTTTGAAACGATAGGGAGATTGGAGGAATGAGAAAATGTTGTTTGATTCCCATGCGCATATAAACAATGAATCCTTTACAGAGGAAGAACGTCAGGCGCTGATCGAAAAGATTGAAGCGTCCAACCTGGATTATGTGATGGACATTGGGTTTAACCTGGAAAGCTCGGCGATGGCGGTAAAACACGCCCAACGTCTGCCCTGGTGCTACGCGGCGGTGGGATGCCACCCCCATGACACAAAGGATATGGACGAGATGCAGCTGTCCATGATAAAAGGGCTGGCGAAAAAAGATAAGGTCCAGGCCATTGGAGAGATCGGGCTGGATTTCCACTACGATTATTCAGACCGGGATATCCAGCGATACTGGTTCCGCCAGCAGATCAAGCTGGCCAACGAGCTGAAAATGCCCATTGTGATCCATGCCCGGGAAGCGGATCAGGAAGTGATGGTTATTCTCAAAGAGGAAGGTGCTTTTTCTCAGGAAAGGAAAGGCTGGTTTCCGACCCGCTATGATGGCAGCGGGGATGCCCGCGTCCTGCTCCACTGCTTTTCAGGAAGCAGGGAGCTGGGCAAGCAGTATGTCAAGCTGGGCGCTACCATTTCCATTGCCGGGCCGGTGACCTACAAGAATAACAAAAAGACGGCGGGCGTAGTGGAAGAGCTTCCGCTGGAGGTGCTACTTGTAGAAACCGATTCTCCCTACTTGACCCCGGAACCGTTCCGCGGCAAGCGCAATATTCCGCCCTATGTGGAATACACGGCAAAGAAAGTGGCGGAGATCAAAGGCATCCCGCTGGAGCAGACGGCAGCTCAAACCAAGGAAAACGCGATGCGCTTTTTTGGAATCAAGTAATGGATCCCCTCCGGGAGCGGCTACTTTTTGACGGTAGGCATATCGCAGTTGTGCAGAACCTGCCTGGATAAAACGAAGCAGATCAGGGCCGCCGCCAGTTCCCAAGCGGAGAGTGCCCCAAGGGCGATTACCATGGCTGCTGGTCCGCCGACCAAGTAGAATACGGCCATGGCTGCCGCCAGGCCCGGGATCATGAAAAGAATGACAACAAAGAAGTACACGATCAGCAAAAGTCCCTGTGAGAGATTGGCCTGGGTCCACCGCAGGGACAAAAAATTGATTGCCAGCAGCAGCAACGAGAAAAGAATGTAAGCCAGCATGCTTATAAAGGTGAGGGCCGGGCTGCTGCCCAGGATGAAAGCGGGGATTCCTAAGAACAAGACGCTTTCGACAACGATTTTCAGCATCATCTCCATGTTGCTCCAGATGAGTTTTTGAAAGGGCGAGGCAGGAATCATGTAAATATAATGGGAATAGAGTTCCATCAGACCCCGTCCGGTGCCGATCATGAACACCTGCATCCACATGAGTATCTGCACCAAGGTGAGCAGACCCAGACTATCCCGCAGGAAGAAAGAGACTGTGATGATGATTACGGCAGCAACCAGCATATACAAACTGAAAAAGCCAAAGCGGTTTTTGCGGAAGGTTTCACGCATGTGTTTGTAAAAAAGGACCTGCGGTCCCAGGCCGCTGAGGCCGGTTTTGGTTACTTTCACCTTGGCCGTTGTGGAACCGGCTGCCTGTACGTCGCCTTCCGCTGCTGCCCGTTTCCGCTCAAAGCTGGTTTCGGTAGCCACCAGCACATCTTCATAGTAATCGGAACGGCTGAACAGGATATAGAGGAACAGGACTGCCCCCGCAGCGGCCAAAAGCCCCAGCCAAGCCAGCCCTGCCGCCATACTGCCCTGGATCAAAGCGATGGCCCCGGCCGATGCCCAGCCTACGAGCGGGGTGGCGGCTAGAAGAGGGGACTGGATGATGATGCCCGTAGCCATGCTGCCATGGGCGGCAAACTGAAAGACAGTATAGATGAGCAGGGGCACGAATACGGCGACTGCCAGGATCCGTACCGTCCGTTTTCTGCGGGGCCTTCCGTTGGTAACGCTGTATATGACCAGCGATAGCAGGGTGAAAACGATGGTGGCCAGGATAAAAGCGCCAAAGAGAATCAGTACGCCGTCGAATCCTACTCCAAAACTAGCAAGCGTGCTGCTCTGAAACAGCAGAAAAAATCCTGCAAAAAATGACATTCCCGCCATGCGGATCAGCCCATAGAGCAGGGTTGCCCTGGGATTGACCGGCGATACGAAGAGAAGATTAACGTCGCTCATTTCAAAAATGGTATCGCCTGATGAAAGGCCCTTCTGGACGGCCAGGCCGTAAAAGAGCAGCAGAAAGGCAAAATAAATGGGTAGTAAATAAGATGTTGGATACGCATGATTCATCTGCCCGGAGCCCAAAAGGGTGGTCGCCAAAGCCCCGCCGATGGCAGCGAACACCAAAAGATAAAGCACCAGCTTGGCCGGCTTGTGGATCACGGCTTTTATTCTATTTTTCAAACTGGTACGAAACAAATAAAAGTGGCTGCTCATGCTTTCTCCTCCCCGCTACCTTCCGTGATGGAAAAATACAGATCTTCCAAATCGCTGCCGCTGTCCAGGTCCTCTCTGCGGCAGGCCCGTGCGATACGTCCGCCTGTCATGATACAGGTGGTATCCCAATTTTCTTCTACGCTTTCGATCATGTGAGTCGAAACGATCATAGCACACCCATCCTTTTTCAATTCTGCGATCAAGCTCTTCAATTCCCTGATCGCATGGGGGTCCAGGCCCACAAGAGGTTCGTCGAAAATGACGGCTCTGGGATTGGTCAGGGCTGCGCAGCAAATGCTTACTTTTTGCTGCATGCCTTTGGACAGCTCTTTACCCAGCTTGTTTTGCTTATCATCAAGTTCAAAGCGCCGCAACAGCTGGGATGCCTGAGGTTTCCAGTCTTTCAGCTGGTAAGCGCGGGCAATAAATTCCATATGTTCCTGTACGGTCAGCATGGGGTAGAGGGCCGGCATCTCCGGGATGTATCCCAGCTGCTGCTTGGCCTCTTTGCTGCGGTTGTCATATCCGTTTATGGTAATAGCGCCTTCAAAACGCAGCAGCCCACAGATGCATTTGATCAAGGTGGACTTTCCTGCTCCGTTGGGGCCCAGCAGCACGGTAAGCTCACCGGGCTTTACCGTCAGGGACAGATTATTATTGGCAATAAATTTTCCGTACCGTTTTGTTAAATTCCTTACTTCTATCATGTCTAGGGTTCCTCTCAATGTTACGCAGCCTGCCCGGCCATTATAAGCGGTCAGGAGCATGGGGATAAAACCGTTGCTCATATGATACAGGAACTGGAGGTGCAAGTCAATTTTTTCCGCCCTGCCTGTCCCGCACCGTCCCCCCTCCCCTTTGACATTCCTATCTGAACAGCTCAAAGCACGAGTCCCGCAGCTTCTCGAAATTTGTCGCAAAAAAACTGGTATTTTCTATCGGATTTCGACAAAGGAAAATATTGGCGTAAGGTATAATAGCTCCAGGCTTGTACAAAAGGAGGAGTCTGTAAATGGAACTGATATCAAAAAGGCCGGTTATCGGCAAAGAAAAAGGGGATATTCATATATGGGCCGTAGCGGCGGTGGTTGTATTGAGCTTTCTAGTGAGCAGAGCGTGTTTTATGGGGGAAACGTTTCCTGCGGGAATCGCCCTGCTTACGGCCTTGCTGACCTATCATACATTAAACTTTTACTTACTTCCAGTCATGCTTATTGGACTGGGGACGTTTTACAGCAGTGGGATCGCCATCTGGGGCGACGTGGGCGCGCTGTGCGGATGCGCACTGGTGTTTCTATGCACAGCCAAAATTCGATTTGCAACTTGGCACAAAGCCGTCATTGCAGGGTCGATCACGGTGATCGCCAGGAGCATCTATTATATTGCCGCAGGATATACATATCGAATCGCTGCAGCGGACCTTCTCCTGGAGGGCTGCTTTGTCGCGGTGCTGTGCGGCATCTTTGAGATCCTTCTCCAGCTGGTGGACAAAAGGGAACCGAGAAGCGGTACTGCCGGCGGGATGCTGGCCATTGCATCCGCGGCTATGCTGATCGTTTCCGGGACAAGCCTGCCCTGGGTTTTAATACCGGCGGCCATGACCATTACGCTGCTCATCGGCTATCTCTTTGGCACCATGGAAGGATTGCTGGTTGGTTTCGTTTCCGGGCTTATCCTGATCCTCAGCGGCGGCCCGCCTGGAGCCATCCTTGTCTTGGCGCTGGGAGGCGTTGTTGCAGGGTTTGCCAGAGGTCAGAATAAACTTGTAGCTGCGTTATGCTTTGCGGCAGTGACAATGGGCGCGGGGACCATTGAACTATCCGTCAATTTGGCGCTGCCCATATACGGCCCGCTGGCATCAGGGGCAATCCTTGCCTTGATGCCGCAAAAGTGGCTTTTCCGGCTGGATACGGCCCTTTGCACATTTCTGCGCTGCGGCGTTTTCAAAGAAAAGAAAAAGAACGCGGAAGCATCCGCTTACTTAGAAAGGATCCGGAGAAATTTTGATGACCTGTCATCCCTTTTCGTCTCACAAGAAAACAACCGGATCCTGATGTCCTATCAATTTAAGGCCATGTCCAGAATTATCGACCATACAATTAAAGAAATAAGCAGCAGGCCCGGCGCCGCCTCCGTAAAGCTTTGCGCCGAGCCTGCCTGGGCCGGCTATGCGAAAGACCGGGGGATCTCCGGTGACAGCTATATGTGGGAAGAACTGCCGGACGGGCGGTTTGCCATCGTCCTCAGCGACGGCATGGGAAACGGCAAGACAGCGGCAACGGAAAGCAGCCTGGCCGTGGCTGCGGTAATCAAGCTGCTCAAGGCCGGACTGGAGGTGGAGCTGGTATTAAAGCTGCTCAATTCCATTCTCCTGCTCAATGCGGAAAATGAAATTTTTTCAACCATTGACCTGGGTATCCTCAATAAAAAAACCGGGAAAATGAAATTCTATAAAATCGGCGCGGCAACGACCTTTATTAAACGGAAAAATGCTGTGGAGACGGTGAAGGTTTCGGCCATGCCAATGGGGATTGTAGATGGACTGAAGATCGATTATGTGACGGTCCATTTGAATCCAGGCGACCAGGTGATCATGATATCCGACGGAGTGACCGATTCCAAACGAGAAGACCTTTCCATGGAATGGCTGGCCCAGACCATCGAAGAGATCAAATCCAAGGACCCGCAGACAATGTGCGACCTGATCATGAACCGGGCCGTAGAAAACTATGGCTTGAAAGAAAAGGATGACTTGACGGTTTTGTCTGTAAGAGTCAGCTGATCTATGATATACTGGGTCCATGATCAGAGAAAGCATTAAAAAAACTATTTTTAAGCATAATTTAATCAATCGCGGAGAGCACATTGTGATCGGCCTTTCCGGAGGCCCTGATTCAGTGTGCCTTTTTCATGTGCTGAAAAGTTTGGAAGAAGAATTGGATATTTGCTTGTACGCAGTCCATGTAAACCATAAATTCCGCCCCGGCGCTGCCGAGGAAGACCAGGGTTATGTGGAAAAGCTGTGCCAAAGTCAGGGCGTACCATGCCGGGTTGTTGTCCGGGATTGCGCAAAGCTGGCGCAGGAGCAGGGAATGAGCAGCGAGGAAGCGGGACGAAAGGTGCGCTATCAGGCTTTTGAAGAAATGTGCCGCAGCCTGGCTGACAGGGGCATTGCAAGGGAAGCCATTAAGATTGCTGTCGCCCAAAATGCTGACGATCAGGCGGAAACGGTGCTCCTTCGCCTTTTGCGGGGAACCGGGCCCGACGGATTGGCAGGGATGGCCTATCTGCGCAGGGAAGGGGATTTTGCCGTTATACGGCCGCTGCTGGATATGAAGCGGCAGCAGATTGAAGCTTATTGCCGGGAGCACAAACTGGATCCGAGGATCGACCAGACCAACCTGCAGTCCATTTATACCAGGAATAAAGTCAGGCTCCAGCTGATACCATATTTGAAGGAGCACTTTAACAGCAGCGTTGACAGCGCGCTGGTGCGGCTGAGCAAAATCGCTGCTGAGGATAAAGAATATCTGTGGAAGATCACAGAACAATCATATAAGGAGCTTATGATAGAGCCTGGAATTTTAAATCTGGCAGGCTTGCAGTCTCTGGAAAAAGCCATTCGCCGCAGGGTCATGCTCAAAGCCTTTGAAGAGGCCGGGCTGGAGCAGGATATCACAGCGCGCCATTTGGAGGCGGCGGACCAGCTTTTGATGGAAGGCGGTACTTCAAAGTCTCTGGACTTTCCCGGCGGCTGTAAAATGACCATCGGCTACGGCTGTGTTTCTTTTAGAAAAGAAATCGATCAAACGGCCGCCAGGGCCAAAACGCGCCTGAAAATGCGCTTGGCCGCCGCGGAAGAGGAATTCCCTCCGGGAGCGGCTGTCTTTGACTGGGAAAAGATATGTGAGGGACATGGAGCTTCACCGCAAGTTCAGCTGAGAACAAGGCTTCCCGGTGATTATATCGGACTCAAGCTTGGACGTAAAAAAATACAGGATTTTTTTGTTGACAAAAAAGTCCCCAAGGAAGAACGGGACCGGGTGCCGCTGGCTGCCATCGGCAGTGAAATTCTATGGATGGTAGCCGACGGGCGGACCAATCTCAAGGCCCATCGTTACAGTGAAAAATATAAAGTCGATCAGGCAACAAAAGTGGTCCTTTTGCTTGAAATTATTTGTGAAATATGATAAAATGACATACCCAATTTTGGATATTAGAACAAAATTTAAATAAAAACCGACACGGGAGGACGGAAATTTGAAAAGGTTATCGAAAAATATAGGAATTTACCTGATCATCTTTGGACTGGTACTTGCCATGGCATGGTTCTACAGCAGCGGTTCCGACAAGGATGCGGAAAAGGAAGTTTCTTTTTCCACAATGGCTGAATACGCGGCGGACAGCCAGATCTCGGAGATTAATATCACAGAGACCAAGATCAGCGCTACGTTGAAAGATGACAGTCAGGTATACGCATACGCATCCAATGTGGTCGACTTGCAATGGTTCAACGAGAAATACGTGTATCCGCAGATTGATGCCAAAACGCTCAAGTATAAGACCGACGAGCCTCATAAGGAATCGATCTTCATCACCCTGCTGCCAACCCTGATCATGATCGGGGCGCTGGTTTTCTTCTTCTTTATTATCATGAACCAGAGCGGTGGAGGCGGCAAAGCCATGTCCTTCGGCAAGAGCAAAGCAAAATTGCAGAAAGACAGCGACCTGAGAAAGGTGACGTTCAAGGATGTTGCCGGCCTGGATGAGGAAAAAGAAGAGCTGGCGGAAGTGGTGGACTTTCTGCGCAACCCCAAGAAGTACAACAGTCTGGGCGCACGGATTCCAAAGGGAATTCTGCTTGTGGGCCCCCCGGGAACTGGTAAAACTTATATTTCCAAAGCTACTGCCGGAGAGGCAGGGGTTCCTTTCTTTACCATCAGCGGTTCTGACTTTGTGGAAATGTTCGTCGGAGTCGGCGCCTCCAGAGTCAGAGACTTGTTCGAGCAGGCGAAAAAGAATTCGCCCTGTATCATCTTTATCGACGAAATCGATGCGGTGGGCCGCAAGAGAGGCGCCGGCCTGGGCGGCGGCCACGATGAACGGGAACAAACCCTCAATCAGCTGCTGGTAGAAATGGACGGCTTCGGTGAGAATATGGGAATCATCATACTGGCTGCGACCAACCGGCCGGATATCTTGGACCCGGCTCTGCTCAGACCCGGCAGATTTGACCGCCAGGTTGTGATCGGCGCGCCGGATATCAAGGGAAGAGAAGAGATTTTCAAAGTTCATTCGAGAAACAAACCGCTGGCAGACGAAGTGGACCCCAAAGTTCTTGCCAGACGGACTCCGGGTTTTACCCCTGCGGATATCGAGAACATGCTCAATGAAGCGGCTCTTTTGACAGCCAGAAGAAATGGAATTAAAATCCGTATGGATGAGATCGAAGAAGCGATTACAAAAGTAATCGCAGGTCCGGAAAAGAAGAGCAGGGTAATCAGTGAAGAAGAACGAAAACTGACTGCTTTCCATGAGGCTGGTCATGCGGTAGTCGCCCACTCTCTGCCGAAAACCGATCCTGTTCATCAGATCACCATCGTGCCGAGAGGCCGTGCTGGTGGATTTACAATGATCCTGCCCAAAGAGGACAAATATTACGGCACCAAAACCACCATGCGCGAGCAGATTATCCATCTGCTGGGCGGGCGTGTAGCGGAAATGCTTACCCTGGACGACATCAGTACGGGAGCCAGCAACGATATCATGCGGGCGACGGAAATTGCCAAGGATATGATAACCAAATATGGTTTCAGCGACAAGCTGGGACCTGTCAACTACAGCTCATCGGATGAAGTGTTCCTGGGCAAGGATTTCTCCACCAGGCAGAACTACTCAGAAGAAACTGCTTCTGAGATCGATGAGGAAGTTAAAAATATTGTAGAAGCTTGCTTCGAAGAGGCAAAAGCGATCCTGACCGAGCATCTGGATAAACTTTATACGGTGGCCGAAGCGCTGCTGGAGATTGAGACGCTGGACGGCGAGCAGTTCGAGCTTTTGTACAGCGGAAAGATGACTGCCAAAGAGCTGGCTGACGATGTGCTGGACAAAGAGAACCAGCGCCGTGAAAAGAACGCAGCCGAAGCAGAAGAAGCTGCGAGAATTCTTCGGGAACAAGAAGAACGGGAGGCCAGAGAAGCGGAAGAGGCGCTCAATAGTATGGTCCTGGATAAGGACGGTGAAGAAAAAAATTGGGTTACAGAAGGCGAGGAAGAGCCGGATGACGACGATATGCCCAGTGAAGAAGAACTGGCAAAGTATGACGAAGACTATTTCGCCGATGACGATGAGGAAATGGATGAGGAGTCAGAGGATGAGGGTGACCCCCAGTCCGTAGAAGCGCCAGATCAAGACAGTGAAAAGGCTTCGGAGGAAGATAAAGAGGAAAAATAAATGAAAGTTACAGTAAAGGATTGTCTGGAGTTAAGAGCCTTTAAGGGCGCCAGGGTAGTGGCAGGCAGAGCGGCCCTTGGCAATGACGTGAAAGCGGTTTCTGTTCTAGAAGCTACCGCGCCCAAAGAAGTGGCGGCTTATGCCGACGATAAAGGTGAGCTTCTTCTGACTGGTTTCTTTGCGGTCCGAGACGATGTCTCCCAGCAATGCCAGATTGTAAAGCAGGTGGCTGCTGACGGCCATGCGGCTTTGGTCATATTCTATGTGGGCACGGTTGTGCCCGCTCTTGATAAAAAGGTGATCCAGGCCGCGGAAGCAGCCGATCTGCCGCTGATTGTGATGCCGAAAGACAGCCACGCCCACTACTCCCATGTGATTACGCAGATCATGGAAAAAGTCCTTTACAGCGATAACTTTAGCAACCGGCTGATCAGCAATACCATTTTCCATTTGCTTAACTTTGAAAAACACAGCAACTTTCAATCGGCGGTCCGAGAGGCAGCCATTAATAATGACTTTCAGCTGATTCTCCTCAGTGAAGATTTCAACCCCATCTTATCCGTTGAGACGCGCCATAAGGCGACGATTGCAGAAGCCATTCGTATGGGAAAAGAGCGGGAAGTGGAAAAACAATCGGAAGTCTACACAATGATCGATGTGAATGGGGTCCTTACCTATTGGGGCCCGGTAACGATCAATAATGATAAATACTTTATGTTCATCGTGGACAACGAAGATTCCTATTCCGCAGGGGAGATCACCAAGCTGGCCGAAATCATCGAGCTGGCTATGGGCATGTGGAAATATACTCCGGAAAGAGATGCAAGAGCAGAATTCATCAAAGCCCTCATGCGGGGCAACAAGAGTCTGGCTTACACCTTGAAGGACGAGGCCGGAATCGAAGGGGACGATATACTCAGCGTATTTTTTGCCAAAGGAATCAATCAGGGAATCCTGACTGAATTTGAAAAGCAAGAAGGACTGCATATCATGAAAATCAGCGAGGCCGATGAAACTTACGGCATGATTTTGATTGATCGAGATGACCCGGATGTGGATATTGACGGAAAGAGCAGCTGTGTCAAGCTGTTTAATAAGTTAAAAGAGGACAAGACTGTCCGTATTTTCCATGTAACCGGATTGGATGGAATTGAGGGTGCAGGAGACGCATACAGGCTGATCAGCGAGAGTTGGTCCTTTGTACAAAACGTCTTCCCTTATAAACGAGTATTTACAAAATACGAACTGGCACTGGTGAGCAATTGCATTAATATCCAGCTCCAGGGCGGCTATGTGAAAAAAAATTATCTGGAACTTTTGGAACCCTTCAAGGGCGCGGGAGAGAACAAAGGAAAACAGCTGCTGGATACGCTGGAAACCTTTGTCCTGGATGCCGGGATGAACAGCGGCAAAACCGCTGAATTTATGGGGATTCATACTAACACAGTTCAATACAGGCTGAAACGGATTAACGATGTGCTGGGCGTGGAAATTACCGGAAACCGGGTTATTCCCGGGCTGACGATCGCACTGGCTCTCAAACGCCTTGAGCGGGTGGTTAGTTAATATATTTATGGTAGAAAAAAGGAGAACACGGAATGTATTTTAATTACTTGGACAAGGCTGATCCTGAGATCAGCGCCGCCATCAAACGGGAGATCGGCAGACAGGAGACAAAGATTGAAATGATCGCTTCTGAAAACTTTGTCAATTATGAAATCATGGAAGCGGCAGGAAGCGCTCTGACCAATAAATATGCGGAAGGCTATCCGGGCAAGCGGTATTACGGCGGCTGCGAATTCGTCGATGAGGTGGAGGCTATGGCCATTGAACGGGCCAAGGCGCTCTTCGGCGCAGACCATGCCAATGTTCAGCCTCACTGCGGCGCCAACGCCAATACGGCCGTTTACCAGGCGGTTTTGGAATATGGAGACACGGTTCTGGGCATGGATTTATCCAACGGCGGACATTTATCCCACGGATCCCCCGTCAATATTTCCGGAAAATCCTACAACTTCGTCCCATACGGACTGAACCCGGAAACGGAAAAGATCGATTTTGACAATGTGCATGAGCTGGCGCTCAAACATAAGCCCAAGCTGATTGTGGCAGGAGCCTCCGCTTATCCGAGGACCATTGAAACGGACAAGTTTAAGGCCATCGCCGATGAAGTAGGCGCGATTTTAATGGTGGATATGGCTCATATTGCCGGTTTGGTGGCAACCGGTCATCATCCCAACCCGATGGAGTATGCTGATATCGTTACCAGCACCACCCATAAGACACTGCGCGGTCCCAGGGGCGGCTTGATTTTATGCAAAGAAAAGTATGCCAAGGCCATCGACAAAGCAATTTTTCCAGGAACCCAGGGCGGTCCGCTGATGCATATTATCGCTGCCAAAGCTGTCTGCTTTAAGGAAGCTGCCGAGCCGGAGTTCAAAATATATCAGCAGCAGGTGATCGACAATGCGCAGGCTTTGGCAAAAGCACTGATTGCAAAAGGTTTTGATTTGGTTTCCGGCGGCACGGACAACCATTTGGTACTGGTAAACCTGGTAGGCAAAAACCTGACTGGAAAACGGGCGGAAAATCTATTGGACGAGGCAAACATCACGACCAATAAAAACGCAGTTCCCAATGATCCCCAGAGCCCATTTGTTACCAGCGGTCTCAGGCTGGGAACACCGGCCATGACCAGCAGAGGATTTAAGGAAGAGGATGTGGAAAAAACAGTGGAGGCCATGGCGCTTGTTCTGGATAACCCGGATGATCCGAAAGCCATGGAGCAGGCAAAAGCCATCGTCAAAGAGCTTTGCCAAACGTATCCGCTGCATACTATTCAGAAATAGAGTTTGAAATGCTCGCATATTGACGGCAGGCAAAACTGTTGGTGCGAACCCTTTACAATGCAGCAAAACAAAAAATATTGCAAATCCTATTCGAAACCGGCCTTTTGGCAGCCAATGTCCATATAAAATGGCGCTGCAGGCCGGATTGCATCCGGTGTTAGATGCAGGTAACCGCATGCAAGTCGCTTGTATGCGCCTATATGCAGCAAATAAATGAATTTTGCCATCCTGGCTTGCTGTGAAAACGGCAAAATGCCCTGTTCTTCTATGGACTTTGCATCAAATTGAGGTCATTTCGAATAGAAACCGGCAAAAAAAGTTTTTTGGTTGTTGGCCCGGCCCGCATGCAATTAAGGATGCTCTGGCACCCAGAGGCAGTGTTTACACTGCCTCTATTTTGATACCGTCATTCTCCAGGAGTTGAGGCCGGGAACAAATCATCGCGATCTGTGCCTGGCAGGCCTTTCCCACGATAAAAAATCATCGTAATCTTAGACAAAAACAAGCTCGAGCGATCATTTTACTTTTCACCCTTTACTAATCCGGGCCCGAAGGGTCCGCTCCTTCCATAAAAGGGATCGAAAAAAAGGGCACATCGCATTCGTTTTCATGAATGCGACGGCCCCCCCCTTAGAAATTCGTGTGCAATACGCGAACTGACTCGCCTAGCGCCGAGTATTGGGCCCCAGTCCTTCCTTCTTCGAATTGTGCCCCAGGTTTTGATTTTTTAGAGTTCCGGGAACTTCCCCTTCCTGCTCCTCAAGAATTTTTTTACCGAGACTTACAAGGCCTTTTGAAGTAAGTTCGCCCAGCTCTTTTGAAGTCATATCTCCAAGATCCATTTTATCACCTCCTACTAGATAGTGTGGGTAGAAACATACGGGTTATACTTGTCCTGGATACGATATTGCCGAAACTTTGAAAAAACGGCTGTCTCCCTTGTAAAGACCAGCTGGAAGAATAATGTATACAACGGAATTTTGGTTGCAAAAGAGCTTGAATTACGTTATAGTGAGGTTGGTGTACCATGCACTGATAAATATTTCACAAAACATCCAAAATACTTAAGGAGGAAATATATATGAACAAGCTTGAAGAACTTCGCCAATTGAAAGAAAAAATAGCTCAGGGCGGAGGACAAAAAAGGATCGATGCGCAGCACAAAAAAGGAAAGCTGACCGCAAGAGAGAGATTGAATGTTCTCTTCGACGAAGGAAGCTTTGTAGAAAACGATGTGTTTGTTTCTCACAGATGCACCAATTTCGACATGGCTGACACCAAGGCTCCTGGGGATGGCGTTGTTACTGGTTATGGTACAGTGGACGGCAGACTTGTATTTGCTTATGCGCAGGACTTTACCGTACTTGGCGGATCTCTGGGTGAATACCATGCAGAGAAGATTGTCAAGGTGCAGGGCATGGCTCTGAAAATGGGAGCACCGATCGTCGGCTTAAATGACTCCGGCGGAGCGAGAATTCAGGAAGGGGTTAACGCGCTTTCCGGATTCGGCAAGATCTTCCACAACAACACGATCTCTTCCGGCGTTATTCCGCAGATTTCCGTAATCATGGGACCTTGCGCAGGCGGAGCGGTTTATTCACCGGCCATCACAGATTTTATTTTCATGGTAGACAAAACAAGCCAGATGTTCATAACAGGACCGGAAGTCATTAAAACGGTTACTGGTGAAGATATTTCCGCCGAGCAGCTGGGCGGCGCTATGACCCATAACACGGTCAGCGGAGTTGCTCACTTTATAGGAACGGATGATACGGATACACTGATGCAGGTAAGAGAGCTGCTCAGCTACATGCCTTCCAACAATTTGGAAACAGCTCCGATCTATGCGACGAGCGACGACCCCAACAGAATGATTCCGGAGTTCAACGATATCATTCCGGATAACCCCAATAAAGCGTATGATATGTACGATATTATTACCAAGATCGCAGACGACGGTAAACTCTTTGACGTTATGCCCCATTATGCGAAGAACATGATCACCTGCTTCATCCGCATGGACGGAGCAACGGTAGGCGTTATTGCCAACCAGCCCAAGTTCGGAGCCGGATGCCTGGACATCAACGCATCCGACAAAGCGGCAAGATTTATCAGAAGATGCGACGCGTTCAACATTCCTCTGTTGACCGTGGAAGACGTACCTGG
Organism: Clostridia bacterium; assembly: GCA_902363595.1. Classification (GTDB taxonomy): domain Bacteria; phylum Bacillota; class Clostridia; order Peptostreptococcales; family Anaerovoracaceae; genus Hominibacterium; species Hominibacterium faecale. The sequence continues at coordinate 61,669 of CABJAP010000008.1, read as the reverse complement.
ATTCCTTCCGGGAGCCGATCAGGAATACGGCGGAATTATCCGCCACGGCGCCAAGATGCTGTACGCGTACTGCGAAGCAACCGTTCCAAAGATCACCATGATCCTGAGAAAGGCTTACGGCGGCGCTTACATCGGAATGTGCAACAAGGAATTGGGCGCAGATCTGGTTATGGCCTGGCCGTCGGCACAGATCGCTGTAATGGGAGCCGCAGGAGCCGCCAATATCGTATTTAAAAAAGATATCAAAGCAGCCGACGATCCGGAAGCAAAGAGACAGGAAAAAATTGCTGAATACGAAGATCGGTTCAACAATCCGTACAGAGCCGCGGAGATGGGTTATGTAGATGACATCATCGAACCGGCTACAGCTAGACAGAGAATCATCAGCGCTCTGGATATGCTGAGCACAAAGAGAGAATCCTTACCTGCTAAGAAGCACGGTAACATTCCGCTGTAGGAGGTGGCATAATGAGCTTAATGGAGCAATTTGCAAATCCCGATGTGATGCATAACATGACTTTTGGAGAAAAGATGGCAGGGGCCGGGATCACGACCCTGATGGGAATGGGGATCACGTTTATCGTGCTGATCCTGTTATGGGCCTGCATCGCAATCATGACAAAATTTACATATCGTCCCAACAAGGGAGATAAGGCGCCGCAGAAGGCAGATGCCGCACCCGCTGCAGCCCCGGCAGCTCCCACAGGAGCGGCAGCAGTCACTGCCGATGACAGTTTGATCGCAGTCATTACAGCAGCGATCACTGCTTATGAGGGGGGCGCAAATAATTTCATCGTTCGGAAAATACGCAGAATATCCGGTGACACGACAGCATGGGGTGATGCTGGCCGCGCCGACTGCATTGACAGCAGAAAGTTTTAAGTGAAGGATTTATCAGGAAAGGAAGAGTAAACGAAAATGAAAAAATATAACATTACAGTAAATGGTACTGTGTATGCAGTAGAAGTTGAAGAAGTAGCCGGAGCAGCGGCACCAGCAGCGCCTGTACCGGCACCAGCGGCAGCGCCTGCGGCTCCTGCTCCTGCACCGGCAGCAGCCCCGGCCCCGGCAGCACCTGCTGCCGCAGCTCCGGCAGCGGGAGCAAACACGGTAAGCGCCCCGATGCCGGGAACAGTTCTGGAAGTGAAAGTTACACCGGGTCAGGCTGTAAATGCCGGAGACGTTCTGATCATTCTGGAAGCTATGAAAATGGAGAACGAAATCATGGCACCAGCAGCAGGAACCGTAGATACCGTACCTGCAGCCAAGGGCGCGTCCGTAAATGCCGGAGACGTTCTGGTTACTCTTAAATAAGTGAATTTGATTTGATGAATATACTGGCGGGCACATGCGACCCGCCAGTTTTCATTGTCAGGTATAAATATGCTCGACATAGCGCGCATATTGGAGTATAATAGCTTGCAGAATTCTAAAAAAGGCAGAGCAAAGGAGAAACAAAGCCATGCTACTAGCATTTGACGTAGGAAACACCAATATTGTACTGGGCGTTTTTAAAGAGGGGGAGCTGATCCAAAACTGGAGGCTGGAAACGGATAACAATAAGAGCGCCGACGAATACGGAATGGTGATCAATCAGCTGTTTCAGTACGAAGGACTGGACGTAGGGGAAGTGGAGGACGTGATCATTTCCACGGTAGTACCTTCCGTACTGTTCACGCTGCAGCATCTATCCATGAAATATTTTAATAAAAGAGCGATTGTCATCGGACCGGGTATCAAAACCGGCCTGGTGGTGAAATACGATAACCCAAAGCAGGTAGGCGCAGACCGAATTGTCAACGCGGTGGCAGCTCACGCCAAGTACGGCGGACCGCTGATCATCATTGATTTCGGAACGGCTACAACATTCTGCGCGATCTCAGAAAAAGCGGAGTATATCGGCGGTACCATTGCGCCAGGATTGAAAATCTCTTCAGAGGCTCTGTTCGAAAAGACTGCCAAGCTGCCTAAGGTCGAGCTGGAGGAACCGGGGAACGTAATATGCAGAAATACGATCCACAGCATGCAGTCGGGGCTGGTCTACGGCCATATGGGAATGGTGGACTATATTGTAAAAAAGATGAAGAAGGAACTGCAGGATTACAGCGAGTCGGAAGAACCGGTAAAGGTTATCGCCACAGGAGGGCTGGCTACTCTCATTGACAGCGGGATCGACTGCATCGATCATGTGGACAAGCTGCTGACTTTGGAGGGCCTGGAAATTATCCATAGGAAGAATAAAAGACAGAAATGATGAAAATAGGGAATATTGAGCTGGAAAACCCTTTCGTTTTAGCGCCGCTGGCCGGGATTACCGACGGTCCTGCCAGAAGTTTGGCAAAGGAGCAGGGGGCTGCCCTTCTGTACTCGGAAATGGTCAGCGCCAAGGGACTCTGGTACAAAGATAAAAATACAGAGCGTCTCTTAGAAATCTTTCCAGGCGAAGAGCCGATCGCCTATCAGTTGTTTGGGAGCGAACCGGACATCATCGCCCATGCGGCAAAAACCTTGCGGGGTCGTAAAAATGCGGCGTTTGATATTAATATGGGCTGTCCGGTGCCCAAGGTGGTAAAAAACGGCGAAGGCTCCGCACTGCTGAAAGATCCGGATCGAATATATGAGCTGGTAAAAGCGGCTGCGGATCATGCGGGAAAGCCGGTGACGGCCAAAATCCGCATCGGATGGGATCACGATTCCATCAACGCGGTCCAGACCGCCAAAGCCATTGAGGCTGCGGGGGCCGCTGCTGTTGCAGTTCACGGCAGAACAAGGCAGCAGTATTATACGGGCCATGCGGACTGGGATATGATCCGCAGGGTAAAAGAAAACGTCAATATTCCAGTGATTGGAAATGGAGACGTTTTTTCAGGCGAAGATGCCAATCGCATGCTGAAAGAGACCGGATGCGACATGGTGATGATTGCCAGGGGCGCCCTCGGGAACCCCTGGATTTTCCGCGATGCGATTGCCATTTGGAAAGGCGATGAAAAGCCGCCGGCGCCCTCCCTTGAGCAGCGGCTGCAAACCATGCTCATTCATTTGGAGCGGCTGACAGCAGTCAAGGGCGAGTATGCGGCCGTCAGGGAGATGCGCAAACATGTGGGCTGGTATTTAAAAGGGATCAGAGGTTCCGCGGCGGTAAGAAGGACGATTAACCGCATTACCGACCTGGAGGAACTGAGGCGGGAAATCGAGCGCATTGGCGAATGAGCCGGGAGGTTTGGTATGGGCTGAATGTGTATCTGCCTACGCACCTACACGCTGATATCCTTGCGCCGGAAATGCAGGAAAGCGATCAGCGCCGCTGCCAGCGTGTATACCATTCCCAATATGATCAGCTTGCCGTCCAGCGTCCCATCGGGAATAATGGAGGAAGCGTCAGCATATTTGAATGGCGTGATATATTTGAGCCAATCGGCCTGGCTGCTGATGTTTCCGATGATATTGAGGAAATACAGTAGAGCGGCAAAGCCAAGACCAAGTCCAAGCCCGGATCTACGCAAAAAGGAGGAAATGGCAAAACAGATAAGTGCGATTTCCAGCTGAAGCAGGAACTGGGCGATGTGAAAGAGGACAAACGCCTTAACCTCTATTTGTTCATCGATCAGAACAAAAGAAATCAATGAACAGGCGATGCAGATTGCATTAAAAAGAATCAATTGGCAGATCAGAGCAGCCAGCTTTTCCCAAGTGACCCTCATGCGGCTGATGGGATGGGTGAGGAGAAATTCCGCCGTATGACCGGCCTCCTCCTTAGCCAGGCTGCTGATCCCCAGCAGAGCCGCGAAAAAAGCACCGCCGATTCCCAGAACATTTCCGCATTCGATACCGTAAAAGCCCATCACCGAACCCAAACTCAGCTTATCCATGCCAAAGGCTTCGGTAAAACCCCCCATCTGAGAAAAGATTTTGTCGATACCGCCCATCTGCTTTCCCATTTCCGGGTACATGAGCATACAGATCAAAATCATAAAACCGACCACAGCGCTCCAAATCAGCAGCATCCTGCGGCCCTGCCGCAATTCATGTCTAAATAAGATCATTGGACCCACTCCTTTCATGATAAAAGTGCATAAAGATTTCTTCGATATCCGGTTCGGATATCGAAAGGTCCTGGACAGGAAGGGCATTCAGCGAGGCGATCAGCGACTTCATCTCCCCCTGGTATAAAAAGCGGACACTTTCTGCGCCGCAGTCCACATCGAGGATACCATCGATGGCCGGCGGCGTTTGAATCCCGTGAACCTCCACTTTCCGCGCCGATGTTTTGGAAAGGGCTTCGACTGAGCCATGCACGACCAGCTGCCCGTCCCGGATAATGGCGGCGCTATGGCAATGACGCTGAATTTCTGAAAGCACGTGGGAAGAGAGAAAGACAGCGGCACCTTCTTTGTTCCGCTCTTCCACCAACGAAAAGAACTCCTTCTGCATCAGCGGATCCAGCCCGCTTGTGGGTTCATCCAGTATGTACAGCTGAGGGCGGTGCTGGAAGGCACAGACAATCCCGACCTTTTTCCGATTTCCCAGAGAAAGCTCCCGAATTTTCTTCTCTTTATCCAGCATAAAACGGTCACAGAGCAAGGCAGCTTCCCGGCTGCAATCCTTATTATGCAGCTTGGCTGAGAGCTGGATTATCTCCTTCACGCGCAAATTATCATAAAACATAGCTTCCGACGGCATATAGCCGATTTCAGCCAAAATCGACGTTCGCTCCCGGCCGCAATCCATATTGAGAACCTTGGCGGTTCCCGATGAAGGGGAAATCAGACCCAGCAGCAGGCGGATCGTTGTACTTTTTCCCGCTCCGTTGGGGCCGATGAAACCGAAGATTTCTCCCTCCGAAACGGACAAATCCAGATCAATGATCCCCCGGGATTTGCCGTAGTATTTTGTCAGACCTTTTGTTTCAATTATGTTCATCCCAATATTCCTCCTTATAAAAATGACGGCGCAGCAAATCCATATAGGACAAAAATTCTTCATTGAGCGCTTCCAGGTCTGCCAGCTGCTGCGGCGTGCGGCTGCGCATAAAACCGTCCGACATCCAAAGGATGATATCCAGGGCCTGGTCCGGGGAAATGCTTTCTTTGAATTTGCTGCCGTCGGTGCGTTCCAGGACTGTGGTGCGGCTGGCCGAGATAATGTCTCTGAACCTGGTATCTATCTGTGCTTCTACGGCGTCATCGTGTTCCAGATAGGCTCTCACCAAAAAGGAAATTAGATCCGGATGCTGATGAAGCACCTGAACTTTCGCCATCTGTGCGCTGATCAGAGCTTTGAAAAAATCCGTCTCCTCAGAATCGTAGTACCGCCTCATTCCCTCAATCAGGGACTTTTCCGCATATTGATAGAGGTGGAGATACAGCTCTTTTTTGCTGCCGAAATAATGAAAAAGCAGGCCCTTGGAAATACCGGCCAGCCGGGTGATCTCCTCTGTTGACGCTTTTTTATAATCATTTTCCGCAAACACATGGAGCGCAGCGTTGATAATCGCGTTTTGTTTTTCGGCGGGCAGGTTGTAAAATTTGTCGTTCATAAAAAAACTCCTTTTCGTTGACCGATTCGGTCAATAACAGTATAACAGCATTGACCGATCTGGTCAATAGAAAAGTTTGCATAATCTGCTTGACAAATAATATTATACGTCGTATAGTATTAGCAGATGAACAATATAATAAAAGAAAGAAGGATGCTCTATGGGATTTAAAATTGATTCAGCCCTTCTGGAAGCGTGTGTATTGTCGGTCCTTTCAAAAGAAGATACCTATGGGTATGTGTTGACTCAATCCATGAAAAAAGTTCTGGATATATCCGAGTCAACCTTGTATCCGGTGCTGCGGCGCCTGCAGAAAGAGGATTATCTGCGGACCTATGACCAGCCCTATCAAGGTAGGAACCGGCGTTACTATACGGTAACAGAAAAAGGGCTTACACGATGTGAAATGTATAAGAAAGAATGGAAAGTTTACAAGGATCAAATCGATTCCTTGCTCAACGGGGGTGAAGATCATGAATAGACAAGAGTTTATGAACCGGCTGGCCGCCGAGTTATCAAAGCTGCCGAAGGAAGAGATTCAGGCAGCGATGGAATACTACAGTGAATATTTTGATGAGGCCGGACCGGAACGGGAAGCAGAGACTATCCAGGAGCTGGGAAGTCCATCTAAAGTTGCGACCCAGATTAAGGCTGATTACGCTGTCCGCCAGCTGGATCACGACAATGGCCGCCAGAGCACCAAAAAAGGGCTGTCAGCGATTTTATGGGTGATCATGGGCATCTTTGCGGCGCCGGTCGCCTTGCCGCTGGCGATCGCTCTGGGGGCCGTAGCCTTTGCCGTCTTTATCAGTATCTTTGCGGTGATCGCAGCGCTGCTTGCCTGTCTGATCGCATTCTGCATCGGCGGCATTGCTCTTGTCGCCATCGGATTTGCCGGGCTGGCCGGAAGCGTGGCGGGCGGTATGATGCTGATCGGCATGGGGCTTGTAGCCGCCGGTCTAATGGCAGTTTTGTGTGTAGGTGTTGTGATAGGTGCCAGGGCCCTCATCCGTTTGACTGCAAAAGAAATGCAGAAGAGCAGTCAGAGGAGACGGGAGAAAAAGCTGGCAAAGGAGGGGCATGGAAATGAGTAAGAGAATGAAAACCTTTTTAATGGTCTGCGGAATCGTGGTCGGCGCAGGACTGCTTCTCAGCATTGCCGGCGCGGCCTTGGGAGGAATTCGGGGTTTGGCCAGTGTTGAGGAGCGGGTTCCATGGATCAGCCTTACCGGCGGACAGCAAGAGCATCAGAATGGAGCGACAGAAGCCTTTTCTTCCATCAATGTGGATTCGGACCTGGGCCGGGTGGAATTTGTCCAAGGGCAGACCTTCGCAGTGGAAACCAGTTATGACAAAGCCATGGGCGCACCCAGGGTTTCTGTGGAAAACGGTATCCTGAATGTAAAGCCATCCGGGAAAAAAATCCGCTGGTTTAACTTGAATCTTTTCAATCTGGGCGACCACAAAGATACGGTGATAAAAATTTATTACCCCCAAGGTACAGCCTTTGATCGCGTTGAGATTGACAGCGATATGGGGGATGTAAAGCTCAATGATCTATCGGCAAAAACGCTGCACATCGAGTCGGATGCGGGAGATGTTACCATGAACGGGATTATAGCCGGAGAACTGGACCTGCGTGCCGATATGGGCAGTATCCAAGGGGCCAGCATTAAATCTTCCTCTGCCTCGATTAAGCTAAATGCGGGTGATATGAATCTCTCCGGAGAATTTGCAGGAATGACGAAAATCGACGGTGACATGGGGGATTGTACTTTGACCACCTACCTACCGCAGGATTCCTATTCCATAAAAACGCAGACGGACTTGGGGGACTGCTCCATTAATGGAAAGAGCGTGGGCAGCACTTATCTTGCGGAAAATCCGGCGGCGGCCAATCATATTGAGACGAATTGCGATACTGGAGATACGGAAATTAACTTTATATAAAAAATCAAGTGTGTATTGTAAAATAAAATCCCGCAGGGACGTCCAGTGCGGGATTTTTTATAATACAGGAAATATCGATTGCGTAGCATTTTCTGTATTTCAAAAAAGTTTACCTTGTGAAAGTGAGCGCGAAGCGCGAATAACGTTTCCAGAGGAAACTTTTTTATATTAGGGTGAGACTACGGCAATCGGAATATGGGGCGGCTGCGGCTTGGAGAGGGGGCGTGGGGATCTTTGAGAAAAAAATAAAAAAAGATTTCACTTTTTGCGCAGGTTTCAACAGCCAGACGCTGTCAGATCCGACTTGAGTTTGCGCGGGCAGTCAAGTTGGCGGGGTCAGCCCTCGCAAACCCACAACTTCGCGTAAAAAATAAAAAATTTTATAAAAATTTTCCGGGACCCTGGACTGTGGATTCGGAGCTGAACCCATAAAGAAAACGCGACTTGCAAGTGGCAAGCCGCGTTTTCGTAAGTTCCAATATCGCAAAAAAACTAGCGATAGGATTTCTGATAAATTTTCACGACATCTTCATCAGACAGAGAAACCGGGTCGCAGGCAAAGAGCCTTCCCATGGACTCTCTGGCATTAACCGCATATTTATCCAGTTCTTCTTGTTTAATTCCGTAATCGCTCATTTTCAGCTGGTCCACGCTGCAGTCCTTCTGCAGCTGTGCTAACGCATCTATAAAGTCGCCGGCATCCTTGGCATGGTGTTTTCCCATGGCTTTGGCCATCTTGATGTACTGCTCGTCGCAAGCGCTGGTTTTGACAAAGTGGTCGTGATAAGCCAGACTGATCATAATCAGTCCTGCACCGTGGGGCAGGCTGTGATGATAAGCGCTGAGGGCGTGTTCCATGGAATGCTCCGAGGTGCACATCATAAAGAATCCGGCCAGTGTGTTTGCCAGAGCCACGTAGCTGCGGGCTTCTTCATTGCTTCCATCCTTGACCGCCGTCGGCAGGTATTTGGCAATATATTCGATGGCTTTGAGGGCGAACATTTCACCCATCGGATTTTCGTATTTGTTGATAACGCTTTCCACTGCATGAAAGAGGGCGTCGAATCCCTGATAAGCCGTCAGCATCGGCGGGATGGTCATCATCAAGTCCGGGTCCACCACTGAGATGGCAGGATAGAGTTTTTCATTGACATACCCGCATTTTTCATTGGTCTCCTCTTTGGTGGTAACGGTAGCAGCATCGGCTTCCGAACCTGTTCCTGCAGTGGTGGTAATGGCGACGATGGGAAGAGGATCGCATACCAGCGGCAGTCCCTTGCCCGTCTTGCCGCCGTTATAATCCCAATAATCGCCGGGATTGGTGGCCATGACGGCAATGGCTTTGGCTGCGTCCATGCTGCTGCCGCCGCCCAGGCCGACAACGAAGTCACAGCCTGTCTCCTTAGCCAGCGCGCCGCCTTCCATCACGTGGCGAAGCACTGGATTGGGCAGAATCTTATCAAAGAGAACATGCTCACAGCCGGCTTTTTCAAGCTGCTCTTCCACGCGGGCCAGATACCCGTTGGCCTTGGTTGATTTTCCGCTGCTGATGACGATCAGCGCCTTTTTTCCGGGCAGAGCCTGCTTGTGCAGGCCATCCAGCGCTCCTTTTCCGAACAAAATCCGGGTGGGAATATAATACTGAAATTTTTTCATCGGTTTCTTCACTCCTTACATAAAAACGTGGTTTCCTGTATAAAGAAAAAAGGATGCAGACACGCCGCATCCTCGTTATGTTTGATTTTAGCCAAAATATCTCTTAAGTAAACCTTCAAAAGCACAGCCGTGTCTTGCTTCGTCCTTAGCCATTTCATGAACCGTATCGTGGATTGCATCCAGATTCTGGTCCTTAGCCATTTTAGCCAGAGCTTTCTTGCCTGCGCAAGCGCCGTTTTCTGCGTCTACACGCATTTCCAGATTCTTCTTGGTGGAATCCGTAACCACTTCTCCCAGAAGCTCTGCAAACTTGGCAGCGTGCTCAGCTTCTTCCCAAGCAGCTTTTTCCCAATAAAGTCCGATTTCCGGATATCCTTCTCTGTGAGCGACTCTCGCCATAGCCAGATACATACCAACTTCGGAGCATTCCCCATTAAAATTATCTCTAAGGCCCTGCACGATTTCCGGATCTACATCTTTGGCAACGCCGACTACGTGCTGGTCAGCCCATTCTCTTTTACCTTCTTCAACTTTTACAAATTTTTCGGCGGGCACTTTACACTGTGGGCACTGAGCTGGTGGTTCCGGTCCTTCGTGCGTGTATCCGCATACTGAACAAGTCCATTTCATAATTTTCTACCTCCCAATAGTTTAGTCTTAATTTACTCTAATCTAGTTATACCACCATTATATGGAATGAAACAACCTTTTTTTGCAGCAGACTTTACCTTTTTGCAAAAAACAGGTATAATTTGATGTACATGTAACTTAGAGGGAAATGTTTGGAATTAGAGAATACAGGCAAGAAGGTGAAGAGGACAGCATGTCAAAGGCGAAAAAGATAATGGCCGGCATCCTTGCGGCAGGTGTTTTTTCCTTGTCACTGGCAGGATGCACGACGTTTAATAACTTTAAAGAAGCGTTTATAAATAAAAACGCATCATCGGACGATACTATAAGAATCGGGGTTTACGAACCAATGAGCGGCGCCGATAAGGAGCAGGGAGAGCTGGAGGTTCGGGGGATTGAACTAGCTCATGATCTTTATCCCAATGTCTTGGGAAAACAAGTAGAGCTGGTCTATGCGGATAATAAGTCAGATCTTGATGCAGCCGAAACTGCTATGGCGGATCTGATTAAAAAGCAGCCTCTGGCTGTTTTGGGCAGCTATGGCAGTATTTATTCGCTGGTAGCCAACGGATATCTGGAGGCGGCCAAGATTCCCGGTATCGCAATAACCAATGTCAATCCGCTGGTAACGAAGAACCACCCTTATTATTTCCGGGTATGCTTTGTGGAATCCTATCAGGGCGAGGCTTTGGCCCGCTATGTCTATGAGCAGCTCAAAGAAAAGAAAAGCGGGATCCTGCTGCCGGATGATGATGATCAGGCTACGGCAATGGCCAGCAGCTTTAAAGACAAGTTTGTCCAATTAACGGGGGATGGAGAAGCCATAGCCGTTTATCAAAAATTTAAGACAGGAGATAAGGACTTTTCACAGCAGCTGCAGGCGATTGCCAATTCCAGGGTGAGCACGGTATTTCTCCCGGGAGATATCCCCGATGCGGCAGCGATTCTCAAACAGGCGAAAAAGATGGGGATCAGCAATGTGACTTTTTTAGGTGACAGCGACTGGTCGACGGACGAATTTATGGACATTGCCGGAAAATACATTTACAATAACGTTGCCTTTTCCACACTTTATACGGAGGATGAGGCGGTGACACAGACTTCCCGGCAATTTCTCGATGCCTACAGTAAAAAGTACGGCAAAGACGAAACTGCGGCAGCTGAAACGGCATTGGGATTCGATGCGTATTTGCTGCTCATTCATGCCATCGAGACCGCAGGGGCGAATTGCACCGGCGAAGATGTCCGTGAGGCCCTGGCCCAGACGGCCGACTTTTCTGGCGCCTCCGGAAAAATTACCTTTGATAGCGTCGGAGATCCTAAGAAATCCGTTGTTATAAATACAATTGCTAATAAAAAAATCAAGCCCATATGTACGATTGATCCGGTAGAACCGGAGAAAAATGTTAAGAAAAAAGAGAAGAAAAAGGAGAATGAATAATGGAACAGAAAATCAAAGAAGGTTTAGAACAGATCAGACCCTTCCTACAGAGAGACGGAGGAGATATTGAGTTCGTGGAGTATACGGACGATCATATTGTAAAAGTGAGACTGCAGGGACATTGTGCGGGATGCCCGGGAGCGCAGATGACGATCAAAGGAGTCGTTGAGAGAATCCTTATGGAAAGCTATCCCGAAATCAAAGGCGTAGAAGCAGTTCAGTAGTTTTACGGAAGAGAACATGGAAAAAAAGACAAACAAATTAAAAATAGGAGTCTTTAGCGCGCTGGCCCTGGTTTTTCTAGGGCTGGCTATTCTTTTAGCCTGGACAAAAATATCGGGTGCAGTGCCTGCCGGCTCTCCGGCTGGAGAAACAGCGCCGCCAAAGGAGATTCCCCTCTCCATTCTATGTGTGGGCGACATTATGTCCCACAACCCCCAAACCAATGCTGCTTATGACTCGGATAAAAAAGAATATAATTACGACAACAATTTTCAATATGTAAAATCATATATTGAGGAGGCTGATCTGGCGTTGTGCAATGTGGAGACAACCTTCGCGGGCAAGCCCTATTCGGGTTTCCCTAACTTCAGCTCACCCGACGCCCTTGCGACTTCGTTGAAAAATGCAGGCTTTGATGTGGCGATTACCGCCAACAACCATATGGCGGATAAAGGCCTGGACGGAATACTGCGGACTCTGAAAGTACTTAAAGAGAATCAGCTTCCGACAGTTGGCAGCGTGAAAGAAGAGGCCGATGAACGGTATCTGATTCAGGACGTGAAGGGTGTCAAAGTGGGCATTGTAGCGTTTACTTATGAAACCGGATCAGGCAGCGGAGGCGTTTCCATCAACGGCAGCGCAGTTTCCGATGAAGTGGCGGCCCGCATCAATTCCTTTAACTTCAACACGCTGAAAGAAGATGGCGAGAAGATCAAGGAAGCCATCGATCAAGCCAAAGCCGCAGGAGCGGAAGTGATCGCAGCCTATTACCATTGGGGAGAAGAGTATCAGAAGTCCGCCAATAAGCATCAGAAAGAACTGGCACAGATGACGGCCGATCTGGGTGCAGATATTATTTTTGCCTCCCATCCTCACGTGCTGCAGGAAACTGCCTGGCTTAAGGCCGGCGATTCGGAGAAAAAGGTGCCGGTTTTTTACAGCATGGGCAATTTTATTTCTAACCAGAGGACAGAAACGTTGAATAATCGTTACACAGAGCAGGGTGTGATCGCCCAGGTGGATCTTACATATGTGGAAGGCAGTGGAATCAGCCAGATTTCCATGAGTGCTGTGCCCACTTGGGTAGATAAGTATTATTCTGACGGTAAACAGGTCTATGCGGTTGTTCCGCTGGATGACGGGCTGAAGGACAACGAGGCTTTGGCGGCCTCGGGACATTTGTCCAGGGCAAAGCAGGCCAGGGAGGATGCAAATGGAATACTTGCAATCGATAATCAGTAACATAGAAGCAAACAAAGAACAGATGATCAAGACGCTGCAGGAGCTTGTTCAAATAAAAAGCGTGGCCGAAGAGATGGAAGGCCAATATCCCTTCGGGGAAGGCGTTGAGCAGGCCTTTTCCTATATGCTGGAAAAAGGAACTTCTGAAGGCTTTGCAGTGAAGGATGCGGACCATTACGGGGGACATATCGACTTGCCTGGAAACGGCGGCGACGTCATGGGAATTGTCGGCCATCTGGATGTGGTTCCGGAAGGTACGGATTGGGATTACGATCCCTATGGCGGCGAGATCGTGGATGGAAAGATTTACGGCCGGGGTACGATGGACGATAAAGGTCCGGTGGTGGCATCCTTCTATGCCATGAAGGCGGTGAAGGACAGCGGCGTACCTCTCAAAGATACCGTGCGCTTGATTTTGGGGCTGGACGAAGAGACCAACTGGAAAGGGATGAAATATTACCTGGAGAAGGTGGCACCGCCTGACTACGGATTTACGCCTGACGGCGATTTTCCAGCCATTCATGGGGAAAAGGGCATTCTGGTTTTTGAAATTGCCAAAAAGTTTGGCAGCAGCGCTTCCAAAGGGCTGGAACTCCGCTCCCTAAGCGGCGGTAACGCAGCCAACATGGTTGCGGACCATGCCAGAGCCGTGGTCCGCGATACGGCGGGCGGAGGCTATGAGACGATTAAGGAAAAGGCGGCGGCTTTTCGCCAGCAGCATCAGGTGAAGCTGAAATGCAGAGGCATCGGCAAGAGCCTGGAGATTACGGCAGAAGGCGTCTCCGCCCACGGCGCCAAGCCGGAGCAGGGCGAGAATGCCATCTCTATTTTAATGGATTTTTTGGGAAACCTGAACTTTGCCAGCGATGATATCAATGAATTAATCGAGTTTTATAATACCTACATTGGTTATGAATTGGATGGTCAATCCCTGGGCTGCGGCTTTTCGGATGAGCCGTCGGGCAAGCTGGTGCTCAATGTGGGGATGGCGGCGGTGTCCACTCAGGCCGCATCCTTTACCATCAATGTCCGCTACCCGGTGACCTCCAGCGATGAGGCGGTCTATGAAAGCATCATGCCGGTGCTGGATCGCTATAATCTGGGCATTGTCAAGGAAAAGCACGAGGAACCGATCTATATTCCTGAGGATGATCCCATGATCGCCACGCTCATGGATATCTACAAAAGGCAGACTGGTGATGAAAACAGCAGGCCGCTGGTGATCGGAGGCGGCACCTATGCCAGGGCGATGAAGCATGTGATCGCCTTTGGCGCCAGGTTTCCTGGTGAGCCGGAGCTGGGGCATCAGAAAAACGAATGCCTAGCTGTGGAAAGCCTTGTAGCTATGGCCAAAATTTACGCAGAAGCAATCTTCCGCCTAGCAGCGGACGAAGAAGAAAATAGTTGACTTGAACGGCAATTATAGCGTATACTAATTAAGAATCGTAAAAAAGAAGCCGACGCTCCAGTAAACGAGCGCCGGCTTTTCTTGTTTGTAAGTAAAAGGAAAGATAAGAGTATTTGAATGGAACAAATGAATTATAATCAATCGGGACTTAATCAGGGAATTCTTCATGCAGTGGCGGAAATGGGTTTTGAGCAGATGACACCCATCCAGCAGAAGGCGATCCCAGTGATGATGGAAGGCAAAGATTTGGTCGGCCAGGCGCAGACGGGTACGGGAAAGACCGCGGCATTCGGCATTCCGCTGATCCAGAAAATCCAGCCGGACAGCAGCGGCGTTCAGGCCCTGGTCTTATGCCCCACAAGGGAGCTGGCCATCCAGGCTACGGAAGAATTGCGGCGGTTTTCTAAATATATGAAGGGCGTAAAAATTGCTCCCGTTTTCGGCGGGCAGGATATGTCAAAACAGATACAGATGCTGAAAAGCGGAACAAAAATCGTCGTCGGCACGCCGGGGCGGGTTATGGATCATATGCGGCGCAGGACCTTAAAACTGGACGGAATCCAAACGGTGGTGCTGGATGAAGCCGATGAAATGCTCAATATGGGATTCCGCGAGGATATTGAAACGATCCTGGAGGATACGCCGCAGGAGCGCCAGACCGTATTGTTTTCCGCTACCATGCCCCAGGCTATTCTCAATATTACAAAGAAATATCAAAGGAATGCAGCTCTGATTAAAATTACCAAAAAAGAACTGACTATTCCCCTGATCGAGCAGTTTTATTTCGAGCTGAAAAGCAAGGATAAAACGGAGGCCCTGTGCCGCCTGCTGGATGTCCACGACCCAAAGCGGGCGCTGGTATTCTGCAAAACCAAGCGGGGAGCCGATGCCTTGTCGGGAGAGCTGAAAGGAAAAGGGTATCCTGCAGAACCGCTCCACGGAGATTTGAGTCAGGGTCAGCGAAACGCGGCTATGGCCCAATTCCGCCATGGCAAGGCAAACATTCTGGTAGCAACCGACGTGGCGGCTAGAGGTTTGGATGTGGATGATGTGGAAGCGGTCTTTAATTATGACATCCCCCAGGAAGAAGAGGCTTATGTCCATCGGATCGGCCGCACCGGCCGCGCGGGTAAGGAAGGCAAGGCTTTTACCTTTGTGGTCGGAAAAGAGATTTATAAGCTGCGGAGCATCGAAGGCTACTGCAAAACCCGGCTGGCCAAGGGAACTCTGCCGTCGGCCACATCGGTTATGAAGCAGAAATCGGATAAAATTCTCAATCAGGCAGTCCGATTGGCCGAAGGCCATAATCTGCAGCTGACGGGCAGCATGCTCCATAAGAAAGCGAAGGAAAGCGGCTACCCCATTGAATACTTGGCCGCAGCGCTTTTGCAGATGCAGATGGGCGATGAAATCACGGAGATCAGTCAGGAGCCCCACTGGGCTGCAGCACCTGCTAAAAAGAAAAAAAGAGACGGAAAGCGGAAACGCAATCCAGGACGTCGCAGAAATTAATCCATCCGCTGCCGGGCATGACTCCCGGCAGCTCTTTTTGTACCTGTTATTTCAATTTCCTAAAAAGTAGCAATCAATAAATTGACTAATTTGGGAATATTTTGAACAATACATATAGAATGGGTATAATAAAGGGAAATAGAAATGACATTAAAAAAGAATTTGAAGGATTTAAACTTGCTGGATCGGTTTTTGTTCGCGGAGGCCATGGAGGATCCGGAAATCGCAGCCTGCATCCTGGAGATCATCCTTGGAAAAGAGGTCGTTTTAAAGCATTTGCCAAGGGGTGATCGACTATAACCAGCTGAATGACGTATATGTCATCATGATCATGCCCTTTGACCTCTTTGGAAAAGGGCTGTACCGATACACGTTCCGCATGAGGGGAGAAGGAAAAAGGCCAGACTCCGGAAGAGGTCGCAGAAGACCTGCTGGAGGATGCAGCGCAAGTGAAACGGATCTATCAATATATGGAAGAGCATCCCCAGATGGATACGGAAGCAATCTACGAAAAACTGCTGGCAAGCGGAAGCGACGAGACCGAATAAAGAATTGGCAGCAATCAAAGAGACCGGGCGCTGCATGAAAGAAGTGATTTGCTTCAGCTTCATGCAATGCCCGGCCTCTCTATGTTTATCATGTACGACTAATCATCGATCGCTCTAAAAGTGCCTTTAATCGTTGTATAGGAAGATGCTCCTTTTGCTTTGATCCCGGAAATGGAATAGTTATACTTCTCGCCGTAGGTCAAACCGCCGACCCATACTTCCAGATCGTCGCTGTCCTTATCGGTGATCCTGGTGCTGTAAGAGTTTCCATTGGAATCTGTAATCTTAACTTTTGGGTTTTTCCATTGCACTTTGGTTTTGAAATCAAAGCTTACTTCCTGATCTTCGTAGTCGTAGTCAATGTCTTTCATCTTAATATTGTTCTTTGCCGATTTGGCTGCCGGAATTTTTACTTTTCCCTTCACGGAAGTGTATTTTGATGCCTTGGATTTTTTGATACCTTTAATAGTGAATGTGTATTTTTTCCCCTTTTTGTATTTTTTGATTTTAAATTCCAGCTCATCATTATCCTTGTCCCGGATAGAAGCCTTATACTTCTTGCCGGAATTGTCCTTGACCGTTACTTTGACTTTTTTATACTTGACCTTACCATAAAAATCAACTTCGACTTTTCCTTTGCCGTCATACTTGATTTTTTCGATCTTCGGCGCCGACGAACTGGCGGCGGATACGGTTCCGGTAGTAAAGATTCCCATGGTCATGATCATAGCCAGCGTCAGAATGATGGCAGTGGCTTTCCTTGCGATACCTGTATTCATATTACTCCCTCCTTTATATGCTTCTTGATTATGTGTTTATTAAACCACGGGAAGATTAAAGAAACATTAATGAACGAAAAATTTTGTGGTATGCTTAAAAAAGCTGTAACGTTTTTCCGTCAGAGGAGTCATATAGCTAAAGAGGTGAGATGGTGAAGCATTTTGATAAAATCTATAATCAATACTTTAAAGACGTCTATAAATATATTTTTGCTTTGAGCCAAAGCAAAGAGACTGCGGAAGAAATCACGCAGGAAACCTTTTTCAAAGCGCTCAAGGGAATCGATTCTTTTCGTGGTGACTGCGATCTGCGCGTGTGGCTTTGCCAAATCGCCAAGCATACTTATTTTAGAGAATTAAAGAAAGATAAACATGTGGCTGGAGAGCTGGATCTGGAGCAGCCGGACCGAACGGATACAGAGGCGGATTTTATTAAAAAAGAAAGCGCCCTGCAAATTTATCAAATCCTTCATCATATGGAGGAGCCGTACAAAGAGGTCTTTTCTGTCCGGACCTTTGGCGAACTGCCGTTTAAAGAAATTGGGCAAATTTTCGGCAAAAGCGAAGGCTGGGCCCGGGTGATTTATTATCGGGCCAAAGTGAAGATTCAGGAAAGGTTGGAGGAGGAACAGCATGAATAGATTGGAATGCAAAACAGTAAGAGATTTGCTGCCGCTGTATATGGACGGTATCTGCAGTGAGGAGAGCCAAAAGCTTGTGGATGAGCATCTGGCGCAATGCAGTGATTGTAAAAAAATATTCGAACAAATGAACATGCCGGTCGAGGCTCCCATCACTGCTGATGAAGGGAAAAGCGCTTTACAGAGAATAAAAAAGAAAATCCGAAAAAAGTATGTGATCCTGGCTGTTATTACAGCGCTTTTGGCAGGCCTTTGGACGGGGCTATCGATCTTTATGCAGCTGGTGGAAACGCCCATGTCCTATGAAGAGGTAAAGGTTTCGGTGGTGCAGGATAAAAAAACACCTACTAAGTATAACTTGACTTTTAGCGGACCGTCATACGAATGTCTCTATGGGGAAGCCGAGCTGGTGGCGGAAAATGAACAGTATGAATATTTGGCGGAGGTTATTCACTGTACCAGCTCTATGTGGAGCAGGACCTTTAAAAGAAAACCCATGAAAAATGAGGTGACCATGACCTTTTCTTCTGATCCGGAGGACAGTGTGGACGGCGTTACACAATTTGAGGATGGGAGGGAACAGAAAATGAGAACCGTGGCCGCATATTATCAGGCCACCCCCGGTTCGCCCCGTTATCTACTATGGGTATCCGATGATTTTAAGGATCTGGTCTATCGGCAAATCGATGAATGGAATGCGGTGGCCGGAGAAAGAATTGTAAAGGCGGATCAATAGGGGGATTAAAACGCATTTTACAACAAAAATTTGACAACGCCCCGATTTCCCACTATAATATTATCGTAAAAACAAATCTGTTTCAGGGCGAGGCGAAATTCCTCACCGGTGGTAATGAGCATGAGCTACGAGTCCACGAGCCTTTTTGGCCGAACGGGTCAGATCCCCGTACCGACGGTATAGTCCGGATGAAAGAAACACGGATACGGTTCTTGTATTTAGTGACTTTGCCCTGGAATTTATTCCAGGGTTTTTTAGTGACCTGACAGATTCCTGAACTTATTCATAGAAAATGGAGGAATCAAAAAATGAGCGAGGCAAAAATGGGAGAGAACTTAAATCAAAGCGGACACAGACAGTCCAACTCAGTGAAATTGGCCAAGATGGGCATGCTGGTAGCCATATCGGTTGTATTGGTATATTTTATACATATCCCAATGTTTACGGCGTTTTACGAATATGACCCGGCGGATATTCCAATTCTGATCGGAACCTTTGCTTTCGGACCTTGGGCGGGGCTCCTTCTGACAGTGGTGACTTCTGTCATTCAGGGACTTACGGTCAGTTCAGCCAGCGGGGTTTATGGAATTCTGATGCACGTGATCGCCACAGGAGCATTTGTTCTGGTAGCAGGGTTTATCTACAGAGGCGAAAAGACTAGAAAAAAGGCGATCATTGCACTTCTTTGCGGAGTCCTGGCCATGGTAGTGATAATGGTCCCGGCCAACATTCTGATTACACCGTATTTTATGGGCGCACCAAGATCAGCAGTCGTGGCCATGATTCCGGTTATTATCGCCTTCAATTTTACAAAGGCAGGGATCAATGCAGTGCTGACCTTCTTCCTTTATAAGAGAATATCCAAATTCCTGCACAAATAGAGATTCATGTAATTGTCCATATAAGAAGATACCCGGCGGATTATAAAATTCTGCCGGGTATTTTTAAATTGGTGGTTGTCAATCCGATTTTATGTGGTAAAATAGAAGAGAATCTAAAATTCGCAGCGGCTGGGTGTGGCGCAGTTTGGTAGCGCGCGTGGATGGGGTCCACGAGGCCGCAGGTTCAATTCCTGTCACTCAGACCAGTAAGACAAGTTTCAACTAAGAGAAAAGTTGGAACTTGTCTTTTTCTTTTATAACGCAGGAAATATCGATGCAATCGATATTGACGGAGTTTCAAAGAAAGTACCTTGCAAAGTGTCGGCCCTTGCGGCCGACATGTGTGAATAGGGAGCTGTGCTCCCGTCATTCACACTTTTTTTATGCCGATGCCATGATCAAATCAATTAAACCGAATTTGAGACAGCCGACTGCCACCAGCAGAATCAGCATCCAGGTGCAGATATTAAGAATCATCATTCGCTCCATGGACCGGGCCGCAAGCTTGCTGCGGTACCGATGCTTTTTCCACTGGAAGGCTGCGTACAGAGGAACCAGCCATGCCCAAAGCTTGGTGTGTATGGTCAGCTCGGCACAATAGCCTTCCCCGTCCCTTCCGCCATACATCTCTTTAAACAGATAGTAAGTGATTGGACCGGATAAAAGGGCAACAATCCCGATAATCACAGCTCCGAGCCCATTGGTACAGAGGGCGATGATGCAAATTGCAATCGGGAACAGTGCAATGACAAAGAATAATTTCTTGCCTACCGGAATCCGGTATTCGCCGTGTAAATCTGGCTTTTTAAAGCGTATATACACGGCACTGCCAAAGACCAGCAGCAGGCAGAACATATAAAGGAAAACATCCATAACAATCAGGACATCGAAGGAGCCAATCATCGCCAGCAGCAGAGTGGCTGCGGTTACAACGCAGATCGCCACATACGGCGTTCCATTCTTTTTATCCACTTTCATAAAAAATCTGGGGAATAGCCTGTCTTCCGCCATAACAAAAGGCGCTCTGCTGGAGGATGCCACATAATCGTTGTAAATCGCAAGGTTGGCAAACACCGCGCCTATGACAAAGATAATCATCAGCGGCTTTCCGCCGATCATGCCTCCAATCTCCACATAGGAAAGCCCTTCTTCCGCGCTCCACTGGGACCAGGTCCCTTCCGGCAGCCCAGCAATACCTGCTACCGTCGGCAGAATATAAGTCAATGCTACGAAAGGGATCGCCAGCATCAACCCTTTTGGAATCAGTTTGGACGCACCTTCGATCTCACCTCCCAGGGCGGAAATGGCCTCATAGCCGGAATACATCCACATGCCGACAACCAGCGCCAGGCCAAAGCTGCCCAACGCTCCGCTCTCCGTATTGAAAAAAGGGAGGCAGGGGTTTGTCTGCCAGTTTACAAACCCCATAATTGTCAGCAGCGCAAAGGGAACCAGGCTGATGATACCCAAAATAATGGTGCTGGCCCCCAGCATTTCCAAACCTTTTACATTAATATAGGTAAAAATAACGACCAATGCTACGATCAGCGCAATCCGGGCTAACGTCGACATCTCAATAAAGCTCTCTATGTAGCTGACTGCAAGGACCAGGTATACCGCGGTGTCGATAAATCCCATCAGCGTATACCACCAACCGCAGTTATATCCCCAAAAGTCTCCAAACGTTTCCCTTACCCACACATAGATCCCGCCTGCTTCCGGATAGGTGGAACTCATTTCCGCGCAGATTAATCCGTAGGGCAATCCCCAGAAAATGGCCAGCAGAACCAGCAGAAGAATTGCCATCCCCGGGCCTGCCTGGCCCACCATATCCTCGATTCCATAAGAGCCTCCTGCGATATAGCAATAGAGCAGAAAAAATACGGTGGACAGCTTTACAGCAGATTTTTTTAATGACGGGTTTTCATTCTCAAGCAGGACTTCCCCTGCTTGACTTGGAATATGCATAAAGGTTCCTCCTTGTGTTTATAGCGCTTCGAACAGTGCCTGCAAGTCTTTCTGATCTTTTTCCGCCTTATATTCCGATTCGTACTCAACAATACCAAATGGGAAATTGGCTTCCTGCATGATCTTCAGATATGGTACCGCGTCGAAACATTCCGGAGTCTGAACGCCTTTTCCGGTCCAGATGCCTCTGCCCACCAGCTCGATTCCGATGGAAGCGCCGAAGCCTGTCTGGGAAACGACCGCCTGTGTCCCGAAACGTTTCAAAGATTCCTGCTGGTCCGTACTCTGATACATAAAGATTTTTCTCTGTTTTCCATCTTTGATTCCTTCGCACAAAATTCCTCCGCAAGTCTTTCCAAATACATGGTCGTCGATGCTGTCCGGCTGGGGCGCCACTTTTGCAACCAAATCTCTTGGTGAAATCAGCGTTCCATTCATTTCAACCGGCTCTGTGCTCCTCAGTCCCAGCGCGTTGACTGCCTTCAGAGCGCTTACCAGGTTGTCGTCCAGTCCGATTTTATAGGAAACGCGCTTCAGGCCCTTCTCCTTCAGCACTCTTGGCATGAATACGGTTTCTTCGTGCTCAATTTTATACAGCTTTACAGGGCCTACGCCATCAGGGAATTCAAAGACTTCTTCGCCTGCAAAGGGCTCATCACACACATAACCTTTATCATCATACCAAGTGATATTCGGATTCATACATTCATCCAGCACGGTCCATACGTTAAATCCAAACGCAACGTCATCCGCGCCGCCGTTGGGGTCTTCCATGTTGGCTCCATCTTTGATGTCGATCGTGTGCAGTTCATCAAAGAGGTGATCCGCCGCGAATCTGGCAAAGACGTCGATGGTACCAGGCTCGATTCCCAGACCAATGATAGCCAGCTGGCCTTTTTCTTCCCACTCCTTGTTTTTATTGAAGTTATAATCGGCCATGAACTCTTTAAAGCACTGCTTTCCTGTTCCATAGCACTTCGGTTCATCCTCTGGGACTGTCCATACGCCCATGTTGGAATAGTTGGCTCCGCCTTCCAGCGCCGCGTCAAAGATCGTATTTGTTAAAAACGGAAGCGCCGCATCCATTACAAAGTCAATCTTGTGTTTCTCAATTAAGGCTACCAATTCTTGCTTGCTCTTCGCGTTTACCTTTTCCGGTACGAACCTCGGGTCACTGATCTCTTTTGCAATATCTCTCGCTTTTCCAAGATCGTAATCCGCCATTACAACTTTTTCCAGCCAAGAGCCCTGTGGATCTCTTTCTTTCATAATCTTGATAATTGATTCACCAACACCGCCGCAGCCTACAACCATTAATTTCATTTTTTCTTCTTCCTTTCTGTCAGATCATTCAAATAATTCGTTTTCTTTATCTTAAGAGATTTGGCCCGGTTCATCAATTGCTCCAAATTCTATGTTTTTTACAAAACTTAGTCGGTTTTATCCTTGACCTTTTTTCTTTTTTCCGGGAAGAAAAAAACAAGGACGCCTTTTCGGTCGGCCTCCGAAAATACGTCCTTGTCAATTTTTAGTTTTTGTTTCGAAAAAACAGCTATGCAGCCTAATCGAACTTCAATGCCATTTTTATATTCTTCGGATCGATGTGCCCCTTTAACCGATCAATCAGGCCTTTTACCTCCACATCCTTTTCAAACTCACTGAAATAAATGCAGAATCTGCATCGGCTCAAGGCTTCTTTTCCTTCTTGATGCTGTATGGAAGAGGCAAAGCCTGTAATAATCTGTTCCCATTCCTCTGCGCTCCGCTCCTCAAATCGAATCTCAATGCAGAGGACATACGACATTTCTCTGACGATTCGAAAAATATTTTCTACAAACTCGGTATCATACGTTATTTTTCCATCTCTGAGCCCGGCCGCGTTTTTATCCAGCAGAGGCATATAGATTTCCCGTAGTCCCAGCGTTTGGTGGCTTTCTCGGATCATTTCTTTTTTAATTCTGCTGCCAGTGTACTTTCTCATCTGGTATTCATATTTTTCTTTCCAGTTATGGGACAAATCCGCGGAGTGGATCAAATAGGATTTTTCTTCATCCATGAAGGAATCAATGAGATCACGGCCAAAACTGCCCAAGAGCTGTGTTCCATCATATTCTTCAAAACATGCTCCCCGCTGCATATATTCCTGGTAAGCTTTTTTATGGGCTGACGGTGTGCGGTCATACCACTTTTTAAAACTCTTATAGATATATTTCGGATCGGAAAAACCGCAGTATAGAGAAATTTCATTAATGCTTTTTTCCGTAGTAAAGAGAAGCTTTTCCGCCATTTCACTTCTCCTGGAGTTGAGGTATTCAGTAAAATTCATATTAGTCATCTTCTTCCAAAATTGGGAAATATAAGTTTTGCCGATAAACTCCTTCTGCGCCAGCGCTTCCAGACTGACCTTCTCTTCATACCCCTCCTCAATTTCTTTCATAATCCTATGATATCTCTGGAGCTGGTCTTCCGCAATATCCCGTCCGTTATAATAATGAGCCATATCAAATTTATAGACAAGGAGCTCCATAATTTGCCTCATGTTTTCATTGATTTTGTCGATTTCCTTGTCGTTCTTTGCCGCTTCCACAATAACCATTACTAAAAGCTTTCTTAATTCGGGCACGTACTTCTCCTGCATGCTGTTGGTATTAAAGCTTTCACAGATAAAGTTCAAATATCGGATGTATGGCTGCTGATCCTCAAATTGCAGAAGATCAATATATAAAGATATAACCAAATTATCCCCGTTTCCATGGAGATAATGGATATCACCTTCATTGAGGACGACGTAATCTCCCTCTTGCAGCTGAAAGCGGTCATAGCTGGCCAAAACCTGCACCTGGCCTTTCAGTACAAAAATTACCTCTAGGCAATCATCGTGCCAATGAGGAGGATAATCGGTAATATTATAGGCGCGCACCGCGGTAGGCGTGTCTGGAATAAAGCTAATATCTTCTCTCTGAAGCATCATCATTTCCCCGTTCCTTTATATTCTTCTTCTATTTTAACATACATCTCAAGGAATTGAGTTTTCAATTTCCCTTTTCTTGTGGTAGAATAAATGGATATGAGAACAATAACCTTAAAAAACGAAGAAGAAACAAAAGAATTCGGGCTGCAGCTGGGGAGGGAAGCCCAAAAGGGCGATGTGATCGCGCTCATCGGCGATCTGGGCACTGGAAAGACGGCCCTCACCAAGTATATCGCAAAGGGCCTTGGCATTGAAGAAACCATTACCAGCCCAACCTTTACCATTGTACAGGAATATCACGACGGCAGGATGCCGCTGTATCATTTTGATGTGTACCGGATCGGAGACCCGGATGAAATGTTCGAGCTGGGATATGAAGAATATTTTTATGGAGACGGCGTATGCGTCATCGAATGGGCGGACGTGATCGAAGACTTGATTCCCCCGGAAGCAAAGACGATCTTTATCCAATATGGTAAAAATGAGGGAGAAAGGATATATCAATGTACATTTTAGCGTTGGAAACGACCGGAGCGCACGCATCGGCAGCGATTATCGACGAAGCGGATCATGTTATTTTGAAAAAATCAGAAGGCGTATTGAACCACCTGCAAAACCTGATGCCAATGGTTCAAGAGCTTCTTGCAGAAAATGGTTTGAAACTGTCTGACCTAACAGCTGTGGCGGCATCCCAGGGACCCGGGTCCTTTACCGGAATCCGCATCGGCGTGTCTTCTGCCAGAGCGCTGGCACAAGTACTGGATATCAAAGCAATCGCGGTTCCTACATTGATGACTTTTGCCTATCACATGCCCCAATACACGGGATTGATCTGCCCGGTTTTCGATGCCAGGAGGAGCCAGGTCTATGCCGGCGCCTATCGCTGGCAGGACGGGAAAATTAAGGAAGCTGTTGAAGGTGCGCCCTATATGATTGAAGAATTTTTAAACAAAGTAAATGCATTGGGCGGACAGAGAATGTTTTTCGGCGACGGCACCAAGGCTTATCGAGATTATTTTGACGATGCAGAGCTGGCGCCCAAGGAGTGCCGTCTCCAATCGGCAGACTCGGTGGCCCGTGTGGCTAAGGATCTGTTTATGCAGGGTAAGGCCGTATGCTGCGAGGAATTAAAGCCCAACTATATGCGCAAGGCAGAAGCAGAACGGAAATTGGAAGAGAAGAGACATGAGTAATTTAGTAATTAGACAGGCGGATGAAACGGATATCGACGCCATTGCAAGACTGGAAGAAATCTGCTTTGCCACCCCCTGGAGCCGGGAATCGATCCGCCAGGAACTGACAGAAAACAAACTGGCCTTCTATGTGATTGCGGAGCTGGACGGAGAGATCGTCGGCTACGCCGGTATGTGGCTGGTGATCGATGAAGGGCACATTACCAATGTGGCAGTGCTGCCAGAACATCGGGGAAAACATATCGCATCGGCCATCATTGCCGTGATGATCGAGTTTACCGAGGGCCAGGGCATCAAGCGCTTTACGCTGGAAGTCCGCAGCTCCAATGAAGCGGCCAAAGGACTTTACCGCAAATTTAATTTTAAGGAAGAAGGACTGCGCAAAGGATACTATCAGGATAACGGTGAAGATGCAGTGATCATGTGGCGAGACCCTTCCGAGCCTTTGAAGAACTAAGGGGCAAGAGTGTTCAGGAGTGCCTTTAGGTTTGTATAAGGGGCCCGCAGCATGGATGAATCCCGCAGCTGCTGATTTTATCGCTGGAGATAATGCAGAGCGGCATTTACGATGATGTTTTCCAGCGATAAAAGTGCGATTGCAGCGGCGATCCCATGGGAGCATGGAAACGGCCCGCAGCCAAAAGCGTCAACGCCGCACTAAAATAGTGAAAACAGAATAAAAACCGATTCCCGGAGGATACTAGTATTAAGAATAGCGTTCGAGGAGGGAATCATGAGACACAATAACGATTTTTATGAGGAAGACCGTTTCGGAGATGACATGGTAGCAGTGGCCAGCCATTGCAGCCGCTTTTCCAGGAGGCATGATTTTGATATGTTCAACATGGGAACCTATCAATCCTGTGAAAACTGCAGACACCTGTCGTCGGATAACCAGTGTGTAGTCAAGGCACAGAATCAGATCTTCCCTTTAGAATAGAGGATAATTATGAAAGACGGAAAATTATTGACAATGGGCATCGAATCCAGCTGCGATGAGACATCGGTGGCGATTGTGGCAGAAGGGCGGCAGGTCCTTTCCAATATCATTGCATCACAAATTGAGGTGCATCAGGTGTTCGGCGGGGTGGTGCCGGAGATCGCATCCCGCCACCACCTTTCCAATATCAACCACGTCACGAATCAGGCTCTTGTCCAGGCAGGGATAACGATGGAGCAGGTGGACCTGATTGGCGTAACCTATGGTCCGGGCCTTGTAGGCGCGCTGCTGATCGGTCTGGCAACAGCCAAAGCATATGCCTTGGCGGCGGACAAGCCGCTGGTGGGCGTGCATCATATTCAGGGTCATATCAGCGCCAACTACATAGAACACCTGAATCTGGAGCCGCCCTTTATGGCTCTGGTCATATCCGGAGGACATACCAATATTGTGGAAGTGACCGGCTATAATGAATGCCGGGTGCTGGGAAAGACCCGGGACGATGCTGCCGGAGAGGCGTATGATAAGGTGGCCAGAGTGCTGGGATTGGGTTATCCTGGCGGACCGCTGATCGATCAGATCGCCAAAGAAGGAGACCCCCATACGGTGGAATTCAAGCGGGTATTCCTGGAGAAGGACAGCCTGGATTTCAGCTTCAGCGGTATTAAGACCGGTGTGCTCAACTATATCAACTCGGAAAAACAAGCCGGCAGAGCGATTAACACGGCCGATGTGGCCGCCAGCTTTCAGCAGGCTGTTTTGGATGTCATTGTGACAAAAACCATCTCCGCGGCAGTAAAGATGAAAAAAGATAAGATCGTGCTGGCGGGGGGCGTTGCTGCCAACAGCAAGCTGCGGAGCATGATGGAAGCGGCGTGCCGCAGGCAAGGCATCGCCCTTTATTATCCGTCGCCGATCCTATGTACGGACAATGCTGCAATGATCGGCTGTGCAGCGTACTACAAATATAAATCCGGGATCACAGACGATCTGACGCTGGATGCGATCCCCAATTTACCATTATAGACAGATAGGAAAAGAAAGATGATTATTTTATCAGCAAAGGATTTGACCAAGGCTTACGGCGTCGATGTAATCCTGGAGAACGTCTCTTTCCATATCAACGAAGGAGACCGGATCGGCATCATCGGAGCCAACGGGGCCGGTAAGACAACTCTGCTTAAAATCCTTTCAGGTGAACTGAACGCGGACATCGGTGATTTTTTTGTGTCTGCGGACACTACGATTGGATACTTGAAGCAGAGCGATAACTTTCATTCGGAACATACCGTCATGGAAGAGGTAGAGGCCATCTTTTCGGGAATGGAACAAATGGAGCAGGACATGCTCGCCCTTTCCGCCGAAATTTCCAAGAAAGCTGAGAGAGGCGAATCAGGTCCGCAGGTGGACCGGCTCCTGGAGCGATACGACCGGATGCAGGAAGAATATCGGGATCAAGGAGGATATAGCTACAAGAGCGAAATCAACGGAATTCTCAGCAGCATGGCCTTTGGAGAAGAGTTTTATCACAAAAAGATTTCCACATTGAGCGGCGGAGAACGGACTCGCCTGGCTTTGGCGTGCCTGCTCTTAAAAAAACCGGATCTGCTGTTTTTGGACGAGCCCACTAACCACCTGGACATCGGTACGCTCAAGTGGCTGGAACAATATTTAAAATCATATCGAGGGACGATTTTGCTGGTTTCCCACGACCGTTATTTTCTGGATCAAACAGTCAACCGCATCTTCGAAGTGGAACATCACAAGCTTTATACATATGAAGGCAGCTACAGCAGCTATGCCGAGCAGAAGAAACAGCGGCGGGAAGCGCAGATGCGCAAGTATCAGCAGCAACAAAAAGAAATCGCCCGCCAAGAAGAAATTATCCGGCGTTTCAAGCAGCACGGCACCGAAAAATTGGCCAAGCGGGCCGCTTCCCGGGAGAAACGGCTGGAGGCGGTAGAAATGGTAGACCGCCCGGAAGCATCGCGAGGCAGAATGAAGCTGCAGTTCCGGCAGAATTTCAAAACGGGAAACGACGTGCTGGAAGGGGAAGGCCTCTCCAAAAGCTTCGGCTACGGTTCCAATGAAAAGCATCTCTTTGAAAAGGTGGACTTTGATATCAAACGGGGTGAAAGGATTTGTATCGTTGGGCCAAATGGCGTGGGAAAAACTACGCTGCTAAAAATCCTGCTGGGCGATCTTTCACCAAATTCCGGCAGGCTGAAAGTGGGCCACAACGTGGATTTCGGCTATTACGATCAGGAACAGCAGCTGCTGGGCGGAAGCAATACGGTACTGGAAGAATTGCACGACGCATATCGGCTTTATACGGACACGGAGCTGCGCTCCATACTGGGAAGCTTTCTCTTTCAGGGTGATATGGTATTTCTTCCGGTAAGCGCCCTCAGCGGCGGCGAAAAGGCGCGGTTGTCGCTGCTGAAGCTGATGCTGTCAGGAGCCAACACCCTGATCATGGACGAGCCAACCAACCATTTGGACATTGAATCCAAGGAAGTCTTTGAGGACGCGCTGCTGGATTTTCCCGGAACCGTTATCGTGGTTTCCCATGACCGGTACTTTCTCAACAAAATTCCCACCAGAATTTTTGAGCTGGGCCGGGAAGGCATCACGGCTTTTTTGGGAACGTATAATTATTACGTGGAAAAGAAGCAGGAGATCGAATCCGGCAAGAAGTATCTGGAAGAGCTGGCCGGAAAAGAGGAAAAAACCCAGGAGGAAAAACTTTCCGTCAATGAGCAGCGCCGCCTGAAAAAGGAAGAAGAGGCTCGAAAAAGAAGGCTTGCAAGACAGCTTGCGCAGGCGGAAGAGAACATTGAATCCCTGGAAAGCAGGATTGCATCCATTGAGGCACAGCTATGCCTGGAGGAAGTGATGACCGATCCGGAGCAGCTGAAAACCTTGAGCAAAGAGCTGGACGAGGCCAAGGAAGAGATGGCCGGCGAATACGAAAGATGGATGGAATTGCAGGACATCTAACGGAAGTTGGACGATCCGATGGAAAAAAAGTTAAAAAACGGTTGCAATATAAAGAACTGTCTACTATAATAAGTTTGAGTTATTTGCGGATAAACTTTGCAATGGGCAAATATGATAAACCGGTAATGTTTAACTGAATGGAGGTATATTATGGTTTTTGATAAGATTAAGGGAATTATTGCTGAACAGCTGGGCGTTGAAGAGGATGCGGTAAAGACAGAAACCCATCTGATGAAAGATTTGGAAGCGGATTCCCTGGATGCAGTTGAGATCATTATGGCGATCGAGGACGAATTTGACATCGAAGTTCCCGATGAAGACGCAGAAAAATTCCAGACTGTAGGCGATATTATCAAATATGTCGAGGAAAAAGCGTAAGACAGCAGATCAGGAAAACCCGTCGCAAGGCGGGTTTTGCAAATTATAAGGTAATTGAGGAAGTGGAATGAAAAAAGATACGAAAATATCAAATGCGGTTATCAAGCGCCTGCCCAGATATCGACGATATCTGAAAGAATTGCAGAAAAAGGGAGTCGACAAAATTTCTTCCAATGAATTCAGCAGCTTGATCGGATACACGGCTTCGCAGATCCGTCAGGATCTCAATAACTTCGGCGGTTTTGGACAGCAGGGATACGGGTACAACGTTGAGGGCCTGTATAATGAGATCAGCGCCATTTTAGGCTTGGATAAGGAATATAAGATGATTATCGTTGGTGCCGGTAATCTGGGCCAGGCCATTGCTAACTACACCTATTACTACAAAGCAGGCTTTGTGGTTTGCGGTATTTTTGATATCAATCCAAGGCTGATCGGTTTGAAGATCAACGATATTGAGGTTATGGATTATGAGAATATCGTAGAATATGTGGAAGAGAACCAAATCAACATTGGGATTATCTGTACGACCAAGGACAGCGCTCAGGAGGTTGCGGACAAACTTTGCTTTGCCGGAGTCAGCGGCCTTTGGAATTTTGCTCCGGTAGATTTGGAAGTGCCGGACCACGTAGCCATTGAGAATGTGCATCTGAGCGACAGCCTGCACTCCCTGGCGTACCATATGAACCGCAATACTTCGGAAAATATATAACAAAAAATAAATAACCGTTTCTTTATGCAAGAAACGGTTATTACGTATACAAATTATTATGTATAAACTAAGCTTCTACTGGAGCGTCAACTGGGCAAGCGCCTGCGCATGCGCCGCAGTCAATGCACTTATCAGCGTCGATTACATAGATTCCGTCGCCTTCAGAGATAGCTTCCGTCGGGCACTCACCTGCGCATACTCCGCAGCTGATGCAAGCATCTTTAATTACATAAGCCATTGTAACAACCTCCTTTAATGTTTATCTTCACGATACATCTGATTATAACAGAAGGGTATGGAGAATTCAAGATGAAAGTTTACGCACTTGTGGGCAAAAGTGGAACAGGAAAGAGCTTCCAGGCCCAGAACCTATGTAAAGAATTAAATATTGAGGGTATCATCGATGATGGACTCTTTATTTATGAGAATAAAGTTATGGCCGGTATATCTGCCAAAAGGCAGTCTACAAAAGTCGGGGCAGTCAAAACGGCCCTATTTACTAAGGAGGAACACCAGAAGGAGGTGGCTGAAAGCATCCGTAGAACACCTCCGCAAAAGCTTTTAGTAATTGGCACTTCCGATGAGATGGTTAAACGAATTGCAAAGAGACTGGCACTCCCGCAAATATCGGAGACCGTGTATATAACGGATATCACTACGGAAGAGGAGCGGGCGATTGCCCACAAACAGCGGCATGAAATGGGACAGCACGTTATCCCTGCTCCGGTTTTTCAGCTCAAGCGTCAGTTCTCCGGTTATTTTATGTCGCCGCTGCGCATCTTTCGCGGATGGAGCGCCAATAAGGGCGGGTTCGCGGAAAAATCCGTGGTGCGGCCGACTTACAGCTATCTGGGGGATTACAATCTGTCGGACAAAGTATTCAGCGATATTGTGGAATGCGTGGCGGCCCGGATGGAGAGTGTGGACGATATCCTGCGGGTGATGACAATCACGGCTATGGAAGGGGTGGAGCTGACGGCATTGGTCAATATGCGCTACGGATTTAACATAGTGGCTCAGGCTGCAGCTCTACAAAAAGAAGCGACCCGGCAGATCGAAGATATGACGGCTTTCAATGTAAACCGCTTTGATATTGAAGTAAGAGGTCTGAAATAATGGGGCAGGTCAGCATAGAAGGCATCCGCGATTTTGACCTGGACCATATCTTTGATTGCGGGCAGGCATTCAGGTGGAACCGCCGGCCCGACGGAAGCTATGCCGGTATTGCAGGCAGACGTATTGCTAATCTGCGATTTGATCCCTGCCAGCAAGGGGGCCGGCTGATACTTTCAAATGTAACGGATGAGGATTTTAATGGATTTTGGAAGGACTATCTGGACTTGGGCCGGGATTATGGCGCCATCAAAAAAGAATTGGCGGCAAAGGATCCCGTTATTGGAAGAGCCATTGGTGCAGGACAGGGAATTCGCCTGCTGAGGCAGGACAAGTGGGAGACACTGATTTCGTTTATCCTTTCTCAAAACAACCATATTCCAAGGATTAAAAAATGTATTGAAGCTTTGTGCTGTCAGTTTGGGGAAAAGGCCGGCCAGCTGGACGGAGAGGTCTACTACACCTTTCCTGCGCCGGAGACTCTGGCCTGTCTGGAGCCGGAAGATTTGGCGGAATGCCGGCTGGGCTACCGGGCAAAATACTTGATCGGCACCGCCAGAAAAGTGGCCGCAGACGGATTGGAGCGGCTGGAAACGATGGGGGCGCCGGATGTATCCGCTGCGGAAGCCTTTGAATATGTGACCAGCTTTCCCGGTGTGGGGCCCAAGGTTGCAAATTGTATTTTACTTTTTTCCATGGGCAAGTACGATTGCTTTCCGGTGGATGTGTGGATGAAAAAGGTAATGAACGATCTTTACGGGCTGGAGTCAGTGAAGGAGATCAGTGATTTTGCGGGCCGTACCTATGGCAGCTACGGCGGAATCGCCCAGCAATATTTATTCTACTATGTTCGCCAAATCAGCCGCAGGCAATCCGCGGATCCTTTGACTCTTGAGAACCGCAGGAAATGAACCTTTGCCGGGGGTGTTCATTTTTTGAATTTGTGGTAAAATAGATGCGAACGGTTGAAAGAGAACGATAGAAACATCGCCGGGCTGATTATGATCGCGTGGATTTTTCCGAAAGAGGCAGGATTTGATATGGAAAGAAGGAAAGGTAGTAGAGGCTTCACACTGGTCGAAGTGATAGTGGTGCTGGTAATCTTGGCCATACTGGCTGCGATTTTGATTCCGGCATACACTGGATATATTAAAAAGACGGAAAAGACAAAATGCGCCATTCAGCGGGGTGATCTGGAAAAGAAGTTTATTGCTATGTTTAATTATGATCCTCAGATACGCAGCTGCACTACGACCGCAGATGTGATAAAGATTACTGGTACCAATGTGGCAAAGTACATGCTGGATAACGGATATTATGAAGGTGAAACCAAATGCCCGGTATATGATCAGGATTATGAGTTTAAGTTGATTCCTTCCGGCGCCGGCTATCGGGGCGAGTTTACCTGCGGGTGCGCAGCGGATGAGTTCAGTAAGTTTGCTGCAGCGGTGAAGAAGGCTGCGGAAGAGCTGAATAATAGCGGCAAGGATAGCGAGCTGATTAGGAATGTCTATAAGGCCTACGGAAGCCTGCCTAAGGTCAGCGAGACAGAGCTTGCCAGCACAGGCTATGATGGAAAAACCATGTACTGGCGTCCTTATCAGTTGGGTAACGGGAATATCATATATTTTGCAAATTTATCCCCATATTCGGAGGGGAACCCCCAGGGTTCCTGGAATGCAGGGATCATCAAAGTGAATGGAGAAGTTTATAGTACAGGCGGAAAAGAAACCAATATAGCTGACGCTAAGAATTACAAAGGCAAAGACATTGATCACTTTGTTGATGAATACTTAGCGGGAAAAGGATTTAAGAAAAAATAAAATCTGATTTAAGGCGGCAGCTGAACGGAGAAGAGTCCGGGCAGCCTGCCGCTTTTCCTTTCTTTAAAAAATCTTTAGCAAAAAACCAAAAAAACCTGTTGACAACTGGGACTGAAAGTATTAAATTATAGTTAGCACTCGTAAAGAGTGAGTGCTAACAAATCGTAGATAATAAAATAACTATAAAAGTGAAGGAGATGAAACTATGAGTTTTGGAATTAAGCCTTTGGGCGCACGTGTGGTTATTAAAAGATTAGAAGCAGAAGAAAAGACAGCCAGCGGCATTGTACTGCCTGGTCAGGCGAAAGAAAAGCCTCAGATGGCGGAGATCGTTGCAGTGGGACCTGGGACAGAAGAAGAAAAGATGGAACTGAAAGCAGGAGACACAGTGATCTTTTCCCAGTATGCCGGAACAGAGATCAAATATCAGGGTGAAGAATACACGATCTTAAACCAGAGAGACATTTTAGCAACCGTGGAGTAATTAGGAAAGGTAGGTAATGAGGAATGGCAAAAGAATTACATTATGGTGAGGACGCCAGAAGAAAATTACAGGCAGGCGTTGACAAACTTGCAGATACAGTAAAAATTACGTTAGGACCAAAGGGAAGAAACGTTCTTCTCGATAAAAAGTTCGGATCACCGCTGATCACCAACGACGGCGTGACTATCGCAAAAGAGATCGAGCTGGATGATGCTGTTGAAAACATGGGGGCTCAGCTGGTCAAAGAAGTTGCGACAAAGACCAACGACGTCGCTGGCGACGGTACGACTACAGCGACACTGCTGGCTCAGATCATCATTAAAGAAGGATTTAAAAATGTAGCAGCTGGCGCAAACCCAATGGTACTGAAAAAAGGAATCCAGGGAGCTGTTGATGTGGCTGTGGATGAAATTCAGAAGATTTCCCACGAAGTGGACAGCAAAGAAAGCATCGCGCAGGTTGCATCCATTTCCGCTGCTGATGACCAGATCGGCGCACTGATCGCAGAAGCGATGGAAAAAGTGGGCAAAGACGGCGTTATCACCGTAGAAGAAGCAAAATCCATGGGAACGACGCTGGACGTAGTAGAAGGTATGCAGTTTGACAGAGGCTACCTGTCCGCATATATGGTAACTGATACAGAAAAGATGGAAGCTGTTTTAGAAAACCCCTACATCTTACTGACAGATAAGAAAATCTCCAACATTCAGGAGCTGCTGCCAATCTTAGAGCAGGTCGTACAGCAGGGAAGAAAACTGATGATCATCTGCGAAGATCTGGAAGGCGAAGCGCTGGCAACCATCGTTGTCAACAAGCTGAAGGGAACCTTCGACTGTGTAGCTGTTAAGGCTCCTGGCTTCGGCGACAGAAGAAAGGCCATGATGGAAGATATCGCTATCCTGACCGGCGGTACAGTAATCTCTGAAGAAGTTGGCTATGATATTAAGGAAGCTACCCTGGATATGCTGGGTACAGCCGCAACCGTTAAGGTTGACAAAGAAAACACCGTAATCGTAGACGGAGCAGGCGATGCCAGCGAAATCGAAGCGAGAGTTCATCAGCTGAAAGCGCAGATCGAAGAAAGCACTTCAGATTTCGATAAAGAAAAGACTCAGGAAAGACTGGCAAAACTGTCCGGCGGCGTAGCAGTAATCAAAGTAGGTGCAGCTACTGAAACAGAACTGAAAGAAAGAAAGCTGAGAATTGAAGATGCTCTCAACGCTACAAAAGCGGCAGTTGAAGAGGGTATCGTTTCCGGCGGCGGCGTAGCGCTGGCCAACGCAATTCCGGCAGTGGCAAAATATGTGAAAGACCTGGCCGGCGATGAAAAGACTGGTGCAGCAATCATCCAGAGAGCTCTGGAAGAGCCGGTTAGACAGATCGCAGAAAACGCTGGATTCGAAGGCAGCGTAGTTGTTGCTAAAGTTCTTACCAGCGACGCGGGCGTAGGCTTTAACGCAGCTCACGAAGAATATGAAAATATGATCGACGCAGGTATCGTAGACCCTGCTAAGGTTACAAGATCAGCCCTGCAGAACGCGGCATCCGCTTCCGCAATGCTCCTGACAACAGAAGCAGGCGTAACAGATGCTCCTGCAGAAGAAGGCGCGGCAATGCCTCCAATGGGCGGCGGAATGCCGGGCGGTATGCCGGGAATGATGTAAGCTGACATTTCCAAAAGAATAGTTTCGAGCAGTCTGCCCAGCAGACTGCTCTTCCTTTTCTCAAAAGAAAAAAAGCTCCCCAACCTTTTTAACTGTGGTATAATAGACCCAAACTTGAATTTGCAACGTTATCACAGTAATGCGAGGAGGTGGATTTATGACAAAGCCTTCGACCCACGATGATAAAGGCGTACAATCTGTGGATCGAGTGCTGGACATGATTGAAGTTTTAGCAGAGGAACAGGAGGGCCTGGGTGTTACCGAGCTGGCAAACCGTGTGGGACTCCATAAAAGTACGGCACATCGACTTTTAGCGACGCTGACGAGAAGAAATTACATAGAAAAGACAGAATCGGGCACTTACAAGATCGGACTGAAGCTGATTGAGGCGGTCAGCTGCTACATCAACAGCCTGGAGCTGCAGACCGAGGCCCGGCCCTATATCGTACAGATTACATCCCATTTGGGATTGACCTCCCATTTAGGCGTACTGGACGGAGATCAAGTAGTCTATATCGAAAAGATGGATGTGGTTTCCACGGTGAAGATGTATTCCCAGATCGGACTGCGAATGCACGCCTATTGTTCATCTTTGGGCAAATGTCTTCTTTCCAATTACTCAAAGGAGGAGTTGGAAGACCGAATGAAAAACTGCAGCTTCATTAAATTTACGCCCAACACCATTTCCAGCATGGAAGAACTTCATGAGGAAATGACCAAGGTACGCAGGCAAGGCTGGGCTATGGATGATCAGGAATTTGAGATCGGGCATCGATGTATTGGAGCGCCTATCTACGATTATCGTGGTGATATCATTGCTTCTATCAGCGCCAGCGGAGATGTACGTGTACTGACAGATGACCGCATTGAGGACACGGCTGCCTATGTAAAGCAGGTGGCACTGGAGCTGTCGCGGAGCATGGGCTATGTTGAATAAATTTGTTACAATTTAAAAAAATGTGGTATACATATAAGAGTAGTGACATTTGTAAGATAAGGAGGAAGCGATATGTTATCAAAAAAAGTAGTAGAATTGTTGAACGACCAGGTGAATAAGGAATTTTATTCTGCCTATCTGTATCTGGATATGGCGAATTATTATAAGGATGAGAATCTGGACGGTTTTTATAACTGGTATAAAATTCAAGCACAGGAAGAGCGGGATCACGCCATGCTTTTCATGGAATATCTTCAGCAGAACGGCCAATCCGTCACATTGGAAGCGATCGGCAAGCCGGATAAGGAATTCAAAGAATTTATCGATCCTTTGAAAGCGGGTGCGGAGCATGAACGGTATGTAACTGGTCTGATTCATAACATCTATGATGCCGCATATCAGGATAAGGATTTCCGGACTATGCAGTTCCTGGATTGGTTTGTAAAAGAACAGGCTGAGGAAGAAGACACGGCAGACAGCTTGGTACGTAAATTTGAATTGTTCGGCAGTGATGCTAAGGGCCTGTATATGCTGGACAGCGAACTGGCGGGCAGGACATATAACGCACCGTCACTGACGCTGTAAAAGACTGCATAAGTGCTTTGGATTATATAAATTTATTGGATGATACCTGCTCTAAGCAACTTCTTAATCATGAGTTTTTTTATGGTTGGTGAAGGCGCTTAGAGCTTTTTTTCTAGAAGGATGTTCACAATTCTGATTTCCAACTGGGCATTGCAGGGAAAGCCCAAGCGTGATTCATTTGATATAATAATGACACAATCAAACAGGAGGTAAACAATATGCACGCATGGGAAGCAGTTCAAAAATCTGTCGATTACATTGAGGAACATTTACAGGAAAATATACGGGCAGAAGTTTTAGCTGAAATAGCTGGATTGTCACCATTTTATTTTCAAAGATTGTTTAAGCGGCTGGTAAATAAACCGCTGCAAGAGTACGTCAAACTGCGGCGTTTGGCAGAAGCGATCGATACACTAAATACAGGGAACCCGCGGATTTTAGATGTGGCGTTAGACTATGGCTTTGCCAGTCATTCAAATTTTACCAGGGCCTTTAAGGACACCTATGGGATTACACCAGAGGAATATAAAAAACATCGACCGCTTCTCAATACTTTTGTAAAACCGATTCTTTCTTTGGGTTATGAAATGGCGGATGAGGGTGTTCCTCTAATCGTTGAAAATATCATTTTAGAAATACGCAGAGAACACCTTGACACTCCGGAAGTTTATCTGGGTCTTTCAGCAGATGTTTCCATAACGGCACAAACACCAGTTGGAGAAAGGACAGGCATAGATGTACCAGGACAGCTTTGGATTAGTTATCATAAAGAAAAAAAGGCAATTGATCAATATATTCATCCGAACATTGAATTGGGCATGTCATATTCCGCGGATGAGGAAAAAGAAACATTCTCCTATTTTGCAGGGGGGCTTGCCAAAAACATTCCGCAAAAGCTGAACGGTGGTTTTGTGCAACAGGAGTTGCCAGAAGGAGACTACATTGTTTGTTCCATAGAGGCTGAAAGCTTTGAAGAACTTGTATCATCAGCGCTGGACCAGGCAGGAAAATATCTTTTTAGCACATGGCTTCCCAGGCATGGTCTAACTACAAAACCATTTTCTGCTGAAAAATATAATATGACCTTACAAGAAACCAATCGCATGGAAATTTGGGTAGCTCCCGTTACTCTATCAAAAGAATAAACGCAAACCTGCTGACTTAATCCGCTGCGAAGGCGGAGCTTTTAGGAAGCCTCCACGTTTCAACCATCAATTTGCGAAATTTGTGCGAAAAAGGAGCTGATCCCACACATCACTTATTTTGAAATGTGCGACAGCCCCTTTTTCTCTTTGTATGATTATTCGTAAATATTCTTTAAAACGATGTTTTTGACGCGGGTCATTTCATCGAAGGTGGACATGACGCCTTCCGTACCGATGCCGCTGTGCTTCCAGCCGCCGAAAGGCATTTCAAAGGCTCTGAAGAAGCTGGCTCCGTTGATGACCGCGCCGCCTGCTTCCATGGCTTTTGCAACCTTGAAGGCGCGCTTTTGATCTTTGGAGAAGACGCAGCTTGACAATCCAAAGATGGACGCGTTGGCGATTTCGATGGCTTCCTCATCGGTATCGAAGCCGATGATAGGAACGACCGGGCCGAAAATTTCCATATCCTTGGCAACGTCTGCGGTCTTAGGAACATCGACGATAACGGTCGGCTCGTAGAAGGCGCCGTTTCTTTTTCCTCCCAGGATGACTTTTCCTCCCTGCTGGACGGTCAGTTCAACCTCTTTTTCAA
The DNA here is from genome assembly GCA_902363595.1 of Clostridia bacterium. GTDB lineage: Bacteria > Bacillota > Clostridia > Peptostreptococcales > Anaerovoracaceae > Hominibacterium > Hominibacterium faecale. Next base: position 22,982 of record CABJAP010000008.1, on the reverse strand, counting down.
CTTTAACAGCTGCTTTTTCGCTGATCAGACAACCAATCTGGGTGTTCTCTTCCTTGGGCATACCTACTTTCATCTGTTTGATTCTGGCAACACATTTTTCTGCGAATTCGTCTTTGAGGGAATTGTGGACCAGAAAACGCTTGCTGGCGCAGCAGACCTGTCCGGTATTGTACATCCGGCCCCAGATCATTTCTTCTACAGCCAAATCCACGTCACCGTCTTCCAATACGATAAAGGCGTCATTGCCCCCCAGTTCAAGGGCTGTATGGGTCAAGTTCTTAGCAGCAATCTGAGCGGTATCGATTCCCACTTCCGTGCTTCCGGTTAAGGTGACCAGATGGACTCTGGGATCAGCTACAGCCGCACTTTTCACAGCGCCGGGAGCAGTGAGACACTGGATGACTCCGTTTGGTACGCCGGCCTCAACCAGCATCTCGGTGAGGCGCATCAGGGTCAACGGATTATCGGATGATGGCAGCACGATGGCAGCATTCCCCATCATCAAGGCCGGCGCAACCTTCTGATCATATAAGTCGCACGGGAAGTTGAATGGTATGATGCAGGCCACAATCCCGATGGGTTCTCTGGTTACCAGCTGCAGGTTGGCTGCCTGCCCGGCTTCCGTACCCGGAGGGATAATAGCGCCGTAATAGTGCTTTGCATGCTCGATAAAACCGGAAAAGCCGATCTTGATGTTTCCGATTTCCGCCCTGGCTTCTGTGATTGGTTTACCGTTTTCAGCGGACAACAACTGGGCCAGGCTTTCCTTATTTTCTTCCACGATATCCAGGAACCGATAAAGGACCTCGGCTTTTTCGCAGACGGGCACTTCCGCCCATATTTTTTGGCCGGCTTCCGCTGCGTCGATGGCCTTTTCAATATCTTCAGCAGTTGCTTTGGGCACGGATTCGATCACTTCTCCGGTGGCCGGCGCCAGCACGTCAAAGGTTTCTCCGCTCACACTGTCAACCTTTTTTCCATTAATAATCATTTTCATAGTGATAATCTCCTTTCTTCTGAACAATCCCTTCTTTATGTATGTAATCTATTTTCCAAATGCGGTGAAGGACAACATCAGACCGCCGCAGGTGTTGCATCCGTCATCTTCATATCCGTATTCCCCGAAGGTGAACTCCATGATGAATGGAATATCTCCCACCGCTTTTTTCACTTGTGCGGTAACTTCGTCAATCCGGTTGTCAATACCGGCTCTCCTGCCGCCGCAGTGTACCAGGTGCAGTCCGCCGATTTCGCCATTCATTCTTGCTTTCAAATCTTCCAGCGTCTTGCCTACCGAAGAAATCAGGCCGTCGACACTTCCTTCCATGAGAATGACCGCCGTTCCAACAGCCAGGTTGTTGCCCACGTTGATGGAATCATCGGCATTACCGTTCATCGGGTGGCGAATTGCGATCAGATCACCCATGCGGTCTTTCACGCCCAGCGGATTGGTGATACTGTAGGCGAGCAAATTGCCTTCTGTGACCTGTTCCTTTGAGGCTCCGGTCCACTGACGATATTTTTCCAGAGCGGGAATTCCATCGATTTCCTGCAGGGTCCGGTTTTGGGCGACCTTTGTAATAATGCCCATTTTGTCGGTTTCACCATAGGCTCCGGTATATTTGTTGGCAAAAGGTTTATCTGTGTAGAAGAATGCGACGCCAAGTCCATCGGCTGTCACCATCTGATCGGTGTAAAGCAGCCATTCACCGGCTATGGCATTGTCAGCAGCGCTGCCGCCGAAGAAGGGAACCCGGCCGATTACTTCTGTGATTCCTTTCAGATAGAATTCCTCTTCTCCCGGAGGCGCTGTCATATAAAAGTAGTCGGGCGCAGCATCCGTTCCTGCGTTTTTCAAGGCCATTTCGGCAACTTTTTTACCGGTTTCTCTTGCAGTGCCTTCCTTGGCCATTCCGGCTACGCCGACCTTCAACGCCTCGTCAGACATGGCCATGATGCCTACAAATCCATCTTCACCGGAGATAAATCCGTCCTGGGTGATGACACCTGTAAAGGATGTGTTGCCGATCAATGGCACACCTGGAAGCTCGGCTGCAATGGCGGCCAGCAGTTCCTTCTGATCATACTGCACCCCGCTGTATACGAAAGCCATTTTCATATCAGCTGCATTTTCTTTTACTTGTAAGGCAGCTTCTTTCCCGGCCGCCGCCGCATTGGTGTTTACGCTTGCGCCTGTTTTTACCTTTAACATAATTCGTACCTCCTTATAAGACTTATCTCAATATATTTTTTCTTAACCCCTTTTCAACACCCATAATAAGTCCGAAAATTCAGCTAGTCAACGCCGTGTGTTTTATTATGCAGACAGGTGGTTTCGTAATGCGGAACAAGGAGAAATGCGGAAAATTTATTTGTAAAAGAGGGTTTTTTATTATAAAATATGTTAATATAGTTTTGAATAAAAAAAGTTTTCTTTGGAAACGTTATTCGCGCTTTGCGCTCACTTTCACAAGGTAAACTTTTTTGAAATACAGGAAATGCTGCGCAATCGATAGTTCCTGTATTATAAGAAAAAGGGGAAACAAATGGTGAAGAATAGGAAAAAACCTACGCTCAGGCTAGCTGTTGCCATACTAATGCTGCTGGTATTTTCCGGATTCTATTTTCTGCTGGCGCCTTATGTTCACCAGGACGTAGGGGAGGGTGACACGCAGGTAAACGCGACGGTTCCGGCAACTGAAGCCGCGATTCAGACTCAGCCTCCGGCAGTGGACAAGTCTTCGGAATATCTGATTCTTGTCAATAAGAGCCATGGGCTTGGAAAAGATTATGAACCGGGGGACCTTAAGAAAGTAAAGTACAAGGTTTCATCCCGGGAATCGGAATATCAAAAGCTGCGAAAAACGGTAGCGTCCGCTTTTAATGATTTGGCAAAAGCAGCTGATAAACAGGGGCATACCATCAAGCTTACCAGCGGATTTCGGCCGTACGCTTACCAGAAAGTGCTCTACGAGAAATACGTGGGCAAGGATGGCAAGTACGCAGCCGAGCAATACAGCGCAAAGCCGGGATACAGCGAACATCAAAGCGGCCTTTGTGCAGATGTATCGTCGCCTTCAGTGAATTATAATCTGGTGCAGGCTTACGGCAATACGGATGAAGGAGAATGGCTGGCTAAAAATGCCCACAAATACGGATTTATTATCCGCTATTTAAAAGGGAAAGAAGATATTACGGGGTATGAATATGAACCCTGGCACATCCGCTATGTGGGAAAGGATGCTGCGAAAGAAATTTATGAACAAAAAATCACTCTCGAAGAGTATTTGGGAGAAGTATAAAGATGTTTTAAAGGAGGGTAAAATGGCAGTATATTTCAATGAACCATCAAGGACATTCAGCGAGTATTTACTGGTACCGGGCTATTCCTCAAAGGAATGCAGGGTTGATAATGTCAACCTTGCCACCCCGGTCGTTAAATTTAAAAAAGGTGAGGAATCTTCCATTAAGATGAAAATTCCTCTTGTTTCCGCGATCATGCAGGCGGTATCCGACGATAAGCTGGCCGTTGCGCTGGCAAAAGAAGGCGGGATTTCTTTTATCTTTGGATCACAGACCATTGAGAACCAGGCAGCGATGATTCGCCGGGTAAAGAGCCATAAAGCCGGATTTGTGACCAGCGACGCCAACATTCGTCCTGATCAGACTTTGGGAGAACTCCTGGAGCTGAAAGAGCGGACAGGCCATTCCACAACGGCTGTCACTGAGGATGGAACGGCGGAAGGCAAGCTGGTGGGCATCGTTACCAGCAGGGATTACCGGATCAGCAGAATGTCTTTGGAAACCAAGGTTAAAGAATTTATGACACCCTTTGAAAAACTGATTTATGTGAAAGAAGGAGCCACTCTTTCGGAAGCCAATGATGTTCTTTGGGATAACAAATTGAATACGGTTCCGGTGATCGATGATAATCAGAGACTGACTCATTTTGTCTTCAGAAAAGACTATGATACCCACAAGGCGTATCCAAATGAACTGCTGGATGAACATAAGCGCTATATGGTGGGAGCCGGCGTGAATACCAGGGATTATGCGGAACGTATTCCGGCGCTGGTTGAGGCGGGCGCGGATGTGCTGTGCATCGACTCTTCCGAAGGTTTTTCCGAATGGCAGAAGGATACGCTGGATTTTGTCCGCGCTAAATACGGCGATTCGGTAAAAATCGGCGCTGGAAACGTTGTTGACCGGGAAGGTTTTAACTATCTTGCGGAAGCGGGCGCTGATTTTGTTAAGATCGGAATCGGCGGCGGCTCCATCTGCATCACCAGAGAGCAGAAGGGCATCGGCCGTGGCCAGGCCAGTGCAGTGATCGAGGTGGCTCAGGCCAGAAACGAATATTACGAAAAGACAGGCGTTTATATTCCCATTTGCTCCGACGGCGGAATCGTTTATGATTATCACATGACCCTGGCTCTTGCCATGGGGGCTGATTTTATTATGCTGGGCAGGTACTTCTCCAGATTTGATGAATCACCAACCAACAAGCTTAATATCAACGGCAACTATGTGAAGGAATATTGGGGCGAAGGTTCCAACCGCGCCCGTAACTGGCAGCGTTACGATATGGGCGGCGACAGCAAGCTCTCTTTTGAGGAAGGCGTCGATTCCTACGTGCCTTATGCGGGAGCATTGAGTGACAACGTCCGCTATTCCCTGCAGAAAGTGAAATCGACCATGTGCAACTGCGGCGTTTTGACCATACCGGAATTGCAGAAGAAGGCCAAGATGACCATTGTTTCCGCTACCAGCCTTGTGGAGGGCGGAGCACACGACGTTATCTTAAAGGATACTTCAAACAGCAGCAACTTGAGATAAGGAGAGGATTCCATGCAGCATGAAAAAATAATTGTGATGGATTTCGGCGGGCAGTATAATCAGCTGATCGCCCGGCGTGTGCGTGAATGCAACGTGTACTGTGAAATTTATTCTTATAAAAGAGGTATTGAAGAAATCAAGGCGATGAACCCCAAAGGGATCATCCTCACCGGGGGTCCAAGCAGCGCTTACGAAGCGGATTCGCCCACTTATACAAAGGAGCTTTTTGAGCTGGGAATTCCCGTTTTGGGCATTTGCTACGGCTCACAGCTGATGATGCATCTTTTGGGCGGCCATGTTTGTAAGGCGCCGGTTCGGGAATACGGAAAAATTGAGGTTACGGTGGATCAATCGTCCAAGCTGTTTTCTGATGTGTCTGAAAAGACGGTTTGCTGGATGAGCCACAATGACTACATTGAGTCGGCTGCGCAGGGTTTTGTTGTAACAGCCCATACGCCTGACTGTCCGGTGGCGGCAGCGGAAATGCCGGAAAAGGGTCTTTATGCATTGCAGTTCCATCCGGAAGTGCTTCACACTGCTGAAGGGACAAAGATGCTGTCCAATTTTGTGTATAATGTCTGTGGCTGCAAAGGCGACTGGAGAATGGATTCCTTTGTGGAAACTTCCATCGAAGCCATCCGGGCCAAGGTTGGCTCCGGCCGTGTGCTCTGCGCCCTGTCGGGCGGCGTAGATTCTTCGGTGGCGGCAGTTATGCTGTCAAAAGCCATCGGATCGCAGCTCACCTGTGTATTCGTGGATCACGGCCTTCTCCGTAAAAATGAGGGCGACGAAGTGGAAGAGGTGTTCGGCCCGTCAGGCCCGTATGATCTGAACTTCATCCGGGTCAATGCCCAGCAGCGCTTTTATGAGAAGCTGGCCGGTGTAACGGAGCCGGAGAAGAAACGGAAAATCATCGGAGAAGAGTTTATCCGGGTCTTTGAAGAGGAAGCGAAAAAGATCGGGTCAGTGGACTTCTTGGTTCAGGGGACCATTTATCCCGACGTGGTGGAAAGCGGCGTAGGCGGCGAGTCTGCTGTCATCAAGTCTCATCACAATGTGGGCGGCCTGCCGGACTATGTGGATTTTAAGGAAATTATCGAGCCTCTGCGGGATCTGTTTAAGGATGAGGTCCGCAAGGCTGGACTGGAGCTGGGAATTCCGGAGCATTTGGTGTTCCGTCAGCCGTTCCCGGGGCCGGGTCTTGGGATTCGCATTATCGGCGAGGTTACGGCTGAGAAGGTGAAGATCGTGCAGGATGCGGATGCGATCTACCGTGAGGAGATCGCAGCGGCCGGGATCGCTCGCGATATCGGGCAGTATTTTGCGGCGCTGACCAATATGCGGTCGGTTGGCGTTATGGGTGATGAGCGGACTTACGATTATGCCATCGCGCTGCGTGCTGTGAATACGATTGACTTTATGACGGCGGAGGCGGCCCAGATTCCCTGGGAGGTGATGGGGAAGGTGACGAGCCGGATTGTCAATGAGGTGGCTCATGTGAATCGGGTGTTTTATGATTGCACTAGTAAGCCGCCTGGGACGATAGAGTTCGAGTAGCTTGAAAAATCGCGGAAAAGCCCATAAATAAAGGCTTTGCGGGGTGTCGAAAAGACCAAATGGAGTGCAAATGGAGTTTAAAAATTATTTTTTTCTCTTGTTTATATTCCAGATTCACCTGCAAATTTCGTGAAATCGGTTATTCTCATAAAATAAAATTAGAGTAAATATGAAGAACAGTTTGTTTTGATTGAAGTGATTTTCGTCAAGGCAGACTGTTTTTTTGTTGCCTGCATTTAGAAAACAGATACCACAGAAAGGTTCTTTACTTTCGATGAGCTTAAACTCCATGACACAGTAATCACACTGATGGAGAATTAAAAAACAAGAAAATTTGATAAATTTCGGAAAATGATGTCCGATTTTGCATCTGCCAGTACAGAGTATATGAAGAGATAAATATTCAAAACACAGGAGGTACTGATTATGCAGAATAAATTATTTTTAAAGGCAGCCGATATATGTGAACTTCTGGAAGTAAAACAGACATCGGCTTATGAAATCATCGGAAATCTGAACAAGGAACTGGAAGAACAGGGCTACCTGACGCTTAGAGGAAAAGTTCCGACAAAGTATTTTGTGAAGCGTTTCTACGGAGTAGAAGATACTTGTGAGATTCCACAGGAAGAGGGAAAGGAATGGTTTCATGCGTAAGAGAAAAATGTATTTATCAGTGGAAGACATTGCAGAACTCTTTGGATTATCAGTTTCGTTTGCTTACCGGGTAGTGGAAAGAATGAATGCCGATCTGGCAAGCAAGAACTATTATGTGATTCTCGGTCGGGTGCCAACCCGCTATGTAGAGGACAAGATCTATGGTCTGGAACATGTTGAGCAGTATTTGAAGGAGGATAAAGCGGTATGAGTATGATGCAGGAAAAAATGTATATGGATGTGGATGATGTGTGTGCAATTCTTGGAGTTTCAAAAACTTATGCATATAGTCTGATGCGAGAATACAACAAAGAATTGAAGGCAAAAGGCTATATTGTAGTAGCTGGAAAAATCTCTACGAAATTCCTGGCAGAAAAGATTTATGGCATGAAAGTCGAGGATTAGCAATGGGGGTTTACAAAGAAGGAAAAAACTGGAAAGTACAGGTCTATTACAAAGACTGGCAGGGAAATCGGAAAAGAAAACAGAAAAGAGGATTCAGGACCAAGGGTGAAGCTAAGGAATGGGAAAGAGATTTCCTGCAACAGCAGAGCCAGGGTGTGGATATTGAATTTGGAAATTTTCTGGAGATTTATTACAAAGATATGGATGTCCGTCTCAGAGAAAACACTATGTACACGAAGCGATATATTATTGACCTGAAAATCAAGCCTTATTTTGAAAAGAAGATTCTCAGTGAAATTACGGTGGCAGACGTCCGTGCATGGCAGAATGAGTTGCTGACGTATAAGGATAAGAATGGAAAAGGATATTCTCCTACTTATCTGAAAACAGTGAACTGCCAGCTGACTGCAATCTTCAATTATGCAATGCGGTATTATAACCTGCAGGATAATCCCTGCAGGAAGGCAGGAGCGATTGGCAAGAGTAAAGGAGAACCGAAGGACTTCTGGATGCAGGAAGAGTTCAATGCTTTTCTGGAAACAGTAAGTGATAAGCCGGAGACAAGAATGGCGTTTCTTTTGTTGTACTGGACCGGAATGCGTATCGGTGAATTGCTTGCACTTACTTATAATGACATCAATCTTGAAGAGAAAACCATATCAATCAATAAATCTTATCAGAGACTGAAAGGAAAGGATATGATCACGCAGCCGAAAACTCCAAAGAGTATCCGTGTGATTACGATGCCGGATTTTCTTGCAGAGGAATTTAGGGAGTATTGCAGTCATTTGTATGGAATTATGAAAAAGGAAAGACTTTTTCGGTTTACCAAATCGCATATGGAACATTGTATGGCTACCGGAATCGAGCGGTCTGGTGTAAAGCGGATACGACTTCATGATCTCCGCCATTCCCATGCCAGTATGCTGGTTGATATGGGGGTGGCTCCATTGGAGATTGCAGAACGCCTTGGACATGAAAAGGTGGAAACCACGTTGAACACTTATTCACATCTGTATCCGTCTACACAGAGTAAATTAGCAGGTTTGCTAGATAAGAAACATGAGGAAGAGGAGGAATAAGCGATGGCTGGTGACAGACATGGAAAACACAACACAACGACCATTTCTTTTCGGGTGAATTCTTATGAAAAAGCAACAATTGAAGAACGAGTGAAAGTGAGCGGAATGAAAAAACAGGATTATATCGTCCGATCATGCATTTACAATCATGTATGTGTTGTTGGAAAGAAAGAAACAATTGAGATTATCCGGTCAGAAATGAAGGAAATGAGTTTGGTTTTGGAGGATGTGGCAAAAGATTTGAAGTCTGAAAAACCAGTTATTTCAGAATCGGTTCTTGATAGTATGACAGAACGGTATCTTGCATTTTTGGAAGCAGCATTATGGATGCTGAAAGGTTCAAGTTATTTATGGGAGGATAAAAAGGATGGAAGAGAAAGTAATGAAGGATTGTAAAGTGCTGGCATTGTGTTCACAAAAAGGCGGGGTTGGCAAGACAACAAGTTGCGTGAATCTGGCAGTCGGACTTGCAAAAGCAGGGAAGAAAGTGCTTGTGATTGACAATGATCCGCAGGGAAGTATGACAGCAAGTCTTGGGTATCATAACCCAGATGAATTACCAATCACACTGGCTACTATTCTGACAAAGATTGTAGAAGATGAACTATTTGAAAATACACTGGGAATTTTACATCACCAGGAAGGAATTGATTTGATTCCGGCAAACATCGAACTCTCTGGAATGGAAGTTTCACTTGTAAATATTATGAGCAGGGAACTTGTCTTAAAACAATATATAGAAAGAATGAGAGAAGAATACGACTATATATTGATTGACTGTATGCCATCACTTGGAATGCTGACGATCAATGCACTTGCCAGTGTCGATGCAGTTATTATACCTGTCCAGGCGGCTTATCTTCCTGTAAAGGGTCTAGAACAGCTGATACGGACGATAGGAAAGGTGCGAAGACAGCTTAACAAACAACTGAAAATTGGAGGTATATTGATCACAATGGTGGATAACCGAACGAACTATGCAAGAGATATATCTGATCTGATTTTTGATACATATGGAAACCAGATTAAGATTTTTCCACAGAGTATTCCATTTTCAGTACGAGCAGCTGAAATCAGTGCGGAAGGAATCAGCATATTTGAGCATGATCCAAAAGGAAAAGTAGCGGCTGCATATTGGCAGATGACACAGGAGGTGCTTTTGGATGAAAGGTAGAAGTGCATCGAAGATAAAACTGACATCTTATGATGAATTACTTGGAGGAGGAGAAGAAACGAACGATATCCAGCAGGTTTCACTTGAGCATTTACATTCTTTCGAGAACCATCCATTTCAAGTAAATGATGATGAGGCAATGGCGGAACTGGTGGAAAGTGTGAAAGAAGAGGGAATTCTTACAGCATTACTGGTACGACCGCTGGGTGATGGTGAATATGAAATCATCGCCGGTCACAGAAGGAGACATGCGGCACAACTTGCTGGTCTTAAAGAGGTTCCGGTTATTATCAGAAATATGGATCAAGATACAGCTGTCCGTGCGATGGTAGACAGCAATCTGCAGAGACCTAATATACTCCCAAGTGAAAAGGCATTTGCTTACCGTATGAAGATGGAAGCAATGAATCATCAGGGAACATCAGGCGGTATCAGTGCGAAAGACATTGGAAAGAACGCAAATGACAGTGCAAGGCAGGTGTATCGCTATATCCGGCTTACTTATCTGATGAATGACCTATTAAACGCAGTAGATCGTGATGTGATCGGATTGCAGGTAGGTGTAGAGCTTTCCTACCTTACGGTTCCAGAACAGGAGATGGTGGAGGAAGTGCATGAGAGTACCGGAAAATATCCAAGTCTGGAACAGGCAAAAAAAATAAGGCAACATCGAGAAGAAAAAACGCTGACAAAAGAGATTGTGCGGCTCCTGGTTATAGGAGAGCGTAAAAAGAAAACAACGGTAACATTAAAACAGGATGAAATTAAGAAGTATTTTCCTCCAGAGTATGATGAACAGAAGATACGGACTGTTATATGTCAGCTTTTGGAGGAATGGAGCAATCAGAATCATTGATAAGTACGAAGGGAGGGATGTGTCATGAGTATAAGAGCAACATTCCATTATTTTCAAGGAATGGAATGCGATATGTACAGTTTTTATCGTATTCCCAAACTGCTGTTTACAAGTGAATATTTTAAAAATCTCTCCTGCGAAGCAAAGGTGCTGTACGGACTGATGTTAGACCGGATGTCACTGTCCATCAAGAACCGGTGGTTTGATGAAGAGGACAGGGCATATATTTTCTTTTCGGTGGAAGAGATTATGGAAATGCTTAACTGTGGCAGGAATAAGGCTGTGAATTGTCTAAAAGAGCTGGATCAGGAAAAAGGGATTGGATTGATTGAGAAGAGGCGAATCGGACTTGGAAAAACAAATGTTATTTACGTGAAAAATTTCAGCCTGACAGAATATCCAGATGAGCCAGCAATCTTTGATTCGGAAGAAACACCGGAAAATGTAGCAGAGAGAAAAGAAAATACAGAGACAGAAATAGAAGAATATGCGAAAAAAGAGCCGGAAAAGCCCGTAAATACACAGAAGTTTGAAAAACAAACTTCAGGAAGTTTGAAAAATAAACTTCAAGAAGTTTCAAAAACAAACTTCAAGGAGTTTGAAAAACAAACTTCAAGAAGTTTAGAAAACAAACTTCAAGAAGTTTCAAAAACAAACTGTAATAATACTGAATATAATTATACTGAATTTAGTGAGAATGAATCTTATCAATATCTATCTGAACAAGAGAAAGGGAGAGATAGGATACAGGAGAGAAATGAGTATCGACAGTTAATTCATGATAATATCGAATATGAGATCCTTTGTCAGAGCTATGGAACTGGACGAGTAGAAGAGCTGGTAGAGCTGATGCTGGATGCAATATGTTCGACAAAGACATATCAACAGATCAATGGGGAAGCTGTGCCTACACAAGTGGTCAAGAGCCGTTTGCTCAAAGTCGGGTATGAACACATCCAGTATGTGTTTTTCAGTCTTGACAGGAGTACAAGCAAAGTGAAGAATATCCGGCAGTATATGCTGACGGTATTGTATAACGCTCCTGCAACAATCAATCAGTTTTATGATGCTGAAGTTCGACATGACATGTACTGGGGGAAGGATATTCCAGACAGGTAAGAACTTTGTGCCCACTGGGCACGAAGTTTAAAAAGAGATAGTCATATCTGGCAGATATGCTAAAATAACCTTGTGTCCACTGGGCACAAAGTAGGAGGAAGAATTATGTTGAGATTTATGATAAAACTGCCATTTCGAATTATTGCAGCTCCTGTTTGGCTGGTACTTGCAGCGGTGAATATTGTGCTGGTGTTCCTGGTTGGGTTATCTGCTGGATTCTGCTATCTGATAGCCGGAATCTCTGTTGTGACAGAAGTTTTGAGTATTGGGTTTGGAATCAGTACGGACTGGACAATGAAATCAGCGATTATTACGACAGTAGTGTTTGTTCTACTCCCACATATCGGTATGGGGATAGTTGCAGTAATTGAAGTTGTGAAATGTGGATTACAGGAATTTATTTTTGGATGATTGTGGAAAATATAGTGGCGCTATATGGAAAGGCAGAAATAAACAATGGAAGAATTATATAAAGTGATGGATGATTTGCTTGAGGTGGAATTTCAGATGAAAGCAGGGATGGATATTCTGAAAGAACTGGAAGAGTTTTATATGCTGGAAAAAGAAACCGAAAAATCGGATGCTAGAAAAGTAGCTGTGCTGATGAAAGGATATCTGCAGTCGATGAAGTCAAATATTCGAGAAATCATTCGTTATATTGATGACACGACACTTGAAAAATCAAATGATAAAAAGAAAGATAAACAGGAATCTGCGAGCACCATATCCGAGGAAGTGCAGGAATTTGTGAATCTGACAATTACAGAGCATATGGGGAAAGCATATTCAGAATGGAAGTTAAAGCAGGATAAAGAGCCAGTAAGTGAGATTGATAAGAAATACCAGAAATTACTGGAAACGTTATCCCAAGAACAGGAAGAAGTGATTACGGAATACTGTAATGCAATTTTTAGCAGTGGAGCAGAAACAGAAGAATTTTTCTATCGACTGGGATTAAAAGATGGACTGAATCTGAAAAATACGGTAAAATCTGTATTAGAAATGATATCATGAAATCGGAAGTTGGAGGATACACGCATGAAAATTGTAATCATTAATGGAAGTGCCAGAAAAGGAAACACGCTGACAGCAATCAATGCATTTATAAAAGGAGCATCAGAAAAGAATGAAATTGAAATCATTGAACCTGACAAACTCAACATTGCACCATGCAAGGGATGTGGTGTCTGTCAATGCTCTAAGGGATGCGTCGATAAGGATGATACAAATCCTACAATTGATAAAATTGCTGCCGCAGATATGATTCTTTTTGCTACACCAGTTTATTGGTGGGGAATGTCAGCACAATTGAAACTTATCATTGATAAGTGCTACTGCCGTGGATTGCAGTTAAAAAATAAAAAAGTTGGCACGATTGTTGTAGGCGGTTCTCCCGTAGACAGTATCCAGTATGAGCTGATTGATAAGCAGTTTGACTGTATGGCAAAATATCTTTCATGGGATATGCTTTTCAAAAAATCATATTATGCAACAGCCAGAGATGAACTTGAAAAAAACAAGGATTCCATGAACGAACTTGAGGGGATCGGAAAAAATTTATAAAGCACGTTCCAAATTCCTGTTTGCATATTTCATCAAACGGTACATATTAAAATTAACACAAAGGGAGATGTTAGAATGAAAGCTCATGAATATTGGTCTGTCGGAGCATTGATAACGATGCTAGGAACTTTTTATAGCGGATATAAAGGTTCAAAATCAAGCCATAAATATTTTGCGGCAAGTTCTTTGCTTTGTATGATTATGGCTATTTACACAGGTCATAAGATGATATCTAAAAACAAGAAAACAAAGAAAGAACCAATATCATTAGGAAATGAAGAATAATACAATCAACCTTGTGCCCAGTGGGCACGAAGTTGGCATAGTCACTATGGTGTCAGGAGAAATCCTGGCATCTTTTTTTTATTGATTTGATAGACGGAAATCTTCTTATAAGCCCGCGCAAGTGTTTATAAAACCTCGCGAAAATGGCTTAAAATCAAGGTTTTCTGCATATCGTCATTTATCTTGCCATATCTCCGTATAAGATGATTTTGTAAGACCGGGCACCATTTTGGCACCACAAATTATAGGAGGACGACATGAAAAACGTACTTTTAGACAAGGGTATTATACTCCCGTCCGGCGAAATCAGCAAGGATAAGGTAAACCTTGTAACCGGAGCAATCACGCAGCCATTCGCAGAAATGGTATGGGTAACGACAGGCGGCGACATGGAAACCGTAAACCGCTTGACCGACGTACTTGTTACCATGAACACCCCCGCCGACCGGGGGAAGCTGTTCAAAATCATAAAAATGCTCTATGGGCTTATGGGCTTGCCCTTTTCCGAGGAAGCCGAGCCTATGGACGCAGACCCCGCCGTTTTGGAATACTTCATTTTTTCCTTTACGGCAGACTTTGGCGAAGTCATACAAGACCTCATAGCCGAAGAAGCAGAATAACGCACCGCACAGGCGGCGTTTCTCACTTCCCACAAGGAAGAACAGGAACGCCGCTTTTTTCATGCCCTTTGTTACGCAGTAGGCATGAAAAAGCCCTTGATTTACGCGGCTTTGCGGACGCGGTTTTCAGCGGATAAGGGATTGATACCTAAACCCTCAAAATCGCGTTTCTATTGCGTAACAGGTATGCAGCAAAGGAGTGATGAAGCTATGGCAGTTTTCAGAGTGGAGCGCAACAAGGGCTATACGGTTATGAGCAACCACCACTTACGCAATAAGGAGCTATCCCTAAAGGCAAAAGGGCTGTTATCGCAAATGCTGTCCTTGCCAGAGGATTGGGACTACACCCTTGCGGGGCTGTCCTTTATCAACCGGGAGAAAATCGACGCTATCCGGGAAGCCGTTAAGGAACTGGAACGCGCCGGGTATATCGTGCGTTCAAGGGAACGCGACGAGAAAGGACGCTTGCGCGGCGCAGATTATGTGATTTTTGAGCAGCCGCAGACCCCGCCTGTATCGGATTTACCTACATTGGAAAATCCAACATTGGATAATCCAACGTTGGAAAAACCTACGCAGAAAAAACCTACGTTGGAAAATCCAACGCAATTAAATAAAGATATACAAAAGACTAACTTACCCAAAAAAGAAAAATCAAATATAGATTTATCAAGTACCGATTCCATTCCTATCCATTCCCTAAATCCCTTGCCTTACGACGGGGAAGCGGCAGAGCCGCCGGAACGGAAACGAAAGGAAGCGACAGACGCATACAGCGTTTATGAGGAAATCATCAAGGACAATATCGAGTACGACCATTTTGTACGCTACGGGCAGGTAGACAAAGACCGTCTGGACGAAATTGTTTCGATTATCCTTGAAACGGTATGCAGCAAGAGAAAGACAATCCGTATCGCCGGGGACGATTACCCGGCAGAGCTTGTCAAGGCAAAGTTTATGAAGCTCAACAGCAGTCACATTGAATTTGTCTTTGACTGCATGAAAGAGAATACCACCAAAATCCGCAACATCAAACAGTACCTTAAAGCGGTGCTGTTCAATGCGCCGAATACCATTGACAGCTACTATACCGCCCTTGTCGCTCACGACATGGCGACAGGCAAAATCTAAAGGAGGATTACCACATGGCACAGAAAACAGGAGCTTTGATTTTTGACGAACAGACCGACCGCTACGACATTCGCTTTGACATTGCCGACTATTACGGCGGCTTGCATTGCGGAGAGTGTTTCGACGTATTCACAGGCGGCAAATGGAAGCCGACCCGCATTGAAATGAGCGCGGCGCAGGAATGGTACCTTGTGGGTATCCGCGCCGAGGATTTGAACGGCTTGCGCGTCCGTATCTAAAGCTTATGGGCGGCTACCGCAGCGGCGTACCACCCTAACACTATCAGACTACCGCGAAAGGAGGACGGTAAATGCAAGATGAAATCAACGAAAAGACCATAGCCCTTTACATCAAGACCGGGAAGCTGACCGCGCAGACACTTCAAAAGGCTATGAAAACGCTGCTTGCACAGATGAAGAAGCAGAAAGACAAAACGCCGCAGGGCAAGCAGACCTTAAAGCAGCTTATGAAGCAGAACGCGGGAGTTTCCAACATTGAGATTACCGAGGGCAATATCAAAGCCTTTGAGAGTACGGCGAAAAAGTACGGTATCGACTTTGCGCTGAAAAAGGACACGACGGAAAACCCGCCCCGCTACCTTGTGTTTTTCAAAGGCCGCGACGCTGACGTGCTGACCGCAGCCTTTAAGGAGTTTTCCGCAAAGAAGCTGACACAGGAGAAAAAGCCCTCTATCCGCAAGCTGCTTTCCTCTCTGAAAGAAAAGGCGGCGGGCTTGAACGCGCAGCGGGACAAGGTAAAGAACAAGGACAGGGAGGTATCGCTATGAAGCAGGAAGTCAAAAAGCTGCTTATCCTCAACCTGCCCTATCTGCTCTTTGTCTATCTGTTTGACAAGATAGGCGCAGCAATACGCCTTACCCCCGGCGCAGACGCAAGCGAAAAGCTCTTGCAGCTTGGGACGGGCTTTGCCGCCGCCTTTTCCAGTATCGCGCCGAGCCTGCACCCCGCCGATCTGCTTATCGGCATTGCGGGGGCGGTCATTATCCGGCTTGCCGTTTACATGAAAGGCAAGAACGCGAAGAAGTACCGAAAAGGCATGGAATACGGTTCTGCACGTTGGAGTGCATAATTTTAAGTGTAAAGGAAGCCTATATGGACGCACAGGAGGTTATGCACATGACTGATTATAGTAAAATTACAGCCCTTTACTCCCGCCTTTCCGTGGGCGACGAGGACAGGGACGGCGGTGAGAGTAACTCGATACAGAACCAAAAAATCTTTTTGGAGAACTACGCCAGAGGGCAGCACTTAACCAATATCCGGCACTACATTGACGATGACGAAAGCGGCAGATTTTTTGACCGTTCTGCCTACTCCCGCATGATGGACGATGTAGAGAACGGGAAAATCGGTGTCTGCATTATGAAAGACCTGACACGCTGGGGGCGTGACTATCTCCAAGTCGGCAATGCGATGGAGATATTCAGACGGAACAATGTGCGCTTTATCGCAGTCAACAACGGGATAGACAGCGAAAAGCCCGATACATTGGAGTTTGCGCCCTTTATCAACATCATGTCGGAGTGGTACGCAAAGGACATCAGCAAGAAAGTAAAGACCGGCATTAAGACGAAGGGCATGAGTGGAAAGCCGATTGCCACCGAAGCCCCCTATGGCTATGTCAAATCCCCGGACAACAAGGATTTTTGGATTATCGACGAGGAAGCCGCCGGAGTTGTTCGTTTGATTTTTCGCCTGTTTCTGGACGGAAAAAACCGAAACCAAATTGCCGTATATCTCACGCAGGCGCAAATCCCAACGCCCACATTCTACATGAAAGAGCGCGGGCGGGGAACCTGTAAAAACAGGGCGCTCAATGAGGCCAACCGCTATAAGTGGAACAAAGCCACCCTGACCCATATCCTCACACGGCAGGAGTATTGCGGTGATGTTGTCAACTTCAAGACCACAAAGCACTTCCGCGACAAGCGGAACCACTATGTAGACCGGAGCCAATGGCAGATAACCGAAAATGTGCATGAGCCGATTATTGACCGCACCGACTTTGAAACCGTACAGCGGATTTTGGAAAATGCGCCCGTCAAACGCCCCAACGGGGACGGGGAAATCCACCCTTTGTCGGGCTTGCTTTTCTGTAAGGATTGCGGTGCGAAAATGCACATTCGCATAGATTATCGGAATGGCGGCAAGCGTCATGTTGCCTATTGCAGCGAGTACCACAAGGGAAAAGCCAAAAACCCCAAATGCAATTCCCCGCACATCATTGACGCGGATTTGCTCATGCAGACCATCGCGGAAGTGCTGAAGAAAATCGAGGACTATTCTATCAGCAACTGGGCGGAATTTGAAGCCTTAGTGAAAAAGAACCTTGCCATGCAGCAGACCGACAAGACCAAGAAACAGCAGAAGCGTATCCCGCAAATCACGACGCGCCTTGAACAGATTGACAAGGTGCTGAACAAGCTCTATGAGGACAACGCCCTCGGCACGATCCCGCAAGACCGCTATGAGCAAATGTCGCAGAAGTATTCAGAAGAATACTATGCGCTGAAAGCGGAGCTTGCCGAGCTGCAAGAGCAGCTATCCGCTTTTGAGAACGCGGGCGGACGGGCGCAGAAGTTTTTGAAGCTGACGGAACGCTACGCTGCCTTTACCGACCTGACCCCCGCCATTCTCAACGAGTTTATCAGCCGGATTGAAGTGCATGAGCGCGACAAGAAAAGGGCAAAACAAGCCATTCAGCACATCGGGATATATTTCAACTATATCGGCAAATTTGAGAACGAAGTGACACAGCTTACAGAGCCAACGGAGCAGGAAATCCGGCAAATGCGGGAGGAAATCGAAGAAGCCAAAAAGGAAAAGAGCCGCGCCTATCACCGGCAGTATTCAAGGGAGTACCGGGCGCGAAACCTTGAAAAGCAGCGGGAGTATGACCGTATCAAGGCGCGGGAATACCGGGCAAGGAGAAAGGCGCAGACCGCCGCCGCACAGCCCGCACAGTAAAACAGAATAACCGACAACCAAGAGGGATTTTCCGGCTACGGGAAGTCCCTCTTTTGCGCCCGGAGAAAGGAGCCGCCTATGACAGAACAGAACGGGACGCCCACCGCGCCCCGGAACCCCGACAGTATTATCACGACGCAGAGAAACGGGCAGACTATTGTTGCGGAGTTATTTTTCAATCACAGCAGCACAGAAACATTCCGCGACAAGCTGCTCAAGACGATACTTGCCGACAGTTCGTGTTTATCTGCGTCTGACGGTCAAGAGCCGGAAAAATCGGAAATCTTGCGATAACAGCCGCCCCGACGATACATTCCACGTCCGGGCGGTTTTTATCGTCAAAAACGCCGTTTTCTCCAAGTCAAGAGCCGGAGAAAACACCCGAAAAATGCCCCTATTGCGTAACAGGGGCACAGAAAGGAGTTTGCATGAGAACAGGGCTTACCAAGCAGGAAAAGACCACCGATATTTGGTTTGACGAGAAAGACCCCCTTATCCATATCCGCACCCACAACACCGCCTTGAAAAAGCGTCTGCTTGCATACAGCCGCCGTTATCCGGCGATCTGCCAGCAGACTGACGCAGACCCGGAAACGGGCTGCATGGAGTTTGACATTGAGAAAGGCCGCTTCTCTTTCCGTCTGACCGCCCCATACAGCGAGGAACGGCGGGCGGTATGCCAGAGAGAGCAACGTCGCCGACAGGCTGAAATAGAGTTGAAATGTTCATAGTTTTGTGCTATACTTTTTCTAAAAGCAGAGTAATACTGCGGAATTGATTGGAGGACAACACAATGGTTACATTTATGAGATTAAGATAAAACCGCGAGTTATGTTGCGGTTATCCGTATTGCATAACTCGCTTATTGAAGCAGAGATGTAATTACGGAGGAAAAACAAATGAATAATAATTTATCACGCTTTGCAGACAGCAAGGTTTATTTTCAATGCCCAATTTGCACAAAATCAATGGATATACAAGGCAATAGCCTAATTTGTAGACATGGACATTGCTTTGATATTTCAAGATATGGGTATGTAAATTTGTTGTTAAAATCATCGCCCAAAACCAACTACAGCAAGCGGTCTTTTGACAACCGGCACCAAATTTTGGAGTATGGCATGTATGATGTTGTGTTGGAGAAAATCATACAGTTTATTTCTGATACGCCATCTATAAGAAACATTTTAGATGTTGGTTGCGGCGAGGGTTTCTATGCAAGGCAGATACAGCAAAGAACAGAACGAAACATCTTTGCCTTTGACTTGTCAAGGGAGGCAATACAGATTGCATCAAAAAAAGACAAGCGCAAAGCAGTGAAGTGGTTTGTTACTGACTTATCAAAAATCCCTTTGAAAGACGGAAGTATGGATTGTATTTTAGACATATTTTCGCCTGCACACTACAAAGAATTTCAGCGATTGCTATCTCCTAACGGATATGTTGTGAAAGTAATTCCTACGAAAAATCATTTGAGGGAAATCAGGACTAAAGTGCAAGCACACTTGAAAAATCCAGATTATTCAAATGAGTCTGTCGTTGAATATTTTGAGAAACATCTTAAAACCATTTCAAGAGAAACGGTTTCAGCCACCGTACAGTTGTCATCAGAACAAAGAATGTCGTTTATTGAAATGACGCCGCTTCTCTTTTGCGTTGAAAAAGATTGCGTTGATTGGCGTACTCTCACACATTTGACAATCGAAGCTGATGTTTTAATAGGAATGTATTAAAGGGCGTATTGATATTTAATATTCCCATTTATTGAGCAGAACGGAGTAAACCAAACACCCTAATCAAAAGGACAGCCGAGGAAATCGACTGTCCTTTTTCTATGCCGACAGGTAGAAAGGAGTGACCACCCATGACGAAACCGAGAGAAAAAAACGCGAGGAATTGCAAGCCGAGATTGAGGACGGGAAGAAGAAAATCCGGCAGCTTGAAAATCGGGAAAAGGTGTTGCGGCAAAAGTTATCCCAAGAGGAACGCAGGACGCGCAGCCATCGGCTGATCGTCCGGGGTGCGGTCTTTGAGAGCATTGTGCCAGAAGCAAAGACCATGACCGACGAAGAAGCCGCCGCCTTTCTCCGGCTTGCCCTGACGAGCGAGGAAGCGCGGGGCTATCTGAAAAAACGCACCGAGGGCGGGAAAAGCGAATAATCCCTTTGGTACAAAGGGCGCACTTATACACCCTTACGGGTGCGTGCGCTCTGCCGAGGGCTTGTCGGCACAGAGAGAAAGCCGCTTGCTTCCCTCTCTGACCGACATTGGCGGCTTTGCCGCAACAAGGGGCTGCACCCCTTGCGCCGCTTACGCGGCTATCCCTGCACACCCACAAAAACAGTATACCCGCCTTTGGCGTCTGTACCATTTTTGCGGGTTTTCATTTTATCCGGGAGGTGATACCCATAGCCATCTATCATTGTAATATCAGCATTGTCAGCCGGGGCAAGGGCAAATCAGCCGTTGCCGCAGCCGCCTACCGAAGCGGCGAAAAGCTGACAAATGAGTGGGACGGAATGACACACGACTACACCCGCAAAGGCGGTGTTGTCCATACGGAAATTATGCTGCCACCCCACGCCCCGCCCTCTTTCTCTGACCGTTCAACCTTGTGGAACAGCGTGGAGCTTTACGAGAAAGCCGGGAACGCCCAGCTTGCCAGAGAGATTGACGCGGCGCTCCCCATAGAGTTATCCAGAGAGGAACAAATCCGACTTGTCCGGGAATACTGTTCCTCTCAATTTGTTTCCAGAGGAATGTGCGTTGATTATGCCATTCACGACACCGGCAAGGGCAATCCCCATTGTCACATCATGCTTACCATGCGCCCCCTTGACGAGCGCGGCGCATGGGCGGCAAAGTCCCAAAAGGAATATGACCTTGATGAAAACGGCGAGCGTATCCGCTTGCCAAGCGGCAGATACAAGACGCACAAAGTTGACCTGACCGGCTGGAACGACAAGGGCAACGCCCTCTTGTGGCGTAAGGCATGGGCGGATATTTCAAACGCCTACCTTGAACGAGCCGGAAGCCCGGAGCGTATCGACCACCGCAGCAACGCCGAGCGCGGCATTGGCGAGATACCCACCGTCCACATGGGCGTGGCGGCTTGCCAGATGGAGAAGAAAGGTATTGCCACCGAGAAAGGCGAACTGAACCGGAATATCCAAAAGGCAAACCGCCTTATACGGGAAATCCGAGCGCAGATTGGAAAGCTCAAAGAATGGATTGCCGACCTGTTCAAAGCGTGGGAAACCGCCCCGGAACAGCCGCAACAATCCCCCGGCCTTGCAAATCTGCTGATGAAGTATTTGAGCGTTCAGAGAGAAAAGAGCCGGAAGTATTCGCAGCGTTGGCAACAACAGCACACAGCCGATGAACTGAAAACCATAGCGGCAGCGGTCAACTATCTGACCGAGCATGGTATCTCTACCCTTGATGAGCTGGACGCAGCCCTTTCCTCTGTCAGCGAACAGGCCGACACTATCCGGGCAGGAATGAAAACCGCCGAGGAACGCATGAAGAAGCTGCAAAAGCTGATTGAATACGGGAAGAACTACACCGAGTACAAGCCCGTTCACGATGAGCTGAAAAAGCTGCAAAACGGCTGGACAAACAAGCGCGACAAGTACGAGGAAGCCCACCGCGCCGAGTTGACCCTATGGAACGCAGCAAGCCGCTATCTCCATGCAAATCTGCCGAAAGGAACAAAGACCTTGCCTATTGCGGAATGGGAACAGGAATATGCCGACCTCAAAACACAGAGGGACAGCGATTATGCCAAACTGAAAGATACCCGCGCCGATGTTTCCGAACTTCAAAAAATCCGCAAATGCGTGGATATTGCACTCCGCGCCGACCAGCCGGAGCAGACACAGACCCGCACAAAGCGGCACGACATAGACCGATGAAAGGAGTGAGTTTTTTGTACTACACCCAAGAACAGATAGACCGGGCGAACCAAGCCGACCTTGTTTTGTTCCTGCAATCGCAGGGGGAACCGCTGGAACGCGCCGGACAGGAATACCGATGGAAACGGCACGACAGCTTGACCGTCCGGGGCAACAAGTGGTATCGCCACAGCCAGAGCAAGGGCGGCGGCCCCATTGATTTTGTCATGGAGTTTTTTGGCAAGAGTTTTACCGAAGCCGTTGAACTTCTCACAGGAGAAAAGGGAGCCGCACCGCCGCCGGATAGACCAAGCTCCGCGCCCCTCTCCGACTTCCGGCTACCGCCCCGCAGCCCCGACAACCGAACAGCGAGGAACTACCTCACAGCCGCCCGCCGCATTGATGAAGATGTGACGGGCTTTTTCTTTGCCAGCGGCGATATTTACGAGGACGCAGCCCACCACAACGCCGTATTTGTGGGGCGGGACGAGGACGGAATACCGCGCTACGCCCACAGCAAGGGAACGGCGGGAAACTTCCGCCTTGATGTGAAAGGCAGCGACAAAGCCTTTAACTTCTGCTACCGGGGCGAGGGCGAAAGAGTGTTTGTCTTTGAAGCCCCCGTTGACCTGCTTTCTTTCCTCTGCCTGTTCAAAAAGGATTGGCAGAAGCAAAGCTACCTGTCATTGGGCGGCGTGGGAGAAAAAGCCCTGCTCTGGTGTGGTATAAAAAAAGTTGACATCTTATTCTCAAGGATTTCATGATAGAATCAAGAGAATAAGGAGGTACTCAAAATGGCACGTAAATATGACCATGAATA
>CABJAP010000007.1 GCA_902363595.1 Clostridia bacterium | reverse complement strand
GAAATTTAAATGGTTTCATGGGGTTGCGAGAGGACTTTTGCATAGCATGGTGGACTGATTTTTTAATCCGCTATGCGCGAAATGATTGGTGGGGGCTTGGTTTCGACTTTTTCAGTGGCCTCCTTTTTGTCTTTCGTCACGATGAAAAATCATCGTAAAGTTAGGCCAAAACGAGTTCCAGCGATAATTTTGCTTTTCGGCCTTTATGAATCCGGGCCCGAAGGGTCCGCTCCCTGCATTGTAATTCCGCCCAATCCCTGCTATAATAAAGTACACTGAAAAAACGAGAGGAACAACCTATGATGGAACATATAAACTGGTATCCGGGACACATGAAAAAGACCCGGGAGCTGATCCAGGAAAATCTGAAGCTGGTGGATGCGGTGGTGGAAGTGATCGATGCACGCATCCCGGTTTCCAGCAGAAATCCCATTATCGACGAACTGGTGAGAAATAAGAAGCGCATCATCATTCTCAACAAGAGCGATCTGTCGGACAGCGAGGCCAATCAGGAATGGGAGCAATACTTTCGGAAAAGAGGCAGTCAGGTCCTGACGATGAACTGTATGAAGGGCGGTGGGGCGGCACAGCTTTTAAAGCTGCTGTCCCGGCTGCAGGATGAGAAAAACGCCGGCCAGGTCAGGCAGCGGCCGTACCGGCTGATGATCGTGGGCGTGCCCAATGTGGGCAAGTCGTCTCTCATCAATCGTTTGACCGGAAAAAAGAGCGCCCAGACAGGGGACAGGCCGGGGGTGACCAAAGGCAAGCAATGGCTCAACCTTCCGGGCAATATGCAGCTTTTGGATACGCCAGGGATCCTTTGGCCCAAGTTTGAGGATCCGAAAGCAGGCCTTAATCTGGCTTTCTGCGGTTCGATCAAGGACGAAATCCTCGATGTGGCTACCCTGGCCCTGGAGCTGATTGCCGTCCTTCAAAACGGCTATGCGGAACTTCTGGCACAGCGCTACAAGCTGGACGGAGTAGAAGAGACCCCGATTCAGACCATGGAAGCGATAGCGCTCAAACGGGGCTGCATTCTCCCTGGGAAAAAGATCGATTACGAACGAATCGCCAAAGTGGTGCTGGATGAGTTTCGCGCAGGAACGATCGGAAAGATCACATTGGAAAGGGTACCCCATGAATAAGCAGGAAAAAGAGATGCTTTTGGCCCGGCGGCTTGTGGAAATGAAGCAGTTTGACAAGGAGCTATGCGGAAAAGACGTGATGTTTATCGCTGGCGTGGACGAAGTGGGCAGAGGGCCCCTGGCCGGTCCGGTGGTGGCGGCCTGTGCGGTGCTCCCGGAGGATTTTGATGTGCCGGGTATCGACGATTCCAAAAAGTTGACGGAAAAAAAGCGGGAAGCCTTGTATCCTCTGATTAAAGAAAAAGCTCTGGCCTATGGAATCGGTATGGCGGATCATATGCGGATCGATGAGATCAATATTCTTGAGGCCACAAAGGAAGCGATGATTCAGGCGGTGGAGGAGGCCTCCCGTATGCTGAAAGAGAGGGCGGGGGCCGGGATTGAGCATATCCTCTTTGATGCCATGATCATCAAGTCCATTCCAATTCCCCAAACCTCCGTCATAAAAGGAGACAGTAAGAGCTTGTCCATTGCAGCAGCCTCGGTTTTGGCCAAGGTCACTCGGGACCGGATGATGGTGGAAATGGCGCAGCGTTACCCGGGATACAGTTTTGAAAAAAATAAAGGTTACGGAACAAAAGCCCATTATGAAGGCTTGCGGCAGCAAGGCCCGTGCCCGATCCACAGGCGGACGTTTTTAAAAAACTTCTTAAAATAAAGCTTGATTCTCCATAAGGGAGATGCTATTATTTATTTGTTATACGACTGACGGAACAAGTGGAATGGACCACGTGGAGTATAATGTATATGATGAGCCGACCGTCTGGGCATTTGTCCGGATTGCCAGGCTCTTTTTGCGTATATGGAGAGCTTCTGTGCCATTGAAAAAGGCAAGAGAATCGGCCCCAGTTATAACTGTTTGTAAACGTTGATTGAAAAGGAGAAATGAAATGGAAATCAAAAGTGATATTCAGATCGCTCAGGAAACAGAGATGAAAAACATCAAAGAGATTGCAGATGCTGCCGGTCTTGACCAGAAGTACATTGAGCTGTATGGAAACTATAAAGCCAAGGTAGACTATAATTTGCTGGAGGAAAAAAAGGATGGCCCAGACGGCAAGGTGATCTTGGTGACCGCCATTTCTCCCACACCGGCCGGCGAAGGTAAGACGACGACAACCGTCGGCCTTGCCGATGCGCTGAAGAAGATTGACAAGAAGGTGTTGGTGGCGCTGAGAGAGCCGTCTCTGGGCCCGGTATTCGGCGTAAAAGGCGGAGCTGCGGGCGGCGGATACGCGCAAGTGGTTCCCATGGAGGACATCAATCTCCATTTTACCGGAGATATGCACGCCATCGGCGCTGCAAATAACCTTTTGGCCGCAATGCTGGACAACCATATTCAGCAGGGAAATTCGCTGGGAATTGACCCAAGGAAGATCACCTGGAAACGGTGCGTGGACATGAACGACCGTCAGCTGCGTTTTGTGGTGGACGGCTTGGGCGGAAAAGCCAACGGAACGCCACGGGAGGACGGCTTCGACATCACCGTTGCCAGCGAAATCATGGCTATTCTCTGCCTTTCCAGCGATATTGAAGACTTGAAGAACCGAGTGGCCAACATTATTGTCGGCTATACATATGACGACCAGCCGGTAACAGCCGGACAGTTGAAGGCCCAGGGAGCATTGGCAGCTCTTTTAAAGGATGCCCTCAAGCCCAATCTGGTACAGACTTTGGAGCATACTCCGGCCTTTATCCACGGCGGTCCTTTTGCCAATATCGCCCACGGCTGCAACTCGATCATGGCTACCCGCATGGCGATGAAGATGGCGGACTACGTGGTAACGGAAGCCGGATTCGGGGCTGATCTGGGCGCGGAAAAGTTCCTGGATATTAAATGCCGCATGGCGGGCATTAAACCATCGGCAGTTGTGGTAGTAGCTACGGTACGGGCATTAAAACATCACGGCGGCGTAGCCAAGGGCGATCTGGGACAGGAAAATCTGGACGCCTTGGAAAAAGGCCTGCCCAATCTTCTCCAGCATGTGGAAAACATCACCCAGGTCTACGGACTTCCGGCTGTTGTGGCGATCAACCGATTCCCGACGGACACTGAAGCTGAATTAAAGCTGGTGGAAGCCAAATGCAAAGAGCTGGGCGTTCATGTAGCTCTCAGCGAAGTGTGGGGAAAAGGCGGCGAAGGCGGTATTGCTCTGGCAAAAGAGGTAGTGCGTCTCTGCGATGAACCGAACACGTTCAGCCAATCCTACCAGCTTGACCTGTCCATTGAAGAAAAGATTCGTGCCATCGCCACTAAGATTTATCGGGCCGATGACATCAATATTCTTCCGGCTGCCAGAAAACAGATGGACCAGCTGGAGAAGCTGGGCTTTGGAAACCTGCCCATCTGCGTTGCCAAAACTCAGTACAGTTTTTCTGATGATCCCGCCTTGCTGGGAGCACCAAGAGGCTTTACACTGACCGTGCGCAATTTGAAAGTATCTGCGGGAGCAGGATTTATTGTGGCGCTGACCGGGGATATTATGACAATGCCGGGGCTGCCCAAAGTTCCTGCTGCGGAGAAGATCGATGTGGATAAGAGCGGAAAGATCACCGGTTTGTTCTAAGATGCTTCTTTGCGCAAGACCTCGGGGCGGGAGCAGATCGTTTCAGCCTTGGGGTCTTGTTATATAGCGGGTGGGAATGACCAATTTCCAGACAGCTCCGGAAAAACTTTTGTGAAAATCCGCACATTTTCGCAAAGTTGTGGGTTTGAGGGGCTTCGTCCTGAGAAAAAGAAGGACTGACTCCCAAACGTTTGATTTGAGGAGGCTCAATCGTTGAAAGAAGCGTAAGTTTTTCGTGATTTTAAAAATCTTTTCCTCAAGAGCCTTATCTGGCAAGCCGCCGCTTGGAAAAGAGCATCATCCCTTCCAAAGCCAAAGCCCGGCCGCTGCTGGCAGCAAAAAAGACACCCGGCCTCTTTGAGGCGAGTGTCTTTTTAAATGGTCAGTCTGGGATCAGGGAAGATGCATATCCGTAAATGCACCTGCGAAACTATTCCACCGGCGCAAAAGCATTTTTGTAGGTATCGAAGTCTGCTGTACAAAGGTGGCTTGCTTTAACAGCCTCGTCCCCGCTGTTCAGCTCCTTCAGCACAATATTTGCCATTTCTTTTACCATATAATCCTTATTGCTGTCCTCAGTATCTAATGAAGTCTTGACAAATGTATATTCAAAAGCCGGCGCCTGGTATTTCTTCTGGTCCGCTTCCTTGCAAGGCACCAGGAACACCGTCTTTCTGGCATCGCATTTTACTGTTTTCTTACCTTTAATTTGCTTGTCGTACTGTTCCTTTGTCATTGTGACAGTCATAGCGCCGCTGGAATCACCGGTATTGGCCGCATCGATCAGTACCACCTGATAGTTGCCTTCCGTTTCCTTTGTTTCCGTAATACGCATGTCGCCGCTTTCCGTCTCCGCCATTACCACGTAAGATACATCTTCAATCTCGTAGCGGCCGTTTTCATCGGCGCTGACGTTTGCGGCTGCTTTTTCCGAATCAGCCCCGCTGCTTGCGCCATCCTTACCTGAGCAGGCCGTAATGCCAAGGACCAGGCAAAGCGCTGTCATAACGCAAACTATTTTTTTCATTTAACAACCTTCTTTCCTGTTATTGATACACACATCTCCCCTGAGCGAAAGCCTGTCCCTGAATCTGGTATCAGGCCCTCTGAATCCCATTGTAACATAGTTTGTCCAGTAAAAGAATACCAATACCCATATCTAAAATTTAATTAGTAAAGCTGTAATTAATAGAAATTATGAATTAGACGCTTGCCAAAACGCTCTATTATAATAACAGGAAGAAAATGGAGAGGAGGCTTACGATTGGACTACATAGGAATCGATATCGGATCCACGGCCACAAAAGTCGTGGTCAGAGGCGACCACAACGGCCATTTTGTCATGCCTTCCGGGTGGAACAGCAAGGAGACCTCCCAGGCGGTAAAAAACAGATTAACAGAAGCAGGCGTTGATCTTGCAGAAAAATGCGCTGTCGCCGCTACTGGCTACGGGCGGATTTCCGTCGATTTTTCAGACTATCGGATCACCGAGATCACCTGTCATGGCCGGGGCGGATTTGAGCTGACGGGAGAGGACTGCACCATCATCGATGTGGGCGGACAGGATACCAAGATTATACAGATCGAAAACGGGCAGGTTTGCGATTTTTTGATGAACGATAAATGCTCCGCCGGTACAGGAAAGTTTCTGGAAATCATGGCAAACCGCATGGGCGTGACCATCGATGAGCTCTTTGCTTTGGCTAAAGAGGGGAAGCCGCTGGCCATCAGCTCTTTGTGCACGGTTTTCGCTGAGTCGGAGATCGTCAGCTATATGGGAGAAGGACACCCGAAAGAAAATATCGCCGCCGGGATCGTCGATTCGGTAGCGGAAAAAGTAGCGCAGCTCTACGGAAGGCGGCCTGCAAAAAAAGGAATTTACCTCACCGGCGGGCTGAGCCACTGCCGCCAATTTGCAGATAGAATCGAGGAGCGGCTCAGTACAGAAGTAAGGACGCTAAATCTGGGCAGATACGCGGGAGCACTGGGAGCATCAATTCTGGCCGAAGAAAAGGCCGGTAAATAAAAAAACTGCTCATACAGTCACAGAAAGGAAATGAACATGGATGTAAGAAAAGAACTACCAGAGATTTTTGAAGATTTTGCAGAAGAACGAAGGAACGCTTTTGTGCGGGTGAAAGATTTGAAGGAACAGAATATCCCGGTCGTGGGCATGTTCTGCACCTACTTTCCCCAGGAGCTGGCATTGGCCGCGGGAGCAGCGCCGGTTTCCCTCTGCGCCACATCGGATGAAACTATATCCGCGGCTGAAGAAGATTTACCGAAAAATCTCTGCCCGCTGATCAAATCCAGCTACGGGTTTGGAAAAACGGACAAGTGTCCTTTCTTTTTCTTTTCCGATCTGGTAGTGGGCGAGACGACCTGTGACGGAAAGAAAAAAATGTATGAATATATGGCTGATTTTAAACCGGTACATATCATGGAGCTTCCCAATAAAAACAGCGAAGCCGGGCTGGTCCTCTGGAAAGAAGAGATCATTCGCATGAAGGAAAAGCTGGAAGAAGTCTTTGATAAAGAAATCACCATGGACGATATTCGTGAAGCCATCCATATTAAGAACGCAGAGCGGCAGGCCGTGAAGGATTTTTACGCCATCATGAAGGACGAGTACCCGCCTATTTCGGGCCTCGACGTGCTCAAAACCCTAGAGGGGATCACCTTCCACTTTAACAAAGAGCAGGTTCCGGCCGAGCTTTCGGCGCTGCTTGCGAAAATCAAAGGCCAGGAGGCTGTAAAAGAAAGAAAGCCCAGGATTGTCATTACCGGATGTCCAATGGGCGGAGCTACCAGAAAAGTAGTGGAAATTATCGAAAGCCAGGGAGCATGCTGCGTGGCCTTTGAAAACTGCACGGGCGCAAAAGCCATTGAGGACAATGTGGATGAGAATATGGAAGATGTATACGAAGCGCTGGCGCAAAAGTATGTCAACATTGGATGCTCCTGCATGAGCCCCAATCCGAATCGCTACCAGCTGCTGGGCAGGCTCATCGACGAATACAGGGCCGATGCAGTGATCGACATGGAACTTTCCGCCTGCCACACGTATGCGGTCGAGTCGGGATTGATCCGCAGGTTTGTGACCGGCGAGAAGAAAATTCCTTATTTCAGCATCGAAACCGATTATTCCAAGGCTGACGTAGGCCAGCTCGCCACCAGGATTGCGGCCTTTATCGAGATGTTAAAGTAGCAGGCTATGGAAAAAGCATTATTACAAACCAGGGATATCAAAAAAAGTTTCGGACATGTGCGCGCGCTGCGGGGCGTGGAGCTTTCCGCTTACCGGGGAGAAATTCTCGCCATTGTCGGCGATAACGGCGCTGGCAAATCGACCTTTATCAAAATCCTCGCAGGCTCCATCCGACCCGACCAGGGATCGATCGTCGTCGATGGACAGGCCCATTCCTACTTTACCCCCAGAGAGGCCATTGCGGCGGGCATTTCAACCGTATACCAGGATTTGGCGCTGGCCAATACCAGAAATGTGAGTGCTAATATTTTCCTGGGCCAGGAATTGACTTCAATGGGATTTCTGAGGAAGAAGGCCATGGAGAAAGATGCCAGAGCCCTGGTGGATCGATTGGGCATCGATATCCCGGATCTTTCCGCCCCGGTGGGCGTACTCAGCGGCGGACAGCGTCAGGGTACAGCCGTAGCCAGACTGATGCACCAGGGAGGGAAGCTGTTCATCTTTGACGAACCCACGGCAGCTATGGGTCTTAAAGAAACCGGTGCAGTGCTCAAGCTAATCAAAAAATTAGCGAGCGAAGGCTATGGCGTTATCCTCATCAGTCACGACCTGCCCCAAGTTTTTCAGATCAGCGATCGGATCGCTGTTTTCAGACAGGGAAAAGCAGTTGCGCTGATGAAAACGGCGGATTGTACCATGGATCAGGTAATCGGGCTGATTACAGGAACCGAACCGCCCCAGGAAGGGGGCAAAAGACAGTGAATGCGATGCAAAAGAAGATGCGGAACAACTCCTATAAATTGCTGCTGCTTCTGGTGCTGGCGGTTATGGTGGCAGTACTGAGCGTAATTTCTCCTTATTTTTTTAGCTGGAAAAACTGCCTAAATATTCTTAACCAGTCTGCCATTCAAATGATCCTATCCATCGGCATGACCTTTGTCATCTGTTCGGCGGGTATCGATCTTTCCATCGGGGCTTTGATGGCTTTCAGCGCCGTAATCATGTCCTTTTGTCTCAAAGCGGGCGCGCCGTCTGGTTTGTCCATACTGGCGGGGGTGGCAGCCGCCGGAGTCGTCGGCCTTTTCAATGGAGCCATTGTTGCCAGGGCAAGGGTCAACTCCTTTATTGTTACTCTCAGCATGATGTCGATTTTGAGAGGCGGAACGGTCTTGCTCACCGACGGCCGCCCAATTTACGGATTCGAAGCCAGTTTTACTTTTTGGGGCAGCAGCACGACTTTGGGAGTGGGTATGCCGGTTATCCTCGCCCTGACTCTGACGGCCGCGGCCTGGATCTTACTGGAAAGGACCAGGTTCGGCAATTACTGCTTATTCCTTGGTTCCAATGAAAAAGCCCTCCACAGGAGTGGGATCAATACAGACAAATACAAGATGCTGATTTTCGGTCTATCAGGCATCTGCGCCGGGATGGCCGGTTTTATCATGACCGCCCGCCTCAATTCCGCCGATCCCCTTGCGGGAAGCGGATATGAGATGGATGCCATCGCAGCAGTGATTTTAGGAGGAACCCTCATGCAGGGCGGCAAGGGAAGTATTGGCGGGACCGTACTCGGCTGTTTGATTCTCAATGTGATGAAAAACGGTCTTACCATGCTGGCCATTTCCTCCAATTATCAGCAGCTTTTGACCGGACTTATCGTTCTGGTTTCCGTAATCATTTCAGAAAAAAACAGAAGAAAGAAGGAGGCGGCGGGATGATTGGAAAGGTTCTCTTACTGGGCGCTGTAGCCATGGATGTAGTCCTGGACAGCGATTCCCTTCCAAGGGACGATGGATTTGAAATTTTGCGCAGGGAGCAGCTTGTACCCGGGGGCAGCGCTTCCAATGTGGCGGCGGCTTTGGCGGCTCTGGGCGCAGCGGCCTATCAGACCGGGCAGATTGGCGATGATCAATACGGCGAAGTTTTTCGCAGTACGCTGCGGGAGGATGGAGTCGATGATACCTATTTGATCATCAAGGAAGGCGGGACTACTCTGCATACCTATATCATCACCGCGCCGGGAGGAAAGCATTGTATCTTTGCCAATCTGGGAGACAGCGCGGCTTCCATGACCAGGGAGCAGGCACCTCTTGATATTGTGGGGGAGATGGACTGCCTCTATGTGGACATGTTTTCCTCAGAGGCAGCGATCGTCCTGGCCAGGGAAGCAAAGAAGCGCTATGTACCCGTTGTCTATAACATGCAGTGCCCTCCGTCCTTTATGAAAAAGTGCTCTGTCTCCGATGAAGAGATCGCAGAAATGCTGAAGCTTTGTAGCCTGTTCATCAGCGGCAAAGAAGGGTATTATCAGCTGACGGGGACAGAGGATGCAGTGGCGGCGATGGAACAGGTGCGGCAGAAGTACGGTATAGACGATGGCGTGATTTGTACAGCCGGTGAAGAGGGGGCTTTTTGGAAAGACAAAGACTGCCTGTACCGGCAGGCGGCTTTTCCTGTAGAGGCGGTGGATACCACCGGAGCGGGGGACTGCTTTACCGGAGGCCTGATTTTTTCCCGAGTGCTGCAGAAAAAAAATAAGCAAGAGGCGCTGAGGTTCGCCAGCGGCGCGGCGGCCATTAAATGTATGAAAGCGGGGCCGCGCTGCAAGTCGGATGAGCAAACCATCGCAGCCTTTATACGCAGGGTATAAAGCTGTGTAGGCGAGTTGTTATCTGTCGAATAGTATCGTTTTCTTAACAACGGCGCATGTATGGCTCATTGTTGAGCCTTTTTCAATGGATGCAGGCGTTGTATTCGGAGATTTTTAAGAGTTAGAGTTAAAAACGAGAATGCGCCGCCCGCAAGCCTGAGTATCAACTCAACAAATTGCAAAAAACAATCTGATGTTGATAAAAATCGCAATAGCATAATTTAGACGCGGCCACGAGGCTGGAAAATGGAGGTAAACAATGAAGAAAAAAATTAGTCTTTTACTTGTAGGTATGCTGCTGGTCATGGTTTTCGCAGGAGGATGCGGAAGCAAGGACGAAGGAAAAGAAACCAAAGAAGCTGAGGCTCAAAACACGGCTTTCCAAAAAGCGGAAGCGGATCTGGAGAAAGCGCTGGCTCCGCTGCCGGACAAGGACACGGGCGTCAAGCTGGCGGCCATCGAAAGTACACTGGCCAATTCTTTTTGGATTACCATGCAGGAAGGCTATGAAGCTGCTGCCAAGGAATATGGAGTATCCATCGATGTGCTGGCTACGGATGCGGAAGATGACACGGACGGGCAGCTGGATATTATGAACAATCTATTGGTTAAGGATTATGCCGGAATTGCGGTATCTCCCCTGACCGAGCAGAATTTGATCCCCGGAATCGCCAAAGCCAATCAGGACAAAGTAACAGTAGTAGCAGTGGGCAACGGTGTGGATGAGAATGCGATGAAAAAAGCAGGGGCTAAGATTGAAGCTTTTATTACCTCCGATTTTGAAGCTCAGGGAAAACTGGGCGCGGAATATATCATTGATAAAACGGGCGGAAAAGGCAAAGTAGCGGTCATCGAAGGCATCCCGGGAGCGACCCAGAGCGAGGCCCGCAAAACTGGAGCCAAGAAAGCCTTTGAAAAAGCGGGAATGGATGTAGCGGCAGTGAAAACGGCCAACTTCGATATGCAGAAGGCTTACGATGCTACAGTCGCCATTATGGAAGCAAACCCAGACGTAGTTGGAATTACCTGCGGAAATGATACCATGGCCCTGGGAGCAGTACAAGCTCTCAAGGAAAAGAATCTGAAGGACCAGGTCATGGTCGTGGGCGTTGACTTTATTGAAGAGGCGAAGGACTCCATCGTCTCAGGCGAGCTGGATGCTACTGTAGCCATGTCGCCGTATCTCTTTGGTAAAGCAGGTGTAATTACCCTTTTGAAAGCCATTCAGGGCGATGAACTGTCCGAGGATGTGATCTGGACGCCTCTCAGCTTAGTAAATAAGGATAATGTAGATTCTATGGAAGGATGGAAATAACGTGTTTGATCGAATATTAGGCGGCTTGATCGGAGCCGGTGCGGCGGATGCCATGGGAGCGGCCACAGAGGGAAGGACAACGAAGCAGATTGAGGAGTATTTTGGACATAAAGTAACGGACTTTGAGAAAGTGCCGCCGGACACCTTCGGCGCGGGCAATGAGCCGGGGCAGGTAACCGATGATTTCAGTTCCGCCTGGTTCATCGCTGACCATATTCTGAAAAATAAGGGACAGGTAACAGAGCAGGCAGTCAAGGCGGCGCTGATCGACTGGTCGGAGCACGCAGTGTTTTTCGATCGCTTTGCAGGGCCTACCACCAGGCTGGCCATCCGCCGGTTCAAGGGTGAAACAATTGAAGAAACGGGAGGCGTCAATCTGGTCTCCCGCCAGGCTACCAATGGAGCGGCGATGAAAATCGCCCCCGTGGGACTGATCAGCGGCGGAGACACCCGGCGCGCTATAAAAGACGCCATAACGGTTACCATGGTAACCCATGATAATTATCTGGCTTTATCGGGGGCATGCGCAGTGGCTGCTGCCGTAAGCAGGGCTCTGCTGCCGGATGCCGATCTCTACAATGTGATTCAAGCCGGTCTTTTTGGCGCAGAGCAGGGTGAACTGCGGGGACGGGAGATTGCCCGCGATGTGGCGGGCCCGTCCGTATGCAAACGAATGGAAATGGCGGTCGCCATTGGATTAGGTCCGGGCACAGAAGAAGAGAAGATGACAGAGATCAGCCAGAGGATCGGCACGGGTCTCCACATTTCAGAGGCTGTTCCGGCTGCTTTCGGATTTATCGCCGCCAGCGGCGGCAGGGCCATGGGAACTATAATCAGCGCTGTCAACGCCGGGTACGATACGGATACCGTGGGAACGATCGCAGGTGCTATCGCCGGCACGCTGCAGGGACGGCAGGCTTTTCCGGAGCATTTTCTGCCTACTTTGGAAAAGGCCAATGGGCTAAAGATCGAATCGCTGGCTCGGAGAATCCATCGATTGATACAAGAAAGGGAGGCGCAGGATGTATAATAAAACGCTGGGCTGCCTGCTGGGAGCCGCCATCGGCGATGCCATGGGCGCTGCCACGGAAACCATGTCCGCATCGCAAATATTAAAACAGTATGGCGCTCCGGTAAAAGAATTCAAAGCTCCGCCGCCCTATGTTCCAGCCAGGGGCAGAAGAGCCGGACAGATTACCGACGCTTTCAGCATACCCTATTTTCTTTTGAATGAAATTCTAGAGCAGGACAGCCAAATTACCAGGCAGACTGCAAAGCAGGCTTTGAAAAAATGGGGAAAAAGCGAATATTTTGAACCATTTGCCGGAATGACCACACGAAAAGCCGTAAAGCGGCTGAATGACAGTGAGCAGATGAGCGACTGGGAATTCGCGGGCCACTTGGGAAACAAGCTGTTCAAAGGCCACTACTATGCCCTGTCCTCCAACGGAGCAGCCTGCAAGGCGTTTCCGGCCGGACTGCTCAGCAGAGGCGAGCTGGATGCGGCCATCGAGTATGCCGTTGAAATATCCATGAGCTCCCACGATGATCCTTTGAGTATATCGGGTGCATGCGCCGTAGCTGCCGCAGTCAGCGAAGCCTTAAAGGCGAATAGAACCGTATTTAATCTGGTCCAGGCAGGGCTTTACGGCGCACGAAGAGGTGAAGAGCTGGCGCGAAAGCGGCACGATATCTGGATCTACCCTGGGCCATCGGTGAAAAAACGAATCGATATGGCAATTGAGATCGCGCTTAAGGCCGGAGATCAAGCCTATATTCTTTCTCAGCTCAGGGAAAAGATCGGAAACGGACCGGCCATCGCAGAAACGGTGCCAACTGTTTTTGGAATACTGATAGCGGAGCAGGGCGACGCTATGGAATCCATTTACGCTGGTGTAGGCATGGGGGATGAGACCAGCGCGGCGGCCTCCATTGCCGGAGCAATCGCAGGATGTTTCCATGGAGAAACGTGTTTCCCCCAGGAGCTGTGCAGCCAGCTGGAAGCGGAGAACCAGCTGCAGCTTATGCAGATGGCAGCCCGCCTCGGCGGGAGATAATTATTGTTCGTTTACACAATTTCAATGATAGCGGCCTCGCAAATTCGACTGGAAGATGCGCAGGCCGCTTTGTGGTAAAAATGATCTCAGCCAGAGAAGACAGTGACGGATGACCATTTTAATGCTATAATACCAGAGAATCAAACCGTTTTATGGCCGGATCCAGGCGGCCTGCCATAGAAACAGTGATAAAGGAGGTAAGGCAATGGCATTTATCAAAGAGAGCTGCGAAGATTTTGTGCAGGTTTTGGCCAGCAAAGAACCTGTGCCTGGCGGAGGCGGGGCTTCGGCGCTGGTAGGAGCCGTGGGAACGGCCCTGGGAACGATGGTGGGCTCCCTCACCGTAGGCAAGAAAAAATATCAAGCGGTGGAAACAGAGGTCCGGGATCTGATGGATCAGTCCCAAAAGCTGCAATCGGAGCTGTTGCAGCTGGTTCAACAGGATGCGGAGGTCTTCGCGCCTCTGGCACAAGCATACGGCATGCCAAAGGAAACCCAGGAACAGCGGGAAGAAAAAAGCGCGGTCATGGAACAGGCCCTCAAAGCAGCCTGTGAAGTTCCCCTTGCCATCATGGAAAAATGCTGTCAAGGAATTGATTTGTGCGGGAAATTCGCGGATAAAGGCAGTGCAATGGCAATAAGCGATGCGGGAGCGGGCGCAGTCTTTTGCCGGGCGGCTCTTGCAAGCGCCAGCTTGAATGTATACATTAATACCAAAGCAATGAAGGACCGGGAATACGCCGATACGGCCGACCGAAAAGCGGACGAAATGTTAAAGGATTATCTGGAAAAAGCCGATCGGATCCTAGAACAGGTTTTTTCCGCAATCAGATAAATCGATTTATGTGAGGTGAAAATAGGATGACACAGCTTTTAAAAGGAAAAGAAGTTGCCGATGCGCTGACAGAAAAATTGCAAAGCCAGGTGAAAGAGATGAAGGAGAAGGGGATCGCGCCGTGTCTCGCTATCATTCGCGTGGGCGAAAATCCCAGCGATCTGTCTTATGAACGAGGAGCATTGAAACGAGCGGAGAAAGTAGGCATCACCGTCAGGCAGTATGTGTATGATGAAGCGATTGATCAGGAAACGCTCATCGGCGATCTGGAGGGGATCAATCAAGATGACTCTATACACGGTGTCCTGATTTTTCAGCCCCTTCCAAAGCAAATAGACGATGGGGCCGTGAGAAAAGTACTCAAGCCGGAAAAAGACGTGGATGGAATAACAGAGGGGTCGCTTTGTGGTGTTTTTAGCGCATCCCATAGAGGGTTTGCACCTTGTACGGCCAGAGCTTGCATGGAAATTCTTAACTACTATGGTATTGATCCGGCCGGAAAGCGGGCTGCTGTCCTGGGGCGGAGTTTAGTGATCGGCAAACCGGCAGCCATGATGATCATGGAGAAAAACGGTACGGTAACCGTCTGTCACAGCAAGACTGGCGAGGCGCGGATGATGGAGATTTGTAAAGAAAGCGATATCATCCTTGCGGCCATGGGCAGAGCAGGAATGATTGACAGCCGATATCTGACCGGCAGCCAGATTGTAATTGATGTAGGGATCAATGTTGACCAGCATGGAAACTTATGCGGAGATGTGGATTTTGAATCCGCTTCCCGGCTGTGTGAGGCTATTACATCAGTACCCGGCGGCGTAGGGGCTGTAACGACAGCCGTGCTGATGCTGCAGGTGGTGGAGGCGGCTCAGCAGGAAATGTTCTGATAAAATAATTGGATGTACCGGTTTGTGTTTCAAATCAGCAAAGAGGTTCTTTTAGAGCCGTATGCGTTCGAAACATGAATCGGTTTTTTTTACTCCAGCAAGACTTAAAAGAATGAAACAAATTGGAATTGACATAAAACTCACAAGAATGTATTAATAATGATAAAACATTCGCGAAAAAGAGAAAATGGTGACGAAATGAGAATTTAATGGTATAATACGAAAGGATTGACCGATGACAGCATCGGCGGCAAAAGGGAAATGGGAAACGAGATTGGGAAAATACTATTATCATTTTAAGGAGGACTATATGGATTCATATGGTGTTTTAAGCGTTCTGCCAGTTCTGACCATTCTGGTGATCGCGGTGACAACAAAGCGGACCCTTTTTGCTATGGTCTGCGGGTTGTCGGTGGGCGCAGTTATTTTGGGAGGTATCAAAGGCTGCGTTGTCAATTGGTTCAAGTATGTTTATTCGTCCATGTCCAATGAAACTCTCCAGTGGCTGCTTTTGGTAATCGCCATGTTCGGAATTCTCATTGTACTGTTCGAACAGTCTCATGCGGTAAAGGATTTTGGATTCTGGGCATCCAAATTTATTCACAGTAAAAGACAGGCATTGACCGGTACGGCTATTCTGGGCGTGATCATCTTCCTGGACGATTACCTCAACAATCTGGCCGTAGGTACGACCATGAAAGGAATTACAGACAGACTGCGCATCCCCAGGACCCAGTTGGCCTTCGTCGTAAACTGCGTGGCGGCTCCGGTCTGCATCCTGATTCCCCTTTCTTCATGGGCGGTGTATTTCGCTGGTTTGCTGAAAGCGGAAGGAATCACAGTGGGCGGAAGTGGTATGGGCGCATACTTAAAAGCCATGCCACTGACCTTCTATGCCTGGATTATGGTTATCTTGGTATTCCTTCATGTTCTGGGCCTTTTTCCAAAATTGGGCATGATTAAAAAGGATTCAATCCGGGCCGAGGAAACCGGCGATGTGTTCCCGGTTGGCGGAAGCGTAGAAGCGATCGAGCCGGGATTTGAAGCGGAAGAGCTGCCGGAAGGCTACAAAGCCCGTCCATGGAACTTCCTGGTTCCTCTGATCGTAATGATCGCAGTTACTTTATTGTGCGACAGTGAGATCCTATATGGATCCTTTGCAGGCGTGATCGTTGCCTTCCTGCTGTATCTGGTACAGGGCAAGCTTAAGTTTAAAGAGCTGCTGACTTGCTGCTATGACGGCGTTCTCAGCATGGGATTTGTGCTGATCCTTTCGGTTCTGGCCTTCTCCGTTCAGGCCGTCAATACGGATCTGGGACTTGCTGACTACATCATCAGCATCACGCTGCCGATCATGAAGGGCGCGTTCCTTCCTGCGGTAGTCTTTATCGTTTGCGGTATCTATGCTTATGCGACTGGCTGCTTCTGGGATTTGGCCGCCATCATTCTGCCGCTGGTAATCCCGCTTGCTGCGGCGATGGATGTAGATCCAATTCTGGCTTCGGCTGCGGTTTTCTCAGGCGCTGCTTTCGGAAGCAACACCTGTCTTTATGGCGACGGCGTTATCATGTGCGCCCAGGGCTGCGAGATCAAATCCATCGACTTGATGTTCGCCACGCTGCCTTACGCTTGTATCGCCGGCGGCCTGACCCTGATTTTGTATCTGGTCTGCGGATTTGCAATGTAGAGGAGTTATTATGAAAAACAATTCGATTTTAGAAACATTATACCATCTGGACAATACCTTTGGTGTTTCCGGAAATGAAGAAGAGACAGCGGCGGCGCTGCGTAAAGAGATGGAAGGTCTGTACGATGAATACATCGAAGACCCGCTGGGAAGCCAAATCTTTATCAAATATGGAAAAGACAGAGACAGAAAAATCGTTCTCTCTGCTCATATGGATGAGATCGGCTTTATCATCAATTACATCGAGGATAACGGAATCGCCAGATTCCTGCCGGTAGGATATCATGATGACCGCACGGCTGTGAATCAGGATATGGTGGTTATGACCGACAGCGGGAAAAAAGTCTACGGCGTGACCGGTTCCAAGCCGGCGCATATCATGACGGAGGAAGATCACGAAAAGGTCATTAAAATTGAGGACCTCTTCGTTGATTTCGGAACCATGTCCAGAGAAGAAACCAACGCGCTTGGCGTTGAAGTGGGCGACTATATGGGATTTGCCAGAGAAGGCTACGTACTCAACGACGGCAAGTTTTATACCGGCAAATCGGTGGACGACAGAGCCGGGTGCGCAGTGCTGGTGGAGGTAATGAAACGTCTGCAGGATGCTGATCTTGAGCAGACCATCTGCGTCGTAGGATCGGTTCAGGAAGAAGTGGGGATCCGCAGCGGCGGCCCGCTGGTCACAAGACTGAATCCGGAGCTGTTCCTGGCCATTGATGTGACTCTCACCGGAGATACGCCGGGCGTGGAAATCAATAAATGTTCAGAAAAAATGGGTGACGGCCCGGGAATCAAATATTACGACTGGGACCCGATCCTGGGCGCCACCGGAAACAACGTTCCCCGCAAGCTGACCAGAAAGCTCATACAGACAGCGGAAAAACACGGCATCCCTTACCAGAGGGAAGTCATGACCGGCGGCGGTACAGATGCCTGGTCCGCAGCTATGGCCGGAGGAGGCGTTTTGGCAGGAGGCGTATGTATTCCGCAGCGTTATATGCATACTGCCGTTGGAACCATCAATATGGATGACATGGAAAACACAGTCCAGCTGCTGGTCAACTTCTTGAAGGAGTATTAAACCGATAGTTGGCTTCTAGGCAAAACCACGCATGATTTCTTGTTCATGGGGAAGCCTAAGCCTGCGATCGATTGCAGGAAAAGGAGAAAGAACCATGACAGAAAAATTAAAAGAAGCATTCCGCACTTATCCGCTGGCGGATATGGACGAGCTGGAAGAGGATTCCCAAGTCAACATTCCGTCCCAGCAGGATGTGGAGGATGCAAAAGATTGGGTGGACTTTAAAGAAATGTGAAAAACAAGAAGCTGTCTATCAACGGCAAGAAAGCTGTTGGTGGACAGCTTCAAAATTTTCTAAAATAAAAATTTTCGCAAAACCTATTCGAAACCAGCCTTTTGGAGGCCAATGTCCATATGAAATCACATGTCAGACAGGTGTAATCGAATTGTTATATAAAATTAACCACATATAAATCGCTTGCACGTACCTATGGACAGCAAATAAATGACGATTGCCAGCCCGGTTTGCTGCGAAAACAGCAAAATTTTCTGTTTTTCTATGGACTTTGCATCCAAATCAGGCCATTTCGAATAGAAATCGACAAAAAAAGTTTTTTGCCGATTGGTCCGGCCTGGCAGCACGCCCCATCGAAGCCGCAGATGCAGCAGTACTGCCCCACCGAAGCGGACGATTGTTTGAGTGGGCCCCATTTGGGATATATAATAGGTAAAAACAAAACATGGAGGAACAATTATGATGACCTTTTGGGGTTTGATGATACCATTGATCGGAACGACGGCCGGTTCGGCCTGTGTCTTTTTCTTGAAGGGGAAAATTCGCCCATCCCTGCAGAAAGCGCTGCTGGGATTTGCTTCCGGGGTGATGATCGCGGCATCGGTCTGGTCCCTGTTGATGCCTTCCATTGAAATGTCCCAGAACATGGGCGGGCTGGCCTTCCTGCCGGCTGCTGCGGGCGTGCTGGTGGGCGTGTTTTTTCTGTTGATTCTGGACCGAAGCATTCCTCATCTTCATTTGGGAGCCAAGAGTCCGGAAGGACCCAAAAAAGAGAAGATGAAAAAGGCGACCATGCTGGTGCTGGCGGTTACTTTGCACAATATACCCGAGGGGATGGCCGTGGGCGTCATCTTTGCCGGGGCCCTTTCCAGCAGCAGTGAAATCACAATGGCAGGCGCTTTGACTTTGGCCGTGGGCATCGCCATTCAGAACTTTCCCGAAGGCGCCATTATTTCCATGCCCTTAAAGAGCGACGGCGGAGTGAGCCGGGGAAGAGCCTTTCTTTACGGAACGCTTTCGGGAGTCGTGGAGCCGGTGGCAGCAGTGATCACCATTTTGCTGGCCGGGCTGGTAACGCCGATTCTTCCTTATCTTCTGGCATTTGCCGCAGGCGCGATGATCTATGTGGTGGTGGAAGAGCTGATACCGGAAGCCAGCCAGGGAACCCACAGCAACATTGGAACCATCGGTTTTGCCGTGGGGTTTGTCATCATGATGGTTCTGGATGTGGCCCTAGGATAAAGCATCCTTTTTGATTTCCGGTTCCAAGCGGCCTCTGGTTGTGGTATAATAATCCCATCTGACTTGAGGGGGTGTACATATGGATCGAGCCTATTTAACGGAATTGATGAACCAGGTGGCTGCCGGCGAAAGAAAGCCGGAGGATGCGGTGGAAATATTAAAAGAACTGCCGTTTGA
Organism: Clostridia bacterium; assembly: GCA_902363595.1. Classification (GTDB taxonomy): domain Bacteria; phylum Bacillota; class Clostridia; order Peptostreptococcales; family Anaerovoracaceae; genus Hominibacterium; species Hominibacterium faecale. The sequence continues at coordinate 207,323 of CABJAP010000007.1, read as the reverse complement.
AGATTTGGGGTTTGCCAATGTGGATCATCACAGGAGCCTTCGGACAGGTTATCCGGAGGCTGTTTTTTGTCAGGGAAAAACGCCTTCGCAGATTGCTGCAATCATGAAAGAGTTGTCTGTGCATAATAAAAATATTATCGGGACCAGAGCTTCCAAAGCGGACTATGAGGAAGTGCGGCGTGTCCTTCCGGAAGCGGAATACCATGAGGATGCACGCATGATTGTCGTTATGCGGGATCCCCTTCCTCATCAGGATGGGTCCATCGCAGTGGTGACTGCCGGTACGGCCGACATCCCGGTAGCGGAGGAAGCTGCCATCACCGCACAGGCCTTGGGTAACAAAGTGGACCGCATTTACGATGTGGGCGTGGCTGGTATTCACCGCCTCTTTGCCAAGCTGGAGCTGATCCGAAAGGCCAACGTGGTCATTGTGGTCGCGGGAATGGAGGGCGCCCTGGCCAGCGTAGTCGGAGGACTGGTGGAACGTCCTGTGATCGCAGTTCCCACCAGCATCGGCTACGGCGCCAATCTGGGCGGAATTGCGGCGCTGCTTTCCATGCTCAACAGCTGCGCCAACGGCGTGGGCATCGTTAATATCGACAACGGATTTGGAGCCGCATACCTGGCATCCAATATCAATCGCATATAGGAGAAAGTGAAGATGAACTTATATTTTGACTGCACCAGCGGTGTCAGCAGCGATATGATCCTGAAAGCGCTGATCGGACTGGGAGGAAAGGCCGATGAAGCGGACAAGCTGAAATTGCCCGGGCATTCCCAGGATTCGGCCCAACATGACCATGGGCACCATCATAGTCACAGAAGCCACCGGGAAATCATTTCGCTGATTGAAAACAGTGATTTATCCTCCGGGATAAAGAAAACCGTCCTTGCTATCTATGAGGTGATCGCAAAGGGCGAGGCTCAGGTGCACGGGACCACGGTTTTGGATGTACATTTTCATGAGGTGGGACGGGATCAGGCAATCCGCAACATCACAGGCATTGCCGCTGCTTTGGAAAGCCTTGGTGTTTCCCGAATTTATTGCTCGCCGATTCACGACGGAACCGGGTTTATCCAGTGCAGCCACGGCAGAATTCCGGTGCCGGTGCCGGCGGTTATGGCGATGCGGCAGACTTGCGATTATGTGTTTGTTACGGATGATATCGAGACAGAGCTGGTAACGCCTTCCGGGCTGGGGATCCTGATGGGGATCGGAGCCAAATATGCGGAGGAAATGCCTCCGGGAAAAATTGTTAAAACCGCAGCAGCAAAGGGAGGGCGTGACACAGGCAAAGAAGGCCTGAAAGCTTTCCTGATACAAGGAGAAGAAAAATGACAGATGCAAAAATGACGGAAGCGCCCAAGCCGGTTCGCAACGACGAACTGGTTGGGACCATAGCTGCCGTAAAGAAGGATGGTTCACAGGAAAACACCGTGAAAATGCTCAATGAAGTGGTGCGGGCCAAACTGCTGGCGCCTATCAATCTGGACAGAGATCCGGTGGTGGAAGGGGAAGACGGACAAGTGGTTTTGGAAAAAGACACAACCATTAGTTTTGAGCTGATCAAGGCCACCAATGGGGATCTGTACTATCCGGTGTTCACCCACGGCGAAGAACTGCGCAAATGCAGTCAGGAACAGAACCAGCACAGTATGATCGTTGACTTTGAAGATTTGGCGAATATGATTTTAAGCCAGGGTAAAGCGGTCCGCGGATTTGTAATTAATCCGATGGGCGATAATATTTGCTTTACACAAGAGATGATTCAAGGTATGATTGACGATATGAAAAAACAGGCCGATGAAAATCAGGCGTAAAAAAGGAGAAAAATTATGAGTCAGGAAGTATTGGCAGTTGTCGCAGGAGAAGAACTTACTCAGGCGGATTTTAACGAGTTTCTGCAGAAGATCCCCCAGGAGCAGAGGGCGTATGCGTCTCAGCCCCAGGCAAGAGAGCAGCTTATGGAGCAGTTCATCGCATCAAAGCTGTTCGCCAAGATGGGCGAGGACGAAAAGATAGATGAGACGGATGAGTTCAAAACCATCATGTCCAGCCTGAAAAAAGAGGTTTTATCCCAGATGGCCATGACCAGGGTTCTGGAGAGCGTGTCCGTATCGGAAGAGGAAGCAAAAGCCTTTTTTGATGCAAACGAAGAAAAATTTGTAAAAGGTGAAACCTTGCAGGCAAAACACATCCTCGTTGATTCGGAAGAAAAAGGAAATGAGATTTACCAGGCCATCGAAAACCAGGAAACCTCCTTTGAGGATGCTGCCGGAAAGTATTCATCCTGCCCGTCCAAAGAGAAGGGCGGAGATCTGGGTGAATTCGGAAAAGGCCAGATGGTCAAAGAGTTTGAAGATGCCGCATTTGCTGCGGAAATCGGCAAAGTGGTCGGACCGGTCAAAACCCAATTCGGTTATCATCTGATTAAGGTTGAACAGAAGAATGCTCCGGGAACAAAGACCTTTGACGAAGCTAAGAACGAGATCGCGCAGCAGATGCTGCAGCAGAAAAGAGCTGTCGCTTTCAACGAAAAGATCAATGAACTGAAAGAAACGTACATGGCTGACTAAGAAACAGCAGGAATAAATTGGGGCTGAGCGCATTCAAATGAGAGATGAATGCGCTCAGCCCCTTTTTCGGCAGAATGTCGAAGCGCGCTAGTCGAGTCCGATTGATCCGGGCCGGGAAAATTTTATTGAAAAGTTTTAGTTTTTACGCAAAGTTGTGGATTTGCGGGGTCTGATCTTGAGAAGAAGCAGGTTTTGGTGCTTCTGGCTGATTTTGAGAGGGTATAATCGTTGAAAACTGCGTAAATACTTGAATTTATTTTCATTTTTTTCCGGAAATATGAAATTTCGGCCGAGCCACACCACCACTGCTTCATACCCAGCTGCAATCTCAACACTGATATACAATATCTCCATTCATAATCGTACAGCAGACTTTCGTCTGGGCGATGGTCTTGGGATCGCAGGTCAAAATGTTCTGTTCCAGCACCACCATATCCGCTTTCTTACCCACCTGGATGGAGCCGATCATGTCCTCCATCTTCATTTCATAGGCGCCGTTGATTGTATAGCACTCCAACATTTCCCTGGCGGTAACCCCCTGTTTGGGATTTCTCGTATACTTGGGATCATTCTTTTCCCCCGGATATGGGGAGCACTGGGTCACGCCTACCTCGATCCCGCTGAGGGGACGGTAGTCAGGCTGCACCGGATAGTCCATGGAGCCTGTGATTTTGATGCCCGCATCCATCATATCGCGAATATGGTATTCCCGCTCAAACCGCTCGGTGCCGAACATCATTTCCTCCAGAGGCGAGAAATTAGGATCGTAATACCACCACAGCGGCTGCATGGTCCCAATAACCTTCAAATCCGCCATTCGCTGCATATCACTTTCCGTAATAAGGGTAACATGGGCGATCATGTTACGAAAATCCTTGTCTCCGTTAACCTTGCGCGAATACGCAAAGGCATCCAGGGCACAGCGCACTGCGCCATCGCCCATGGCATGAATTTGCACCTGATAGCCTGCCCCGTTGAGAAGAGCTGTAAATTCTTTGAGGCTTTCAGGGTCGCTGTAGGCATCGCCCTTAAAGTCCGCGGCTTCACCGGCCTCCGGCGCATACGGTTCCAGGAGCAGCGCGCTCTTGCCCTCGGGAACTCCGTCAAAGACCACCTTGGCCTGGGAAATCTTCTGAAAATCCGAATTAAAGGATTGATATTCATCCAGCCTGCTGATGTATTCCTTGGCCACGGATGCATCCACATTTCGCTCTTCAAAATTCATTGCGGTGGAATTGACTCTCAGCTTTAATTCGCCGTCCTTTTCCATCTGGTTGTACACTTCCCAGGCTTCCGTGTCCTGAATCGTTGCTGCGGCCACATCGATTCCGGTGATGCCGAAGGAGCTGCATTCTTCCTGGAACTTGAGGAAGGCATCGTGGAATTTTTTCTTTGTATGCTCCCGCTGAGGCAGATTTTCCATGAGAGAAATGCCATCGACAATAAAGCCCGTCGGCTCGCCGTTTTCATATTTGTAAATATTGGCGCCGCTGGGAACGGGCGTGGTGCTGTCCAGGCCGATCATTTCCATGGCCTTTGCGTTGAGCAAAGACGCGTGGCGGGACATGTCCGTAATGGACACCGGTTTATCGGGGCAGATTTTATTCAGCCACTCATTGGTGACGGCCCCGTCGGGAAAGGCATTGATATCCAAGCCGTCGCCGTAATACATGGGATTGTCCGGATGGGCATCGACAAAGGCTTGAAAAGCCTCTGTGTATGCTTCCATTGAGGGCGGGATGTTTTCAAAGCTCAAGGTCGTATCCGCATCGATTAAAGACATGACCTCATGGGTATGGCCGTCGATAAACCCCGGCGTAACGTATTTGCCGTCCAGATCGATCAATTTGGTATCTGCGCCCAAATAGCTTTCGACGCCGGCATTGCCGCCTACATAAACGATTTCGCCACCGATCACAGCAACTGCCTCTGCTGTCGTATCACCGACCATGGTCTGGATAACTCCGTTTTTCAAAATTAAATCAGCATGTTTCATAAATGGATCTCCTTTCTTGCGCCCGCCGGCCCATGGATGATAAGAACCGCAGGCTCCTGAACTTTTCCCATCACTTTGGTCAGGAAGCTTTCTATTTATAAAATAATCCTGACACCTAGTGTCAAGTCAACAGAATATTTTAAATTTTTTGCGTTTTAAGAGGCGTCGAAATTTAAAAGATGAAAGGGGTGCTTTTTTGATAAAAAATCACGTAATTGACAATAAATTTTGCTTGGGATAAAATAATAGAAACTTTGCATCCATTAGACCTAAAATGCCCAAATTATAGGGGAGAGGTAAGAATATGAGTTATCCCTTTTCGCTTAAAGAAGTAAGCAAAATGTTTGATATTCCCATTACCACATTGCGCTACTGGGAACGGCAGGGCTTAATCCATCTTCAACGAAACGATGGCAACAATTACAAAGAGTTTTTCTTTGATGACTTATCCTATGTCTGCGATATGGATATTTATCATAATCTGGGATGGAACAAAAGTGAGCTGGAAGACTTGTATTCCATGGATTTTTCGCAAATCGAGCAGACCCTTCGGGCATCCGACCTGCGGATCCAGGAAGAAATAGAAAAGCTCCAGGCCATGCGCACCAGAATCGAAAAGCGTCGGGCGGGCCTCGATCGGATACAGGAATTGGCCATGCGCCCCTACTCAGAGAGCAAACTGGGAATGGAAAAGATCGTTTCCACGCCCAATGATAAAGAGGCGCTCATCAAGTATGGCAAACCCCTTTTGACCGAATTTGTGGCGATGATTTCTTTAACCGGAGATCAAGAGACATTGGAATACGGTTTTTCTGTGCCCAAAGATTTTTCGTATGGAAAAGTTCTGCTGCAAAAAGGCAGGACCGATGCCAGCTATGTCGTTTTTTTGCTCAAAGCTCCCGCAAAAGAGCTGGTGTTTCCATACAAGATTGAGTCTCTGCGGCCTTACATTGAGCCCCATGTCCGAAATATCGCCCGGCTTTATTCAAAGCCCAAAGAGCTCTTGTGCCACTTCTTGCTTACGGCCTATGATGAAGAGTTCCAAGGACCTTGCTTTTATAATGAAGTTTATGCGCAGCTGTAACAGGTGGCGCCTGCTGGAAACAGAGGTGTCCGGAAATGTGGCGGCTTACTTGGCGAAACCTTTGCAGCATGGGGAAATCTCCTCTTGACAAATTCCGTAAATCCGTTAAACTAGTTCTATGCAATAAAATAGAAGGCAGTGAAAAAGAGGAGTAGGGAAATAGTCCTTAACAGAGAGAAGATCCGCGGCTGAAAGATCTTTAAGGGAAACGTTTTCTGAAGGTTGCTTTGGAGTCTTCGTGCCGGCAAATGAGGGCCGCGCCTTAACAGGCTGCGGAATAAAGGTGGTACCGCGGAATTTCCGTCCTTTAGAGCTTGAAGGGCGGTTTTTTTTATTATTAGTTTTTGGGCAGGTTGGGTAAAAAACGAAAAAAGCTTTAAAAATTTACGCTTTTTTCAACGATTGAGCCCCCTCAAATTGGCTGATCAGCGGCCAAACACGCTGCTTATCAAGATAAGGCTTAGCGAACCCACAACTTTGCGTAAAAATTACGAACTTTAACTAAATTTTCCCAGCACCCAGCACCCGGCCCGGCCGCCGAGGCTGCCAAAAACAAAAAATAATGCAATTTCTATTCGAAATGTGCCTTTTTGAAACCAAAGTCCATATAAATTTGGCCGTTTTCAGCGAAAATGGGCCCACTGCCGAGCATTTTACGGATGGTTAGCGCAAACTTTCGCCAATAAATGCGTCACGCACTGCAAACTAGTAGCTTGCGAAAGAGCGAATTTGAGAAAAATTCCATTTATATATGGACATGCACCCGGATTTTGCCCATTTCGAATAGAAATCGGCAAAAAAACTGAAAACAGGCCCTGGCAGGCCGCCGAGGCCGCCGGCGCAAGCAATAGATTGAGACAAATGCGGGCGCAGCTTGCAAATTCATTACAAATAAAAGGAGAAGAAAGAAATGGAGAAAAACCTGGCAAAGACATATAATCCAAAGGATTTTGAGGACCGCATCTACGCCATGTGGGAAGAGAGCGGAGCCTTTAAAGCAGAAAGGGATCCGGGCAAGAAACCATTCACAATCGTGATGCCGCCGCCCAACATTACCGGACAGCTGCACATGGGACATGCCCTAGACCAAACCCTTCAGGACGTACTGACCCGCTTCAAACGGCTCCAGGGCTATAGCGCTCTGTGGCTTCCCGGCAGCGACCACGCCAGCATTGCCACAGAAGTAAAAGTCGTAGAAAAGCTGCGAGAAGAAGAAGGCGTTGAAAAAGAAGAGATCGGCAGAGAAGCCTTTCTCAAGAGAGCTTGGGACTGGAAGCGCATTTACGGCGGCAAGATCACCAAGCAGTGCAGAAAGCTGGGCGACTCCTGCGACTGGAGCAGAGAACGCTTCACCATGGATGAAGGCTGTAACAAAGCGGTAAACCACTTCTTTGTCAAGCTCTACGAAAAAGGATACATTTACAGAGGAAACCGGCTCATCAACTGGTGTCCGGAATGCGGAACCTCCCTGTCTGACGCCGAAGTAGAACACGAAGATAAAAACGGCAGCTACTGGTATTTCCGCTATCCGGCGGCTGACGGCGGGGAAGGAGTAGTAGTTGCCACATCCAGACCGGAGACCATGTTCGGCGACGTGGCCATTGCTGTGCATCCGGATGATGAGCGATACAAAGACCTTGTGGGAAAGAACGTGATTCTGCCGCTGGTTGGAAAAGAAATTCCCGTTATCGCTGACCCATACCCGGATCCGGAAAAGGGAACCGGAGCCGTGAAGATCACCCCGGCCCACGACGCCAACGACTTTGAAGTGGGACAGCGAAACAATCTGGAAAGCATCTGCTGCATAAACGAAAATGCCACCATGAACAGCCTAGCCGGAAAATACGAAGGCATGGACCGATATGAATGCAGAAAAGCCTGGGTAGCCGACCTGAAAGAAGCCGGTTATCTGGTAAAAATAGAAGAAAAGGTAATTCCGGTAGGCGGCTGCTACCGCTGCGGAACTACCATCGAGCCCATGCTGTCGGACCAGTGGTTCGTAGCCATGGAAGAATTGGCAAAACCGGCCATCGAAGCTGCCAAAACCGGCAAGCTGATCCATGTGCCGGAACGCTTTGAAAAAACTTATCTCCACTGGCTGGAAGAGATTCGGGACTGGTGCATTTCCCGTCAGCTGTGGTGGGGACACCGGATTCCGGCCTGGTACTGCCAGGATTGCGGCGAGATCATCGTAGCTGAGTCGGCGCCGGAGAAATGCAGTAAATGCGGCAGCACCAATCTCAAGCAGGACGAAGACGTGCTGGACACCTGGTTCTCGTCGGCTCTGTGGCCCTTCTCCACCCTGGGGTGGCCGGAAGAAACTGAGGACCTCAAGTATTTTTATCCCACCGACGTTTTGGTGACGGGCTATGATATCATCTTCTTCTGGGTTGTGCGCATGGTATTTTCCGCCCTGGAAACAACGGGCGAATCACCGTTCAAATATGTTTATGTCCACGGCCTGGTGCGGGATGGAGAAGGCCGCAAGATGAGCAAATCCCTGGGCAACGGCATCGACCCCCTGGAGATCATCGACCAGTACGGAGCGGACGCCCTCAGGTTCATGCTCACCACCGGCATTACGCCGGGCAATGACATGCGTTTTAAAGAGGACAAGCTGGAAAGCTCCAGAAACTTTGCCAACAAGCTGTGGAACGCCAGCAGATTCGTAATCATGAACCTGCAGGATGAGGACGGCAACTTTAAAACCATGAAGAACAACGGACTGCAGGATGAAGATAAATGGCTCCTTTCCAGAGTGAACGACGCGGCAAAATACGTGACGGAAACCATGGAAAAATTCGACCTGGCTCTGGCCGGACAGCGGGTTTACGAGCTGATCTGGAATGAATACTGCGACTGGTATATCGAAATCGTAAAGGGGCGGCTCTACGGGGACGATGAAGCGGATAAAGAAACGGCCCGCTGCGTGCTGGTGCGGGCGCTGAAAGACATGCTGCGCATGCTCCACCCGTTCATGCCATATATTACGGAAGAAATTTGGGGATTCCTGCCAAAGGATCAGCCGGCCGAAGATAACCCGCACAATTTCCTAATTAAAGAACGCTGGCCCGTATACGATGAGGCCCTGACCTATAAAGAAGAAGTGAAGAAGCTGGAGATGGCCATGGACGCCATCCGCAGCATCCGTAACATCCGCGCCGAAGCCGACGCAGCACCCAGCAGAAAGCTGAGCGCCGTCATCCTGGCACAGGGACAGCAGCTGGATACAGTAAAAGCCGGCGAACGGTATATTAGAAACCTGGCCAACATTACCCAGATCACCTTTACCCAGAGCAAGGATGAGGTACCCGAGGAGGTTATGTCCGCTGTAATCACAGGAGCGGAAATCTTCGTCCCGCTGGATGATCTGGTGGATTATACAGCAGAATTCGAACGGCTTACAAAGGAAAAGAAGAGACTGGAAGGGGAAGTAAAGCGGCTTACGGGCAAGCTTTCCAACGAAGGTTTTATAAAGAAAGCTCCGGAAAAAGTAGTCAACGCGGAAAAAGAAAAATTAGCAAAATATGAAGACATGCTGGCCAAGGTTTGTGACCGGCTGGCAATGGTGGAAGGAAAGTTTTAAGGAGATAGGTAGCAGCAATGGATGCAATAAAAAAGATACACCAGTTTGACCGGTTCGGAAGCGTCCTGGGGTTGGAACGGATGAACGTGCTGCTAAAAAAATTGGGAGACCCGCACAAGCCTCTGCGGGTCATCCATGTGGCCGGGACCAACGGAAAAGGTTCCGTATGCAAGTTTATCTACGAGGCGCTTGCGGCCAACGGATATAAGGTGGGGCTTTACACCTCCCCTTTCATTCAAAGCTTCCACGAGCGGATTCAATTGGACGGCGCATTTATATCCGACCGGGAGCTGGACCAATACACCGATCAGGTGATGGAAAAAGCAGAAGAAATGGTGCGGGAAGGCCTGGATTCGCCGACTGAGTTCGAAGTGGTGACAGCCATAGCCTTCTTGTATTTTGCAGGGCGGAAGGCTGATTTTGTAATTCTGGAAGTGGGGCTGGGAGGGAGCGGCGATTCTACCAACGTGGTGGAAAACCCGTTGATCAGCATCATTACTTCTATTTCCTACGACCATATGGATCGGCTGGGAAATACCCTGGAAGAAATCGCCGGCGAAAAGGCCGGCATCATCAAAACCGGCGTGCCGGTGGTTTCCAATGTGGAGCAAAAGCAGGCGGCGCGGGTTATCGCCAAAAGAGCCTATGAAAAAGGCGCGGTCCTTTACGATGCTGCAAAGCTAACGTATGGGATCCGGGAACAATCTCTGTCAGGATATGCCTTTGACATAGAGATTTATGGAACCGACTACAGCGGCGTCCGCATCGGCATGGCAGGCAGACATCAGATTGAAAATGCGAAAACTGCTTTGACCGCCTTGGAGATTCTCAGAAAAAAGGGTATAATAAAAGTAAGCCGTGACAAATTATACCAAGGACTGCTTTGTGCCAGACAGCCGGGACGATTTGAAGTTCTGGACGGCGACCCTTGTGTCGTTCTCGACGGCGCCCACAACCAGGCGGGGGCGGCAGCGCTTAAAGAAACGGTGAAAGCTTGTTTTCCTCAGCGACGGATCGTCGTGGTCACCGGCATGCTGGCAGATAAAGAGACGGATCAAATTACCGATGAGTTCTGTCAGATTACCGATCAGTTCGTGGTAACAGAGCCGGACAATCCGAGGAAAATGCCTGCAGAGGACCTTCGGCAGCTGCTGGACAAAAAAGGCGCGGTCTGCAAAGTAGCATCGAATGCAAAAGAAGCATACCGTATGGCAGCAGAAGCGCCATTTGATCCGGAAGTGGTTCTGATTGCCGGATCGTTGTATTTAATAGGAGAAATAAGGGGGCTGTTTAACTAATGTGCCAAGAAAAAGCTGAAAAAGTATTACTCTTTTATAACCCGAATTCGGGAAACGGACTATTTAAAAATAATTTGGATTATATTATCGATCGCTTCCAGACGGCCGGATATCAGATTGTACCAGTGCGTGCAGCCAAAGGGATGGCAATCGATCGGGCGCTGGCGACAATGAACGTGGATGAATACCGGCAGATCATCGCTGCCGGCGGCGACGGTACTATTAATATTTGTGTCAATGCTATGATCCGTCACGATATCCATCTGCCGCTGGCGATCTTCCCTGCGGGAACGGCCAATGATTTTGCTTACTATTTTGAAATCCCTACCGATATTGACGGTATGGTGGACATCGCTCTGGGGAACCATTTTACCAACGCTGATGTGGGAAAGGTCAACGACCGGCATTTTATCAATGTGGCGGCCATGGGCGCTCTGATCGATGTGAGCCAGAAAACGGATCCCAATTTGAAAAACACCATCGGAGTCATGGCCTATTATCTAAAAGCGGTTACTGAGGTGCCCAATCTGCGGGCGCATAAAGTGCGGCTGATCACGCCGGATGAAACCTATGAAGAGGAGATGTATTTTATGGTGGTTATGAACGGGATATCTGCCGGCGGCTTTAAAAAGATTTCACCGGAATCCGAGATTAATGACGGCTTGATGGATGTAATCCTATTCCGTAAAATGCCGATTATTGAACTGGGACCTCTGCTGTTCAATGTGATACACGGCAACCATTCCAAAAACAAACACGTCTTGACCTTCAAAACAGCAGAGCTGCGATTGGAGTCGGACGACGATGTTTCTACAGATATCGACGGCGAACAAGGAGAAAAGTTCCCGCTTAATTTCGGTCTTCTCCATAACCGGCTGAAAATTTTTACAGAGGAGGATGATTTATAGATGATTAATATTGTAATGTCCGAAACCAAGGATTATGAAAAATTAGTGCCCTTTTTCATCGAAAACGAGCTGGAGTTTTCAGAAGAAGAGCCGGTGCCTACTGACCTGGTCAAATGCTGGCAGGTAACCCACGGAAAGGACGAGCATCTGGTAGCTGCGCTGGTTCTGGCCAAGAGGGAAGGTGAATTCATCATCGATGGAATCGCAGTGGAAAAGATTTACCGTAAACTCAAGATCGGCAAGATTCTGCTGGATAAAGCGGTAGAAGAAACTTTATCACAAGGGGGGCGCTGTATCTACTTGGTCGCCCGCGCTCCGGAATTTTTTCGAAAGTACGGATTCAAAACCGTTCCCAGGGAGGAAGCACCGAATTTTTTTGAGTGTCTGACCTGTCCACAATACGGAAAAACCTGTCATCCCGAAGTGATGAAGCTAGATTTCGAGTAATAATTCCCCCCAAAAGGCAATATATTCTATAAGATGCGAACCACGCCGGGGCATCTTTTATTGAGACGCAACCTTGCGGCAATGCCGTGTTAAGATGATGTGTTTATCATAGATACTTTGCTTTAGGGGGATTTTTATGGAAAAGATTCTGGAAGGAAACAGCGCGCAGCTGGTGGGGAAGGTCCTGTCGGAACTGGAATTCAGCCACAAAACGTATGGAGAAGCTTTTTATGTGGCACTGCTGGGAGTGGTGCGAAAAAGCGGTTATGAGGACGATATCAGACTAATGGTATCTGAACGTCTTATCGGCAGCATGTCCCTTACGCCGGGTCAGACTGTAAAAGTCTCCGGACAGGTACGCACTTATAACCAGGAGTGCGAAGGAAAAAATCGATTGAATGTTGTAGTTTTTGTCAGGGAAGTAGAAGTACTTGAGGCGGAGACTCCTCATGAAAATCGAATTTATTTGGAAGGATTTGTGTGCAAAAAACCGGTGAGAAGGACCTCGCCTCTTGGGCGGGAAATTTGTGATTTAATGCTAGCAGTTAACCGTATGTATAATAAATCCGATTACATACCATGTATTGCTTGGGGCCGAAATGCTGCATACGGCGGAGAACTGGACGTAGGATGCAAGCTGGCCATTGAGGGAAGGATACAGAGCAGAGAATACAAAAAACGGGATGAAGAAGGAAATGTAAGTGTGAAAGTCGCTTACGAAGTATCGATTATCAAGATGGAAGAATGCTAAAAGAAGCGGGTCAAAAGAGAAACTTTAATTTGATTTAACTTTCTGAACCGGACGTTGTAAAAATCGCCCAAAGCGCGGACTTTGGGCGATTTTGAGTCCGCGCACCTAAAAAAATTTACACCAATTAGGCAAAAAATAGTCTGATTTTATTTCGGTCAACCACCATCCACGCTACACCAGCAAAACGCCTGCCTCATGGACAATAAGCAACAATATATCCAAGAACCCTTTGACGTCTTGCATGCCGCAGCATGCTTTGTTCGATCCCTTGATCACCGATTATTGATTAATCACCTGCTCCAGCTTGTCCCGAAAGACTGTGACCTGAGGAGAAAGATTTTCAGCACCATTGTTGATAGCGCTTTCCAATACCTCGGCAGAGCGTGCCAAATAAGTAAGTCCTAATGTCCCGGCCAGTCCCTTAATGGAATGGGCTAAAATTTTTGCTTTGTCCCTGTGGCCGGAAGTTAAGTGGTCTTCCAGCGTATCGCAGGCCTGGGCATAGTTCTTTTTAAAGCGAGACAGATGCTTTTCGTAAAGGGCGGTGCTGCCGCCGAGATTTTCAATGGCTTGATCCCTGCCGGCAAAAGGATCCTCCTGAAGTCTTGTCTTTCCTCCGACGGGGGCATCCTCGATATAAGGACGCAGGGCGCTGTAAAGCTGGGTGTATTTGAACGGTTTCAGTATAAAATCGTGGAATAAATCATTGTAACGCATTTGTATCTCCTTATCCATATTTGTTGCAGTAAGAGCGATGATTGGCGCGGTTATGCCCATTTCTTTCAGTTTGCGGGCGGTCTCATACCCATTCATAATTGGCATATGAATGTCCATTAGAATGACGCTGTAATATTCGTCTCCCGATTGTTCACACATATTGAGCGCCTCCAGGCCGGAAGCTGCATGCTCACAGGTCAGATTTACACGAGTGAGAAGATCTTCCACGACTTCGTAGTTTATGGGAGTATCCTCTACAACGAGAATGTTTTCTCCATGACCTTGCAAGACCGGTACCAGCGACGTGTTTTTTTCTTCGGCGCTATAGTACTTGGGCGCAGTGATTGTAAAGCAAAATGTGGATCCCATCCCCTTTTTGCTCTCAGCCCATAAAGAGCCGCCCATATGTTCAACCAAGTGCTTGCAAATAGGCAGACCCAGCCCTGCACCCGAGTGCATTTTCGTCAAATGGCCCTCTGCCTGATAAAACTCTGTAAAAATGCCTGAAAGATCTTGAGGATCAATGCCGATGCCTGTATCCTCTACAGCGATTTTCAGTGTGATCGTATCCTGGAATTCTTTTAAAACCGATACGTTAATGCGGACATATCCTGCATCCGTGAACTTACAGGCGTTATTAATTAAGTTGACCATGACCTGTTCCATCCGGAGCCGGTCCAGGTTTAAACACAGCTCAGAGTCGAATCCGTAATTGGTCAGCAAATGAATTCCTTTTTGGGAAGCCACGGGCTGAAACATCTGTTCCAAATCCTTTAAAAGATCCAGCAAGCAGAAATGGGAAGGCTCCAAACTGATCGTACCGTTTTTCAACTTTGAAAAGTCCAGTACATCATTAATTAAAGTGAGCAGATAATCGGAAGACGTATTGATCTTGGAGACGATTTCTTTCTGACGATCATCCAGATCTGATTCCTCCAAAATGTGACTAAGGCCTGTAATCGCATTGAGAGGCGTTTTCAGCTCATGAGAAACATTTGCCAGGAGAGATTCCTTTGCCTCGATATGGAACTGCACTTCTTCAAGCTGATCAATCAGCTGCTGCTCCATCACTACTTGCTTTGTATGGTCATAAATAGTTAGAACACATTTTGCCTGCTCTTCTTTGTCAAAAATTGTAAAGGCGGATGCTTCAAAATAGGAATCCTTAAATTGCAATGTTTGTCTCACCGGCTCTCTGGATTCCAAATAAGGGACGAGCCGGTATTCCATTAAAAATTGATAGATGCTCTTGGGAAGATATTCCGCGGCATTATGCCCAAGCAGAGAAACCTCCTCAAGCTCCATGAACTCTCTGAAACGACAGCTGACAAACTCAAAGCGATTGAATTCGTCCAGCACTGCAATCCCATTTTCCGCGTGCTTTAATATGCTGTTAGAAAAATCATTGTAATAGCTGATAGACCCCTTAATTTTTTTGATTCTTATGGATTCCGCAACGAACATCGTGACCAGCAGTAATCCAAAAAAAACCAGCGAATTCTCCAATAAGATAGCCATCCCTGTACTCAAATCCCGGTTGTGCAGGAACAGCAAAATGATAATGTTAATGATAAATATGGATCCAACGCAGGTTATCGTGGTTATAACCGTATCATTTTTTTTCATAAATCAAATTACCCCCAATTCTCTCCTTAAATTGCTATTTAAGTAGATTTTATAGTGAAAATAGACAAAAATCCACAACACATTTACGACAATTTGTGAGCTATTCGTAAAAAATGTTGTGGTGTTTTGTCGAAATTGGTAGAATAGAAGAAAAATGCAGAGGAAGGGAGGAAAATGCGTGTCGAATCTTGTCGTTTTGGCGGGAACGGTTTGTTACTCAGTAACAATTGGAATCCTGGCTGGGCATGCCGTTGTGTACATTTTTAATAAGATTCCGGCCAAGTGGCTTTGTGATTATGGTGAGGAACCGGATGAAAAACTGAAAGATCCGTATCTTCAAAGGATAAAAGGATTTCCATGGAAATGGATTTATTCCGGCTTTTTTACAGCCGGTTTGCTCAGGCTGGCTTTTTTTGATTGGGTGCTTTCCTTGGCGGCAGTTGTTCTTTGCTGGGCACTCCTGGAGATCGCATTGGCCGATAAAAAATACGGAATTATTCCTGATCAGTTTGTCCTATTGACGGCGATTTCCGCACTGGGCTTTATTCCCTTTCACCAAACCTTTCTTGAGCCGCTTTGGGGCGCGCTTTTGGGCAGCGGCGTGATGCTCCTTTCCGCCCTTTTTGGAAAACTGATTTTCAAAAAGGAGTCTCTCGGTTTGGGAGATGTCAAGCTGTTTGCAGCCCTGGGTCTGGCATTGGGATTTAAAGGCACATTGGCTGTGCTGGTCCTGACTGCTTTCAGCAGTGCCGGGGTTTTCTCCTTCCTTCTGATCAGGCGGAAAATCAAACGCACCGACATGCTGCCCTTGGGTCCGTATATCTGCGGCAGCGCCATTTTTTATACAGTAATTATCTGGCCGCTGTTGTAAAAACGCAGAATTCATATATAATAGAAGGGATAAAGTTCTCATTCTGATGAGATCTGCGGCATCCGGTCCAGTCCATCAGTAAAGATATAGCAAGAGAGGATAAGAGATGATTACAAGCAAACAAAGAAGCTTTCTCAAAAAGCTGGCCCACGAACTTGAGCCGACGGTTTTTTTGGGGAAAAGCGGGCTAACAGAAAATATAAAAAAAGAAATGGAAAACGGATTTGAATCAAGAGAGCTGGTGAAAGTCAAACTCCAGGAAGGCTGCAGCCTGTCGCCGAAAGAGGTGGCAAACCAGCTGGCCCAGGAGCTGAATGCAGAATTTGTACAAGCAATCGGCCGCAAATTCGTACTTTACAGGGAATCAAAGGATAATAAACAGATCCTTCTGCCCAAGAAGTAGGTATTCCCATGGAAAGAAACCTGCTTCTTACCATTGAATACGACGGGACCGATTTTTCCGGGTGGCAGAGACAGCCGGGACGGCCGACGGTACAAGGTACCCTGGAATCGGCATTATCGGCAGTGTGCGGCAAAGAGATCCGCATCGACGGGACCAGCAGGACCGATGCCGGCGTCCACGCCTACAGACAGAGAGCCACCCTGAAGGGTGAATTTGGAATACCGACAGAACGCTTGGCGCTGGCCGTCAATCACAGGCTGGCAGGCGGTATGCGGGGAAAGATGGCTGCTGGACCCATCCGCGTTACGGACGTCTGTGAAAAGCCAATGAACTTTCACGCCCGTTTCGATGCCAAAGGAAAGACTTATATTTATAAAATCCGCAATTCGGAAAATATGGACGTGTTTCAACGAAATTACTGCTATCAAATTCCCAGGCCCCTGGATTTGCCAGCCATGAAGCTGGCTGCCGAGCAAATTACAGGTACCCATGACTTCCAATGCTTTCAAGCATCTGGCGGCACAGAGCGGGAAACTACGGTACGCACCATCTACAAGCTGGAATTGCGCCAGGCAGGCAGCGATATCCAAATATGGGTGACTGGAGACGGGTTTCTCTACAACATGGTGCGGATCATAACAGGAACCTTGGTGGAAGTCGGAATGGGAAAGATACCTCCCACGGCCGTAGCTTCCATCATTGAAAGCAAGGACCGCCAAAATGCGGGCCATACGGCGCCGCCGCAAGGGCTCTATCTGGGAGAGATTTATTATGAATTACAGGAGGTACCAGGATATGATGAATGAACGCCCGGGATGGGATGAATATTTCATGGAAATGGCTGAACTCACAGCAAAGCGTTCCACTTGCCTGCGCAGACAGGTGGGAGCTGTGATTGTTCAGGAAAAACATATAATCGCTACAGGATATAACGGCGCGCCCCGCGGCCTGGAACACTGCAGCCAGCGGGAAGGGGGCTGTCTGCGCCAGCAGCTTGGGATCCCTTCGGGAGAAAGGCACGAGCTTTGCAGAGCCCTGCATGCAGAACAAAATGCCATTATTCAGGCAGCCACGCTGGGCCACAGCATTGAGGGCGCGACCATATACATAACTAATCAGCCCTGCATGATTTGCGCCAAGATGATCATCAATGCGGGAATCCGCAGAATCGTCGTCAAAGAAGGCTATCCGGACCAAATGTCCGTGGATATTCTGGCGGAAGCGGGATTGAAAATCGTAATGTTAGGAGACCAGTAACAGTGGAGTTTAACTTTTTTATACTATGGGCAGCGTTTCTCACATCACTTGTCCTGGCACTGGCGTTTACGCCTCTGGCCATTTGGCTGGCGCCCAAAATCGGAGCCATGGACATACCCAAGGACGAGAGAAGAGTTCACGTTAAACCAATTCCTCGCTTCGGCGGGATGGCGATCTTCATTGGAGTCATGGCTTCGACGCTGATCTTTATCATGCCCGCCTTCATTCCGGGCAAGACGGTGGAAGGAATTCTTATCGGAGGAGCCTTAATCTATTTGTTTGGCGTGATCGATGACTTGCGGGATATCAATCCCAAACTGAAACTTCTGGGACAAGTAGTCTGCGCTTGTATTGTTTACGCATCAGGAATCCGGCTGGACTTTATCAATGATTTTCTTGGCGGAGAGGATCTGCTTTTTTCCAGCGTTCCGGCTTTTCTGGTAACCATCTTGTGGATCGTCGGTATCACCAATGCGGTCAACCTGGTCGATGGATTGGATGGACTGGCGGCAGGAATTGCAGCCATTGCTTCCCTCTGTATTGCCTATGCCGGCTATATCCACGGCCACTACGTAGCGGCGACGGCAATGCTTGCTGTAGCCGGAGGAGCGTTGGGATTTCTGCCCTACAATTTTCACCCGGCCAAGATTTTTATGGGAGACGGAGGCTCGCAGTTCCTGGGGTTTTGTCTGGCAACCTTTTCTTTGATCCAGCCGGTCAAAAGCGCTACGGTAGTAGCGGTTGCCATTCCTGCTCTGGTACTGGGGCTGCCGATCTTTGATACTGCTTTTGCGATTCTGCGGCGGATAATCCGCAGGCAGTCCATCATAGTGGCAGATAAAGAACATCTCCATCATCGAATTATGCGGGCAGGATTCGGCCAAAGACGTTCAGTGATGATCATGTACTGCATCAGCGGAATCATGGGGGTAATTGCAGTCCTCTACAGCAGAGGCCATATGATGGTGGAATGCCTGGGGTTATTGGCGATTGTCGTTATGCTGCTGTATGTGCTTCTTTCCGATACCAGCAACAAAAGGATTGAGCTCAATGCAGTTAATATAAAAAAAGAAGAGGAGAAAGAAAAGAAACACAAAAAATAAGAAAAGAATGTCAAGAAGAGAAGAGAATTTAAACCATTCGGATCAAAAAGGGCTGTACAGGACCCTGGCGGTAGTAGCTCTGCCGATCGCGCTGCAAAGTTTGATCGGTTCCTCCCTCAATCTGGTGGACAACTTGATGGTGGGCAGCCTGGGTGAAGCGGAACTCAACGCAGTTGGAGTTTCCGTGCAGATTTATTTTATTCATTGGATGGTGATGTTTGGCTTTACCAGCGGATCCTCCACCTTTATGGCCCAATTCTTTGGGGCAAAAGACCTTCATAACATAAGAAAGACAGCGGGATTTGCCATAACAGTAGCGATGAGTGTCAGTATTCTGTTTTTCACCGCAGCCATGTTTTTCCCCCATTATGTTCTGCGTATCTTTACCAGGTTTCCGGAAGTCATCGACCTGGGTGTGGGCTATGTAAGGATGGCGGCGCCTGCGTTTCTATTTGTAGCGATTAACGTACCGTTGACTGCGGCCCTGCGCGCTACGCAGCAGACCAAGCTGCCGCTGTACATCAGCGGAGTAGCTTTCCTGACCAATACCTTTCTCAATTACTTATTTATCTTTGGAAGTTTGGGAGCTCCTAAATTGGGAGTGACAGGAGCTGCACTTGCTACTATGATCGCGCGGGCAATCGAAATGTCGCTGACCTTGATCGTGATCTTCGGCCGCAAAAACTTGATTGGTGGTAGGCTGAGAGAATTCTTTGACTTTGACAAGGAATTTGCGGTAAAGATCATCAAAAATGCCATACCTACTACGATAAACGAAACCATGTGGGGGTTGGGCACAGCTCTTTATATCGCTGCCTTTGCCAGAATCGGCGTAACAGAGGGCGCTGCTGTTCAGGCCTGCAATACCATCAATAATCTGTTTATGATGGCCGCCTTCAGCGTGGGAGACGCGACCCTGATTCTTGTCGGACAGAAATTGGGAGAAGGCAAGCTGGAGTATGCCTATTATCTGGCAAAGAAGTTGGTGCGTATCAGTTTGATCATCGGCATCTGTGCGGGATCGGGTTTGATTTTATGCGGAAAACCCCTGCTGAGCCTCTTTGATTTTACCCAGACTGGTGCAGAGTATGCATTTTGGATTCTAGTAGTATATGGCTGTACCATGTGGATGGGAATTTACAACGCTACCAATATAACCGGTGTACTGCGATGCGGCGGTGATACCCGTTACGCGATGCTCGCTGAGGTTTTGGCGGTTTGGTGTATCGGCGTGCCTACAGCCTTTCTTACAGCGCTGGTGCTGAAATGGCCGATTTATTTTGCAGTTTTAGCAGTAAGATTGGAGGATGTGGCCAAAGGTATCGCATTAACGAGACGCTTTTTCTCAAAAAAATGGGTTAAAAATGTGATACGGGATATAAGCGGCAATGATACAGCAAATTAGTTGTAAAATGAAGGGCTTCATAGGCAAGTTTATGGAAAACAAAAAAAGCCTCCCCCTAAGGGGAAGGGGCTTTTTTTTAATTATCACATGTGAGAAAATGATACAAATGTTGGAATTTGTCGGATTTGAACCATTATTCTTCAAAAAACATTTGGTTAATTTTTAACAATTCTTTACTTTTGAAAGAAAAGGTTTATAATATAGTATTATGGCAAGAAAGTTATTAAAATCAGAAAGCAGAAGGGGAAATTATGACAACAATGGATGATATCCGCAAACTAAAAAAACAGATATTTCTGTATGGGAGTTTAGTCGCCCTGGTGTGCGAGCTGATTTCCTTTTTTATTTTGGGATGGGACCTGGGTTTCCTGACAGGACTGCTGGCAGGACTGGCGACCGCCATCGTGAATTTTAATATTCTGGCATTCACCCTGGACCGGATGCTCAAAAGCGGGAATCAGGGAACTTCGGCGCTGGGCTTCTTTGTGAGAATGACCCTCTACTGTGTGGTGTTCTATTTCGCCATTACCAGGAGCTATGCTGCCGGAGCCGCATGTTTGATCGGTTTTCTGACTTTAAAAGTGCCCATGTATTATTTTTACGCCATCAAGCCGAAATTTAATACAGAGCGTAAGATTCGCCCGGAGGTCCAGGCCATGTATGAGGAAGAGGACAAGAAGGCGGAAGATGAATATTACGGAAGGGAGGAGTGACTATGCATGATTTGGCTCACCTGGGACCCAAAAAGGTATTCATATTTGGTGACGGAAGCTTTTATCTGACAGAGACGGCTGTCTGGGGCATCATTGTCGCAGTCATTATATTGGTTCTGGCTCTGTGGTCCGTCCGCAAGATGGAACGGATCCCCAGAGGAAAGCAGGTAGTTGCGGAGCTGGTCGTGACCAAGACCTATGACATGGTAAAACAAATCATGGGCAAGGAAGTGGGCGAAGCGTTCGCACCCTATATGGGGACGATTTTCTTTTTCCTGCTTATTTCCAATATGCTGGGACTTTTCGGCTTCAGGCCGGTAACGACGGATTTGAATTGTACTTTTGCGCTGGCGCTGACCACATTCGCATTGGTTCAAATAACAGCGATCCGTTATCAGGGCCCGGTTGGAAGACTGAAAGAGCTTGCTTCACCGATGGCATGGATGTTTCCGATCAAGATCATTGAGGAAGTGGCAAGACCGCTTTCACTGGGATTCCGACTGTTCGGGAATATCCTGGGCGGACTGATCGTTATGTCGCTGGTATACAGCGGGCTGGCCAGCTTATCGTACAAACTGGTAAGCTTGCCGATTTTAGACACCATTCTGCCGCTGCCGGCCAATGCGTTCTTCGACATGTTCGAGCCAGTTCTGCAGGCGTACATTTTCACCATGTTATCCATGGTCTATATTGCCCAGGAAGCAATTGTGATCAGTGCCCATAAGGGAGAATAATAAAGCATCATCAAATGAAAGTTTAAGGAGGATTTTTAAAAATGACAGGAATTACACCGGAAGCATTTGTACTTGGAATGTCGGCATTAGGAGCAGGACTTGCTATGTTCTGCGGTATTGGTACAGGAATCGGACAGGGCTACGCGGCAGGACGCGCCGTTGAAGGCGTTGCCAGACAGCCGGAAGCGCAGGGAGATATTTTAAAGACTATGCTGGTAGGTCAGGGTGTTGCAGAGACTCCGACGATCTTTGCCTTTGTTGTATCGATCGTATTGCTTTTCGCCAATCCGCTGGTTGGAATGCTATAAGATGAATGTGAAACATAAACTTGACGGGGAGGTGTAGAAATGCAATATACGGGGCTGATAGAATTTAACTGGACCTTACTCATGATCTGGATCACCGTCATCATCTTATTTCTTGTTTTAAAAAAGTTTTTCTTTGAAAAAGTGCACAAGTTTGTCGAAGCAAGAGAAAATTCCATCAAGGATGCTTATGACAGCGCGGAGGCTGTAAATCGCAAGGCCGATGAGAAGATGGAAAACTATAACAAGAAAATCGCCAAGATAGAAGGGGAAGGCCGTGAGATTATCAAGGAAGCCAAGATCCGCGCGGAAGCCCAGGCAGCAGAAATCGTTCAGGATGCCAATAATAAGGCCAATGAGATGATGCTGGCTGCAGAAAAACAGATCGAGCGGGAAAGGCAGAAAGCTCTGGCAGAAATGAAAGAGCAGGT
The DNA here is from genome assembly GCA_902363595.1 of Clostridia bacterium. GTDB lineage: Bacteria > Bacillota > Clostridia > Peptostreptococcales > Anaerovoracaceae > Hominibacterium > Hominibacterium faecale. The sequence goes on along the minus strand of CABJAP010000007.1, from coordinate 185,111 downwards.
GGCTGCATTGGCTCTCCTGGCCGCAGAAAAGATTGTCGAACGGGATATCGCGCAGATTGGCCAAGATCAGATCGTAGATGAAATCATTGAACAGGCAGGTGCAAGTCAATGGCAGAATTAACAATTGACCTGACTTACGGCAGCGCACTGTTTCAGGCTGCAGAAGAGACGGGTAAAAAAGATCTTATCCTGGATGAAGCATGCCAAATACTTGGCATCTTTGAGCAGGAGCCGGATTTCTATGCCTTCGTCAATTATCCGGCCATATCAGCCAGAGAAAAGAAAGACGTTCTTAAGAATGTCTTTGAAGGAAAAATCTGTAAGGAACTTTTAAATCTGCTGTATGTTTTGGTGGATAAAGGCAGGACCCGGCATTTCCCGAAGATCGTAAAAGCGTACAAAGAAATGATCGACCATGAAGAAGGATACGCCTACGGCAGTATCTATTCTGTCGAGCCTTTAAAACCGGAGCAGCTTGCCAAATTCGAGGAACAGACGTCCCGGTTGATAAAGAACAAAGTCCGGCTGGAAAATTTGATCGATCCTAAGCTGATCGGGGGCGTGAAGATCCTGGTGGACGGTCGCATCATCGATGCTTCCATACGCAAGCGCTTTGCGGATCTGGGGAATCAATTACTTTAACAGAGAGGAGATAGCCATATGAACTTACGACCTGAGGAAATAAGTGCTGTCATAAAGGAACAAATAAAGAACTACGAAAATCAGCTGGAAATATCTGATTTTGGAACCGTTATACAGGTCGGAGACGGTATTGCAAGAGTCTACGGATTGGAAAAGTGTATGGCGGGTGAACTGCTGGAATTCCCAGCAGATACCTACGGCATGGCGCTGAATCTGGAAGAAGACAATGTAGGCGCGGTTATACTGGGTTCCGATAAAGAGATTAAAGAGGGCGACATTGTAAAGCCCACTGGAAAAGTGGTAGAAGTTCCGGTGGGTCCCGAGATGATCGGGCGCGTTGTCAATGCGTTGGGGCAGCCAATCGACGGCAAAGGGCCCATTACCGCGGTAGAGCACAGACCCATCGAATACCCGGCACCCGGCGTATTGCAGAGAAAATCCGTAAACCAGCCTCTCCAGACCGGGATTAAGGCCATCGACTCCATGATCCCCATCGGAAAAGGCCAGAGAGAGCTGATCATCGGTGACCGGCAGACTGGAAAAACGGCCATTGCCATCGACACCATCATCAATCAAAAAGAAGAAGACGTGATTTGTATCTACGTTGCTATCGGCCAGAAGCAGTCTACCGTGGCCCAGCTGGTACAAACACTGGAAAATAAAGGCGCTATGGACTATACCATCGTCGTTTCGGCCACAGCCTCGGAGGTGGCACCGCTGCAGTACATCGCACCATATGCGGGATGCGCCATCGGGGAACACTTTATGTACCAGGGAAAGCACGTACTCATTGTCTACGACGATCTGTCCAAACATGCGGTGGCCTACAGAGCCATGTCCCTGCTGCTGAGAAGGCCGCCGGGAAGAGAAGCTTATCCGGGGGATGTTTTTTACCTGCACAGCAGACTGCTGGAGCGGGCGGCGAGGCTTTCCGACGAATTGGGCGGCGGGTCCATTACCGCGCTGCCCATCATCGAAACCCAGGCTGGCGACGTTTCCGCATATATCCCGACCAATGTTATTTCCATCACCGACGGACAGATCTTCCTGGAGACGGAGCTGTTCTTCACCGGCCAGAGGCCGGCGGTTAACGCAGGTATTTCCGTATCCCGTGTAGGAGGAAACGCCCAGATCAAAGCCATGAAACAGGTTTCCAGCAAGGTTAAGCTGGAACTGGCCCAATACCGGGAACTGGCCAACTTTTCCCAGTTCGGATCCGATGTGGACGCGGACACGAAAAAGAGGCTGGACCACGGCCTGATTCTGATGGAAATTCTCAAACAGCCTCAGTATCAGCCGATTCCGGTAGCCCATCAGGTTATGATCATCTACGCGGCGATCAATAATTACCTGGCTGATCTGGAAATTGATCAGGTAAAGGTATTCGAAAAAGAACTTTACGAGTTCATGGATACCCACTATCCGGAGGTTGGAAAATCCATCAAGGCCACGGGAAAACTGGAAGAAGAAGCGGAAAAGCAGCTGCAGGAGGGGATCAAGCTTTGCAAGGAATCCTTTACCAGGCTGGCCGTTTAATGAGCGTTAACAATTAATTATTGAAAAGAAGGGGGTGAGGAAATGGCGACCAGCAGTATGCAGGACATAAAACGGCGTATCAAGAGCGTCAACAGTACCGAACATATTACCAACGCCATGAAACTGGTGTCTGCGGGAAAACTGAGAAAAGCCAAGGCCACCTTTGAAAAGACCAATGAGAATTTTCACTATATAACCCATTCTATTGCCGAAATCTTTAACAACAGCAGCGACGTACCCAAGCAGTATCTTCTGGGGAACAGAGAGATCAAAACAACCTGCTATATTATTGTCACCAGCTGCAAAGGCCTCTGCGGCGGGTTCAACACCAATATCATCAAAGAGGCGGAACAAGAGATTCTGGCGGACTGGGAAAAACCGATGATCGTTGCTATTGGCACCAAGGGCAAGGAATACTTTGAAAAACGGGGTTACGATATTTACAGCGAATATCTGGCTCCGCCTGAAAGCATTTCCTTCCTGGAAACGCAGAAGATGAGTAAACCGATCATTGAAATGTACAACGAGGGGAAAATCGATGAAGTAGTGCTGATCTACACATCCTTTATCAGCAGCCTGGAGCAGGAAGTAAAAAATGTTACCCTGCTGCCCTTTGACATCGAGCATGACCCGGAAATCATGAAGCTGGATAAAGCGGTGGAATACGAACCGTCGGTGGAGGCCGTATTCAACTATCTGGTTCCCAAATATGTAGAAATGATGATCTACGCCGCAGTGGTGGAATCGGCCACCTGCGAGCACGCCGCCAGGCGTATGGCTATGGAAAACGCCACCGACAATGCCAGGGAGATGCTGGACAGCCTGTCCCTGTATTACAACAGAGCGCGTCAATCGGCAATTACCGATGAGATCATTGAGATTGTTGCCGGCTCAGAAGCGCAGAAATAGTAGGAGGTAGATATGGGCAAAGGAATCATACATCAGATCATTGGGCCTGTTATCGATATAAAATTTGACCCGGAGGAAATGCCGGAGCTGCTGAGCGCTATCAATATAGAGTTCGAAGGAAAGACCATTGTTACGGAGGTAGCTCAGCATATCGGCGATGACGTTGTGCGTTGTGTCGCATTGTCGTCCACGGACGGCCTGACAAGGGGCATGGAAGCGGTAGACACCGGGGCGCCCATCAGCGTACCGGTGGGCAAGGAAGTTTTGGGCAGAATGTTCAATGTTATCGGAGAAACCATCGATGAAAAAGGTCCTGTGGGCACAGACATTCGCTCTTCCATCCACAGACAGGCCCCGGAATTCGACGAACAGGACACGACAGCGCAGATTTTCGAAACCGGAATTAAGGTTATCGACCTGATCGCGCCTTATACCAGAGGCGGTAAGGTAGGTCTCTTCGGCGGCGCCGGCGTAGGCAAAACCGTGTTGATCCAGGAGCTGATCAATAATATCGCCAAGGAACACGGCGGAATTTCCGTTTTCGCAGGCGTGGGAGAACGTACCAGAGAGGGCAACGACCTTTATTACGAAATGATCGAATCCGGCGTAATTAACAATACGGCCATGGTATTCGGACAGATGAACGAGCCGCCGGGCGCCAGAATGCGTGTAGCGCTCACCGGCCTCACCATGGCGGAATATTTCAGAGATCAGGAAGGACAGGACGTACTTCTGTTTATCGATAATATCTTCCGTTTCACTCAGGCTGGTTCCGAGGTATCGGCACTGCTGGGACGAGTGCCGTCGGCCGTCGGCTATCAGCCCACTCTGGCCACTGAGATGGGCGCTTTACAGGAACGAATCACTTCCACAAAGAAAGGTTCCATCACTTCCGTACAGGCCATCTACGTGCCTGCGGACGACTTGACCGACCCGGCCCCGGCGACGACATTCGCCCACCTGGATGCGACTACGGTACTGTCCCGTGCCATCACAGAACTGGGCATCTATCCGGCGGTGGATCCGCTGGAGTCAACATCCAGAATCATGGACCCGCTGATTCTGGGAGAAGAGCATTACAATACCGCCAGAGGCGTCCAGGAAGTGCTGCAAAGATACAAGGATTTGCAGGATATTATCGCCATTCTGGGCATGGATGAATTGTCCGATTCGGATAAGCTGGTGGTAAACAGGGCCAGAAAGATTCAAAGATTTCTCTCTCAGCCTTTCAGCGTAGCCGAACAGTTCACCGGAAGCCCAGGCAAGTATTTGCCGCTGAAGGAAACGGTCAGAGGCTTCAAAGAAATATTGGAAGGCAAACATGATGAGATACCGGAATCCATGTTCCTCTTTGCAGGGGGCATTGATGAAGTGGTAGAAAGGTTTGAACAGAGCCATGAGTAGAACGGTAAAACTTGAAATCATTACACCGTCAAAGCTATTTTACCGGGGAAAAGTGGAACTGGTGATCGCCAGAACGCTGGAAGGCGACGAAGGCTTTATGGCTGGCCATTCCTGGGCCTGCAAGCTGCTGGACATCGGCGAACTGTGGATTCAGGAGCAAGGAAAAAGTTATAATGATTGTCGGATCGCGGCCATTGCCGGGGGATTTATTGATGTGAAAGACAGCATTATCATCTATACGGACGCCGCCGAGTGGTCGGAGGATATCGACATGGATCGCGTGCTCAGTGAAAAGGCCAAGGCGGAAGACTGGCTGACCCATGAGACCAAACACGATCCCGATGAGATCGCCAGGGCGCAGATTGCCATCTCCAAGGCCATCACCAGGATGAACGTAGCCGAGGGCGGCGCTAGAAGAAAGCGATAAACAATCAGTAACAGATAAGACCGGAAGCAGGCCGTTGAAACAGGCCGGCATCCGGTCTGTTTTTTATGCTTTGGCATAAATCGTTTTGGTGCTAATTCCCGGCAGTGCTCCCAGTTTGCCTGACAGAGCACTGATTGTGTCGGCCGGCGCCTCCATGGCAATACTAATAATCGAAATTTCTTTTGTCGGATGCGGTACACCCATGCGACCGATAATAAACTGCTTGTAATCATGTAGAATGGAATTGAGCTTGTTTACAGAGTCGGGGTTTTCCACAACAATTCCAACCAATGCTGTTCTAGTTTCCATATGTATTTCCTCCATAGCCATTAGGATATCACTAATTTTTTCTTTTCTCAAGAGCCAGTCGAAAAAATGATGGATTCTTTGGGGCTGGCGAGTGCGGGTCGATTGGGCCAGAACAGGGCAGATTGGTTTACCATAATGAAAACGCCGTATTTTTGTGTAAATTAGTGCAAAAATTGTGGGCTGCAGAGGGTGAGATTGGGAAAAATCAGAACTATGAGCGGTTTTGGCTAAATTGACATGCCGAAACCGTTGAAATTTTACACTAATTTCGGCCAACTTTTCAAAATTAGTGTAAACAGTCTCACTGGTTCTGATCTGCTTCATAAAAAAATCCCCCAGAGCAGCTGCTCTGGGGGAAGGAGTGATCTATTCGTCGTAATTTGATCTTTCGTGGTAGTGAGTGTGAAGCAGGTCGTGGGATTTCTTGCCGCCGGCCATGCCCAGGAACTCTTTGTAAAGCTTTTTAACAGCCGGATTATTATGGGACTTGCGAATGTAAGTCGCGCGATCCTCTTTGTACAAACCTTTCGCTCTTTCTTCACGAACATCAATCCAGTTGCGCACGTCGGAAAGCTGCAGCGGCTGGCCGCCACCATTGATACAGCCGCCGGGGCAGGCCATGATCTCCACAAAGTGGAACTCTTCGCCGGCACGGATGGCTTCCATCAGTTTTCTGGCATTTCCAAGGCCGTGAGCTACGGCAGCGCGGACCTTCAGGTCAGCGATTTCCACCGTGGCGATCTTGATGCCTTCCAGACCGCGGACTTCTTCATACTCAAAGTTGTCGGCGGAGGAATCGTTCAAGATATCTGCAACCGTACGCAGAGCCGCTTCCATAACACCGCCGGTGGTACCAAAGATAACACCTGCGCCGGACGCGTTGCCGAATGGATCGTCAAAGTCGCTGTCGCCCAGATCCGGGAAGTCGATACCAACGTCGTAGATCATCTTGCCCAGTTCTCTGGTGGTCAGAACCACATCCACGTCAGGACGGCCGTCCACATTCATCTCAGGCCTGGAAGCCTCAAATTTCTTCGCAGTACATGGCATAACGGATACAACAAAGATTTTATCCGGATCAATGCCTTCCTTCTGTGCGTAATAAGTCTTGAGCACAGCGCCGAACATCTGATGAGGCGACTTGCAGCTGGACAAGTGATCCAGCATATCCGGGAAATTATGTTCGCAGAACTTGATCCAGCCCGGTGAACAGGATGTGATCAGCGGCAGAGTTCCGCCGCCGCGGATGCGGTCGATCAGCTCCGCGCCTTCCTCCATAATCGTCAGGTCAGCGCCGGTATCCGTATCGAATACCTTGTCAAAGCCTAACATTCTGAGAGCAGTAACCATTTTGCCGGTTACTGGAGTGCCGATCGGCATTTCAAAATCCTCGCCCAGCGCAACTCTGACAGCCGGAGCGGTCTGAACCACAACATGGGTATCCGGATCGTAAATCGCTTCCCAAACCTGATCGATATCGCTCTTTTCGTGAAGCGCGCCGACCGGGCAGTAGTTGATGCATTGTCCGCAGTTTACGCATGGCGTATCGGCAAGAGACAGGTTGAACGGTGCTGCAATCTTGGTCTCAAATCCTCTGTTGACACAGTCGATAACGCCTACTGTCTGAATGTTCTTGCAGGCGCTGACGCATCTTCTGCAGAGAATACATTTGTTGGGGTCGCGGACGATGGAAACGCCGATGTCCAGAGGCTGCTTTTTCTGCTCGCCTTCAAAACGAACGTTATCCACCGACAGCTTGTTGGCCAGGGACTGAAGTTCGCAGTCCATCCAGCTTCTGGTACAGGTCTGGCACATGGAGTTGTGGTTGGAAAGGATCAATTCCAGATTGACCTTTCTTGCCTCCATGACCTTCGGAGTATGGGTGAATACTTCCATTCCTTCGCTGACCGGGTGGACGCAGGCGGCCTGCAGAGCTCTCGCCCCCTTGACCTCCACGACGCACATACGGCAGCAGCCCACTTCATTTACATCTTTCAGAAAACACAGGGTGGGAATGGTGATGTTTACTTCTTTCGCTGCCTCGAGAATGGTATAATTCTCAGGCACGTAAAGCTTAATACCGTCAATGGTTATATGTACTTTATTCATATCGTTTTACGCTCCCTTCTTACGCATTCTTGAGGATGGCCTTGAACGGACATTTTTCCATACAAAGTCCGCACTTAACGCATTTATCCTGATCAATCGAGAACGGCGTATTCTTATCACCGGAGATACACTGAGTCGGGCAGCCCTTCTTACAAATGCTGCAGCGTTTGCAGGTATCGGTATCGATGATGTATTTAACCATGGATTTACATACGCCGGCCGGACATTTCTTGTCGACAACGTGGGCGATGTATTCGTCACGGAAATATTTCATAGTGGATAGCACCGGGTTTGGAGCTGTCTGCCCCAGCCCGCAGAGGGCGGAAGCCTTAATGTTCTTTGCCAGAACTTCCAGCTTATCCAGATCTTCCATAGTCCCTTTACCTTCTGTGATTCTTGTTACGATTTCCAGCATCCGCTTGGTTCCGATCCGGCATGGAGGGCATTTTCCGCAAGATTCATCCACCGTAAATTCCAGGAAGAATCTGGCCAGGTCGACCATGCAAGTGTCTTCGTCCATGACGATCAGTCCGCCGGATCCCATCATGGAACCCAGTGCGATGAGGGATTCGTAGTCGATGGGCGTATCCAGCTCGCTGGCCGGGATACAGCCTCCCGATGGTCCGCCTGTCTGAGCGGCCTTAAAGGTTTTTCCGTTGGGTATGCCGCCGCCGATATCATAGATGATTTCCCGCAGCGTGGTACCCATGGGAATTTCCACAAGTCCTGTATTATTGATTTTTCCGCCTACGGCGAATACTTTCGTTCCTTTGGATTTTTCCGTACCGATATTAGCAAACCAGTCAGCGCCCTTCATGATGATGACAGGAACGTTGGCATAAGTTTCAACATTGTTCAGGATCGTAGGCTGGCCGAAAAGTCCCTTTACAGCCGGGAACGGCGGTCTTGGTCTCGGTTCGCCCCGCTTTCCTTCGACAGAGGTCATAAGCGCAGTTTCTTCACCGCATACAAAAGCGCCGGCTCCCAGACGAATCTCCAGGTCAAAGTCAAATCCTTTTCCGAAGATGTCTTTGCCGATGAGTCCGTAAGCTTTCGCCTGCTCGATGGCAATGGAAAGACGTTCAACGGCGATCGGGTATTCTGCTCTTACATAGACAAATCCCTGGTTGGCTCCGATGGCATAGCCGGCAATGGCCATGGCCTCAATGAGGGAGTGGGGGTCGCCTTCCAGAACCGAACGGTCCATGAACGCGCCCGGGTCGCCTTCGTCCGCGTTACAGCATACATATTTTTGCGCAACCTGCTGAGCAGCAGCAAAGCTCCATTTGGTCCCGGTGGGGAATCCTGCGCCGCCCCGGCCTCTCAGCTGAGAAGCTTTGATGGTATCGATGACATCCTCCGGCTCCATTTCCGTAATTACTTTTTCTAGAGCCAGGTAACCGTCTCTTGCTATGTATTCGTCGATTTCTTCGGGATTAATGGCGCCGCAGTTTCTCAGCGCTACACGCATCTGCCGCGAGAAAAAGTCCACGTTGTCCAAAGCATTGGTAATCTCTTCAGCAGTCTTGTCACCGGCCAAAAGCCGTTTAACAACTTCGCCCTTTTGCACGTGAGATTCAAAGAGCTCGGACACATCGTCCGGCTGAACGGTGGTGTACATAATATGATCTGGATAGATCATTACAATCGGGCCCTCGGCGCAGAGGCCGAAGCAGCCGGTCTTTACGACTTTCACGTCATCCTGCATCTTGTTGATGCGAATCAGCTCTTCAAAGTTTTCGATAATTTTCATGGAGCTGGAAGACGTGCATCCCGTACCTCCGCAGACCATGATATGCATCCGGCCGCCTGCTTTGGTCGGCTCGGCGTCTTTGTCTACACGGATCATCATGTCCGCGCGCTTGGCTTTTCTTATTTTATCAATATCAGCTATACTTTTTATCATTTCGGCGCCCCCCCTTACAGATCTTCATACTTATCAAGAATGTCGTCTACATCGTCTGGCACCAGTTTGCCGTAAACTTCATCATTGATCGTAACTACTGGGGCAAGACCGCAGGCACCAATACATCTGCAGGCGTCCAGAGAAAATTTCTGGTCATCTGTGCATTCGCCCACATCGATGGACAATCTGGTCCTGAACTTATCTAAAATCTCATTTGCTCCCTTAACGTAGCAGGCTGTACCCATGCATACGTTGATCCGATATTTTCCTTTCGGATTAATCGAGAACTGTGTGTAAAAGCTTACAACCCCATACACTTCAGCCAGAGGGATGTCCAGCTGGTTTGCGATTTCACGCTGCACTTCCAAAGGAAGATACCCGTAAATTTCCTGAGCTTCGTGCAGTACTGGGATCAGCGCGCCCCGCGTGTCCTTGTACTTGGCAATGATCTTTTGAAGCTCTTTTGCCTTTTCCTGTGATTCAGCACATCCTGTGCATTTGTCAGTCATCGGAAACTCCTTTCATTCATCAATAAAACAGGTGAGTGTTGCGTAAATTAATAAATATATTCTGAATATATTTATAACTTCTCGTTAAAACCATAACATGCCATTCGGCGGCAAGTCAATGCTAATCGTTGTACGAAATTAAAAACAGCAAGATTGTACATTAGAGTTGTCAAAAATCAACGCTTGTAACTAATTCCATAGGATAAAAAATAACTAGTTTGCGAAATTGGGTTTGGGCAGGGGCGTGAAAGGGGGAGCGGGGATGGGGACTTTTCTGATTTGTTAACAATGTTTTTTTTTGAGGGGAAACCCAGGGAAGGCGGGCAGGCTGGAGCCTGATGGGAGGAAGCTGCCTGGAAAAGCGAAGGGTTCGCTCAACTGAGGCGGATTTTCGCCTGCGCGGCGCCTGATCGGTGCTCCGCTAATGTCTGGATGGCCGCTGCCAGTTTTGAGGAAATGGGGCTCTTTGGGTAAAAACTGAAAAATAAATCTAAAATTTACGCGGTTTTCAACGATTGAGCCGTCTGGGATTCGACTTGAAGCGGGAATCTCTGATTTTTGCTGAGACCAGGTCCAGCGAGCCCATAACTTCTCGTAAAAAATAAAAAATTTTAAACAAGTTTTCCGGGCATCGACCTCCGGGGCCCCGCTGCTCCGGCCAGAATCAAACAGGAAAAGAGACCGGACACAATCCGGTCTCTTGAAGGGTTGCGCCAGAGGCGCCATATTGTATGATTTGCGAGGCGAATTGGCTTAGTCCTCGTAATTCTTTCTCGGGGTGTAGTGAGTGTGGAGCAGTCTGTGGGATTGCTTTCCGCCAGCCATGCCCAGGTATTCCTTATATAGTTTTTTGACAGCCGGGTTGTTGTGGGATTTACGGATAAACATCTTGCGGTCCTCCTGGTACAAGGATTTTGCACGTTCCGCCTTAATGTCCACCCAGTTGCGCACATCCGACAGCTGCAGAGGCTGGCCGCCGCCGTTGATGCAGCCGCCGGGACAAGCCATGATTTCGATAAAATGGAAGGTTTCTCCGCTGCGGATAGCTTCCATCAGTTTTCTGGCATTGCCCAGACCGTGGGCCACAGCAGCACGGACTTCCAGATCAGCGATCTGAACCTTGGCAATCTTGATGCCTTCCAGACCGCGGACTTCTTCGTACTCAATGTTGTCGGCAGAAGTTCCTGTGAGCAGATCGGAAACTGTTCTCAGGGCAGCTTCCATAACGCCGCCGGTGGTTCCGAAGATAACGCCGGCTCCGGTGGCTTCTCCAAACGGATTGTCAAAGTCGCTGTCTCCCAGATCCGGGAAGTCGATACCTACGTCGTAAATCATTTTGCCCAGCTCCCTGGTGGTCAGCACCACATCGACATCCGCGCGTCCGTCAACCTGCATTTCCGGTCTGGCAGCTTCGAACTTTTTCGCTGTGCAGGGCATAACGGAAACAACGAAAATGTCATCCGGGTTAATGCCTTCTTTTTCTGCGTAATAACTTTTGAGAACCGCCCCGAACATTTGATGAGGCGATTTGCAGCTGGACACATTGCCCAGCATATCCGGGAAGTTGTGTTCGCAGAACTTAATCCAGCCCGGCGAGCAGGAGGTGATCAGCGGCAGCTTGCCGCCTCCGCGGATGCGGTCGATCAGTTCGGCCCCTTCCTCCATGATGGTCAGATCGGCAGCCGTATCAGTATCAAAGACTTTATCAAAGCCCAGCATGCGCAGAGCAGTGACCATTTTTCCGGTGACCGACTCGCCAATGTTCATGTTGAACTCTTCGCCCAGAGCAACCCGAACGGCGGGTGCTGTCTGCACAACAACGTGTTTCTTGGGATCGTTGAGCGCTTCCCATACCCGGTCCGTATCTCCCTTTTCGTGGAGGGCGGCCACCGGACAGACGTTGATGCACTGGCCGCAGTTGGTGCATGGCGTATCTTCCAGTTTCATGCCGAAAGGCGAACCGATTACCGTATCAAAACCGCGGTTCATGGTGTCGATTACGCCTACGGTCTGGATATTCTTGCAGGCGCCGATGCATCTTCTGCAGAGGATACATTTATTAGGGTCGCGGACGATGGAAACACCGATGTCCAGAGGCAGACGCTTGCGGTCGCCCTCAAAGCGGACGTTTTCCACCGAAAGTTTGTTGGCCAGGGTCTGCAGTTCACAGTCCATCCAGCTTCTGGTGCAGGTCTGGCACATGGCGTCGTGGTTGGAAAGGATCAGCTCCAGGTTGACCTTTCTCGCTTCCATGACCTTGGGCGTATGGGTAAAAACTTCCATGCCTTCTCTGACCGGGTGCACGCAGGCGGCCTGCAGGGCTTTGGACCCTTTGACTTCCACAACGCACATGCGGCAGCAGCCGATTTCATTAATATCCTTCAGAAAGCACAGGGTAGGGATGGTTATGTTTACTTCCTTTGCGGCCTGCAGGATCGTATAGTTCTCCGGCACATACAGCCGGATTCCGTCTATTGTAATATGAACTTTGTTCATTTGCTCCTCCTTTACGCGTTCTTAAGTATTGCCTTGAACGGGCATTTTTCCATACAGACACCGCACTTGACGCATTTATCCTGATCAATAGCAAACGGCGTGTTCTTGTCCCCTGAAATACACTCGGCCGGGCATCCTTTCTTACAGATGCCGCAGCGCTTACATACGTCGGTATCGATTTTGTATTTGATCATGGATACGCAGACGCCGGCCGGACACTTCTTATCTACAACGTGAGCCACATATTCATCTCTGAAATATTTTAATGTGGAAAGCACTGGATTGGGAGCGCTCTGGCCCAGTCCGCACAGAGCGGATGCTTTAATGTTTCTGGCCAGAACCTCCAGCTTATCCAGATCTTCCAGGGTCCCTTTTCCTTCCGTGATACGCACAAGAATCTCGTGCATACGTTTTGTTCCGATCCGGCATGGCGGACATTTGCCGCAGGATTCATCCACCGTAAAGTCGAGGAAGAACCTGGCCAGGTCTACCATGCAGGTGTGTTCGTCCATAACGATCAAACCGCCGGATCCCATCATCGATCCCAGCTTGGTGAGGGAATCGTAATCGATGGGAACATCCAAGTGCTCTGCCGGCAGACAGCCGCCGGAAGGCCCGCCTGTCTGTGCGGCTTTGAAGGTACCGCCGTCGGGAATCCCGCCGCCGATATCGTAAACGATCTGACGAAGTGTGGTTCCCATGGGAACTTCGACCAGACCAATATTATTGATTTTGCCGCCGAGGGCAAAGACCTTGGTGCCTTTGGATTTTTCCGTTCCGATACCGGTAAACCAGTCCGCGCCTTTGCGGATGATCTGGGGGATATTGGCATACGTTTCCACGTTATTGAGAACGGTTGGCTTTTTCCACAAGCCCTTTTCTGCTGATCTGGGCGGTTTTGGACGAGGCTCGCCGCGCTTGCCCTCGATGGAGGTCATGAGCGCACTTCCTTCGCCGCATACGAATGCGCCGGCACCCAGCCGGACTTCTAGATTAAAGTTAAATCCTTTTCCCAGGATGTTGTTGCCTAAAAATCCATATTCTTCCGCCTGCTTGATGGCAACGCCCAAGCGTTTTACGGCAACTGGATATTCGGCGCGGACGTAGATGTAGCCCTGGTGAGCGCCCACCGCATAGCCGTTGATAATCATGGCTTCGATGACAGAGTGGGGATCACCTTCCAGGATGGAACGGTCCATAAATGCGCCGGGATCACCTTCATCAGCGTTGCAGATGACATATTTTTCATGGTCATGAACGACTGCGGAGGATTCCCATTTGCGTCCCGTGGGAAAACCGCCGCCGCCCCGGCCCCGCAGACCGGACTTTTTGATTTCGTCGATAACCTCGTCCGGCTCATATTCGTTTAACACCTTGGCAAGGGCTTGATAGCCGTCCAGGGCGATGTATTCTTCAATTTTTTCCGGGTCGATGATTCCGCAATTATTGAGTGCGATACGCTTCTGCATGGCAAAGAAGGGAATCTGTGGAAGACGGTCTTCGATCTCTTCGTATTCCTTTTCGCCGGCCAGCAGTCTGGCTACAATTTTGCCGCCTTTAATGTGGCTTTCGAAGATTTCCGATACATCTTCCGGTGTAACTTTTGTGTACATGACGTGCTCCGGGCAGATCATCATAATTGGACCTTCGGCGCAGAGACCGAAGCAGCCGGTCTTGATGACCTTTACGTCAGCGCCCAGATTATTTTTTTTGATCTCATCTTCGATGGCCGCGGCTACCTTGAGAGAACCGGAAGATGCGCATCCGGCAACGCCGCAGACCAGAATATGTATTTTTCCGCCTTCAGGAGACGGGTTTTCCGTGCGGTCCAGGCGTACAGTGAGCTGGCCCAGGGCACGGTCTTTCAAAGCATTCAGTTCTTCAATGTTTCTAATCATGATCGTTTCTCCTTTTGCAATCCGTTATTTATCTTCGTATTTGTCAAGAATATCGTCTACATCGTCGGCCGTGAGTTTGCCGTAGACTTCATCGTTGATTGTGACAACGGGTGCCAGACCGCATGCACCGATGCAGCGGCATGCATCCAGAGAAAACTTCTGATCGTCGGTACAGTCTCCGACGTCTATGGAAAGCCTTGTTTTGAATTTGTCCAGAATTTCATTGGCTCCTTTTACATAGCAAGCTGTGCCCATGCAAACGTTGATCCTGTATTTTCCTTTGGGATTGATGGAAAACTGGGTGTAAAAGCTGACGACTCCGTAGACCTCTGCCAGAGGTATGTCAAGTCCCAGCGAAATTTCTCTCTGCACCTCCAGAGGCAGGTAGCCGTAAACTTCCTGAGCCTCGTGAAGAACAGGGATCAGCGCCCCGCGGGTGTCCTTGTACTTGGCAATGATCTTTTTGAGCTCAGCAGCCTTTTCTTTTGCTTCGGCACAGCCGGCGCAATTTGTGGTCATGATAAAGTACTCCTTTCAACATAAATAAAGCATAAATAAAACATAAAACCGAGGTGAGTGCGCATATTTCATTTTGTCTCTCGTCTAAAATATGCATAAAATGTATTGACATTAAGAAATTTTATCATATTTGATACGTTTCTGTCAATAAAAGAAGATACTGTATACAAAATTTGGGGGGATTTGTCGAGCTGTGGGGTCAAATGGGCGGCGCCGCGAGTTGGCTTGACTGGCGCGGAATTGGCGGGGAGATGCAAAACAGGGTTGATTATCGTGATCGTGCTTTTCTGGTGCTGTTTGGGGGTAATTTAGAGCCTTTTTCGCCGCCAATCCGCATAAAACCAAGGTGAAATTATCGCTGATGGAACTTTTTTTCGTTTCTGACGATTAAAAAACATCGCAATGAAGGCCCAGAAGGAGGCCTCGGCGACGATTGGCGGGATTGGCCGCCGGCAGAGGATCGGTAAGCTGGGAGGCAGCCGGCTGGCTGCGGGATGGGGAAGTGAACTGTTCGCTCAACAGAGGAGAGTTGTTTGCTTTCGTTGGGAAGAAGCAGAAACGCGGGAATGGGGCGGGTTGCGAAAAAAAGAACAAAATAACGGGGAATTTACGCAGTTTTCAAGGGATGCGGCCGCTTACAATGGGCTTTTAACAGCCAGATGGGCTTTTTCTCCATCACAGGCCCGGCAAGTCCACAACTTTGCGTAAAAAAGAAAAGTTTTTATAAAAAATTTCCGGGGAGTTGGAAGCAATTCGGCTTCAACTCCCCGGGCAAGCACACTAACATCTAAAGATGAATCATCCCTTGCGCAAGAATCTTTGCGCGGCCGCCGACTCGGATCAGGCGGTCGTCCTGCGGATCGACACAAGCCCGAATCTTGGAAGGTCGCTTTATGGCTTCACCCTGAATAAAGGTGCAGCTCTGGCCTCTCGTGATCAGTTGGTGAGTGTACAGATAATGGGTCAGAGCACCGCTTGCAGTACCGGTTGCAGCTTCTTCATCAATGCCGAAAAGCGGCGCAAAATTTCTGCAATGAGCAGTAACTTCGGAGCTGCATCCGTCCAAAGCAAAAGCGTGAACACCCGTGACCTGATACTTTTGCGACAGCTTGATCAGAGCCGGGAAATTCGGCTGCATGCCGTTCAGAGTGCTGCGATCCTTTACCGGCAGTATAATATCGGGAAGCCCAGTGGAGATGATTTGTGGCAGCAGGACTTCATCAATGCTTTCCAGCGAAGCGACCTGTACAGGCCAGGTAAGCCCCATCGTTGAGTAAAGTTCCTCCAGCTCCCCAGGCGCTTGTATCTTTCCCAGGCATTGGGGCGCACCCATTTCCATCATGACCAGCCCTTGATCAAGCTTGATCCGCAAGTCGCCGGCCAAAGTTCTGGCCGTGCAAATCTGCGCATTGAATCCGGTCAGCCCGGCAGCTGCCAGCGCAGCAAAAGAAGCGATGGTAGCATGACCGCACAATTCCACCTCTGCGACAGGAGTGAAGTAACGGAGCTGAAACTGGTCCGGGACCAGCGGCTTAATGAAAGCCGTTTCCGAATAACGCAGCTCTGCCGCTGTTTTTTGCATAATCGAATCGCTGGGGAATTCACAGCCTTCCTCCAGAATGACCACGCCGGCCGGATTGCCGCCGAACAGCTCCTCGGTAAAAGCATCTACAATGTAAAATTTCATAGGAACAAACCTCCCACGCGAAAGATTATGAAGGACACAATCCAGGCCACAGCGCACTGGAAACAAACGACGCCAATCGCATAGCGCCAGCCGCCCATTTCTCTGCGGATGGTTGCCAGAGTCGCAACGCAGGGCATGTACAGCAGGCAGAAAACCAAAAAGGCGAAGGCGGATAAGGGCGTAAATACCTGCGTCAGCATGGCTGTGAGGTTCGCCCCTTCCGAAGCCCCGGTGAGAACAGCCAGGGTACTGACGACCGCTTCCTTGGCAGACATTCCGGTAATCAAAGCCGTGGCCGCGCGCCAGTCGCCGAAACCCAGCGGCGCGAAGATGGGAGCCGCCGCCTTGCCGATGTCCGCCAGAATGCTGGTGTCGCTGCTTTCCACCATGTTAAAACCGGTGTCAAAGCTTTGGAGAAACCAGATTACAATGGTGGCGATAAAAATGACGGTAAAGGCTTTCTTGATAAACCCTTTCACATTTTCCCACATGCGCAGGGCCACGCTTTTCATGGCAGGAATCCGATAAGGCGGAAGCACCAGCACGAACGGTACCGGATCGCCTTGAAAAATCGTTCCTTTAAAAGACAGAGCGCAGACGATGGCGACGATGATCCCTGTCACGTACAAGCCGATCATGACCAGCGCTTTGTGATCGGTAAAGAAAGCGGCTGTAAACATGGCGTAAATGGGCAGCTTTGCGCTGCAGGACATGAAGGGGATCAAAGCCATGGTCAGACTGCGGTCCCGCTTGCTGGGCAAAGACCTGGTAGCCATGATCGCCGGTACAGAACAGCCGAACCCGATGAGCATGGGTACGATGGAGCGTCCCGACAGCCCCATCTTGCGCAGCAGTTTGTCCATTACAAAGGCGACCCGGGGCATGTATCCGCTGTCCTCCAGAATGGACAGAAAGAAAAACAGCACAGCGATGATGGGCAGGAAGGACAGGACGCTGCCCACCCCGGCGCAAATTCCATCGATCACCAGGGAGTGAAACGCCGGATTGACCCCGGCGCTCAAAAGTCCATAGCTGATAACGCCCACGCACTTATCGATCCCGGCCGAAAGCCAGTCACTGAGCCAGGTTCCAAGGGAGCCGAATGTAAAATAAAAGACTAATAGCATGATGCACAGAAAGATGGGGATGGCGAAAATCCGATGGGTGAGAACCCTGTCCATGCGGACGGATCGCGCATGCTCCTTCGTGCTCTGCACCGGCCGGCTCAGTACTTTTTTGCACAGCTTTTCGATAAATGCGTAGCGCATATCGGCCATTGCCGCTTCCCGATCTGTGCCCAGATGATTCTGCATATCTTCAATGAGGTGGTCGATGATGTCCAGCTCCGGATCTCCCAGCTGGAGTGCTTTCAGCGTGGGAGCATCGCCCTCGACGATCTTGGTGCAGCAAAACCTTAAAGGGAGCTGAGCTTTTTCCGCATCCGCTGCAATCAAATGGCTGACGGTGTGAATCGCGGTATGAACGTGCCCGGAGCAAAAGTCGATCTTTTGCGGCACATGATGCTCTTTGGCAGCTTCCAGGGCGTAATGAATCAGGTCGTGGGTGCCCCGGTTACGGATGGCAGAGATGGGAATGACCGGAATGGTCAACTGCTGTGAAAGTCTTTGCAAGTCGATATCAATTTTGTTATTTTCCATTTCATCCATCATATTGAGAGCCAGTACCATAGGCAGCTCCAGCTCCATCAGCTGGAGGGTCAGGTAGAGGTTGCGCTCAAAGCTGGCTGCGTCGATTACGTTGACGATTACATCCGGCTTTCCCTGAAGCAAAATTTCTCTGGTTGCTACATCATCGATGGAATATGCGGAAAGGGAATAGGTACCCGGAAGCTCAATCAGGTTTACATCTTTGTGGCCCTTAACGGGACCTTCTTTGGTTTTGTTCTCCGGCGTGGAAAAATGACCTGCGTGAACTGCGCCGCCGGTCATTTGGTTGAAAAGGGTGGTCAGCCCGCAGCCGGGGTTTCCGATGAGTGCAATGTCAATTGCCATTATTGCACCTCTGCCACTTCGATCCGTGCGGCTTCTTCCCTGCGTAGAGTCAATTCATAGCCTCTTAAAAATATTTCTATGGGATCGCCCAGCGGAGCGACTTTTCGTACCAATACGATCGTTTTGGGGGTAAGCCCCAGATCGAGCAGGCGTCTTCTGAGCGCGCCTTCGCCTCCAACAGAGACGATATAGCCTTTTTTTCCAGGCTCAAGTTTGTCCAATGTCATGTGTGTTTTATTCCTTTACTCGTTTGTAGTAAATTTATGCTAACACTATAATGAATATGTGTGCAAAAGTCAATGCAGAGGCTTCTTTTTATAATACAGGAAATATCAGTTGCTACATCCAAAGCCTTTTCCATAAAACCTTCATTCCCCAGGACCTGGTCACAGGCAGGGACATATCGGCGCTTTGTTTGCGACAAAAATGGTAGTATATTACATTTATTAATTGACAAAATATGGAAATTATGTTAAAGTAAAAATATACCAATTCAGAAAGGGGGACTTACATATCGCACTCAATTTAAAAAACGATCTTCTGTTTAAAGCCGTCTATGGCCGGGAAGATGAGGAATGCAAACAGGCGCTGATCGCCGTGCTTAATCTCATTCTGGACCGGAAAGACAATCCCATTACGGCGATCGTCTACAAGAATCCTTTCAATGTTCGGGAAAACGAAACGCAAAAAGAATCCATCCTGGACATTAAAGCAGAAACGGAGCAGGGTGAACTCCTGGATCTGGAAATTCATCTTCTCTACGATGCGGACTTTATTCACCGTAACATCTATTATCATGGCGGAATGATCACCCAGGCATTGGAATCGGGCGAGGAGTATGTTAAGATAAAGAAAACCATCAGTATCTTTATCGTGGATTTTTGCCTGTTTCCGCAGACGGACCAGTATGCCAGCAAGTTTCTTTTCAAAGAAGAGCGGGAGAACTTTGTGTTGACGGAGCTGGTGGAACTGCATTATTTGGAGCTGCCCAAAGTCAACCCAGGCCGGAAGAAAACGGCGGGCGAGCTGACGAAGCTGGAGCGTTATCTGGAATACCTGCGCTGCGCAGGAGATGCGGCTTGCCGGGAGTATCTGGAGGATCTGCGAAGTCAGGGAGGAAAGGAGATTGCCATGACGGAAAAACTATTGCGAAAGGCCACGGCCGACGAGATCGTCCGTGAGCAGGCGATTGCGAGGGACAAATTCCGCTTACAGCAGCACTGCCGTGAAGTACAGTTAAAGAAAGGCCTGGCTCAGGCGTTTGAGGATGGACAGAAGGAAGGACTTGCCCAGGGAATCTCGCAAGGGATCTCAGAAGGAATATCACAAGGAATATCACAGGGAATCTTGCAAGGGACTTCACAGGGAAAGGAAGAAGGTCAGAAAGAGCTGGTGCGGAATCTGGCTGCCAGCGGCATGGAAAGACAGCAAATCGCCAGGATGGCAAAGCTATCTCTGGAAACGGTCGAAGCCTGGTTAAAAGGCTGATCAAATCTGCCGCCGGGTGGGACCGGCATCATTTGGGCAGACCAAGATTCTTCGATGAGGAAGTAAAATACAAAGTTTAAAAGTACCCACTTTTAAGCAAGCAGCACGGCAAAGCCGCCGAAGCTGGTTGCTTTTTTTAATACGTAGGAAATAGGCAGCGATATTTCCGGATTATCAATGAAGCCTACTTCTTCTAAGAATCGGCGAAACCGACTTTATTATAGTCTGGGAGATATCGAATGCGTAGCATTTCCTAGGCTTTAAAAAAGGTTGCCTTGTGAAAGTGAGCGCAAAGCGCGAATAACGTTTCCGAATATGAAAGCAGGCCCGGAAAAACCATTTGCTGACAAAGTGGCCGGATGGAATAAATATATTGTATACCTATATATATGTACTTTCTTTTTGACCGCAATTGATTATAATGAGGTAACACGAAAATTTTCAGGAGGGTAATATTATGAAAGAGTATAAAATATCGCATTTAATAAAGTCAGAGGACCTGAACCACCACGGTACGCTGTTTGCTGGGAGGACGGCGGAATGGCTGGTTGAAGCGGCCTTTATCGCAGCAGCGGCCACTCACGGCCGGCCGCAGGATGTTCTGTGCGTCAATGTACATGGGTTTACCTTTAAAAAGCCGGTTCAAAAGGGGGATATCCTCACCATCCACAGTCGGATCGTAAAGACTGGAAACACAAGCCTGATGGTTCATGTGAAGGCGTTGTGCGAGATCGACTCAGGACAGAATGTAGAAGGGTTCGTGACCTTTGTGTGTGTAGAACCGGATACTAAGAAAAAACGGCTCCATGGCATTGTTTTGGATGAGCCGGAAAATGAGGAAGAGGCGGCTTTGAGGGAGCGGGCGCTAAAGGTGAAGTAGGTGATTTAGAAAAAGGGCAGTTTTTACGGAAAACGGGTTGCATGGTAACATTTAGTTCCATGTAACCTTTTTTTGTGGTTCAACGTTATAATGTAATGAATAGACTTAAATATGTAACAGTTGGACAGGTATAGCTGCTCAACCGTTACAGCTGTGCGAGAGATGCGTGTAACTTTTGGCTAATAACGAGCTTCCAACCGCCAGCCCTATGAAAAAAGTGTCGAAGAGTGTTGTAAATTAAATGATGCGGAGTTATAATGACTTGTAACCAAACGGAATACATTATTATTAGTGAGCGGAGAGGGGAGAATTCCAAAATGTTTGAATTAGTAAATAAGAAAAGAAATGACCTGAAGAAGAATAAAAAAGGTTTTACCTTGGTCGAGGTTATTGTAGTGCTGGTTATCCTGGCGATCTTGGCGGCGATTTTGATACCGACCATGATTGGATGGATTAATAAGGCCAATAAGAAAACGGCTATTGTTGAGGCAAGAAGCGTTGAACTGGCGGCGCAGACTATTGTATCTGAGAATTCAAATACACTGTCAGGTGGTGCAATAACGTCGGAAGAGGCTGCAGGAAAAGAAATTATGGCGTTGTCGGAAGTTGAAGGGACGTTGGCAACGAATATCGTAACTGATGCTAAGGGAAAAGTAAAAAGTTTTACTTATATCGATTCAACAAATAAATATAAAGTTACATACAATGGAGATGAAAAAGGGGATAAAAAATTCGTCATAACAGATAATTAAGTCGTATTTTGAAAATAAAGGTTTAAGTCAGTAAAAGCCAAAGGCTGCCGCAACCAGCGATGAAGATCGCCAGGCGGCAGCCTTTTCTGCATGTAGAGGGAATGAGGAAGGCCCCATTGGGGAAGGGGCCGGATTGGAAGTAATGTGGTGGGTTTCTGCCGGAAGGCAGAAACCTGCCTTTAAGGGGAATTCCATATCTACCAGGGCGATACAAAAAGTGAAAAAATATCTGGTTTTTGTATCAAATTTCAAGACGCTCAGGCATTAAAAGTCAGAAAACTTCCGCAGAGGACGAATTTGGCCTGAATTTGCTCTAGTCAGGGGCTGAAACGATTGGTAAAAGATACAAAAAACAATAAATTTTCAATGTTTATAACAAATATGCGCATTCTTCAGGAAGGGGTTAGCTGGACGGTCCCCCTTCCCAAAGGGACCCTGCCAGCCGAATGCTGGCAGGCAAATAGCATAGAGCCTCATAATATGAACGGAAAAATCATGAAAAACAGAAAATGGAACAACAAAGCAAAAGGATTCACATTAGTCGAAGTTATTGTCGTGCTGGTAATCTTGGCGATTTTGGCAGCAATTCTAGTACCAACAATGATCGGATGGATTAAGAAAGCCAATGAAAAGACGGCTATTGCGGAAGCCAGGAATATTTTGATTGCTACTCAGACCATCGCCTCGGAAGCTGCTGGCGACCCCAGTTCTATGATAAAAGGCAGTACTTTTATAATTGATGACGATCGACAATACTTGAGGCCAATCAAGACCGAGATTCTGGAATTGGCGGAGCTCTCGGATAAACGCGATATGGTAGGTGTAATCATGCTGAAAGATTATAAAGTTGACAACTTCACCTACAAAACAGAAGATGTCACCATAACTTACCATGCCCAGGCAGGCGGATCGGGTCAAAATACTTACGAAGCAGGGTTTACCGTAACGCCAAATTAGGATAAAATAAGAAGAACGCAGTTTTTGTCGAACGAACACGATGTACCTGCACTTTCAGAACAGGCAGCAAAAAAGCAAAACGACCAAATTTAAAACGAATGGAAAAGAGGGTTACATGGCGCAACTTTACATCGCATACGCAGTCATATACGGATTCGTTCTGATCGCGGGAATCTGCATCGGAAGCTTCCTCAATGTCCTCATATACCGCATACCGGAAAAGCTGAATTTCGCCAAAGGCCGATCCTTTTGCCCGGCCTGCGGACATGAGCTGAAAGCCATCGATCTGGTACCTGTAGTCAGCTTCCTTTTTCTCAGAGGAAAATGCCGTTACTGCGGGAACAAAATATCCTTTCGCTACCCACTCATCGAACTGCTGGGCGGAGCGCTGGCGCTGTGCAGCGTCTGCCGCTTCGGACTTACCTGGCAAGCGGCAGTGGTTTTTGCTTGTTCCTGCATCCTTTTGGTAATTGCCTTCATCGACATCGACACCATGGAAATTCCCAACGGACTGGTGCTGGCCCTGCTGCTTCTGGCCCTGGTCAGCCTGATTTGGTTTCGGAACATCACATGGCTGTCTGCGCTGATTGGAATGGCGGAGATTTCGCTTCCCATGGTGCTAATGAACCTGATCATCAAAGACAGCTTCGGCGGCGGCGACATCAAACTCTGCGCGGCCTGCGGCCTGATGCTGGGATGGCAGCAAATGCTGGCGGCGGCGCTGATCGCCCTGATCACAGGAGGCATCTACGGCGCCTATCTGCTGATCGCAAAGAAAAAAGGAAAAAAGGACCATTTCGCATTCGGCCCTTTTTTAAGCCTTGGAATTATCATGGCATTATTTGCGGGAACCATCCTGATCGACAGCTATTTGAGCATATTTAACCTGGCGTAGTGCCCGGCCGGAACGGACTGCCTGCTGACCGCACCATTGCATCATCGCAGAGCACGCAGGATCGCTGAGGGAGTGGTTTACCATAATGAAAACGGGCAATAACTGGCATAATTCGTGTAAATTTTGTGGGTTCGCGGGCCCAAAATCTGCGAATTTTGGCATATTGAACGAATTTTGCAAAATCCGGCCCCGCCAGCCTTAAAAATTACACGAATTTGATTAAAAATCATAAAATTCGTGTAAGAAATAGATTCAGCCAGGCCGGGCCGGCCTGTACAAACCGGTCAGTACACTAGCACGAGAGGAGAAAGACTGTGCCTGCATATCAATTTAAAGCAGCAAGACAAAATGGAAAAGCAGTAAAAGGCACCGCGCAGGCGGCGGACCCGGCGGCCCTCAGAGCCGACTTGAGAGAACAGGGGATTTTCCTGATTTCCTGCCAGGAGGCAAAAGACAAGCAGAACGCCAAAAAGATGAAAGCAAAACAACTGGCGGAATTCTGCAGAGAGCTGGGAATGATGATCAGCTCCGGTGTTCCTCTTATCCGGGCCATCAGCATCATGGCGCAGCGCGACGTCAAGCCGCAGATCAAAAAAGTCTATACAGACTTGTACCGGGACTTGCAAAAGGGCATGATGCTGTCGGAAGCCATGGCCGAGCAGGGAAACGTGTTTCCTGATCTTCTGATCAACATGTATAAAGCCAGCGAAAGCACAGGCGGCATGGATGTCACCTCCAAGAAGATGGCAGACCACTTCGAAAAAATGCATAAAATCAACCAGAAAGCCGTATCTGCGGCCGTATACCCCATCATATTGATGTCGGTAACGCTGGTTGTTCTGTTGGTAGTTTTTCTGGCCGTACTGCCGAAATTCTTCGAAATGTACCAGGACATGGATGCGGCTTTACCGGGCATTACCCAGTTCATGCTGGGACTGAGCATGGGAATTCAAAAACACTGGCTGGTCATATTGATCGTAGTGCTGATTTTGATTCTGGTCATTCGCGGAGTTGTAGCGCGGCCCAGGGTCAAAGCGGTGCTGGATAAAAAGAAGCTGGGAATTCCCATCGTGGGAAAGCTCCTGAGGACCATCTATACCTCCCGTTTTGCCAGAACCCTCAGCTCATCCTATTCCAGCGGTATTTCCATGATCAACGCCCTGGAAAACACCAGGGATACGATTGGCAACACCTACATAGCGGGTCAGTTTGACCAGTTAATCAACGATGTGAGGGAAGGCCAGTCCCTATCCGATTCTATCGGAAAAATACAAGGAATTGACAATAAGCTGCCGGCCAGCATCCTCATCGGTGAAGAAACTGGGCGTCTGGACTCCATGCTGGAATCCATTGCCGACACCTTTGATTACGATGCAGAAATTGCCCTTCAGAGGATGACCACCTTGATGGAACCGGTGATGATTATCATAATGGCCATAGTAATCGGCTCGGTCATGATCTCGGTCATGCTGCCGCTGCCCACCTTATACAATGCCATCGGATCGGGAGCTTAAGAGCAAGGCAATCCCAGACTTCAAAATACAACCCCTGGAAATGAGGTAGAACATGGATACAGCGATTTATATTGGAAATGAAAAAATGCAAATGGTATGCGGTGCGAAAAAGAGCGGCTCTCTAGTAATCGACACCTATGCTCAGATCGATTTGCCGGAAGGCGCGGTTCTCAACGGCGTTATCACCAATGAGGAACTCTTTATCATGTCCTTTCGCCAGTTGATGACAGAGCATCCTGACATGCTGGACCGAAAGGTACGGCTGCTCATCGGCGGCGACCAGATTTTAACGAAAGTTTCCATAGCGCCCCGAATCTCAGAAAGACAGCTGCTTGAATGGGTCAAAGGCGAATTTTCCGAATCAGAGATTAGGGAAGACATGCTGTATGACTACCGGATTATTCGGGTTGACCAAGATGGCGACCTGGCACTGATCTGCGCGGCCCAGAAGGAAATGATCGGCTCCTATATCAACATCTTCGAGGAACTGGGCATTGAACTGGAAAGTATCGGCGCCGGACTGGACAGCCAGATCAAGCTGCTCAGCTTTCTGCCGGAAACCAGCCAGGACAGTTTTATCTTCCTGACACTGGACGGCAGCAGCCTTTACGCCAGCATTTACGTGAACGGCGTATTCCGTATTTCCAACTGGACCAGACTGTTCAGCGAGCGGAGCACGCCGGCTGTCAGCGGGGAGATCGAACGCATGGTATCCAACCTGATGCAGTTTTCCCACACAGAAGGATATGCCCAGGAAATCAAAAAAATCTATGTCTGCGGATGCAGGCGGGATGAGATCTTCTTATTTAAAAACATTACAGAACGATTTTCCCTGCCCACCGATCTGCTGAGGGATAAAACGGGGCTGATTGATGCAGGCGAGCAGCGAATCAGGGTCGATGAATATGTATATGCCATCGGAACTTTATTATAGAAAAGCGGAGAACAAGCGAGATGAGGAAAGCGAAAGCGGCAAATGTAAAAAAGCTGAAAAAGAAAGAAATCAATTTTTACGAGCGGTATTATTACGATCCGGAGGCTGAGGCAAAGAAAAAATTCTTTGTAACGGCCATTATTCCGGCGGCCGCCCTGTTGGTTGTCATACTAGGTATTTTCGCGTTCTTTAAAATCAGCGATGCCATTCATAACCACCAAATCAAGGAAATTCAAGAATACCTCAGTTCACCTCAGACGACCCAGAGCTACAATGAGGCTATGGAACTGCAGCAAAAGCGGGATGATCTGGCAAAAGTCAGCGGCTCTATGGAAGGTATTATCTCTACGGTCGAGGGACTTCCCGACATGGATACATCCGTAATTGGCAGGATCAACAGTGCCCTTTCCGGAGCAAAAGTCATTTCTCACACCTACGATTCCGGCGCTGGGACCTTTGTCATTGTTACGCGTACCAGCACGGCAGCCCAGATGCCGGGTCTAGTTAAACGGCTTAAATCCGTAGGCTGTTTTTCAGATGTAGCCTATAAAGGATACGAAGACAGCGATTCCAAGTACGTGGCGACGATCAGCTGCGTGATGTTCAGATAAGGGGGCAGGAATGGGTAAAGAAAAGAAAAAATCCATGGACATCATGGGGCAGCTGGCAAAGCTGACGAAACGGGAGCTGATTTTGATCTACGTGCTGATCATTGTGGTCATCGTGGCCGGCGGCGTTACATTTTTAATCGCTCCGGCAGTGGAGCGGCACGGAGAAGTTTCCGATGAACTGATAGCCATTGAACAGCAAAAGGAAGAGATCGACCAGATGATCGGGCAAAAAGCGTCCCTGCAGGATCAGGTTACCGGGTATAAAAAAAGCATCAGCAAACTGGCAGATCAGTTCAACGAGGTCATGGTCAATGAGGACATCGACAAATTGATTACCGGAATGATCACATCCAGCGGACTTAAGCCCATATCGCTGACCATCGGCAGCGACGAAGAAAACGATAATCAGCAGGATCAAAACACTGAGGGAGAAACCCAGGCGACAAAGGAAGAAAAAGACGCCTTGCTGGACCAGCAGAACACCAACGTGCTTACTGACCAGGATGCCGCTCTGCCTCAGACACAGCCCATCACTTCGGCAAATGATTCCGTCGTTACCACGACCGTGGTCACAGTAAAGGTGAAGGGCAGCATGGGTCAATTCTCGGCCTTGGTGGGCAGAGCTGCCGCCAAAAAAGGCGTAGCTGTGAGGAGCTTTGCACTGACCAACCAGGAAAAAGACGAGACCGCTTCCGCGCTGGCCGAGGTACTTAATGAAACGAAAAAATCAAAGGAATATCCATATACGGCAGAACTGGTATTTGAAGTTTACCAGAGCAGCCAGGTATAACCAGGAAAGCGAGGGCATAGCAGGATGGCAATGAAAAATGTTCGAATTGGAGAAGTCCTGAAAGAACATGGATATATCGACGATCAGCAGCTCGGGCAGGCATTGGAATATCAGCGTCAGAACAAAGGAAAACGGCTGGGCGGCATTCTCATGGAAATGGGCTTTGTGACCGAACAGCAGATGCTGGACGCGCTGGGTCACCGAATGGAACTGCCTGTGGTGGACATATCGGGGAAAACTCTGGATACGGAAGCGGTCAGCCTGATTCCCCGCCAAGTGGCACAGAAGTACAATTTGATCGCAGTGGAGGAGAAAGACGGTATTCTAACCGTTGCCATGAGCGATCCTCTGAACTTTTACGCCGTGGAAGACGTTCGTCAGATTACCCAAAAGACCATTGGCGTAGTTTTAGATGTGAGCGAACATATCAAGGCAGCCATCGACCGCTATTATTCAGAGATCGTCACCAAACAAGCCTTTCAAAAGGTGGACGTGGTGCTGCCGGCCGAAGAACTGGCCCAGCTGGAGCCGACGGGTGATGAGGCTCCCATTGTTCAGGCCCTCAATAACTTGCTGGTCCAGGGCTACCGGATGGGTGCCAGTGATATTCACATCGAACCCTTTAAAAAACATATACAAGTAAGGATGCGTGTGGACGGTGTCATTACGGAAATTGTAAAGCTGGCGCCAGCTCTGCAGCTGCCCCTGATCGCCAGGATCAAAATCCTATCAGGGATGGATATCGCAGAGCGGCGGCTTCCCCAGGACGGCCATTTCCAGATACGGCTGGAGGATATGGAGATTAATACGCGTGTTTCCATTGTCCCTACCGTTTTCGGCGAAAAAGCGGTTATCCGTTTTTTATACACCAATGTGGTGGTTGATCAGGAACAGACGTACGGTATGACAGAAGAAAATTTTGAAAAATTTCAGTCCATGATCGCCAGTCCCCATGGGATCATTTACATAACAGGGCCCACCGGATCGGGAAAGACGACCACGCTTTACATGGTGCTGGAGCAAATAGCGAAGAAAGCGGTCAATGTTTCCACCATTGAAGACCCGGTTGAACGAAATCTGCCCCAAGTCAATCAGATGCAGGTGAACAACACGGCCGGCCTTACCTTCGATGTGGGGCTGAAGGCGCTGCTGCGACAGGACCCGGATGTGATCATGGTCGGTGAGACCAGAGACAGCGAAACCGCATCCATTTCCGTGCGTGCGGCCATCACCGGCCATCAGGTTTTTTCCACCCTCCATACCAACGACGCCATCTCATCCATTGTTCGTCTCAGAGACATGGGAATTCCGTCCTACATGGTGGCCAATTCACTGGTGGGACTGGTAGCGCAGCGTCTGATGCGAAAGGTCTGCCCCCACTGCGGCCAGGCGTATCCGGCATCGCCCGCCGAGCTGAAGGCTCTGGGACTTGACATCGGTGAAACCGCAGCCTTGAAAAAAGGCCAGGGCTGCTCAAAATGCAATCACACTGGTTATATGGGGAGGCGTTCCATCCATGAAATGGTGCTCATCGATAAAACGCTGCGCAAGATGATAACGGAAGAAGTGGAAATGAGCGATATTCGCCATTACTTGAGAAAAGAACAGAATTTCAAAAGTCTCTATGATGCGGCGAGAACCCTGGTTTTGCAGGGAATCACCACCATGGAGGAATTCTATAAGATCGCGTATTACGCAGAAGAGGATGATTAAGATGATGGATATTCAGCAGCTGCTCACAGGAGCCAGAAAACAGAACTGTTCCGACTTGCATATTAGTGAAGGGCTGGGAATGGCCATGCGAAAGCACGGCCGCCTGATCCGCGCTGAAGAAGCCCTTTCCCGCCAGGAGCTGCGGGAATTGATTCTATCCATGTGCAGCCAGGAGCAGAGAGAGGGATTGGAGCGGGGAGAAGATCAGGACTTCGCCTTGCAGCTTCCGGATAAAACCAGGCACAGGGTTAATGTCTACCAGGATCGGACCGGGCTGTCGGCGGCAGTGCGCCTTCTAAACGACAAGATACCCACCTTGGAAGAACTCTATCTGCCGCCGGTCATGGCAAAATTGGCAGAAGAACCCAGAGGTCTGATCCTGGTGACCGGGCCAACCGGAAGCGGCAAGTCGACGACGCTGGCCGCTATGATCGATTATATTTCCCGGAAAAAAGCCGCCCATATCATCACGGTGGAAGATCCGGTGGAATATGTCTTTGACCAGAATCAAAGCATGATTCACCAGCGGGAAGTGGGTGAGGACGTGGGTTCCTTTGCCGGGGCGCTGCGCTCTGCCCTTCGTGAAGATCCGGACATTATTCTGGTGGGAGAGATGCGCGACTACGAAACCATCTCCACAGCTGTAACCGCGGCGGAAACCGGCCATCTGGTCCTTTCCACCCTGCATACCACAGGGGCTTCACAGACCATTGACCGTATCGTGGACACTTGCCCGCCTCAGACGCAGCAGCAGATGCGCAATCAGCTCTCTATGATTCTGCGGGGTGTCATCACCCAGCAGCTGCTGCCCAACGCGGCTGGAAACGGCAGGATCGCGGCTACCGAAATCCTCCTGGGTACGGATGCTGTGGGTAATCTGATCCGTGAAGATAAGTGCTACCAGCTTCCCACGGCCATGCATTCGGGAATGTCCCAGGGCATGCATACTTTGAACAGCGACTTGGCCAGATTGGTTCTCATGGGATCGATCACCCTGGAAACCGCTGAAATGGCTTCCACAGACCGGGCTGATCTGCAGCAATTCATGAGAAGAGTTTAGTTAGATATTGGGAGAAAAACATGTTTAGCAGCGCGGGAAAACAGAAAAAAGGCTTTACCCTGGTGGAAGTGATTGTTACGCTGACGATTGTCGCCATTCTGGCAGCCATCGCCATACCCACCGGGATCGGATATATGGAAAACGCCAAACAAACCGCACGGGACAAGGTGGCCCGGAGCGTATTTCTTGCCGCGCAGAAGGCGCTGACGTCCAGGATGTCCAGTGGGGATAAGCTGGTCGAAGGCGAACCTGTAAACGTCGAAGGGATCTCTCCCGAGTTTACCGATTTGGATGAGAATAAAAACAATATTGTATTCTTATCGATTAACCAGTCCCAGACCAATAAAACAGGGACGGCCATATACCAGCTGTTGGAGCCGTATTTAACCGATCCTGAGATTCTGGAAAATACCGTTCTCGTTGAGTTTAACAAAAAGACGGGAAAGGTTTATGCGACCTTTTACAGCGAAGTAGTTGCGGCCATCGGCTATGGGAGCAAAAATTCGGATACATATAATGCCTATAAGCGGAGTAAGCAGGACCGTAAAGATGGAAAGATGGGCTATTGGGGTGTGGACAGCACGGGAAAAGCCGATGGGACCGAGGAAGCTGCGGATGCTGATATTCAGATTGTCGATTATGATGAATTGGAGCAGACAAAAGGAAATAATATTAACGGCGGCAACAACTACGGATTGCTGACCGTTGAATGCCTGCTTCCGAAAGAAATGGACCAGGTGAAAAATATGGTTATTACCATAAAAGGCGACAAGGAAGAAAGCATTACAATCACAAACGACCAATCATCGCCGCAGGCAGGCAGCTTTGCTTTCTCTCAGATTGAGGCGGTGGCCAAAGATGTAGAGGACCCCAAAGGTAAGGTCGATGAAGCTTTGAAGCAGGCTTTTCAAGTGAAGAGCAGCAGCTCGGACATCTGCTATTATCCAATGTATATCGAAACACGAAAAAGTGACGATCGCAAGATCCTGGTACTCGTTCTGGATACAATTGGAGAACAATTTTCTATAACGAAAAACCACGAATCTCTTGGTATGGAAGAATTAACGGCGACCCTGATTGTCAACAAGCATTCAGAGAACAAAACCTATAGCTTTCCTGAAGCAGGTCAGACTGCTCCCCATAGCTATTTTGCAGGAAAAGCAACCGCAGACGGCAAGGAGGGATATGGAATAAAAAGCATCCGCCATTTGAATAATGTTCGTTATGGTGATGAAGCAAAAGCGACCAATTACATTCAGCTGGGCGATATCTACTGCAGTACCTATGACGGAAAGGTTCCGTACTGGGAGCCAATTGGAAACCAGGCTCCGCTTTTGGGATCGGCGGGCGACAAACCATCCTACACATGGGGTCAAAATAACGGATTTAAAGGGCAGTATTACGGCATGGGCCATGCTATCTATAATTTGACTATTCAAGATAATGGGCGCAATATGACCGGACTGTTCAGCTGCCTTTCAAAAACCGGTGTGGTCAGCGGAGTATCGCTTGATTATACGGATTCCTATATCAGCGGTTATTTGAAAAGCTCTGCTAAAAGCAAATATTTCATAAATGGAAAGCACAGAGTTGGCGGTATTGTGGGAGAAAACTGGGGCATTGTATCCCAATGTACAGCAAGAGGCGCTGTGTATGCTTCCGGAGGAGAGAGCAAGGCCGGAGGCATCGTGGGCAAGAATATGATCGGGAAAACGGAAGCGGAAGGCCCCGGTCTTGTTACCCAATGCGCAGCTGCGGTTAACGTAACTGCGGGGGTTGCAGATCTTGATTCCGATCCTAAGACAGAAGATGCTGAAGGAGGATGTGCAGGAGGCATTGTCGGCGACAACTACGGTAATATTACATATTGTGAAAACGGTACAGCGGCAGGATATAACGCAGAAAAAGGGTTGCCCTGGTTCGTCGGTACGCCGTATTTCGGCGCTGGCATGGAGCTGCGTCAGATGGGTACTTATAACACGGTAACCGGTGGTACGGCAAATGACAGCCTTCAAATCAATGGCAGCAACTGTGCCGGCGGAATAGCCGGTGAACACCGGGGCTCGGAGTTTGGTCGTGATGCGACGATCCGATACTGCGTCAATGCTGCGAAAGTAGATTCGGAGAAAAACGCGGGCGGTTTGGTTGGCCAGTATTTGAGCCAATTCAAACAGCGCACACTTACTATAGAGTTATCTTATAATGCAGGTACGGTCACAGGAGGTCTTTATACAGGCGGGGTGCTTGGAGATGTTTTCCAGGCGCAGGGGCTGCAAATGCTGGAGCAGTCAAAAGCCGATTATCATCGTATCCGGTCCTGCTATAATACCGGCGCTGTGAAAGCGGGCAGCCAAAAGGCATATCTTGGAGGTCTGGCCGGCCGCTACGGAGCCTATACGGAATTGTCGGATTGTTATAATATTGGAGAAGTAGAGAACGTTAAAGATCGTGCCGATGGTCTTTTTTACGGACGTGGCGCAATGGCAACGGGGCCGGCTAAAAACTGTGCAACCTATAAAGGTGCGCCAGAAAGGCCCAATTTCATATTTGAAAATGCAGAGCGTATTTTTGAAGAGCCGAAAGATCTGAAAAAACATAAATTTGCCGGATTAGAATCACAAAACGGTAAAAAAGTCGGCGTTTTTGAATACACCTATCCTTATCTTAAAGTTAACGATAGTTCCTGCAAATTGAAAACGTTATTCCATCGGACTCCATGGAAGGAGGTCGCTGATGGCAGCTAAATATAGATGCAGATTGATACCGCAGGATTCAGGAAAAAAAGGCTATACTCTGATTATCGCTGTCATTATCATGGCCGTTCTACTGATTATCGGAACTGCTGTACTCACGGCGGCGGCCAACAGCCTGAATACGGTTAATCGCAGAGTAGAAGGCAGACAAACCTACTATGTGGCAAAATCGGCGATGAATGTGATCGATCAGTCGATGCATGGAAGAGAACTAGGAATTTTGATCCGCAACAAGGCGTACAGCGCCGTTTCCGGGAGAGTCGCGGAGATTAATGATACGGTGACATTACCTGCGCAGGAGCTTTCGGTGGAGAGTATCCAGCTGACAGGCGACGGCCTTTCAGACTACTCGATTGAAAATATGGAGGTTCGTTATACGCCCAGCTTGACGATTCTGGGAAAAGACGGCACCAGCATAACGAGAGCCAGACTGGCATTATCTGACCTTACGATTCAATTTACCGCCAAGTTCGGAAAAAATACGTATCGATTAAAAGCCGTTTATGCATATGATGGGATTGTAACCATTTCGGCGGACAAGAAAATGTGGGAGCAGGAGACATGGGTAACAGAAAGCGTCAGCCAATAAAACAAATCCGTATGAATAAAAAAGGCGAGACTCTGGTAGAGACCATCGTCAGTTTTGTCATAGTCATAATCGCCCTGGGAGCGATTACTGCGCTGATCAGCTCCGCAACAACGATGAACAGGAAGGCCCAGGAAAAATCCGACAAGATTGAAGCTGCGGCGACGAAGGTGGAGCAAAATGCAGGGCAGGATGAAGCGGAGGGAACGCTGGACGTTAGCATAGGCGGGCAGACAGTTGCGATGGAAATAAAGGTGAAGTCTGCCGATTTGTTTACTTATTTTACATACGTTCCTGGAGAGATTGAGCCGGATCCAGGAGAAGAACCGGAGGAACCGCCGGATCAGGACGAAATTAAGAATGCTGTTGATTGGCCGGATCCAGAGGATGTAGGAGAGAATGGTCTGGTGTCTTTTCCTATGGGAGCTATCGTAAAATATAATAAGGAATACTATGTAGCGGTGCAGGATACCCATGTGACAAAAGCACAGGCTGCTGCCGGGCCATCACAGCATAATAGCTTTGCAAAGTTTACTGGTACTATACTGACAGACGAGGACTTGAATGCCAGCGGTTATTTTGATAAGGTGTATACGGGAGATCTGTATCGCGGTAAAGACGGAAAGCTCTACGTCTATGCCGGGCCGGGAGGCAGTTGGTACTGGCCTCCCACAGTGACTTTACAGAATTGGTTTGAGGCATCATAATTGAATTCCGTCCAGCAAATAGGATGAACGACACAATATAGAAATATTATCCAGCTTTAGCGAGGCAATCATTCCATATGGTTTAGGAGGTGAACGCAGATGCAAAACAAAAAAGGTTTCACATTAATCGAGCTTATTGTAGCGATGGCAGTTGCTGCAATCTTTATCATATGCGTGATTGCGTTGATATCTCCTTCCACTAAGATTTTTAACCGTGTAGAGGATTCTTCCGATGCCAAATTATTGACAGAAAGTCTGCTGGAAGAGATTCGCAGCGACGCAAATCTGTCCGGGACCTTAACCGCCGGCGAAAAGGATGAAAACGGAAATGGAACAATACAGGCGGATGGTATTACAATCACGATAAACGACGAAGGCTATCTGGTTAAAAATGAGAATGGGCAGAGTCAATTACTGTTTGATCCCAAATTTTATAAAAATAAGACAGTGGCCATGGAAACTGTACAGAATGGCGAAAATTGCATTGACATGACATTGAATGTTTTTTCTGGTGAAAGGAAGATTTATACACTAAAAAGCCAGCTAAAACCAGTGCTTGATGTGGCAAGCGTTTACGATAAGAATTCGCCTGAAGGCATGCTGGCTTTGGCAAGAGAGGAAATCGCCCTCAATGCGACCTATAGCCAGTATGGTTTTCCGGAAAAGTGGCAGAGAAATGACGGTATCTTCCGCATGCTGCAAAAGGATGGCAAGTACTACAACGGACAGTTCCCTGAGTACAGTATCAGCAATATCTTATCGAGGGATAAGATACAGAAAACTTATGAAAGCACCAAGGACAAAAGCCTGGAAAACGGATGTAAGATTTGGCTCAATGAAAAAATGTATTTGTGTATTTTCATCACCAAAAACACCTTAGTGCCTATTGTTTACATTACCTCAGAGAGCCTTTATAAGCGTTTTGAATATCAGCAGCATACGGCTTCTTATGCAGTCTATTGGGAAGGAACCTGGTATGTTAGGCCCAACCTTCAATCATCAGCAATGACACCATTCAATGGGGTTGAATCGGATTCGATTTTATCTACCTTGCAGAGCAACGGATGGATACCGGCGGCTAAGGCCTTATAATTGAATTTTATCTCATGGATCAGGCGATGAAGCTGAATACTGTCCTTTAAAATCGCCCGATGATATTGATCCACCTTTTCCGGCTCCGTTACCAAGCCGTCACAGAGGGCCTCCAATGAAGCGCGCATACTGGTCACCGGCGTGCGCAGCTCATGGGAAATGTTGGTAATAAAGGTGCTGCGTATGTCATCCAAACGATTCCGCTCCTGCTTTGCCTTCGCCAGCCTCAAGGCCAGCTCATCCACAGACTTGGCCAGCCTCCCCAGCTCATCCTCTTGATGAATATCCGTACGCACATCATAATTGCCCTCCTGGAGCTGCCGGGCGCTTTTTTGAATTTTTTCCAAAGGCTGGGTAAGAATGCGAAAGACCACCATAGCGATGAGCAGCGTTACAGCCATGGCAATGAGAAGGCTGAAGGCCAGATTGGTCATGGACGTTTTCAGCGCATCCAATACAACCGCATAAGAAGCCTGCACCAGCACCACCCCGACCACAAAACCCCCGCTGTCTATCCTTTTGTGTTTGATTTTTATTTAAAAATGATAACAGTTCCGCATCATTTATCGGGGTGCGGAGCTGTTTTGTTTTCTGGATTTTATCTTGTGGACTGGCTTACTGCCTTTTTCTTCTTGAAACCATCAGCAGAACAAGGACTGCGCCTGCGAGGACCGCAGCGGCGACCCACAAGGTCAGAGGCTGGGATTCATCCCCGGTGGGCGGGGTGGGTTGAGCCTCCTTCGTATCTACGGTCTGTTTTGAAGGCGAACTGCTTTCCTTGCCTGGAGACAAGGTATCGGTGTGTTCGGTCGGCCCTGCGCTTTCGGAGTCGATTTTCGTATCCTGCCAGGCCAGCGTATAGATGGAAAATTTGTCGCTTGCAACAGTGAGGGTATCTGCTGCATGATCCAGGTCTGCCAGCACTTCTGTGTTTAGCCGGGAGCCTTCATCGTGGGTACGTGCGATAAAGACAGTTCTTTGATATCCATCCGGCGCTGTTTGTAACTCCTGTGGGACTGGAAATACCAGTGTGACCGGTGATTCCAGCTGTGTGAGCGGTTCTGCTATCTCGTTGCTTCCGTTTACTGCCATCTTTTTTATGACATGAATATCATAGCTTTTATATTTTTCAGCTCCATTGAGAATATGGTCGATTGCGGTCTGCTCTTCCGGTTTGGGGCTGGCGTTTTCGGATGTTATGATAATGGAAAGCTTTACGCTGCTGTCCTGGCTCAGCTTTTCCACATCTTCTGAGGTCATGTTTTCCAACAGCAGATTTTGATCTGCGACAGTTAGGGTTCCCTCAACGGCTGTTTTGACCTGGGGCAGCTGGGCAATGGCGTCGCACAATTCTTTTTTTGCAGTCTCCGAGACAGCTTTCTTTTC
Source organism: Clostridia bacterium (assembly GCA_902363595.1). GTDB lineage: Bacteria > Bacillota > Clostridia > Peptostreptococcales > Anaerovoracaceae > Hominibacterium > Hominibacterium faecale. Next base: position 148,630 of record CABJAP010000007.1, on the reverse strand, counting down.
CTTTGCGGGCATGGCTTCATATTGCAGTTTTGCCTCCAATATGGATGTCTTTTGATCATCTGTCGGCGGATTGCCTGCGGGGACTTCAGGAAGCTTGCTTATAATATTTTCCATGCCGTTTTGGCTGTCAGGAGAAAATACAGCGCTGATTTTGCAGTCGCTTTGCACATTTTTCAATGTGTAAGTTTGATTTACCACTGCGCTGGTAACATCGGTTCCATTCACAGTGACACGTGACAGATGGTACCCGCTGTCGGGGCTAAACTGTATAGCTGCATCGCTGCCTTCGACTGCGTCAAAGGAATCCGCCGGGTTGATCTGTCCGTGGGAAGTCTTTTCCAGAGTAACGCGAAAATGCTTGTGTTCCACGCCGTTTAGTTTTATAGAGCCGGTCTTTTCCTTGTAGTTGCAGCTGTCAACGCTGTTCATGGCAGGAGTGTACTTCCAAGTATAGTCATGTATGCCGGTTTGCAGCGTTTGCCCCGGCTCCCAATTGATCGTCCCCGGGCTGTCTCCCTGAGCAAGAGAGATTTCCGGCATGCCGTCAGCAAGTTTGATTTCTCCAGTGGGGTACTGGGGATGGATGACCGGATCTGCCTGTCTCAGATCAACGGGGAAAGAATGTCTCGTTGAATAAAAGATTTTCGCCTTGCCGTTTTCAATAATATATGCGTAGACCTCGACCGTGCAGCTTATGGCATACTGCGGGCTACGGACATCGGTTACCTCATAGGCGTTTAGATCGAAGCCATCCAGTTCGTACTTTGTGGGGGAGATGGTATCCCATTTCCATCTGTAACGAAAACAAACGTCGCCGTTTCCAGCACCTTTAAAGGGTCTTGCTTTGGGGTGAGTCGCAGTTACTGACAGGGTTTCCGAGTTGCCGTCATAAACTTTATCAATGCCGCCGCTGTAAGTGATAACCGGATTTTCCAGAAGACTAATCATATATAAATTTTCCTGCTTGATAATTTCTGTTTCCGCAACAGGCTTTACAGCATCGGCAGCCGTTCCCCAGCCTTTTCCATCAACCTGAGGGAACCGATAAGAACTGTCGGCATTCCAAATACCCTGGGCATCCTTTTTGTAGTTATATGGAAGATTGAACAAGCCATCGATCGCCTCATAGGCAGAACCGTCATTGGTTACAAAGCTGACTTTCATTTCATAGCCGACCCGTTTGGCATAGCTTGTGCCCAGGATTTTGCATACTTCATCGAAATCATCCTTATGGCACACGATTGCCGTCAGCTTGCTGCTGGAAGCTGACGAACCAAAGGTGTTGGAAACGAGAAAACTTGTGTTAGCCGGGTCAGCCTTTTTAGGCAAATAGATTGTTTTGAGACCGGTTTCCGCGAACACAGTTGCACCCAGCTTTTGAATGGAAGAGGGAATGGTCACCGATCCGTTGCTCAAGCTGCATTTCCGAAAGGCAGATTCAGGCAGTTCTGTCAATTTATTTCCCATAAACTTGAGCGAAGTAATTCCGGTGGCTCCGGAGAAAACCCTTTTCCCAAGTATCTCCACGTTTTCCGGTATGCGCAGCTCGCCGGTGATGCCGGTGCATTCACGGAAAGCTTCCTGTCCGATTTCGATCACGCTGTCAGGGATGGACAATTGCCCGCGGATATTGGGGTTTCCATAAAAGGCACCAGAGAGAATGCTCTTCAGGCCGGTTGCCTTTGACAAGTCGAGGCCAACGAAACTGCATCCGCTATAATTTGAATTATAAGGTAACTTAAAGGCATTGCTGCCGATGGAGACGACGGTTTTTCCATCGATGGAGCCGGGAATGTCAAGGAAGATATTCTGCTTCTGTTCATTTGTCAAACCCGCTAGATATGTGGACTTTAGCCCGGTAAGGCTGATGCCGTTTTCGACAGCCGCATAATCATAGTCGCTTTCAGTGGGAATTACTTTTGTTTCCCCAGACTGGGCGTGAACGCTGACCAAAGACATGCTGAGGAGCAGCGTGGCCGCCAGTAACAGGGAAATGATTTTCTTGAATTTTTTTCGCATAATACCTCCAGCTTTTCATTAAAACTGTCTTAAAACCTTCTTTTATTGTACGCCTTAAAAAATAGAAGGTCAACTCAAAAAAATTGCGGTGTAACCTTAATGTAACGTGCGCGATATATTGGAATCCTTGGCCGTAACATGCTATAATATTCATACATGAATTGATTATTAGTTTATGGCGCTCCGCTTTTTAGGCGGAAGTGCCGTCTCGCGCTATATAGCAGAAAGGAAGCATCTTTATGGAAACTTTTCGAATTGGACCGATCAGGCCGCCCAGCGAAGCGGCCAGCCTGCTTTTGCAGGTCACACAGGGCTGCACCTGGAACAAATGTAAATTCTGCAATTTATACAGGCATACCCGTTTTCAGGCCTATACCATCGACAGCATCAAAGAGGACATTGACCGGATGGCGCTGTATGGGGAAAAGGCGCTGAAGAACAAGAGGCAGGACGGAACCTGGGATATTGAGCGAATCAATACGGAACTGTCCATGATGCCGGCGGATCAGCAAAACTGTTACTATGTGGTAGCTATGTGGCTGATTAACGGCGGCAAGCACGTGTTTCTGCAGGACGGAAACACGCTGGCTTTGAGCGGAGGCCGCTTGACGGAAGTTTTGCTTTATTTAAGGAAGGCTTTTCCTCAGATCGAGCGAATCACATCCTACGGCAGAGCGGAAAATTTGTCGCGGGTTTCTGCTCAGGAATTTGCCGAGCTGAAAACGGCTGGACTGGATCGGATCCATTCGGGATTTGAGTCCGGCTCCGATGAAGTGTTGAAGCTGGTCAACAAGGGCGTTACTGCAGAGCAGCAGATTACCGCCGGCCGTAATATTAAAGCGGGCGGCCTGGAGCTTTCGGTATATTTTATGCCTGGCCTGGGCGGAAAAGAGCTTAGCCGGGAAAATGCGGAAGGCATGGCCCATGTGGTCAGTCAGGTGAACCCGGAGTTTGTGCGTATCCGCACTGCCGCGGTCAAGCCGGGTACAGAGCTCTATGAGGATTATGAGCAGGGCCGATTTACCCTCTGCAGCGATGATGAAAAGGTTATAGAAGTTCGCAGATTGATTACGGAGACAAAGGGTGTGGATACCCGCCTTGTCAGCGACCACATCGTTAACCTGCTGCAAGCGGTCAAGGGGAGCTTGGCGACGGACAAGGAAAAAATGTTGGGCATCATTGATGGCTATCTGGAGTTGCCTGAAAGGGATCGGAAACTGTTTCAAATTGCAAGGCGCATGGGTTATGTGATCAGCTTGAAGGAGATGCTGCGCCTTGATGGGGCCGACCGGGTGAAGCTTGAGAAGCTGGTGGATGAAACACCTGATCGTTATGAATGGGCGGAGAAGATGAATGCTTTGATCGGCAGGTATATATGAAGGGGGATTTGTTGCTGGTATGTTGGGCGATTCAGTAATTTGCTGAGGCGGGGGATTGATGAGGCGCCGGGTTTGGCCGGTCTTGCTGAGGCCGCACATGGCTGGGCTTCCAAACCCGCCTGGGAAAAGGCGGGATGCTTTTGGTCTGACATTGAGCGGGAGCTGGGCCTGATTGAAGATTGGGAAGGAAGGGGCTGCCTGCTGAAAACTGATTTGATTCATGTTACTCTTTAAGGGTCTTTGCGATGTCTGGGATTACACAAATTTTTTCTACGAAAAACAACCCATTTTCATTACGGTCAATCAAAAAACATAGGTATTCACATTCATGCGACAGCTCCTTCGTTATGATAGACAAGCGGGCTGTAAAAAAATAAAAACTTATTTTTGTCGCACACCACTCCATAACGGAGCCCGGAGGCTGATTTACAAGCGGCGCAGCCTGGGGAGACACGGCCCGCGCCAATCCCCCCGTTCGACCTCAGGGCCGAGCGGAGTATGAAAGGGAATGCGCATACAGAACAAGATCAGGTTCTTAGAATTAAAAGGAGAACGGAATGGAGAAAATCGGTAAATTTGATTTGGATTTTCAAAAGGTCCTCAATGGGATTGATGACGGAATTTTTATTTCCGATGCCCAAGGCAATATCATCATGGTCAATAAGGCTGTGGAAAAGACGGGAAATAAAAAAATGGATGAATTGGTGGGGCGCAACATCGACGACTTGCAAAAAGAAGGCTACTGCTCCGAATTCGTGACAAAGAAAGTGATTCTCACCGGTGAAAAAAGTACCATTAAACAGGAATTAAGCGACGGCAGGGAATTCATTGTAACAGGAATTCCTTATTTTGAGAACGGAAAATTACAAATGGTCGTGGCCTGCGAACGAGATATCACGGAGTTGAATTATCTGCAGCGAAGTTTATCCTGGATGGAAAAGCTGACATCCAGATATGAACATGAACTGCAAACCCTTAAACGCGGGCTGCCTCAGCTGGACAATGTGGTTTGCGCTTCAAAGAATATGGCAAAGACGATGATGCTGGCACAAAAACTAGCGAAGATTGATTCTACTGTTTTGATTCAGGGAGAGTCGGGAACCGGAAAAGAGGTTATTGCCGATGCCATTCAGAAAAATAGTTCGCGGAAAGACAATGCCTACATCAAAGTAAATTGCGGCGCGATCCCCGAAAATCTGCTGGAATCAGAAATGTTCGGGTATGTAGGAGGCGCTTTCACAGGAGCTTCCAAAGAAGGGAAAGCCGGTTATTTTGAAGCTGCTGAGGGAGGCACGATTTTCCTGGATGAAATTGGTGAGCTGCCGCTGAACCTTCAAGTAAAATTGCTGAGGGTCATCCAAGACAGAAGACTCACCCGCGTGGGCGGAACAGAAAGCATACCTTTAAATATCCGAATCATTGCCGCCACAAATCGCAAGCTGAAGGATATGCTGAAAACAGAGCAATTCCGCCAAGATCTTTATTACCGGCTAAGCGTGACGACCATCAATGTGCCGCCTTTGAGAGAGCGGAAAGAGGACATTATCGAATTGGCGGCGATGTTTTTGGATCGATATAACAAAAGGTATCGTTTGGACCGGAAGTTGAGCGGTAAGGCGCTGAAAACGCTTACTGGCTATGATTGGCCGGGAAATGTGAGGGAGCTGGAAAATCTGATCGAGAGCCTGGTCATTACAGCCGAAGGCACCATGATAACCGGCAGAGATGTCCAGGAGTACCTGTTTGATGAGACAGACGAAGGGGGCAGGCGGACGATGTCCGGCGAAGGCTCCCTGTCCGAGATGGTGGAGGCCTTCGAAAAGGGTATCTTGGAAGAAACTTATGAAAGGTACCAGGACTCGGGCATGATGGCAAAGGCTTTGAAGACAACCCGGTCCACCATCAATCGCAAACTAAAAAAATATGAGATTCGATGAACGCAAAGCTGCGTTTTGACGCAAACTTGCGCAGAGCTCGGAGCCCGAAATCTCAACCGTTGAAAAAAGAAGAATATGGCTTTAAAAAGCAAATCAAAACTATTAGGTTAATTAAAAACCCCTAAAAAGCGACGCAATGCTGCGTCGCTTTTTCCTTTACAGAAAAAAACAAATCGCTGCGAAATAAAAGATTTTAAAAATTAAAAGCCTTAAATTCCAAGGGTTTGCGGATTTAAAAATAAGAATCTTAAAAATTCAGAACTTTTGGTATGGCAGTTGCTCTATATATAGGCGGATATCCGATCTGAGGCGCCGAAAAAAGATGCGGAATGATTTCCGCAAAAAGAAAGGAATGCAAAATGGATAATTATGGAATAATCACACTCCTTCCGCCTATACTGATCATTGCATTTGCGCTCATCACCAAGAAAACCTTTGAAGCCCTGGTCCTGGGAGGCCTGGTAGGCTGCGTCATTGCTTACGGTACGGGCTTCTTCGGCGGATACCTGGATTTCCTCTACGAGACAATGTCTGATACGGGAAACATCTGGGTTATCTTGACGGTAGGAATTTTCGGAAGCTTTATTGCCATCATGAGAAAGGCAAAAGCCACTTCCGGATTTACAGCACTGGTTCTCAAATATTCCAACTCAGAGAAAAAGTCCATGATGATCTCGTGGATCATGGGGATTATCATCTTTGTGGATGAATACCTGAATGTACTGACGATTGGTAATGTAATGAGAAGCGTATGCGACAAACAGAAAACGCCGAGAGAAATGCTGGCCTATGTTATCGATTCAACGGGTGTGCCTGTATGTATGTTGATTCCAATTTCGACGCAGGCTGTTTACTGGGCTGGAATGCTGGCCGAAGAAAAAGAACTGGCGTACCTGGGATCAGGAATGGACATCTTTATTAAAACGATTCCCTTTTCCTTCTATGCAATGGCGGCTACGGTTGTCGTTCCGCTGGTGATTCTGGGAGTTATACCAAAGATCGGACCCATGAAAAAGGCCTATCAGAGAACGCTGAACACCGGCATGACTTATAACGAAGGAAGCCGGAAATTCAATCTCACTGTGGAAGATCCGGATGAGAATACAAGCAGTTTATGGGATTTCTTCTTACCGATGATCGCTTTGATCGGAGGAACCTTCTACTTTGATGTTGACCTGCTTCATGGCGTTATTATCGGCACCGTTGTCGCCTCTGCTATGTACCTGATCAAGCGGAGAATCACATTCAGCGAATTTTCCGAAGCCTTTATTTCGGGATTCGCAGATATGTTTCTGATGTTTGCTATTATCATTTCTGCGCTGACACTGCAAAAGGTTCTGGCAGCGATCGGAATGTCCGACTTTATTGTCGACACGGTTGCTCCATATATGAGCCCGGCCTTGCTGCCGGCGATGGCGTTTATTATTGTAGCGGTCCTTTCCTTCGTAACAGGAAGCTGCTGGGGTGTGCCAGCAGTTACGCTTCCCATTATCGTTCCGCTGGGAATGGCAGTTGGAGCAGATCCAGTGCTGACCGTTGCCGCCATCCTCTCGTCCGCTACTTTTGGAGCACATGCGTGTTTCTATTCGGATGCGACGGTACTGTCATCATCTGCTGCCGGAATTGAAAATATGGATCATGCGCTGACGCAGATTCCATATGCCTTGATTGCCGGAGGCGTTGCGATCATAGGTTTCCTGGTTACGGGATTCATAATGGCATAATATTTTTTCCATTGAATACGGCACTGCCGCAAAGTGGAAATTAAGAGTTTGGTTCAACAATCGAGGAAAACAACTCAATTGTTGAACCAAAAAACAGGCTTGTAGGCTGCCTAAATGTAAATAACCTTGTTTATCAAAGCCTTTGGCAGGAATTGCAGCCTGCAGGCCTTGGAATAGTCTCAATAACAAGCGAAAATTAATACATTGTTGACCCAAATGCTCGACGCAGCTCGACTCTTATACTATTTTCACCATCAAGTACGGCGTTACCGTAAGGAAGAAAATAGTGAAACTTGCTCGACGCAGCTCACAAGTTACAAATTGTTAGCTTATATAAGAAAGAACTAAGGAGGAACAAAACATGATGAAACTGGTAATTTTAGGTGCTGGAATACAGGGGAGCATTGTAGCGACCGATCTGTGCGATCCGGATTTGAGCCCTGATGAAAAAGATGTTACGATCTGCGATTACGATTTCGCGAAGGCGAAAGAAGTCGCGGACAGACTGGGGATCAAAGCGCTTAAGTGCGATGTATCGGATCATGACGCGCTGATTTCCATTATTAAAGGGGCCGATGTAGTGCTCAACTGCGTACAGTATAATTGGAACATCGATATTATGCGGGCTTGCCTGATTGTGGGAGCACATTATATTGACTTGGGCGGGCTGTTCCACGTGACCAAGAAACAATTTGATCTCCACGAAGACTTTAAGAGAGCCGGTCTGACGGCTGTCCTGGGCATGGGAAGCACGCCGGGGACCATGAACGTTATGGCAGGGTATGCGGCCAGCAGGCTGGATACTGTGCGCGAGGCTCATGCGATTTGTGCCTGCGGCGATTTCACAAGAACAGAAGCGATCATAGGTATTCCATACTCCCTCCTCACTGTTATGGAAGAACATACAATGGATCCTTGGATTTTAAAAGATGGAGAGCTGCAGCCTGTATCCGCAGGTTCAGGAAAGGAAATGATTCCGTTCTCAGAGCCGATCGGTCTGGCCGAAGCCTTCTATTGTATCCACTCTGAGCCGGCTCAGTTTGCCCGGTCCTTTAAAGATAAGGGCATTCAGGAAGCCAGCTTCAAGCTTTCCCTGCCCAAGGAGTTCGAAGAAAGAATCCGCTTCCTGGCCGATCTGGGATTTTCCAGCGAAGAACCGCTGGAAGTGGGTGGCCAGCAGGTAAATCCTCTGAAAACCATGGTTGGCGTGGTCAATCGCTATCTGAGCCGCTATGACGATTCCAATGACGGTGAGCTGAACGACAGTGACGTTCTGCGGGCCGTTGTGAAAGGAACGAAAGACGGTGTTGAAAAAGAAGTAATCGTTGAATCGGTTATCCGTACCAGCGAGAAATGGGGCTTTATGGCAGGAGCCTTGGACACAGGCGTCCCGCCTTCAATCGTAGCTCAGATGATCTGCAAAGGCCAGATTACAGAAAGAGGTGCTCTCGCAGGAGAACAATGTGTGCCGCCGATTTTGTACTTTAAAGAATTGGCAAAGAGAGAAATGCCGGTTTACTGCGTTGAAAAAACGCCGCTGTCATCCGATGACTTTGAACAGCTGAACCAAGCAATGAACAAACCAAAATAAAAAACGTGTGCATGACGGAATCAAAGATTCCTATGCACACATGTCGCTGACAAGCAGCGACGCTTCGCAAGGTACGTTCTTTGAAATACAGGAAATGCTACGCAATCGATATTTCCTGTATTATAAAAAAATTACTGCCCGGGGGCTCTTATGGCTCGCCGGGCAGTATTTATATAATTCAGACCGGTGGGGCAAAGATGTCAATTTTGAAGGGAATGGCGTTTCTTGCAAAAAATGAAAACGTTCTGCGAAATGCGGATACCGTTCGCCTGCGGTTCACTCCTCTGCGCTTTATGGACATAGCCATGAAAAAAACAGGTTAAACGTTGTGTTACCATCATTCTTTACGGGCTTTTGGTGTTCAGGAGACGGATCGGTTTATGCCGCTGATGAGGTCTGCTGTTTTAGGAGTGTTTTGTGGCTGCGGGGGAAAAGTATCAGAAAAGCCAGGGATGATCGTGAATTCTGGCATTCGGACGGCGGTTCCTTGCATTCTTGCATTTTGCTTTTTTCGCGTTTCAACTGACGATGCAAACCGTCGTGCTCACGATTATTTCCGGCTGGAAAGAAAATACGCCAGCAGTGCGAAGATTGCCAGGCCGCCCAATGAGGCAAATCCTTCCGGCGACACGGTAAACCCCGGATAAATAGCAAAGACCGATCCGGCGACCAGCCCCAGAATGATAAAATATAACGCCTGAGGATGAAAGCGTAACATTTTTTTGATAACCTTGATTCCTACGAAAAGTCCTACGATTACCCCGAGGCCGATTGGAATCATCAAAACCAAGTCAATGCTAGCTACTGCTTCCATAACGACTGCATAAATCCCCATAAGAAGCATCATTAAAGAACCGCTGATCCCAGGAAGGATCATAGCGATAGTACTAATCGCGACGGCAGCGAAAATCCATAGACAAAGTCCGAAGCTGATTCCGCCGAAGTCCGCCAGAGATTTATTGGTAATCTCACCTTGATTTAAATAACTGATAAAGAGCATAAAGGCAAGCGCGATGACACCCAATACAAGGTTGCGTGGTTTTAGCTTTTGATCTCTTGCCTTTTTATATATAGAAGGAATACTTCCAAAAACCAGACCAATGAAACAGAAATTGAGCAGCATAGGATGAGAATTCAGCAAAGAGACAATGACGTTGCTCAGGGCAAAAATTCCGGCAACTGCTCCAATTGCCAAAGGAATGAGAAACATCAGATGCTTTTTCAGGTTTTTAAGGCTAACCGCGTACATGATCTTGTCATAAATATTGAGAATAACTGCCATCGTTCCGCCGCTGACACCGGGAATAGCGTTGGCGATCCCGATCAGAGCTCCATAAATAAAATTTTTAATATATTCCATATTAACCATCCTGTTTTAGTTTTTTGCTACGATATCTATTGTACACAGAAAAAGTTAGCCTGTCCATAAAGGAAAAGAGTGTTAAGAAAAAAGAAAGAAAAATCCATTTAAATCTTAAAAATGAGAATAATTATGAGATATGAAACGAAAATGAGACCGAAAAAACAAAGAAATCTGATGAATGAGAAAAAATCTTAAATGTTTTTAGGCCTTGAAAACATTGAAATTGACGCTTTTGTCAGAATATTGCCATAGTGAGGACAATTCTGTGAAAAAATTTGGCATGAGTTTTGTATATATATAGTACCGTAAAAAGTTATACTTCTGCTGCCGAATTCGTTGGGCAGCAAAAAGAAAGAAAAGGGAGGTCAATAAAATGACTGAAATGAACAAAAAAGCTTTAGAGCTAGCAACTCGCGTTGTGGATTACATCGAAAAGGATGCGCTGACAGACGCTGACAAAAAAGCCATCCATGATGAATCAATCGCAAACTTTAACGAAAACTACAATCCAGGTTGGCTGGAATACAGAAAATCTGTATCTACTGACTCCGCATTCATCGAATGGGAAGACGAAGGCGACGTATTCAGAGATCTGAACGGAACAGAATTTATCGACTGCTTAGGCGGATTCGGTATCTTCATCTGCGGACATAACAACCAGGAAATCAAAAAGACTGTACGCGCTCAGTTAGATAGATTCTCACTCCACTCCCAGGAACTGGTAGACCCGCTGAGAGGTTACCTGGCTAAGCTGCTGGCTATGATCACTCCTGGAGATCTGCAGTACTCCTTCTTCACCAACGGTGGTGCTGAGGCTGTAGAAATGGCTCTGAAGCTGGCTAGACTGGCTACAGGCGGAAAATGGTACATATCCACAGTTGGCGCATTCCACGGTAAATCCATGGGAGCTATCTCCATGGGAGGTAAAGGCGCTTACAGAGAAGACTATGTTCCAATGATCCAGCAGGTACAGCACGTTGAATACGGTAATGCTGATGCTACAGAAACTGCAATCAAGAACCTGCAGACAGTAGGCGAAAAGGTTGCTGCTATCATCGTTGAGCCGGTTCAGGGCGAAGCTGGCGTTATCGTTCCTCCTAAAGGCTATCTGAAGAGATTAAGAGAAATCGCTGACGAATATGGCGTAGCTCTGATCTTCGACGAAATCCAGACTGGTCTGGGACGTACTGGTACAATGTGGAGATGCGAAGCTGAAGACGTTACTCCGGATATCATGACATTCGGTAAAGCTTCTTCCGGCGGCGTAGTTCCTATCACAGGTATCATCGCAAGACCTTGGACTTATGAAAAATCCGGTGCTGGCACAGGTACAGAAGGAAAGATGTTTGACAACCCATGGATCCTGGGATCCCCGACATTCGGCGGTAACCCACTGGCTTGCGCAGCATTCATTTCCACAATCAAGTACATGCTGAAGAATGACATTCCGGGACAGGCAAAAGAAAAGGGTGACTACTACCTGGCTGGCCTGAAGAAATTACAGGAAAAATACCCGACCGTTCTGAAAGACTTCAGAGGAGCTGGTATGCTGATCTGTATGGAATTCCCAGAAGCAGAAGTTGGATACGATGTAACTAAGCACCTGTTCGAAAGAAAGATCATGGTAGCTGGTACATTAGTAAATGCCAAGACAGTAAGAATCGAACCACCTGCAACACAGTCTTACGAAACAATCGATAAGGTTCTGTCTGCACTGGACGAAGCTCTGGCACTGACAAAGGCTGACTTCAAACTGTAAACAAGTAATTTCATCATATTACCTTCGGGACCTGCAATGCGAGTTGCGGGTCCCTTTTTGTCCAGAAAACCTTTCTCGCCAGAAAACTACCAACAATTACCGCTTTAGAGCTAAACTTTCTTCGTATAAAATGGTAGTCGTGCTGTATGAAATCACGCCAATCACCCCCTGATGCGCACGATGATACAGTAAAAGAGGAGAGCCCGCCATGACAGGGCTCTTTTTGCTGCAAAAAAGGAAATATCACTTTTCTGCACATGCCTTATACGTACAAGTAAACAATTTGCAGGACTCCTTTATAGGGATACTTTATACAGAATAGGGAACGCTAAAGAAAAAGATCCAAAGGAGGAAACGATGATCAAATATGATTTGTACATTGACGGAAAATGGACAGCCAGCACCGGAAGTCGCCGTATAGAAGTAGAAGATCCGGCTACACGGCAAGTGATCGGCTCAGTGCCTCGGGGAACGGAGGAAGATGTAAACCGCGCAGTGGCTGCAGCAAAGCGCGCGTTACCGGCATGGTCGCAGATGCCGCCGCAGGAGCGAGGAGCCATTCTCAGAAAAGCAGGCGAGCTTATGGAGCAGCGTAAAGAGGAGTTTGCAAGAGTGATCTCGTTGGAGTTGGGGATGCCAATCAACCATGTGGAAAAGTGGCACCTAAAAAGTTCCATCCGCGAGGCAGTCTATTTCGCCCATATGGCCGAAAATTTTGAGTATGAACAAGAAGCAGAAGGCGGATTGGTGCGCAGAGAACCCTTCGGCGTGATTGCCGGTCTGACGCCCTGGAACTATCCAATGGAGCAGATCACCATGAAGCTCTTTCCGGCCATTGCTGCGGGAAACTGTACCGTTTTAAAGCCAAGTCAGGCGACGCCGCTATGCGCATGCATGTTGGCCAATGTCTTTGAAGATGCAGGACTGCCTGCGGGCGTGTTCAATATCGTCACCGGTGCAGGCGGGGAAGTGGGGAACTGTCTGGCGCTCCACCCGGATGTGGATATGCTCACCTTTACCGGGTCCACTTCCGCTGGCAAAAAGGTCGGTGCTCTGGCTCTTTCAACGGTGAAAAAGATTACCCTGGAGCTGGGCGGAAAATCGCCGCTGATCGTCCTTCCAGGAGCGGATTTAAAAGCAGCCGCCGAGGAAGCGGTGCATTCAGTGTTCATGAATACTGGGCAGACCTGCTGTGCTTATACAAGAATGCTGATCCCAAGGCAGCATCAGCAAGAAATCGAATCGCTATTGAAAGAAGAGGCTGGAAAATATAAAGTAGGAGAACCTTCCGATCCCAAATCTGATATCGGACCGCTTATTTCCCAGCGCGCCTTTGAACGGGTAAAAGGCTATATCGAAAAGGGCTTAGCAGAAGGAGCTAAAATGATCTACGGACAGACGCCTTCTGGAATCGAGACAGGATACTATGTGAAGCCGGTTATTTTTTCTGATGTCACCAATGATATGACCATTGCCAGAGAGGAGATTTTCGGACCAGTGCTTTCCGTTATCGCTTATGATACGGTAGAGCAAGCAATTGAGATTGCCAACGATACTCCATATGGCCTTGACAGCGCGGTATATGGTCCTGACCAAGAAGCGTATGAAGTGGGATGTCGTATCCGGGCCGGAGGATTGCATATCAACGGAGCTGATTATCGGATGACTTGTCCCTTCGGAGGTTACAAAGAATCGGGCTTGGGGCGTGAAGGCGGAACTTATGGCTTTGAAGAATATCTGGAGATCAAAGCGGTATTCGGAAAATAGAGTTTGCTGTCTGGCGGCTGGAACGGATTGCTTGCCAGGGGCAATTATCATAATGCAATTTCTTTGGACCAAATGATGATAGTAAGAAAGCGATTCACCTGGGGCCTGGGCAAATATACCGGGTTCCAGGTTTACTTTTGTTCCGGTGCTGGGAGCACTCGGCATTCCTTGACCTCGTCAAATTGTGATTCAATATATTGGCGAAGTTGGAAACACAGGTCCGTTGAGGCCTGCAAGGTCGTTTCTCCCGGTAGATGAATTTTCATTTCTACATAAATCTTGTCCCCAAAGATGCGGGTTCGAATAGTTCCCAGGCGGTACAGGCCTGAATAGGATTCCGCTGCCGCCCGTATTTTTTCAGCTATCTGAGGATCGCATGCTTGGTCCACCATTTTATTGATTGCACCCATAAAAATGGAAAGTGCGGCCTTGATGACAAACAAGCAGATGATAACGCTGACCAAGGGATCGAGAATGGCTAATCCCGCCCGTGCTCCCAAGATTCCAATAAAGCTTCCGATGGAAGAGAGCGCGTCCGCCCGATTATGCCAAGCGATGGCCATCAGAGAATCCGAATTGATCTTTTTCGCCGAGGAGCGCATGTACCAATACAGGCCCTCTTTGATGGCAATGGCCACCAGGGCGGCTGCGGCTGCCAGCATGCTGGGCGCTTCCACATTTTCAAAGCTGCGGGACAAAATTTTATCCAGACCGGCGTAACCGATGCCCACGCCGACAACGCCTAAAATAATGGAAAGAATGATTGCCGCCACGCATTCCATCCGCTCGTGACCGTAAGGATGACGTGAATCCGGAGCCCGTGAAGCCACTTTGATTCCAATGATTACTATAATGGTATCCACTGCGTCCGCCGCAGAATGGACCGCATCAGAAATCAGGGCGCCTGACCTGCCCAAGATGCCGGCCATCAGCTTTAGAAAGCATAAAAAGAGATTCCCGCCGATACTGACAAAGGAAACTCGCATCGTAATCTGTTCCCGTGACTGATTTTTCATAAATTATAAATCCTTTCTCCCTATTAGTTATATTACAACAAGCGCGTTTTGTCAAAGCCTCTGGGTGATGTCCGGGCCGCCGGCTTTGGCCAGGCAGCGCGGGGGGATTTTCTGCTGTAATTATGGACAGAGATTTGTTATAATAAACGCATCGGATTGAAACGGCGTTGCCGTAAGGATGCGTTTATTGAAAGCAGCCAGACTGGGCAGGCTGCTTATAATCCCCGCATCGGATTGAAACGGCGTTGCCGTAAGGATGCGTTTATTGAAAGCAGCCAGACTGGGCAGGCTGCTTATAATCCCCGCATCGGATTGAAACGGCGTTGCTGTAAGGATGCGTTTATTGAAAGCAGGCGACAGGCAGAAATTGGACGGAGCCAGGTCTGTGGGAATAAGGGCGGGCGTGGATCATCGCGGTCTTGCCTCATTTGATGCAGTTTGCGATAATTTCTTATCGCTATTTGTAACTACACGGCCGATCAGCGATGATTTCATGTTGTTATTTGCCCGATCAGGCATAAAAAGCCCTCAAAATTATCGCTGGAGAGGCATTTTGGAAGGAATAGCGATGAAATTTGCCCTGGGGCCACACCACACCAGGTACCGGACACCGCAGACACCGTGGACCTGCAAACTACTCACGCTGTTCATAATCCCCGCAGCATAGGCTCAAAACGAAATTTCTTGGAAAGGAATAGATTACGAATGATTACACCGGTTCGGTATGAAGACGATAGATTGATGATCTTGGATCAGACGCTGCTTCCTGGCGAGGAGCGGTACATTGAAATTAAGACGAAAGAGGATATTTGGAAGGCCATCAACAAACTGCAGGTCCGGGGCGCACCGGCCATTGGGGTGGCTGCGGCATACGGCGTTTATCGAGCCGTGCGGGATCTGGAAACGGAGAATTTCAGCGATTTCGCAAGGGAGTTTCATTGGGCCAAAGAGTATATCGCAACGGCCAGGCCGACGGCCGTCAATTTGTTTTGGGCGCTGGAACGGATGGAAAAAAAGCTGCTGGCCCTGGAGGACGGGTTGTGCTTTGAGCCGTCCTGGAATCAGGAGCTGGATTACATAAAAGAAGAACTCCGAAAAGAAGCCGATGCCATCCGCAGCGAGGATGAGGCGGCCTGTCTTGCCATGGGCGAATATGGCTTGTCTTTGCTGAAAAAGGGAATGGGCATTCTCACCCACTGCAACGCAGGGACGCTGGCGACAGCCAAATATGGAACCTGCCTGGCGCCCATTTATCTGGGTCAGGAGCGGGGATACGAATTCAAAGTTTTCGCCGATGAGACAAGACCGCTGCTGCAGGGAGCAAGGCTGACTTCTTGGGAGCTTTCCCAGGCAGGAGTCGATGTGACCTTGATTTGCGATAATATGGCGGCATCGGTCATGAAAAAAGGCTGGATCGACGCAGTAGTAGTTGGCTGCGACCGAATGGCGGCGAATGGAGACGGCGCCAATAAGATCGGCACCTCCCAGGTGGCGATTCTGGCAAAGGAATACGGAATCCCCTTTTATATGTTCGTGCCGGTTTCGACCATCGACTTGTCAACGCCTACAGGCGATCAGATCACCATTGAAGAGAGAAGAGGCGGGGAAATCTATGAAATGTGGTACCAAAAGCCCATGGCTCCTGCTGGAATCAAAACCTACAATCCATCCTTTGATGTGACCGACCATCAGTACATTACGGCCGTGGTGACCGAAAAAGGGATCGTTTACCCGCCATATACAGAAAATTTGAGAAAGGTTATCGAACAGAAATGAACAAGGGAAAAAAGATTTACGGATTCATGGTGCTGGCGGCCCTTTTCTGGTCGGGAGCCTTTATTGCGGGCAAGTATGCGGTACCGTTTATTCCAACCTTTACCCTGACCTTTCTGCGGTTTTTCTTCGCTTCCCTGATCCTCTGCATCTTGTCCGGAGCAGCTAGGAAAAAGGAAGAAGACCGGTTCCGCCTGAAAAAAGAACATCTGCCAATCTTCCTTTTTACCGGAATCGTGGGAATGTTCGGCTACCACGTGTTCTTTTTCATAGCCCTGAAATACACCACGGCGATCAACTCTTCCATAATCGGGGCCATGAATCCCATCGTCACCATCGTGATCGCCGCTTTGTTTTTGAGAAACAAAATTCCGGCAAAACAGATCGCAGGAATTCTGCTTTCCTTTTTTGGCGTGCTCCTCACCATCACTGGGGCCGATGTTGAGACTTTGGTCCAACTGGACTTTAACCGGGGCGACCTGTGGATGGCGGCGGCCGTCATCTGCTGGGCAGCCTATGGCGTTTTCAGCAAGAGCAAAGGAGCTGGGATTCCGCCTTTTTGGCTGACCTACTACAGCTTCCTGGTCTGCACGTTGATTTTGATTCCCTTTGTGATTTGGGAAAAGCCGTGGCAGCTTTTGGCACAGGCGCCGCCGCAGGCGTGGATGGCCGTGCTTTATATGAGCATCTTTGCTTCCGTGGCCGGATATATGATCCAGCAAATCGCCATCAAACAGATCGGTCCTTCCAAAACCTCCATCTTCATCAACCTGGTGCCGGTTTTTTCCATGGTGCTGGCAACGTTGATTTTGGGGGAAGCATTGGCGCCTATCAAACTGGCGACGGCCGGTATTATCATTTTGGGGGTTTGCATCTGCCAGCTTTCGGGCAGCGCAGATCAGAAAGGATAGAGTTTCTATGGGATATAAAGTAAAATTGGGCGTGTTCGAGGGACCCTTCGACCTGCTGGTCTATTTGATCGAAAACGCACAGATGAATATCTACGACATTGAAATCGCGGAGATTACCAAGCAGTATCTGGCTTATATGGAAGCGATGAAAAAGCTGGACGTGCCCATGGCGGCGGAGTTCATGGTGCTGGCGGCCGCTTTGATTGAAATAAAATCCAAGATGCTGCTTCCGAGAACTTCCCCCAGCGAAGAGGGTGCGGCGCCAGAGGACCCCCGCACGGACCTGGTGGAAAAACTGCTGGAATACAAACGTTTCAAAATGTTGGCCGAGATGCTGCAGCAGCAGGAAGAAGCAGGGCTGCGTATTTTGGAAAAACCCCAGGAAGACTTGTCGGTCTATACGGGACAAACCGATGAATACCTGGACCTGGATCTGCTCCAGTTTATCACCGCCTTCAACCTTTTTCTCCGCAAAAAGAAAAAAGTAGAAGAGATCAGAAGGCATCATATTCGCAGCGAAAAGCAGCGGGTGACTGCGGAAGCGAGAATGGCCGATATTCGCGATTTTTTCCGGGAGGATCCATTCCGGGAGGCAGATTTCAAAGAACTGATCGACAAGAAGGAGGACCGATATGACATTGCGCTCACCTTTTCTTCTGTTCTGGAAATGATGAAGGAAAAGAAGCTGGACGCGGAGCAGAATTATATTTACGGCCAGATCAAGGTAAGAGCCACAGAGCATTTGATGGAAGGAGAAGACGATGACGAGTAAAAAATCCATGAAAGCCGCGTTTGAATCGATGATGTTTGTTTGGGGCGAACCGCTGGACGTGAAGCTGGCGGCGGAAATTTTCAATGTCAACTGGCGGGACGCATACGACTGCTTTTGCGAGCTGGCCAGGGAATATGAAGAGGAAGGCCGCGGCATTCGAATCCGCGAGGTCAACAAGAGCTTTCAATTTGTGACAGCGGAAGAAAACGTGGAATACATCGAGCGCTTGTGCACGCCGGTGAAACACAAACGGCTTTCCCAGTCAGCACTGGAGGTTCTGGCCATTATCGCATACAAGCAGCCGGTTACAAGGGGAGAGATCGAGGCTATCCGAGGCATTAAGTGCGAACGGGTCATTGAAGGCTTGCAAAGAAAGGAATTGGTGGCGGAAGTGGGCCGATCGACCGGCATCGGACGCCCCATTCTGTATGGTACTACCGATGTGTTTCTGAAAAACTTCGGTTTTAAAAATCTCAAGGAGCTGCCTGATATCGAGGATATTGAAGAGGCAATGAATTCCGATGAGCCTGCTGACAGCGTGGATCTCCAACAGATCGCTCTTACCTTTCCGGAAAAATAAAAGTGTGAAAATACCGAATTAAAAAACAATCCCATATCCGTTGTATCCCGCTTCTTTCAGGAGTATACTGATAAAAGCATGGAGGGATGAAACATGGAGTACAGGTTTACCAATCGGGATTTGAAAAAACTGATCATACCGCTGATCATTGAACAGTTTCTTCAAATTTTTGTGGGATTGGCCGATTCGATCATGGTGGCTAGCGTGGGCGAAGCCGCGGTTTCCGGGGTATCGCTGGTGGACTCTGTTTTCATACTGTTTATCAATATCTTTGCTGCGCTTGCAACGGGAGGCGCCGTTGTCTCAGGACAGTACATAGGGCGAAAAGAGCCGGAGACAGGCTGCAGGGCGGCCTGGCAGATGCTGATCTTCATTGCCATTTCATCGATTATCGTCATGGCCGCATGCTATCTTTGCCGGGGATTTATTCTCCATCAGGTTTTCGGCAGCATCGATGCCGATGTCTATTATAACAGCCGCACTTATCTTCTCATCGTTTGCGCGTCAATTCCGTTTATCGCGCTGTATAACGGCGGAGCAGCCATCTTCAGGGCCATGGGAAATTCCAAGATCGCCATGGAAATGTCACTATTGATGAACGGCATCAATCTCATCGGAAACGCAGTGCTGATCTTTGGGCTGCATATGGGTGTGGAGGGAGCTGCCATACCGACCCTCGCATCCCGTATCATTGCTGCCATTATTATCCTAAAGCTGTTGTGCAGGCAGGATCGTTTGCTGCATATTCCAAGGCCTTTTTTATGGAGAATAGATAGAAAACTTTTGAAAAAAATATTATATATCGGCATTCCCAACGGACTAGAAAACAGTATGTTCCAGCTGGGAAAAATTTTAGTTTTGAGCCTGGTTTCCGGGTTCGGAACAGCGGCCATCGCGGCCAATGCTATCGGCAACTATGTGGCAATGTTCGCCATTCTGCCGGGCATGGCGCTGGGGCTTACCACCGTTACCGTCGTTTCCCAGTGCGTGGGCGCCGGCGATTACGAACAGGTCCGCTATTACACGAAAAAACTGGTGAAGCTGTGCTATCTGCTGCTTTTGATTTTCAACGGTCTGGTGGTGCTTTCGCTGCCGCTGATTCTGCATGTTTACGGTTTGTCCGATCAGGCCAGCCAATTTGCCAAAGAGATTTTGATCTACCACTCCATCTGCGCGGTGACCATCTGGCCCCTTTCCTTCACCCTGCCCAATACCCTGCGGGCATCCAACGATGTGGCGCTGACCATGCTGATCGCAATCATTTCCATGTGGATTTTCCGAGTGGGATTCAGCTATCTGCTGGGCATTTATCTGGATATGCAGCTGTTTGGCGTCTGGGTGGCCATGACCATCGACTGGCTGTTTCGAGCGATCTGCTTTGCCGTCCGCTATCGCGGCGCAAAATGGCAGAAGGGTTAATGAAACGCTGGCGTGGGCGCAAAATTTGACGGTGAAAAAACGTATAAAATCTCCTGTGAAACAATAAGATGTTTTGTAGGAGATTTTTGATTATGAAGAAAATGAAACTTGCCATTATTTTAATTACCCTGGTGATCCTGGCCGTTGCCGCGGGTCTGGGGAGACATTA
Organism: Clostridia bacterium; assembly: GCA_902363595.1. GTDB lineage: Bacteria > Bacillota > Clostridia > Peptostreptococcales > Anaerovoracaceae > Hominibacterium > Hominibacterium faecale. The sequence continues at coordinate 128,451 of CABJAP010000007.1, read as the reverse complement.
CGTGACCCGGCAGACGGCGGCCGAGCCTGCCCCGGATGTTTCTGCGGCCCAGGCCATTTTGGTGGACGGCAAGACGGGAAAAGTTTTGTATGAGAAAAACGCCGATGAAAAAGCCTACCCGGCCAGTACCACTAAGATTATGACCGCGCTGCTGGTGCTGGAAACACTGGAGAAATACGACAGTCCCATCGACCAGAAGGTGGCTGTACCCAAAGAGGCCGTCGGTGTAGAAGGCTCCTCCCTGTACTTAAAGGAAGGGGAAAAGATCAGTCTGCAGGATCTGCTCTACGGACTGATGCTTCGTTCCGGCAACGATGCAGCAGTGGCGCTGTCCATCATAGCCGCGGGAAATACCGATCTCTTTGTACAGCAAATGAACGATAAGGCGGTAAAGCTTCATTGCAAAAACACCCATTTTGTCAATCCCAACGGCCTTTTTGATGAAAACCATTATACGACTGTGCGGGACATGTCCATCATTGCCAGAGAAGCCATGACCCATAAAGCCTTCCGGACGATTGTTGCCGCCAAATCGTGGGACGCTGACCGGGAAGAGAGCGAGTTCAATCATTTTTACAATAAAAATAAAACCGTCCATCAGTTCAAAGGCGGAAACGGAATTAAAATCGGGTTTACCAAAGCTTCCGGCAGAACACTGGTGGCTTCCTCTGAAAGAAACGGAAAAGAGCTGATCTGTGTCGTTATGAGCGCACCAAATTGGTTTCAAGATGCATATATATTAATGGAGTATGGTTTTAAGAGATTGGAGGAATAACCATGACATATAAGGAAGAAGTATGCATCGACGCAGGATCAGAAAACTGTCCCTGCCTGCTGGCAGAATCGGGCGACTGTATCACCTGCAGCCGTTTGCAGGGAAAGGACTGCTGCGACTGTAACTGGCGCGGCGTCTGCATATATAATGAGTACATCCAAAATGGCAAGAAGATCAACAACCGCCGGGAGAGCAAGAAAACGAGGATTTTGAAAAAAATTTGGTACGGGGAAGATCTGGTGGTGCTGGTGGTGGAAGTAAGCAAAGGATTTGCCTTGAAAGCTTCACTGCCAGGCTCCTATGTGTTCCTCAAGCGCTGCCATGAGAGCGACTGCTACAGCGTGCCCATTTCGGTCATGCGGGCGGAACCGGAAAAAGGCCAGCTGCATCTGGCTGTGAAGGTTGTGGCGGGAAAGACCAAGGCCCTAGCGGAAGCGACCGACCATATTGAAATCAGAGGCGTTTACCGCAACGGTCTTTTGGGCGTTTCCCGCCTTTTGACGAAGCAGCCCCAAAAAGTTCTTTGTATTACCAAAGGCGTGGGGTTTGCACCCGCAGCCAATTATAACCAGTGGGCCTTCGGCAAGGATACCATCGATATGATTATCGATCTGGATAAGATCAATCAGGAACTGGTCAATGATTATTTGGTGGATTACCCGGTAAACAGCATTCGCTATACAGAGCTGACCCCGGATTTGGTTTGCCCGGAGGAATACGACCGGGTTCTGATTCTGGCGTCTGATTATTTTGTGGAATCCATTGCGGTTCCTGAGAAGAAGAGAATTGTCAGCAATAATTTTCATATGTGCTGCGGCGAAGGAATCTGCGGGGCCTGCACCATGGTTGATGACCAGGGAAAGAGTCATAAAATGTGCAAATGTCAGTTTTATGAATTCTAGCTTCACAGCTAATTTTCAAAAGCATGTTGTGAAAAAATACAAAAAATTATAATAAATAAGTTGACAACCAACAAATTACACTCTATAATAACACCATAATAAACATATATTTAAAACCGATGATTGAGACTAGTAAGTTTGGATCAGGACTTCACAGAGAACCGCGGATGGTGAGAACGCGATAAGGACGGCCGGACTGAATGGACTTATGAGGGTAGGACGAAAGGCACAGTGATTTGCGCCGATTAGCACCTGACGGGATCTCCGCCTGTTACAAAGGGAGCACGTATCAACAGCTGTACGTGGAGTTGAGAGACGGATTATGTCTGCTCTCAGGGTGGCATAGCAAAAGCAGCGCTTTTGTCCCATAGCAGGGATGAGAGCGCTTTTTTCATGATTATTTGGCAGCTGGACTCAATCAATCAGGAAATTTGAAAGGAGAAACAAAAATGACAAAAAACATACCCCACAGATTATATCTTACAGAGGACCAGATGCCGAAACAATGGTACAATCTGAGGGCCGATATGAAACAGCAGCATGATCCGATGATCAATCCTGCAACAGGAAAACCTGCAACCGAAAAAGATTTATATCCGGTTTTCTGTGAAGAACTGGCAAAGCAGGAATTGGATAATACGACTAGATATTTTGATATCCCTCAGGAAGTGCAGGACATCTATAAAATCTATCGGCCGTCCCCGCTGTGCAGAGCATATAATTTAGAAAAGGCTCTGGATACGCCGGCAAAGATTTACTATAAATTCGAAGGCAACAACACTTCCGGCAGCCATAAGCTGAACTCCGCCGTAGCCCAGGCTTACTACGCAAAACAGCAAGGGCTGAAAGGCGTGACCACGGAGACCGGAGCCGGCCAGTGGGGAACCGCCCTTTCGGAGGCATGCTCCTATTTTGGGCTGGATCTTGAGGTATACATGGTAAAAGTATCCTTTACTCAAAAACCCTTTAGAAAGAGTATAATGGAGACCTTCGGCGGCAATGTTTTCGCTTCTCCTTCCGATCGTACGGAAGCGGGGAGAAAGATTCTTGCAGAAGATCCGGACAATAGCGGCAGCCTGGGCTGTGCCATCTCAGAGGCAGTTGAGCGGGCTGTATCCAGCGACGGTTATCGATATGTTTTGGGCTCCGTGCTCAACCAAGTACTGCTCCATCAGTCGATTATCGGATTGGAGGCAGAACAGGCTATGGCTATGCTGGATGAATATCCGGATATCGTTATCGGCTGTGCAGGCGGCGGTTCCAATTTAGGTGGGCTTATCGCTCCATTTATGCGGGATAAAATCACTGGTAAAAAGGACCCGAGAATCGTGGCAGTAGAGCCGGCATCGTGCCCATCCTTTACCCGCGGAGTTTATAAATATGATTTTTGTGACACTGGAAAAATTACCCCAATGGCAAAGATGTACACGCTGGGATGTACCTTTAAGCCATCCGCCAATCACGCGGGCGGCCTGAGATATCACGGTATGTCGCCGATTTTGTCCAAGCTCTATCATGATAAATATATGGAAGCGGTGGCAGTGGAACAGACCAAGGTCTTCGAGGCTGCGGTGCAGTTTGCGAAGCTGGAAACGATCCTCCCGGCGCCGGAGTCTGCACATGCAATTCGCTGCGCCATTGACGAAGCAATCAAATGCAGAGAATCGGGTGAAGAAAAGACCATTCTCTTTGGCCTGACAGGAACCGGTTATTTCGATATGACCGCTTATGCTGCATATAACGAAGGCAAGATGTCTGACCATATCCCCACTGACGAAGAGCTAAAGCCTGCAATCGATGAGATTCCAACGATTCCGGGCATTCAAGAATAAAGCGGCATTTATAAATGCAAAACACGAAACCTCCTAGGTACTGCTGAGCATCGCTTGCGCACAGGCTGAAAAACGTTTCGTGTTTTTTTAGTTCTTGAGAAATGGGAAACGATTGAATATTTGACCCTCACCGGACCCATCTATAGCGCAATTCCTACAGAGCCCGTCTGAAATTTGCTGTCCGGGGACGGAGGGTTATATTTAGTTGAGTTTATGCATAAAAACTCTTAAAGATCCAATTTGCGGCAGTCCCTGAAATGTCGTTTTTGCGATGACAATCCTAAAAGATAATCAATTGACACGTTATAGTATTCCGCCAGCCGGACCGCTGCCCAAAGAGGTAGTTCACGGTCGCCTTTTTCATAGCGTCTGTAGACTTCACGCTGGCAGTGCAAGAGGTCAGCAATTTGCTGCTGTGTCAAATCATGGTCAATACGAAGGTCGGCTATCCGATTATTAATTCTCATAAAATCACCCCTTGCTAATGTTACCAAACGGTGGCATAATTATAATAAATATACCACCATGCGGTTGCATTTATTTTGTGAGTTAGGACGAAAAAGCTACAAAAGATAGCAATTTGTTGGAATGTATAACAAAATGGAAAAAAGAGGAGAAACAGATGACAGTAGAAGAATTTGAAGAACGTATTTTTGATGTGATCAACGAATCGGATGAAATATGTATCAACGATCTGGAAAGCTTTGATAAAAACGGCGGGTTAGCTGTTACAGTGGCAGATGGCAGCAGATTTGTCGTTAAATGCTTTTCTGTTGAACCGCGGGTATAAAAAGTCCGAGTGGTTTGGAAACAATATGACCTTTAATAGCGCAAGGAAGTTTGATCCTTGCGCTTTTTTGTGATAAGAAACGCCTGTTTATTAGTGAATTCTTATGTTGACATTTAATTAACATATAAGAAAAAATCAGTAAAAGCCTGAAAATTCAATGAAAAACGGATTAAATAAATAATCAGAAAATAAAATATAGCAAATTAGTTACATATGGATCAAAATAACAAACAAATTAATTACAAATACAGCAAATAAATTACGATCAAGCAACAAATAAATCGTTGATTATTTAACAAGTCCAGGTGTAGAATAGAGTTGTAAGAAAAAGATAAAAGAGAAAGGATGAAAATACGCTGACAAAGCGTGGTGAAATTGTGGATCATTTTAGTTTTAATCAAATCGTTGTTGATATCATGGTAATCTTTATGATTTTGGGAGGGTTTGATAAAATAACCAAGAAAAAGTTCAAATTGGGGCTTGCTGATGAGTTTGAGGAAGGGTTTCAAGCCCTGGGTGCTTTAGCGCTTTCCATGCTGGGAATTCTGGCATTCGCGCCGGTACTGACCAAAATTCTCCTTACTGTGCTGGGTCCTGTCTATGAGTTCCTTGGTGCTGATCCAGCAATGATGGCCGGTTCTTTTCTCGGCATGGATATGGGAGCATATTCCATCGCACATGAAATGGCGGCTTCTGAGGAAGTGGCGAATTTTTCAGGTTTAATCCTGGGAGGGATGATGGGCAACACACTTGTGTTTATCATACCAGTGGCGATCAGCATTTTGAAGAAAGAGGATTACCCGTTTATGGCACAGGGCATTTTATATGGAGTAACGACCATTCCGGTAGGCTGCATTGCCGGAGGTTTGGCAGCAGGATACGAGTTAACAATGATTCTGCGTAATCTGCTTCCCATTATCCTCATCGCCGGACTGATTATATTGGGACTAAAGCTGATCCCTGAAAAAATGATTAAAGGCTTTCGCATTTTTGGCGATGCCATCATTGCGATGATCACAGTAGCATTGGTATGCTCCATTATAGAAACATTAACCGGTTTTACGATTATCCCGGGGATGGCTCCGCTTTCAGAAGGGTTTGATGTGATCGGAAATATCGCTATTGTTTTGGCAGGAGCATTTCCAATGGTATGCTTTGTGACTAAGAAACTGGGAAAACCGCTGCAAAAATTGGGAACTAAGATCGGAATCAATGACACGGCTGCGGCAGGATTGGTTGCCAGCATGGCCAACAACATCCCGATGTGCGGAATGATGAAAGATATGAATAAGAGAGGGAAAATCCTCAACGCAGCTTTCATGGTCAGTGGAACGTTTATTATCGGTGATGATCTGGCTTTTACCGCCAGCGTTAATAAAGAAATGATACTGCCGGTGATCGTTGGCAAAGGCGTTGCCGGAATCGCTGCAGTAGCAGTGGCATGGTTTGCTACCAAAAAACTGGAAGAAAAGGCGAATCCTCGTAACAAAGATCATCAAGCAGAAAAGAACGCAGCATAAACGCTCAAAAGGCTGCAGCTGAATAAAGAATCGAATAAGCATCGCGTGCAAGCAGCAACCCACTGCAAACACCCGATGCTTTTCCTTTTGCCCCAGCAAAGCTTGGAAGGCAAAACGGACAGCGAAGCGGAGGAAAGCGCCGAAGTCTGACCTATTCATAAAATATTAAGATTTCCATCGATGATTCACCGGACAGAACTCTTTATATGATCACATTTTTGTGTTATTGTTTATTATGCAGGAAATATCAAAAAACGTACCTTGCGAGTCAGCGACATGTGTGTATAGGAATCCTTGATTCCGTTATGCACACGTTTTTTATGGAGAAGCGGCATAAGAAGGGATAGGAGAAGATGACAAAGGCTACAAATATAAGTAAAAAAAGAAGCATTTACATATTTGGTATTCTGGCTGCAGTGATGCTGGCGTTGTGCCTGCGGGCAGGTTACATACAAATCGTTAAGGGAGAAACCTATACGGCAATGGCTGAAAATCAACAGACGAGAAATAAAGTGGTCAGCGCCAATCGGGGGAGCATTTCCGACCGCAACGGAGATATCATGGCTGTCAGTGCCACAACCTATGTCGTCTGGGCCAGGCCGGCCAACATACCAAAAAAAGAACTGGAATCTACGGCAAAAGAACTGGCTGAGCTCCTGGATTTGGACAAGGCGGATGTTAAGAAAAAGCTGCGTCAGGAATCTGTGCTAGTGAAGATCGCCAAAGATTTGGACGAAAAAACAAAAGAAAAAGTCAAAGACTCCAAACTGAACGGTATCGAGATTACAAAAGGGAAGACCAGATACTACCCGATGAAAACGCTGGCAGCCCAAGTCATCGGCAATGTTTCCAGCGACGGCGACGGACTTGCGGGCCTGGAGCTGCAATATAATAACGAGCTTAACGGTATCGCCGGGCGGCAGGTGGAAAAAACGGATCCGGCGGGCCGGACGCTTTCCTATGGAACGAACGACACCTATCAAGCTGAGGACGGTCTGAATGTGGTGACAACGCTGGATGCGGTGGTGCAAAGCCATGCGGAAAAAGCAATCAAAACTGGAAAAAAGAATACAAAGGCTGATAAAGTTACCTGCCTGATGATGAACCCAAAGACTGGTGAAATTCTTGCATCTGCTACAACAGAAACCTATGATCCCAATAATGCCAGGATACCGCTTTCGGATACGGAAGCAAAAAACGTGGAAAAGATGTCTCCCAAGGACAAAGCGGAGTACTTGAACAAAATGTGGAGAAATCCCTTGTTCAGCGATACCTACGAACCGGGGTCGACCTTTAAGCTGCTGACCTTATCAGCGGCTTTGGAAGAAAAGACCAGCAGCTTAAAACAGCATTTTCATTGTTCAGGGACCTATAATGTCAGCGGTACGATTCTCCGCTGCTGGAGGTACGACAATCCCCACGGTGATGAGACCTTAAAACAGGCGGTGGGAAATTCCTGCAACCCAGTATTCATTCAGCTTGGAAAACGGCTGGGAGTTGACACTTTTTATAAGTATTTGGATTTGTTCGGAATCACTGAGAAAACAGGGGTTGATTTTCCGGGAGAAGCTCAGGCACAGATTCAAAACAAGGATAAACTGACCTCGGTGGACTTTGCCACGATGTCTTATGGTCAAGGAATTTCGGTTACGCCTGTTCAGCTGTTGACAGCAGTCAGTGCTATTGGCAACGATGGCGTTCTAGTGCGCCCGCATATGGTAAGTAAACTCACCGATGCGGACGGCAATACGGTAAAATCTTACGGCACTGAGGTTGTGCGGCAGGCGATTTCCAAGGAAACGGCCGAAGAAGTGAAAGAAGCCATGGAATATGTCGTGGAAGAAAGCGGCGGCACCGCAGCCAAAGTGAAGGGTTATAAAATGGGCGGTAAGACGGGAACCGCGCAGAACGAGTCCAAGGGACTTGCTTCAAAGACTTATTACGCGTCCTTTGTGGGACTGGCGCCGATCGATGATCCTGAAGTAGCCATTTTGGTGGTAGTGGATAATCCCAAGGGCAAGATTCATGGAAGCGAGGCAGCTGCCCCCATCGTTAAGGAAATCATGGAAAGCGTGCTCCCATATCTCCAAGCCCGGCCTTCCGGAAAATAGGGTGTAAAATTTAAGAAAAAAGCATAGCCAAGGTTATCGATTGGTTAAAGCTGTTTCGCCGGGCTTCTACTACTTTGAGCCATGTGAACCGGAGGATGTGGCGTACCGGCTGGATTTCAATCCCCAGGAGGGCGCTGACAAAGAATGTTACTTGCAGATGTACGCTGATTATGGTTGGGAATATATACAGGAGCTGAACGACTTCAGCTATTTTAGAAAGCGGGCTGCCGATGCGAAAGCGGCGGAACTGGCGATTTTTATCCATTGCGGAATCGGCTTTTACCGATTGAGAAAGAAATATACCGGAGAAAAGACTGAAATATAAACGGAAGCCTGCAATAACCAAAACCCCCAATCCTGCATATACTAAATCGATTGGGGGTATTTAATTTGTATAAAGTAGTAGTGATCGGGGGCGGATGGTCCGGCTGCGCGGCTGCGGTATCAGCCAGAAAAGCCGGAGCTGAAGTAACCCTTCTTGAAAAGACCGACATGCTTTTGGGCCTTGGCAACGTGGGCGGAATCATGCGCAACAACGGCAGATTTACGGCTGCAGAGGAAAACATCGCCTTGGGCGCTCATGAGCTCTTTGAAATCACAGACCGCTGCGCGCGCCATGTCAACGTGGATTTTCCGGGGCATAAGCATGCCAGCCTCTACGATGTGGTCAAAGTGGAGCCGCAGGTAAGGCGGCTGCTGAAGGATATGGGCGTGGACATCCGGCTCATGAGCAGAGCCATTGACGTGGAAAAACGCCAGGAGGATCCAGTGATCGTGGATCGCATTATTTTGGCTGGCGGCGAGATTATCGAGGGAGATGTGTTTGTGGAAACCACCGGCTCTACCGGGCCTATGGGAAACTGCCTTACATACGGCAATGGCTGCTGCATGTGCATCCTCAGGTGCCCGGCCTTCGGCCCGCGAGTCAGCATAACGCAAAAAGCAGGCAAGAGTGATATTATGGGCCGCCGAAAAGACGGAGCTTTCGGCGCTTTCAGCGGATCGGGCAAGTTGGAAAAAGGTTCCCTTTCCGATGAAATTCGTCAGCAGTTGGATGAATACGGCGTAGCAGTCATTCCTGTGCCAAAGGAAGAAATCGTGCCGGAAAAATTGGATTTGAAGGTTTGTCAGCAGTATGCCCTGACTGAATATGCGGAGAACATTGTTCTTTTGGACACGGGCTATGCCAAAATCATGACGCCCTTCTTCCCGCTGGAAAGTTTGCGCCGTGTTCCGGGCTTTGAAAATGCCAGATATGTGGACCCTTACGCCGGGGGAAAAGGCAACTCCATTCGCTATCTGTCCGTGGCGGAACGGGAAAATTCGATGAAGGCAGCCGGAATTGAAAATATTTTCTGCGGCGGCGAAAAATCCGGACTTTTTGTAGGCCACACAGAAGCCATCTCCACTGGCAGCCTGGCCGGGCATAACGCGGTGCGGTATCTGAAAGGCATGAAGCTTTTAGAACTGCCTATCGGCCTGGCCATCGGCGATTTGATTGCCTTCGCCAATAAGAACCTGGAAAGCGAGGAAGGTTTGATGACACGCTATACCTTTGCCGGAGCGGAATACTTTAAGCGAATGAAAGAAAAAGGACTGTATTCCATTGATCGGGAAGAGATCCGGGAACGGGTGAAACGATACGGCCTTGAGGACATTTATAGTGAAAAGTTGATTTAAGAAATGCTGAGAGGAGCTGCTGCATTCGAATTCGTGATGAATGCGATCAGCTCCTTTTTCACGCAAATTTTACTAAATCTTTTCCGCAATCCGAAAATCTATACACCCAACATTTGAAAAAAGCTTGTGCTGCCGAGTGACCTCCCGCAAATAGGGCGGCCGCATGAAAAGCGATTTGCTTCATCAGGCAGTCCCACTCATCTGCTTGAAGAAAGAAAAAACTAATCTGAAAAGTCCCAAACTCCCAGTGGAATATCAAGCCAAAAACCTTTCAGTGCTTGCAACAGCAAGGATTACAGCGTATAATGTCTATGAATGCATTGGAAGAAGAACTGGGGGCACTGGCAAGACCCAGAGCAAGCTGCAGCAGGAGAAACACAAGCTAAAACCGCACCTACAGACCCGACAGCAGCAAACAGCAGCAATGACCCTGCAGCAAGTACAGAGGAATAACAGCATCGTCGCCTCTGCTTCCAAATTGGACTGCAGACAATCCCAATAAAAGGAGGACCCTGAATTGTTGATCGATAAACTTTTACAAGCTGCAAAGCCATATACCCAAAACAGAACCATAAAAGATCTGGTGGTAGGAATTTCCCTGATCGCTGTCCAGCTGGACGATGACAGTGTGGGCGTGTCCTATGTCCTCCGGGAAGATTTGCCCGGCGGATGCTCCGTTTTCCCCTACGCCAGAGAAATGATCGGCGTTTCGGCGGCGCAAATCGCTGACTGGGCGGCCGAAGGAAGGGATAATATTCAAAGAGCCATTGGCAATGCAGTTCTCAATGCGGCTTCTACCCAGCAGGATTTGCCCGACTGCAGCCAGGAGGGAAAACCATTCGGACTGCATTTGACGGGAGGCGAAAAGGTGGGCATGATCGGTATGATCCAACCGGCCGTCATGATGCTAAAGCCCTACAACTGCCAGATGTACATGTTCGATAAGGGAAGAGAAGGACAGGATGGTATCTACCCTGCAGAAAGACAAGCAGAATTGCTGCCCCAGTGCCAAGTTGTTTTTCTAAGCGGCACCACAACTATCAATGGAACCATCGATCAGCTGCTCCGCTGGTGCGCGCCGGACAGCCGCATCGTTATGCTCGGATCCAGTACGCCCATGTTTCCGCAAGGATTCAGGGGCACGCAAGTGGATATTCTGGCAGGAAGCTGGTGGGATGGCACCAAGAAAAGCGAAATCTTTCGCTTGATATCCCTGGCATCTGGTATCGATGGGCTGAGACCTTATATGATCAAGAAGAATGTAAAAGTAAGACCGTAAATCTTTGTCTCCGGGGACCTTCCATCCCAACTGGGCGGGCCTGCCTGGAGCCGAAGATCGGAAAATTTCTGCGAAATTTGGCAATCTTTACGCAAAGTTGTGGGTTTGCGGGGCCCCGTCTTGCCAAAAAGAAGGTTTTCCTGCGCTATGGTCAATTTAAGGGGGCGCAATCGTTGAAAAATGCGTAAATTTCGCATAATTTTTTTGCTTTTTTCCGCAAACAGCTTTTCCCTTCCAGCAGCCTGCTATTTACGACTCTCCTCCCATACCGCCGGCAACCCTCTCTTCATGCCGCCAGAAAACTGCCAATATGCGATCACCACTGAGGCCTGATGCCCCATATGACCCGGTAACGAAAGAAATTGGTCAAATTTTGCAGAAAAATCGACAAGATTGACGTTACATTTTTACGCAGTTCTCTATATAATATAAGGGTATTATTTTCATTGTTTCAAGATTTCAAAGAACGTTCGCCGCGCGATATGCTATCTGCAGGTGGCATACGTGCTGACAGATTGATTAAAAAAGGCCCTCGGGGCCGGAAGACGAGGGATAAGGCATGCGTATTGCAATTTGTGAAGACAACGAAAAAGATACTCGGCGGCTGGTGCAGATGATCGGCGTGGATCATAGCTGCAAACTCTATACCAGCGGAGAAAAACTGATACTCGATATGGAAGAACTTTCCCTTCGCTTTGATCTTTATCTGCTGGATATTTTTCTGGAGGATGATGAAAACGGCATTCACTTGGCCGGAACCATCCGCAGTATGGACGAAGAGGCTTTGATCTGTTTTGTTTCCACCAGCGATGATTTTTATCGCCAGGCATATGATCTATATGTGTTTCAGTACCTGATCAAACCAGTGGAACAACAGGATATGGACAGGCTTTTGCAAAGAGCTGAACATCAGATCAAAAAAAATAAGGGAAGAGCCGTAATCTTTGAGCGGTATGGGAAGCCCTACGCGATCCCTTACCAAAAACTCCTCTATATCGCCAGCCGGGGGCATAATCTTTTATATAAATGCAAAGACGGGAGTGAATACAGCAGCGGCGGAAAACTCAATGAAATCGCCGAGGCGCTGGATCCAGGAATATTTTTCCGATGTCATCAGAGTTTTATCGTCAATATGTACAATGTGGACGATATGCAGCAAAACATTTTTTTGTGCGGGGGAGAAGAAATCCCTATCTCCAGACCTTATTACCAGCAGGCGAAAGAGCGGTATCGAAGAGCGCTCTTCGAGGAATTTGATTGAACAAAGGGAGACACGCTCGTGGAAGAATTATTACGCCAATTATCGATTCTATGGTCCTTATTTCATATTTTGATTCTTTTTATCCTGATCTATCGTTCACGTTACTCTCTGAAAACCACGATGATTGCCACCGGTATCTGCATGGGTCTGTTAATCCTGGGCAACGTCTGGGGCTTGGCAAGATTCGGTCCGGGGGTTATGGGAAAACTGTTCATCCTTACTTGCACGCTGCCCAGCCTGGTCTTTTTCTTCTATATGTCCAAGGACCGGGGCGGACGTTTTTTCTTTACTTTTTGTATTGCAGATACCATTGCCCTTTGGATCATAGCAGTGACCAATCTGCTGGATTTTTATCTGCACGGCCAATGCGTGATCATGCTGGTGAGCCGTATCGTAGCTTTTCCGCTGCTTGAGTTTTTTGTATATCGATATTTGCGAAAGCCTTACCTGGAAGTGCAGAGCCATGTGGAAAAAGGGTGGTGGATCTTCGCGCTGATGACAGCATTGTACTACATGCTGCTGGCGGTGATGTCCAACTGGCCGACGGTGGTTACCGATCGGCCTCACGACCTTCCAGCGATGTTTTTAGTATTGCTTTTGATGCCGATGACCTATCTGGTTATCTTTTTCGCGCTTTACAGACAGCTGCTGCTTTTTCGGACGAAGCAGCAGCAAAGGGAACTGCGGATTCAGATGGAAACCTACGAGGCGCAATTGGAAAACCAGCGGATGATTCGTCAAATGAAGCACGATATGAAAGCCCATTTTGCCGCTTTGACAGGAATGCTGGCAGAGGGAAGGAGCGAGGAGGCAAAGTCCTATTTACAGGAAGCGTCGGATTATAGCGATGAACTGGCAGGCAGCAAATATTGCGAGGACCCCTATCTCAATGGAGTGCTCACCCAGTTCGCCGCTCGTTTCGAGAAGTTGGAAACAGCCATTGAAATCGATGTTTCCGTGCCGATCATCATCACCCATCGAGTGGAACTATGTTTGATCCTTTCCAATGCTCTGGAAAACGCATGGGAGGCCAGCCAAAAGCTGCCTGTCAGAGAACGTTTTGTCAGTCTGCAAATGCGGAAAAAACATAACAACCTGCTGCTGATTCGGATCAAAAATCATTGCGATAAACGATTGGTCACTCGGGAGGGGACTTTGCCCAAGTCGACCAAGCAGGAAGCAGGACATGGCTTTGGGCTTCCCACTATGAAAGAACTGGCTGCCCGGTTGGGAGGCGAAATCGTCTGCTATGCGGAGGGCGGACTCTTTGTTGTTGATGTAATGGTAAAAATATAGGTAATACCCGGTTGACCAAGCCGGGCTTTCCCGATATAATATAAATAACATATGTCAATAACAGAAGAGAGGAAATAAACAATGGAAGAAAATACAAGAGGCTGCGGCGACACCGGATGCACGGAAGAATGCTGCAGCGGATGCGAACACGCATGTTCTGATCAGCAGCCTGAAAGCCTGATCGAACCGACCAACGAATACAACAATATCAAAAAAGTAATTGGCGTTGTCAGCGGAAAAGGCGGCGTAGGAAAATCCTTGGTGACCTCGCTGCTGGCAGTGACCATGCAGAGAAAGGGATACCAAGCTGCGATCCTGGATGCGGATATTACAGGTCCGTCCATTCCCAAGGCATTTAAGCTGAAGGAAAAAGCCGTGGCCAATGAACTGGGAATCTTTCCGGTAAAAACTAAGACAGGCATCGGCACTATGTCTGTCAACTCCATTCTGGAAAACGACACGGATCCGGTCGTATGGAGAGGACCGGTTATCGCCGGAACGGTTAAACAGTTCTGGACCGATGTTTTATGGGGGGATGTGGATTACATGTTCATTGATATGCCGCCGGGTACCGGCGATGTGCCGCTGACCGTATTCCAATCCATTCCGGTGGATGGTATCGTAATCGTTACTTCTCCACAGGAACTGGTATCGATGATCGTTTCCAAAGCCGTTAAAATGGCCCAGCTGATGAATATTCCAATCATCGGTCTGGTGGAAAACATGTCCTATTTTACCTGTCCGGACAATGGCAAGGATTATCAAGTATTCGGCGACAGCCATATTGAAGAGGTCGCCAAGGAACACGGTTTGGAAGTGCTGGGACGCCTGCCGATCGATCCTAAGCTGGCTGCGGCCTGCGACAAGGGAATGATCGAACTCTTTGAAGGCGACTGGCTGGAAGAGCTGGCAAAGAAACTGGAAACCATGTAGAAAGCCGCTGCTATTTGAGCAAAAGGGAGAAAAAGATGGATTTACAAGGGCAAACCTGGATACCCTGGGCTTTGGCGGGGGTATTAATCGTAGTAATGGTTATATACAAGCTGGAGCTGCGGCGTAAAAGAAACAAGCGAAAATAAAAGGTACAAGAAAGGGCGGCTGCATGAAAAGCGATATGCTTCATGCAGCCGCCCTGCGTTTTTGATTTCATGAAATTTGCTTCCAGCCAGTGGGGCCATACCTTTGCAATGCGAGGCTGCTGCGGCTTGCAGATACGATGTGGGGAGTTTCGGGAAAAAAGTAAAACAAAATTTCAATTTTTACGCAAGTTTCAACGCTCAAGCACACTCAGACTCGCCATGGAGGCCGCGCGGGCCGCAGGTTGCGGAGATCAGACCCTGCAAGCTCACAACTTTGCGTAAAGAATGCAATTTTTTTCAAAAGTTTTCCGGGTCCAGGTCCGGATCCCGCTGCCATGCCTGTTTTTGATATTTTTCCTGGCCCCGCTACGATACCTGCTCACAAAACACCTTTCCGGGTCCCAGCACCTCGTCAGGTTTAAAGCCCCTTCCGATTCTTATAACTAAATTTGCTCCCGGAGAGGATAAATCTGAGGATGGTCATGATGGCAAGCAATGCGGCGCACATCCAGAATGCGGTGATATAGAAGCAAGATGTCTCGCTGAGCCGGGAGCCGGCTGGGTGTACGGCTTTAATTTTCTGGATCAATATATCAAGGAAAAACGGTATCCAACAAAATTCGAACTGGACGAGATATCCCACGGCCACAAGGTCATTGTATTCGCAGCTTCCATGCACGGAAACGCGTACAGCTCCAAGGTGGATGAAATTGCTTCTGTCCCGGAGGGCTTTCCTGGCGTGGAAGTGGATAAAAAGGGGAATCCTACCGGTGTTTATACGTCGGATGATGCGACCTTTTATGCGCAGAACAATATATGGGGCTCCTTTTCCGATGATGAAATCTGGAAATTTGTCCAGGACTGCGCTGATTATGCGGTGACCCAGGGGGTGACTTCCATCCATGGTCTGTTCGGCCAGTTTGTGGAAGGGGACAGAGATGTGGACATTGTTTTAGCAAGGAAAGATCAGCTGCCCATTGACTTGACGGTTTTCCACCAAACCTGGGAGCCCGAGGAAGCGGCAAGGAGAGGGCTGAAACGAGTGGGCGGCTGCCTGACCCTTGACGGCGCGGCTTTTGAACATACCATGGCCTGCTTCACACCCTACACGGATCGGCCGGAGCTTCGGGGAATGCTCTATCATTCCGATGAGGAAGTATATGATTTTATTTCAAAAGCCCATGCACGGAACATGCAGTGTACCATGCACGCTGTAGGCGAAAGGGCCATCGATCAGCTGCTCTATACATATCTTCGGGTATTTTCGGAGCAGGGGAGAAAAGACATCCGCCACAGGCTGGAGCATTTCTGCCTCCCCACAGATGAACAGATCCAAATGGCAAAAGAACTGGACATCATTCTTTCCATGCAGCCGAGCTTTTCCTACTTTTGGGACGGAGCCGGCCAAGAGTTCGCCAATGTGGTGGGAAGAAAGCGGGCAGACAGAATGGACCCCTTTCATAAAATTATCGAAAAGGGGATCACTGTCCTCAGCGGCTCCGACGCGCCGGTGGCGCCGATTCAGCCCCTTACTTATCTGGCCCACTGCGTAAGCGGCTATAATCAAGTTAGAAACATTTCTGTTACCGAGGCCATCAAGATGTGTACGGTCAATGCTGCTTATGCCAATGGTGAAGAAAAACAAAAGGGCTCCTTGGAGGTGGGAAAAACCGCCGACATGGCAGTGATCAGCAAGGATCCTTATGAAGCGGCCGCTGCTGGTGAAATCCTGGAGATGGAAGTTCTGGCTACGATCAAGGACGGCCGCATAATATATAGGAAGGCGCCTGTTTAATCATATGCAGATCGGAAGGCTACAGCTTTCCGGCGATATAGCTGGCCCGGTGTACAATAGATAGAATAATCCGCAGCACCGCGCCCACGACCAGCAGTCCCAAGGCGATAGAGCCTGCCATCATCAGCGTATTGCTGCCGGTGGCCGCCGCATCTTTCAGATCGCCCGAAACCAGCGCGGCCATGGTGTTGTACATGCCGGAACCGGGGACAAGACACAAGATGCCGGGAATGGTGAAAATGGTCGAAGCATCTTTAAATACGCGGGAGGCGATGTCGCTGAGCAGCCCCACCGCGCAGGAAGCGATGAAGCAGGAGACAACCGCCGTAGCTCCCAGAGCCATGAGGGACTGATAGACCACCCAGCCCACTGCGCCGATGCAGGCGGCAACGGGAATATGGCGGGCAGGCACATGAAAGATGATGCAAAATCCCAGCGTGGCAAAGAGGGCAAAGAAAAATGCGGAAATCATATGAACGTACCTCCTATCAAAGACCCAAATACCGAGTTCCAAATCTTCATGATCACACCGGCCCCGGCAGCCAGCGATATGGCGATCAAAGCGGCTTCCGTGGCTCTGGCAAGTCCCGACAGCATATCGCCCGACAGAAAATCACGGATGGAGTTGGTGATGGCTACGCCGGGAACAAAGATCATCAAGGTGCCGATGATAATGGCATTGGAATTGGTTCCCGGAATAAAAGCCGCCGCCGTGAGGGCAAGGGCTGCCGAAACGGCACAGCAGCAGAACCCTCGGATAAAATAATTGATGGAAAAACGCTTGAGCAAAAGGGACAGCAAATAGCTGGCAGCTCCGATCAAAAGTCCGCAGAGAAAGTCGAGAATTCCCCCGCCGAAGAGCACGGAGAAAAAGGACGCAACGAGAGAAGCTCCCAGCAGCCGTACCGGAAGCGGGGCCGAGGGTATATTGTCAATTTCCTTTAGCCGCTTCATCCCATCTTCTACGGAAAGGTCCGTTGTAGTAAACTCCCGGGAAAAGCGGTTGATTTCGGATATTTTCGTCAGGTCCGTATCGCCGCCGCCCTTGATCCGCTTTACATACGTATACATATCGCTGTCCGCATCGCCGGAATCCAGGGAGACGAAGATGCCGGTGGGCATGGCGAAAACCTCTACATAATGGATCCGGCAGGCCTTACAAATCCGCTCTATGGTATCTTCCACCCGGTAGATTTCCGCCCCGTTTTTCATCATCAGTTCTCCCGCCCGAACGGCTAGAATCAGCACTTTTTTTTGAAATGGATTGATCATATTATAAGCCCTTCTACACAACATTTTACAGGTATATGATTGATTACGTCCCATTATACCAAAAGGCCCTGCCTACAGCAAATGAAGAATCCCTTAAAAATCTTCAAAAACAAAAGAAAATCGGTTGACTTTTCCTGCGTATCACGTTATCATGATAAAGTAATAAAGAAAGCGGTTCGAAGGGAGGGTCATAGGATGATAGTTCTGGTCAAAGACAGCAACGGAAACGTTGTAATTGAAAAGGAAATCAGTCAGAAAGAAGTTCTGCTGCGGCTTTGTGTAAGAGACGACGACTTTTCCGACGAACAGAAAGAATACAGCCTTGAGCAGGTATTTGGTTCCTACCACTAGGTGGTAAATAAATCAACTCTCTGAAAGACCATGGAAGCATGGTCTTTTCATTTTGCCCTAAATATGGTAGAATCAAGCGGGACAAGAAACCGGAGGCCCGCGGGCCTCTTAAATTTTGAGGAGCGACTATGAGATTAAATAAATATATTGCCCATGCCGGGATCGCCAGCAGGCGCAAAGCGGACGAACTGACCATAAACGGAAACGTGAAGATCAATGGCCTGACCATGCGCGAGCCCGGTTATGACGTGAAACCGGGGGATGTGGTGGAAGTCAACGGTACTACCATCCGCTCACAGGAAAAGAAGGAATATGTGCTTTTGAATAAACCAGTGGGATACATTACCTCGGTTCAAGACGAACAGGGCAGGCCGGTGGTCATGGAGCTAGTAGCCGATGTGGATGCGAGACTGTTTCCAGTCGGGAGACTGGATTACAATACATCCGGAATGCTGATTTTGACCAATGACGGCGATCTGGCGTACCGATTGACACACCCCAAGCATCAGGTTACCAAGACCTATCGGGCGCTGGTAGCCGGCGTACTTTCCAATGAAAAGCTGGCCAGGCTGCGGAGGGGCGTGGACATCGGCGGTTTTGTGACTTCTCCGGCACAAGTGAAGGTCATCAAGCAGGCGGAGCGTTCGGCTTTGGTGGAAATTAAAATCCACGAAGGCAAGAACCGGCAGGTGCGCAAGATGTTCGCCGCTGTTGGAAATAAAGTGCAGGAGCTGCAGAGAACAGCCATTGGGGATCTATATCTTGGGCGCCTGAAAGAAGGCCATTATCGGAAACTGACAAAAGAGGAAATCGATTATCTGAAAGGTTTATAGAGGAGGAAAATGGTATGCTGAGACTGGAACATATTGCCTGGGATTCGCCGGACGGCGAGGAAATCATCCAGGATATCGATTTGGAGATAGGAAAGGGCAAGCTGATTGTCGTTACAGGCCCCAACGGGGGAGGAAAGACCACGCTGGCCAAACTGATCGCAGGTCTTGTAACGCCCTCATCAGGGCGGATTTTCCTGGAGGGAGAAGATATCACCGAGGCCAACGTGACGGATCGGGCAAAAAAGGGAATCGCATATGCGTTCCAGCAGCCGGTACGCTTTAAGGGACTGACCGTTCGCGATCTGCTGGATCTGGCCGCAGGCGGCGGTCTGGATGAAACGTCCATCTGCACACTGCTGGGAAAAGTGGGGCTCTGTGCGGAAGAATACATAGACCGGGAAATGAGCGCGTCCCTTTCAGGAGGCGAAAGCAAACGCATTGAGATTGCTACCGTTCTGGCTCGCAATGCCAAGCTGTCCATCTTCGATGAACCGGAGGCAGGTATCGATCTTTGGAGCTTTACCCGTTTGGTGGAGACTTTTGAAGAATTGCGCCAGGAAAACGAGGGGACTTTGCTGGTGATTTCCCACCAGGAGCGAATTTTATCCATTGCCGACGAGATCGTCGTTATCGGAGCGGGCCGTGTGAAGAGCGCCGGACCTCGGGAGAAAATCCTGCCGACGCTGCTTTCAGAAGAACGGACGATTCGCTGCCCTCATGGAAAGGAGGAGATTTGCCATGAATAAGATTACGGAAACTCTACTGCGCATTGTCTCCGAGTTTGACGGAGATTTTAAAGGCGCCTTCAATATACGGGAAGACGGCATGTGCGCCGGCCGCCAGTCTACGGAACATGTGCGCATTGAATCCAAGACGGACAAGCCTGGCCTGGAAATCCACATCAAGCCGGGAACCAAGGGCGAAACCATTTCCATACCAGCCTGCGTGACCAGGGGAAATGTGGACGATTTAGTTTACAATGATTTTTATGTGGGAGAAGGGGCGGATGTGACCATTGTCGCCGGCTGCGGTGTTCATACAGACAGCGATGATGAGGCCCGCCACAACGGGATCCATCGTTTTGTTCTGGAAAAAGGAGCCCACGTACTTTATACGGAAAAACATATCGGTACGGGAAGCGGTACGGGAGCGCGCCGCATCGATCCGGTGACGGAAGTAGAGCTGGCGGAGGATGCCAGCCTGGAAATGGATACGGTCCAGATCAAAGGGGTTGACAGTACCATCCGTAAAACTACGGGAACCCTGGCTGCGCGGGCCAAGCTGGTGGTGCGCGAGCGAATCATGACTGATGGCTATGAGAAAGCAGAGACCGATTTTGAGGTGACCCTTGCAGGGGAGGATTCAGGAGCCGACCTGATTTCCAGATCCGTTGCCCGGGGCAATTCCCATCAGATGTTCCGTTCGGTTATCAAAGGTGAAACCCGCTGTACCGGCCATTCGGAATGCGACGCCATTCTGGCGGACAACGGAACGGTTTCCGCAGCCCCGGCGCTGGAGGCATCCCATGTGGACGCACAGCTGATCCATGAGGCAGCCATCGGAAAGATTGCAGGCGAACAGATCCTCAAGCTGCGGACCTTAGGCCTTACTGAGGCCGAAGCCGAAGAAAAAATTATTTCGGGATTTTTGAAATAGAAAAATGAGACAAAGGCGCATTGGCGAAAGAGCCGCTCAACCTGCGGACTGCTTGGACCATTTGGCAGGATTGAGCTGATCGGGAAGCTGATGATTCATCGTTTCCTGATACAGCGCCGCTTTCTTTTCCAGATATTCCAGACGCCGTTCTGCTTCCGCTTTTTGCGCCTTGGCTTTGATGATTTGATCCTGAATGATCTGCCAGCGCTGGCGGATGGTGGAATCACCCTCCAGGCATAAATCCACATACTGTTTAACCGCATCGAGAGGCATTCCGCAATCGCGAAGATATTTGACTCCGGTCAGCCAGTTGATGGATTCCTCATCAAACAGACGAATATTATTCTTATCTCGTTTTACAGAGGGCACCAGTCCCTTATCCGTATAAAAGCGGACCGTATGTTCCGTAAGATCCAGCATCTTGGATACATCTTTTACCGTAAACATAAAAAACCTCCTTAAAAAGCTTGACTTCGAGCTGCTCGAAGGTGTTAAAGTAATGATAATGCAGGTGTACATCCCTGTCAAGCTTTGAAGATAGAAAACGAGGAGGGACCTAAATGGAGACTTTAGGAAAAGACATAAAAAAACTGGGGTTTGGACTGATGCGGCTGCCGCAGAAAGAGGGCAAAGTCGATGTCGAACAGGTAAAAATAATGGTGGATCGGTTTTTGGATGCCGGTTTTACCTATTTTGATACGGCATGGGCCTATGCAGGCAGTGAAGATGCGATTCGGACGGCTCTCGTGGAGAGGTACCCGAGGGAGCGTTTTCAGCTGGCAACGAAGAACGCAGCATGGATTGACTGCAAGACCAGGGAGGAAGCGATTAAGCAATTCGATACGTCGCTCAAGCAAACTGGCGCCGGTTACTTTGATTTTTATTTGCTGCACAATTTGGGTGAAAACCGTACAAAAGTTTTCGATGACTATGATATGTGGAGTTGGGTACAGGAAAAAAAAGAGGAAGGTCTAATTAAGCATGCAGGATTTTCCTTTCATTCAACGGCAGATGAACTGGAAGCTATCCTAACGGCTCACCCGGAAATGGAATTCGTCCAGCTGCAGATCAATTATGCGGACTGGGATAATCCATCCATACAATCCCGATCCTGCTACGAGGTTGCCAGAAAACACAAAAAACCCGTGATTATTATGGAACCGGTCAAAGGCGGCATGCTGGCGACTCCGCCTGCGCCTGTGCAAAAAGTTCTGCAGGAGGCCGACCCCGGCGCATCAAACGCGTCCTGGGCAATTCGCTATGCTGCGGATTTGGAAGGTGTGATTACGGTCTTGTCCGGCATGAGCAGTTTGGAGCAAATGGAAGACAACCTTTCTTTTATGAAAACTTTTAAAGGGCTGTCGGCTGAGGAGAAAGGCGTGATCGAAAGAGCGCGTGACGCTTTGCGCCGAATCCCGCTTATTTCCTGTACCACCTGCGATTACTGCGCAAAGGTATGCCCCATGAACATTGGCATTTCTGGGTCCTTCACTGCAATGAACCAGTTGACCTTATTCAACCAGAAAGAAGCAGCGGCATCACAAGAAGAATGGCTGGTGAACGGACATGGAAAAAAACGGGCTTCGGAATGTATCAAATGCGGAAAATGCGAAGAAGTCTGCCCCCAGCATATTTCCATTATTCGTGAATTGGAAAAGGTCAGCCAAACGTTTTCCTGATTGCTGGACGACCACTATGACCGTTTCAGTCACGATGGGAAGAGAATTACCCAGCCGCCAGGATTTTTGCCGGCTGGGGGAGATGTGAAGCCTCTTGACAGTTTGAGAAGCAGCTCAATGTAAAATGGAATGCGAAAACAGGATGCGTTGTCGCATGAAAGCTAGTTTGGTGCATACAGCGGCCCGATGTCTGGGATTACACTAATTTCTTGATTCTTAAAAATTTAGTATAGAATTTTAACTACGTTTCGTGGGGCAATCCCATATCAATCTGGCCGCGATAAAAAATTACCGCAATCCGGAGGGAAACTCCCAGGCCGCGATAATTTCCCGGCTATCAACCTGGGAGGCCCAGAGGCCGCTCTCCTTGCAGGCAGCCTCATGTTATTCGCTGTAAATACCTATTGTTTGACGACAGCTTTTCGCATCAGGGTAAAAGCCAATGCGTTGAAGACGACGATGGCCAGCAGGCAAGTAACAGCCATATGAGAAGGCGTATTCACAGCAGTCATGATCAGCTTTACCAGAGCGATCGTAATCTTTCCATTAAAAAAATATTGATCCGCCCAGGGAATGGCCATCAGGAAAAGCACGGGAACCCCGGCGCCTACAATCACTTTCCCAGTTTTGCTCAGACGATAAAACATAATGGTGATAAAATAGCCTGCGGCCATAGCTGCCAGGGCTAGCAGAACTTCGAAGAAAAAGCTTTCTGCATGAAGCATCAGCGGGCCTGCACCAGCGGTGCTGGATGGATACAGCGCTTCATAAAAAGTGGAGGCGGTGACTTGACTATTGGTGATGGATAAGGCTGCCGCGTAGAGCAGAAAGAAAATCTTATCAATCATCGCCATAATTACGGCAACTGACAGCATGGTGAGCAGTTTTGCCGTAAAAAGTGTTTTTCTGGAAACCCCGTTTTGAAGGGAGATCAGAAACGTTTCTTTAAAGGTACACAGGCCAACGACAAAGAGGAAAATGACAGTGGCCATTTCATTGCCGCTCGTGGAACCATGAACAGCTGCGTCATTGCCGTTGATGATCAAGGTGGTACTAAAACCGAAGATGAGAGATAGCCCAACAATCACTACATAGAAAATGAGGATACTCTTTTTATGATCCGCCATCTGATAGCGGTAACTTGGTAATATATTCATGACAATCACACTCCTTAAGAATTGGTAAGCTGAATGAACAGCTTTTGCAGATCCAGTTTGGTGACTTCCAGGGAATCGGGCACTTGGCACCGATCGAGGTCGCCGATAATATGGGCGGTTTTCAATCCTCCCAGCCGATCTATGCCGATGACTTCCTTCCCCTCGATGAAAGCATCGACCTGGCTGGCTTTTCCCGAAACCGTATAGCCTTTGGATAAAAGCGATTCACAGGATTCATTTTTGATGATGGTTCCATTTTTAATGATTATAATATCTTCGATAACACTGGATACTTCCTCGATCAAGTGGGTCGAGATGATAAAAGTGCTGGGACTTTTGCTGTATTTCTCAATGAGAAGCTTGTAGAACATATCCCGATGGTTGGCGTCCAGCCCCAGAACCGGTTCGTCCAGCAGCACATAAGGCGTATTGACGGAAAGGGCGACAATGATCTTAAAGATCGATCCGTAGCCGGTTGAAAGGGAGCGGACCTTTTTCTTAGTGTCCAAGCCGAACTTGGCCGCCAGATTCTGGGCATAGGCCAGATCAAAATTGGGATAAAAATTCTTTGTCCACTTGAATACTTCCCGTATCTTCATACTTTCCGGATACAAAGTCTGTTCGCTCATGAGATAGATCAACTGCTGGGCCTGGTCGTTTTCCGCTGCCGCCAGTCCGTTGACTGTAACTTCTCCGGAATCCGCGAACAGCCGGTTGGCAATGATGTTGAGCATGGTCGACTTCCCGGCCCCGTTTCTGCCCAGGAGTCCGTAGATTTTATTTTCTTCAAAATAGAGAGAAATGTCCTTTAGGGCTATGGTATCTCCAAACTGTTTCGATATGCCTTTTAATGCAATACTGTTCATTTGTTAAAACCCCTTTCAATCATATTTTTGATATCTTCTGCAGTCAGTCCCAGCCGTTTAGCTTCTTCCACCAAACTGGCAATGTAACTGTCATAGAACTGGTCTCTCCTAATCTGCTGTAACTTTTCCGTTGCTCCGTTATTGACAAACATGCCTACCCCCCTTTTTTTATACACGATATCTTCATCAACCAGCAAGTTGATCCCCTTCAAAGCCGTGGCCGGATTGATTTTATAACTGGCTGAAAGCTCTGTAATTGAGGGGATCTGCTGCCCTTCAGGAAATGCTCCGGAAAGAATGGCATCTTCGATACCTTCTGCGATTTGGAGAAATATGGGCTTACTTGATTCAAAGTCAAGTTTCATAAAATCCCTCCTTACTAGAATTATAAGAATGCTTCATTTGTTAGATGGTTAATTACTTGAGTAAATAACCATATCGGTATTATGCCACGACAAAGGATCGGTGTCAAGAAAAAGTGCAAAAAAAGAAATTTGCTGGTTGTTTTACGGAAAAACAAGGCTTTTTGCGAGAACTTTTTGAAATAAGCAGAAATGTTGAAATTTCAAGAATCTTGACGTTGTAGAAAGGGCGGACGAGGGGGCAAAAACTTGACATGTCGTATCAATTTGCTATAATAATTTTTGCACAGTGTATTTATAAAGAATACACTGTTTTTCATTTTATGAAGGAGTAAAGACAAAGCCATGATTAAAAAACTTGCAGATCATAAACTATTAATCATATGCCTGGGAATGTTGCTCCTAATTATTGGACTGGCTTTCCTGCTTGTGACCCAGCTGGCTTCAAAGGAGATCCGGCTGGTGGTGGATGGACAGGCTCAATCCGTTGAAACGAGCAGCTATGACGTTGGTGAGCTGCTGGAAGAAGAAAAGATTGAGCTGGTCAAGGAAGATTCCGTTACACCGGATATTGACAAGCCGCTGACGGATGGACAGGAAGTTACGGTTGAGAAAGCAGTGGACTTTACCCTGCAGGCCGACGGCCGGACTAAGGAGCTGAAAGCCCTTCCAAAAACTGTCGGTGAGGCCCTGAAGTATCATAAGGTTAAAGTGGGAGAAGCCGACAAGGTCAGCCCTGCGCTCAGCGAACCCCTGGCGGCGGGAACGGAGATTGTGATTAATCGAATCACGACTGCTACCCAGGAGGTTATGGAAGAGATCGATTTTAAAACTAAGACAAAGGACGACGATGACTTGCCTGCAGGAACGACGAAGGTTGAAAAAAAGGGTGAGAAGGGACAGGATCGGGTTGTCTACCAAATCACTTATTCCGATGGTAAGGAGATTGCGCGCAAGGAGCTGGAACGTGAAACAGTCAGCAAACCAGTGAATAAGGTGGTTGCTAAGAGCACCCGCGGCACGATTCAAGGCAAGGAATATACGAAAAAATTTACGGTCAAAGCATATGCCTATACTGGCGGCGGCCGGACAGCCATGGGTACTGCTGCCAGAACCGGCGAGATTGCGGTTGATCCAAGTGTAATCCCCTTGGGGACAAATGTGTATGTAGAAGGCTATGGCTTTGCCAGGGCAGAAGATACAGGAGGCAATATCAAGGGAAACACCATAGATGTTTATAAGAACTCAGAAAGTGCCTGCCTCAGTTGGGGCGTTCGAAATGTTACAATTTATATCCTCAGTGATTAACTGGGGCAGCAAAGGAGGGAGTATGAAAAAAGAAGAAGTAAGTAAAATACGACGATGGGGAGCACTCACCGTGGCGGCGATTATGCTGGTGGCTGTGTTTTCTCCGATGCCGACTGCTTTTGCGCAGACAGATACACAGATGGAGACTTCCAGCGAAGTGGCGGCGATGGCAGCATCGGAGACTGTATCTACGCAGGAGCAGGGATCAGCTGATGAAACTTCTGCCGTACAGGCGCCGAAAACTTTGGCGGCTCCGTCAGGAATTAAAACCAAGAGCCTGGGTGTCAAAACCATTCAGATTCAGTGGAAGCAGGTGGCGGGAGCCGACGGCTACAGGGTCTATCGTGCAACAAAGAAAAACGGAAAATACAAGAAGATTGCCACTGTGAGAGGCGGCAAGACCAGCTATAAGAATAAAAAACGTATTACGGGAAAGGTCTACTATTATAAGGTAAGAGCCTATAATGGCAGCGTTCAGAGCAGCTATTCCAAGATTGCGTCGGGCAAAGCCAGACCTGTTAAAACAACAGTGAAAGCAAGGGCCGGGGAGGAAAAAGTAACTATAACCTGGAAAAAGATCAGCGGCGCTGAAGGCTACCACATATACCGGGCCGGATCAAAAAACGGGAAGTATAAACGGATTAAGATCATAAACAAGGGTAAGACAACCAAGTTTACCAATTCAAAGCTTAAGGGCGGAAAAACTTATTATTATAAAGTGCGAGCCTTTAAAAAAATGAAAGGCAAGAAAGTCTTTTCCGTTTATTCTGCTCCAGCAATGGCGAAAGCAGGCAAGGTGAAGATGAAGACTCATAAAAAGGGTTTTTCTTATAAGAAGAAGTTTACCGTGAAAGCATATGCTTACAGCGGAGGCGGACGGACGGCTATGGGAACTAAGGCCAGGGTCGGTGCCATTGCGGTCGATCCAAAGGTGATTCCCCTTGGCACCAAGGTGTACATCGATGGATACGGGCACGCCAGGGCTGAGGATACCGGCGGCAACATCAAAGGCAGAACCGTAGATTTGTATATGAACTCCAGCAGCAAGTGCTATAAATGGGGTGTACAATTCAAGACTGTTTATGTAGATGTTAGAAAATAAAATATCGTACCGGTTCTAAAAACGGGCCACTGTCGTTATTCACAACGCGCAGCGGCCCGTTTTGTTGTTCGCGGAGGAGAGAGCCGCAGGGGAACGATGCCGTTTTGCCCAGATGGTATTGCTCCCTGATAGTCCGATTTAAAGTTTTTTTCCCGATTTCTATTCGATATGGGCTAAAATCAAAGCAATGTCCATAGAAAAATAGGCTATTTTTCATATTAGACACCTTGATAAACATTAATTTGCTGTCAATACAAACTTAGAAATGAAAAGTTTGCGCTAACTTGGTTTCCAATTCCTAATATTTCCTTGATTTTACGAAAAAAGGCTGAATTTATATGGACAATGTCTCTAAAATGCAGTATTTCGAATAGAATTGGAATTTATTTATATTTTAGTGCCTGCCGGAGGGCTGAAACCGCGCCAGATGATCCTTTCTTTAATATAAGTCCCACAGCCTCACAACTTTGCGGAAATATCACAAATTTTTGTGGGTTGAGTACAACGATAGCACACTAATGTGACCTTGCGGCTTTGCCGTAGTCGCGGGACCTCACCGGGTATTGTTGAAATGTGATCTCTTTGCCGTACTCGCACCCCATATTAGCAGCCACTTTTTCCGGCCAACTGCCAATCGATTGAACCGGCGCACCCAGAGAGCAATATCAAAAAACAAACGGCACCTAAGTGATCAAGCCAGTCAGGAAGTGAAATAGTCTAGGTATACAAAGCGGCATGATAAGAAACTATCACGATTTAACGAAAATTTCTTCGATACTGATACTTTTCCTTCCACTTGCTTGAAGAAGAGCCACGAAAGTATCAGAACACTTTAAAGGGCGTTCTGATAGTTCCCCAGATGCCCAGTTACGTGGAAGCCGCCAGACGCCATAAGGTATTGGAATCAAGGCATTTTCGCCGCAATTATGATATTAACCGCCTGAAAAATTCACCAAACCTCTAGCGAAGATGTTTCTCCAAAAGGTCGACAAAGGTATCAAGCCCTTCCCGCTTGGGAAAAATGGCTCTGGCGGAGGTGGCGCTGCCGCCGCCCTTTCCGTTATAGATCGAAGCATTCTCCTTTACCAGCTTTCCGCAGTCGAGATTACCGTTTGAAAAGAGCAGCAATGTGCAATCCTGCGGCGAGATAATCAATAGCAGCTTTTTGATATCCTGAATTAAGGGGCGGCCAATATTGAGCAGATCATCGGTCTTCATGTCGGCAAATTCATATATCACAATTTCCGATGGCTCTGAACTCTGGATTTGCTGACGGATGCGATCGACCCTTTCCTGAATTACAGATTGTCGGAGCACATGAAGTTCGTTTTTTATGATCTTATTCTTTTCTTCTCTGGCCTTTATTTTATCCAATAAATCTTCTGCTCCTGCAGAATAGCGATTGCCCAGAGCGGTGACCAAGTCGTGCTTGCCATCGTAATCCATAAGCGCGCGCTGGCCGGCTTCAAAATAGATACGGAACATCCCCTTATAATGTTCAACCTTATAGAGCTTGATCAGCCCCACCTGACCAGCCGATGAGGGGTGGGTTCCGCAGCAGGCAACACAGTCGGAGGCATTTTTTACATCCCCTACACAGACGATGGAGATTTCTTCATCAATGGCCAGAGCCTTGCGCAGAGGCATTTTTTCAGCTTCCTCTCTGGTTTCAAAGTGTCTTACTGTTACAGGGGCGTTCGACCAGATAACTTGATTGGCCGCCAATTCGGCTTCCTTTGCCATTTCCCAGGTGATTTCTTTTATTTCGGGATTCTCTTCCAAAGCAATATCGACGGTCATATAATCCTGCCCCATATGAAACCCGCGGTTGATTCCTCCGAACAATTGGTAACAGATGCCCGACAGAATATGTTCGCCGCAATGGCGCTGCATGTTATCAAAGCGCCTATCCCAGTCGATCCGGCAATGTACCTGCATACCTTCCTGAAAGGCAGGCGGAACGGAAAGGCGGTGATAGACCAGGTCGTCCTTTTCATAAACTTCCGTTACCTCCAACCCGTCTATGGTTCCCAGGTCGCAGCTCTGTCCGCCGCCGGTTGGAAAGAAAATCGTCTGATCCAGAAGGACGGTGTCCTGATCCACGGCCTTTACGACTGCCTGGCATTGTTGTTGATATACGTCTTGCTGGTATAGCTTTATCGTGTTCATAAGCATCTCCTTATTACAAAGCATAGTCCAATGAAAAGATTGTAATATAAATTCTATAAAAAAGTCAAATGTTAGGCTGTCCAAACAAATCAGTTTGTTATATAATAAAACAAACATGTACTAATTTGCTGTAGAATAAGTGAGCACTCTGCTTCATACAATTTCAAAGGAGTCTTTCCAATGAAATGAGGTGGAGTTAATGAAAAAAAGACTGATACAAGCAGGTATTTGTATAGGTTTGCTGCTCCTGGCAGTTGCATTTGTTCCGGGTTACAGCCAGATCGTTGAAAAAGTGGCAAGTGTGATGGAAACGGATGTACTGCTGATTGACCCTGGCCACGGCGGAATAGATGGCGGAGCTGAAAGCGGGCAGGGCGTTTCTGAGAAAGCGATCAACCTGGCAATTTCTCAAGAAGTAAAAGCCCTGGCAGAGGCTGCGGGATGGCAGGTGGTCATGACACGAGATACGGATACAGGACTATATGAAGAGGGCAGCGGTACCATACGCAGCCTGAAAACCCAGGATTTAAAAGCGAGACGAGATTTGATTGACAAGACGGATCCGGTGCTGGCAGTAAGCATACATCTGAACAGCTTTAAAGAAGACCCGTCGGTGAGAGGTATGCAGGTTTTCTATCCAGGTTCGGGCGGGGAAGAAAAAATCCTTAAGAACAGCAAAAAATTAGCCGAAACACTTCAAGAAAAAGTAGGAGCAGTTTTAGAAAATAATAAAAAGAGGGTGGCTCTTCCAAAAACAGATGTATTTTTATTCAAGGAAGTGACCTGTCCCATCGCTATTATCGAATGCGGATTCTTGTCCAACCCCGAGGAAGCAAAGCTTTTGGAAAGCAGTCAGTATCAGAAAAAATTGGCGCAGGGGATTTTTGAGGGCATTACGGATTTTACCGGTAAAAAGCCTAGAAAACAGATTGAAATTGTTGATAATTCCGAAAAAAACAAGAGGAGTGGGATATAACAGAACAGGCTGTGGATAACACAGTATGAAAAAAAGGGGGTTGACAAGAAAAACGTTGAAATTGATGGACTTTTTTTGATTGGATTTTCCACAGGAGGGTTGGGATAAAATTGTATACGATTTTGAAAAAAGTGTGGATAAACGTCGAAAAGCTTAAAATTAACCACATTTGAAGTTGTTGAAAACCGTTTCCCCATAGGGAGGACGTAGGTTTACATAATGCGGATGAAAAGCAAAAGAAAAATTTTTTGAAGAACAAGGAGGATAAAGGGTTGTTAAAAGAAAAAAACATTTACAAGGATGAATTACCCGTTAGCGTGGTGGTCGCCAATATTGAAGAATATCCGATCCACTTTCACGATGATATGGAAGTGGTATACGTCCTGGAGGGCAGCGTGGTGCTCCGTAACGGCTACTACACGTATACCCTTAAACAGGGTGACATTTTTATCCTTAATGACAGAGAGATGCACAGCTTTGCCAATACCGGCGAAAAAAATATGGTGATGATGCTCCAGCTGGATCTGGCATACTTCTCCAAATACTATGATAACCTGCGGAATAATTTCTTTGTTACCGATATGGAGGATGACAGCGACGAAAGCCTTGAAATTCTGCGAAACATTCTTGCCAGAATCATGATGGAGATTCTGCAGAAAGGATACGGTTATGAACACAAGGTAATTGAAAGCACCCACAACCTTATCGCCTGCCTCATGTCCGATTTTCAATATTTTGTTATGGAGGACGGCAAATTTGTCAACGAAGCCAAGAACAAAGGAAATAAAATTCTGGCCGGGCGTCTTGCCAGGATCACCGATTACATGTACGACAACTATTCACGCAAGCTGACTCTGAACGAAATCGCCAATCGGGAGCATTTGAGCATTTATTATTTGTCCCATGTAATCAAAGAGGCCACCGGCCTCAGTTTTCAAGATTTACTCAGCTTTATCCGCGTGGAGGAATCAGAAAAACTGCTCCTGGGTACCAACAAGAAAATTGGAGCTATTGCCGAAGAAACCGGATTCTCGGCGGTCCGCTATTATATCAAGCATTTTGAAACTTGGTACGGAATGCATCCGCTGGAATATAGAAAGTTGTTTACCGGCAAGGTCATCAGCCGGGAGACCCACGCCCAATATACCAGAAGTACGCCGGCAGAGATTGAAGAGGCGATCCGCCAGCAGGTAAAGGGCGTTTACACCGACTATATTAATAAGCAGAAAGCAAAACCGATTATCGTTGATGTGAACATCCACGACGACTACATGGGATATCGGTCAAAATCCCTTGAGCTGAAAGAATTAATGGAACGGGATAATATGAAACCGGCGGCAGGACCTTACGAACTGCTGAAAAGTCTAGGAGAGACGGTGGTCGCATCCGGGAAGAACTACATCATTACCACAGCCTCCAAATACCCGGGACCGCTGAGCAATTTAAGCATATTAGTATATAATTTCAGTGAAGCCGTGGAAGCGGACTTAAAAAATACGACCAGCAAAGAGACGACTTTGGATATTATAAAAAAATACGATGAAGAAATCGAATTTCTGGTACGCTGCTCGGGCCTTTCCGGTGAATTTAAAATTTCCAGGTATAAAACCTTCCGCGATAAAGTGATTTCAGACCTTGAGGACGTTATAAGGCCCCATGGAACTTTTAGCCGAAGGGAGGAAATTATCAGCCAGTGGACATCCATGCCGGTCATTGAGTTCGGAGAATTCACCAGTTCTGACACATTAAGCCTGAGAACAACGCTCAAAGGATTCAGTGCAGAATTGTTATTGGTGGACAAAAAATAACAGCAAATAAGTATTTTTTTATAGCAAATGCATTGTTGAAATTTTCAGATATCTCTGGTAAGATTGACCTATCAAATTTAAGACATGGTTTTATGTTTTAAGAATATGTTTGGAGGTAGGAAGATGAAATTACTTATTATCGGAGCAGGCGGCGTAGGAACATCAGCGGCAAAGATCATTGAACGCAGAGGTGCAGAAGGCGACTGGGCAGAAAAAGTTGTAGTAGCTGACTACGATTTCGAAAGAGCGAAGAAAGTTGCCAATGAGATTTGCGGCGGCGGAAAATTCGTTCCGGCTCAGATCAATGCTATGGATGCAGAAAGCATTAAATCGGTAGTAAAAGAACACGATATCGACTTCGCAATGAACGCTTGCGATCCTAGAATGAACGAAACGATCTTCGACACTTGCCTGGAAGCAGGAATCGGATATCTGGACTGTGCGATGACTCTGGGAACTGAGCATCCGGAAAAGCCATACGAGCTGGCGAACATCAAGCTGGGCGATTACCAGTTCGCGAAGCAGAAGGAATGGGAAGCTTCCGGTAAAATCGCGGTATGCGGATCCGGTGTTGAACCTGGTATGGCGGACGTATTCGCTAAATATGCGGAAAAGCATCTGTTTGATAAGATCGATGAAGTAAATGTAAGAGACGGCGACAACTATGGAAATACTGATTCCGACTTCGGTTTCTCCGTATGGACGACCATCGAAGAATGTCTGCAGCCGCCAGTAATCTGGGAAAAGAACGAAGAGCATCCGGAAGGCCACTGGTTCTGTACCGAGCAGTTCTCCGAGCCTGAAATCTTTAACTTCCCTGGTGGAATCGGCGATGTGGAAGTAATCAACGTAGAGCACGAAGAAGTTCTGCTGGTACCGAGAGAAATCGATTGTAACAGATGTACGTTCAAATACGGCGTACCTGCTGACTTCAGAAAGAAGCTGATGGTTCTGTTCGAATATGGTCTCTCCGACAAGAAGACCAAGATCAAGGTCGGCGACAGCGAAATCACACCGAGAGATTTCATCTGTAAAGTAATCCCGAGCCCGGTAGACGCTACTATGACCATGACTGGAAAAGGCTGCGCAGGAACATGGGTAACAGGCTGGAAAGACGGAAAATACAGATCCATTTACCTGTATCAGATCGCAGACAATCAGGATTGCATCAAGAAGTATACAACCAACTCTGTAGTAGCACAGACAGCAGTAGGCCCAGTTATCATGATGGAACTGATCGCCAAAGGCATCTGGAGCGATGCTGGTGCATGGGGACCAGAACACTTTGATCCAGATCCATTCGTAGAAAGACTGGCTAAGTATGAATTCCCGGCTGGAATCAGAGAAATGGATTCCGAATATGCGGATATGCTGGACGAACAGAAACTTCTGGACGCTTTAAAATAAGAGCTGCAAGGCAGGTAGTATAAGCGCTACATATTCAATGCAATAAAAGACGGCCGATCGTTGGCCGTCTTTTTGTGCTGCAAAATTCCCGGATTTGAGAATGTTAAATTTATAATTTTTGAAAATTCTGAATTAATCTATTGCATTTTCTTTTGCTATCATTTATAATAAAATTGTACAGGATTTTGTACAATTTTCGGTGAGGGAGAGGATAACAGAGATCGAGAAAGGGAAAGGTGAATATTATGTTAGGCTTAAAGAATGATTTTAAAGTAATGCCGACTCCTGAATATGTTTATATTAAGGTAGATCATGATTTTCGAAGCGGAGAAGCGGTACGGGCTGAAAAGGGTGAATATGTAAAGGTTGGACAGCCGATCGTATCTTACAGCGGCAGATACCACTCTGAGCTGCGCTCCAGTGTCTCCGGTTATATCGAAGATTATATTATGTATAATGATTACGGCACCATGGAAAGCGAATACGTGAAAATTAAAACCGACGGTAAGCAGGCCAGATGGGAACAACTCCAACCTCCAGAAATTAAAGATCGCAGTGATTTTTTACGGGCGATCGCCAGCTGCGGAATTCGAGGTATCGAAGGTATTACCTTGGCAACTTGTCTGTTGATTGAGAATGATGAACTGGACAATTTGGACACCTTGGTGGTAAATGCAGCCGAGTGGATTGAATATGGTAATTTAGAACAAACGATTATTAAAAAGGACGCAGAGACGATCATTGATATGATTTGTTTGACTATGAAGTGCTTGCAGCTGCAAAAATGCTATATTGGGGTAATTGAAAACCGAAAAGACTCCATGGCTTGCCTCAAGTGGTATCTGAAAGAAAAGGAACTGGACAATATCGAAGTGGTTCCACTGCAGCACAGTTATCCGCCGGGTTCAGACCGGCTTTTGGTATTCGAGACCGTGGGCGAGCTGCTGGACGCCCGGATGCTTTCTACGGATATGGGCATTTTGATCGCCAATGTTGTTTCCTTCTCAGCCTTGGGCCGCTATATCAAAGAGGGCATTCCGGTTACGCACAAACTGATTACTGTTACCGATCAGGATCGGACAGCTTCTAGGGATCTCCTTACTCCGCTGGGAGCAACGATCGAGGATATTGTTGCTTACTGCAGCGAAGACAACGAGTTTCCTAAGGAAATTCTTTTAGGTGGGTATAATGTAGCACACCTCTTAAAGAACTATCAGCTTCCGCTGGGCAGGGACAATATGGCTGTCTTTGTCTTTGACAAATCTCCGCAGAATGGCGATGCGGACGTCAGACTGGAATGCAGCGATTGCGGGGTGTGCCGGGATAACTGCTCTGCTGATTTAGACCCGGGACAAATATACAAGACCTTTATGGCCAATGATATGGAGGGATTGAAAAAGACCGGAGTGGAAACCTGTGCCGAGTGTGGGAGATGCGCATATGTCTGCCCGGATAAAAATCCACTGAATTACATCGTTAAGATTGCCAAAGAAATGTTGGCAGAGAAATAAGATAGGAAACTGCATGAGCATATAGACAAAGAGGGCAGCGCCGTAACCGGGCGCGCCCTCTTTTGCTGGGGAAAATCAAAGAACCCGATCGGAATCGGACCGGCAAACCCCCCCCCCCGCCTTTTTTCACAGAAATGGCAGCGACAAGGAAATAGACTCCCCCCCAGGATTAGACTTTCTGTCAGGTATCAGTTCTAAATAGTCCAATATTTTCATAGATTGGACCAGCAGAGAGGTTAGTTATGAAGCAAAGGCTGATCGCAGGAGTTCTCCTGATCCTGACAATTTTTATATTCTGCAATCGCATCGCATCCCAGAATCCGGAGCAGGCTGCGGTGCAAATGCGTACCCAAGCGCCTGTGAAAGGAAGGCAGGGATCGGACTTCTATTACAATCAAAAGACAAATCCCTTTTATCCCAAACTGGCGCCCTACTATCGCACAAAAAGCGGATATGTAACCGGTAACTGTACCTGGTATGCCTGGGGGCGGGTATGTGAAATAAAGGGAGGCAAGCTGCCGTATGTTTTTACCGGAGATGCAGGGACGTGGTGGCAGAAAAACATTGATGAAGGCTGGTATGATTACGGCGCCAGCCCGCAGCGGGGTGCCATTGCTTGCTATGAGACCCATGTGGCAGTGGTCGAACAGGCGGAGCCGCTGACTGTTTCTGAATCGGGCTGGACCGTTTCTCCAAAAAAAAGCGGCCCGGTCTTTCACTGCGGAAAGCCTTGGCGCAGCAAAGAACGGCCGCTGGGATACATTTATGTGATTCCTTAATGCCAATGACAGCGCCCGCCCCGAAGGGCGGCATCAAAGCCAGCAAAGCATTCACCCGGTCCATCGGCCGTGCTTCCATAAAAAAACAGCAGTCGGAATCAGGTTTGAATAGAAAATTATCGTTATGGAGCTGTTTTTGCCGGCTCAGCGATGATTCTTTATCGCTACTGTTGAGATACTGGTGGATTTACGATGATTTTGTCCCGGATTAGCCCGGATTATCCGTTAAATATGGTCAAAATCATCGCTGGAAGCAAAATTTGGGTACTCTAGCGATAAAATCCGCAGCATCCGGCGGGCTCGGCCCTCCGGCCTGGGCCCCACAGCAGCCCGGCTTCTTATATTCATTCCGGCCCCGCCCTGAAGCCTCGCCTTACAGGACCAGAGCAGCGGCCCGGCTCCAATTCGCTGCTATTCAAAAATTTCCGCAGTTTTCTCCATGATTTCGCTAATGGGGAGGTGCTGAGGACAATGTTCTTCGCAAGCTTTGCAGGCAACGCAATCGCTGGGTCTTCTGCCTTCCGTGAGCCATGTTGGATAGTCGTCCTTGATCTTAGGATTGCCTTCATAGAGAAACCATTCGTTATAAAAGTTGATAGCGGTCGGGATGTCAATTTTTTTTGGACACGGCATGCAGTATTTACAGCCAGTGCAGGAATACTGGATCAGCTTGTTGTACTCGTCGGAAACCTGATCGATGATAGCGCGCTCCTGATCCGTCAGGCTGCACGGCTGAGCATCAGAGAGGATGCGCAGGTTTTCCTCCAGCTGAGCATTGGAACTCATGCCGCTGAGAATGACCATGACCTCAGGATGATCGGCGACCCAGCGAAACGCCCATTCCGCCGGCGTTCTCTTGATCGGAGCCTGCTCCCACAGCGACTGGACGGTCCTTGGCAGCGCATCGGTCAGCTTACCGCCCTTGAGCGGCTCCATGATCACAACGGGAATGTTTTTCTCAGCCGCATAACGCAGCCCTTCTTCGCCAGCCTGAAAATCCTTGTCCATATAATTGAGCTGGATTTGACAGAAATCCCACGGATACGCATCAATTACTTCTTTAAAGAGAGATAATTCATCATGGAAGGAAAAGCCGATATGCTTGATTCTGCCTTTTTCCTGCTGCTCCTTTAAAAAATCCATAAGCTTGAATTTTTGCGCCCGCTTCCATACAGGAACCGTGATGTTGTGGACCAGATACATGTCGATCACATCAACCTGAAGGCGCTTGAACTGCTCCTCAAAGAGCGCCTTCATCTCATCCTCATCCTTGGCCAGCCAAACGGGCATTTTATCAGCCAGCAGAACTTTTTCACGATACCCGTCTTTCAGCGCCTCACCGACGATCTTTTCGCTTTCGCCGTCGTGGTACATATAGGCGGTATCCACATAGTTGACCCCCATATCGATGGAACGGCGGATCATCGAAATCGCTTCCGGACGGTCCACCTTGCCGTCCTCGGAAAGCGGCAGCCGCATAGTTCCGGTGCCGAGGAGGGAAACCTGTTCTCCTGTTTTGTTAAATGTACGATATTGCATGTATTTATCTCCTCACCTTTTATGTTATAATGGTTCCAGCTAAGGAACAACTAATACCATAAATTATAACCAAGGAGAAAAAGAAGCGCAATGGAAAATATGATAAAACAACTGGATAAATACGC
Source organism: Clostridia bacterium (assembly GCA_902363595.1). Lineage (GTDB taxonomy): Bacteria > Bacillota > Clostridia > Peptostreptococcales > Anaerovoracaceae > Hominibacterium > Hominibacterium faecale. The sequence continues at coordinate 91,231 of CABJAP010000007.1, read as the reverse complement.
GGAAGAAGCCCTTTTTTACCACGACCTGCCGGGCCTGGCCATTTCCGTAGAGATCGGCGAAAACGGCCCGGAGCCTTTAAAAGGGCTCAACTATAAAAGAGCGCTGGGGGTGAAGGACGCGACCACCCGGCAGCCGCTTTTGCCGGAACAGATTTTTCATATGGCGTCGGTGTCAAAATTGTTTACTTCCGCGGGCATCCTGAAGCTATGCGAGCAGGAAAAGCTGAGCCTGGACAGCCGGATTTGCCGTTTGCTGCCCGATGTGTGCGTAGACGATGAACGATATGGGGAAATCACCCTCTTTCATATGCTCACCCATACATCCGGGCTGGCCGATGTGGAAGATTATCACTGGGATGATCCCAAGCTGGATGATCAGGCATTAAAGAATTATGCCCTCAGTGAAGAAGTAAAAGGCTCCCGCATGCTGTGGTCTCCCAAGGAGAATAAATTCCGTTACAGCAATATGGCCTATGAGCTTTTGGGACTGGTGATCGCCCAAACCTCAAGCATGACCTACGAGGAGTACATGAAAAAACATATTCTGGAGCCCTTGGGCATGAATGATTCCACATTTTTGACCTTTGAGCGGGCCGGGGGAAGCCTGGCATTGAGCGACTTGAGCCAGGCAGGCATGGCTATGCCCCATACCAAGAATCAGGAAAAACAGATTGTGCTGGAAAAGCATTATCCGTACAACCGGCAGCACGGCCCCAGCTCCACATTGACCAGCAACATCTGCGACCTGGCAAAGTGGGCAAAGGCCCATCTGAGCAAACAGTTCTTCAAAAAAGAAACTTATGAAAAGCTATGGAAAAGGTATGCGACTGTGCCCAATAACGGAGAAGGTATGGGCCTTGGCTGGTTTATGCGCCGCCAGGGAGAATACGATATTTACGGACATGAAGGCACGGATGATGGATTCCGCGCCAGCTTTTGGATCTGCCCCGCACTATGCGCCCACGTTACCGTGGTTTCCAACATCAGCCGCGGAGCAGTTAAGAAGATCAACAAAAAGATCTACGACATGCTTATTCATTGCGAATAAAATCGAGGAATTCATTGAAGTCCTCAAAATCACTCTGGATAAACTCATAGAGAATCGGTTCTTTGAACTCATATTTGGCCGTTGCCATCAGATACGGCGCGAGGACGCTTTTTCGTAAATCCCGCTCCAAAGCATGGATTCCGCTCAGACTGTAGGAGGAAACGATCAACTGACCGTAATCTGTGATATAGTACAGTCCAAAAACATCTTCACTGAGGCGGAATACCCGCTTGTTGACGTGGTTGTTATTGTTGTTGAAGGCGAGGAACAGCTTGCCGTTTTCGTGGGGCGTCATCATGGTTCCGTGGGCCATCTGTCCCATGCTGCTGCTGAAATCATCGGGCGGCATGAGAACTTCATACACCGTGACAAATTCAGGCCGGGAAAGCATCATTGCCGCCTCGGCCGGGCTGATGGGAAAGCCGGAGCATTTCTCAAAGGAAGTAACCCGGTTTTTATTTACCGTCAATTCCGATACCAGCAGGGTATACTGATCATTATATTCGATCAGAGATTCGCACAAATAAGTGCCGGAATCGAACTCATCTTCATCGATGGTGTTTTTGCACAAGGTCGCCGCAGGATGCTCCCCGTAAATATCCAGAGGAAAGTCTCCTTCTGACAGCCAGGATGCCGCTTCGTAATCGTGGCCAAAGCAGCGCATGAGAAAATAATTGATGGTTTGATAGCTGGAAACGATCCGGTCGCACTGCTTCTCGATGAGAACCTTCTGTTCGTTTGGATTGAGGACCGTGGGATGCTCGATGAGAAATTCGTATTCCTCCCGGCCTTCCGGAAGTGAAAGGTTGTGGCGCTGATTGAAGCGGGCGTATTCACACAGCAAATATCTGGCTTCCCGTTCCGTTACCTCTACTTTGCGGCCGCCAAGACCGCCGATAAGGGCTTGCTCGATGGCAGCGATCTCCTCCACATTATTTCCAGTAATGCTCTTATATGTCTCAAACCCGAATTCTTCCGCATCCAGATAAAAGAATTGGTGAAAGTCCGGGGGCAGCGGCTGATCGGGGATCCGCCAGTGTATATAAAGCCCCATCACGCCCATCAGCCGGGTATCGGTAACATAAGCTCCCATGAAATATTTTTTCTGCGTTTCTTTTGGGGCGCTTAATCCGCCCTCAATAACTGTGAATTTTGGTTTGGTCAAAATTGGTACCTCTTTTAAATATAATACATAAAGTATAACCCATTTTATAAAAATTACAAGTAGGCATAGCACCTATTGACAAGCCAATTAAAAACGATATAATATAAAAGTGTAATAACTAAGTCGGCTTTGCCGATTCTTTAAAAAATGATATAGATATCCTTATTAAGAGCGGCAGAGGGAATAGGCCCAATGAAGCCCGGCAACCTAGATGTTTCTCAACAAACAGAAAAGGTGCTAAATCCTACAGAATAGTTTATTCTGAAAGATGAGGAAAGATAACGAAAATCTCAAACCTCTTCTTTAAGAAGAGGTTTTTTCGCTAGATGAGGATTCTATGACAAAACGAGGAGGAACGTGAATGAAAAAACTTTTTACATCAGAATCAGTGACCGAAGGGCATCCGGATAAAATCTGTGACCAGATTTCCGATGCTATTTTAGATGCGATCTTCGAAGAGGATCCTTACGGACGCGTGGCGGCGGAGACGACCGTAAATACCGGCTACGCAATGATCATGGGTGAAATCACCACCGAATGTTACATAGATATACAGGAAATCGCCCGCAAAGTGATCTGCGATATCGGCTACACCAAAAGCGATTATGGGTTTGACGGAAATACATGTGCAGTACTGACCGCCATCGACGATCAGTCGCCGGATATCGCCATGGGCGTGGATAAAGCCCTGGAATACAAAGAAGGCATTTTGGCTGATGAGGCGGAGGAAACCGGTGCCGGAGACCAGGGTCTCATGTTTGGATTTGCCTGCAGCGAAACGCCGGAGCTGATGCCGATGCCCATCGCCATGGCCCATAAGCTGGCCAGACGGCTGACAGAGGTTAGAAAGGCGGGACTCCTGCCTTATCTGAGACCGGACGGAAAGACCCAGGTGACCGTGGAATATGACGACGATCAAGTAAAGCGGATCGATACAGTCTTGGTATCTTCCCAGCATGACCCAGATGTGACCCACGATCTGATTGAAGCGGACATCATCCAGCAGGTAATAAAACCAATTATTCCGGAGGAGCTCCTTGACGAGAACACAAAATATTTTGTCAATCCTACCGGCAAATTTGTCATTGGAGGACCCCACGGGGATTCGGGGCTGACCGGAAGAAAGATTATCGTCGATACTTACGGCGGATATGCACGCCACGGCGGGGGCGCATTCAGCGGAAAAGATCCGACAAAGGTAGACCGGTCCGCCGCTTATGCCGCCAGATATGCAGCAAAGAACCTGGTTGCCGCAGGGCTTGCTGATAAGTGCGAAATCCAGCTGGCCTATGCAATTGGCGTCGCCAAGCCGGTATCCATCCTGGTCGATTCTTTTGGCACCGGAAAGGTTTCCGATGAAAAACTGGCACAGCTGGTAGAAGAACACTTCGACCTGCGTCCGGCAGCAATTATCCGCGACCTGAATCTGAGAAGGCCGATCTACAGACAGCTGGCCGCCTACGGACACTTTGGCAGGACCGATATCGACTTGCCCTGGGAAAAGACCGATAAGGTAGAGGCGCTAAAAAAGAGTGCAGGCATACTATAAACATATAAGGGAATCCCGTGCGTGCTTGAAAAGCGGTGCTTCCCAGACAATAATAACAGGAGGAATATAAATGGGCATAAAGGTAGCAAAGTTCGGCGGTTCTTCGGTGGCGGACGCCATTCAGATCGGAAAGACCAAGAAAATCATTGAGGCCGACCCGGACAGAAAATATATTGTGGTTTCGGCGCCGGGAAAGCGATTTGACGGAGATACAAAAGTGACAGACTTGCTGTATCTGTGCAAGACGCACATCGAGCATAATCTGCCTTACGAGCAGTTGTTTCAGGTTGTCTGCGACCGCTATAAGGTTACGGAAGTGAATCTGGAAGTTGAGGTAAATATCCAGAAATATCTGGATGAAATCAAAGCCAACCTGGAAAAAGGGACCACATCCGATTATATCGCCAGCAGAGGCGAGTATCTCAACGCCATACTCATCGCCGCGTATCTGGGTTACGATTTTGTGGATGCACAGGGACTGATTCGATTCAATGCCAAAGGAAAAATGCTGGCAGAAGAGACCAACCAGGCCCTCAAGGCCGAGCTGGCAAAGCATGAACGGGCCGTTATTCCGGGGTTCTACGGCTGCAGCCCTGATGGAAGTGTGAAGACCTTCAGCAGGGGCGGCTCCGATATCACCGGTGCTCTGGTGGCCAGAGCCGTAGGGGCGGAAGTATATGAAAATTGGACCGACGTATCCGGTTTTCTGGTAGCGGATCCCCGGATTGTAGAGGGGGCAAAACCGATCAGTACCATTTCCTATAAAGAACTAAGGGAGCTTTCCTATATGGGAGCATCGGTTCTTCACGAAGATGCCATCTACCCGGCAAGAGTGGCGGATATTCCCATCAATATTCGGAATACCAACCGCCCTGAAGATGAAGGCACGCTCATTACTGCCGAAGCAGGTCCCCTTGAAGACGGGCAGATTATCACCGGTATTGCAGGAAGCAAGGACTTTACCGTTATCGCCCTATACAAGAATATGCTCAGTGATGAACGAGGCTTTGTCCGCAGATTGACGGGAATTCTGGAAGATTTCGACATCCCTTTGGAGCACCTGCCCAGCGGGATCGATACCGTATCTGTCGTTCTTTCTGACAAATCCATTGACGGACGGCTGGATGAAATTCTGGAGCAGTTCCAGCAGCAGCTCAAGCCGGATACTATAGATGTCTCCGAGCATATGGCATTGGTTGCTACCGTAGGCTACGGTATGTCCGACCGCCCAGGCGTGTCGGCAAAGCTGTTCACGGCGCTGGCGGAAGCAGGGGTGAACATCCGTATGATCGACCAGGGGTCCAGCGAAATGAATATTATCGTTGGTGTTGAAAATAAGGATCTGGAAACCTCAATCCGGGCCATCTACAAGGCTTTTGTCGATTAGAGAAAGTGATAAATACGCGGGCAAAGGAGTTTTTCTTCTTTGCTCGTTTTTGTTATATGTGGTATCATTTGGATAATAGGACAAAGACAATATTAGGAGTTGAGCATGGATATATGGAATACCCTGGGAATCCAGGAAACAAAGAAGAAAGAAGAGATTCAAGCCGCCTACCGCAAAAAACTGACAACTGCCAACCCGGAGGACGATCCGGAAGCATTCATGGCTTTGCGGGAGGCTCTGGAAGAAGCTCTCAAAGCAGCGGATGAACCCGAAGAAAAAACGGCCGATGGTGATCAGGAACCAGTGTGGGATGACAGCTCCGTTGGCAGATGGATGCGCCAGGTGGATCATCTGTATCGCCATTTTTCAAAGAGGATTGATCCTGAGCAATGGGAAGCGCTGCTGCAGGCGGATGTTTGCCAGAATTTAGATACAAAGACTTCCGCAAGGGACGCTCTGTTGGAATATATGCTGGATCATTTTTTTCTGCCCCAGTCAGTCGTTGCGGTGATCGACCTGGCATTCGGCCTGAGAGAAAATATGGATGAACTGGCGGAAGAATTTCCGCAGGCGTTTTTGGAGGGGGCGATCCTGGAATCGCTGGAAGCGCAGGAATATCCGCCCTATGATAGTTTGCAGGGCGATGATAGTCTGCCCTTTGAAGAATATCTGCGGCTTTGTTCCCGGCTCAGCAGTTGTATTGGTGAAGGCGATACCCAGCAGAGCCGGGAACTTTTAAAGCAAATGGAGGCGACCGGAATCCGCTCTCCCTACGATCAAATCGAAATGGCTAAAATTTGCTGCCAGGAGAAAAAGTACCACCAGGCGAAAGAAACGATCGACCAGCTGCTGCCTCAATATGAGTATCTGGCGGATGTCAAGCTGATGCAGGGGGATATCTGTTTTTTCTTGGAGGAATATGAAGAGGCCCGCAAGGCATACATCCAGGCCTTGGAGGATGAGCCCCATTCCAGGTGGGGGCGTTACGGACTGGCAAGATGTTATGTAAAAAAGGGAAAGCTGAAAGAAGCCAATGAAATTTTGTCCCGACTTCTTCAGGAAGACCCTTATAATCAGGGCGCCGAGGAGTGGCTGCATGAGTGTAACAATCTTTATATCGATCAGCTGAACCAGCGGCGCAGTGAAGGTGAGAACGGCCAGGAGATCCTCTTTGAGCTGGGGTGGTCCTATTTTCAGAATGGCGAATACGAAACGGTTTTAGAACTTTTTCATAATGTGGAGCCGGAAGAATCCCACAAAATCGAATTCAGCAGCTTGATTGGAAGGGCCTGCCTCTATAGCGGCGATGAAAAAAGGGCTCTGACCTATATCAAGGACTGGAAACAGTTTTTGCTGGATTTGGAAGATACAGAGGAGAATCAAAAGAAAAAAGAAGATCAGCTGCCGTATGTGCTTCAGCTGGAAAGTTCCATCTATCAAAGTCTGGGCGAGATAGAAAATGCCTTAAAGCTGCTGAATCAGCTGCTTGAGGAGAGGCCGGACGATGCGGATGCCTGGCGGCAGAAAGGCCAGATCCTCTACGATATCTGGAATTTTGAAGAGGCTGTAGAGGCACTGAGCAAATCCATTGAGCTGGACCGGACTTCCCATATATCCTACTTAATGCGGGCCAAAGCGTTTTACCGCATGGAATTTTACGGTGAAGCCTTCGACGACTGCGAAGTGTCGATGGATCTTTATCCTTATGAGCTGGCCTCCTATGTTTATAAAATTAAGATTCTCGTTGCGGCAGGCGAGCTGGAGGAGGCGAAGAACGTGGTCACCTACTTGGAAAGCGAGGAGATCAGCGGAAGTGAGCTGGACTTTTTAAAGGGCTATATAGAAGAGGCAAAAGAGCATTTTCTTCAAGCGAGACGAATTTATTACAAGATCATCGAAACAACGGAAAAAGGCGAAGAAGGAGATGTAGTTTTCAATGTGGAGAATTTGGCCGAGGTTTACCACCATTTGGCTGTAATGGAATACGACCGGGAAGATGAAGATTTTACACCAGTGGTGGAGCTGATCGACCAGGGGCTGGCCTGTGATGAGCAATATGTGCCCCTGCTGGAACTAAAAGCGGAGATTGCCCAGGACTGCGAAAAGTATCAGGAGGCGCTGGAGCTGTATCAGCGGATCCGAAAAGCAGCACCCGGCCGCATTGGTACCTGCGGAATGATAGACGGAATCTATCGGGAACTGGATCAATGGGACCAGGCGCTGAAATATGCTGGCCTTCAGCTGGCGCAGACCCAATCGGCATACGCGTATATGCGCAGAGGCCAGATTTATACATGCCTGGATCGATTGGATGAAGCGTGGGAGGATTTTTGCAAAGCGGCGGCTATGGACCCGGAGCTGGAATACACCTATAATTATATGGGCGTGATTTTAGAATTCAAGGGTCAGGAAGATGAGGCGTTGTCCTATTACAAGAAAGCCATCGATGTAGGCGAGCAGCAGGACGAGCTTTGCGAGGAAGCATATGAAAACGCAGCCAATCTTCAATGCCGCAGGGGAGATTGGAACGCCGCACTGGACATGTTGCAGGAGATTTATGAGCGGACAGAAGAACCTAAATATCTAAGAAAGCAGATCGAAATCTGCCGGATTGCCGGCGATTTTATCAGCGCCAGGCAGAAGCTGGAAGCCTATAAAAGGGCAATGGGGCTGGAGACTTCCGATTTTCTTTATAGATGGGAAAAGGCTCATATATTCCGCGATGAAAAATTGACGGCCGATGCTTTGGTTATTTATGAATCGGAGGGAAAGCGAGAGCCGGCGGCTTTGAAAGAAGCGGGAAAACTATTATATTATAAAGGAAAGTACCGCAAGGCGTTAAAATACTTTTTTAAGGCCATCGCCGGGCTGGATAAGGACCACGATTATTTGGAGCCGGACTTTTTGGAGGCTGACTATGACTTGTGGGCCGCAAGGGCTAGTCTCAAACTGGGTAAGCCGGAGGATGCGGCTTTGTTTGCGCGCAGGGGACTTGAAAAGCTGCCCGGCGATTGCGAACGCACTCTCAGCCATTGTCTGCCCATGGTTTATCAGCTTCGGGGAGCGCTGTATGCAACCCAGGGCGACTATAAAAGCGCGCGGGGCTGGCTGAAAAAAGCCTTGGAATTAAGAAAATGTGACTATTGCAACTATGGATGCTGCACGGACGCTCTTTATGAGCTGGGATTTTTATGTGAGCTGGAGGGCGACCTTGAGGGTGCAAGGCGCTGCTATGAAGAAGGACTGCGCTTTTCTCCTGCTGACAGCGATTTGGTCTCTGCAGCGGCAAACTTGGAGTATATGAGGATATGAAGATAGGAATTGACTTAGGAACTACAAATTCGTTAGCAGCATATTATACCGATCAGGGACCGGTGATTATTCCCAACCGCCTGGGAGATCGTTTGACCCCGTCGATTGTCAGCTTTGATGAATCGGGGACTGTATATGTGGGAAAAACAGCCCGGGAACGGATGTCCACTTTTCCCGATCGGACGGCATCCCTATTCAAGCGGAGTATGGGTACAGAGAGAGAATTTGTTATGGGAAACCAAAAATTTCGCGCTGAAGAGCTATCGTCTTTTGTGCTGCGGGCGCTGAAAGAGGACGCGGAGAGCTATCTGGGACAGCCGGTTGAAGAAGCAGTCATCAGTGTTCCCGCTTATTTCAACGATATACAGCGAAAAGCCACCAAGAGGGCCGGGGAACTGGCGGGACTGAAGGTGGAACGGATCATCAATGAACCGACAGCGGCCGCCATTGCCTATGGGCTTCACCACCGGGCGGACCATACCCGTTTTCTAGTCTTTGATTTGGGCGGCGGTACCTTTGATATTTCCATATTGGAGCGATATGGAAATATTATGGAGGTGAGGGCCATCGCCGGTGACAACTTTATCGGCGGCGAGGACTTTACCAAGGTTCTCTGCGGGATGATGCTGAGAGAACGGGAAGTTGATGAAACTTTGCTGAGCCCGAAGGAGCAGGTGTATCTGACCCGCCAGGCTGAAACCTGCAAGCTGGGATTTGCCAACAGTGATCGTTCTTCCATGAAATGTGTGCTTAACAAAGAAACCTATGAGCGGGAATTTTCCCTGGAAGAGTATGAACGCAACTGCCAGCTGCTTTTGGCTCGAATTCGAAAGCCCATTGAAAGAAGCTTGAAAGATGCCAATATAAGACTTTCTGATATCGATGAGATTGTTTTGGTGGGAGGTGCCACCAAGCTGCCGATCATTCGCAATTTTGTGGGGCGTATTTTCGGACGTATCCCTAACACAGATGTAAACCCCGACGAGGCCATCGCTGTGGGGGCCGCCATTCAGTGCGCCATGAAAGAGCGGAACCAGGCGGTCCGTGAAGTGGTGCTGACAGAAGTATGCCCCTTTACTCTGGGGACCTCGGTGGCAGTTCAGCGTTTGGGAGAAATGCTGGAGAGCGGCCATTTCCTTCCCATTATTGAACGCAACACGGTTATACCCGTCAGCCGGACCGACACCTTATATACGGCCAGCGACTATCAGCGAAAAATTACTGTGGATATTCTTCAGGGCGAAAGCCGGCTGGCAAAGAATAACCTGTCTCTGGGAGAAATTACAGTGCCGGTGCCGCCGAAAAAGTCCGGTGAAGAATCCATCGATGTCACCTATACTTATGACATTAATTCCATTCTTGAGGTAAAAGTGAAGGTAAATTCCACCGGGGTGGAAAAGAAGATCATCATTCAAAAGGAAGGATCTCAGCTGACAGAAGAGGAAGCGGAAAGGCGCATGGAAGAGCTCAATTATCTCAAGATCCATCCCCGGGATCAGGAGGAAAACAAGCTGCTTTTGTTTCGCGGAGAGCGGCTGTATGAAGAGGCCACCGGCGACCTTCGGCGGGAGCTGGATTTTTTACTGAGCCAATTTGAAGCTGTGCTGGATAAACAGGATAAGGACGCAATTCGACAGGCCGCAGGTGAGGTAAAGGAAGCCCTGGACGAGATCGAAGCTGCTATGGAAGACGATTTATTTGATTAAAGATAAGGAGGAACTTATGAAAAGAAAGATTTGTTTTATGTTTATCAACGGAGAGATCGATGCTCCCCAGAGAACGATTATGGAAGTCGGAGAAAACGGTGAAATGATTCTGGTGGGCGTGGGCAGCTATGCTTCGGCCGTCGAGGAAGCGGCCAAGCTGGCGGAAGAGGGCGTTGTGGCTCTGGAGCTGTGCGGCGGTTTTGGCACCATGGGCCATGCCAAGGTGACGGAAGCGGTCGCCGGTAAATGCCCGGTAGGTGTGATCCGGTTCGATAACCACCCGGGCTATGATGGAATGTCCGGCGATGAGAAGTGGGGGAAGTGATCGGTTGAGGACTAGGTTACCGTAAATGATTCACCAAAGAATCGATAAGATGCTTTGGTGAATCATTTTTTTTGAACATAGTTCTGAAAATTCTATAACCTTCTTTGATCAAGAGACAGGAGAGCGTCTTTGGTGAGATTGGTACATGGATCGCTGGGATATCTAAAATTCTTGCTGTGTAATGGGATTTTTTGTAATAACTAAAAAATTTTCATGGAGGTTTTGAAAAAACGGTTGAAAATTCCTTTTATTTACAGTAAAATATTAACAAATAAAAAGGAGGCACGTAACATGACGAAAAACAGACCCACCTTGCAGGAATTGAACCTATCCGATGATTTCCTCTTTGCAAAAGTAATGGAGAACGAAGAGGTATGCCGGAGGCTGTTGGAAAAGATCCTGGACCTGAAGATTAAGAAGGTCCGGTTCGTAGAGCCGCAGCTAACGAAGGACGTGGTGCACGATGCCAAAAGCGTCCGGCTGGACATCTTCCTGGACGACGAGGAAAACAGCGTTTACACAGTTGAAATGCAAAAGTATAACGAGTATAATATACCCAAAAGATCGAGGTATTACCACAGCATTGTGGACGTGGAACATCTGCTGAAAAAGGGCATGGGCTACAATGAATTGCGCGGAAATTATGTGATCTTCCTCTGCCTGTTTGACTTCTTTGGATATGGGCGTCATAAGTACAGTTTTCGGCATCGGTGCGAAGAAGAGCCCGGCCTGGAGCTGAAAGACGAGGCCTACACCATCGTCCTCAACACGAGGGGGACGGCTGACGATGTGGACGATGAAATGAAAGCGCTGTTGCGGTACATCGAGGAATCGACCGACGAGGTGGTGGAACGCTCTGGAAGCGACCTTCTTGCGTTGATTCACAGCCAGGTAAAGGAGATCAAAAGTTCCAGGGGAAGCGAGGTCAGTTATATGAAATTCGAAGAACTATTGCAAAAAGAATACTTTGAAGGCCGATCTGAAGGCGAGTTATTGAAATTGATCCAACTGGTCAAGAAAAAGTGCCTGAAAGGAAAACCACTGGGGCAAATAGCGGAGGAATTGGAAGAGGAGGCTGTTAATATCCGGCCCATTGTGGAAAAGGTTATGGAGGATATGGAACGCTCTGAGGAAGAGATACTGGAGGAGTTAAAGGGCGAGCGATAGGAACAAGGCAGTATAGAAAGCGCCTTCATTTCTTTGAACAAGAGACAGGACAGCGGCTCAGCCCGGTGCCATGATCACTGCAGGTTTTCGCGACGGTATGTTTCCATTGCGACCATCAATTTGGCCGATAATTTGATCAGCTCAATGGCTGCCTGCCGTGCATCCAGTGTATCTTCTTTGATTTGATTTTCGATCCTGTCCATCAAAATCGTTTTCTCCTCGGCAATCCGTGCGGAATCGTCCTTTTCATCCAACTTTCCGTCTGGGATCTGAAAAATCCCGATTTCCCTTAAAATGTTATCATAGTCCGGCGGCCCGTCACGGTGGATCAAAAGATCCACTTCATTCAAGACCTTGGAGACGTGCATCGCAGTCTCTTCCAGGTATTTAATATGCAGTTCTTTTCGCGTCTGTTCTTCATCCAGCTTTCGGTAGTGGTTCATCACCATGGCTCCGGAAAGCCACCCGGACATCATCCCGGTTATCATTCCCACAGCAACGGAAATCACAATTTCTCTTAAAATCAAATTTCACACCCTCTTTTTCCCTGATTTTTTGTATGAGGTTTATTTTTTCCATCAGCCCGGATGATATGCGGGTGAAGGCAAAAGGGCATGATTCCAAATAGAGGAAACATACAAATAGTTATTGACATAGCTCATAAAAAAGCGTATTCTGATCTTAGAAAATTTAATGGGCAAAGCCGGGGAAACACGGTGACGCAAAGCTACAGGGCCTGTAAAATGGCAGCCAGCTGCAAAAACTTTAAGATCGATACGGTTATCACTGAGAATGTCTCAGAGGATAGGGCGTCGATTGTATTTTGCTGCGTCATCCGAAAGGATGATTTTTTTGTTGGAAAGACACCTCACCGTCCGGTGTGAAAGGGTACGGAAGTTCTGTACATAATTGGTGACATTTTATGAAGAAACTGAGAAAGATTGGTTTGTTGACGACCGCAATCGTGTTGGCAGCGGCCTTGTCAGCAATGACGGCCTGGGCAGACACAAGGACCCAGGAAACGGCGGTCATAAAAGAGGGGAATAACATATATGCCAACGGAGTACCGATTTTAATCAAAAAGGATAGCGATAATAAAGCGTATGTCTATGACCAGGCGGGAACTGGAAAACTGCTGCCCGATGCGGTGACAGGATTGACAGTCTATGGCGGCGGTAAAAATGTTCCGGTGAACGGGGACACAAGCATAATCGTGGACAATGTAAAAATGGGTTATATCTACGGAGGCGGTTACTCTGACGGCAGCGGTTCTGCCGATGTGTCCGGCGATTCGACGGTGCTGATTAAAGGAAACGTGGATGCGGCGACCATCTATGGAGGCGGCCGGGCCGATGCGGCCAAAGGAAACGCCAGCGCCAATGTGGGCGGCACTGCATCTGCAAAGATCATCGCCGATCCGACCGGCAATCATGGCAATATCTATGGCGGCGGGTATGCCACCGCAAACAGTACCTATCGTGCTTCGGCGACCGCAGGCGCATCCTATGCCCAGACAAAAGGGAGGACCTACTCCCTCCGCGGCGGCGGCATGGCATACGCAAAGGAAGAAGGAAACGCCCAGGCAGACATTCAGGGCAGTATCGCTGTTCAGTTGGATGCCGTGGATATACGGGAAGTATACGGAGGCGGCTATGCCAGCGGGATAAACGCTAGTGCCAAAGCAGGATCGGTGAAGGTAATGGGCAGCGGCAACGAGATGATGATCTTTCGGGCAGGAGGAGATGCGGATAAAGGAAAAGCCGATGTTGCAGGAGCAATTCAAATCGAGCTGAAGAATTTTTCCAATCTATATGGATATACCTGCGGCGGCGGCAGTGCCAGAAATGGCGGTTCTGCCAATGCCGGCTCTGTGAACATGGTCATTCAAGACAGCGTTACGCCAGTAGAAGAGCAATTCACGGATTATTGGGTATGTGCTGCTTTCTACGGCGGCGGAGATGCGGAAGCAGGATCTCAGGCTGATATTCTGGGAAAGGTTACCATGAACTTTGAAGGGGATACATTGGGCGGCAGTATTCTCGGCGGAGGAGAAGCTACAGGAGACGGCTCGGCGTCCATTGATAGCAGCGAAATTCTGTTTACCGGCTGCAAGGGATTCTATGTTGATCAATTGGATCAAACAGCCTGTCCTTCGGTTGTCTCAGGGGGTGAAACGGAAGCTGTCAGCCCGGCCAAGTCGGCCATAACCGTTGCTGACAGTCAGATCGAAGAAGTATGGGGCGGATACATGAAAGAAAATCAGCCGATTGCGATTGAAGGCACCGCTGCTCTGACTGTTACAGGTGATAAAACGAAAATAGGAGAAGCGGGGCTCTTTGATACGATTCAGCTGGATCGTACCTTTTCCCTGGAAAACTTCCAGCCAAAGAAACCTGGTATGGCGACCAAGCTCAAGGCTGCCGACTTGAAAACAGGCGACACTGTGATTAGATGTGGCAGCGCCGATGCGGAGGCCGGCTGGTTTGCCCTGCAGGGAGGAAAGCTGGCTTTTGAAAAGACAGAAAATCAGGCTGTCTGGAAAATTGCTGAGGTAACCCCGGCACAGACACCGCAGATCAATACGGAAATCAGTCAGGGAGCGCCAACGGTTACAGTCAAAGACGATGATGTGCAAAAGTTCCTGACAGAAGAGGATAAGGCGGATCTTGCCAATGGAAGCACGATTCGGTTCCTTGTTCAGGTTGATAAGGTGGAGAAGCCCGCACAGGCTGTTCTTCAGGAAGTAAATCAACAGCTGCAAGATACAGGTAAAAAAGTTGGAGCCTATTTAGATATCAATTTGGTCAAGGAAAAAAACGGAGTCAAAAGTTCGATTTCCGAATGGAACGATTCGATGGATTTGGTTATTGCCATTCCGCAAGAACTGTGGCCGAGGGAAGGGGAAAAGCGGATTTTTTCTATCATCCACGTGCACGAAAAGGACGGCCAATTGATTACCACAGAGCTTCCTGACATGGACGATAACGATTGGACAATTACTGCTCGAATCAAGGGCATGTCAACCTTCGCGCTGGCATATACTGACGATCAAAGCAGTGTCGCTGAAACAGCTGCCAATCCTGAAACCGAAAGTGGGAAAGATGTGAATACGGCTGCTGCAAAGGAAACCGGTCAGCCGGATCGCTCCGCCGCAACAGGAGATGACTTCGATTTTTGGCCTCTGATTTTGCTGGCAGCAGTCAGCGGTGCGGCAGTACTTCTTATCTGGGGGCCGTTGAGAAAGAAACGTAATTAAAAAGATGTGACGTGATTTGCCCAGGCCGTATAGCCGGGCCCATGGAAATGAGAGATTAACGACGATTGCACTAATTTACAAGTTTGATAAATTAGTGCAATTTTTTTGTATGGAAGCCTAAAAATTTATTTACATAGTTGTTCCATGACAAAGAAAAGATCCTAGAGCTATACAATGCCTTATCGGGCAGGAACTATTCTTCGGACACCGAAATACAAATCGTCACCTTAGAAGATGTGATTTTCGGTGACCGTAAGAACGACCTGGCCTTTATCATCGATGGGCGGCTGATCATCCTGATCGAACACCAATCGACGATCAACCCCAACATGCCGCTGAGGATGCTGGTTTACATCACCAAAGAGTATGAAAAACTTTACTTTTCCAAGACCATTTACAGTAAGCAGCTGGTTAAAATACCCACGCCGGAGATGTACGTTTTTTATAACGGAAAAGAAGTCCTTCCGCTTGAAGAAAACTTAAAACTTTCCGACGCATTTCTTGAAAAATGTGCGACACTATCGGTAGAAGCAGTCGTAAAGGTCATCAATGTCAATTACAAACAGGGAGCTGAAATTCTGGAGCGCTGTAAGGTTTTGAACGAATACAGCAGATTCATATACCTGGTACGGAAAAACTGGGAGAAAACGAATGACCTGAAAGCTGCCATCAAACAATCCATAGACACCTGCATTAAAGAAGGAGTCTTACGGGATTTTCTAAAGAAGAACGGTGGTGATGTTATGAGTTTTTTGTATGATGAGCTGAGCAGAGAAGAGTGCGAAACGATTCGGGAGCAGGACGGCTATCAGAAGGGGTTATCGGAAGGCTTCGACAAGGGAATCAAACAAGGAATCGAACAAGGCATTGAACAGGGAATTGAGAAAGGTATCGCGCAAGGTACTGCAGCCCTGATAGAGCTCTGTCAGGATATGGAGCTTTCAAGAGCGGAAACGAAGGCTCAGATTGCGGAGAAATTTTCCTTGTCGGAGGAAAGAGCTGACAACTATATGCAGCAATACTGGAAATAATACCTGCGCAAAGGCCTGTCCAGCCAGAGGGGCGAGGCAGGTGATGTCCCTGTTTTTCCAAAACAGATGAAGGGGATTTAGCCGTCACGACCCTTCGGAGGCTCCATGATTTCCAAAACCACTGCAGTGTTGTGATCGATTAAAAAATCATCCTCTTGAAGATCCTTATCAAGGCGGAAAAAGTGAACTTTTCCATCAAAGCTTTGATTGATCCTGTCTATGAGCAGTGGCGGCAGAGCCTGCTCCTGAGCCTCCAAATCGCCAAGCACACTGTAACAATTCTCTCGCTGGGAAAATTCACGACGCACCAAATAGTCCTGGTCAGGAATTCTGGTCAAAACGAAATTGATGTCCAGAACTGTGGTGGAATCCGTATTGAACAGCAAAATTGCCCGGGCATCGCGGCTTTTAATTAAAATATGGGTATCGGCATTGAAAAACTGGGGACCTGCCAGCTGGGAAAAGTAGTCGTACACCTGGAAAGCGGGCGTTTTCAGACCACCTGCTGTAAAGAGGGCGTCCTGATCGCCCATCAGCCGCACACGGGAGTGTCCGGCGCAGAGGATTTGCTCGAAGGCCGAGGCTGTGTTTGATGCGGCGATGAGATCTTCCTCCCGGATGATTTGATCTGCGAAAAGGGGGATATTTAAGGGAGCTAAAAGCTCGCGGAGGCTTTTTTCCAAATCCTTGTTGCGTCTGGTCAGATTTTCATCAAGGATGAAAGCGGCCGGCCGGAGACGCTGGAGGGTTTCCCAATAATAGCCCAGATTGAGGGCAGATTCCAGAGAATCGACCACGATTCGGGGCGCGCAGATTTCCCAGAAATCCACGAATTTACCTTTTTCAAAGTCCGGCTCTACGGTGATCCTGGCGGGAGGTTCATAATTGCGTTTTATGACGTTTAAAAAGGGCGCAACCAGAGAAAGCGCTTCTTCCTGGGTAAAGGGAGCTTTGAAAGAGCGTTCGCAGGGGTGATAGGCTTTCCGGTACTGGGCGGGCGTTTTGCCATGCCAGGCGGAGAAGCATTTGTTAAAATAATTGGGCGATGAGAAACCGCATTCTTCGCTGATCTGCATCAGCGTCATATTGGTGAATACCAAGAGTTTTTCTGCATATTCCAGGCGGATGGCATTGACAAAGTTCTGAAAGTTAAAGCCCAGGGTCTTCTTAATCAAGTGAGAAACGTAATAGGAACTGAGATGCTCCATGTTGGATACATCGTCCAGGGTAATCTTTTCCTTATAATTGAGCATGATATACCGGGTGATGCGGGACAATCGCTGCAGATCGTCGGGACTCATATCTTCCTGACTGGTCTTGTACTGATAATCCTCCATAAAGAATCCCTGGAAATGGTTGACCAAAATTGAAACCAGCTCGCTGATTTCGTCCATCAGCAGGGGCATATCCTTATCCTTTTTTGTATAATCCATAGCCAGTTTGGCAATGTGGCCCTTGAGGCGGGTCAGCTTGCTTTCCAGAAGCTGCCGGTTGCCGGCAGGCCCTTCCATACACTCTTCGCAGACAAAGAACATATAGCGGATATTGGGATAAAGGTGTTCAAAACGTCCGGTATCCACATGAATGGATAACATCAGAATATCGTCGGTGGAACCGTGTATCTGATGCAAGTCCTCCACATCAGCGATGATCAGGTCGCCGGGGCTCAGTTCGTAATCCGTATGATAAATTTGATAATGGGTCATTCCCCGCAGAACCAGCAGAATTTCAATTTCTTTGTGGCAATGCTTGCTTTCCTCTGCCACATTCAAAAACGACAGCTCAAAGGGCAGCTCTCCCATATAAGAAACACTCTCTAACAGCATATGCAACCTCCATAATTCTCTACGATCATTATATCATTAACCGCGGACAAAGGGAAAGTGTATAAATCTTGCTTTTGAATATAGTAAATCTTGCTGTATTTTCTGTATTCACAAAATAATCAGAAAATATAAAAGGTAAAGAAAGCATTTAAAACGGGAAAAGATGGCAATATGTAAATTTCGCGGCAGGCTTCCTTTTCGCTATAATAGAGTCAAGATAAAAAACAGTTATTTGGAAAGGTAAGGTAAAGAAAAATGGCTTTAAAGAAAATTCTCGTATTAGGCGTTGGAGCACAGGGATCCGCAGCAGCAAGAAGACTGGATGAGGATCCGGGCGTAGCGGAAATCGTTTGTGCCGATTATGATAAAAAAGCAGTTGACAATCTGGTAAATGACTTAAAAAAAGCAAAAGGCACTCAGGTTGACGCCCATAGCAAAGACAGCATCGTAGCTGCGGCTCAAGGTGTGGATTTAATTCTCAACGCACTTCCTTTGGAATGTACAAAGAACGTACTCGATGCGGCTTTAGAAGTAAAGGCCAACTATCAGGATTATGCGGCCACCACAGCGCTTCATGAAGATTGGGTAGAAAGTATCCGTATTCAGTATAATGAATATGGCCCTAAATTTGAGGCAATCGGCAGAACTGCCATCGTAGGAACCGGTTCGGCTCCGGGACTGATCTGCGCTGCAACTAGAGATGCGATGCGTTATCTGGATACTTGCGATACCATCTATAACATCGTATGGGAAGGCGTTGAAGCCAAGAGATTCCAGCCTTTCTGGTGGTCTCCGGTAACAGCTCTTCATGATATGAGTGAAGAAGCATACGCCTTTATCGACGGCAAGCTGGTACGCACACCTGCTTTCGATCTGCCGATCAAGAGACAGTACGACTACATGGATGAAGAAATCACTTTTGTAGAACATTGCCATGATGAGCCGATCCATTACAGCTTTAATGCAGAAAAATTCTTCAAGGGTGCTAAGAACGCTTACTTTAAGTATGCCGGCGCAGGCGTAGATTTCTCAAAACCGCTTTACAGAGCAGGACTTCTTTCTCATAACACGGAAACCATCAAGGGCGTTGAAATCGCACCGTTTGATGTAGTGCTGGCTCACGTTCCGCCAGCTCCAAAGTTCAAGGAAGAAATCAAAGAGATCATTGACGAAGGGCTTGTTTCCGATTCCGGCTGCATGGTCATCGAAGCATACGGCAAGAAAGACGGCAAAGACGTTTTGGTTGAAACCCACGTAAATGCTCCGGGATTGGTTGAATCCTACGAAAAATCCGGAATTACTGCAGAAATGTATCTCACCGGACAGGGCGGATATCTCTTCACCAAACTGTTTGTAAACGACAAATTTGATCAGACTGGCCTGATTTCATCCGATATGCTGACCTTCGAACAGGTTGACGCTTACTTCGAATATGCGGCAGAGCTGGATATTACCTTAGATACAAAGGTAAAAGAACTGTAACGATACATCATGTAAAATCGCTTCTTAAAACATAATAGCATAAAACCCAAGCAGAAAGAGTGCGCAGCGATGCGGGCTCTTTTTGCTAATTGATGTGCAGGGAGCAAAAAATTTGTTTTATAAGGTCTTGGGCATGGCATATACTTGATGCAGGATGAAAGAAAGTTTGCTATAATGGACACATTGATCTTATTGACAAAAGAGGGAGGAAGGATGGATGATGGAGCTGCTCAACGGTACAAACTTGTTCCATTTGATTCGAAGGTCGCTCAACTTTGTTGACGAGCGGCTGGTGGGCCACGGTGAACAAGTGGCGTATATAGTCTTAAAGCTTTTAGAAGAAGACGGAGGCTATGACATCAAACAGCGCTGCAGCATTGTATTTACGGCACTGCTTCACGATATCGGCGCTTACAAAACAGAAGAAATCGACAATATGATCCGTTTTGAGACCAAAGATGTATGGGAACACTCCATATACGGATATTTGTTTGTCAAATACCTGTCGCCCTTATCCCAATATGCTCCGGCGATCCTATACCATCATATGGATTTTGTCGATCTTCCCCAATATGCCTGTGATAATGAAAACCGAAAACTGGCCCAGGTAATTAACTTGGCCGACCGAGCGGCTCTCTGCTTGGAGCTGGGAAGCGGCAATCAGATCTTAGAGGTGCTGAATGAGTATCGCGCTGCGAAATTTTCCCCTGAGGTGCTGAACCTGCTGGAAAAGACTTTAAAAAATGGGAAACTATTTGTAGGAACAAATCCCGAAAAACAAACGGAGGCGCTTGAAAATCTTTTTCATCAATGGACGGATGAACGGAAAAACGAACAGTTTTTGCAGATGCTGGTATTTGCCATTGATTTTCGCAGCCGCTTTACGGTTGCCCATACTTTTGCCACGGCAGCCATTAGTATGAAGCTGGCGCGTAATTTTGGAATAAAGGGAACGGTTTTACAGAAAGTCAAATACGGTGCCTTTCTTCATGATCTGGGAAAAGTGGGGATTCCCCTTGATATTTTGGAATCCACCGAAAAGCTAAGTGACAGCGACATGGCCCTGATGCGCAGCCATATCCTCCTGTCCGAAGACATTATCTCCGGACAGATTGATGAGGAAATTGCTTTGATTGCCCTGCGGCACCATGAAAAGATGGATGGATCCGGTTACCCGAAAGGGCTCTGCGGCAAAGATTTGACGATTCCTCAGCGGATTGTAGCCATTGCCGATATCGTCAGCGCCCTCAATGGCGAACGAAGCTATAAAAAACCATTTCCCCCGGAAAAGGTAAAGGCGATTCTGCGGGAACTTTCGGACAGTGGGAAAATATGCCCCAAAGTAACCAGCGTTATGCTGGAGCATTTTGATGAAATCATCGGAGAAGTTAATCGAGGAAGCAAAGAACTCTACGATCTTTATCATAAAATGGAGGATGAATATGAACGGATTTACCTTCAATATTTGGGCAAAGTATAAAAAAATTGTTAAATTCAGGTTAAAAGAGGGTTCGCCCTCTTTTCAATTACCATAAAACAGGCTATACTAAAGTATTGATATATTTTTCTATTGATGCAGGAGGAAACATTTTAAATGGAGAGTCACATAATTGTGGACATAGCAGTAATCGTAATACTTGTGGTTTTGTCCGCCTATTTTTCCGCAACGGAAACCGCCTTTACTTCGCTCAATCGCATTAAGATGAAAAACCTTGCGGCTGATGGAAATAAACGTGCAGGCCTGGTGCTGAGGCTGGAAGAAAATTACGACAAGCTGCTGACTACGATTTTGATCGGCAACAATATAGTAAACATAACCATGACCGCCATTTCCACATTACTCTTCGTGGAACTGTTCGGCGCTTACGGGCCAACCTTATCCACAGTGGTGATTACCGTGGTGGTTCTGATCTTCGGAGAAATTACGCCCAAAGGAATTGCAAAAGAATCTGCAGAATCCTTTTCCCTGTTTTCGGGGCCGGTGATTCGTGTTCTGATGGTTCTTCTGACCCCTGTCAACTTTCTTTTTACCAAGTGGAAACAGCTAATGGCAAAAATCTTCAAATTCGGTGATGACCGTACGATCACTGAAGATGAGCTGCTCACCATTGTTGAGGAAGCTGAGAATGTAGGCGGTATTGATAACGAACAGAGCGAACTGATTCAGAATGCAATTGAATTCAACGAACTGACGGCCTGGGATGTGCTGACGCCCCGGGTCGATATGGAAGCCATCGATGTGGAAGATTCCAAGGAAGAGGTGGCAAAGCTGTTCAAAAAGACTGGGTTTTCCCGTCTTCCGGTATACGAAGATGACATAGACAAAATTATGGGAGTACTCAATCAAAAGGACTTCCATAACTATATAGTAGGTACCAATAAAAATATTTCGGATTATGTAATGCCGGTGGTTTTCGTGGCCGGCGCAATAAAAGTCTCGGCACTGCTGAAAAAGATGCAGCAGATGAAGACTCATCTGGCCATCGTGATCGACGAATACGGCGGCACAGAAGGTCTGGTGACTATGGAAGATATCATTGAGGAATTGGTAGGAGAGATTTACGATGAGCACGATGCTGTCATGTCGCAGGAGATCATTCCTTTGCAGAACGGCAGTTATCGGGTGAAATGCAATGCAAGTATTGCGAAAGTGTTCGACTTCTTCGATATTGAAGAGGAGATGGACGTACAGACGGTCAACGGCTGGGTCGTGGTGCAGCTGGACAAGCTGCCGGTAAAAAACGATACCTTCCAGCAGCAGATTGACGACAATTTGTTAAAAGTCAGAGTAACGAAAGCAGATGACCGCCGGGCCTTGGAGATCAATCTGGTGGTAGAGGAGCTGGAGCCTGAAGAAGAAAGGAAAGGGGAACAACAAAAATGAGCTTTATGGAAAAAATCTTTGGCGACCTGAATGCGAAGGAAGTAAAAAAGGTCGCTAAAATTGCAGATAAGGTCGAGGTTTATGATGAGCAAATGCAGGGCCTTACCGATGAACAGCTGCGGGATAAGACCGCAGAATTCAAGGAAAGGCTGAAGAACGGAGAAACACTGGATGATATCTTGCCGGAGGCATTTGCGGTCTGCCGTGAAGGATCGGTGAGAAGCCTGGGCATGAAACATTTCCGGGTGCAGATCATTGGAGGTATTGTACTTCATCAAGGACGTATCGCGGAAATGAAGACTGGTGAAGGTAAGACGCTGGTGGCGACTCTGCCAGTATACTTAAATGCTCTGGAAGGAAAGGGTGTTCACGTTGTAACGGTCAATGACTATCTGGCAAAGCGAGATATGGAATGGATGGGAAAGCTGTACAATTTCTTGGGACTGACCGTTGGCTGTGTTATCCACGGAATCAGTGAAGAAGAGCGAAAAGCGGCTTATGAGGCGGATATCACATACGGTACCAACAATGAGTACGGATTTGATTATCTGAGGGATAACATGGTTCTCTACAAAGAGGATATGATGCAGCGGGATCTCAACTTTGCCATCGTCGACGAAGTAGACTCCATTCTCATCGATGAGGCGAGAACACCGCTGATTATCTCCGGCCAGGGCGGAAAATCCACTGATATGTATAAGACTGCCGACCGCTTTGTAAAAGGGTTAACCGTAGAGACGGATTTTACCATTGAAGAAAAAGATAAACAGGTATCCTTGACAGAAGAGGGTGTTGAAAAATGCGAACAATACTTTAATGTGGAAAACTTCTCTGATCCGGAAAATATGGAGATCAACCACCACGTGCTCCAGGCCCTGAAGGCCAGAAACCTGATGAAACGGGACGTGGATTATATCATTAAGGACGGTGAGATCGTCATCGTCGATGAGTTTACCGGCCGTCTGATGTTTGGAAGACGTTACAGCGATGGACTTCATCAGGCCATTGAGGCCAAGGAAGGAGTGTTGGTCCGGTCCGAATCCAAGACTCTGGCGACGATCACGCTGCAAAACTATTTCCGTATGTATCAGAAGCTGGCCGGTATGACCGGTACGGCCAAGACCGAGGAAGATGAGTTCCGGGATATTTACAACATGGACGTAGTTGTGGTTCCCACCAATATGCCCATCATCAGGGAGGACCTTCAGGATGCGGTCTACAGCACAGAAAGAGGAAAATATAAGTCGATTGTCGACAAAGTGGTGGAAGCCCATGAGACCGGGCAGCCAGTGCTGGTGGGAACCATTTCCATCGAAAAGTCGGAAATCATTGCAAACAGCCTGAAAAAACGCGGCATAAAGACCTTCAACGTCCTCAATGCCAAGCACCACGAGCAGGAAGCGGAGATTATCGCTGAGGCGGGCCGCCTGGGCGCGATCACCATCGCCACCAACATGGCCGGACGTGGTACCGATATCATTTTGGGGGGTAATCCGGAGTTTGAGGCCCGCCGTGAAATGCGGAAAATGGGCTACAGTCCAGAAGCCATCGCCTTTGCCACCGGCTTTGTCCAGACTGACGATCCGGAGCTTGTGAAAGCCCGGGAAGAGTTCCACCGGCTCCACGAACAGTTCAAGGAGGAGCGGAAGGAAGAACAGGAAAAAGTCATCCAGCTGGGAGGCCTTTGCATCATCGGTACGGAGCGTCATGAGTCCCGAAGAATCGATAATCAGCTGCGAGGCCGTTCCGGAAGACAGGGCGACCCTGGCCGCACTCAATTCTGCATTTCCCTTGAAGATGAGCTGATGCGCCTCTTTGGCGGCGAAAAGATGCAGAACGTGGTAAAACGCTTGGGCGTGGAAGAGGACGAACCCATCGAAGCCGGTATGATCACCCGCTCCATCGAGGGGGCTCAGAAGAAGGTGGAAGGCCGAAACTTCTCCATCCGTAAATATGTGCTCCAGTACGATAACGTTATGAACAAACAGCGTGAAATCATCTACGGAGAGCGGAAAAAAGTGCTCTTTGGCGAAGACCTGCGGGAAGATATTACCAGCATGACCCATGAGCTGATCGACGAAGTGGTGGAACCGATCACCATCGCCTCCAGATTTGCTGAAGAATGGGATCTGGACACCCTCAATGAAGGCTTGAAAAAGCTATCGCCAAACTTTGAATCGCTTTCTTTTACGGAAGATGAATTCCTGGATTTGAATCCGGACAATCTCAAGGAACTGGTTTATGAGAAGTTCGAGGAGCTGTACCAGGCCAAAGAGGCGGAAATCGGCATAGACAAGATGCGCGAGGTTGAACGGATGATTCTGATTCGTGTCGTCGATAATAAGTGGATGGACCACATCGATGCCATGGACCAGCTCAAGAGCGGTATCGGACTGCGGGCGCTGGGCCAGCAGGATCCGGCTGCCGCCTATGCGCAGGAAGGCTTTGACATGTTCGAGCTGATGATCCAGGGGATCAAGGAAGAAACGGTTAAATTCTGCTACAGCGTAACGGTGCAGACGAGAACAGAGCGTGTGGATGTCATCGGCACCGGCGAAGGCCACAAGGACGAATATGTGGATGAAGGCCCCATGATGGGCGGCGGCGAGCTGCCGGAAGAAGAGCAGATCCCACAGCGAGAGAAGAAGCAGGAACCATATCGGAGAGAGCATCCCAAAATAGGCCGCAACGATCCCTGTCCATGCGGCTCTGGCAAGAAGTACAAGAACTGCTGCGGAAAAAACGCATAACCTGCGGCTTTCATTAATGCGATGCCGATATAGATATGGCTCTGTAAATAGAAAGGCATGCTTAATTATCTCTGATCGGGTCTTTCGGCCCTGATTAGAGATAATTTTTATTGTGGAGGAGTGGTGGATTAAATCGATCCAGCCAAGTTTCAAAGAACGTATCTGGAAAAAAGTTTGTGGCCTGTTTGGAGGTGAACCATGAAAACAGAAATGATAAGCAGTAAAAACGACTACCTGATTCCCTGTTCCCATACGCTGACCGGAAATGAGCAGAAAGCAGTAATCATTGCTCACGGCTTCGGCAGCAGCAAGGAAAGCCCTACGGCCAAGATGCTAGCCGAAGAACTGCCAAGAAAGGGTATTGGGACTCTGGCCTTTGATTTCCCTGCCCATGGAGAAAGCCCAGTGGACGGAATGGAATTAACGCTGACTCACTGTATAGACGATCTGGCTGCGGCAGAACAGCGGGCTTTGGAGCTGACCGGACATGGGGAAATCTGTTACTTCGGATCCAGCTTCGGCGCGTATACTACGCTATTGTATTTGTCCCTTCGGCCTCATCTGGGGAAGAAAGCATTTCTGCGCAGTACCGCAGTGGAGATGCCAAAGCTGATCCGCCCAAGTACAGGAGAAGAGCGGCGCGCTTTAGACAGAGACGGGTTTTTAATGGTAGACCAGGATTACCTGCGCCCGCTCAAGCTGACCAAGACTTTTTTCGATGAGCTGGATGCCCATGACTTGTTCGATCTTTACCAGCCGGAGTCAGCCCGGCTGGGCATGGTCCATGGCAGCAAGGATGAAACTGCTTCGCCGGAAGCAGCCGTAAAATTTGCCCGGACATTCGGGGCAGAACTGACCTTGATACCAGAGGGCGATCATCGTCTTTCGCAGCCGGGAATGGCGGAAAAAGTTTTGAAGCTTGCAGAATCATTTTTTGAATTGTCTAACTTTTAACAATTGCATTGACAAAGGTCGGCAAACACTGCTACAATGCAGTCGGATATTAGGGAAGCGGGGGAAGTTTCAGTTCTGCCGCTTTTATTTTTTTGCGCAAGCGCGAAGGAGGAACCCATGAAGATAATCGATCAATCCGTATACAAGTTTTCTAAAAACAACAACCCTTTTACAGATGCAGATCCGGGAGAACTGCTGCTATTCAAGACCATGGATTGTTTTTCCAACAGGTTGAAAACAGAAGCGGATTTAATCACCGATCTGGCTTACAGCTACGATGTGGCCAACCCGGCCGCAGGTCCTGTTTACATTAACGGCGCTCAGCCGGGAGACGTGCTGGCGGTGGATGTTTTAGATGTGCAAGTAGCCGGCCAGGGCGTTATTTCCACCAGCGAGGGCTGCGGGCCGCTCTGCGAAGATATGGAGATCCGTACCCGAGTGGTAAAAATCAAAGATCAAGTAGCTGAATTCAACGGCGTCAGGTTTCCCATCGATCCCATGATCGGTGTAATCGGCACTGCTCCTGACGGAGATGATGTGATTGACGGCTATCCGGGGAATCACGGCGGTAATATGGACAGTAAGATCATCAAAAAAGGCGCGCGAGTTTACTTCCCCGTCAGAGTGGAAGGGGCGCTGCTCCAGCTGGGCGACGTTCATGCGACCATGGGCGATGCCGAGCTGTGCGGAACGGGCATAGAAATTCCGGCAGAGGTGCTGGTCAAGGTTTCTTTGATCAAAGACTTCGAACTTCACTGGCCTGTGACTGAAACCGCCACCCATTGGTATGTCAACGCCTGCGCCCATGAATTCCCGGAGGCACTTAAATACGCCTCTGAGGAACTGCAGAGACTGCTGATGAACGTGACAGGATGGGACAAGACGGATACCTATATGTACATGTCCGTGCAGAGCGATGTGGCCATCAATCAGGCATGCGTCCCCTGTGAAGTCGCGATGATCCTTCGCTTTGGAACACCCAAGCTGCCTCAGTTCAAACCGCTGATCGGCTAAGGCCGGACCGCGTTTTTATAACAATTATTATTATTTTAAGGAGAAAAGAGACATGAGTGACCAACAGCAAAACAAAGGCAATGTTGAGCAGTTCGGCTACAAACAGGAGCTGAAGCGCGCCCTGTCCCTGCGCGACGTTGTTCTTTACGGCGTATTGTTTATGGTAATCATTGCGCCCCAGTCCATTTTCGGAGAAATCCAGGTGGCAAGCGGAGGTATGACGCCGCTTGTTTACATCGTAGGCTTTGTTGCCATCAGCTTTACAGCCCTCAGCTATATGAGGATGAGCAACAAATTCCCCATCGCAGGTTCCGTCTATGCCTATGTGCAAAGAGGGATCAACCCCCATGTGGGCTTTATCGGCGGATGGCTGATTCTGCTGGATTACCTGTTCGTGCCATCCCTGCTTTACACTATGGTTGCCAATTGGGGCGTGGAGCTGATTCCAAACAGTCCGTGGTGGCTATGGATTCTGGTATTCGTTATCTTTAACACCATCGTCAATGTCCGGGGAATGGAAATGACCAAGGGTGTTGATTGGGTAATGTTTGTCATGGAAATTGTAATTTTGATCGTGTTCATCTATCTGGGCTTTAAATATGTCTTGGGCGGAGGCGGCTTCGGCCACATTGCGCCGGATCCCTTCTATCAGCCTGGAAAAGTTGACGCTCACTTTATTGCTTCCGCATGCTCCATCGCATGTTTGTCCTTCTTGGGATTTGATGGTATGAGTACACTGGCGGAAGAAACCATTCATCCGGAAAAAAATATCGGAAAAGGGATTATTATCGCATTATGCACCATTGTTGTGGTTTTCGTACTGCAGACTTATGTTGCGGCACTGATCCTGCCCGATTGGGAAAATACCGATTTGGCTACCGGATTCTTTGATGCAGCAGCCCTGGCCGGCGGCGAAGTGTTCAGAAAAATCCTGCTGGTTGTAAACATCATCGCCATCGGCGTTGCCAACATTATGGCAGCTCAGACGGCAACCGCAAGAATGCTCTATGGTATGGGACGCGACGGCGTTATTCCAAGAATCTTCGCCAAGATCCATCCCAAATACCAGACTCCGTACGTTGGCGCGATTATCGTCGGTGCTGCTTCCTGCGTGATTCCGCTGATCCTGAACATGTCGCAGCTGGTAAGACTGGTAAACTTCGGTGCACTGGCGTCCTTCGTGCTGCTCAACTTCGCCGTATTCCTCTACTTCTTCGTAAAAGAGAAGATGCGCAATTCCTTCGGCGATTTTGTCAAGTATCTGATCTGCCCGTGGCTGGGAATTCTGATCTTGATTTATGTGTTCACAGGCTTTGACAAAATGACTTATATCGTAGGTATTGTTTGGCTGATCGTCGGCCTGGTCATTGGAGCCATCAAGTCCAAGGGATATAAAGAGGTTCCAGAGGCCTTTAAAAATCTGGAAGTTTAAAGGATTGTGCAAGGCGGTCAGGAGCTGGAGCTGTAGGGGTTGCGGAAAACTCTTTGCCGCCGTGCTGGCTTGGAGATCGTCTTGGAGAAAAAAGAGCTTTGTACTGAGTGCTTCCCTGGCCCTCTATACGTCGGATATGGAAAATCTGACGCATGAGGGGCCGGGGCTCTTTTTATTACGGCTATTATCTCAAATCGGGAAAATTTTATTGAAAGGTTTCAGTTTTTACGCAATCCAATGGGTTTGCGGGGCCTGATACTGAGAAGAAGCAGGTTTTGCTGCTTCTGTCTGGTTTTGAGAGGGTGCAATCGTTGAAATTTGCGTAAAACCTGAATTTATTTTAGCTTTTTTCCCAAAAGGCTCTACTGCCTGCAATGAAAAAGTATGCGATGCATGGCATCGATCATAAAAAATCCCCCTTGGAAATTTTTTGCCAGTAGGGTATACTAAACTATCGGGCCAAATCAGGCCCCATTCAAACAGAGAGAGGGATGAACACATGATAGAATTGGAACAGATCAAAGCTGATCTGCCCGGCCTGAAAGGCAGGCTCAAAGAGGCAGGTGAGTCCCTTTGACCTGGCAGGTCTGAGGGATCAATTAAAAGGCCTGGATGAAAAGACACAGGCATCAGGCTTCTGGGACGACCACGAAAAGGCCCAGAAAGTCATGAAAGAAAAGAAATCCATTGAAAACAAAATCGAAGAATATGAAGCGCTGGCCACAGAGATCGAAGACGTGGAAGTGCTGATTTTACTTGCCGAAGAAGCGCAGGACGCTTCCATGACGAAAGAGATTCAGGACGCCTATGATGCGGCGGCCGAAAAGCTGGAAGAACTGCGGCTGGCCACGCTTTTGACCGGAGAATACGATAAAAATAACGCCATCATTTCCTTGCATGGAGGATCGGGCGGCACTGATGCCAAGGACTGGGCGGAAATGCTCTTCCGCATGTATGTAAGGTGGGCGGAGCGAAAAGGATACAAGGTTAAAATTCTCGATTACCAGGAAGAAAAGGAAGGCGGCATCAACAGCGCCACCGCAGTGGTGGAAGGAGACAATGCCTACGGTTATCTGAAAAACGAAAAGGGCGTCCATCGTTTGGTGCGAATTTCACCTTACGATTCATCCGGCAGAAGACATACCTCCTTTGCCTCATTGGACGTGATTCCGGAAATCGACGACGACACCACTGTGGAGATCGATCCGGACGATTTGCGGATCGACACCTTCCGCTCCAGCGGCGCCGGCGGGCAGCACGTCAATAAAACCGATTCCGCTATCCGCATCACCCATATTCCGACCAACATCGTGGTATCCTGCCAGAATGAACGGTCCCAGCACCAGAACCGGGAAGTGGCAATGAAACTGCTCCTGTCCAAGCTGGTGGAACTGAAGGAGCAGGAGCATAAAGAAAACCTCAAAGAGCTCCAGGGCGACTACAGTCAGATCACCTGGGGCAGCCAAATCCGTTCGTATGTATTCCACCCGTATACCATGGTCAAAGACCACCGGACAGGGGCGGAAGTTGGAAACGTGGGCGGCGTTATGGATGGTGACATCGACTATTTTATCAATGAAAAGCTCAAACAGAAAGAAAGGTAAAAGCAGGCTCTATGAACATTATCGAACAATTAGCAAAAGAATTTGAACTCAGGCTGCCGCAGGTGGAAAACACAGTAGCGCTCATTGATGAGGGCAACACGATCCCCTTTATCGCAAGGTATCGAAAGGAAGTGACCGGCGGCCTTTCCGACGTGACACTGCGAGATCTGGACGAACGTCTGACCTATCTGCGTAATCTGGAGGAACGTAAAGAAGAAGTCATTCGATTGATCGAAGAACAGGGAAAACTGACCGATGAGCTGAAAGCGAAAATTATAGAAGCCGAGGTTCTGCAGAGAGTTGAGGACCTGTATAAACCGTACAAACAGAAAAAAGCTACCCGGGCGTCCAAAGCCAAAGCCAGGGGACTGGAACCGCTGGCCATGACCTTTTGGGCCCAGGAACTGGAAGAAGGAGCTGTCGAAGATTTGGCCCAGCCCTTTATCAATGAGGAACAGGAAGTTCCCGATGCCGCCGCAGCCATTACCGGGGCCATGGACATTCTGGCCGAAATGATTTCTGACGATCCGGAACTGACGGCAAAAATCCGTGAAAAAACCCAAAACAGCGGCTTAATCGTCACCGAGGCGGCAGACCCGGAAGAAAAGACGGTTTACGAAATGTACTATGAATATCAGGAAGCAATCAAAAAGATTCCCAACCACAGAATTCTGGCTATAAACCGAGGCGAAAAGGAAAAAAAGCTAAAAGTCAAAGTGACGGTTTTAGTAGAGGAGATGGAACAGCTGCTCCAGGAAGCGGTTATCACCAACCAGCGGTCCATTTTTACAGGTCTGCTCCAGGAAACCATCGCCGATGCCTATAAACGTTTGATGGCTCCGTCCATTGAGCGGGAGATGCGAAACATGCTTACCGAGCGGGCAGAACTGGAAGCGGTCAAGGTCTTTGCCAAGAACACGGAAAAGCTGCTGATGGTTCCTCCTGTAAAAGGGGCCAGGATCATCAGCATTGACCCAGGGTATCGTACCGGCTGTAA
This sequence comes from Clostridia bacterium, assembly GCA_902363595.1. GTDB lineage: Bacteria > Bacillota > Clostridia > Peptostreptococcales > Anaerovoracaceae > Hominibacterium > Hominibacterium faecale. Next base: position 60,342 of record CABJAP010000007.1, on the reverse strand, counting down.
AGTCGCTGTGCTCAATGAGACCGGCAAACTGCTGGCCTATACAACCGTATATCCAACCCAGCCGAGAAACGATGTGGCCGGTACAGAAGCGACGCTGAAAAAGCTGGTGGATAAATACCGGATCAATGTGATCGTTATCGGCAATGGGACAGGCTCCCGGGAAACGGAAGAAGTAGTGGCCGGTTTTATAAAAAAGAATGGTCTGGACATCAGCTACACCATCGTCAATGAAGCGGGGGCATCGGTTTATTCCGCTTCCAAACTGGCAACTGAAGAATATCCGGATTTGGACGTTACCACCAGAGGCGCCATGTCCCTGGGAAGGCGGCTGCAGGATCCGCTGGCGGAACTGGTGAAGATCCCCACCAAAAGCATCGGCGTGGGGCAGTATCAGCATGACATCAATCAGGGACTGCTGGAGACGGCTCTTGATAATGTGGTAGAAGACTGCGTAAACCGGGTCGGCGTGGACTTGAATACGGCTTCCCCGTCCCTTTTGGCCCATGTGGCCGGCATCAACATGGGGATCGCCAAAAACATCGTTGCTTACCGGGAAGAACAGGGGTCCTTCATGGATCGAAAAGAACTGAAAAAAGTTTCAAAGCTGGGAGAAAAAACCTACAAGCAATGTGCCGGCTTTATGCGCATTTCCGAAGGCAGCAACCCGCTGGACGCCACTTCCGTCCACCCGGAATCCTATAAAGCGGCGGAAGCCATGCTGAAAAAACTCAAGATCGATAAGAAAGAGATCATTCGCGGCGGCGTGGCTGATATTGAGCAGAAAATCAGCGACCTGTACGCGGATCAGTTCAAACCCAAGAAGCCGGAAACCAGAGCAAAAGGTCTGGCCGCTCTGGCAGAACTGAGCAAGAAAAAGGATAATCCCAAAAAGAATCTGGGAAAAGCCATCGAAAAGCTGTCCCAGGAGCTGGAAATAGGATCGATGACCCTGAGAGACATCATCGAAGAGATCAAAAAGCCGGCCAGGGATCCCAGGGAGAATGCGCCTGCGGTCGTCTTCCGAAATGACGTTCGCAGTTTTGAAGATTTGGAAGAAGGTATGGAAATGATGGGTACCGTGCGCAATGTTGTTGACTTTGGCGCCTTTGTGGATATCGGCGTAAAAAACGACGGCCTAGTACACATTTCCCAGATGAGCAATAAGTTTATCAAGCATCCGATGGATGCAGTTTCAGTCGGTGATACGGTGAAGGTTAAGATTATCCAAATTGACCATGAAAAGCAGAAAATCGGACTGACCATGAAGCTGTAATGTATCCCGAGTGTATACAGTATTTATCCCGATACAAGGTTGTAATAAACGCTTAGATGTGTTAGTATTTTAACGATTAGTGCAGGTCTGCACTTTTACGTCATTTAGAAAAGGAGACGAGAAAAAATGCTAATTGAGACACTCAGTAACTTCTGGCAGGATACCGGCCTGGCTAACGTGGCATATCAAAATGTCATTATGATCGTGGTATCATTTATCTTCCTTTATTTGGCAATCAGGCATGGGTTTGAACCGCTGCTGCTGATTCCAATCGCTATGGGTATGTTATTATCCAACCTGCCAATAAGTGGTATGTTTATTGAGCATGCGGAGATTACATCATCGAACCAGCTATCCGATATTGGATTGCTGTCCATATTCTACGCGTTGAAACCAATCTTCCCTTCGCTGATCTTCCTGGGAGTAGGGGCGATGACCGACTTCGGGCCGCTGATCGCCAATCCAAAATCGTTGATTATGGGCGCTGCAGCGCAGTTTGGTATCTTCTTCGCGTTCTTTGCCGCTGTTATTCTGGGTTTCGATGCACAGGGTGCTGCATCCATTGGCATTATCGGCGGTGCGGATGGGCCGACTGCGATCTATCTGACCAGCAAGCTGGCTCCAGATCTCTTAGGACCTATCGCTGTAGCTGCCTATTCCTATATGGCTTTGGTACCGATCATACAGCCGCCAATTATGAAGGCGCTGACAACCAAAAGCGAACGGGTGATCAAGATGGATCAGCTGAGAGTCGTGAGCCAGAAAGAAAAGATTTTATTCCCGATTGTTGTTACTGTTCTCGTTGTTCTGCTCCTGCCGGCAGCAGCACCGCTGATCGGTATGCTCATGCTGGGCAACCTCTTTAAAGAATCAGGAAGAGCGGATCGACTTTCTGATACTGCACAGAATGCGATGATGAACATTGTTACCATACTGCTGGGTCTGGCAGTTGGAGCTTCCGCTACAGGAGCAACCTTTATCAAGGCTGAAACCTTGAAGATCGTCGTTTTGGGAATCTGCGCATTCGCAGTAGGAACTGCCGGTGGCGTTTTGATCGCCAAATTGATGAATGTACTTACAGGCGGAAAGATCAATCCTCTGATCGGTTCGGCAGGTGTATCAGCTGTACCGATGGCTGCCCGAGTATCGCAAAAGGTAGGCCAGCAAGAAAATCCTTCAAACTTCCTGCTGATGCACGCCATGGGACCCAACGTAGCCGGCGTAATCGGTTCGGCCGTGGCCGCTTCGGTAATGCTTTCTATGTTCGGTTGATCTCAGCTTACATATCGAAAATCTCTAAAATCATTTTTATACAAGAAAAAGCCTGTTGTCTTATGACAATAGGCTTTTTTCTGTTTGAGAGAGTATCCGGTCGTCTCCTTTTGTCTTGAAGGGGGCTTTCTTTATACGATCTTAATGCCAACGTACCCACCCTTAACCCCATTTTTATACCAAACCTCCTATAATGAAAATGAATTAAGAAATGAAATAAAGGAGGAAGAAACATGTCATTGATCATAAAGATAGTGGGCGTTTTAGGAATTGCCCTGCTCATCTATCTTAGCAAGGTTTTGCTTGGAGGTGACCAAAAATGAGCGGCGAACTGATACAAATGGGAATATACCTGGTTATATTAATCTTACTTGCAATCCCTTTGGGAGCTTACATGAGCAAGGTCATGAACGGAGAACACGTATTCCTTTCCAAGATACTGGTTCCTTGTGAAAATGCGCTCTACAAACTCATGAAAATCGACAAAAACGAAGACATGGGTTGGAAGAAATATGCCAAAGCAGCCGTCTTGTTCAGCGTATTTGGATTTATTATTCTTTTCCTGCTGAATCTTCTTCAGGGAAAGCTGCCGCTGAACCCGGAGGGCATTGGAGGAACTTCCTGGCATCTGGGATTTAACACGACGGCCAGTTTTGTAACCAACACCAACTGGCAGGCTTACTCGGGAGAGATGCAGCTCAGCTATCTGACGCAGATGCTGGGATTGACCGTGCAGAACTTCGTTTCTGCGGCCACCGGTATCGCAGTCCTATTTGCACTGGTCCGCGGATTTGTAAGAGTGAAAGAAAAAGGCATCGGGAACTTTTGGGTCGATATGATCAGAAGCGTTTTGTACATATTGCTGCCGCTGTCGATTGTTGTGACCATCGGTATCGCATCCCAGGGCGTTATCCAGAACTTTTCTGCTTATGAAGAAACGCAGCTTTTGGAGCCGGTAACCATGGAAGATGGAACAGTGATCGACAAGCAAGTCATACCAATGGGCCCGGCAGCCAGCCAAATTGCAATTAAACAGCTGGGTACCAACGGCGGCGGATTCTTTGGAGTCAATTCAGCCCATCCCCTCGAAAATGCCACACCGTTTTCTAATTTATTGGAAATGCTGTCGCTGCTTTTGATCCCGGTTGGACTATGTTTTTCTTTCGGACGAAGTGTGAAAGATAAACGGCAGGGGATCGCTCTGTTTCTGGCCATGGGCATCATGCTAGTGGCGGCTATGAGCGTAACAGGCGTTATGGAATTAAAAGGAACTCCCCAGCTGGAGGCAAACGGTGCGGTCAATATAACGGCCTCTGACGAATTAGTAGGCGGAAATATGGAAGGAAAGGAAGTACGGTTCGGACCGGGAACCTCCGCTACCTGGGCGACGTGGACGACTGCTGCGTCCAACGGTTCGGTCAATTCCATGCATGACAGCTATACGCCGATCGGCGGACTTGTGACGATGCTGCAGATGCAGCTTGGCGAAGTCATCTACGGCGGCGTCGGCTGCGGACTGTACGGTATGCTGGGTTTTGCCATCATTACTGTCTTTATCGCAGGGTTGATGGTCGGTCGAACACCGGAGTACCTGGGCAAGAAGATTGAGCCATACGAGATGAAGATGGCGATGCTGGTCTGCCTGGCCACCCCGGTAGCTGTACTGGTAGGAACCGGTATTGCCTGCATCGTTCCATCGGTGGCTGACAGTCTAAACAATCCGGGTATGCACGGTTTCTCTGAGGTACTATATGCATACTCGTCGGGAGGCGGCAATAACGGTTCTGCTTTCGCAGGGTTCAATGCCAACACGCCCTTTGTAAACATAACGATCGGCCTGGTAATGCTGTTTGTACGGTTCCTGCCGATGATGGCAACACTGGCAATCGCAGGCTCTCTGGTGCAAAAGAAAAAAGTGGCCGAAAGCGTTGGAACACTACCGACATACAATGGGATGTTCATTGGTTTCCTGATCGTAGTGGTATTGCTGGTAGGAGCCCTCAGCTTCTTCCCCGCATTAGCGCTGGGACCCATCGCAGAGCATTTGCAGATGATTCTGTAATAGAAGGAGTGAGACTATGGATAATAAAAAGAAAGACGCATTTTCAAAGGGGTTGGCCTTACGAGCCATAAAAGATGCTTTTTCAAAATTAAACCCCAAAACACAAATTGAAAATCCGGTCATGTTTATCGTATATATAGCAGCTATTTTGACTTCAGGGCTGTTTATCGCGGCTCTGTGCGGGCTGTCCGACAATGCGCCGGGATTCATTCTGGCCGTGGCCATCATCTTGTGGTTTACGGTTCTCTTCGCCAACTTCGCAGAAGCCATCGCAGAAGGAAGGGGCAAAGCGCAGGCTGATGCGCTCAGAAGCGCGAAAAAAGACATTGCGGCTAAACGGCTCAGTGATATGAATGACAAATATCGATATGAGCAGATACCGTCTGCAAAGCTTCGTAAAGGGGATATTGTTTATGTTGAGGCGGGCGACCAGATTCCTGCGGACGGTGAAGTCATTGAAGGTGCCGCCTCAGTAGATGAGAGCGCGATAACCGGCGAATCGGCGCCGGTTATCCGTGAGAGCGGCGGAGACCGAAGTGCGGTCACCGGAGGAACCACTATAACATCTGACTCGTTGGTCATACGAGTCACAGCGGATCCGGGAGAGAGCTTCCTGGACAAAATGATTGCCATGGTAGAAGGGGCAGCGAGAAAAAAGACGCCCAATGAACTGGCTCTCCAGATCCTGCTGGTGGCACTGACGATTATTTTCCTGCTGGTAACCCTGTCTCTGTATACATTCTCAGATTTTGGTTTTGTCCAGGCGGGACTTGCAAATACAACATCTGTTACTGCCCTGATTGCGCTTTTGGTCTGTCTGGCACCGACAACGATCGGAGCCTTGCTCTCCGCCATCGGCATTGCCGGGATGAGCAGATTGAATCAGGCCAACGTACTGGCCATGAGCGGCCGGGCCATCGAAGCGGCCGGCGATGTGGATATTCTTATGCTTGATAAGACAGGGACCATTACCCTGGGCAACCGCCAGGCTAGCGAATTCATTCCGGTCAGCGGCATAACGATGGAAGAGCTGGCGGATGCGGCACAGCTTTCCTCGCTGGCCGATGAAACGCCGGAAGGCAGGAGCATTGTCGTACTAGCCAAGGAACAGTTCGGCATTCGGGAAAGAAACATGAATGAGCTCAATGCGGATTTTATCCCCTTTACGGCCAAGACAAGAATGAGCGGTGTAAATTACGGGGATAATGAAGTCCGCAAAGGCGCTGCCGACGCAGTAAAAGCTTATATCTTGGAACAGGGCGGAACTTACACGATGGAATGCGACCAAATCGTAACCAGGATCGCCAAAACCGGCGGTACGCCTCTGGTGGTGGCAAAGAACAAAAAAGTTCTGGGCGTTATTCACTTAAAGGATATTATTAAAAAAGGCGTTAAAGAAAAATTTGCTGATTTGAGAAAAATGGGTATCAAAACCATCATGATCACCGGAGACAACCCGGTAACTGCGGCTGCCATAGCCGCGGAGGCAGGAGTGGATGACTTCCTGGCGGAAGCTACTCCGGAAACCAAGCTGGATTTGATTAGAGATTACCAAAAGAAAGGCCATCTGGTGGCCATGACCGGTGACGGAACCAACGATGCGCCGGCTCTGGCTCAGGCGGATGTGGCCGTAGCAATGAACACCGGTACTCAGGCGGCCAAAGAAGCGGGCAACATGGTCGATCTGGATTCTTCACCGACCAAACTGATCGATGTTGTAAGAATCGGCAAACAGCTTTTGATGACCCGCGGTTCTCTGACCACATTCAGTATCGCCAATGATATTGCCAAATATTTTGCCATCATTCCGGTACTGTTTATAGGGCTGTATCCTCAGCTGTCGGCTTTGAATATCATGAATCTGGCAACCCCGGAAAGCGCTATCCTGTCAGCAATCATTTATAATGCGCTGATCATCATCGCCTTAATTCCGCTGGCCTTAAAGGGCGTTAAGTACAGAGAAGTTCCGGCCAGAAAGTTATTGTCGAGAAACCTGCTGATTTATGGACTGGGCGGAATCGTGGCCCCATTTATTGCGATCAAGGTGATCGATATGATCCTGGCAGCCTTAGGGCTCATGTAAGGGAAGGGAGGAGAAGAAAATGACAAATCATAAATCGGTTGCGCTGCGGGCGCTGATTCTCATCGTGATCTTTACTGTGATCTGCGGGATTCTGTACCCAGTTGCTATGACAGGAATTTCGCAAGTGCTGTTTAAGGATAAAGCCAACGGCAGTATCATTGAAGTGAATGGAGTTAAATACGGGAGCGCACTGCTGGCGCAGCAGTTTACCGGAGATGAATATCTGTGGGGAAGACCAATGATGCTCAATACGGAAACGTTCTACGATAAAGACGGCAAGCCGCTCCTGTATGCTGGAGCCAGCAATAAGACGCCGGCCGGAGAAGAGTTGGAGCAGATGGTAAAAGAAAGAACCAAACAAATGCAGGATGCCCACCCGGATAAAAAAGGCGAGCCTGTCCCTGTGGACTTGGTCACCGTTTCGGGAAGCGGGCTGGACCCCCATATTTCTCTAGCCGCTGCCGAATATCAACTGGAGCGGGTAGCAAAGGCAAGAAATATGAGCATGGCGGACCTGCAGAAAATCATCGACAAATACACGACTGGCAAAACCTTCGGGGTTTTTGGTGAAAAAACAGTAAATGTTCTGCAAGTCAATCTGGCGCTGGAAGGAATTTTGTAAAGGATGTCTGGTTTGACATTTCCCAGAGCGGGGATTAGAATGATGATTAAGCAGTTTACAGCGAATAAGAGTCCGCTCCGGATTGGAGGGAGCGGCATGTATATAGAAACAAATGAGGTGAGGAGAAGGTGACTGGTGAAAACGGGGATAAACGCATCAACCCCGATGCTCTGCTCCATAAGATCAATCAGCAGGAGCGGTCAAAAGGGAAGGGAAAACTGAAAATTTTCTTCGGATACGCGGCAGGTGTGGGCAAAACCTACACCATGCTGGATGATGCTCATACTGCTCAAAAACAGGGGATCGATGTTGTCGTCGGATATATTGAGCCTCATACCAGGCCGGAAACCATGGCTTTGCTTGAAGGGTTGGAAGTGCTTCCAGCCCTTGAGGTGCCTTATAAAGGGATGAGCTTGCGGGATTTTGATTTGGACGGGGCGCTGAAACGAAAGCCGGATTTAATCCTGGTAGATGAGCTGGCCCATACTAATGCGCCGGGGATGCGTCATACCAAACGGTATTCCGATATCGAGGAGCTTTTGGATGCCGGAATCGATGTTTATACTACGGTCAACGTGCAGCATATTGAAAGCCTGAACGATGTGGTAGCTTCCATCACTCAGGTAATCGTGCAGGAGCGGGTTCCGGACTATATCTTTGATGGGGCAGAACAGCTGGAACTGGTAGACATTGAGCCGGAAGAGCTGCTTCAAAGGCTGAGCGACGGAAAAATCTACAAAGAAAAGCAAGCGGAAAAAGCTCTGAATCATTTTTTCACCCAGGATAATCTGGTGGCGCTGAGGGAGATTTCTTTGCGTTATACGGCTGACCAGGTCAATCAGGAGCTGGAAACTATTAAAAATGCCAGAGCAGATGGCAGCCGCTATCAGATTAACGAACATATACTAGTCTGCATCAGCCCGTCTCCAACCAATGAAAATGTTATAAGGACAGCAGCCAGAATGGCCGGAGCTTTTCACGGCAGGTTTACGGCACTGTATGTGGAGACACCCAGGGACGAGAAATTGTCAGAAACAGAGAGAAAGCGGCTTCGGAAAAATCTCAAGCTTGCGGAAACTCTGGGGGCCAAGGTTTCATCCACTTACAGCGATGATATTCCTTATCAGATTGTAGAGTTTGCCAGAGTCAGCGGCATTTCCAAGATCGTCATGGGCAGGGCAAGAAGTAAGCGGTCCTTTGCCGGCATATCCTTCGGAAAGCCTACCTTTACCGATCGGATGATCAGTTTGGCGCCGGACCTGGAGCTCTTTGTAATTCCGGACCGAGAGGCCAAGCGCGCCCCCATAGAGAAAAAACCAGGCAAAAACTTTTCCCTTTCCGTTAAAGATCTGATGAAAATGCTTTTGATTATGGTGCTGTCCACCCTGCTGGGAGGACTGCTGCATACTATAGGCCTGCGGGAAGCGAATGTGATCATTATCTTCATTCTTGGAGTATTGATTACAGCCAACCAGACTACGGGCAAGTTTTATGGGGCTGCAGCTTCGGTAATCGGAGTACTCAGCTTTAATTTCTTTTTTACGGATCCCAAGTTTACCTTATACTCCAGCGCAGAATATCCGGTGACGTTCGTTATTATGTTGATTGCAGCCTTTATTGTCAGCACACTGACCAGCAGGGCCAAGAGTCAGGCGGTGGCATCAGCCCTCAACGTTTACCGGACCGATATTCTGTTGGATGCCAGCAGCCGCCTGCAGCATGCTCAGACCATCGATGATATAGTCATTGAAGCAGAACGGCAAATCTTTAAGATCGTCAGGGCTCCGGTAATCATTTATACGGTGGAAGAGGAACAGATTACGAACGTCTATTCCTATGATTCGGAAAAAGAGCGGCCGGTGGATGAAATCTATATGGACCATGATGAACAAGGTGTGGTAAACTGGGTGCTGAAGAATAAACGGCGGGCAGGAAAAGGCACAGAAACTCTTCCGGGAGCCAAATGCTTTTATATGCCCATCCGGGACAGGAATAACCAGGTACTGGCGATCGTGGGCATTGTGCTGAAAAGTGACAATCCTTTGGAAGACATGGACCGGTCCCTTTTGGCGGCGCTGATTGGAGAAATCGCCTTTGCTCTGGAAATCTACTATACAGCGCTGAAAAAGAACCAGCACGCCATGCAGGCGGAGAAGGAGCGGTTCCGGGCCAATCTGCTGCGGGCCGTTTCCCACGATTTGCGAACGCCTCTCACCAGCATATCAGGCAGCGCCAGTTCCCTGCTCTCCACGGAATTTGATGAAGAGACGAAGAAAGCGCTGACCCAGGGAATCTATGACGATTCCATGTGGCTGATCAACTTGGTGGAAAACCTTCTTTCCATATCCAGGCTGGACGACAGCGGCATCGATGATCTGAAAAAAGAACCTCAGCTGGTGGAAGAGGTGATTACGGAGGCCCTGGCCCATGTAACCAGAAAATCGATAAGTCATCATATCGACGTGAAGGTGGAGGATCCGCTACTGATGGCGGAGGTGGATCTGACGCTCATCGTCCAGGTTCTGATCAACCTTGTCAACAATGCGGTGGAATACACGCCGGAGGGTTCCCATATTCGAATTTCCGCGTTCCAGCACAGCAGCGATGCGGTAGTAAGGGTTTCTGATGATGGGGGCGGAATCAGAGACGAAGATAAAGCCTCTGTCTTCAATATGTTTTTTACTGGCGGAAAGGGCAGCAGTGATTCACGAAGAGGGATGGGCCTTGGTTTGGCTCTGTGCAAATCTATCATTAACGCCCACGGCGGCGAGATTGTGGTCAAGGACAATCAGCCCAGGGGAACGATCTTTGAATTTACAGTACCATTAGCGGAGGTAAAAGCGGATGAAAACTTCAATTCTCATTGTGGAGGACGATAAAGCCATCCAAAATCTATTGGCAGCAACACTGGATGCCAATGCTTATCAATGTTACACAGCCGATGACGGGGAAAAAGCGATTTTTTACGCTACCGTCAAACGACCCGATATCATCATTTTAGATCTGGGCCTTCCCGACGTGGATGGAGTGGAAATTATTAAAAAGGTTCGTTCCTGGTCGGGATGTCCAATCATCGTGGTCAGCGCCAGAAGCGAGGATAAGGATAAGATTACGGCATTGGATGCGGGAGCTGACGATTATCTCACCAAGCCCTTCAGCATGGAAGAACTGCTGGCCCGCCTGCGGGTGGCCCAAAGGAAGATCGCAGCGCTAGGCCGGAACGCGTCCGCCGAGTCGCCTGTTTTTACCAACGGCGGGCTGACCATCGATTATGGAGCCGGCACCGTGTCCGTCGACGGGCAGCAGATCCACCTGACCCCCATGGAGTATAAGCTGATCTGTCTGCTGGCAAAAAATATGGGCAGAGTTTTGACCCACAGTTATATCCTCAAAGAATTATGGGGGCAGGCCTTTGAGAGCGATGTACCTTCCCTGCGGGTATTCATGGCAACCCTGCGCAAAAAGATCGAGAAGAATACGGCGGATCCCAAGTATATTCAGACCCACGTGGGTGTGGGGTATAAGATGCTGCAGGTGGAATAGCCGGTCGCAAATGGGAAAAAGATTGCGGCTATGATAATTTACTGAATTTACTGACTTTTTCTGAGTTTTGTGGTATAATGTCATTGAAGCTAAAGTTGAAGAAGAGAGGCGCTGCATAAAGGCGATTCAAAAAACAAAGTATTAAATAATGCGGAGTGGGACGTGGCTTAAGCTAGAGCTGACGTTCCATATTTTTTGTCTATGAAACGTTTACTTCTGCTGGCTCTTCCGTATTAAACCCAAAAACAGCCTGACCGACACAATGAATGAGGAGTAAAATTAAGAAACTGAAGTACGAAAGGGAGCATGTATTATGAAATTAGGATTTTTAAAACCCAGCTTTCCAAATGAAAAGCGGGTCGCCGTTTTGCCGGAGGACCTTACTGATAATGAGATCTGCAACCAGATTTTTATTGAAGAAGGATTCGGCGAGTTCCTGAATATCCAGGATGAAGAATATCGCAGCGCAGGTTGTAAAATTTTTCCCAGAAAGGAGATCTTTGAACGCAGCGATGCGGTTTTTTCCTTGAAGCTAATACAGCCCGACGACTATGAAATGCTGCGGAATAAGCAGATGGTCGTAGGATGGATTCATCCGGACGGGTCGGGGAAAACGTTCATGGAAAAGGTCGCCAACCCCAAATCATTGGTAATCGTCGATTTGGATAATATCTATCCAAAGGTATATTATAAAGACGACTCCGCAGCAATCGATTGGCTGAAACGTGATTTTATTTATAAAAATAGTTATAACGCCGGTTATTCCGCAGTTATGCATGCGTTGATGTGTTTTGGCCTTATTCCTGATCCTTCGCTGCAAGTAGCAGTACTCTCGTCAGGGAATGTAGCCCAGGGAGCTTTTTCCGCCGCTGTAAAACTGGGCGCGCGCCCGAGGATGTTTTATCGAAAGACAATGGGCGAATTTTATTCAACGATCAACCAATACGATATAATCATCAGTGGGATAGAGGTGGATGAACCTGGTAAATATATTATTTCCAGAGAACAATTATCACAATGCAAGAAAAATTGCCTTTTGATTGATGCTGCCGCCGATGCGGGAAATGCGATAGAAGGCACAAGATATACGAGCATTGACGACCCAATATATAAAGAAGATGATTTGTATTTTTACGAGGTTAACAACGTACCTGCTATTTTCTACAAAAACGCCAGCGCTGATATCAGTCGTTCTTTTTGCAAGCATGTTTATAGCAGGGATGTGAAATGTTTCTATGAATTGGCAAGGTCGATCGCCGACAGATAAGGTGCCGGGGGTGGCCTGATTGTCTCAACACTGTGATTATTCCCTAATTGCAGTGTTTTTTCTTTGCCTGTATAATAAAATCAGTGAGGTATAAGATGCAGAACATATTAATTGTGGAAGACGATCGAGAACTGAATCAGGGGATCGCTTATGCCCTGGAAAAAGAAGGCTACTCCGTATCGGCGGCCTGTTCCATGAAAGAGGCGGAGCAGCGTTATCAAAGAGAAAGGACGGCGCTGGTCCTGCTGGATGTCAATCTGCCCGACGGAGAAGGCTTTTCCTTCTGCCGGCAGGTAAAGGAAAAAGGCGACACGCAGGTGATTTTTCTGACGGCCCGGGACCTGGAAGAGGATATGCTGCAAGGATATGAACTGGGAGCCGACGATTACATTACAAAGCCTTTTTCCATTCACGTTCTTTTAAAAAAAATCCAGGTGATTTTCAAGCGGACGGCAAAAAACGCCAAACAGCTGTTTGACGATGGATATCTGCGCATCGATTTTGCGCGGGCGCGGGCAGAAGCGGGAGGAGAGGAATGCATCATCACCCCGACGGAGTTTCGCATGTTAAAACTATTCATCGATCACAGCGGCCAGCTGATGACCTATTCTCTGATGCTGGACCAGCTCTGGGACAGCGGCGGCCAGTTCGTGGACAAACACGCTTTGGCGGTCAATGTGAACCGGCTGCGGCGCAAAATTGAAAAGGACGGGCATAAATATATTTCAAATGTGTATGGAATGGGGTACCAATGGCTGGACGAATTGGAGCAGTCGTAGGACTGGCGCTGCTTTCCGTATTTTTATGGATGCGGATGAGGCGGCTTAAAAAAGAGATTTACTCCTTTTCCGACCTCCTGGAAGCCTGTCTGGATGAGATGATCCTCGGACAAAAGCTGGAAGAACCGGGTGCGCCCGGCGATTTTTTATGGGACAAAATCTATGGAAAGCTGGAACAGGTTTACCGCATACAACAAAGACAGAATGCTCAAAGCGCAGCGGAAAAAGAGCAGATGAAAGAATTGATCTCCGATATTTCCCACCAGACTAAAACGCCAATTGCCAATATGAAATTATATCTGGATATTATGAAGCAGGAGGCCGGCGGGGAAGAACGCCAAAAAGAATTTCTGCAGAAGATGGAGGGGCAGACGGAAAAACTAGACTTTTTGCTCCAGAGCATGGTGAAGATGTCCCGCCTTGAGACCGGCGTCATCGAGATTCGCCAGCGGCCGGATTATTTAAAGCCCACATTGGGGCGGGCGGTGGCGGCTGTGGTACCCAAAGCGGAAAAGAAGAACATACGCCTTTCCGTGGAATGCGGCGACGCGCTGCAGGTGAGCCACGACAGGAAATGGACGGAAGAAGCTCTCTTTAATATCCTGGACAATGGAGTTAAATACACGCCTGAGGGAGGAACCATTGACGTTTTCGTATCGGCGCAGGAATTCTTTGTCAAAATATCCATCCGGGATTCGGGAAAAGGCATCGCCGCGGGCAGACAGGCAGCAGTTTTTCAGCGGTTTTACCGGGAGCCGGAAGTCCACGACCAGGAAGGCATTGGCGTGGGTCTCTATTTGGCGAGAAAGATCATCACCCTGCAGAGGGGCTATATTCAAGTTCAATCCCAGGAAGGGCAGGGCGCAGACTTTCAGGTTTATCTTCCATATGACAGGGAAAAATCACAGTTCCGTGAAACTTTCCAGCTGTGAACAGTTTGTGATTTTTCGGCGTTATGCTTGTAGTAGGAAAGAAAGGAGAACGCAGCATGAAATCACCCATTGTACAGACACAAGCATTGAAAAAATACTACAAGCTGGGAAGCAATACGGTAAAAGCGCTGGATGGAGTGGACTTTTCCGTGAGAGAAGGAGAATTCGTCGCCATAGTAGGTAAATCAGGAAGCGGAAAGAGCACTCTGCTCCATATGATCGGCGGACTGGATAACCCGACCGAAGGAGAAGTTTACGTGGACGGACGCCGCCTTTCCAAGCTGAGCAAAGAGCAGCTGACCATTTTTCGCAGAAGAAAAGTAGGCTTTGTCTTTCAAAGCTATAACCTGGTGCCCGATTTAAACGTTTATGAAAATGTGGTTCTGCCCATTGAGCTGGACGGAGCCCGCATCGACCGCAGATTCGTCGATGGAATCCTGGAGCTGCTCAAATTGAGCGAAAAAAAGGAAGCCCTGCCGGGCACCCTCTCAGGAGGACAGCAGCAACGGGTTGCCATCGCCAGAGCGCTGGCGTCAAAACCGGCCATTATACTGGCCGATGAGCCGACTGGCAATCTGGATACGGCCACCAGCCACGATGTGCTGGGACTGCTGCAGGCAGCGGCCAAAAAATTTCAGCAGACCCTGATCCTGATCACCCACGATCAGGACATCGCCCAGCTGGCGGACCGGATCGTCCGCATCGAAGACGGAAAGATCGTGAAGGGAAGTGGCGGCTATGCTGGCGAATAATAACCGGGGGATCATTACAAGAATGGCCAAAAGCTCCCTTGCCGCCAATAAGCGTAAAAATGGAATGCTCATCATCGCGATTTCGCTGGCTTCCTTTATGCTCTTCAGCATCCTGACAGTTGGGGGAACATACTTTCGTATGCAGCAGATTCAGGAGATCCGCATGCAAGGGGCTGACTTCGGCGCCTACATTTATGGCGGGTTTACGGATGAACAAAAAAGTGTGTGTGAAGCAAATACAGATATTGAAAAAATCGGCGTTGAGGCGATGGCGGCCTGGGCGGAAAAGACTGCCGCCGACGATACGCTTCATACAGCCTTTCTATGGGCCGACGATACCATGTGGAAGGAGATGAAACGGCCTGCCATGGAGTGGGTAAAAGGCCGCTATCCAACCAAAGACAACGAAGTGATGGCTACCAAAGAGGCGCTGAAAGACTGCGGTTTGCAAAACCTTGGAATCGGAGATTCCTTTGAGATTACCTATGGAGACAAGCTGGGTAGCCATACCAAACGATTTACCATAACCGGCATGTGGGGCGGATACGGCGACAAGCGTATCTTCTACGTCTCAAAGTCATTTTTTCAAAAGTCCGGCTTTCAGCTTTCCGACTACGGACGAGGCTTCCTGTATTTAAAATTCCAAAGCTCTTTGGTAAGTCAGAAAACGCAGGATCAGCTTAAATCCAGCCTGGATTTGGGGCAGAAACAGCGGCTGATTTTTACTGCCGAAACCGCCTGGTCGATCCAGCTTCTTCTGGGAATGGCAGGGCTGATTCTCATTACCTGCCTGAGCGCATATCTGCTGGTCAATAACATTTTATCCTTGTCGGTTTCGGGAAATATCCGCTACTATGGACTGCTACGGACCGTGGGCATGACCGGCAGACAAATTAACGGTTTAATCAGAAAACAAATGCTCTTCACAGGGGCCATTGGAATGGCAGGCGGGTTTCTCCTGGGAGCGGCAGCCTCCTTTTTCCTCATACCGGCGGTGGTCAAAACCCTGGGAATCCGCCAGACTGATATTCAGATTGTCTTTCACCCGCTCATATTGCTCGCCGCTGTTCTTTTGGTGGGAGCAACGGTTTTCATCGGCAGCCGGAAGCCTGCCCGGATCGCTGCCGAAATTACACCAATGGAAGCTCTGGGGTACCGGGGCCTGTCCGGAAAAACGAAGGCGCGCAGGACCGGAAAGGGACAGATTGTTTGGCGAATGGCTAAAGACCAGCTGTTTAAAGATAAGAAGAAAACCTTTGTGGTGGTGCTCTCCCTTGCGGCAGCGCTGTCGGTATTCTTATGTCTGGCCACTCTCATCGCGAGCCACGGGCCGAGAACGATTGTATCCAACTACATGGACGCGGATCTTCTGATTAAAAACGATACCATTTGGAAAGAAGATCAAGGCCAATGGAAGCAGCTTATGGACGATGACTTTTTGTCCCAGCTGCCCGCCGGCGAGATCAGCCAGACGCATAAAATGCTCAATGCCGCCATCGCCGTCCCCTGGGAGCCGGACTTTTCCGATGGCTGGATGAAGCAGACCTATGACATGTGGATGGAAGAGTCTTATGAGAATGTGAGAGAGGATTATAAGCTGCATCCAGAAACATATTATTCCTATCTGACTGGGATTGATCAGGTAGAGTTCGAGTATTTAAATAGTACCTTGGATGAGCCGGTGGATGAAAAGGCCTTCCTGGAAGGAAAAACGTGTATCCTGTTCAGAAACGATCTGGACTTTAATCAAAAGGAGCTGCGCGAAAAACAAGTATCCTGCTTTCTGCTCGATCAGCGGGAAAAGTCCTGCTCCTTTGATATTGCGGGCCTGACCGACGACACCTATTATGCCATGCCTGGTCTTGGGCCTACCATCATTATCAGCGATGGATACTTTAAGCGCATTGTTGATAAGCCGCTGATTTCCAAGCTGACCATTCAATATCAGCAAGAATACGATGAAAACACCGAAGAACAGATTAAAAAGGCTATGAATACAAGCCCCAAACGTAAAGATTTTTCCTATGACTCCAAGCTTGAGGAGATGAAACAAGTTGAAAAGGCTCAAAACAATATGATGGGTATTGGTATGGGCATTACTGTGCTTTTGGCTCTAATCGGCATCATGAATTACATCAACACCGTTTGCGGAAGCATTCAAAACCGGCAGGTGGAGCTGGCGGTGATGGAAAGTGTAGGAATGACCGACCGGCAGACCAAGAAGATGCTGGTTCGGGAAGGCGTCCTTTATGCGGTACTTTCTTTGATGCTGACCGGGACTGCAGGGCTGGGGATTACCTATCTCATTTATCAATCTATGAATTATATAGGCATTGCTTTTTCAATTCCTGTTATTCCGGTTCTGATTATGATTGTAGTAATCGGGGCGATTTGTATTGCGGTTCCGCTGATCGCCTATCGGCATCTTTCGGGCAACCACTCCGTTGTCGAACGGATCCGGGGAAACGAGTAAGTATCAAACCTTGATCACAGGACAGAGTGTTAGTCGAGAGAGGCAAGCGTCTCTTCAAAAGCTTTTAAAAATACTTCTGCTGCCCGGGAAAAAATTTGATATTTTTTCCATACCAGATTGATGCCGATCTCCAGCTTTGGCTTCAAAGGGCGAAAACACAAATTGCTGCAGCCGGTGGTATTGATGATTTTGTCCAGACACAGGGCATATCCCAGGCCTTCATCCACCATGAGAGAGGCATTGTATACCAGATTATAGGTCGCCGCAGCGTTCAGTGCTGAAGGCGGCCTTTTAAGCCATGCGGTCAGTTCATTTTGGCGGGAAAAAATCAGCGGCTTGTCCCATAAATCCTGGGGATGGATCGAATCCTTGACTGCCAGAGGGCTGTCTTTGCGCATCAAAACACCCCAAACATCTTTAACAGGAAACCGCAAATAATTATATTTTGCAATATCCACCGGATCCAGCAGAACCCCGAAATCAAGAAGGCCTTTATCCAGGCGTTCCACCACATCGGCTGCATCGCCGCTGGAAATTCGAAAACGGATACCGGGATAATCTGTTTGCAGATCCCGGGCTGTTCTGGCAATCAGCCGTACCGCATCTGTTTCCCCGGTACCGATGTAAACATCTCCGGAAATCGTTTCTTGGGAACAATTGATTTCATTTTCCGTTTTCTTGACCAGATCAACGATTTCTTGCGCGCGCTTACGCAGCAGCATTCCTTCTTCCGTTAACGTAATGCGGCGGCTTCCGCGGGTAAAGAGCTGTTTGCCCAGGCTATCCTCCAAGTCTTTCAGCTGCCTGGAAAGGGTAGGCTGAGAAAGATGCAGGGACTCAGCCGCGCCGGAAATACTCTGTTCTCTCGCAACCGCAAGAAAATATTCAAGAACTCTGATTTCCATATTTGAAACCTCCATGTTTTGCTATTCTTACAAATTTATAGAACAGGATCGGAGAAAATATTTCCCCGATTTAAAAGCCAATCCGGGTCAAAAAGGCTCTTGATTTTTGCCATTTCAGCAAGCTTCTCCTCTGAATATAGCTGTTTTAAAAGGGATGTTTTTAGTTTGCCGATTCCATGTTCGGCAGATACGGTGCCGTCCATGGCAACAACCACTTCGGCCCAGCGGCTGAATAATTTTTTAGTGCGATTAAATTCATCCATGTTTTTGGGGATGACGTTGACGTGGAAATGATTATTTCCGATATGGCCAAATATGGCCGAAGTGAGGCCTTCTTCCGCCAGGCCGCTGCGATAGAGGCTGAAAACCTCCTCCAATCGACTGTCAGGGACGGACATATCGGTACCCAGCTTTGTGATCGCCGGGCAAGTCCTTTTGATCTCGCTGATTTTCCGGTTTATACATTCTGGGGCAGCATGGCGAAATAAATGAAGCTTTTCCATATGATAAGCGTTAATGGCAGCCCAGGTTTGTTCAGGATTGCCGCCCACGGATTCAATACAATGACAGGTATCCTCGAAAGCCTGAATCAGCGAAGCACGCTGATCGCAGGCATATTCCACATAGACGGCGCAGCACGCATCCTGCCGGATCAGTTCCATTTCAGTAAGGGCTGTTTTTGTCAATTGAGCCTGCCGAAGTAAATGCAGGGTATCACTCCCAAAGAACTCCAAGGCTTCCGGGGAAAGACTGTCGGGCGTTTCTTGGCGAACAAGTTTGACAAGGGCAAGAGCACTGGCCTCATCAGGGAGAAATATGACACTGCCCCAGGTTTCCTTTTTAGCGGATACCAGCTTGAGCTTTATGGAAGTAATAATACCCAGAGTACCTTCAGCACCAATAAAAAGGTCGATCAAATCCATGTCCGGTCGAATATAGTATCCTGCGGTGTGCTTTTTTACCCGCGGCATCTGCAGATCAGTCAGTTTGCCGCTGATCCGGCGGCCGCTGCAGGTACTTAGCGTAAACCGGTTTTCTTTTGCCGTGATGCTGCCCCGCTCCAGATGCAGCTTGTCGCCGCCGGGCAGGATCAGATCCAGGGCCAGAACATAATCGCGGATCGAACCGTAGCGAAAGCTGCGGGCACCGGAAGAATTACAGGAGACCATGCCGCCCAGGGAAGCAGTCGTTTCTGTTGGATCAGGAGGAAAGAAAAGCTTGTGGGGAAGGATGAAACTCCGCAGTGTCTGCAAAAGCACACCGGGCTGGACGGTGATCGCAGCCGCTTTCTCATCGCGGCGGAAATCGAGGACCTGATTCATCTGTTCCATATTGACCGTCAAACCGCCATCCGGAACGCAGCCGCCGGTCACACCGGTCCTGGATCCTTGGACCGTCACCGGCATTCCCGGATGATCCCGTAATATGGAAATTACATCCGCCTCATTTTTGGGGAAGAAGATTCGCTCTGATGAACCGGTTCTTTTGGATTCATCCCGCAGATATTCATCCATGATTTCTTTTGAACTGGTTGATTTTAACACTTGGTACCTCCATGATCCCTTCTTTCCTAAAATGATATAGTATTTTCGGGTATGGGGCAATTCATTTTTTTGTATATTGGTTATCGTTTTCCTGATTTCCTCTGATTTGAAAAGTGAAACAGACAGATGACGGCGCGATCGATACGCGGGTATTACCCAAATGGGCGGAATCTAATACTTTACTTTCCCGGTCCGTCAGTGTAGAATATCCAAAGATCATTTTACAAAGACGGAGGTAAACGGTGAAAAAAGAGCGAATTCATGATATGACAACGGGTGATCCCAAGAAGCTCATTTTCAAATTTATGCTGCCTTTGATGGGCGGTAATTTTCTGCAGCAGTTATATACAGTGGCAGATGCCATGATTGTTGGAAAAGGGGTCGGCGTCACCGCCCTGGCCGCGATCGGCGCGACAGACTGGATTTACTGGTTCATGATGTGGGCGGCCTTTGGATTCGGACAGGGATTTTCCGTTTTAATCACCTTTTATTTCGGTGCTAAGGAGTATGATCAGCTGAAAAAAAGCGTCAATATGTCGATTATCCTGAGCATCGCCACAGGTGCGGTTCTTGCTTTGATCGGTATATGCGCAGCGGGACCGATTTTGTCCCTGCTCAATACGCCCGACAACATTTTCGGGTATGCGAAAACCTATGTTACTATCATGTATGCAGGTATATTTGTGGTGATGATGTACAACATAGCCGCTTGCATTCTGCGCGCGCTGGGCGACAGCAGCACGCCCTTTATTGCCCTGCTCATTTCATCTCTTTCCAACATTGGGCTGGATCTGCTCTTTATCTTAGCGTTCAAGTGGGGGATCGGAGGAGCTGCTGTGGCTACCATTGTCGCCCAGACCGTCTCCTGCATTTATTGTTTCAACAAAATCCGAAAAATCTCTATCCTCAAGTCAGAAAAGGAAGACTGGAAACTGGATAAACCTATTCTGAGACAGCTTTGGCGTAAGGGACTGCCATCTGCTTTCCAGTATGCGATCATAGCCATCGGCGGCATCGTGGTCCAGTACGCCCTCAACACACTGGGCTTTATCTACGTGGCAGGGTTTACGGCTACCAACAAGCTGTACGGAGTACTGGAAGCCATCTCGCTGGCCGTGGGAAATGCCATGATGGTGTATACCGGTCAAAATTATGGCGCCGGCAGCAAAGAACGTATAAAAAAGGGAACAAGAGTGGCACTGATCCTTGGTGCCGTCGCTTCTGTGTCCATCGGTGTCATAATGATTCTCTTCGGGAAAAATATTTTACTGCTGTTCATTTCCGCGGAAGCTGAAGTGGCGGGACAGGTCTTGGATATCGCATATAAATACTTGTTTATCATGAGCATCATGCTGTTCGCCTTATATGCGCTCAATACCTACCGCAATATTCTAATGGGTTTGGGAAAGGTTTGGATTGCTGTGACTGCGGGAGTGGTTGAGCTGATTTTAAGGGCTGTGATGGCCGTGTTAGTGGTGACCATCATCGGTGCGGCCGGAATCTATTTTGTGGAAATCGCAGCCTGGCTGGGAGCAGCGGTTCTGCTCTTTGCGGCCTACTGCGTGGTTATGAGAAAACTTGAAATTTAAATCCATCCGCATGGGATAAATTTGAAAATCAAAAGAAAGGAAGGAGACTGCTGCGCGGGCAGATTTGGGCAGCTTACGACAGCCCAGCGTATGACACATTTAAAAAAGGCATTCTTCTCAAACTGCGGCAGCTTCATAGAAAGAATCGATGAACACTTCACCCGTACAAAGTATTACCAAAATTGAAAATACTCCCCTCAGCATCAGCGTTTATTCCGTTAAAGACAAGCCGCTGTGTATGCACGATGCGGGCACGCTGGAAATTATCTTCTGTCTGACTGGAACCATTAAATTCGCCTATGCCTACGAAGAGTTCATACTCAATACAGGCGAATATGTTTCGGTTGACCGGGACGCATATTATCTTCACAGCGACGGCTATAATATGTGCGTGTCCTTCTATGTTGATTTAATGTGGTTTGAGAAAAAATACCCCAATATTAAGCATATGCTCTTTGTCTGCGAGGGCTGCAAAGAGACAACTATGCCCTATCCCACCGTCTATCACGATCGTCTGCGGGGAATCCTGATTGCCTTATTAAAGTTTATACTTGACGGCAGCCTGGAACAGGACGCGGCGAAAATCACCCAAATCACCGAATCCATCACCGATCTATTTGTTCACCATTTTGATATCATCTTTTTCCATTCCGGTAAAACAGAATTTCATGAAGAAATTCTCAAAAGAAATCAGGAGATCTATGCGTATATTGATAAACATTTGGTTGAAACAATAACGTTGAAGGATCTTTCCTCCCATCTTGGACTGAGCAGCAGCTATGTCTCCGAATTCATGCGCAAGGTGTCCATCGGCTTTCGGCAAATGCTGGCGTATATCAGGGCCAACAAGTCGGAATGGTATCTGATCAACACCAATTATACAATCGTTGAAATTTCAGAAGCATGCGGGTTTTCTGATCCCCAGTATTACTACAAAGCTTTTAAAGAGTGGTACAAATGCACCCCTAAACAATTTCGTGAAAAATACATTAATCAATCCCAGGATAATATGGTCTATTACGAACCCTATGTGATCCGAACGATCGTGGACAATCTGCTGATCGAACACTATATGAACCTGTTTTTAGAATGATTCTATTGTTGAAATCATGATAAACCTATTAAAAACAACAATAAAAAGACATTGCCTTTAATTAATTTTCTGAATATTATAACAATAGGAAATATTATTAGAGGGAGGTTTATTATGAGTGAACAAAAGCAAGCGGGAGAAGTTACATTAAAGCGAACGTTAACGCTGCCGCTGATCATTATGTTTGGGCTGGCATATCTGGCCCCAACCGTGGTATTCAACTACTACGGACTGTTTACGCCCAGCACCCACGGCATGTATACGCTGGCATTATGTGTTACTGCTGTCGTGATGGCGCTTACGGCCTACAGCTATACCCAGATGGTAAAAGCGTATCCTTCGGCCGGCTCTGCATACACCTATGTAAACAAGTCGGTGCAGCCCCACTTAGGCTTCTTATCAGGATGGGTGATGCTGGTGGATTATCTGCTGCTGCCGATGATCTGCTACCTGCTCTTGGGCGTTTACATCAATGAGTATTTTCCAGTGCTTCCGGTGTGGGCCATCGTTGTCTTTGTGGCTGCCATCGGAATGATCGTCAATATTGTGGGCATAAAAACGGCTAGCATCATCGATACCATCGTCACTTGCGCCGCAATCGCTTTCACCATTCTCTTTGTGGCCTGCATTGTGAGATATGTGACAAACGGCGGCGGTTCGGGGACTTTATTCGATCCGTCGGCTTTTTACAATCCTGACAATTTTGAGCTAAAGGGCACCCTTGCGGCGTCGGCCGTCCTCTGCGCATCCTTTGTGGGATTTGACGCGGTAACGACTCTGGCAGAAGAAGCAAAGGAACCGCAAAAAGTGATGGGGAAAGCCATCATGGGCGTTGTCATCGGAGCGGGCGTTATCTTCGCCATTGTCGCCTATTTCTCCCAAATCGCGTGGCCCCAGGCCCATACAGGGATTGAAGATCCGGACACGGGTATCTTCGAGCTTTTCCCCCATATCGGCATGAACTGGCTGGGAACCATGTTTTTTGTAATCGATAACTGCGGCAGCTTTGTATGCGCCATGGCGGGCATGGGCGCTGTTTCCCGAATTCTGTACGGCATGGGCCGCGACAACATCCTGCCAAAGAAATTCTTCGGCAAATTATCGCCAAAATTCCAGACCCCGGTAAACAATATTGTACTGACGACCCTCATCGCACTGACCGCAATTTTTTATCAGGACAATGTAATGGGCGCTGCATCGCTGGTGTCCTTCGGCGCTGTCTGCGGATTCTTTATGGTCAATTTATCGGTCATCAGCCATTATATCATCCGGGGCAAAGAAAGAGGCGGGGCAGCGATGTTTCGGCATCTTGTCATTCCTGCTCTGGGAATGGTAAGTCTCGTCGTCGTGTTCTACTTTATCGAGACGCCGGCTAAGATTCTGGGAGGCGCATGGCTTCTGGTGGGCATCCTTTATCTGGCGATCAAAACCAGGGGATTTAAAGAGCTGCCGCCGGAAATGAAGCTTGATGAATAAGGAGGAAAGGCAGATGACAACGATTTTTAAAAACGCGGATATTTATACATCCAATGAAGCATGTCCAAAAGCGAACTGCATTATTTTTGATGAAACAGGGATCCAATTTGTGGGCGATCAATCAGATGCCAAATTGGAAGCGTATCCGGATGCAGATGTCCATGATCTCGGCGGAAAATGCCTACTTCCTGGCATGATCGACAGTCACATTCATCCGGGATGGGTGACTAAGAGCTTGTGGCATGTCCGCCTGCCCTGGACCGAGGATGTGGATGAGCTGCTGCGCTTTGTGAAAGAATACGGCGAGAAGCATCCCAAGTCGGAATGTCCCTTTCTGTATTTTGAATATTACCCCACTTCCATGTTCGATGAACACGGGCCGACTAAGGAACTGCTGGATACGGCGGTCAGTGACAGGCCGGTGCTCTGCCAGGATTTTGGCGAGCATCTATGCTGGGTCAACAGCAAAATGCTGGAGCTGCTAAAGGTGGATAAAAATACGCCGGACCCAGGACCGTTAGAGACCTTTGTGCGAGACGAAGAGGGGACTCCCACCGGCTGGATCCGGGAAATGGCCTGGTATAAGTTTGCTGACAATATGTTCCGCGCTCTCGGTTGGTATCCGCCGGAAGAGCTGACCGGGGAAACGATGAAAGGGTTCTTCGATTTCTTGGAGGAAAGCGGCATCACGGCCATGGCCGACGGGTTTATTGAAAACGACGACCAGATCGAAGGCATTTACCAGTTGGACCAAGCGGGCGAGCTTCGAGTGTATTATGATGGCATGGTCCGATTCTGGAATTATGCGGATCTCCCGGAAAAGATCGAAAAGCTGAAGGAATACCAAAAAAAATACACGACAAAGCATATTAAAATAAATACCATGAAACTCTTTTTAGACGGTACCAATGAGAGCGGCAATTCGGCTTCCCTCCATGAACATATCCATGACCCGGGAAATTACGGCGAAATTATGATGGAGACCGATGAGCTCACCAAATGTTTCCTGCTGTGCAACGAGGAGGGATTGGATCTGCATATCCATGTGGTCGGCGACCGGGGCTTCCGGGTTGCCTGCGACGCAGTGGAAGCTGCCAAGGCGCAGGCTGCCGCCGCGGGCGTTCCCTGGGTATGTATGCCGGTGCTGGCCCACTGCGAAGTTGTGGATCCGGCGGACATGAAACGGCCGGCGGAGCTGGGCATTACCATCAACTGGTCCTGCCACTGGTCGGGCGGATATTTCGGCGAAGAAGCCATGAACTATTATTCGGAAGAAAAGTGGAGAAGGATGTACCAGTTCAACCCGATGATCGAAAGCGGCGCTCTTGTTACCTTCTCCAGCGATGTGGTGACCGGTTACGAACTTCACAGGGCCTATCCCTTCTTTGGCATGCAAGTGGCGGCCACAAAAGTGGATCCGGAGTTCCCTCTGAATCCACAAAAATATCCGGGGTCCATGAGGCCGCCGGCCTCAGCGAAACTGAGTCTTCCTGTTCTGCTGAAGGGCTATACCATTGGCGGTGCAATACAGCTTCGCTGGCAGGACAAAATGGGCTCCCTCGAAGCGGGCAAGCTGGCAAATATGATTCTAGTCGACAGGAATATTTTCGATACGCCTTCGGAGCAGCTGAAAGATGCTGCCATCGATGCAGTTATTTTCGAAGGAACGGTTATCAGAGGCAGCTTATGAGGAAGTTGTTTGATATGGAGCTGGAGCAGACCTCCGATCTTTTAATCGAGAACACCTGCAGGGGGGACCTGCTGATCTCCCCTGCAGGCGAAGGCTCTTTCTCCGGCGATAGGATGAAGGGCAGAATTTTGCCTGTGGGAGCGTCTACGACCTATACGCCATCAGAGGGGGTGAATATCATCTATGCTCCGGTGCTTCTCAAAACCGATGACGGCGCAGAGCTGTTCATGCAGATCGACGCCTATCTCCATCTGGCGCAGGAGCTGGAGGAAAAGCTTTTGGCCGGGGAAGCCGTTTCTTCGGAGGAATATTATTATAAAGGAACTGCCAGATTCGATGTCGGCAGTTCCGAGTATAAATGGCTGGAAAACAGGCTTTTCGTCTGTGAAGGCGCGATTGACAGCTGGCAGGCTTTGCGGTTTTCCGTGTATGAGGTTTGAATTCAGGGTCAGAAGAATAAAGCCGGACTGAGTAAGTGCAAAATTTTTCCATTATAATGCAAAAACATTGAAATCTACAGTTTTCTCAAAAGAGGCAAAAAAATTTTCGGAAAAATTAGCACTCACCTCTTTACAGTGCTAACAAAAAGTGTTATTATAAAATTGTTCCAAAAGGGGGAACATAAAATCATTATATTTTATCTAACCTGCGTTTTGCCACTGGTTAGAAATTAAGGAGGGATGACATATGATGATGGTGCCTAGAAGAAGTAGTTTCGGTTTGGATTTGTTTGACGAGATGTTCAAAGACCCATTTTTCAGCAGAATGGATAGCAACAAGAACGTCATGAAGACCGATATTAAGGAACAGGATGGAGATTATCTGATGGACATTGACCTGCCGGGTTATGCGAAGGAAGACATTAGCGCAGAGCTGAAGGACGGTTACATGACCATCACTGCCACGAAAAATGAGTCCAACGACACAAAAGACGAGAACGGCAACTATATTCACAGAGAGCGTTACACCGGCAGTTGCTCCAGGACCTTCTATGTAGGGAACGGAGTAACAGAGGAAGACATCAAAGCTTCCTTTAAAGACGGCACGCTGCACCTGTCAATACCAAAAGAAGAACCGAAAAAACTGGAAGAGCAGAAAAAGCTGATTTCCATTGAATAAAGCACATCACAAACGAGAGAAGAGGCTGCCTCAGAATGGCAGAGGAACATATAGAAGTATTGCGAAAATACTAACCTATGCCAAGTGAACGGGAAATAAGAAAACTCTATGTGAATGGACGAACCATTTGCATAGAGTTTTTCTTTTGCTTATTAAAAATTTTTCAGCGTCCGCAGGACGCGCAGCCGCTACCGAAGGTAGCGATCTTGGGGGCTTGGGGGTTATCCCTCAACAAGCATTTTGGCGGGTAGAAAACCCGCCAAAATCGCAAACATGTACATGTTTGCATTGCTTGCCAATCTGTGAAAACAGCTTATGAATATGTTTCTCCAAATCTCTGCTGAAAGACATGGTAGAAATTTGATACTCCATGATAGCCAACTGCTTTTGCGATGTTGCCAGTGGACATATCGCTTTTTTCAAAAGGTTCCAGAGCAAGTTCCATCCGCAATGCCCGAATGTATTCCCTAATGCTTATGCCTTCTGTAAGCTGAAATGCTTTTTGGAACTTGTTTTTGTTAAGCGCAACCATAATATAAAATGCCACAGGATCAACGTGAACTTCTTGCGGCATTTATTTTCGTCAAATCCTCTATATTTAAGGCGCTAATTTCAAAGTTGTTTTCGATCCAGCGCTATACGCTCGCTCAAAACTTGTTGACAAATTACACTGCTTATGTTAATATACCAATGGTATATGAAGGGAGAACAAAACGTGAAGCTGACTGATACGCAAAAGCGCATTCTTGAGGTTGGAAAGCGGGAGTTTTTGGAGAAGGGCTTTAAAGATGCTTCCCTGCGGGCCATTGTCAAAGAAGCCGGTTTTACCAAAGGGGCCTTTTATGGCTATTACAACAGTAAGGAAGCGTTGTTTGACGCTTTGGTAGCTCCGGCGGCCGATGAACTGATCGCTCAGTTTAAACAGGCGCAGCAAGCACATTATGAATTGGTTACAGAGGATAAAACGGGACAGAGCCAAGATTTATCTACCAGCTACCTGAATTACTTTATCAATTACATCTATGATCATTTCGATGCGTTCAAACTGGTGATTTGCTGCTCCGAGGGAACCCGGTATGCCAACTATATTCATGAGCTTGTGGAGCTTGAAGTCGATCAGACGGAGGATTACTATCAGCAGCTCCGGCAGCTCGGGAAATTGGAGGGGACGGTCAACCGTGACCTTCACCATATGATCACAAGCGCCTATTTTACCGCCGTTTTTGAAACAGTCGCCCATGATATGAGCCGGGAACAGGCGATTGGCTATGTCAATGAACTGGCAGTCTTTTTCAACTGTGGCTGGAGCGGCCTTTTAAGGTTCATTTGAACCTTAAATTTTTTGCACAACGGTTAGCTAAAACTAACTTTAAGAAAGGAGGAGAATCGTATAGATGAGGCAATCGCCTTGCCAATGTTCGGAATGCCGACCAGACCCTTGTGCTGAAATGGGGCGGACCGTACAGCGGGGAACGCATCAGAAACTTATGAAACAGAAAGGCCCGTACCGGCGGTTTATAGGGCTGCGCGAATGGGCATTAAGCCGGAAGCTGCAAGAATCATAAAAGAAAACAAAGGAGAATCAAAATGGAAAACGCAAAGAAATGGTCTGTAAAAGACGTTATTACACTGGTACTGATGACCGTGCTGCTCATTGTCATTCAGCTGGGGATCAACATGGTCTGCATGGTGAATGATTTTGTCAGCATGGTGCTGTCCGTAGGCATTACCATGCTTGTTTGCGGGCCCATCTATTTTTTGATGGTAAACCGCATCCGCAAACGGTTTGTTTCACTGGTATACATGACGCTGCTGGGCCTTGTCTTTCTGATGATGGGCAACTGGTTTTTGCTCCCGTGGTTTATCGTGGTGGGAGTCCTCGCGGAAATCATCCTGTGGAAAGGGATTACGCCAAACCGCCTGACCGCCGCATGGATAGTTTCCAGCCTGTTATACAACGGGGTAAACCTGCTTCCCGTCTGGTTTTTCTGGGGTACCTATTACAGTTTTGCGGTTGCCAGCGGTATGGAGCAGAGTTATATCGACGCTTACGTTCAGTATTATACAGCGCCGGGCTGGGTGGCTTTTATCCTGATTTTTACCATGTTCTGCGGATTCCTGGGCAGCCTTGTCGGCCGGAAGCTGATTCAAAAGCATTTCAAAAAAGCGGGTGTGCTGTAAATGCGGGAAACAGCCTTATCCGTTCCGGTAAAAGCGTGGGCGGCGGCCTGCGCCATCCTTGGAGTGTCGCTTACCGCAAACACCCTGCTCACCTGTCTTCTTGCACTGCTTGCTTTCTACCAGTTGGTTTTTGAAAAGCGGTGGCGGCTCTGCCTGACCTTCGGCATTTTTTATCTGGCGCTGGTGCTGCTGCTGTATCTCATTCGCTTTCACGGCCTGCGTATGGTGTTTTTTTCGGAATTCTATGTGCTGATGTTTTACAACCTTATGCCGGTATTCCTGGCGGCGTGGGATCTCATTACCACGCCTCCGGGACAGCTCTCGGCCTCCCTGTCGAAAATCCATACCCCCACTCCGGTTATCTTAGGGCTGCTGGTGGTATTTCGGTTTTTCCCAACCATGAAGGCGGAACTGAATGGGATTCGGCAGTCCATGAAGAATCGAAGGCTGACCGGATCAGTGCAGGTGCTCCGCCACCCTGCCGTTACCTGCGAATATGTGTTGGTGCCCATGCTGCTGCGCTGCTTGCAGATTGCGGATCAGCTTTCCGTATCGGCGATAGCGCGTGGCGCCCAGGCACCGGGGGTGCGGGGAAGCTACTATGCCAGAAAGCTTCAGCTGGCTGATTTCCTCTGGATGGGAATATGGGCGATTGGAACCATCCTGTTTTTCATAATAGGAGGGATAAAGTGATCCGGTTTGAACATGTGAATTTTCAATATGCCGACTCCGAGGCAGGCGTGACCGATATTTGTCTGCATGTCCGGAAAGGCGAATGCGTGGTATTGACCGGCCCTTCAGGAAATGGGAAAACCACCTTGATCCATATAGTGAACGGCATTGCGCCTGCCTTTCATATGGGCCGGTTTTCCGGCCGCCTTCAGATTAATGGGAAAGACAGAAGCGATGAGCCATTGTGGAAACGGGGAAAAACGGTGGGCAGTGTGTTCCAGGATCCGGGAAGTCAGTTTTTCTCCTCTGAAATGCCGGGAGAAGTTGCTTTCAGCTGTGAAAATTACGGCTTCCCGCATGAAAAAATTGTTCTGCGAACAGACGTGGCTATCCGGCGGTTTCGTTTGGAACAATTGCGTGACCGCTCCCTTGATGTGCTTTCCAGCGGAGAAAAGCAGCGTACAGCCGTGGCCTCTGTCTACGCCATGAACCCTCCCGTTTATGTTTGTGACGAGCCTACCGCCAATCTGGACGGCCAAGGTGTTAAAGAACTGCGGGAAGTTCTCCAAGGGCTAAAGCGGGAAGGCTGCACGCTTCTGATTGCGGAACATCGGATTTCCTGGCTGATGGATGTAGCGGATCGCTTTGTGTATATCCGGGATGGAGCCATCCAGTGGGAGCGCACGCCTGAACAAATGCGACTGCTCCCTTCTGAAGTCATGAAACAGTTGGAACTACGCGCTGTACAGCATTGTATGCCTTCAAGGCTCTCCATACCTGCCGTCACAGGCTCGCCTCTTCTTTCCCTGAAAAGCCTTTCCTGTAAGCGAGGGAAGCATACAATTTGGGAGAATTTAAACCTTGCAGCCTGGGCGGGGCAGATCATTGCCATCACCGGACACAACGGGGCGGGAAAAACAACACTGGCAAAAATCGTTGCCGGCTTGGAACGTCCGTCCAAGGGCAGTATTTCCCTTCACGGTCGGAAAGCCGGTTCGTCACGGCGGCGGAAAAGCTGCTGGTACAGTTCCAACGACACTGGCACACAATTCTTTACAAACAGCGTAACAGAAGAACTGTTCTTAGGGATTTCCAGGACAGAGGAACAATTGGAAAGGGCCAGAAATTTGCTGAAGAAATTAGATCTTTACGCTTACAAAGACGCGCATCCGGCTATTCTGTCCGGCGGACAGAAGCAGCGCCTTTCCATTGCCTGCGGCCTTTTATCCGACAGAGAAATTTTATTGTTCGATGAACCTACGTCGGGGCTGGACGGCGGGAACATGCGAAAAATTGCCTCTGCATTGGAAGATACTGCGGCCGAGGGAAAAACCGTATTAGTGATCACCCATGATGAGGAACTGATTCAAGCCTGCTGTAGTTTTCAGTGGGATTTGAGTAAATAAGAACTAAAAGAGAGGAGCCTTTATGTCTTTAACTTCTTCGATGGAAGATTATCTGGAGGCCGTTTTAATAATGCAGCAGCGTCATGGCTATGTCCGCTGCGTGGATGTTGCAAAGCAGTTGGGGGTAAAAAAGCCTTCCGTAAGCCGGGCAGTCAAGGAACTATCCAAATCCGGCCATCTTGTTAAAAATGCTGACGGCACACTCTCCCTCACAGAAACAGGATTGCAGCTTGCCGAACAGATTTTTGAAAAGCATCGTTTTTTTACAGAACGGCTCATAGCGGCAGGCGTAGCCCCCAAAATAGCAGAACAAGACGCTTGCAACATTGAACATGCGATCAGCGCGGAGTCTTTTCAAAAGTTAAAGAAAGCATTGGATGATGGTTAGGTGGTGGTGATATGGGAAATTAGCCGTACTTGATTTAGCTGAAACCGGCTGGCAGATTGGAGCAGTCGATAGAATTGACCGTCAAGGAATTTGAAATCTTCTCCTTGCTTATCTTAAATCCGAAGCGGGTATTCACCTATGAAATGCTTATGGATCTGGTGTGGGAAGAAGATTATACCTACTATTCCCGCAAAGCAGTCAACAACCATGTGAGTAATTTACGGAGGAAGCTAAAGATCGCTCCCGACCTGCCGGACTATGTGAAAAGCGTCTACGGCATCGGCTATAAGTTTGAAGAAAAATAGAAAGGTGAGGCAGTGTATAAACGCTGCCTCACCTTGTTTTATCTTCAATGTCTCTGAAATGATTCTATGGGTAATTTCCCTCTTGACAAGACCCGCCTCTTGGAATAAAATATAACAGTGATATATAACAGTGTTATGGAGGTGAGAAGGATAGAAGGAAATCTGACAACCTTAGAACGCATCCACCGGGCCGCAAAAGCGGAGTTTTTGCAAAAAGGCTACAAAGACGCTTCCCTGCGGAATATCGTAAAATCCGTAGGTATGACAACTGGAGCCTTTTACGGATATTATAAAAGTAAAGAAGAACTGTTCGAGGCTTTGGTAGGCGAGCATTATGCGTATCTGCTCGGCTGTTTTCAAAAAGCGCAGAAAGAATTTGCTAATCTCCCCCACGAGCAGCAGCCGGAGGTTATGGGAGATTTTTCCGGCGCTTGCATGTTTGATATGCTCCACTACGCCTACGAACATCTGGAAGAATGTAAACTGATTCTCTGCTGTTCGGAGGGGACGAAGTTTTTCGGTTTCATCGATGAAATGGTGGAGATTGAAGTGGCGGCAACCCACGCCTATCAGAAAGTTTTGCAGGAGCTTGGTCGTCCTTCCCCGCAGATCGACCCTGCGCTGGAGCATATTCTGATTACCGGCATGTTTCATACTTTCTTTGAACTGGTGATTCACGAAATGCCGCTTCATAACGCAGAAAACTATGTGAAGGAAATGCGGGCTTTCTATACAGCCGGATGGATGAAAATTATGGGGCAGTAACGCCCTGTAATTTTTGCCCATAGGTTAGCAATGACTAACTTATACGGATATAAGAAGAACGCGCTTGTGTTCTCTTTATCATAAATAAACGAAAAGGAGGAATTTTCTTTGAAAAAACGATCCAATCTATCACGGTTGCTTGCAGTTGCAGGCGGCCACAAATACCTGACTTACGCTTCCTGGGTGCTTTCGGCCATCAGCGCCCTCATAGCGTTAGTGCCTTTCTACTATATCTGGAAGGTCATGCAGGAAGTGTTGGCATTTGCGCCGGATTTCAGCCATGCGCAAAACCTGACCCGTAACGGCTGGATGGCGGTGCTGTTCGCAGTGATCGCGGTGTTGGTCTACATAGGCGCTCTGATGTGTTCCCACAAAGGGGCGTTCCGCATTGCCACCAACCTGCGCCTGCAAACGATGGAGCGTATTGTAAAGCTGCCGCTGGGGTTTGCAGAGCAATTCGGCAGCGGCAGGCTGCGCAAAATCGTCAATGAATCCAGCGCCGCCACCGAAACCTATCTGGCGCATCAGCTTCCCGACCGTGCCAATGCCATTGCGACACCATGCGGCCTTTTGGTTCTGCTGCTGGTGTTCGACTGGCGGCTGGGACTTTTGAGCCTTGTGCCAGTTTTGTTGGGCTTTCTGATTATGATGACGATGACCGGAAAGAAAATGCAGGAAAAAATGAAAGAATACCAAAACGCTCTCGATGATATGTCCAATGAAGCGGTGGAGTATGTACGGGGGATTCCCGTTGTGAAAACCTTCGGGCAGACCATATTCTCCTTCAAAAAATTCAAGGATTCCATTGATAGGTATAAGGTGTGGGTGATTGCCTATACCAAGCAGCTTCGAGCACCCATGATGTTTTATACGGCAGCCATCAACGGCGTCTTTGCCGCGCTGATTGCCGGTGCGTTGATTTTTACAGGGGGCGGCGTTACGAAGGATTTCCTGCTGGATTTGATGTTCTACATCATCATCACGCCCATCATCTCCGTCACCCTTACCCGTATCATGTTTCAGAGCGAAAATGCCATGATCGTGGACGATGCCCTGCATAGAATCGACAGCGTATTGAATTTGAACCCTCTTGCAGAAGTAGCACAGCCGGAACACCCAAACGGCGCTTCGGTACAGCTTAACCATGTTCATTTCAGTTATGATGGAAAAAACGAGGTCATCAAGGATATTTCCCTTTCAATTCCCGCAGGGCAGACGGTGGCCTTTGTGGGACCTTCCGGCGGTGGCAAGACCACGCTTGCCAATCTGATCTGCCGGTTCTTTGACCCGCAAGGCGGACAGGTGAAGATTGGCGGCGTGAATGTGAAGAACATCGCCAAAGAGGAACTTATGAATACCGTTTCTTTTGTATTCCAGAACAGCCGCCTAATCAAAGCCTCGATTTTGGAAAATGTGCGCATGGGAAAACCGGATGCTACCCGGGAAGAAATCATGGCTGCCCTCCACAACGCCCAGTGCGATGATATTCTGGAAAAGCTGCCGAGGGGCGCAGACACCGTGATAGGGACAAAAGGTGTGTACCTTTCCGGCGGCGAACAGCAGCGGATCGCCATTGCCCGCGTGATGCTGAAAAATGCGCCTATCGTAATCTTAGACGAGGCCACCGCCTTTGCCGACCCGGATAATGAATCCCGCGTACAGGCAGCCTTTTCCAAGCTGTCACAGGGGAAAACGGTGATTATGATCGCCCATCGGCTCTCTACCGTGGCTGGCGTAGACCAAATCTATGTCATTGAGGACGGGCAGATCACAGAGAGCGGCAAAAGCCGTGAGCTGTTGGAAAAAGGCGGCGTATTCAGCCGCATGTGGCAGGACTATCAAACTTCTGTTCAATGGAAGGTTGCAAAGGAGGTACAATAACATGATAAAACGGCTGCAAAAACGGTATGCCCTTTCCGAGCAGGGGGCGAAGGATCTGGTAAAAGGCTGCCTTGCCTGCGTTCTTCAAAATCTTTCCTTTATGTTCCCAGTGGGCCTCTTGTATTTTTTGGTAGGCGATTTGATGGCTGGCGGCGTACCCGGCGAAAAAATTGCTTTTTACATCGTGGGCTGCGTGGTGTGTATCGGCCTGATCCTGCTTACCACATACTTTCAGTACAACGCCACCTACTTTGCCACTTATACAGAAAGCGGTGTGCGGCGGATTACGCTGGCCGAACGACTTCGGAGGATTCCGCTGTCCTTCTTTGGAAAAAAGGATTTGGCGGATCTCACCAGCACCATCATGGCCGACTGCACCTTTTTGGAGCAGAGCTTTTCCCATTTTATTCCCGAACTGGCAGGCTCCATCATCTCCACTGTCTTAATTTCCATTAGCCTTTTGGTGTTCGACTGGCGCATGGCATTAGCGGCGCTGTGGGTACTGCCGGTGGCCTTTGCCATTGTGGGGTTCTCCTCCAAGGTGCAGGAACGGCTCAATCAGAAAGCGATGGATGTAAAGATGGCCTGCGCCGACGGGATTCAGGAGTGCATTGAGACGGTGCGCGACTTAAAAGCCAACAATGCCGAAGCAGAATACCTGAAAGGCTTAGAAAAGAAAATCCGTGCCGTGGAATATCGTTCCATTCTCAATGAGTTTGGGTTGGCTGCCTTTGTGGTGTCCGCGTCACTCATATTAAAGCTGGGAATTGCCACCGTTGCGCTGGTAGGCTCTATTCTGTTGATAGGCGGCAACCTCGATGTCCTGACTTTCTTCATGTTCCTGCTGGTTGTTTCACGGCTCTATGACCCGCTGCAAGGGGCGTTGCAAAATCTGGCGGCGGTTATCAGCACCCGCACTAATATCGCCCGCATGAATGAAATTCTCGATCACCCGATTCAGCAGGGAGAAAACAGACTTTCCAACAAAGGCTATGATATTACCTTCGACCATGTAGGCTTTGCTTACAACACAGGAAAAACCGTATTGAAGGATGTTTCCTTTACCGCAAAACAGGGCGAAGTCACAGCTTTAGTAGGGCCCTCTGGCGGCGGCAAAACCACGGTATCGCGGCTTGCAGCAAGGTTTTGGGATGCGAGCCGGGGAAAAATCACTGTGGGAGGTATGGATATTTCCAAAATGGACCCGGAGGCTCTGCTTTCCTTGTTCTCCATTGTGTTTCAGGATGTTACGCTGTTTGACAATACCATTTTGGAGAATATACGAATTGGGAATAAGGATGCAACCGACGAACAGGTATTAGCAGCGGCAAAACTTGCCAATGTGGATGAATTTGCCGAAAAGCTGCCGGATGGCTGGCATACCAACATCGGGGAAAACGGCTGCGAGCTTTCCGGCGGTGAACGGCAGCGTATTTCCATTGCCCGCGCTTTCCTGAAAAACGCGCCGATTATTCTCTTGGATGAAGCAACCGCTTCCCTCGATGTGGAGAACGAGACCCTGATTCAAACTGCCCTCTCCCGTCTGATTGCGGATAAGACGGTGCTGGTGATCGCCCACCGGATGCGCACCGTAGCCGGGGCAGATAAGATCGTGGTGCTTTCTGAAGGAACCGTGGCCGAAGAAGGCGCACCGGAAAAATTGTTAAAGCAAAACGGCTTGTATGCCCGAATGGTGAAGTTACAAACGGAGAGCCAAAGCTGGAAACTGGCGTAAAATTTTTGTTTCCTCCGGTTTTATTATCCGTCGCATCGGCTATAAGTTTGAAATTTGAGAAATACCATCATGGCTTGAAATAGTCGTGGTGGTATTTTTTTAATTTTTACCCCCCACTGTAAAAATCTCTGAGAAATGAAGTGACTATTAGAAGCATATTTTTGTGTTTACCCATGCAACAATCCCCCGAAAAATGTACGGATATATGAAAGATATTTTGAGCCATCTCAAATTTATTTTCAAAAGGGGGTGTCATTTTGCTTTCAAAATGTACAGATAGATAGGGAGAGTTTTTTAACAGCCTGAAAGGAGGCGATGGAAATCAAAGAAAAAATCCCCATCATGACCTATTCCCATTACCGCAGAGCCAGAAAGCTGGTTCATCAGTGCTGCAACTATGAGAGCGGGAACTGCCTTGCCCTTGACGATGGAGAAGAATGCGTGTGCGTGCAGAGCATTTCCTACTCCCTGCTGTGCAGGTGGTTCCGTGCCGCTGTCCTGCCCTTGGATGAACCTCTGGCGGCTGCTTTGCTTTACCGGAAGGAACATAAACGGTGTACTGTCTGTGGCCAATCCTTTCTCCCCGGTTCCAACCGGGCAAAATACTGTAAGGTCTGCGCCGCCATTATTCACCGCAGGCAGAAAACAGCCAGCGACCGGAAAAGGCGGGTTGCCTGTGGACAATTAGGGGAGAAAAACCATTGATTCTGTAGGCTTTATAAGCGCCGGTCAATGGGATAGAGGGATAAATCCCTTATACCTATCCCAAACGGACTTCTAATTGTCCGAACAGGCTCTTGACCTAAACGGGATTTTCCCGAACAGGCAGCAAGTTGCGTACATATAGGCTGCCGCCTCATTTTACCTCCTAAACGGGAATATCCAGGATTGGTTTTTCAGAACATGGCAAAGCTGACGCTCTGAAACGTCCATATCCTGTTTTTCAGTCCGCAGCTTTCCCGCCTCTCTGACAGCCCGGATTTAGACGGTAGTTAATAAGAAAAAGTTAAATACAAAACAGTCAATATCAATCTATCTATCGTGTCGATGGATAGGAAGGAGAATTTATGATTCCATTCAAAACAGATACGGAGATTTCGTCTTACATCATTTTCCCACGTTCCCTTATTCCCCTGGACTTATCCAATGACGCCAAGGTGCTGTACGCCCTGCTTTTGGACCGGGCAGGGATTTCCAGAAAGAAAGGCTATATCGAAGCGGATGGGACCATCCGCTTGTACTTCACTGTGGAGGACGCCAAAGCGAAACTCCGCCGGAGCAGGCAGGTAGCAACACGGGCGTTTCACGAACTAGAATCCTGCGGCCTGATCGTCCGCCGGAAACAGGGCTTCGGCAGGCCAGCTATTATCACATTGAATTTGCCTGTTGACAAAAGGAGGGACGCCAATGACCGATGAACAAAAGCTGTATGAACTGCTGAAAGACTTTGACCCCGCTGTGGGGGAACGGATGGAAAAGTATTTCAAAGACGGTGCGTATCACTTTGATTTGGGAAACAGCAAATATACATACTTTGAAGGTGCCTCCGTCTACACGGTCATTCCCCACTTTGCGGAAAAAGGCTCGGAAGGGATCGTAAAGAAATTAAAGCGGCTGATGGAGAAAGATTTACAGGAAAAAGAGTCAGAGACATAGCTGAAAAATCTAAACCGGAGCGTTATAATAAGGGCAACCGTTTACTTGGCTGCCTGAACAGAAAGGAGAAGCAAATGAACCAGCAGCCAGACAAGATCACCGCATTATACTGCCGCTTGAGCCAGGACGACGCCCTGGACGGGGAAAGCAATTCTATTACCAACCAGAAAGCCCTTCTAAGCAAATACGCCGACGAACACGGGTTTCGGAATATCCAATTCTTTGTAGACGACGGATATTCTGGAACCAGCTTTCAAAGGCCGGGCTTTCAGGAAATGATGAAATATGTGGAGGATTACAGCGTATCCGCTGTGATTGTCAAAGACCTGTCCCGGTTGGGCAGGGAGTATTCCTACATGGGGCGGCTTCAGGATTTCATCTTCCCCGCTTATGACGTCCGCTTTATCGCTATCAACGACGATGTGGACAGCGCCAAGGGGGAAAATGATTTTGCGGTGTTCAAAAATGTATTCAACGACTACTACGCCAAGGATACCAGCAAGAAAATCCGGGCGGTGGTAAAAATCCGGGGCGAAGCCGGGGAACATATTGCCAGCAACCCGCCTTATGGGTACATAAAAGACCCGCAGGACAAAAAGAAATGGATTGTGGATGAAGAAGCGGCAAAGGTGGTGCGACGTATCTTTAACCTCTGTATTGCGGGGAAAGGCCCCATGCAGATTGCCAAAATCCTCACAGCCGACAAGGTGCCGACCGTTACCGCCTATCACGCCAGGCAGAAAGGCTGGGCCATGCCGGAAAATCTTTATCAGTGGTGCGCTAAATCTGTCGCCAGGATATTGGAGCGGCGGGAGTACACAGGCTGTACCGTGAACTTCAAGACCTATACCAAGTCCCTGAAATTCAAAAAGCAGATGGAAAACCCGATTGAGAATCAGAAAATATTTGAGGATACCCAGCCCGCCATCATCGAGAGAGGACAATGGGAACGGGTACAGGAGTTGCGGAAGAACAAACGCAGGCCGACAAAAACAGGAAGGACCAGCATGTTCACCGGCCTGCTCTACTGCGCCGACTGCGGGGCCAAGCTGTATTTCTGCACCTGCAACACTTACAAGGACGGCAGCCAGAACCATTTCGTCTGCTCCAATTACAAGAGTAACACCGGCTCCTGTAAAATCCATTATATCCGGTAACAGGTGCTTTACCGAATTGTGCTGGAAACCATACGGCAGACATTGAGTTATGTCCGTATGTTCCAGAAGGATTTCAAACTGGAAATGCTGGCGCAGGACGAGGAAAGCCGCAAGGCAGAACTGGCGGAAAAGTAGAAAACCCTCTCCGGGGCGAAAAAACGGATGGAGGATTTGGACCGGATTATCCAACACATCTATGAGGACAATGTGCTGGGCAAGCTGTCTGACAGCCGGTACTTAAAATTATCCCGCCAATATGAGAAGGAGCAGGCGGAGATTGAGCAGCTTACCGCCGTATTGGAACGGGAAATCGAGGCACAGGCCGGGCAGGTTTCCGATGTGAACGAGTTTCTGAAGCTGGTGGACAAGTACCTGGATATACCGGAACTCGACGCCGCCATCCTCAATGAACTTGTGAGCAAGATCGTGGTACACAGCCCGGTAAGGGAGAATGGAAGAAAGCATGTGCAGATAGATTTATACTTTACCTATGTGGGGCAAATCCGCATCCCTTTGAAGATTGGAAGGGAGTCTCTAAACGAATCAGAACCGGCATGACTTAACACGCCGGTTCCGACCAAAACACTTTTTACTTCCTTATGGGTCTCCGCCTATAGAGGCGGCCTTTTTTCGTAGAAGAAACGTCTTACTTCATGCACCTGGCCCAAACCTGCCAGACATCTGCCTTTACACTAACTTCATTCAAAATTCCTTGTTTTCGTTAGGCCACCGCCTCCAAAAACCAAACCTTTCCCAATTCTGTCTGCCGCCCATTGCAAAACTTTCGGTTCCGTCCTATAATAATAGGCAGCATGTAAAAGGAGAATCATTATGAGTAAAATAGATACTGTACTATTTGATTTTGACGGAACGGTGATGAATACCAACGATGTAATCATCAATTCCTGGCAGCATACTTTCAGAACCCTGGAAAACCGGGAAGAGGACGAGGCGAAAATTATCGCCACCTTTGGGGAACCGCTGCAAGTGACCATGGAAAAGCTCTTTCCCAATGTACCGGTGGAAGAGTCGATTCAGGTTTATCGGAGTTACCATTATGACAATTTTGGCGAGCTGATTTCCCTGTTCCCCGGGATGAAGGAACTGATCGCAGAGCTGAAAAAGCGGGGATATAAGCTGGGCATGGTTACTTCCAGACTAAGAAGGACCACAGAGCAGGGAATGGAAAAGTACGGAATCATGGAATACTTTGATACCGTCGTGACTGCCGATGATACGGATAAACATAAACCGGATCCGGAGCCTATTAACATTGCCCTGGAAAAGCTGGGCTCTGTACCGGAAAAGAGTATTATGCTGGGGGATACCATGTTCGATATCCTCTGCGCGAAAAATGCCGGCGTCAAGTCGGTGCTGGTGAGCTGGGCCATGGCGGTGAGCGAAGAAGAAAAGACCGGCCCCAACAGGCCGGATTATATCATCGATCAAGCGGACGATCTGCTGAAGCTGCTGATTTAAATTCGACAATTTCGACACTATTCTGCAGGCGGCCTTCTTGCTTTGCGCGGCACCAAATTTCAACAAAGGTAAAAATCCGGTAAATTTTCAATAAAATTCTCGCTTTTTTCCTGCGGCAACTCGGGGCACCCTCAAAGTACCCCGAGACCCGCCCCCTAAACTCAAAAAAACCCAAAAAGGTAATCTGAAGCGCCCAAGGCATCCCAGACACCACTGCTCCATGATGCGCCAGCCCCGAGGCACCCCATATTCCCCAAAACTCCACCTTGCAAAGCGTAGCCGTCACCCGGCGGCCTTAAACCAGCTTGGTCGTCCATTTGCTGCAATCCCAGACATCCGTCACCACATCCTGATAGAATTCCGGCTCGTGACAGATCAGAAGCAAGCTTCCTTTATAATCCACCAAAGCCCGCTTTAGCTCCGCCTTGGCATCCACATCCAGATGATTGGTCGGTTCGTCCAGCAGCAAAAGATTGCTGTCCCGGTTGATCAGCTTGCAGAGCCGCACTTTCGCCTGCTCGCCCCCGGAGAGAACCCGCACCTGGCTTTCAATATGTTTGGTGGTCAGCCCGCACTTTGCCAGCGCCGCCCGCACCTCGAACTGATTCATGCCCGGAAACTCATTCCACATTTCCTGAATGCAGGTATTGGTGTTTCCCGGCGCCATCTCCTGTTCAAAATAACCGATCTGCAGATAATCACCCAGCTCGCATTTCCCGGAAAGGGGCGGGATGAGACCCAGGATACTTTTCAGCAGCGTGGTCTTGCCGATGCCGTTGGCGCCGATCAAGGCAATTTTCTGTCCCCGCTCCATGGAAAGATTCAGCGGTTTGGACAAAGGCTCATCATAGCCGATCACCAGCTCCCGAGTCTCAAACAACACCTTCCCCGAAGTGCGCCCTTTCTGGAAGTTAAATTCCGGCTTGGGTTTTTCAGACGCCAGCTCGATCCGTTCCATGTTATCCAGCTTTTTCTGCCGGGACATGGCCATATTGCGGGTCGCCACCCGGGCCTTGTTTCTGGCCACGAAATCCTTCAGCTCACTGATTTCCTGCTGCTGACGCTTGTACGCAGCCTCCAGCTGGGCCTTTTTCACCGCATAGACCTCCTGGAATTTGTCGTAATCGCCCACATAACGGTCCAGCCGCTGATTTTCCATATGATAGACCAGATTGATGACACTGTTTAAAAAAGGAATATCGTGGGAGATGAGAATAAAGGCATTTTCGTAATCAAGCAAATACCGCTTCAGCCACTCAATATGCTCTTCATCTAGATAATTGGTCGGCTCGTCCAGCAGGAGGATATCCGGCTTTTCCAAAAGCAGCTTTGCCAGCAGGGCCTTTGTCCTCTGGCCGCCGGACAGATCAGACACATCCTTGTCCAGACCGATGTCCGTAAGGCCCAGGGCTCTTCCCACCTCTTCCACCTTGGCATCGATGA
This sequence comes from Clostridia bacterium, assembly GCA_902363595.1. Lineage (GTDB taxonomy): Bacteria > Bacillota > Clostridia > Peptostreptococcales > Anaerovoracaceae > Hominibacterium > Hominibacterium faecale. Next base: position 18,800 of record CABJAP010000007.1, on the reverse strand, counting down.
TATAAAAATCGTGCATGGTCAGCATATCCTGAATTTCTCCCAGCTCTTCCATGAGCATGTCCATCTCCGACTCATCGGCCGATCCCAGCTGGTCGCAGATCTGGTTCATGCGCGCCTCCATCTCAAAGAGCCAGGAAAAGGCCGACTTGAGCACATCCCGCATGGTCATGCCTTTTTGCAGAACCGTGTGCTGATCCAAGTAACCGATGCGGCAGTTCTTGGCCCACTCCACCTTTCCTTCATCCGGCGCCAGCTTGCCGGTGACAATATTCATAAACGTAGACTTTCCTTCTCCGTTGGCGCCCACAAGTCCGATGTGCTCACCGGCCAGCAGACGGAAGGATACGTCGTTAAAAATGGCCCTGTCGCCAAAGCCATGGGATAAATGTTCAACTGTTAAAATACTCATACCTGCTCCTTTGCTCAAACGGCATCCAAATATAGCCGCAAAGCAGATTATACCCAAAAGGCGGACAACTTGCAAGGAAGGTTTTTACAACGGTCAAAGACTCAACAAAAACATTGACTTTTTTTGAAAATAAACTATAATTAAATAAATAGTTTGATTATCAAAGTATTTTGTTTTAGAAGTAAATTAATTTCAAAAGGAGGACGATTTGGGCGTAGAAATTGTAGGATTAGGGAAATGTCTGCCGGAAAAAGTCGTGACAAATGACGACATTTCCGACCTGGTAGATACCGATCACACCTGGATCATCGAACGGACCGGCATCGAGCAGAGGCACATCGCAGCCGGTGAGTCAGGAACTGACCTGGCGTGCAAAGCAGCAGAAGAAGCTCTGGGCAACATCGACCGTGACTCCATCGGTCTGGTGCTGGTGGCTACCGTCACGCCGGATGCCATGGTGCCGGTAACTAGCGCACAGGTAAAAATGCGATTAGGGCTTGATCATGCCGTCGCTTTTGACATAAATGCGGCGTGCAGCGGGTTTATGTACGGGATTTGGTGTGCGGAGGCGCTGATGAAAAACGGCGCCGCGCCCGGTGCGGGCACCATGAATATTCAGAGGGCGCTGGTGATCGGGGCCGAGCGGCTTTCAAGGATTACCAACTGGAAAGAACGTTCCAGCTGCATATTGTTTGGAGATGGAGCCGGGGCGGCGGTACTGGAGAACAATCCAAAACGGCCGGGTATTCTGGCTACATACTTAAAAAATTACGATGACCAAAAGGGCGTGCTGACCTGCGGCAAAGAATATCATCAGACGCCGTTCTATAAGGATGAGAATCAACCCCAGCACCTGGCGCTGCGAGGCAAAGCAGTGTTCAAATTCGCGGTCAACTCCATTGAAGAGGTGACCATGGAAGCGCTAAAGCAGGCGGGATTGGAGCTGGACGATATCGACTGGTTCGTTCCCCATCAGGCCAACGGCCGTATCATGGAAGCAGCGGCCAAAAGGCTCAATCAACCCATCGAAAAATTTCAGATCAGCATCAACAAGAGCGCCAATGTTTCTTCAGCAAGTATTCCAATGGCATTGTATGACCTTTCAAAAACTGGTAAAATGGAGAAAGGCGATAAAATTGCAGTCATGGGATTTGGCGGCGGGCTCTGTGCCGCTGCGGCCATTATAGAATGGTAAGCTCGTCCCATATCCGATAAGAAGCAGGAGGAAAATAAAATGGTAAACGTATGCGAAGTGTTGGGAACAGAATATCCAATTATCCAGGGGGCGATGGCCAGAATCGCAGAATGCAATCTGGCGGCAGCTGTGAGTAACGGCGGCGGTCTGGGAATCATCGCCGCAGGCGGAGAATCGGCAGACTGGCTGAGAGACCAGATCGCGAAAACGCGCCAAATGACAGACAAGCCGTTCGGTGTTAACATCATGCTGCTGGCCCCCAACGTAGATGAATTGATCGATGTAGTATGCGAAGAAAAGGTGGCGGTGGTCACAACAGGAGCCGGAAATCCGGGAAAATACATTAAACGAATGAAAGAATGCGGCATTAAAGTAGTGCCGGTGGTCGCCAACGTGGCGCTGGCCATTCGTGTTGAGCGGGCCGGAGCAGACGCAGTGGTGGCAGAAGGAACGGAAGCCGGAGGCCATATCGGGGAAACTACGACCATGGCCCTCGTTCCCCAGATTGCGGATGCGGTAAAGATTCCGGTTCTGGCAGCAGGGGGAATCGCAGACGGAAGAGGCGTGGCAGCCGCATATATGCTGGGAGCCAAGGGCGTGCAGATCGGAACTCGATTTCTGGTAGCCGACGAGTGCATCGTGGCCCAGGGGTATAAGGATGCCATTCTGAAAGCAAAGGACTCATCCACCGTCGCCACCGGCAGGAGCACGGGCCATCCGGTGAGAGTAATTAAAAATAAGCTGGCCAGAGAGATTCTGGCATTGGAAAAGAAAAATGAGGACTTGGAAAAGATCAATGAACTGTGTACAGGAACATTGGCAGCCGCTGTGCGCGATGGAGACGCGGACCACGGCAACATCATGTCCGGGCAGATCGCCGGAATGGTAAAAAAAGAACAGCCGGCGGCAGAGATTATCAAAGAACTATTTAAGGAGGCAGAGGAGATTTATGAAGATCGGAATCACATTTGCAGGGCAGGGCGCTCAATATAGCGGAATGGGAAAGGATCTGTACGATACCTACCCGGCAGCAAAAGCAATCTTTGACATGGCAGGTGAACAGGTGAAGGAATGGTGCTTTGAAGGCGATGAAGAGACCTTAAAGCAGACCCATGTGACCCAGCCGTGCATCTATACCGTAACCATGGCTGCTTATGAAGCATTTTTGCAGGCACTGGAGCAGGCGGGACTGAAGGATGATGTGGAAATCATAGGCTATGCAGGATTCAGCCTGGGCGAGTACGCTGCCCTCACCGCAGCCGGCGTTATCGATGAGATCAAAACAGGCATGGAAATCGTCACCAAGCGGGGAAAACTGATGAATGAAGCCGGAACGGGGGCCGACGGCAAACCCATGGGCGCGATGGCAGCAGCCATGGGAAAACGGGAACCGATCCTGGAGGTGGTGGAAGAAGCCAGAGAAGACGGGGTTCTGGAAGGGGTCAACTTCAACTCTCCGGCACAGACCGTTGTGGCAGGCGATAAAGCAGCGATCGAACGCTTTGTACAGGCGGCCAAGGCCAAGAAGATTCGGGCCATGGTGCTGCCGGTGGGAACAGCCTTCCACAGCCCGATGATGGTTCCGGCGGCAAAAGAATTGAAGAACGTGCTCCGGGAAGCAGGACTTGGTGCTCCCCAGGCAAAGATTTATGCCAACGTAACCGCAGAGGATATGATGAAGGACTTTGACGGCGGCGACGTATGTGAGTATCTGGCTGATATCATGTCCAGACAGGCCATGAGCCCGGTTTACTGGGAAGAGACCATCCGCAATTTTGTCCGCGACGGCGCAGAAGCGCTGATTGAAATCGGACCTGGAAAAACCTTATCCGGGCTGGCCAAAAAGACCGATTCGTCCATCGCCAGGTTTAATATCGAAAATGAGGAGAGCTTGCAGCAGACCATTGAAGGGCTGGCGGCTCTGAAAAAAGGAGAATAGCTATGTTACAGGGAAAATCAGCCATAATCACAGGAGGCGTGCGCGGGATCGGCAAGGCCATTGCCGCTGAATTCTGCAAAAACGGCGCCGATGTGCTCCTCTGCTATCGGAGCAACGATGAGCAGGCGCAGAAAACAGCAGCCGAGCTTTCACAGCACGGAACCAGGGTGGAACTGCTGAAAGGAGATGTGGCGGATCCTAAGACGGCAAAGGAAGCTGTCGCCAGGGCCAAAGACTTGTTCGGAAAAGTGGACATTTTGGTCAACAACGCCGGCATCACCAGAGATAAACTGCTGATGCGCATGTCAGCCGAAGATTTTACCGATGTGATCAGCGCCAACCTGAACGGTTCCTTTTATTTCCTCAGCGAGGCTTCCAAGGTCATGATCAAACAGAGATCCGGCAGAATTATCAACCTGTCGTCGGTGGCCGGAGTGAAGGGCAATCCGGCCCAGGTCAACTACAGCGCATCAAAAGCCGGTGTCATCGGCATGACCATGTCGGCGGCCAAGGAGCTGGGCAGACGGGGCATTACCGTCAACGCCATCGCTCCTGGATTCATCGATACCGATATGACAGCCGTTATGACTGACGATCAGAAAGCCAAGATTGCAGAGGCCATCAGCCTGGGACGCACGGGAAAACCGGAGGACATTGCAAAGACTGCCCTGTTCCTGGCTTCCGACAGCGCTTCCTATATTACGGGACAGACCATCTGCGTTGACGGCGGATTAACCATGTAAAGAGAAAGGATTTGGATAAATGGAAAAAAGAGTTGTAATTACGGGAAGAGGAGCAGTTACTCCTGTTGGAAATAACGTCGCGGATTCCTGGGCCAGCATCAAAGCAGGCAAACACGGAATCGGAGAGATCACCCGATTTGATATCACCCCCCACAAAGTAAAGATGGGTGCGGAAGTCAAAGATTTTCAGTTCGGAGACAAGCGGGAAGCCAAGCGGCTGGACCTATCATCTCAGCTGGCCCTTACGGCAGCGGAAGAGGCAGTGCAGGATGCGGGGATTGTCAGCGGTGAAAACGTAAAACCCCAGCGGTTCGGCGTATTCGGCGGAACGGGAATCGGCGGAATCACCACTCTGGAAGCAGAAGTAACCAAATGTGTAAAAAAGGATAATGTGACCAGAGCTTCGGCCCTGCTGGTGCCCATGGTCATGCCCAACGCGGTAGCCGGAAACCTGGCCATTAAGTTCAACGCCAAAGCCTCCTGCTTCGGCGTAGTTTCCGCATGTGCCGCAGGAACCCACAGCGTGGGAGAAGCCTTCCGCAATGTCAAGCACGGCTATGCGGACGTTGTGCTGGCAGGCTCAGCCGAATCGGTGTTTACGCCCGTCTGCTTCGCGGGATTTGCCAATATGAAAGCCATGTCCACCAGAACCGACCCGGCAAGGTGCTCCACTCCTTTCGATGTGGAAAGAGACGGCTTTATTCTCGGAGAAGGAGCAGGATTCCTGATTCTGGAAGAGCTGGAGCACGCGCTGGCAAGAGGCGCCAAAATCTATGGCGAAATGGTAGGATACGGAGCAACCTGCGATGCTTACCACATCACAGCGCCATCTCCGGACGGCGAAGGCGCGGCCGACGCCATGGAGCTGGCCATTCAGGAAGCCGGCATCACACCGGACAAAATCGACTACATCAATGCCCATGGTACGGGAACTCCATATAACGACCTCTTTGAGACCAATGCCATTAAAAAGATCTTCGGAGACGATACCAAGGTACCCATCAGCTCCACCAAGAGCATGACCGGCCATCTGCTGGGAGCAGCGGGCGGAATCGAAACCGTATTCTGCGTAGAAGCCATCAACGATGGATTTATACCGGCCACCATCGGCCTTGAAAAGCCAGATCCGGAGCTGACGCTGGACTATGTTCCCAATGAAGGAAGAGACGCGGATTTGACGTATGTCCTCTCCAACTCCCTGGGATTTGGCGGCCATAACGGGTCCATTATTGTTAAGAAATTCGAGAAATAAGGTGATACCATGTTGATGAATCAGGAACAGATCAAAGAAATCATTCCCCATAGAGAGCCTTTCCTTCTGGTTGACGAAGTGTTGGAAATGGAAGCGGGAAAATCCATCACAGCCGTCAAATACGTGCGGGAGGACGAATACTATTTTCAGGGACATTTCCCGGAAAGAAAAGTAATGCCCGGCGTGCTGGAAGTGGAAGCCCTGGCCCAGGCGGGAGCAATCGCGGTTTTATCCCTGCCGGAAAACAAGGGCAAGCTGGCTTTCTTCGGCTCCATCAAAGAGGCCAAATTCAAGCACCAGGTGGTTCCGGGGGACACGCTGACCCTCAAGGTTCACTTTGAAAAGCTGAGAAGCAGGGCCGGTACCGGTAAGGCGGAAGCCTATGTGGGCGACAAGCTGGCCTGCAAATGTGAGATCATGTTTATGTTTGAATAAGGAGCATCCAAGGTGGATAACGTTAAAAAAATCAATGATATTTTAGTGAACCTGTTTAATGTCGTCTTAAAGCTGGAAGAAAAGGCGATCCAGGGATCCACCCGCAGAGACCTCTCCATAACGGAGCTCCATACCCTGGCCGCTGTGGGCGAGGGTAAAACCAAAACCATGAGCCAGGTGGCCGCGTCGCTGAAGATCAATGTCAGCACACTTACCGCAGCCATCAACAAGCTGGTGAAAAAGGGTTATGTGGAACGCTTTCGCATTCCTGAGGACCGGCGGATCGTGAAAATCCGCCTGACCGATGAAGGGGCGGCGGCCGTGCGGGAGCACGAGGCCTTTCACACAGCCATGATCAGCGAAGCCATTTCCCAGATTCCGGAGGACCAGGTGGGAAAGTTCATTGAATCCATCGACAACATCAATGAATACCTGTTGATGCGCAAGCATCCTCCTGCAAGGGATCCGGGACCTTTTACCCTAAAGCCCATCAAGCTGGGAAAAATTCTGGTGCCAGTGCCCATTTTCCAGGGAGCCCTGAGCATCGGCCTTTCCATGAGCACGCTTGCCGCAGCCGTGGCAAAGGAAGGCGGAGTGGGGATCATCGCTGCATCCAAGATCGGATTTCGCGAGCCCGATTACAGCAGCGATCCCTTAACTGCCAATAAACGGATTTTAACGCGGGAAGTAAGGCGGGCCCGGGAGCTGGTGAAGGATTGTGAAAATCGGGGACCCATCGGCGTCAACGTTATGTGGTCGTCCCGCCATCTGCAGGACTACGTGGAGACTGCCGCGGCGGCCGGAGCAGAAGTGATCATCTGCGGAGCCGGGGTGCCCACCAACCTGCCCCGCTGCTGCAAGGACAAAAAAATAGCCTTGGTACCCATCGTCTCTTCAAAACGGGCGGCCAACATCATCATTCGCAACTGGGCAAAAAAATACAACCGGACACCGGACGGCTTTATTTTCCAAGGCCCCCTGGCCGGAGGCTATCTGGGTGTGAAAGAATTTCAGATGGAGGCGGCGGCAGAGGACTTTTACAAAAACATCGCCGATATCAAAGGCGAGCTTGAGGCGCTGGACAACTGTCCGCTCATCGTCTGCGGCGGCATCTACGGCCGGGAGGACGCAGAAAAAGCCTATGCCTACGGTGCGGACGGATTCCAGATGGGAACCCGGTTTGTCACCACCAGAGAATGTGATGCCTGCGAAGAATTCAAGAATGCCTATTTGAACTGCAGGGAAAAGGATGTTACAATCATTACAAGCCCTGAAGGATTCCCGGGAAGGGTGATCGAAAGTCCCTATGTAAAGCGGACGGGCGAGGACCCCAGGTGCATTACCAAGGGGCTGATCAACGCGGCCATGGGGGACCTGGAAAACGGCCTCGTATTCTGCGGAAGCAAAGTGTACAAAGCGGATAAAATCGAAAGCGTGGCCGATATCTTTCAAGAATTCACACGGTGACATCATCCAAGGAGGAGAACGGTTAATGCTGCATATCTATTACGGCCGCGAACAGATCAACAAAGACAAATTCATATTCGATTCCATAAAAGGCAAAACCCTGCTGCTTGTACCGGACCAGTTTACCCTGCAAGCGGAACGGGATGCCTTTTTTTATCTGGGAGCACGGGGCCTGATGGACCTGGAAGTGGTGAGCATTTCCAGGCTGGGACTGAAGGTGCTGGCAGAAACCGGCGGCGGACGCACGGCCCTCATCGATAAGTACGGGCGCCACATGCTGCTGACCAAAATCCTCACTGAACGCAGAGAAGAATTGGAGATCTACCGGGGCCTGGAAAAAAAGCAGTCCTTCATCGAAATGGTCAACAACTTTATTTCCGAATTAAAGCAGTACGGAACCACGCCCCAGGAGCTGGAAGCCATTGCCCAGGGACTGGGGGAGGACACCTTTCTGAGGAAAAAGCTCAAAGACATCGGACTGGTCTTTGAAAGCTACGAGGCCTATATAAAAGGAAAGTATCTGGATACGGAAGACTATGTGAGCCTCTATGGGCAGAAGATCACAGACTCCAAGAAGATCGGCCAATCCTCCGTATGGGTTTATGGTTTTGATTCTTTTACACCCAAAAACACGGAAGTGATCGGGCAGCTGATGAGGACGGCCAGGGATGTGAATCTGGTGCTCACCTACGGAGAAGGAGGGCGGGACAGCGAGATCTTCGGCCTTCCCGGGACCATCATCTACAAATTCTGCAAAATGGCGGAGGAAGCTGGAATCCCGTGGGAAAAATCCCCCATCCCAAAGACCTATGCCATTGAAGATAAGGCGCCGTCAATCCTCCATTTGGAGCACGAGCTGTATGCCATACCGTCCAAAGCAGCGGGGGAGCACGATGGGATCACCCTCCTGCGGGCGGCCAATCTCTACAGCGAGGCAGAGTCAGCCGCAGCGGAAGTGCTTTCTTTAGTCCGGGATCAGGGGATGGAATACAAAGATATCATTCTCATCTGCAATGACATGGAAACCAGAGGCGCCATTGTCAAGCGCATCTTTGCCCAGTACGGCATGGAGCTGTTTTTGGATAAAAAACAGAGCATCCTCCATAACCCGGCCTCGGTGTTCATTCTGTCCCTTTTGGACATCAGCAGCAAAGGGTACCGAAGCGAGGATGTGTTCCGGCTGCTGAAAACCGGACTGACGGATCTCGGCTGGGATGAAATCGAGGAGCTGGAAAACTACGCCAGGAAATTCCGCATCCGGGGAAGCAAGTGGAAAAAACCGTTTACCAGAGGCGCAGGAGAATACGGACAGGAAGCCCTTTCCCGGCTGGAGGATTCCCGCATCCGGTTCGTATCGCTGATCGAAACCTTTTCTGAGAAATTCAAACAAGGCTCTACGGTAAAGGAGCGGGTGAGAGCGCTGTATACCTATCTGGCTGAGGACTGCGGCCTGCCGGGAAAACTGGAAGGGATGATTGGAAAGCAGGAAGAGCAGGGATTTCTCACAGCCGCGGAGGAAACCGCCCAAGTGTGGGGGCTGGTGATGGATGTATTGGACCAGTTCGTGGAAATCGTGGGCGAGGAAACCATTTTGGCCGGCAGCTTCGGTGATATTTTTAAGGCCGGGCTGGAATCCATCGAGGTGGGCCTGCTGCCGCCTTCGGCTGACGGTTTGATCATGGGAACCATGCAGCGGACTAGGAGCGGACATGTGAAGGCGATGCTGATTCTGGGAGCCAATGAAGGCTTGCTGCCTGCATCGGCGCCTGCGGACAGCATTCTAAGCGAGGACGAAAAACATTATCTGGCCCAGCAGGAAATCGAAATCTGCAAAGTGGATGAGATCCGCCTCCAGGAAGAAAAACTGGCCATCTATAAGAATCTGGCCAGGCCCAAGACACGGCTGTGGATCAGCTATTCGGCCTCGGACGGCGACGGCCGGGAACTGAAACCCTCTCCCATATTTAACAAGCTGCAGAGCATCTATCCGGGGCTTGAGGTGGAAACCGACCTGGTGAGCAGAGGAAAGCCCCTGGAGCTTTTGCAGGCGGAAAAGGCGGCTGTGGAGCATTTGACCGGGGCCCTGCGGCGGACCATGGACAGCGGCGAGCTGGATCCCCAGTGGCAGTCGGCCATCGCCTGGTACCGGGAAAACCGAAATCTGGCTCAGCTGGAAGAAGGACTCTTTTTCACCAATGAGCAGGAGCATATATCAGGAGATTTCGTGGAAGCCCTTTATAAAAAGGAGGTGCCCCAGGAAATGACGGTCAGCCCGTCCCGGCTGGAACAATACAGTCGCTGCCCCTTTGCTCATTTTGTGGGATACGGCCTGCGGCCCCAGGAGCAGCGAATCTATGAAATGGGCGGCCGGGAGATCGGCGATCTGTATCACACCTGCCTGATGGAGATCTCCAGGTGGCTGACCGATGACGGCATCCCGGTGAACGATCCCGCATCCCGCTGGATGACTGTGTCAAAAGAGGAATGCGATAAAAAGATCGGGAGCATCCTTTCGCGGGAGGCGCTTTTGTACCGGGAGGGCATGCTCTCCTCCGGCAGTGAAGAGGCCTATCGAACCAAGCGGCTCCATGAGATTTGCAGTGAAATCAGCTGGGTTCTCATCGACCATGTAAGGCGGGGCAGCATCCGAACCATTGCCTTTGAACAGGCATTCGGCAGAGGAAGGAGCATTCCGCCGGTGATAGTAGAAACCAGCCAGGGAGACGTCTTTATTGAAGGTAAGATCGACCGGGTAGATCTGTTGGATGACGGCCGGGTCAAGGTCATCGATTACAAGACGGGTAATGAAACCTTCCGTGTCCATGAAGCAGAAAAGGGATTTCGCCTCCAGCTGATGCTTTATTTAAAAGCCGCCCAGCAAAAAGAGCGGGAGCCTGCCGGCGTGTTCTACTTTCTCATCAGCGAACCATCTGTGAGCGCAGATGCGATCAAACCCGAGGAGCTTGGGGAGAAGGTGGAGCAGGAAGCAAAGAAAGCGTGCAAGATGGACGGGGTCATGGTGGATGATCCCCAGGTGATCCGGGACATTGCCGGAGATTTTTCCGGGTATTCGGACGTGGTTCCCATTCGCCAGACACAGAAGGGCTTTTCCGGGACCGGGGCCGGAAAACTGCTGGATGAGGAAACCTTTTTACAGCTGCAGGAAAAGGTGGATGAGACAGTGAGCGAGCTGTGCCAGGAGCTGCTTTCGGGGAACATCGCCGTAAAGCCGAAAAAATCCGGTCAGGTGAGCGCCTGCACCTATTGTAAGTACAAGGGCATCTGCCAGTTTGACCTGGCCTTTGAAGGATGCAGATATGAAATTATTTAAATGGAGGTTGAATGATGATAAAATTTGATATGGAAAAGTGTGTTGAATGCCTGAAATGTGTATCCGTATGCCCCTTTACCGTGCTGGGGGAAAAGGATGGAAGGCCCCAGCTGAGAGAGGGAAAGGCTTGTCTCAAATGTATGCACTGCGCGGCTGCATGTCCCCAAAACGCCATTTGCTGGGATGACAAACCGGCTGTACTTGACCGAACTTTGCCCGCACTTTCCCAGGGCTTTGCCGAAGACTTGGATAACCACATCCTGACCAGAAGATCCTATCGCCATTTCAAGCAGACGCCGCCCGACCGGGAGCTGGTGCGCCACGCATTGGAAATGGCAGCCTGGGCGCCCAGCGCCAAAAACCAGCATCCGGCCAAGTGGATGGTCATCGATTCCAAAGAGGTGATTGAAAAAATGATGGGGTACATATTGGACTATGTGAAAGAAACGGGAACATCTCCGGAAATCGCCAGCGAATATGAAGAGGGCAACAATGTGGTTATGGGAACAGCGCCCATACTGATTCTGTGCTATGGAAGAAATAACGCCATTAATTCGCCGGCCGATACGGCCATCGCCATGACCACTGCCGAACTGGTCCTTCAAGCTAGAGGCATCGGAACCTGCTGGGCCGGCTATTTGACAAGAATGTGCAACGCGATCCCCCAGATCCGGGAACTTCTGCCGCCGCTGCCGGACAACAACAGCTTTTACGGCGCTTTCATGGCTGGCTATCCCCAGCAGGAAGAATACTTCCATATCCCGGAACGGTTAAAACGGGAAGACATAAAATGGGTATAAAGTAGTAGAAAAAACTTTCTCAAAACAAATATCCAATTTACAATAAATGAGATTAATTCTCAAGGATTTTAAAATTAGCAACTTGATTTGCAGTAAAATCGCAAAATAGTACAAAAATAATGGTTTCTCCTGTTGACATACAGGAGAACAAACTGATAAAATGTTGTCAATGTAACAGATAAGATAGAGATCCGAGTCCCGAATTCCTTCGCTGCGGAACGCATGGAATCGGGACCAATGGGTTCACTGCGGAAACGCGTGGGCCTCCCGTGTTTGGAAAGGATGGATGATCTGGCAGCCAGGCCGAAACCGTCAGCTTTGCGGCAGTCGTTTATATGCAGCAGCCGAGCTGATTGGAATGTAGGGTTTCTTTAGCTGCGCAGTACATATGTTTTGAGGAGCAGATCGCAACCTAGACCTTTCCGCACAAATGAGCGGAGGGTCTTTATTTTTTCAGATTGTTACCAAGTTAAAACAAGTTTTATTGGAAAAATCGGAGGCAAGCTATTATGAATTTGAAGAAAATGACCCTGAACATCAACGGCGCGGACCGTATGTTCATCTGCGATCCCGAAAAGGACACGCTGGCATCCGTACTGCGTCGTCTGGGCCTGACTGGAACGAAAGTAGGCTGCGGTACCGGCGTATGCGGAGCATGCTCTGTTATTCTGGACGGAAAAGTAATCCGTTCCTGTACCAGAAAGATCAAGAATGTTAAAGAATACAGTTCCGTTATGACGATCGAAGGAATCGGAACAGTACTGAACCCGCATCCGCTCCAGTATGCATGGGTACATCTCGGAGCCGTACAGTGCGGATTCTGCGTACCTGGATTTATTGTATCTGCTTATCAGCTGCTACTGGACAATCCAAACCCGACAAGAGAAGATGTTCGTGATTGGTTCCAGAAACATAGAAATGTCTGCAGATGCACTGGTTACAAGCAGATTGTGGACGCTGTTATGGAAGCGGCTGCGATTATGCGCGGAGAAAAGACATTTGACGATATTACTTATGACTGGTCAAAGGATGTAGGCGATTTCTACGGCAAACCGCTCATCAGACCCAATGCCATGCCTAAGGCCTGCGGTGTATGCGACTACGGTGATGATGTAGAACTGCACATGCCGGAAGAAACACTCAAGGTTGAACTGGTTCAGCCAAGAAAGTACAGCCACGCGAAGATTATCAACATCGATTGCAGCGAAGCGGAAAAAATGCCTGGCGTAGTAAAGATTGTTACTGCTGAAGATGTAAAAGGTGCAAACAGACTGATGACCTATGCTTTCTCAGAAAGAACGGTTGAAATGCAGCAGGCGCATCACGTTTTGGCTGAAGATGAAATCCTTTATTATGGTGATGTTGTTGCGCTGGTATGCGCAGACACAAGAGCGCATGCAAAAGCCGCGGCAGACGCAGTAAAGGTTGAACTTGAGCCGCTGCCTGAATATATGAATTATCTGGAAGCTGTTACTCCGGACGCTGAGAAAATCCATGACTGGATGCCGGATACATACGGTAAAAACATTTACTCCGAGCTTCCTGTACTCAAGGGCGATCATGAGAAGGTTCCGGAAATCATCGGCGATGCTGCATACTCGGTAGAGGGTTCCTTCTATTCATCCAGAGAGCCGCATATGTCCATCGAAGGTGATGTTATGCAGGCATACTATGATGAAGATGACAACCTCTGCATCCACTGCAAGACGATGACCTTATACTTTGACAGAGATGAAATCGCAGAAGCGATCGGAGTTCCGGTTGAAAAACTGAGAGTTATCGAAAATCCGACCGGAGGATCTTTCGGATGGGCTATGAGTGCTCACACTTATTCCATGGTCGGCATGGCTGCCAAGGTTACCGGCATGCCTTGCTCACTGTCGATGGATTACGGTCAGTTCATGGCAGTATCCGGCAAACGTTCTCCGGCTTACTTCAACGCCAAGCTTGCCTGCGATAAGGACGGCATGTTCGTTGCCGGCGAATTTGACGCAGGACTGGACCATGGTCCGTTCTTAGAACTGGGTGACGACAAACTGACTAAGATTTCAAGATTTATGTTCTACCCGTATTACATGCCCAATGTGGTAGGTCTCTCAAGAGTAGCTGCTACAAACCACTCCTTCGGTACTGCATATAGAGGATACGGTGCTCCGCAGGCATTTACATGCTCCGAAGCGCTGGTGGACATGCTGGCTGAAAAAGCGGGAATCGATCCGTTTGAAATCAGATATAAGAATATCGCAAGACCGGGACAGGACAATCTGAACCAGTATCCGTTCCTCCATTATCCAATGGAAGAAATGATGGATAAATTAAAACCGATGTATGAGGAAGCTGTTGCAAAGGCGAAAGCTGAATCAACAGACGAAATCAAGAAGGGTGTCGGTATCGCCTGGGGCGGATATAACGTAGGCCTGGGTGCGGTTGACGAAGCCCATGTTGCCATCGAGCTGATGCCTGGAGACAGACCGAAGTTCAGAAAATACGATACATGGCAGGATCAGGGACAGGGCGGCGACCAGGGTTCCCTCATTTGTACGCTGGAAGCTCTCAAGCCTTACTTCCCGGACGTTACACCGGATGACATCAAGCTGATCCAGACAGACAGCAAATACTGTCCGAACACCGGTGAGTCTGCAGGTTCCAGATCCCATTATGCCAATGGTAAAGCAAGTATCGTAGCTGCTAAGAATATCGCAGATGCAATGAGAAAGCCCGACGGTACTTACAGAACTTATGACGAAATGGTTGCAGAAGGAATTCCGACAAGATACGACGGAGACTGGGCTACAGCTGACGAATACGATTGCTTCTACGACCTTGACCCGAACGATGGAAGCGGTAACCCGACTTACACATACACATATGCGCTGTTCCTGGCAGAGGTTGATGTAGAAACCGCGACAGGAAAGACAACATGTACAGGTATGACCTGCATTTACTGGATCGGTAAACCTGGTAACATACAGGCTGTTGAAGGTCAGGTTAACGGTGGTATTTCCCACGCCATTGGATTCGCTCTCAGCGAAAACTACGATGACCTTAAGAAACATGCCAACATGCTTGGCGCGGGTGTGCCTTACATCAAGGATGTTCCGGATAAGCTTGTATCGGTTGATGTGGGCGGTACTGACCCAAGAGGTCCTTTCGGTTCATCCGGAGCCTCCGAAGCATTCCAGTCATCCGATCACATGGCTGTAATCAATGCCATTAATAATGCGGTAGGCGTAAGAGTACATGAGCTCCCGGCAACACCGGACAAGATCAAAGCCGGAATGGAGGCTCTTGCTAAGGGAGAACCAAACCCCAACGCACCTGAGCCATACTTCCTGGGATCGGATCTTTACGATGCCATCGAGGAAATCAAAAATAATCCGCTTACTCCTTCAAAACCTGAAAACCTGGAATTCGGTTCACTTGGTAAGGAAGGCGTTCAGTGGAAATAAGGCTACGGTAATCTGAAAACCAAATATTCAACTGCGGAGCGTGCGTGATTTGCACGCTCCGTTCTATAATTTGTCAAAATCTGAGAAGGCGGGCCGCAGGCAGAGTTTTATGGTATAATGTTTTTGCTCAGAGGCTTGGCTAAGATAAGATCGGGCCTATATAAGCTTTAAGGAGAAAAAAATGCAAAATTATTATAAACAATTTGAGACATGCAGAGAGCGGGATATTCCCGCGTGTGCCGATGCATGTCCGTTCAAACTGGATATTCTTACCGTCCAGGATAAAATTGCAACGGGGCGTTTTAATGCAGCCTATAAATCAATTCGGGATCAAGTCGTTTTCCCGGGTATTGTATCAGAAATCTGCCCTGCGTATTGTGAAAATGTATGTATACGCAAGAGCATAGACGCACCGGTGCAGGTAAGACTCATGGAGAAATCGGTGGTTGCAAGCGCAACGCGTAAAACATCGAATAAATATAATCTTCCGGCGAAGAAAAAAAGTGTCGCAGTCATCGGCGCCGGGCTTTCCGGTATGGGCTTTGCTTTCCGCATGGCTTCGAAAAAATATCCGGTAACCGTTTTTGAAAAAGAAGACAGGATTGGCGGACACCTCAAAGAACTGATGGAGGAATCCGTATACATGGCTGAGTTTGATCTGCAATTTGCAAATGAAAACTATGAACTCAGGCTCAATACCCAAATCGATGATATCCATAAACTTTGTAAAAACGGCGGCTCGGAATCCCCAGATGCTTCAGGCGGCGGAGAGACCTTTGATGTTATTTATGTGGCAACGGGAAAAGGCGGAAATACCTTTGGCCTGCCGATGCCGAACCAAAAGACAGAAACCGGCGGCCCCGGCGGTTATATGACGGTGGGCGATACGGCTGTGTTTATCGGCGGTGAGGTATGCGGCAAAGATCTGATGCATGCCCTGGCGGACGGGATCAATATCGCTTCATCCGCAGAAGGGTTTTTGAAAGCAAAAAAACTGGATTATCCAAAGCAGGCCCAACCGACAGGCTGTGTGCCTGATCAAGACAAGCTGACCGATACTCCGGCGGTGATTCCAAAGGATGGAAAGATCCTGGATCAGGAGGAATGTATCGCAGAAGCCAAGCGCTGCATACGCTGCCAATGCGACGCCTGCACCGCTCAGTGCGACCTTGTGGCATACTTTGATAAAATGCCGGTTAAAATGAGAGATGAGATTTTTCTCTCCTGCAAACCCGCAGGCTCTCTTGTTCATAAATCCCCGGCGCGAAAATACGTGGCGGCCTGTACCAGGTGCGATCTGATGACAGAAGGCTGTCCCGAGCATATAGACCTGTGCGGCATGGTGAAATACGCAAGACATAAAATGCATGATGCTGATAAAGTGCCGGCAGCGTACAGGCAGTATTTCATACGCGATATGGCTTTTGCAAACGGAGAGTACGCGGCGCTTAAAAAAACCATGGGCACGGAAGGCAACTATGCCTTTTTCCCAGGATGTAATCTGGGCGCATTGGAGCCGGAATATGTTTTAAGACCGTATAAATGGCTGCTTTCCAAACAGCCGGATACTTCTATTCTGCTGAGGTGCTGCAGCGTGCCGGCGGACTGGGATGGAAACAGCCGGCAGCATGGGGAAGAAATTGAAGCCCTCAGACGCGACTGGATGGATCTGGGAAAACCTACGTTAATCATGGCCTGTATGTCCTGTCAAAAGCATATCCGGCAATATCTTCCGGAGATCGAGACGGTGTCTTTGTATGAAATACTGGAGCAGTGGGGATTTGAACCTGATGAAGCCGCGAAAGAGGACAAGGGGACTTCCTATGCTATTTTTGACCCGTGTTCTGCCCGCAATGAAGAGAACGTACAATCGGCAGTGCGAACGCTTATTTCCGCTTCCGGCATCAGCGCCGGTGAACTGCCCAAGGGCGACCAGCACGGCTGCTGCGGGTTTGGCGGTATGGGAAGCGTTGCCGCACCTGAATTCGCAGAATACGTTGCCCGCCAGAGGATGGAACTCAGTGAGGCCCCTTATATTGTGTATTGTTCAAATTGTAAAGATATTTTCTGCGACAGGGGAAAAAAGACCGTCCATATACTGGATATCCTCTTTGGTATTGACCCTGACGGAGTAAGATCACAGCCTGACCTGACCCGCAGGAGAATGAACCGTGTCGCCTTAAAAAAGCGACTACTCGAAGAAATCTGGAAAGAAGAACCGAAAATGGAATCATATGAAAATGAATATCCCCTCATCATGGAGGATGAAGTCCGGGAAAAGGTAAACAAACAAAAAATCCTTGAAGAGGATATATGCGCGGTCATTGATAACGCCCAAACGACAGGCAGGAGAACCTTTGACCCAAATACAGGGCATTACAAAGCATATAAGGAGATCGGGCATATCACATGCTGGGTGGAATACACGCCTTTGGAACAGGGCTATGAAGTCCACAACCTGTATACCCATAGAATGAAAATAGAATTGGAGGCTGTCTGGAATGGAAGAAAAACAGAGACTGATTTGTGATAAATGTAAAGTAGAGCTTGCGGAACTGGAAGTACAGTTTTCGTATCTGGGAAAAAGCTTTCGTCATAAAGTCAGCAGGTGTCCCCAGTGCGGGCAGGTATGCCTTCCCGAAGAACTGGTCAGCGGAAGAATGAGCGAAGTTGAATCCATGATGGAGGATAAGTAATGAGTAATTTCTATGCGAGAATATGCGAAAGCGGCCACGTGAATATCACGTATCGAAGAGTCAAAGGAGATGAGCACTGTCAGGAATGCGGCGCGCCTCTGATGGATTCCTGCCCCCAGTGCGGCAATCTGATCAAGCAATGGCACTATTATGGCATGGTGTATCTGACCCCGAAAAACCTAAAATTTGAACGGCCGGATTCCTGCGCCAAATGCGGGCAGGTATTCCCCTGGGCCGATAAATAGAGCGATATGATCAGGAGGTTGTCCGAAAACTCTTTCGGACAAATAGTGTCCTGGCCTGCCAGGGGGCTGTATGAGGCAAATCGATTTTCCTGCAGCAGGTTCATAAAAAAAGAATGTTCGTTTTTGAACATTCTTTTTTTTCTTGGTGGAGAATACGGGGCTCGAACCCGTGACCTCTTGACTGCCAGTCAAACGCGCTCCCAGCTGCGCTAATCCCCCAAACTGTCAAGAATTATTTTACTATGGAGGGTTTTGAAAGTCAATAGAAAAGTGTCAAATTGAATAGAAAAAACGGTTGGCTTTAAAGCAAAAAGGCACCGCTGCGGGCGCCTTATCTGCTGTTAATATTAAAAAAAGGATGGACCTTCATCAAATCCTTCTTACGGTTTTTATTATAGCACGGGGACTGGTCTATGGATAGCGGTAATATCTGGGTGAGGGGAGCGGTACCTCTTTCGACTCATTTTGTAAACTATTGGAAATACGAAGCATTTTCATACGCGTTGAGTTTGTCAAGGCTGTTTCAGAGCGGGCCCTTCGGGCCCGGGCTAATAAAGGGTGAAAAGCAAAATAATCGCTCGAGCTTGTTTTGGTCTAGGTTTGCGATGAATTTTCATCGTGGGAAAAGAAAAATAGCTAGAAAAGCGATAATTTCCTGCTGTTTTTAGGCAGATTGGCAGCGAAAAAGGCCTAAAATTATCGTGGAGAAGGCTGCTGGCGAGGCCACTGAAAAAGTCGAAACCAAGCCCCCACCAATCATTTCGCGCATAGCGGATTAAAAAATCAGTCCACCATGCTATGCAAAAGTCCTCTCGCAACCCCATGAAACCATTTAAATT